>CAJTRA010000011.1 GCA_910578345.1 uncultured Lachnospiraceae bacterium | reverse complement strand
ATAAGATCGTCGGTATATCCATGGACGGGCGTATGACAAAAGAACTTGTGATAGCTGCCCTGAAAGATGCTGTGCGGCATACGCGGTCAACTGAGGGCTGTATCCTGCACTCCGACAGGGGAAGCCAGATCAGCAGTATTCGAATATATATGGATACTTTATAACCGTAAGCGTATCCACGAGGCAAACGGCTGTCTGACGACAGAGGACTACTACCGTAGACACCAGACAGATTTGAAAGCGGCATAGCAGCTTTTGAATAAGTCGTCACACAGGCACAGCGGGCAAGAGAAAAATCGTTCCGCTATCTTGTGAAGATGAAAAAACCAGAAAAAACGAGCAAAACTAAGAACCGGATAGAATCCTTTCGTTTAAGGTGTCTATGCTGGCGGGGACGGGTCACCTTGCCGCTTCCCGAAAGATGATGGCAGCATCTTTTCCGTAACGCCCTTTAGAGCTTTTTGAAAGAAGGTTTGAGAGTCTGGTCAGATGAGCAGAAGCAACTGCCGAAGCAGAGGGGAACTCCGATAAGAGAGCATAGATGGAAGCCATATGGATCGTAGGAACAAGTTTCTCCAGTTCCGGGAAAAGAATACAGATAAGGCGGGACACAGAGGATTTCAGTTTTGCCCGTTCCTTGACCTTATCAAAACGGTAGCGGGTTAATGACTTTAATTCCTCGTTGTGGTAAGATGTGTCTGAGTAGGACTTTAAGTTCACATCAGACATGATCATGGAAGCGATCGTACGGGCACTTTATCCGTTTTGGTCTTTCTAAGGCTCAGGCTTTTTCTGTAAAGATTGGTATGTAACGGATTGATAACGTAGGTTAGCAGACCTTTACTAAAGAGAAAACCCAGAAGGTTGTAACTGTAGTGTCCGGTGGCTTCGAGTCCTACTTTTACTTTGGACAGATCCTTAGTTACAGATTGGATTTTCTGGAAAAGGGAATAAAAACCCTCGCGGCTGTTAGGGATGGCAAAGGCATTAAACAATACTTCTCCATCCGAGGTAGAGATAAAGCAGTCGTGCTTATCTTTGGCAACATCAATTCCAACGTAGATCATAATAAATCTCCTTTGTAAAGTATTTGATACTGTTTAGAGCCACAGTTACTCTCTGCGATTGTAACCTCGTTCTAAATAAACCGTCATGCGGTATCTAACTGATCAACAAATATACAAAGAGACTGTGGTTGTAGCCTTTCCGAAACCATCAAGTGGTAGGAGGGAAAAAACAATCCACAGTATCTCCAACAGTATAGCATACAGTCCTTGGAGAGGGACTATAAACACTACTACTTTATAATACGAGGATGGGATAGGAAAGGGTGTTTTGTATATCTGTATTTCTTTTCTCTTTACTTAGTAAATCAGTATTTAGTATATCTTTATTTAATTGCATTGGATTTTCCAATATCGGGCAAACTCGGTTGAGATTCTTTTGGAAAATAGGCATAGATTCAGCACTCCTTTTGCTGTGGGTATGTTACGCAATAGAACGCCATTTTGCCAAGGGTAGCTATAAATCCTTATCTCCGGCATAAACACGCCAGCAAAGTCGCTTGTAGCAAGGCTCTTTTTGTTTCTATTGCGTACATAAGGGTATAAAAAGCGACGTTTCCGTTCTCCCTGTTACGGGATAGAGAAACGCCGTGTCTGTGTCATATTCAATTTTCTTTTATTCGTTCAATGCTGTACTGATATTAGAGCTTGCAGAATTCCGGGCGACGTATCAAGGCTCTTTCCCTTAAAAGTAGTAAATTGGTAGTAAATTCAGCTTGAAATCCTGCCTGTATGCCTGTAAATCAAGGCTTTTTTGAGATAATCAACCATTTTATAATAAATTCAATTGTAAAATACTACAATTTGCATCCCACGTAACAGAGAGGCTGCAAGCTGAACTGTTACTTCTGCTCTTTTCCATGCAGACTTTTTTGAGGTAGTGTCTTTACCTATTGTCTTTGCAGGAAAAACTTCTCCAAATAATAATTGACAAATTTGTTAAAAATATATATAATAAGACAAACGCGTACACGTGAACGCAATAAAAATTGTATAATTGAGAGAAGGAGGAAGTACTTATGAAGAGAAGAATGGCAGCGCTATTTATGACATCTTTGCTGATTTTATCCATGACAGCATGTGGAGATACACAGGTTGAGACATCGCCAGGGATGGAAGATGGGGATGAGGAACAGGATCTGCAGGAAGAAAAGGATATGCCGGAATCTGCAGATGCAGAAGAAATCACGATTACTTTCTGGAATGCCTGGGTCGGATCGGACGGGGAGACGTTAACGGAACTTGTAGATCAATTTAACGAGGAGAATCCTTATGGGATCACAGTAGATATGACGATCACTTCGAGTGTGACGGAAATGCTCCAGTCGGGGCTGCCTACAGGAGATGCGGCTGACCTGTTTTTGGGAGATACAGGATGTATCCATAAATATGATGGGTATCTGCAGAGTATTGACAGTATTTTCGATGAGACAGACTTGAAGAAGGAGGATTTCCTGGAAAGCTATTTGGAGAGGTGTTATGGAGAAGACGGGCAGATTTACGGTCTGCCATTTCAGATCGCTCAGATGTGTCTATTCTATAATAAAGATCTTTTCGAACAGAATGGGCTTGATCCCGATGCGCCGCCTGTAACCTGGGAAGAATATCAGGAATATGCAGAGAAGATAACGGATGCTTCCAGCAATACTTTTGGGTCTGGCTTATATTATTGTTTTCAGGCGCAGACAGGAGCATTTCTGCAAAGATTTGGAGGATTAGTAGTGGATGAGACTGAAGACGGCAGGATGAAAGTGAATCTGACAGGAAATCAAGGTCTGAAGGATGGTATGCAGTATTTTTATCATATGTATCAATCGGGGAATAATCCTTATGAGAAAGATATCGATTCCATGATGTTAGCAGGGCAGATCGGTATGATGATCAATGGCGGATGGCTGAAAGCCGGTCTTGACAATGCCGGGATTCATTATGGGATTGCCCGCGTTCCCGTGCAGACGGGGGAGAACATTGATCAGTATGCGCTGAGTGATATGAGTAATTTCTATGTAACCACATGTGCAGATGAAAAGGAGACCTGGGCAGTCAAGAAATTTTTGGAATGGTGGTATACAGGGGATGGCGAGACTGTGATCGATGATACGGCCAACAGCAGATGGTCATTGGAGATGGGGTATATTGCTTCGTATATTCCAACGATCAACTGTGATGCATACCAGGCGGATGAATTGCTTACGAATCTGTCAGTTGCGGCGGATGCGGAAGAGGTACAGACAGTGCTCTACTGTCCGGCCGGGTCGAAATGCTACACGGATGCAAGCAATGCGGTGATTCAGATGGCGGAAGAATGGGTCTATAGCGACGGCACAGAAGAGACGCTGGATGCAACGTTAAAGATCTATCAGGAATTGATAGAGGAGTCTGTGATTGAGAATTACGGCGAAGATCGGCTGGCCAGAGGTTAAGGCATCTTTTGACTATGTTGGTCAAATATGGTTAACGGGTAAAAGCGGAAGGTTTTGCAGAACCAAAAGCACAATTTCTGATGTCGTTAATGATAGAATGGAGATCGTGATGCGTATGCTGTTTGGGAAGGGATGGTATGGGAATGAGATTTAGAAGAATAAAGGCGTATTGGAATAAACCGGAACATGCGGCATATTTGTTTCTTGCGCCGGCAGGAATACTGTTGCTGGTATTTTGCATCCTTCCGCTGATCGCCTCTTTTGTGATCAGTCTGCTGAAAATGGGCGTGGATTTCAGACTGGCAGAGTTTGTTGGGATTGACAATTACAGAAAGGCATTTCAGGACAGGCAGTTTCGAAACAGTTTCTGGGTGACGGTGAAATATTCTCTGATCGAGACACCGCTGCAAATGATCGTTGGAATCACATTGTCTGCGCTGATCGCCAGGAATCACTTATTTAACCGATTGATCAGAAGTATTTATTTCCTTCCAGTCATAACGTCAGCGGTAACCGTGGGCATTTTATGGCAGATGCTTCTGCATTCTAATGTAGGTTTATTTACCTATTGGATCCAGAGATGTGGTCTGGGCAAGGTGAATCTTTTAAACAATCCAGAAACGGCGCTCTATACGGTCATTGCCATTTCTATTTGGAGAAGTTTTGGTATTTCTACGATCATCCTGGTTGCGGCAATCCAGAATGTTTCAAAAGATTATTTTGAGGCGGCGCAGTTAGACGGGGCAGGCAGGATCAGACAGTTCTTTTCGATCACTTTGCCGGAGATCATGCCGTCTGTGTGGTTTCTGGTGATGACCAGGATCATCGGGTCACTGCAGGTGTTTGACATTATCTATACTTTGACGAACGGTGGACCCAACAAGTCAACGAATGCGATGGTGCTCTATATTTATCAGGAAGCGTTTACGAAAAATCATAATATGGGGTATGCAACAGCAGTTTCGGAGATTCTGTTTCTGTTGATCCTGGTCATTATCATGCTGCAGCAATATGTTATGCGGAAAACATCGTGAATCGTTATGACAGCAGAGAAATAATTTCAGAAGCCGGAATGAGGGAGGAAATTTCATGGGTGTTTGTGTCAGGATTAAGATGGAGGTGCAGGTATGAAGAGAAGAATACCTATGGCAACAGCTCTGCGCATTTGCTGCGCTGAGCGTACACGCGCCACGCTTGCGTGTGTGCATGTACTGAATACTTGCACCGTACTTTTCACAGAACGTTTGTGTTTGGAAAGACATGAGGTGCAAGTATGAAGAGAAGAAAATGGATGGCAGAGCTGCCGGTCAAGATCTTGTTGAGCTTTTTGGCAATGTTAATTCTACTTCCGATCTTCTGGCTTGTTTTCAGTGGCTTTAAATTGGAAAAGGATATTATATCCTGGCCGCCGACGTTCTTTCCAAAGACGGTTACGATGAGTAATTGGCATACAGTGAAAGCAAGGATCGATATTGTGGCATATACGGTAAATTCTCTTGTGTATGCGTTTGGCACGTCGATTCCGGCTGTTTTGGTAAATGCCCTTGCCGGATATGCATTTTCGCGGCTGCAGTTTAAGTTTAAAAATGTCCTCTTTCTTCTATTTCTTGCTACCATGATGATCCCTTTTCAGGTGATCATGATACCGTTGTATGTTGAGGTTCATTATCTGGGATGGCTGAATTCTTATGCGGGGCTGATCATACCGAAGATTGCCTCAGCGCAGTGGATCTTTTTGGCAAGGGCATCTTTCGACGGTCTGCCGGGGGAATTGCAGGAAGCGGCGAGAATGGATGGCTGCAGTGAATTTGCAATATTTTGGAAAGTCATGCTGCCGCTCATTAAGCCTACGTGCATTACAATCTTTGTATTGAGTATCAACAATTGTTGGAATGACTTGCTGTGGCCGATGATCGTAGCGAGCAGTTCCAGAATGCGTACGCTTGCCAACGGACTGGCAATGTTTATCGGAACACATACAACGGAGTATGGACCGGCATTTCTATGTGCGGCATTTTCGCTGGTTCCGATGCTGCTCTTATATATTTTCGGGCAGAGATATTTTGTTGAAGGACAGGTGAGCACGGGAATAAAGGGGTAGACCGGTTGGCGGTTTATGGTTATGAGCTTACAGAATAAGAGAAAGGGAGGAACAGTAGAATGAAAAAGGCAGCTATGATCTACGACAGGCATTATCAGATAGGTTTCGTGGAACCTGCTCTGTTTGGATCGTTTGTAGAGCATATTGGCAAATGCATGTATGGAGGAATCTACGAACCGGAATGCAGTCGTGCGGATGAAGAGGGGTTTCGGGAAGATGTGAAAGAGTTGATCCAGGAATTGGGGGTAAGAACCATTCGATATCCTGGCGGAAACTTCGTGTCTGGGTACGACTGGAAGGATGGGATCGGAGAACGGGAAAACAGGCCGAGACGGAAGGAGCTGGCATGGGGTGTGATCGAGAATAACCAGGTAGGAATAGATGAGTTTATTCCTTATATAAAGAAGCTGGGAATAGAACCGTTGCTTGCGGCAAATTTGGGAACCGGGACGCCGAAGGATGCGGGGGAACTATTGGAATACTGTAATGTGGAGAAGGGGACGCAGTGGAGCGATCTTAGACGGAAGAATGGGCATGAGGATCCCTACCATATTAAATATTATTGTCTTGGGAATGAGATGGACGGGGAGTGGCAGATTTGTATGCGTACACCGCACGAGTATGCAAGAATCTTGAAAGAGTCGGCCAAGATTGCCAAGTGGATGGATCCCAATGTCAAAGTGATCGCGTGCGGCAGTTGTACCAATGAGATCGGTCATAAGACTTATGGGGACTGGGATAGGATCGTGCTGGAGGAAGCTTATGATTATATCGATTATCTGTCTATTCACCGTTACTATAATTACCATCCTGAGAAAAGACAAGTATATGAGCACGGCAATACGATCCGTGATGTGCCTTATTTCTTCACAAACATGAGATCTTTTATTCGGACAATCACCAGTGCCTGTGATTTTGTAAAGGGAAAAAGGCACAGCGATAAGGAGATTCTTCTTTCCTTCGACGAGTGGGGACTTGTCACTTTAAGCGCAGCCGATCCGGGGATAGTGTCTCAGGAGTATGGATTTGCAGAGTATTCTCAATATGACGCAGTGATCTATGGAGGATTTCTGTGTGTCCTGCTTGAGCACAGCGACAGAGTGAAACTGGCCTGCCAGTCTCTTTTGGTCAATGAAGGGGGTATGATCTCCACAGATCCACAGGGCAGGGCGATCCGACAGTCTGTCTTCTATCCCTTTCAGGAAGCGGCAAAATATGCCGCAGAGGGGTATTGTCTGAAAGCCTCGGTGGAAGAAATGCCCACGCTTACGACAGATCATTATGGAGAACATGATGCTCTGCAGACGGCCTGTGTATATCAGCCAGAACGGGAAGAAATCGTTCTTCTGTGTGCCAATCTGGACAGAGAAGAGGAAGTGGAACTGCAGGTGGATTTCACTTCTTTTGGGAACCTGGAAGCGTTGGAAAGGCTAGAGCTGTATTCTGATAATATGGAAGATAAAAACACGTTCTCGGACGAGTATAGGGTCGTCCCGAAAGCAGTATCTGTAAATGCGCCGGAGGCGGGGAAGATCAACGAGATCCTAAAACCGCATTCCTGGAATGTGCTCAGGTATAGGATCTGTGAATAATTCTTGAGGAAGAGAAAGCTTACTCAGGCGGAGAATGCCATGGATTTTTGCTCCTGGCATTCTCCGGTGTGAGACAGCCATAAGGGGATCTACAGAGTTTCTCCCTCGATAAAAGAGTGGGGGATATAAATGGTTTTTTCGACTTTCTTTTTGGCAATGAGATCTAACAGCAGTTCTATGGACCGCGTACCGACCGAAGGGATATTGTTTTCAATGGTGGTCAGTTTGCGGGGAAACATCCCCATGAGATCCAAATGATCGAATCCCATGATTCCATAATCGACTCCGGCGGTCAATCCATGTTCAGCCATTTCCATCATGATATATCCCGCATACAGATCGCCGGAACAGAGAAAGGCGGTCTTTTTCTTTGTACTTTTGACGATCGAGACGGCCTTTGGTACATAGTCGTCAGATCCGAGCACATCGAACTGTAACTTTTGTGTCTCGGCAGCGCTTTTGGCGCCTTTCAGGCGTTGCCTGTGGCCGCCGAAAGAATTCTGATCTTTGCCGTTTAATTCTGGAAAGACAAAGTATAACGATTCGTAATGATATTCCGCAATCTTATTGGCAGCATATTTGGCGGCTTCAAATTCGTTGTTACCTACATAGGGGTACTCTTCCATTTTCTTTCCGCCAATGATGATAACCGGGAAGGAGTAGTCTTTTAAATAAGAATAATCGGAATCGACATCGCTTGCAAGGTCAAGGATCAGGCCGTCAATTCTATGTCCGGCGAGTTGTCTGATGATATTTTTTTCTGTCTCGGCATTGTTGTCATGCAGGGTAATATTCAGGATATATTCGTGTTCGCGGGCAATCTTTTCCATGGCATCGATCACCTTGGGAAAGTACATGTTTTTCAGGTCGCAGAGGACGACGCCGATTGTCATGGATCGTCCCTTGACCAGGCTGCGTGCCAGCAGATCAGGCTGATACCCTAATCTGTCAGCGGTGTCCAGAATATACTTTTTGGTTTCTTCGCTGATCCGCCCCTTGCCGTAGAGAGCGCGGGTCACGGTTGTTCTTGAGACATTGCAGATTTCTGCGATTTCCTTTGTAGTAACAGACATTTTAACTCCGTTTCTGCGTTTCGTATATTAATCACGCTAACCTTCCCATGATTCCGTTCTGCGGAATCTCAAATCACAAGACAAGCAGGATTGTCTGGGAGAATGCCCGTATTTTAGGCATTCTCTGGAACATTTAGTAACTTTTAGGCTGCGTTCTTTGCTGCCTTAGAGTTTCTTAATGTTCTTCTCACGCTGCTACATCCAGCCCCCGTCCAATCCAATGACCTGACCAGTCAAGTAATCGGGTGCATGGAGGAGAGAAGCTACCATCTGCGCTACTTCCGATGCTTGACCAATACGGTCAGCAGGGATTTCCTGCCGCAGCGCTTCCATTTCTTCTGCCGAAAAGCATTTGTTCATATCCGTGTCGATCACGCCGCAGGCGATCGCATTGACTTGTATGCCGCTGGGAGCCAGTTCTCTTGCCAGTGCGCGGGTCAGACTGTTGACACCGCCCTTGGAAGCAGAGTAGGCAGCTTCCATGGAGGCTCCCACATTGCCCCATACGGAAGAGATATTGATGATTTTTCCGCTGTGACGATGCAGCATCAGCGGGATCGCGTGCCGGCAGGTATAGAAGACGGCGTCCAGGTTTGTGTGCATTATTTCCTGCCAGTCAGAGACAGACATTTCATGCAGCAGCCCAACATAAGAGATGCCGGCGTTATTGACCAGTACGTCCAACGACGGCATCTGCAAAAATAAGCGGTCAACATCAGAAGGATCTCCCATATCCGCCACGATGGGAAAACAGGAGACGCCATACTGTTTCGTGAGAGATTGAGCCAGAGCAGACAGCTGACCGCCGTTATGTCTGCAGGTCAGATAGAGATGGAAACCTTCTTTCGCCAGATCTTTCGCGATTTCGGAACCAATTCCGCGGGAAGCGCCGGTGACGAGTGCATATTTGGAAACGACAGGGATCTTTTCTTCTAACATAATATGACCTCTATGTGTTCATAAAGAACCAATCTGTGTTATACTATTACCGTGAGCGGCTTCAAAGAAATCCTGAGAAGCAGATACTACGATATTCATTAGAACTATTATATAGTAAAAGCCACAGAGTGAAAAGCAGATTTTTGTGAAAGGAGAGTTGCCGGGTAACAGGAAGCCGATGGCTGAACGGTTATCTTGCCAGAACGGGCAACGAAAGAGTGTATGTATGATTTGATCATTATTGGTTCAGGGCCGGCAGGATTGTCGGCGGCGGTCTATGGCAGCCGCGCAGGACTGGATTTATTAGTTTTGGAGGCAAAGCCGATGAGCGGCGGACAGGTTTTGAACACTTACGAGGTAGATAACTATCTGGGGATGCCTGGGATCAATGGATTCGACATGGGCATGAAGTTCAAAGAACATGCAGACAACCTGGGGGTGCCTTTTCAGACGGCGCAGGTCACGGCAGTCGTGGATAAAGGACAGAGCAGACAAGTAAAGACGGCGGACGGAACCATTTATGAGGCAAGGGCACTGATTCTTGCGGCGGGGGCAGAACATGCCACGCTGGGAGTACCGGGAGAAGAGGAATATAAGGGGAAGGGCGTGTCCTACTGTGCTACCTGCGACGGGGCCTTTTTCAGAGGGCGAAGCGTGGCGGTAGTCGGCGGCGGAGACGTGGCGGTGGAGGATGCCATCTATCTTGCGCGGATGTGTAAGAAAGTATGGCTGATCCATCGCAGAGACAGCCTGCGGGCGGCGAAGAGCCTGCAGAAGAAGCTGATGGCCTGTGAGAATGTGGAGATTCTGTGGAACAGAACAGTAAAGAGCGTGAGCGGATCTGACCTGGCGGAAAAGGTAACGTTACGAAGCACGGTAGATCAGTCAGAAGAAGAGTTATCTGTGGAGGGAGTTTTCATAGCGGTCGGCATGCATCCGAACACCGAGCCTTTTTCGGAAAATATTCCCTGTGATGAGAGAGGATATGTTCTGGCCGGTGAGGACTGTGTGACGAGAGTGCCGGGTGTTTTTGCGGCAGGGGATATCCGCACAAAACAGGTCAGGCAGATTATTACGGCGGTCGCTGACGGCGCCTGTGCAGTGGCTTCTGCAGAGCAGTATCTGAATGCACAGGAGGCGCTGTGACGGCGCGGTACAGAGATATTTTGTAACAAATTTAATATTTGTGATAAATGTGAAATTTCTGTGTTTTGTCATAAAAACACAAGAACTTGCGTATCTATGCGACTCTTTTTAGAATATGCTGTAGTTGACAAATGGTTTCTCTGATGATATATTATACCCAGATGTAACAATTTTGTAACAAATGAGATAAAATACATGAAGAGGGATCTATGAAGAAGAATATAAAAATAGCAGCATGTGCAATGACAGCAGTTTTAGCTTTTTCAGGAATGGGGCTTGATGCAAGCGCTACCGGCAGTGTCGGTTCGGTGCTGCCATCGGCGGGCATTGATTTTTCCTTACAGGATGAAGAGAAGTCCACGGCGCTTTCCAGTCTGCAGGAGGAGTCCGAGAAGGATGCCGCCAAGGAGGCAGAAGTTGACGGAACGAGCGTGGGAAGCGTACAGGTCGGAGGATTTGCAGAGTTGGCAAGCACTGACAACAAGGTCAGCGCCGCTCACTCCAAGAAGATTGAAGATACGGTAGTCGTCAGTGAAGGATATACCAGAGACTTAAGAGAAGCGGCTAAGACTGGCTTGTCGGAAGAAGAAGAGAGTTTCCGTAACTTGGTCATAGCGAAGGTTCATGATTATGTGAATGTCAGAGATCTGCCCAGCGAGGAAGGAAATATTGTCGGTAAACTGTATGATAAATCCGTCGGCAATTTCATCGAGGAAGAGAACGGCTGGTATAAGATCAATTCAGGATCGGTAGAAGGCTATGTCAAAGGCGAGTATTGCGTGACAGGTGACGATGCTGTCGATTATGCCAAGGAAGTAGGAACACGGATTGCGACAGTTACGACCACGACCCTGAAGGTGCGGGAACAGCCGGGTATGGATGAGACGGTACTGGGTCTGGTGCCGATCGAAGACGAACTGATCGTTACAGAAGAGCTGGACGGCTGGGTTAAGGTCAATATCGAAGAAGGAGACGGCTATGTCTCCACCGATTATGTTACTTTGTCCACAGAGTTTGTGAAAGCAGAATCGATCGAAGAAGAGAGGGCGAGACTGGAGAGAGAAGAGGCGGCAAGGAAAGCGGCCCAGGAAGCGGCAAGAAAGAAAGTATCTTCCAAGTCTTCTTCCTCAGGCAGTTCGAAAGGGGACGGCGGTAAGACGTACCAGAGTCCTACCGGCAGTACCGGTTCTGATGTTGTGAAATTTGCAATGCAGTTTGTCGGGAATCCTTACGTATATGGCGGAAGCAGTCTGACGAACGGTACGGATTGTTCGGGATTTGTTATGAGCGTGTATAATAACTTCGGCGTGAGCCTGCCGCATTCTTCTGCAGCAGACAGAAGCGTAGGCGCGACAGTGAATGGACTGGAGAATGCGCAGCCGGGTGATATCATATGCTATTCCGGCCATGTAGGGATCTACGCCGGCAATGGACAGCTTGTACATGCGTCAACTTCTAAGACAGGTATCATCGTGTCCAGCGCGACGTATCGTCCAATCCTCTCGATCAGAAGGATTTTCTAATGACAGATCAGAAAGTAATTTAGCGTGTGAAGCAGAAGGCGGTCGAAACAGGCCGCCTTTTTTGGTTCTCTGATTGAGCGTGCTGAGCAAAAGGATTTGTATATCTTGTACAAAATACCTGGAGGTCCGGGAAAAACGGCTGACAGGAAAAACGGAGATATCCACAGCTAAAAAGCTCGATTTCAAGGGAAAAACATATTTATACACCGAGTTATCCACGATATCCACAGAATTTTCCGGGTGTGGACAAGCAGAAGTTATGGTAACTGAAAGAACGGATGTTTTGTGAAGTTGTTATGAAAAAACATATCACATGAATTGTTGCAACAAGTAGTGCAAATATGCTATAATGACTATACAATAATCCAATGGAAGGGATGAGTGATATGAAATTTATAATTGTTGGAAAGAATATTGAAGTAACAGAAGGATTAAGGTCCGCAGTGGAGGACAAGATTGGCAAGCTGAAGAAGTATTTTACGGAGGAAACGGAAGTACATGTTACCTTGAGCGTTGAGAAGGACAGGCAGAAGATAGAAGTGACGATTCCTGTGAAAGGTAATATCATCCGTTCCGAGCAGGTCAGCAGTGATATGTATGTGTCCATCGATCTGGTGGAGGAGATTATCGAGAGACAGCTTAAGAAATATAAGAATAAGCTGATCGATAAGAAACAGTCGTCGCCGTATTTCCGTCAGGAGTTCATAGAGAAAGATTATATGGATGATGAGGACGTACAGATCATTCGGACCAAGAAGTTTGATATCAAGCCGATGTATCCGGAAGATGCCTGTGTGCAGATGGAACTGCTGGGACACAGCTTCTATGTATTCTGTAACGCGGAGACTGATCAAGTCTGCGTCGTTTATAAGCGCAAAGGCAATACTTACGGATTGATAGAGCCGGAAGTTTAAAGGTTTGGAAATGGAATACGAGGAAAGGGTCGCCCTGTCAGAAGTGACAGGGTGATACTTTGTGGAACAAAAAAGGAGTCGATTGTGGCGTGAGGGTGATCTATGCTTAGTTTTGTTGGAATCTTACATATCTGTTTTGCACTTGTCTGCATGCTCTGGCTGGCCGGTTATTTTCAGGTGAGTCTGACGGAGGCGATGCCCGTATTTCTCTGTATGCTGGTGTTTGTGTTGTACGGGCTGGCAATGGTGCATCACTTGTCGTGGATCGACCAGATCGCCGGTATGACAATCGGGGGATCTGTCGTGGTGGTTTTGGGCAGGAAGCGGGAGGAACGCCAGAGAATACGAAGGATGTGTCTTGATAAAATGACGGAGCCGTCTTTCGTGACGGCGGTTTTCCTGCTGCTTGTGGTTGTGTTGTGCACGTCAGGCAAAGTTGTAACCTGGTGGGACGACATTAATTTCTGGGCGACAGATGTGAAATCGCTGTACTATCTGGATGGATTTGCAGGCAAATATGCGAATGCTGCGCCGGAGTTTGGAGATTATCCGCCGGGCGGACAACTGATCAAATGGTGGTTCCTGCATTTGGATCCCCGAATGTTCCGGGAGGGACTTGCGTTTGTCGGCTATTATACAATGAATCTGGCATTTCTTTTTCCGCTGCTGCGAAAGCTCAAGGGAAAAAATCCGCTGGTGCTTGTCCCGCTGGCGGCGGCATTGTGGTTTCTTCCAAGTATCGCTGAGGTGTATGGATATGAAGGATTCTGTGCAGATCTGACGATGGCATGTATCTACGGAGGATTTCTGCTGGCGGCGACAGACAGGGAAGGGAAGAGGGAGCTGTTTTATTATGGAAGGCTGGCGCTCTACTTAGGCGTGCTGGTGTTAGTCAAATCAATTGGATTTGTTTGGGCGCTGTTTGGGCTGGTATTTCTTGTACTGTACAGATGCAGCACATGGCAGGAGTCCAGAAAGCGCGCGGCGGCAGGAAAGGCTGTCTTGGTGGCGGCAGCGCCGCTTTTTGCAGGCGGCAGCTGGATGCTCTTCTGCCTGTTGATGCGGCGGATTACGAAGACGACATCCACGGCGGTCAAGTACATGACCACGGATGAATACGGGATTTCCGGTTATACGAGAGAATTTGCCAGCGCCTTTATGAAAGCTTTTGCAGGATTTCCACTGCACAAGGAGAGAAGCATTGCAGTCGATCTGACCCCTCTATTGCTTTATCTTTGCGTCTGCCTGGTTGTGGTTCTTTTTGATAAGGCGCAGATAATTCCGACGAAGACGGGAAAAATAGTCTTATGGTTTAGTGTGGTCAGCGGGGCCGTGTTTTACGGTGTTATCTTTCTGGCGCATATCACGATCTTTGCCACAGAGACGCAGTACTTAGAGCCGTCGGGCATGATCTCCTCGATCGAGCGCTACGGGGCGCCTTTTACGATTGGCACGATCATCTTTCTGTCGGGGATCTGGCTGGAGCATGGCGGACGTTTCTTTGAAAAGGAAAGAATGCCTGCTCTTGTGAAGAACTATGGGACCTATCTGTGCTTTATTCTGTTTGTGGCATTGACAGCCGGTTATCATGTTGGGTATCATGGTCTGGTCGGTTATCTTGCAGATGTGGAGGTGCGGCTGCAGGAGCGGGCGGATATGATCGGGGAAGATGAGACAAAGTTTCTGGAGACGGTACAGGTCCTGGGAACCGACAGCAGTGCGCGGGTGTGTTATATCAGAAGAGGGGATGCGCCCCGCTGGGTGAACAACAGCTATTTGGCATATGAGGTTTCACCGGTTTCTGTGGTATATCGGAGCGTAAATCTGGACGATGCGTCCACAGACTGGATGATACAGGAGATCAGGGCTTCTCATGCCGGTTATCTCTACGCGGAAGAAACCGATGCGGACGTGGGCACTGTCTTTGATGCAATCACGGATGCGGGGGAGTTTAGCTGTGGTGTGTTATACCGTCTTGTGGAAGAGGACGGGACATTGCGGTTAGAACGCCTGGACGGGCAGCAGGCGCTGACAGGAAACGGTCTCTGACAGGGCAGTGGATCGGGGCCGATGAGACTGCCCGGATCATAAAGAAAGATAGAGAGGGACAGGACATGCCGTCTTATGATGAGATACCGGTGATTATTCCGTCTTATGAGCCGGATGAAAAGTTAATAACGCTTCTTAAGGCGCTGCAGGAGGCGGGGATCAGGCATGTGGTCGTGGTGGATGACGGCAGTGGGGAACCGTATGCATCCTTTTTTGACCGGGCAGAGGCATTTGGAAACTGCGAAGTGCTGCGTCATGCAGTCAATCTGGGCAAGGGAAGGGCGCTCAAGACCGCTTTCAACCATTGCCTGCTCACCTATGGCGGGGAAGAGAGCGGCATACCAGGCTGTGTGACAGCAGATTCCGACGGGCAGCATACGCCGACAGATATCCTGGCTTGTATGCGGAAATTATGGGAGAATCCGAAGAGCCTGATCCTGGGATGCCGGGAGTTTGACGGGCCGGATGTACCTGCGCGTTCTTCTTTTGGCAATAAGTGTACCAGACAGGTGTTTCGGTATCTGCTGGGATTGTCCGTCTCGGACACACAGACAGGGCTTCGCGCCATTCCTGTCTTCTTTATGGAAAAGCTGATGGAAGTGAAGGGCGAGCGCTTCGAGTATGAGACAAATATGCTCATTGAGACGAAGAATCTGAGTGTTCCGATTCTGGAAGTACCGGTGAAGACGATCTATATAGAGGAGAACAGGACCAGCCACTTCAATCCGATCAAGGATTCTCTGAGGATCTATCTGGTGTTTGGAAAGTTTCTCTTTTCGTCGCTCTCTTCCAGCGTAGTGGATCTGCTGCTCTTTCATCTGTTCTGCACCGTATTCTATGGAGCGGATGGTAAGTTTGGCGGTGTACCGTACATTATCATGGCGACGGTATTTGCGCGTATCATTTCAGCGGTTTATAATTTCCTTATAAATTATAAGGTGGTATTTCAGAGTCAGGAGAAGATAGCGGTCACGGCAGTCAAATATTTTCTGTTGGCAGTCTGTCAGATGATGTGCAGTGCCGTGCTGGTCAATGGCCTGCATGGCCTGTTTGGCGGTATGGAAGTTATGGTTAAGATGCCGGTGGATGTCTTCCTGTTCTTTGTGAGTTTCCTTTTCCAGCGTGAATTTGTTTACCATAAGAGAGAAGTGCCGAGATAGTAAGAAATGCATAATCACAAGTGTAACCCCGCGGGCTGACATAACCTGCGGGGATTTTTCATATACATAACCGTAAAAGTTCTCTGTTGTGTGAAGTCGTTTGACAGATGAAACGGGAGCGGCAGGGAAAGGTGTATACGGGGAAGACAGCTTCACCGTCTGAATAAGTTCAGACGCAAATTTGGGTCTGCGTCTGAAGCTGCAGACCGGGCAGGCATGGGGGTGCAGGGATGAAAAGGAATAGCGGCAGAGGCAGGGATAACCGGTGGAAAGGCAGAGACAAGTGGATCATCAGGGCAGAGCTTATTCTGCTGCTGGCATTTGTATGTGCGGCGCTTTGCCGGGAACTGAAAGAGGTAACAAAAGAGAAAGCCGGGTATAATGCAGCAGAGGAAGACGGTTGGACATCGGATGTAGGAGAGGCGGTAGAGGTATCTGCCGCA
This sequence comes from uncultured Lachnospiraceae bacterium, assembly GCA_910578345.1. Lineage (GTDB taxonomy): Bacteria > Bacillota > Clostridia > Lachnospirales > Lachnospiraceae > UBA3282. The sequence goes on along the minus strand of CAJTRA010000011.1, from coordinate 105,375 downwards.
GGCAGCTATATAAAGTGGGTGGAGTTTCACGCCACCTGTGAGGCAATGGCGGCCGCGTATGATCTGGATGTGGCTTCCTGTCAGGAAGAGGTGCCTTTGCACTGGATTGAGCTGTTAGCTTACGTGGGAGCCAAGCACGGCGGTAAGTTTGATAAGAACAGCGTGCGGGAGATCACGGCCGCGGGGGAGAAGCTGCGTGGCGGTGAGACTACAATGGAGGAGCTGACAGAGGAAATGGAGTATTATGATTATTATCTGGAAGCTTATTCGGCGGTACTCTCTGGAATGGTGGGGGAGTTTTCTCTTATGGAGAATGGAAAATGGAACCGGTATTATGGGCTGAAAGCCTTTTCCCCCATTGCAAAAGGGTTTGACTACAGCCACTACGATGACTTCGGGTCGTCCAGAAGCTACGGTTATTCCAGACCCCATCTGGGACATGACATGATGGGCCAGATCGGCAGCCCGATCATCGCGATCGAGTCCGGCGTGGTGGAGGCCCTGGGCTGGAACCAGTACGGCGGCTGGCGCATCGGCATCCGCAGCTTTGACGGAAAACGATACTATTATTATGCGCATCTGCGGCAGAACTACCCTTACGCGGAGGGACTTGCACAGGGGGATGTGGTTACGGCCGGGGATGTGATCGGGTATATGGGGCATACCGGCTACAGCACGAAAGAGAATGTGAACAACATCAAGACGGTGCATTTGCACTGGGGTCTGCAGTTGATCTTCGATGAGTCCCAGAAAGAGGGGAATAACGAGATCTGGATCGACTGCTATGAGCTTACGAAATTCCTTTACCGCAACCGCAGCGAAGCGGCTAAGGTGGGGGATACACGGGAATGGCGCCGCGTGCAGGAGATGCAGGATCCGGAGGTAGAAAAGCATTGCAAAAAGGATACCCCTATGATACAATAATGGCAGCAGACAATGATAAAAAAATAACAATCGTTGTCAATCTTGTAATGTGAAGTTTTATTTAACAAAAATACCAAGATGGAGGAGAAAAAGATGGCAAAAAAAGTTGTTTTGGCGGGTGCCTGCCGTACAGCTATCGGCACTATGGGTGGTGGTCTCAGCACGACTCCGGTAGCAGAGCTTGGCGCAATCGTAATCAAGGAAGCATTGAACAGAGCAGGGGTTGCTGCTGATCAGGTCGATCACGTATATATGGGTTGTGTAATCCAGGCGGGACAGGGTCAGAACGTTGCACGTCAGGCTTCCATTAAGGCAGGTCTTCCCAATGAGGTTCCGGCTGTAACGATCAACGTTGTATGTGGTTCCGGCTTAAACTGTGTCAACATGGCAGCGCAGATGATCCAGGCAGGCGACGCAGACATCGTCGTTGCAGGTGGTATGGAGAATATGTCCATGGCGCCTTACGCTGTTCCTCAGGGACGTTACGGTTACAGAATGAACAACGGTACACTGGTAGATACCATGGTGAACGACGCACTGTGGGATGCTTTCAATAACTATCATATGATCAAGACGGCAGATAATATCTGTGAAGAGTGGGGACTGACACGCGAAGAGCTGGATGAGTTCGCGCTTAAGAGCCAGCTTAAGGCAGAAGCGGCACAGAAGAGCGGCGCTTTTGACAAAGAGATCGTACCCGTTATGGTCAAGAAGAAGAAAGAAATGGTAGAGTTCAAGGTGGACGAGGGACCGAGAGCCGGATCTACGATTGAAGGACTTCAGAAGCTTCGCCCGATCAATCCGAATGGATTCGTTACAGCAGGTAATGCTTCCGGTATCAATGACGGAGCGGCGGCGATTGTTGTGATGAGTGAAGAGAAAGCGAAAGAGCTGGGCGTTAAGCCGATGGCTACTTTTGTTGGCGGCGCTTTGGCAGGCTGCAGACCGGAAATCATGGGGATCGGTCCTGTTCCGGCTACGAAGAAGGTTATGGCCAAGACAGGCTATAAGATCGAAGATTTCGATATCATCGAAGCGAACGAGGCGTTTGCCGCACAGTCCGTGGCAGTTGGTAAGGAACTGGGTATCGATGTTGATAAGCAGCTCAACCCTAACGGCGGTGCGATCGCACTGGGACATCCGGTAGGAGCTTCCGGATGCCGTATTCTTGTAACACTGCTGCATGAGATGGAAGCGAAAGATGCGAAGAAGGGTCTTGCAACGCTGTGTATCGGCGGCGGTATGGGATGCGCTACGATTGTTGAGAGAGACTAACAGGAGAAGAACTTTTATTGAATAAGGAGACAGATCAATGGAATTTGTATTATATGAAGTAAAAGGACAGGTCGGCGTCATTACAATCAATCGTGAGAAAGCGCTCAATGCCCTGAACTCCACAGTACTGGAAGAGCTGGACAAGACTCTGGACAGCGTGGATCTTGACGCAGTGAGATGCCTAATCCTGACAGGCGCAGGTCAGAAATCTTTCGTGGCAGGCGCTGATATCGGTGAGATGAGCACTCTGACCAAGGCGGAGGGCGAAGCGTTCGGCAAGAAAGGGAACGATGTGTTCCGTAAGCTGGAGACTTTCCCGATCCCTGTGATCGCGGCCGTGAATGGTTTTGCACTGGGCGGCGGCTGTGAGATCTCCATGAGCTGTGATATCAGAATCTGTTCCGACAATGCAGTCTTCGGACAGCCAGAAGTAGGCCTTGGCATTACACCGGGCTTCGGCGGCACGCAGAGACTGGCAAGAATCGTGGGACCCGGCATGGCGAAGCAGATGATCTATACCGCAAGAAATATCAAGGCGGACGAGGCGCTTCGGATTGGGCTTGTAAACGCAGTATATCCGCAGGAAGAGCTGATGGCGGCGGCGGAGAAGATGGCAGCAGGTATCGCGAAGAATGCCCCGATTGCTGTCCGCAACTGCAAGAAAGCGATCAATGACGGTCTGGAAGTCTGCATGGACGAAGCGATCGTGATCGAGGAGAAACTGTTTGGCGACTGCTTCGAGACGGAAGACCAGAAGTACGGTATGGCGTTTTTCCTGGATAAGAATAAGGAGAAAGTGAAAGAGCCGTTCAAAAACTGCTAGAGGAAAAGCTCAGATTTGGCAGAAGCGGCTGGGCTGTAAACATAACACATATTTAAGGAGGACATGCACGATGAAAGTAGGTATTATCGGTGCGGGAACCATGGGTTCCGGTATTGCACAGGCATTCGCTATGACAGACGGCTACGAAGTTTGTCTCTGCGATATCAAGGAAGAGTACGCTGAGGGCGGCAAGGCGAAGATCCAGAAGAACATGAACTTCCTGGTAAGCAAAGAGAAGATCACGCAGGAGAAAGCAGACGAGGTTATGGGTAAGATCACCACAGGCCTGAACGGTATCTGTACAGACTGTGATCTGATCGTTGAAGTGGCTCTGGAGAAGATGGAGATCAAGCAGGCGATCTTCAAAGAGCTGATGGGGATTGTTAAGAAAGAATGTATGTTCGCAAGTAATACCTCTTCTCTTTCCATCACCAAGATCGGAGAAGGCTTAGACAGACCGATGATCGGTATGCATTTCTTTAATCCGGCTGACAGGATGAAACTGGTAGAGGTGATCAGAGGCGAGAACACCCCTCAGGATATGGTTGACAAGATCACGGCCATCGCGACACAGATCGGCAAGACTCCGGTACAGGTGAAGGAAGCTCCTGGTTTCGTTGTAAACAGAATCCTGATCCCGATGGTAAACGAGGCGATCGGCGTTCTGGATGCCGGCACCGCATCCGCAGAAGATATCGACGTGGCTATGCAGCTTGGCGCATCCCATCCAATGGGGCCGCTGCACTTAGGCGATCTGATCGGCTTAGATATCTGCCTTGCAATCATGGAAGTGCTGTACAATGAGACGAAGGATGAGAAGTATGCTCCACAGCCGCTTCTGAAGAAGATGGTAGAGGAGAAGAAGCTTGGCAGAAAGACAGGCATTGGCTTCTTTGACTATTCCAAGAAATAAGAAATGAAAGATAGGTAACAGGGAAGGGAACAGAACTGTTACGGGAAAGACAGCTATAACGTTCTTGAGATTTTACTATAGATTTCGGGAACGTTATACTGCGGTCGTCTGGAAGCAGGTTTTTCGGACGGCCATGCGGCTGCTTGATCGGCGTTACGGCTGCAAGATGTAAGTTACTATAAAATAACATGGAGGAATAAAAGATCATGGATTTTACTTTAAGCAAAGAACATGAAATGGCGAGAACTCTTTTTAAAGAGTTTGCTGAAAAAGAAGTAAAGCCTCTCGCACAGGAGGTAGACGAGAACGAAGCTTTCCCGCGTGAGACTGTTGAGAAGATGGCTAAGCTGGGCTTCCTGGGAATTCCGGTTCCGAAGGAGTACGGCGGACAGGGCTGCGATCCTTTAACTTACGCGATGTGCGTTGAGGAACTGTCAAAGGTATGCGGCACTACAGGTGTTATCGTATCCGCGCACACTTCTCTTTGCTGCGACCCTATTATGACATATGGTACAGAAGAGCAGAAGCAGAAATACCTGATCCCGCTTGCAAAGGGTGAGAAGCTGGGTGCGTTCGGTCTGACGGAGCCTGGTGCAGGTACTGACGCACAGGGACAGCAGACGAAAGCAGTGCTTGACGGTGACGAGTGGGTACTGAACGGATCGAAGTGCTTCATCACTAACGGTAAGGAAGCTGACGTATATGTGATCTTCGCAATTACAGGCACTGTTGAGAAGCGCGGCAGAATGACGAAAGAGATCTCTGCATTTATCGTAGAAAAAGGAACGCCTGGATTTACCTTTGGTACGAAAGAGAAGAAGATGGGTATCCGTGGATCTTCTACATACGAGCTGATCTTCACAGACTGCCGTATTCCGAAGGAGAATCTGTTAGGACAGCAGGGGAAGGGCTTCGGTATTGCGATGCATACTCTGGACGGCGGCCGTATCGGTATCGCTTCTCAGGCGCTTGGTCTGGCGGAGGGTGCACTGGAGACGACGATCTCTTATGTGAAAGAGAGAAAGCAGTTTGGCAGAGCGATCGGCGCATTCCAGAACACGCAGTTCCAGTTGGCGGATATGGCGACCAAGGTACAGGCGGCGCAGATGCTTGTTTACAAGGCTGCTATGGCTAAGGCTACCCAGAAAGTTTATTCTGTAGAAGCTGCTATGGCTAAATTATATGCTGCAGAGGTAGCGATGGAAGTCACCACAAAGGCTGTTCAGCTCCACGGTGGTTACGGCTACATCAGAGAGTACGATGTAGAGCGCATGATGCGTGATGCGAAGATCACAGAGATCTACGAAGGAACAAGCGAAGTTCAACGTATGGTAATCTCTGGTTCCCTACTGAAATAGCAGCATAGATGCGGCCGGCGCTCTGCCGCGTGAATGCTTGTTTTGACAGTATGACAGACAGCGTGCAGAGGGCATGGCAGGATAGATAGAGGAAGTTTTACGCATTCAGGGTATCGCGGGCAGGACCGGTGATATCCGCGTAGAGGCAAACGTGAAAGAATAAATAAAATAAGGAGAGAAATACAATGAAAATTGTTGTTTGTATTAAACAGGTTCCCGATACCAAGGGCGGCGTAAAGTTTAATCCGGACGGAACACTCGACAGAGGCGCTATGCTTACGATCATGAACCCGGATGATAAAGCAGGTCTGGAAGCGGCACTCAGATTAAAAGATCAGTATGGTGCAGAAGTTACGGTTGTGACAATGGGCCTTCCGAAAGCTGAAGAAGTTCTGCGTGAGGCAATGGCTATGGGCGCAGACAAGGGCGTTCTGGTAACAGACAGAGTACTCGGCGGTGCGGATACATGGGCTACCTCAACAACGGTTGCAGGAGCAATCAGAAATCTTGAGTATGATCTGATCATCACAGGCCGTCAGGCGATCGATGGCGATACGGCGCAGGTTGGACCTCAGATTTCAGAGCATCTTGATATTCCGGTTATCTCTTATGCACAGGATATTAAGGTAGAGGGCGACAGCGTGATCGTTGAGCGTCAGTACGAAGACAGATACCATGTCGTAAAGGCTAAAATGCCTTGTCTGATCACAGCGCTTTCCGAGCTGAACGAGCCTCGTTATATGACGCCAGGCGGTATTTTTGACGCATATAAGAAGGAGATCACTGTTTGGGGAAGAGCAGACCTTAAGGATGTAGACGATTCTAACCTGGGTCTGAAAGGTTCACCGACCAAGATCGCTAAGGCTTCCGATAAGGTAAGAAAAGGCGCCGGCGAGAAGGTTACTCTTGATCCTGATGAATCCGTAAGCTACATTGTTGACAAGTTGAAAGTAAAACATGTGATCTAGAATTATAGTAAACGACATAACAAATGTCTGCTTCCGGCTCCTGCCAAAGCCATATACGGGAGCTTTTGCAGGGTTGTAAGCGACATTTCTAATGTCGTTAACTATAGATGTTTTCGAAGAAAATAAGACTATATTCAGGTATAGAGAAAGGAATGTAAAATAATGAATTTAGAAGAATACAAGGGAGTATATGTCTTTGCGCAGCAGGTGGACAATGAGATCAGCAGTATTGCTTTCGAACTGCTCGGCAAAGCGAAGGACCTGGCTAAAGATTTGAGTACAGATGTGACGGCTGTGTTGATCGGTTCTGAGATTAAGGGACTGGCAGACCAGCTTGCTGAATATGGCGCAGATAAGGTGATCGTTGTGGACGATCCGGAGTTGAAAGATTACAGAACAGAGCCTTATGCACATGCATTGTCTTCCGTTATCAATAAGTATAAACCTGAGATCATGCTGGTTGGCGCAACCGCGATCGGCAGAGACTTAGGTCCGAGAGTATCCGCCAGAGTGGCTACTGGTCTGACAGCAGACTGTACCGTTCTGGAGATTGGTGATTTCCCGCTGCAGGCAGTTCCGGGTCAGGAGCAGTTACATAACCAGTTGCTGATGACACGTCCTGCATTCGGCGGTAACACGATCGCAACGATCGCTTGTCCTTACAACCGTCCGCAGATGGCTACCGTTCGTGCAGGTGTTATGCAGAAGATCGATCCGATCAAGGGTGCGAAAGCAGTTGTAGAAGAGTTCAATCCTGGATTCACACCGGATAACAAATATGTGGAGATTCTTGATATCGTGAAGTCTGTTGCAGAGACCGTGGACATCATGGATGCTAAGATCCTTGTATCTGGCGGCCGTGGCGTAGGAAGCCCGGAGAACTTCAAGATCCTTGAGGATCTTGCGGCAGTGCTCGGCGGCACGGTAAGCTGCTCCCGTGCAGTTGTGGATTCTGGCTGGAAGCCGAAGGATCTGCAGGTTGGACAGACTGGTAAGACTGTTCGCCCGAATGTTTACTTTGCGATTGGTATCTCTGGTGCGATCCAGCACGTGGCAGGTATGGAAGAATCCGATATTATCATCGCGATCAATAAGGATGCAGATGCACCGATCTTCGATGTGGCTGATTACGGTATCGTAGGCGATCTGAATAAGATCGTTCCGAAGCTGACAGAAGCATTGAAGGCTGAGATTGCAGCGGCAAAATAATAAAAGTAAATTTGCTACGCAAATTAACTTTGGTAAATTTGTTGTGCAAATTAACTTTAAGAGAAAGAATTTCAGAAAACGCCTGGGAAGTTTGCCCAGGCGTTTTATTTTGGTTAAATTTGTGTTATGATGAGACTATGGAAAATATGATAACAGTGACGGACATAACAAGTGCATATGGGAGGAAACAGATCCTGCGGGGAGTATCCTTTACAGCACAGAGAGGAGAATGCGTTGGTATCGTGGGTGCCAATGGCTGTGGGAAATCCACGCTTCTGTCGGTGCTGGCGGGAACGCTTAAGCCCTCGGCTGGACAGGTGCTCTATTATGGCCGGACGGCTTGGAGTGATGCAGGAAGCGGACGGATGCGGGGAGACCGAGAAGTGATTCGCAGGATGACAGGCTATGTGCCCCAGGAGAATCCGCTGATCCCGGAGCTGAGTGTATATGATAATCTGCGTTTATGGTATCCGGATAAGAAAGCACTGTGTCAGGAATTGGAGCAGGGGTTTCTGCATCGATTGGGGATAGAAGCGTTCTGCAAGAAGCAGGCGGGTAAGCTGTCGGGAGGGATGAAGAAGCGGGTGAGCATCGGCATCGCCATGGCCGGAATGCCGCCGGTACTGTTGATGGATGAACCCAGCGCGGCGCTTGACCTGATCTGCAAGGAAGATATCAGAAAGTACCTGCAGATCTATCTGGAACGGAAGGGAACTGTAGTCATCACCACCCATGAGGAGAGCGAGCTGTCGCTGTGTGATAAATTATATGTCATGAGGGAAGGAAAGCTGGAGCAGGTTGACCGGAATCTTCGGGGTGAGGCGCTGACGGAGAAGATGCAGATTGTTACTTCATAAGAGACAGGGGGAGACGGGAATGGATTTTAATCAACAGAAGGATCAGAATAATTTGGAGGATCTCAGGGATCAGAATACAATACAGGAAGAGATACCGATTCCCGAATTTTCTTATGGACCACAGGAACAGATGTATACACCGCCGCAGAAGAAGGGAATGGCCGTTAAAATTCTGATCGCTGTGGTGAGTCTGGTGGTGGTAGTCTTTCTTGCAGTTGGCATTGCGGTAGTTTATTTCAGGAATACGCCAGCTTACAGGATTGGCAAGGGAATCCAGAATCTTGGCAGGGAACTGGAAGAGTGCAGGAATCCTTTAACAGACAAGATTGGGGTGGAAGAGATCCTGCTCATGATGGTGGAAGAAGGCAGTCATGTAAACACGGAGATGAACTTCACTTCAGAAGGACTTTTTGGAACGACAGTCGGCATTGATACGGATTATGTTAAGGATGTGGAGCGTAAAGAACTGAGCGCCGATACCAGTATCAGCGTGATGAATTATGACCTGGCGCATCTGCAGATCTACGCAGATGAAGAGGCATTTTGTTTCTCGATTCCGGAATTGTTCATGGAGAATATGTATATTGAGAATGAAGATGTGGTGAGCCAGTACAATCAATCTTTTCTGTCGGAGGTGACAGGACGCAGCGAGATGGACGATTTTTCCATTGATTTCTTCGGGGATATGGAGGATGGACTTTCCCTAAGAGAGTGGAAGAACCTGGACCAGTTTGAAGAGCGGTATGAAGAAGATCTGGAAGCGTGCCGGGATAAGATGGTGATGGAGAAAGTGGAGAGAGGCGTCTACCGCATGATCTACCCGGCCAGGGAAATGAACCGGCTTATCAAGGGAATGATGGGAAGCTATGAGGAAATCTATGAGATGGCCGGTGAAGAGGTCTGGTGGGAAGACTATGACAGACTGATCGATTCGGATGTTCAAGTATTGTTTGAGATGGATGGAAAGAACCGGATTGAAAGTATTTCCTTTGACGGACCGATCGTCATGATGGATGGAGAGGCATCTATGGAGGGTGCGCTTCATTTTTTGGGAACGGCAAGAAGCATTGACAAGGTACAGGGCGAGATCGCAGTGGAAGGCGTCGATGGCGTAGAGCGGTCGATTCACTGCCAGATTCTGCTGCAGCCATCGAAGGACTGCCTGGAGATGGAATTGGATATAGATCTTATGGAGGAGAAGGATTCGATTCTCAGAGCCAAATATGAGATGGAAAGCGATGCGGTCCGCGATGAGTTTGCGCTGAAGTTTTCGGTGTGGGACGATGAAGAGGATATGGAACTCATGCTGGAAGGAAGCCTGGACGATGTTGTCAGGGGAAAAAGCGTGGATCTTGAGCTGGAAAAACTTGCCCTTTGCATGGATGGCGAAGAACTGTGCAAGGTGACGGGGAAAGTACTGATCGAACCTCTGCAGGAAGAGATCACAAGTGAGGTCAGGAGAGAGACGGCATTTTTCGAAATGACGGAGGAAGACTGGCTGACGATCTTATATAAGATCAGCGGAGAATATGGAAGTATGCTCGATTATCTGTGGTAGGAGCAGATAAGAAATTTCTATGGAGGCAGTATCACAGGTAAGCTTGCGGTACACAGGGGGAATCATATGAATGACCAGAACAGGGAGCATTTTGAGGATGAGGAGAGGATCGCAGAGGTGATGAGGCACCTGGATACAGAATTCACCCAGGGTGTGTATCGCATGAGCGTCAGCTTTGATGAGAAGGAAAAGGAGGCAAAACAGGTCTCACATAAGTGCTGCAATATGTACGGCAGACCTGCCGCGGAGACAGTAGGCCTCCTTGATATGTATACAGATATCTGTGCGGGAGAACCGGATCGGAAAGAGTGACATATGAAGTGGAGAATACAATATCTTCGGGTCGAAGTAAAGAAGGCGTTGGTGTTATTTCCGCGCATGTTATTCCAGGCAATCCTGCTTATGATGATCATAGGCGTGATTGCTTTTTGTGGTGTGCGAGGCCTGGAGCGGGATCCGCTGGCAGCCAGTATAGACATCGCAGTCGTCGTACAGGAAGATAACAGGATGACGCAGATGGCGCTTGCCTATGTGGAGAATATGGAGAGTGTTTCTTCTTACTGCCATTTTCAACAGACGACGGAAGAAGAAGGGTTCGATCTGTTGAGAAAAGGGAAAATAGCGGTGCTCGTCCTGCTTCCGGAACAATTGGTGGAAGGAATCATGAATGGAAGAAATCCCTCTGTGGATATCTACTTTCCCAGGAATGCCAGGCTGGAGGCAATGCTGTTTCGGGAACTGACAGAGTCGGGAGAAGGACTTCTGCGGGCAGCACAGGCACAGATTTATGGAGCCAATGACACGGCATCTGCGTATGGCTTGCAGGAGCAGCTATCGAAAATGGAAGCGGAGATCGACAGCTATAATCTGGCTTTTGCATTAGACAGGATGGCCTTATTTGATACGGAGCAGGTGTCCGTATTCGGGTCGATGAACGTGGTGCAGTTCTATGCCGCCTCCGGAGCAGTCCTGTTTCTTCTGTTGACAGGGATGGCCCTGTATCCTGTCATGCAAAGAGAACCGACGGCCATTCGAAAGCAGTTGGAAAGGCAGGGAACGGGAAGCGGCTGGCAGTGCTTTAGCCAATGGTTCTGCGCTGTCTTATGCATGGGGCTCTTGCTGGCAGTCTTATGGATGGGGGTTAAGCTGGCGTATCGATGGCTGCCCGATGGGTTTCTGGCACAGATTCGGGAGGATCGCGCAGACAGCGGTTTTCTTCTGCCCCAGATCATGCTGGCAGGCCTTATTGTACTGAGCGCTGTCACGATTGTGTATTTTATATACAGTCTGACGGGAAGCAGGACAAGCGGAATCCTGCTGTTGTTCCTGGTATCAGTCGTAATGGTTTATCTGTCCGGCGGCCTGGCACCATCGATGTTTATGCCAGAGCGTATGCAGGCAGTAGGAAGATGGCTGCCGACGACTTATCTTATGGAGGCGGTGGGGAATCTTCTGACAGGAAGAAACAAGACAGGGACTTCACAGTGTGCGGCGATACTTGTCCTTTCTACCGTAGTGTGTGGCATGATGGCTTATGTCCTGCGGCGCAGAGAAGAGTAACAATCAGGAGGAAAGTAAAAGATAGAAGAAAGTAAAAGATAGAACGGCGTATGATGAGTGAAAAGACAAGTTCTCTTAGAAAGCAATATGGGATATGGATAGCCCTTTTGTTGAAAAGGCTGTGGCGGCAGCCTGTCTATCTTGGGCTGCTGGTGTTGATCCCACTCTTAGGCTATGGAATCGGCGTCTTAGAGCAAGGGGAAAGAGGCGGGGCGGTAGTGGCAGTCTGTGTAGAAGAGGGTACGTGGAGTGAGGAGATTGCAGCCTCTTTGACGGAGCAGGAAAAGAATAGTGTGCTGCGGTTTCTGTTCTGTGAGGATGGCAGGCAGGTGGAACGACATGTGATCCGTGAGGAGGCCGATTGCGGTTTTATACTTCCGTCTGATCTGAAAGAGAAAACAGAAGACGGAGACTGGAGGAAATGTATTACCGTCTATGAGACGGACACCAGCAGTATAACCGGCATGGCGAAAGAGCGGATCGCAGGCGTAGTTTTTCGGCTGTATGCAGAGGCGCGCTACGAAACATATATGGAGAAGATTTCAGCGCCTGCCGTCGATTTTGCCATAGAAGCGTATGAAGAACATCTTGCAGACGACAGCACATTCGGGTTTCGATATCTATTTGATGACTCTAATAGTCAATTCCAATCTGACACAGATGTTGTAAATGACGAAAGCGTCAAGGCGGCTGTTTTCCCTGTAAAAGGCATCTTTGCGGTACTGATTTTGATAGCCGGTATGTGTGGTATGTTAGAATATGAGAAGGATAAGAAGGAGAAGAAATTTCTCCGCCTGGTGCCTGATGCATTGACTTATATAGTTGATGTAGGGATTTCGACGGTTATGCCTGCGGTGGCGGTCCTGTTTTGTCTGTGGCTGTCCGATGGCATGCGTGCCTGTGGCGGCAGTCTGTCCATGGGATCGATCCTGTCGGTGTGGGATGCCGGTATGTGGGGAAGACAGATTCTCAGTCTTATAGCCTATCAGGGGATGATTGTAGGGTACTGTGTTCTGCTTCGCCTGATCCTTCGCAGACAGGAGACGATCGCGGCGGCCATCCCGATCCTGGCGATGGGAAGTCTGCTGTGCGCACCGGTCTTTATCAGGCTTGGGACTTATGTGCCGGTGTTTGCGGTATTAGAGAAACTGTTTCCGGTGAGTTATTATCTGATGCTGTCTTGAAAGGGCGTAACGGAATGACATTGGACATAGAAATGGAGGCAAGGATGAGCGACGAAAGAGAAACGAAGAACATTATGGAGTATGAGACAGTGGCCCTGGACGATGAGGACAATGCGCTGGTGATTCTGGACCAGACGAAACTGCCCGGTACGGCTGAACTGATCAGACTGCATACAGGAGAAGAGATCTGGGAGGCCATCTACCTGTTGAAAGTGCGCGGCGCGCCGGCGATTGGCGTGGCTGCGGCTTTTGGCATTTATCTGTTGGCGAAACAGATCAAGACACAGGAGTATGACGCCTTTTACCAGGAATTTAGCAGGCAGAAAGAATATTTGAATTCTGCGAGGCCGACGGCGGTCAATCTGTCGTGGGCGTTAAACAGGATGGAGAAGATCTGTACGCGAAACAGCAGCCTGCCGGTAGCAGAGATCAAGAAGAAGCTGAAAGAAGAGGCAGTGGCCTTAAAGGAAGAGGATATCCGGGTGTGCAGGGCAATCGGCGAGCATGGGCTGACGCTGGTGAAGCCAGGGGATGGTATTCTGACGCACTGCAATGCAGGACAGCTTGCCACATGCAGATATGGTACAGCCACGGCGCCTATTTACCTGGGACAGGAGCGGGGCTATCATTTCCGGGTATTTGCGGATGAGACAAGGCCCTTGCTGCAAGGGGCGAGGCTGACAGCCTATGAGCTGTATGCGTCAGGGGTGGATGTGACGCTGATCTGCGATAATATGTCGGCGGCTGTCATGCGTAATGGATGGGTCAATGCGGTGTTTGTTGGATGTGACCGCGTGGCGGCGAATGGGGATACGGCCAATAAGATCGGCACTTCGGTGGTTGCGGCGGTGGCGAAACGGTATCATGTGCCGGTGTATGTCTGTGCGCCTACTTCCACAATCGACCTGAATACGCCCACAGGAGCGGAGATTATAATTGAACAGCGTCCGCCCCATGAGGTGACGGATATGTGGTATGAGAAGCCGATGGCGCCTGCAGGCGTGAAAGTGTATAATCCGGCATTCGATGTGACAGATCATGATTTGATCGCCGGGATCGTGACAGAGTACGGGATCGCGAGAGAGCCTTATACGGAATCCTTGCGGGAGATCTTCGTAAAGCATCATAAGCTTTCCTGATTGACTAGGAAATTTACAGGACAATGGAGAGAGATAAAAATGGAATATTTAACAGCAAAACAGGCCAGGAAGGCCATCCTTGATATTGGCCAGCGTATGTACGTGCGCAATTTCGTCGCGGCCAACGACGGCAATATTTCTATAAAGACCGGGGACAATGAGGTGTGGGCGACTCCTACCGGAGTCTCCAAAGGATATATGAAAAAAAAGATGCTGGTCAAGGTGGATCTGGAGGGCAATCTGTTGGAAGGAACTTACAGACCTTCTTCCGAGTTGAAAATGCATCTGCGCGCATACCGGGAGAATTCGGATATCCGGGCGGTATGCCATGCGCACCCGCCGGTCTGTACCTGTTATGCCATAGCGGGAATTCCCCTGTCGTCGCCAGTTCTGGCGGAAGCAGTGATCACATTGGGAGACGTGCCGGTTGCGCCGTATGCGGAGCTTGGAAGTGAGGCAGTGCCTGATGTGGTCGCGCCGTACTGTCATACTCATAATGGGGTGTTGTTAGCCAACCACGGCGCGGTGACATGGGCCGAGGACCCTTATGCGGCTTATTACCGTCTGGAGTCTATGGAATACTATGCGAAGATCCTGTTGATCACGGATAAGATCTTAGGCAGGCAGAATCGGCTTACGAAGGAGCAGATTGAAGCGCTTCTGGCAATGAGAGAGAAATTCGGCATCAAGCGGGGCGGAATGCCGTTTTGTACAGAGTGATCAAGGCGATTATTTTTCTGCTTTCTATTTTTGACGGGCTATGTTACAATACGGATAGTTATTGGTTTTATGCCCAGGAAGAGAAGGGCAGATGTGTTCCGCACGATGCCATATAAGATAAAGTGTGGGCATGAACATGAAAAGAAAGGCGGCTGCAGGGAAAGAAAAGCCGCAGGGAGTATCTATGAGTGAGAATGAGATGAACATGATGGAACAGGCACCACAGAAAGATGTGAAGGAAGTGATCTCCAGGAATTTCATTGAGCAGATCATCGACAAGGATCTGGCGGAAGGGACTTACGATACGGTCCATACGAGATTCCCACCCGAACCGAACGGGTATCTTCATATTGGGCATGCGAAGAGCATATTACTGAATGCAGGACTGGCAAAGCAGTACGGAGGTAAGTTTAATCTCCGCTTTGATGATACGAATCCCACCAAAGAGAAAAGCGAGTTTGTGGAGTCGATCAAGGCAGATGTGAAGTGGCTTGGGGCAGATTATGAAGACCGGCTCTTCTTTGCCTCAGATTATTTTGAGCAGATGTACGAAGGAGCGCTTAAGCTGATCCGGAAAGGGAAAGCCTATGTCTCGGATCTTTCTGCGGAGCAGATGAGAGAATACAGAGGAACGCTGACAGAACCGGGGACCAATGATCCAAACAGAGACAGAAGCATAGAGGAAAATCTGCGGCTGTTTGAAGAGATGAAGGAAGGCAGATATGCTGACGGGGAGAAGACGCTCCGCGCCAAGATCGATATGGCTTCTCCGAATATTAACATGCGGGATCCGATCTTGTACCGGGTAGCGCACCTGTCTCACCAGAACACAGGGGATCAGTGGTGTATTTACCCGATGTATGATTACGCGCATCCGATCGAGGACGCGATCGAGGGCATTACGCATTCAATCTGTACGTTGGAATTTGAGGATCACAGACCGCTTTATAATTGGGTGGTGGAGGAACTGGAATATGTGCATCCACCGAAGCAAATCGAGTTTGCCAAGATGTATCTGACCAATGTAGTCACAGGTAAGAGATATATCAAGAAGCTGGTAGAAGACGGTATTGTGGATGGATGGGATGATCCCAGGCTTGTATCCATTGCGGCGCTTCGCAGGAGAGGGTTTACGCCGGAGTCACTTAAGCTTTTTGTTGACCTGTGTGGTGTCTCCAAGGCGAATTCTTCTGCAGAGTATTCCATGTTGGAGTACTGCATCAGGGAAGATTTGAAGATGAAGAGGCCTCGTGTGATGGCGGCGCTTGATCCGGTGAAACTGGTGATCGACAATTATCCGGAGGGACAGACAGAACTTCTGGAGATCGTAAATAATCCGGAGAACGAAGCGCTTGGCATAAGAAAAGTTCCTTTTTCCAGAGAATTATATATTGACAGGGAAGACTTTATGGAAGAGGCGCCCAGGAAATATTTCCGGCTCTTTCCAGGCAATGAGGTGCGTCTCATGGGTGCGTATTTCGTGAAGTGCGTAGGCTATGAAAAGGACGATGACGGCAGGGTGACTACCGTGCACTGCACTTATGATCCGGCTTCCAAAGGCGGCAACAGTCCCGACGGCCGTAAGGTGAAGGGCACGATCCACTGGGTGTCTGCCGCAGATGCGGTACGGGTACAGGTAAGACTCTATGAGAACATCATTGACGAGGAGAAGGGGGTTTACAATGAAGACGGCAGTCTGAACCTCAATCCGAATTCACTGACGGTTCTGGAGGAATGTTATATTGAACCGTCTGTCAGGGAGGCAGTGGCATATGACAGCTTCCAGTTTGTCAGACAGGGTTTCTTCTGCGTGGACTGTAAGGACTCTAAGCCGGGACAGCTTGTTTTTAACAGAATCGTTTCTTTGAAGAGTTCTTATGTGCTGCCGAAGAAATAAGAAGGGGATGTTATCAAACAGTAAATTAATCAGGAGGATGTAGTATGGGAATATTGTCAGGTTTAGCACGGTTTGGTTTGGGGAAACTAGAGGACATGGAATTGTACGAGGAGCCGAAGAAGGAAGACGGCGGCGCGGAAGCCAAGAAAGCGCCGGCGGCCGTACAGGAGCAGGACTTCTTGTTTGACAAGTCCTGTACCTGTCCGATCTGCGATAAAGAATTCAAGAGCAGAACGGTCAAAGTCGGCAAGGCAAAGTTGTCTGGAAGCGATCTGGATTTACGGCCGCGCTATGAGCAGATTGATCTGCTTAAGTATGACATCATTATGTGCCCGTTCTGCGGATATACAGCGCTTAGCAGATTCTTTAAGTTTGTCACATCACCGCAGGCGAAGAATATTAAGAAGACAATTTCGGCGACTTTTACACCACAGAAAGAGACGAAGGAGACTTATACTTATGATGAGGCGTTAGAACGCTACAAACTGGCGCTTGCCAATGCGATCGTGAAGCAGACAAAGGCCAGTGAGAAAGCCTACATCTGTCTGAAGACAGCGTGGCTTCTGCGCGGCAAGTCAGAGCATCTTGATAAGAACCTTCCTGATTATGAGGCGCAGAAGAAACAGTGTGAGGAGGAGGAGAATGAATTCCTGCACAATGCACTGGAGGGATTTATCACAGCCAGACAGTCGGAGAGTTTTCCGATGTGCGGGATGGATGAGCCTACCGTAGATTATCTGATCGCGGTTACCGCCATGCGGTTTGAGCAATACGATGTGGCAAGCAGGCTGATCGCGAGCATTATGCAGTCTTCCGCTAATCCGCGCATGAAAGATAAGACGAGAGACCTGAAGGATATGGTGATGGCGAAGATGAAAGAAAAGAATGTATCCGCAAAATGAAAGAGCTGCCGATTCATATTCCATTACAGCCGGAGAGCGGTAAAACTTTATACGAACAGATCTATGAATTTATCCGTGACGAGATCCGGGCAGGCAGTCTGCTGAAGAATGAGAAGCTTCCTTCTGCAAGATTCCTGGCAGACGATCTGCAGGTGTCCAGGACGACGGTTGATATGGCTTACGGACAGCTCGTGTCGGAAGGATATCTGGAGGCCAGGCCGAGGAGAGGGTATTTTGTCAGTGCAATCGAAGGGTTGTATGCGGTTGATCTGCCCCCGGCAGGCGTGCAGTCGAAGCTGTGCGGAGGTACGAGACAGAAGTCAGGGAAATATGACTTTTCCCCGAATGCGATCGATATGCACTTCTTTCCCTATGCGACTTGGAAGAAGATTACGAAGAACATTCTTGTTGATGCGAACAGCGATCTGTTTTCGCTGGGAGAACCGCAGGGGGATCTTGCGTTGCGCACGACGATATGCCGTTATCTCCATGGATCGCGCGGGGTGAACTGTGAACCGGAACAGATTATTGTAGGAGCAGGGAATGATTACCTGCTTCTTTTGCTGGAAAAGATCTTAGGCCGGCATGTGCATGTGGCGATGGAGGATCCTACTTATGCCAGAGCGTACCGGATCTTTCAGTCCTGTGCTTATCCGGTGTCTTTGATTCCGATGGATGGGAGCGGGATCCGGGTGGATGAGCTTCGGAAAACGGAGGCGAGGGTTGCTTATGTGATGCCTTCCCATCAGTATCCGACAGGAATCTCCATGCCGATCGGCAGGCGGATGGAACTGCTTGGATGGGCGGCGCAGGAAGAGGGTAGATATCTCATCGAGGATGATTATGACAGTGAATTCCGTTACAAAGGCAAACCGCTTCCTTCCCTGCAGTCGTCAGACAGCAATGGAAAGGTAGTCTATATCGGAACATTTTCCAAAGCGATTGCGCCTGCAATCAGAATCAGCTATATGGTGCTGCCCTATCCGCTGTTGGGATGCTACAGGCAGACGTGTGGTTCCTATGCCTCCACCGTATCACGGATCGATCAGACGATCCTGAATGAGTTTATCGAAAACGGATATTTTGAGCGGTATCTGAATAAGATGCGTAAGCAGTACCGTATGAAGCATGATCTGTTGTTGCATGAACTGCGGGGATTTAACAAGGCTTTCAGGATATCTGGCAGCAATGCCGGTCTGCATGTGATCCTGACAGACAGAAAAGGACGCGGTGAGCAGGAGTTGGCACAAGAAGCGGAGACAGTCGGCGTTAAAGTCTATCAGATGCAGGATTTCAGAATGGGAAGAGACAAGAAAGATGCGGCGATGCTGATCCTGGGCTATGGAGCGCTGTCAATGGAAGAGATCAGGGAAGGTATGGCGCTCCTGAGAAAAGTATGGCTGTAAACGGATCACTTCTTATAGGCGATCCGTTTCATCATGTCCAGATAGGAGACGACTTCTTCATACAGCATCTCCGGTTGAAAAGACGCGTCCCGGAAATGGGCGTTCATAAGACCGCTGATCGTGTAGTCCAGCATGGCGTCGAGTCTTTCGTAGGAGATGTCAGGGACAAAGAGGGAGCGGTCAGACTGGTTCTTCAAGACAGCATATACATCAGAGAGGACGCTGCGCTGCCGTTCTGTGGCCATCAGCGCCTCTTTTACATTCTCAGAGGTACAGGATTCCAGAAACCGCTGCATGTAGGGATAATTCCGAAGTACCTGCATTTTGGCGAATTCGATCTGCTTGCGGATCTCAAAATAATCGTGGGCAGAAGAAAGGACTCCCGTAGTCAATTCCAGCTTCATAAAGCGCGTGCTGTAATCGTACAGGAAGGTATACAGTCCCAGTTTGCTTCCGAAATAGTGGAAGAGGAGGCCTTTGCTGATGCCTGCCTCGGCTACGATCTCGTCCGTGCTTGCATGTTTATAACCGTTTGACGCGAAAACTTTCAGCGCGGCATTGATCATACGGTCCTGTTTTTCTTTTTTTAAGTCAAAAAATTTCTCGTTCATTTGTAACTCCGTGGTTATTGTTTACAGTCGAAATGCGCAAATGCCGTTACGATGAGCAGCCGGAAGCTGTGAATCGTAATACGCTGTGATCTTTAGCAAAAATTGACTTTATCAGTCGAACTCTAATATAGCATAAAAAGAAAAGGGATTCAACGTCCGCGGAAAAACTTGTTTCCGGGAATTTTCCTGCCACAAGATGTTGTGGTTGGAAATAATTAGAAATTTTTTATACATATTCCCTTTTCATTTTGGTAAAATAGTATTAAGATAATGGTATAAGAGACGCTGAAAGGAGAACGTTCATGGCGAAAAAATTTGGTAGGTTTTTAATGGTGACAGCTGCTCTCGGAGCCGTTGCAGCAGGCGTTTACTATTGTTTGCAGAATAAAGATTCTTCTGTAGATGATGATTTTGATGACGACGATGATTTTGACGATTTCGATGACGACTTAGATGAGGAGGAGACGGCGAAAGAGGCAGACCGCAACTATGTAGATCTTGATCTGGATAAAGCAGAGGATTTTAAAGAAGGACTTCAGGCAGCGAAAGCTGAGGCGACAGACAGGATCGTAGGCGCCACCAAGGAAGCGGCCGATAAAGTTAAGGAAGCAGCAGAGAAGACCGAGGTCAAGGTAGAAGAGTTCTTCGATGATGATGCCGACGACAATGACGGCTCGATGGACGCTATGTAGAAGAGACATGATACGGCTAAGACTGTACAGTGCACAGCCTTAGCCGTTTTTTATGTTATTTTCTTATTCAGGATATGGGAAAATGTTCCGCTTGTCCGAGTTCGCTTGCTTTGCTCGTTTTTTTATTTGTTTATCTTGTAGGGCGGATCTGCGGGATAGCCGCCTTTTAGTTTCTGCATACCGCGTTGGATGGCGTCTTTCGAGTTCTTCCAGTCGGCGTCTTTGTTGCGGTAATCGAATTTCTCTACCAGCCAGGAGACATCCTCTGCAAGGCGGGTCATGTTCTGTTCCATCAGCGGGAAAACCATGTCGTAGAATTCCGGTTTCTCCTTATCGCTTAAGCGGCTGTCGGCGCCTTCGCACAGATCTCCGAAATGATGCAGACAGAACCCCTTGCTGTTTTTGACTTTGTTCCGGAAGTCGGGATCTTTCTTATACATGACGAAGAAGGTATCCAGATAACGCTCGTAGGTATCGGCATAGCGTTTGCAGATATAACAGGAGCGGTCCTTTTCAGCAGCCCAGATTCCGATGGGATTCTGGCGCTCTGTCTGTTTCTTTAGCTTATTTTTCAGGGAGGTTTTGCCGGGCTTGAAGTTCTTAAACTGCTGCTGCATCTCACGATTCATCTGTATGTAGTGTGTCTTCAGAATCCATGCGTTGCCCAGCGTGTTTCCATAGGCGAACATTTTTCTGAAATGTTCTCTGCAGAAGCCGGCCTGGTCAGTTTGTTCACGGATATCGCTTTCCATATAAGAGGAGCCGGAGCCTAAGACGAAATCCAGAAGATCCTGTTCCACGTTTCGCTCGATGAAGCAGAAAGGACATTCGTCGCCCGCGTTCATGGCGTCATTTAAGGGAATGGTGTAGAGTTTTTCTTTCATGTCATACCTTCTTTCGGAGTGTTACGGATCAAACCCACGAACAACAGAAGAAAGGACCGTCTGTGTTGCTGTGTTTGATCATCGCTAAGAATAGCTTACCATAGATTGGAAAGGCGTGCTATAATAAATCAGAAAAGAAATGGGAGAGACAAAAGCGGGATAGGAGCCAAAGGAGGAAACCATGCAGAGACAGATACCAAGCGTCAATGAGGACAGGGAACAGATTCTAAGCAGGGTGCGGTGTTTCGCACTGGATATGGATGGGACGGTCTATCTGGGGGAAAGATGGATCGAGGGTGCGCTCTCGTTTTTGCACCGGATCGAGGAGACGGGCAGAAATTATGTGTTTGTGACGAACAACTCTTCTAAGAATGCGGCCGTCTACGTGGAGAAACTGCATCGGATGGGACTTATCGTATCCGAAGAGAAGATCGTTACGTCCGGGCAGGCCACAATCTATTATCTGCAGCGCAATTTTCCAGGAGCAAAGGTATTCCTGCTTGGGAATCCTCTGCTGCAGGAAGAGTTTATGCAGGCAGGCATTTTGCTGGAAGAGGAACACCCGGATGTGGTGGTGACGGCGTTTGATACGTCCTTAGATTATAAGAAGATGTGCAGAGTATGCGACCATGTCAGGGCAGGACTTCCTTATATTGCGACCCACCCGGATTATAATTGTCCGACGGAGACTGGATTTATCCCCGATGCGGGTGCGATTCACGCTTTTATCCACGCTTCGGCTTTCCGCTATCCGGACAGGATTATAGGAAAGCCCAACGGAGAGATCATAGAGTATCTGGCGACCAGGGTACATACCCCGCGGGAACAGATCGTGATGGTGGGCGACAGACTGTACACCGATATTGCGGCGGGAAAGAACAATGGACTAAAGAGCATACTCGTCCTGAGCGGAGAAGCGGCGATGAAAGACGTTAAACAGTCTGAAGTGATACCAGATTTGATCTTTACATCGGTGAAAGAATTGGCAGAAAAGTTCTGATTTTGTATTGTAAAAAATAAGAATAGGTTATATATTTAACCTATAGTCATAAGACCGTAAATAACGTGAGAAAGGATAGCGCTATTATGAGAAAAAGTGGAATTTTACTGCCGGTATCCAGTATTCCTTCTAAATACGGGATTGGCACATTTTCGAAACAGGCATATGAGTTTATCGACCAGTTAGAGAAGGCTGGTCAGTCTTATTGGCAGATCCTGCCTCTTGGTCCGACCGGATACGGGGATTCCCCTTATCAGTCTTTTTCGACCTTTGCGGGGAATCCTTATTATATTGACTTAGAGACGCTGGTGGAGGAAGGATATCTGACGGTTGAGGACTGTGAAGCGTGTGATTTCGGGGATGATGTCAGATATATTGATTATGAGAAGATCTATCTTTCCAGATTTAAGGTGCTGCGCAAAGCGTTTCATAACAGTCATGTGGAGGAGGAAGAAGCATTTCAGAAGTATGTGGAAGAGAACAGTTTCTGGCTGGAAGACTATGCGCTTTATATGGCGGTCAAGAATTCTTTTGACGGCGTAAGCTGGATTGAGTGGGAGGAAGACATTAAACTGCGCAGACCGGAGGCGATGGAGCGTTACCGGAAAGAATATGCGGAGGAAGTGGAATTCTTCAAGTTCCAGCAGTATCTGTTCGCCAAACAGTGGACGGCGCTGAAAGCATATGCAAATCAGAAGAAGATCCGGATCATCGGTGACATTCCGATCTATGTCGCGTTCGACAGCGCCGATACGTGGGCGAATCCCGAACTGTTCCAGCTGGATGATACTTTGACGCCGATCGCGGTAGCGGGTTGTCCGCCCGATGCGTTTTCAGCGACTGGACAGTTATGGGGGAATCCGCTGTATCGCTGGGAATACCATAAGGAGACGGCGTATGAATGGTGGATGAAGCGGATCGATTACTGCTATCGTCTGTATGATGTTGTGCGGATTGATCATTTCCGCGGGTTTGATGAATATTATTCGATTCCTTATCAGGATGAAACGGCAGAATTCGGACATTGGGAGAAGGGTCCCGGTTATGATATTTTCAAGACAATGAAAGCCAAACTTGGAAATAAAGCGGTGATCGCAGAGGATCTCGGATATTTGACTGACTCCGTGATCAAACTGGTCAAGAAGACCGGCTATCCGGGAATGAAGATCCTGCAGTTTGCCTTTGATTCCAGAGAAGAGAGCGATTACCTTCCTCATAATTATGGAACAAACAGCGTTGTATACACGGGGACGCATGACAATGACACGACCCTTGGATGGTACAGCGTGTTAAACCGCAAGGACAAGGCGTTTGCAAAGAAGTATCTGGATATCCGCACCCGGAAGGATGTGCAGTGGGTATTTATCCGTGCGGCAATGGGCAGCGTATCGGACACTTGTGTCATTCCCATGCAGGATTATCTGGGTCTTGGCGCAGAGGCCAGGACAAATGTACCCTCAACGCTGGGAACGAACTGGAAATGGCGGATGCTGCCCGGTGAGTTCACGGACGAACTGGCGGAGAGGATCTACGATATGACGAAATTATATGGCAGGTTATCGTAAGGTTCCTGCCGTGCGAAGTCTGGTTTTACAGAGCGGCACGGCTTAAATTAGAATTGTGGTAGGCCGGGTTGTGCGTCACATCCTGATCAAACCAGTCAAGGGGCAGGAAAGCGTTGGCGATTGCTTCACTGGGAAATTCAACTTCCGCTATGATCAGGGGAGCAAAAGGGGCTTCGAAGACGTCCAGCTCTGCGTTGAGACTGATATGGTCAATGTCTGGGATATCATGGGAAGAAAAGGATGGGTGTTCGATCGGGATGACATAACGCTTCTTCGAGATCAGATTTCCATCCGCTTTCCCCTGCAGATGATAGTAAGAAGCCTCGTCCAGGGGAAGGTTGTATTCTTCTCTGGCGAGCAGCCCTTTCCCTTTGTAGGTCAGATAATAGGTGTCGTCCTGCCGGCGGATTCTGACAACCGGGTCAGTATTTAAATAAGCCTGTTCGATTATGTGGCACGTATACTGTTCCAGGTGATCAGGTAATCGGCGGACCGTGAATTTGCGTTCAATCTCCATAGTGTCTCCTTTCAATTGTTTTGGAAGCGTGTGAAAATCTATCTACGAAAAATTATAGCAGAGGCGTTATGGGGTGTAAAGCGTCAGGTCATGGATAGAAGAGGGGCAGCAGGGAATAGAAATTTAGAAGTTAGATCGTGCAGACACGGCAAACAGCGTTCGCGTAGAAGTAAAATGGAGGAGAAAGAGAATGAGTCAGGCAGCAGTTTTTTTTGGAACAGGATATGAGGAGATCGAGGCGCTTACCGTTGTGGACATTCTGCGCCGGGCCGGCGTGGATACGACCATGGTATCCGTATCAGAGGAGAGAAAGGTGACTGGTTCCCATGCAATCACAGTGGAGATGGACGCCGTGATTGCCGAAGTGGATTTCGAAAGTCTCGATATGATTGTTCTGCCGGGCGGCATGCCGGGGACAGCGAACTTAGAGGCGTGTGAAGCGCTTATGGAGCAGGTGGATGCGTTTGCTTCGCAGGACAGAATCGTCGCGGCAATCTGCGCGGCGCCGAGTATTCTTGGTCATAGAGGCATTCTGAAAGGCAGAAAGGCATGCTGCTATCCATCCTGGGAAAGTCATCTGGAGGGCGCTGTGGTATTGGAACAGCCGGCAGTCATTGACGGCAATCTGGTCACGGGACGCGGCATGGGCGCAGCAGTGCCGTTTGCGCTGGCGATCATAGAGCGGCTGCAGGGAAAAGATGCGGCCTGCAGGATGGCGGAGAATATTGTATATAGGGCATGACAGTTTCTGATTGGATTGGTTTTATCATGGCAAAACTTTCCATTATATTTTCATGTGATCCGAACATACTAACATCAAGATAAGCGATAAAGTGAACGCTTTAACAGACGACGGGATTCTATTTTGAATCACAACGCCCGAAGGAGTTTCATCTGAGAAGGCGGATAGATCTGGGATAAGCGTATCGACGGCAGCGCTTATCTCAATCATATAGATTTCATTCAAAAGTATTTCGGAGGTGAAAGAAATGGCAAGTAACAAGACGAATAGAGTAGAAGTTCCTGAAGCTAAGGCAGCTATGGATCGTTTCAAGACTGAGGTTGCATCTGAGTTAGGTGTAAACCTGAAAGAGGGTTACAATGGTGACCTGACATCCAAAGAGGCTGGTTCTATCGGCGGCGAGATGGTTCGTAGAATGATCAAGAGCCAGGAAGAGCAGATGAAATAAGGAAAACAGGAAACAAAGAGAGGGGGAGCCGCATGCCGGCTCCCTTTCGTTTCTCTTTCTAAAGCAGGATTCTTGTTTTTTGGCTGAAAATCGGCTATACTAGAGTGCGGTCAAAACCCGTCGGGACGGCCCAGGGTTCGTTCCTTAGAATGGGAAGAGAAAGGAATCATGAGAAAGATGAAGAAGAGAAAGTTTGCGGTGCTCATAAGCATGGTCATGGGTACTTTGCTGTTGGCAGGCTGTGGTGCAGGACAAAAGACGGATGCGGAAGCAGAATCTGCCGTGATACAGGAAGATCCGGCGGCAGAAGACAGTGCTGTGATAGAAGAGGAAGCGGACGAAACACCTGTGGATGGTACGGCGCAGGAGCAGACGGTTACAGAGGAAGAAGAGGAAGATGTCACGGCGGCGGAAGAAGAGCAAGTGGTGAGGATCGGTTCTCTGAAGGGTCCCACGTCCATCGGATTAGTATATCTGATGGGGCAGGCGGAGAAGAAAGAGACGGCCAATGCGTATGACTTCACCATGGCGGTGACGGCAGACGAGCTGCTGATCGCCATGCTTTCCGAGGAGCTGGATATTGCGCTGATTCCCGCCAATGTGGCAAGCGTATTGTACAACAGGGCGGAGGGAGACGTGGCAGTGATTGACATTAATACGCTGGGCGTTCTCTATATGGTGACTGGCGACGATAAGATCAAAGGGATAGAGGATCTAAAGGGGCGGACAGTATACATGACAGGAAAGGGAACGACGCCGGATCATGTGATGCAGTATCTGCTTGGGGCGAATGAACTGACGGCGTCCGATGTAACATTAGAATACAAATCTGAGGCGATGGAAGTTGCGGCCGTGCTGGCGGAGGATCCGGCGGCGGTTGGGGTGCTTCCCCAGCCTTTCGTGACGGTTGCCTGTGCACAGAATGAGAATTTGTCGGCAACGATCGACTTGACGAAGGAGTGGGCGGCTGTCCAGGGAGAGGGCGGCAGCAGTCTTGTGACTGGCGTGACGGTGGTGCGCAAAGGATTCCTGTCACAGGCAAAAGAGGCTGTGGATCAGTTCTTGGACGATCATGCCGTTAGTGCCGCCTATGCCAATGAACATGTGGAAGAGACTGCACAGATGGTTGCCGCAGCGGGGATTATCGAGAAAGCGGCAGTGGCCGAGAAAGCCATCCCGGCATGTAATATCACTTATTTGGAGGGGGAAGAGATGAAGCAGGCGCTTTCCGGCTACCTTACAGTGCTGTGTGAACAGGATCCGGCTTCTGTGGGCGGCGGCCTGCCAGGAGAGGACTTCTACTATAGCAGATAGTGCGCAGAGAACGGAATAGCATGGGAGTTTATCATGAAGAAAGACACGCACAAACAGATCAGAAGAGGTGTCATTCTGCTGTTCTGGCTATTCATCTGGCAGATGGCGGCTGTATGGACAGATAATCAAATCTTGTTGGCAGGGCCGCTGCAGGTTTTACAGTCTCTTGTGGAGAATGCAGCGCGGCCCGACTTTGCGGTGATTGTTTTCGGCACTTTTTCGAGGATTGGCCTGGGGTTTCTTGCCGCCTTTTTGACGGGGCTTTTGCTTGGAGTGGTCAGCTATCGGCGCTCCCTTGTGGAGGAAATACTGGCGCCTGTGATGGCGGTGTTTAAGGCGGTTCCGGTGGCATCCTTTGTGGTGCTTTTGCTGATCTGGTTTGGATCGGGCAGGCTTTCTTTCTGGATCAGTTTTCTGATTGTTTTTCCGAATGTCTATGTGAATACCGTCGCGGGTTTCCGGAACACGGACCGCCGGCTTCTGGAGATGGCAGATCTCTATGGGATCTGTGGATGGAAAAGATTTCTCTATCTTTACCGGCCGGCATTGATGCCCTGTCTGAACAGCTGCCTGAGAATTTCTCTGGGAATGAGCTGGAAATCCGGTGTGGCGGCGGAGATCATCGGCCTGCCGGAGTTTTCCTTGGGAGAGCGGCTTTATTTGTCGAAGATCTATCTGGACACGGCAGGTTTGTTTGCGTGGACCATGACCATTGTTCTGCTTAGTTTCTGCTTTGAAAAGGCAGTCCTGTGGCTTATGCAAAGATTCGAGACGTGGCGGCCATATCCGGTCTGGGGGATCCGGGAGGAAAAAGCAGCGGACCGGTCTGCTGCAGGCGGCGCAGAAGAAATCCGGATCAGTCATGTGGACAAATCCTACAAGACGCAGCAAGTCTTATGTGATTTTACCTTTTCCATGAAAAAGGGGGGAAGGTATCTTATGACGGCGCCTTCCGGGGCAGGCAAAACGACGCTGCTCAGTGTGGCTGCAGGCTTAGAGGAAGCCGACCGCGGCACGGTGACAGGAATGCCGCCGCATATCGGTATGGTCTTTCAGGAGGACCGGCTCTGTGAGGATTGCGATGCGATCTGCAATATATTGCTGGGCATGCACAGTAAGGGGAGCCGGAGGATGCGAAGAGAGCAGCTTTTGGATCATGTCAGGATGCAGGCGGCAAAGATCCTGCCAGAGGAATGTCTGACAGAACCGGTCAGGAATCTGAGCGGCGGTATGCGCAGACGTGTGGCTCTGCTTCGGGCGGTACTGTCGGGACTGCCTGTTTTGATTCTGGATGAACCCTTTACCGGACTGGATGAAGAAAATCGTGTGCGCAGCGCAGAATATCTCCTGCGCCATCAGGCGGGAAGGATTCTGCTTGTCACGACTCACAGGGAAGAAGATGTGGAGCTGCTGCAGGGGGTAAGGGTAACGGTTTAAAGAAATGGACTTGAAAAACAAGCTGGTATTTTCTGAGAGTTTGTGCTATAATGCTTAAATGACTGTGACTAGGAGCAGATGAGGGCTTCCGCATGTCGCAGAGGCATTTGAAGGAGGAACCCATACAATGAGCTTACAGGTAGAAAAATTAGAAAAGAACATGGCGAAGCTTACAGTGGAAGTAAGCGCAGAGGATTTGGAGAAAGCGATCGAGAAAGCTTACCAGAAGCAGAAGAAACAGATTAGTATCCCAGGCTTCCGAAAAGGGAAAGTACCGCGGCAGATGGTAGAGAAGATGTACGGCAGGGAAGTCTTCTATGAGGATGCTGCCAATGAATTGATTCCGGATGCTTATGACAAGGCATTAGAAGACTGTGAGGAGGACATCGTATCTTCTCCGAGGATCGAAGTGACACAGATTGAAGCAGGGAAGCCTTTCATCTTTACAGCGACAGTTGCCCTCAAGCCAGAGGTTACACTGGGAGAGTACAAGGGTGTTAAGATTGGAAAGATCGACAGGGAAGTCACAGAAGAAGACGTGATGGCACAGATCAACGCGGAGCGTGATAACAATGCGAGAAATATTACGGTAGAGGACAGGTCGGTGAAAGACGGTGATATGACCGTGATCGATTTCGAGGGGTTCGTAGACGGCGTAGCTTTTGAGGGCGGCAAGGGAGAGAATTATCCGCTGACCATTGGCTCTGGAGCATTCATCCCTGGATTCGAGGAGCAGCTTGTAGGGGCCGAGATCGGTAAGGAAGTAGAAGTGAAGGTAACTTTCCCGGAGGACTACCAGGCAGAGGAGCTGCAAGGCAAAGAAGCAGTCTTCAAGTGTACCGTGCATGAGATCAAGGAGAAGGAAGTTCCGGAGCTGGATGATGAGTTTGCAAGCGAAGTGTCTGAATTTGAGACGCTTGCAGAGTACAAGGAAGATGTAAGGAAGAATCTGGAAGAGAAGAAAGCCAAAGATGCTGAGACCACCAGAGAGAATAAAGCGGTACAGGCGGCAGTAGAGGCAAGTGAGATGGAGATTCCTGAACCGATGCTTGAGACACAGCAGCGTCAGATGGTGGATGAGTTTGCCCAGAGGATCACAATGCAGGGTATGAGCATGGAACAGTACATGCAGTTCACAGGCGCAACTTATGAGAAGCTGGTAGAACAGGTGAAGCCGCAGGCGGAAGAGCGGATTAAGTCCAGACTGGTGTTAGAGGCGATCGCCAGGGCAGAGAAGATCGAAGCGACCGAAGAGGACTACGAGGATGAATTGAAGACCATGGCTGACGTATACCAGATGGAAGTAGACAAAGTCAAAGAACTTATGGGGGAGAGAGAGAAGAAGAATATCCTCCTGGATCTGGCTGTCAGAAAAGCGGCTGAGTTTGTGGCACAGAATGCGGTGGAAGAGTAACGGGCAAGGATAAAGCGAAGCAGATATTTGGAACAAAACGGAGGGATCAACATGGCTTTAATACCTTATGTCATTGAGCAGACTTCCAGGGGAGAACGCTCATACGATATTTATTCAAGACTGTTAAAGGAGAGGATTATCTTTCTGGGAGAGGAAGTAAACGATGCTTCCGCAAGCGTTATTGTGGCGCAGATGCTTTTCCTGGAGTCTGAGGATCCTGAGAAGGATATTCATCTGTATATCAACAGTCCGGGCGGGGTCATCACAGCCGGAATGGCAATCTATGACACGATGAATTTTATCAAGTGTGATGTGAATACGGTGTGTATCGGTATGGCGGCCAGCATGGGGGCATTCCTTCTGGCAGGCGGTACGAAAGGCAAGAGAATGGCGCTTCCCAATGCGGAGATCATGATCCATCAGCCCGCAGGGGGCGCACAGGGACAGGCAACAGAGATCGAGATCACAGCGAAGCATATTCTGGCCACGAAAGAGAAGATGGCCAGAATCATGGCACAGAATACAGGGCAGGATTTCGAGGTGATCATGGCGGATACGGAGAGGGATAATTGGAAGACGGCCGAGGAAGCGCTTTCTTATGGACTGATTGACCGTATTATCACGAATCACGCCAGTGCCGTTTAGGCAGGCTTTCATATGCGGCTGTGAGGCTTTGTAACGCCTTATGGCCGTTAAATAGTGAAGAGAAAGGCATGGAAACATTAAAATGGCAGGAAAGAGTTCTGATGATAAGGTGAGATGTTCTTTTTGCAATAAGACGCAAGGACAGGTCAGGAAATTGATCGCAGGCCCGGCAGGCGTGTATATTTGCGATGAATGTGTAGACATCTGTGCAGATATCATCGAGGAAGAGTATGAAGAGGAGCCGGAAGTGGAGGAGATGGAGATCAATCTCCTGAAACCGGTAGAGATCAAGAAGTTTCTGGACGACTATGTGATCGGACAGGAAGACGCCAAGAAAGTACTGGCAGTATCAGTCTATAATCACTATAAGAGAGTGCTTGCGCCGGAGGAAGACGACGGCGTGGAACTCCAGAAGAGCAATATTATCATGGTTGGGCCTACCGGTTCCGGTAAGACTTATCTGGCCCAGACGCTGGCGAAGATCATCAATGTACCATTCGCGATTGCGGATGCGACGACGTTGACTGAGGCTGGGTATGTCGGAGAAGATGTGGAGAATATTCTGCTGAAACTGATCCAGGCGGCTGATTACGATATTGAAAGAGCACAGTATGGCATTATCTATATTGACGAGATCGATAAGATCACCAAGAAGAGCGAGAACGTGTCTATTACAAGAGATGTATCCGGAGAAGGGGTCCAGCAGGCGCTTCTTAAGATCGTAGAGGGCACGGTGGCGAGCGTTCCGCCGCAGGGCGGCAGGAAACATCCGCATCAGGAGTTGATCCAGATCGATACTTCCAATATTCTGTTCATCTGCGGCGGCGCTTTTGACGGACTTGAGAAGATTGTGGAGGAACGTTTGGATCGTAACTCCATTGGATTCAACGCACAGATTGTTGAGAAGAGCAGTAAGGATATCGGCGCGGTACTGAAGGAAGTGTCGTCGCAGGATCTGATGAAGTTTGGATTGATCCCGGAGTTTATCGGACGCGTGCCGATCACGGTCACACTGGATGGATTAGATCAGGAAGCTTTGGTCCGCATTCTGCAGGAACCGAAGAATGCCTTGATCAAACAGTACAAGAAGCTGTTCGAGTTTGACGAGGTTAAGCTGGAAGTCGAGGAAGACGCGGTGAGAGAGATTGCACATCTGGCTTATGAGCGTAAGACGGGAGCCAGAGGACTCCGTTCCATTATGGAGGACGTTCTGATGGATGTTATGTATGAGATCCCGTCGGATGATAA
The DNA here is from genome assembly GCA_910578345.1 of uncultured Lachnospiraceae bacterium. Classification (GTDB taxonomy): domain Bacteria; phylum Bacillota; class Clostridia; order Lachnospirales; family Lachnospiraceae; genus UBA3282. The sequence goes on along the minus strand of CAJTRA010000011.1, from coordinate 74,165 downwards.
TATAGCGGAGTGTGTCTTGACGAAGGATGTTGTGGATGGCAAGGGAAAACCGAAGATCATCTACCGCAACAGGCTGCTGCGTGCTGAGTAGAAGTAGGATTAGGAAAACGTCGCCAAAATACAGGCGGCGTTTGTTGCCATTTATGGAGTTTAAGGGTAATCTATGAACAGAGAAGCAGAGAATAACAGAGACTATAATGATATCAACGCGGGCGCTATGTCGTATGAGAATATCATGGGAATAGAGACACAGATTCTACCCACAGTGACGCTCCGGGGATTGTCGATCCTGCCGGGAATGGTGATTCATTTTGACTTAAGCAGGGACAGATCAATCGAGGCGGTGGAACAGGCAATGCTGGCAGACCAGAGAATGCTTGTCGTCACCCAGAAGGAAGCAGGACAGGAAGAACCAGGGTTTGAGGATGTCTATGAGGTTGGAACGGTTGCTGTGATCAAGCAGGTGACGAAGCTGCCGGGACATGTTCTGCGCGTTCTGGTGGAGGGAAAGGAAAGAGGGAGACTGTGCCGGTTTGTACAGGAAAACAGTTATATCATGACAGAACTGTCAGTAGAAAAAGATGATATGACAGGGATTTCAGAAGTGGAACAAGAGGCAATGACCAGAACAGTCAAGGAAACGTTTGCGGCGTATTATACCTGTTTTCCGAAAGTAGGCAAGGCTGTGGCGGATCAGATTGAGAATATCATGCTGTTAGGAGAACTGTTAGACTGTATTACGATCAATATGCCGCTTTCGGTGGCAGATAAGCAGAAGATTCTGGGCGCAGTGTCTGTGCGGGAGCGTTTTGAAGTTTTGACAGATATTCTGGTGCAGGAAGTAGAGGTCGTCCGAATCAAGAATGAATTGGCAAAAAATATCAGAGGCCGTATTGACAAACATCAGAGAGAGTATATTCTGCGGGAGCAGCTATATTATATTAAAGAGGAGCTGGGAGAGAATAATACAGATTCAGATGTAGAACAGTTTGAAGCGGCAGTGAATAAGCTGAAAGCGAAGAAGGAAATAAAAGAGAAGATCCGAAAGGAAATTGGCCGCTATAAGAATGTTGCAGGCAGCAGCTCAGAGAGCGCGGTGGAACGGGCCTATATCGAGACATTGTTAGAACTGCCCTGGGATAAGGCATCCAAAGACAGTCATGATCTTGTCCGGGCAGAGAGGATATTGAATGAGGATCACTTCGGACTGAATAAGGTGAAAGAGCGGATCCTGGAATATCTTGCAGTGCGCGTATTGACCGGCAAGGGCAGAAGTCCGATCATCTGTCTGGTTGGTCCGCCGGGAACTGGCAAGACATCGATTGCAAGAAGCGTCGCTCAGTCGCTCAATAAGAAATATGTCCGTATTTGTCTGGGCGGTATCCGGGATGAGGCGGAGATCAGAGGACACCGCAAGACTTATGTGGGCGCCATGCCGGGCAGGATCATAAATGCAGTCAGACAGGCGGGAGTCAAGAATCCTCTGCTGCTGTTAGATGAAATCGACAAGGTGGGCAGCGATTATAAAGGGGATCCCAGCGCCGCACTGCTTGAGGTGCTGGACGGGGAACAGAATAGCGCGTTTAGAGACCACTATGTGGAGATTCCGATGGATCTGTCGGAGGTGCTTTTTATTGCCACAGCGAACAGTACGGACACGATTCCGCGGCCGCTGTTAGACCGCATGGAGATGATTGAGATCAACAGCTATACGGCAAACGAGAAGTTTCATATCGCAAGAGAGCATCTCGTGAAGAAGGCGCTGGATCAGAACGGGATTAAGGAAGAAGAGATCACATTTACCGACGAAGCGCTGCGGGCGATGATCAGTCTGTATACGCGGGAAGCGGGGGTACGGGGCCTGGAGCGTCAGATCGGGGCAGTGTGCCGCAAAGAAGCAAGGCAGATCCTGGAGAGAAGACGAATTCCTGAAAAAGACCCGGAAAGAAAGACGGTTGAGATCACGGAAGAGAATCTGGAGCAGTATCTGGGCAAGCCGAAATATGTTAAAGACAGAATCGCAAAGAAGGATGAAGTGGGTATCGTCCGTGGACTGGCCTGGACCAGCGTGGGTGGAGATACCTTACAGATTGAGGTCAATGTGATGCCGGGAGAAGGTGAGATTGACTTAACAGGTCAGATGGGAGATGTGATGAAGGAATCAGCCCGGATCGCCATGAGCTATGTGCGGTCTGTCGGAGAGAAGTACCATATTCCTGCCGATCTGTTTCAGACGAAGGATTTCCATATCCATATTCCGGAGGGAGCGGTGCCGAAAGACGGACCGTCAGCCGGGATCACGATGGCAACGGCGATCTTATCTGCCGTGACGGATCGGCCGGTACGGGCAGATGTGGCAATGACTGGTGAAGTCACTCTGCGGGGAAGGGTGCTTCCCATCGGTGGTTTGAAAGAAAAGATCCTGGCGGCCAAAACAGCCGGGGTACATACCGTCCTGGTGCCAAAGGAAAATGCGAAAGATATTGCGGAATTAGATGGAGAGATTACAGAAGGTTTAGAGATTTATACGGTAGAATGTATGGATGAGGTGGTGGAATATGTGTTGGTGCAGGCATAGTCGGCACAGCTTGCAGCTGCCGTATAAAGAGGGGTAAAGAATGGTTATCAAGAATGTTAATTTGGAAACGGTATGCGGCATCACAAGCAAGCTGCCTGCAAACAGGCTGCCGGAGATTGCATTTGCCGGTAAGAGTAATGTGGGGAAATCCTCTTTGATCAATGGCCTTATGAACCGGAAATCGTTGGCGCGTACCAGCTCTCAGCCAGGCAAGACGCAGACGATTAACTATTACAATATCAACAGCCAGATGTATTTTGTGGATCTGCCGGGGTATGGCTATGCCACCGCTAACGAGAAAGTGAAGGCGCAGTGGGGGAAAATGATTGAGGATTATCTGCATCAGTCCAAGAAGATCCGGGCAGTCTTTCTGTTGATTGACATCCGGCATGCGCCCTCTGAAAATGACCGTATTATGTATGACTGGATCCTGGAGAGGGGGTATAAGCCCGTCATAATTGCGACGAAGTTGGATAAGATCAAGAGAAGCCAGACAGCGAAGCAGTTGAAAATGATATGCGATGCCCTTGCCGTGGTGGAAGATACGACGATCATTCCCTATTCTTCTTTGTCTAAGCAGGGAAGAGAGGAAATATATGAACTGTTGGATAAGATCATAGCGCAAGAGGATGAAGAGAGTATTTGACCGGAATCGTTTTATGGGAGGAATACAGATGAGACAATCGATTAAGACGTATCTGAAAGTTATTTTGAACCTGGTCACGGCGCTTGCGGCGCTTCTGTTATGTATTTTTCTTCTGCCCAGATGCATTATCTTCTTTATGCCTTTTCTCATAGGGTGGATCATTGCCATGATCGCATCGCCGGTGGTAAGATTTTTTGAAGAGAAGTTGAAAGTGCGGCGCAAGGGCGCATCTGTTATTGTGATTGTTGCGGTACTGGCAGTGGTGATCCTCCTGGTTTATGTGATCGTTGTGCGGGTGGTGAAGGAAGGAGTCAATTTCGTCAATGAACTGCCGATGCTCTGGGATAGCATTGTCGCAGAATTTAATGAAGTGGGAGCGAATCTGGAAGGGCTTTACAACAGACTGCCTGCAGATACGCAAAGAACCTTAGACAATCTCGGTTCTGAGATGGGGAGCTATTTCGGTGGTCTGATCGAGAGTGTGGGCACGCCGACTTTTGAGGCGGTGGGAAATGTTGCAAAGCAGCTTCCCGATATCTTCCTGGGGATCATCATGTGTATTCTTTCTGCCTACTTCTTCGTGGCAGATAAGGGGTATGTGGCAAATATCATGAAGAAATATGTGCCAGATGCAGTGCTTTACCGGTTTGACTTGATCCGCAGGAGCTTTCGGAATGCGGTGGGCGGGTATTTCAAGGCGCAGTTCAAGATTGAGTGCTGGATCTACCTGATGCTGGTGATTGGGCTGTTTTTCCTGAAGGTCCGGTATACGCCGCTGGTAGCGCTGGGGATTGCCTTTCTAGATTTCCTGCCGGTGTTTGGCACGGGTACAGTCATGATTCCCTGGGCTGTCATTGAAATCTTAAGCAATGATTATAAGATGGCTGTGGGTCTGTTGATTATATGGTGTACCGGACAGCTTGTGCGGCAGGTAATCCAGCCGAAGATCGTAGGAGATTCTATTGGTATGGATGCCATTCCCACCCTGTTTCTTCTGTTTATCGGCTATAAGGCCGCCGGAGTGATGGGAATGATCCTTGCAGTGCCGATTGGTATTATTGTCGTCAATCTCTATGAAGAGGGTGTTTTTGACACGACGAAACAGAGTATCCAGATCCTGGCGGCAGGGTTTAATAAGTTCCGCAGGATCCGGCCGGAGGATATTGCGATCGTGGAGGAATATGAGAGAGAGGTAGTGACCAGTTATCATAAGAAACTGCAAAGTGCTCAGGAGGAAGAACGTGAACTGGAGGAAGCTGCCAAGATCAAGATAGAGGAGCCATTGATCATTAAGAAGATTATTTCCAAGAAGAGTGAGAAGAAATAGGAAGAGAAGAACAGTCGCGTAGAAGGAAAACAAAGGAAAGAAGGAAGAAGGATGCAGGTAACCGTATATAATTGCAGGGCTTTTGATGAGAAAGACCTGTTTGCAGAATATGCTGAGGAATTGGGAATCGAACTAGTGCTGTGTGCGGATGCGCCGGATCTGGAAAATGTATCTTTATGTAAGGGCAGTCAATGCGTGGATGTGATCACCTCCAAAATTGACGCCGGTCTGCTGCAGGCATTTCATGACAATGGAGTGGAATATATTACGACCAGGACGATCGGATATGATCATATCGACTTAGCGGCGGCACGGAAATTGGGGATCAAAGTTGGAAACGCGCCCTACGGTCCGAATGGGGTGGCGGATTATACAGTGATGTTGATCCTCATGTCAATCCGTAAGATGGAGGCGATTCTTAGAAGAACTGCTCTTCAGGATTATACTCTGGCTGGACTGAATGGCAGAGAATTGAAAGATCTGACGGTGGGAGTGATCGGAACGGGAAGGATCGGTGCGACTGTGATCGAAAACCTGTCTGGTTTTGGCTGCCGCATCCTGGCCTATGATCTGTATGAAAAAGAAAAAGTGAAGCAGTATGCTGCGTATGTGCCGCTTTCACAGATCTGGAAAGAAGCAGATGTGATTACTCTGCATACGCCGTTGACAGAGGATAATTTTCACTTGATCGATCGGCAGACGATCAGCCAGATGAAAGACGGTGTGGTGATCATCAATACGGCAAGAGGCGCGCTGATCGACTCGGATGCTCTGATTGAGGCGGTCGAGAAGGGAAAGATTGGTGCGGCTGGCCTCGATGTGGTAGAAAATGAATTCGGACTATACTATTATGACCACAAATCGGATATATTAAAGAATAAGGAACTTGCGCTTTTCAGAAGTTTTCCGAATGTGACAGTGTCGCACCATATGGCTTTCTATACCAGAAACTATGTGGAGACGGTAGTGAAGGATTCCCTGATGAGTTGTAAATGCTATATGGAAGGCAGAGAGAATCCATGGGAGATTAAGGGAGATCATACCGGCGGCAATGGGAAATAAATGGTCAATGGTAAGGAGAATACGTGATAATTAACAGAGTTACATCCAAGAGATTCCTGAGAGTCCTTTTTGGTGTCTATATCATAGTGGTCATCAAGGTCATCATTTTCAAGTATCCGTTTGCGCAATTACAGGCGATCGCCAATACCTGGCAGAAAGGGGTAATCCTGGAAGGACTGGGTACGGCTAATTTTGTGCCTTTTCATACGATCAAAATGTATATCGATTATGCCTATAAGCTGAACAGCGTGGAGAATCTGGCCGGAAATATCCTGGTTTTTGTGCCCTTTGGATTCTTATTTCCAATGGTATTCCAGGATGGATGGAAGCTCTCGGTCATGTTAGTAAATGCTTTCACGTTTGTGTTAGGAATAGAGACGTTCCAGCTATTCAGCGCGTTTGGGGCATTCGATGTGGATGATATCCTGTTGAACTGTCTTGGAGCCGCGCTGGGGTTTGGAATCTATAAAGGCATGAAGAGATGGAACGATAACAGTGGACAAAAGTAGAGGAAGATTTTCCAGAAGAAGTTGTGTTTGTACGGGAAAAGGAATAAAATAGAGGGGGAGGGGACACAATGGGAGACTTCTTAAAGAAACTGAAGAAAAATGTAGTGATCTCTGCAATGCTTTGTATTTTACTGGGCCTGGTGCTGGCAATCTGGCCGGGGATGTCCATGCACATTGTATGTATCGCCATTGGTTCAGTATTGATTCTGGGCGGCTTGATCCGTCTGGCGGAGAGCTTCTTGGGCAGAGACGGCAGCATGTATACGCAGATTAACATGATTGTAGGGATCATCTTCACAGTTGTTGGAATATGGATCGTGATTAAGCCGGAGAAAGTACTGGCGATCATACCGATCATTGTGGGAATCGTGATCGCGGTGCATGGATTGAATAATCTGCGGCAGACGGTTACGCTGTGCAAGGAGAAGTATGATAAGTGGTGGGTGGCGTTGCTTCTTGGATTGGTCACGGTCGGCTTTGGGGCATTGTTGATCTTCAGACCCTTTGCGGCGCTGGATACGGCAGTCATGCTGATCGGCTTTTTCCTGATCTATGACGGGGTGTCGGATCTCTGGATCGTATCGCGAATCGCAAAGACCGCCAAGGTGATGCGGCAGGAAGCGGAGGCGCTTTGCGTGGAGGCAGAAGAAGTGGAGTAACGAAAAATCTCCTTGAATCTTTCCGGGAGACGTACTAGAATAGAGATAGCAAACGATGGAAACATTTCTGACAGAAAGAGGGAAGAACGCATGAAGATCGGAGCGGTCAATGCATATGGTGCGATGAGCGCGGTAAGCTTTCGGCCATATGTATATAATACGAATATGGTAAGTGCGGTCAGCTTGAATAAATTATCCAGGATTTCCGATGATGTGCTGGATAAGAAGATCGATTACAGTGAGCTGACGGATGAGAGTCTCAATGAGAACCCACTAAGGAAAGGGCAGACGCTTGACTTCCGGGGGATGCTTGCGATGCAGATGCAGCGCGGCCAGAGCAATGCGGCCAGGATTATGAGACCGATGGATGCGCAGGCTGTGCCGGGTGCAGAGGAAGCAAAGAATCCGGCGGACGTACCGGCAGCTTATTTTGACCTGTCCGGAGCGGCAGGCGCAGAGGACGCCTTGGCAGAAGAGAAACTGGAGATGACAGCACGTGCGGACAGCGGGAATATCAACTATCAGATGCAGCAGGCGTTACAGGCGTATGAGATGTTTATGACAGCGTAGCGGATATCGTTCCGGTCACCGGGATGTCTGTGGACACAGGCAGAAAATTACATAAAGAATGCGATCAGAATCCTCCCTTCATGATAAGAGAGGATTCTTTTTCAAATAGGCAGGGAAGTGTAAGGGCAGGAAGGTAAGGTGACGCCAGGAAAAGCGGCCGGCTAAGAACAAAGGAGAAAACACATGGAAGATTTCGGATTTAAGGAGATGCAGCAGATTCAGATGCAGTTACAGGAAAGATACAAGGATAAGTGGCGGCCGCTGTCACCGCAATTGGGGACAGAACAGCTTTTATGGCATATCGATCGAGGAACTCAGCAGTGTGTATCGGGAGAAACATCAACGGAATATGAACCGGTGGTAAGGAAGACCCCAGAAAAGGAGAAGCGGTAAATGTATCACTATATATTATTTGATCTGGACGGTACGCTCACGGATCCAAAACCAGGTATTACAGGATGTGTGCAGTATGCATTGCGTAAATTTGGAATAGAAGAGCCGGATCTGGATAAGCTGGAGCCTTTTATCGGACCGCCGCTTTTAGACAGCTTTCAGGAATTCTATGGATTTGAGGAAGAGAAGGGACAGCAGGCGATCATTTATTACAGGGAACGGTTTAGCACGGTAGGACTGTTTGAGAATGAAGTATATCCTGGAGTCCCACAGATGCTTGCCAGGCTGCAGGAGAATGGATGTCGTCTGGCAGTGGCGTCCAGCAAGCCGGAAATCTTTGTGAAGAGGATCCTGGAACATTTCGGATTGTTATCTTATTTCGAGGTTGTGGTGGGAAGTGAGCTGGATGGAAGACGCGCCCGGAAAGAAGAAGTGGTGGAGGAAGCACTGCGGCAGCTTTTGGGGGAAGAAGCGCTGACACAGCATGGTTTGCGGCGGATAGAGGATGCCGTCATGGTGGGCGACAGGAAGTTTGATATCCAGGGCGCAAAGCGATTTGGAATTGCTTCCATTGGAGTGCGCTATGGGTATGCAGGGCAGGGAGAGCTGGAAGAAGCCGGGGCAGATATGATCGTTGCAACGGTAGGAGAATTGGATGAATATCTTTTCAATAAGAGACGTTCCAATTGATGAGCAGCTCTGCTTTTGCCACAATAAGCTTTCGTAACAGTTTAGTCTTCAGCTTCTCTGTGCTTCTGTATAGAGTGTATTAAGACTTTGACTTTTTAAGGAAAGCAAAGTATACTTAATTTTAGATTTATTATTACATACTGGAGGAATTTTACGATGAAAATCAAAGCTAAATTAATTATTTGTTTTTCTGCGATCTGCATCGGATGTATGTTGATCGCTATGTTGTGTGTTCTGACAAGAACTCGTAAACGGTTTGATGTAATGAATGATCTTGAAGCAAAGACGACGGCGGAGTATTATGCTTCTTCCATTCAGACATGGCTCGAACAAAAAACAGCTCTTGTGGATTCAGCGGTTGTATATATGGAATCTCTGGATGTGATCGATGAAGAAGAAGTAGTTAATTATCTTGAAGGGCTGATGAATGAAAATGCAGGGATAACAGATGTTTTCGCAGCATTTACGAACGGTACTTTTCTTGATGGCGCCAGGCTTGATTTGGGTGCGGATTGGGATTATACTAATTTCCCATGGTACACGGAAGCGCTGGCCACTGATAAGAAAGTTTATTGTGAACCGTATAATGATGGGGGCATGGTGATGCCTGTGTCCAGAAAGTTTACCTGCAGAAACGGTTCTACTGGGGTGATCGGTATGAGTTTACAGTTGCAGACAATGTTTGATACTGTAAATGAACTCGCAGATACCTCAGATGATGTTTATGTGTTTATGACGGATAGCAATGGAAATATTCTGATGCATAGGAATATGGATTTTATGCCGTCTTCAGATAAGATCAGTTCAATATTGGAAGTTTTGGATGGTGCGTATGTTAAATCTATAGAGGATGCCACAGTTTCGGTGAAAGATTATGACGGTGTGAAAAGGTATCTGACTGCGGTTAAAAGTGGAGTAGGAAGTGTGATCATAGCAACACCGGTTTCTGTTTACCATGAGGCGACCAATCAGCTGGTACTTACTTTTATTGTCACCATGTTGATGGCGGCTGTGATGGCGGCTGTGGTCGTAACGGTATTCAGCAGTAGCATTACGAGACCGATCATTGCAATGCAGCAGGAGATCATGGAATTGCGGGAACTGAAGCTGCAGATGAAGGATAAAGCGTCGGACGGATTTGTACGGCAGGATGAGATAGGCGTTATGGATAAAGCAATTCAAGAGTTGCGAAGCCGGCTGAATCAGATTGTTCAGCAAATGATCCAGGCATCTGATACGTTGAAGGAGCAGTTTTATACGGTGCGTGTTTCTGTGGAGAATTCGGTGTCCGATAATCATTCTGTCAAAGATACGATAGGGCAGATCGTGGTTGCTATTGATGATGTGGCGCAGCAGACACAGCAGGCTAATGAGAATTTTAGCGCGTTTGCAGATGAGCTTTCTATGGTTGCGGGCCGTATGGAGCGTATGAATGAGGTTGCAGCGGCAGCAGTCAGTCAGTGCTATGATGGTATGGAGACGGTGGAACTGCTTTCACGAAAAATTGACCAGAGCCGTGAACTGCAGAATGCCACCTATGAGACAGCCAGCAGTCTTTCCCAGAAGTCAATTTCTATTGATGGAATCAGCAAAACGATCAGTGAAATTGCCAGCCAGACTTCTCTTTTGGCTTTGAATGCATCGATTGAGGCGGCCAGAGCTGGTGAGATGGGTAAGGGATTTGCTGTGGTGGCTGACGAAATCGGTGGACTGGCGGCACAGACAGCATCGGCAACTGGAGATATCAACCATATTATTTCCGAAATCCAGAGTGAGATCAAGAATGTCAGCCAGCAGATTGGAAAGATTCAGGAGACAACGACGGATTGTATGAGTACGATGTCTGATACAAGAGGAGTATTTCAGCGAATCAGTGACAATATTTCCGACATGGGAGATGATATCAATGAACTTGAGAATGCAGTGGAAAATTTGAATCATAATAAGGACGGCATTGTAGATAAGTTCTCCAATATTTCCAGCGAGACGCAGGAATTGACGGCTGCCAGTCAGGAAGTGAATGAACGGGTGGAGAATCAGAGCGCAGAAATAGACCGGATCAACGGATCCATGAGTGAGTTGAATGAAGTAGTAAAACGTCTCAACAGCATTATAGAGGAGTTTTATGTCTAAGGGAGACATGATAAGGACATGATAAGAAGAGATAGAAGGAAAATAAGGGACATATGGATGCCGCTACTGGTATATTATGGGGGGTATCTGATATCTTTTTTCCTTCTATCTTATTTTTTGCAGATGTTCGCAGGAACAGTTGGGGCAAAGGCAACATCAGGCGTGGTAGAGGCTGAGAAGATGTTTGGAGAGTATAAGGAAACGGTGACTGGGCTGGTTAATGGGATCAGCATGTTGATCGGAGCTGCCCTTATCATCCCTATGCTGCGAGAGGAATTATATGAGTATAGAAGAGAGTGGGGCGACGGGGCTGCAGCGGCATCTCGGAGAGAAAAGCTGCAGGGATGGCATAAAGCCGTAATCTTGTTGCTGACAGTGATAGCGGCGATAGCTTCTTCGCTGGGACTTAATATTTTATTGTCTCTAACCGGTTTGGTCCAGAACTCGGCAGGTTATCAACAGACCGTACAGAGGCAGTATGGCGTGGCATTTGGAATCGGACTGTTTCTCTATACGGTGGTATCGCCGTTTGCGGAGGAAGTGGTCTTCCGGGGCGTGATCTATAATCGACTGCGGCAGTCTTTCTGTGGAGCGGGAAATGGGGGCGGCCTGTTCGGAGGCCGGGCGCCGGCCATTCTTTTGTCAGGCCTGCTGTTCGGAATCTATCATGGAAATATGGTACAGGGAGTCTATGGCTGTTGCATGGGCGTTCTCATTTCCTACCTGTACGAGCAGACGCACGCGTTCTATATTCCCTGTCTTTTTCACGCGGCGGCGAATTGCGTGGTATATCTGACGGCGCAGCATGCGGCAGTACAGGAAAAGATTTTTACAGTACCGTGCTGTGTGATGCTGCTTATGGTAACGTTTCTCACCATTTATTTGATAAAGAGGCTGTCAAAGTTGGCAGTTTGCCAAAAATTTTGATAAAAATCAAATAAATATGCAATCATTTTTTCTGAAAGAAGAGTATCCTATCGTTACAGAAAGAGCAGATGAGATCCTTTTCTAATTAGTTTTTCTTATCAGAACATCCTGAAAATCAAAGGGATTTTGGGGCAGGGGGTCTGTAGAATATAAGCAGAACGAAAGGAAAAGATTTCTGGGAATCGTAAGATGTTTGTATGGTATAGGAGGAAAAAATGATGAGAAAAGCAGAATCTATTTACACATCAGTGAGGAAGAATTGTTCCAATTGTAGAAAACAGAAAGCCGTTTCCAGGGTGCATAATAGTGTCCGTTCTTTTGAGGAGAACATGAGGAGAAACGCGGCGTCTAAAGTATGTTATGTATATATTAATGGGATTTCGATGCCGGTACTGGCGTGAGAAAACCATGAGAGGCATACGGGCAGTGCACAGATGCAAGAAAACTGACTATTTGATCTATAAAAAGAAACTGTCAGATTATCTGACAATTTGATAAAAAGTCTAAGTTTACAATCTGACAAAAATGTTGTATAGTATATTCGCAGGTCGCAAAGGAGCGTAACGTGTTTCCTTTGCGATCTTTTTTCTCATAGGAAAGTGCGTTCTATGATAGAAAAGGGATGCGCAGCTTTGCGCACTTTTGTTCTGGTAAGAAAGAGAAAGAGGAGAATGAGCTATGTTTGATGTAAAAAGGACAGTTCCAGAGGCGCCGCTTCACCGGATGGAGTTCGAGCATGATAACTGCGGGATTGGGGCCTGCGTCAACATCAAGGGAATCAAAAGCCGTGAGACGGTGGAAAATGCGCTTAAGATTGTAGAAAATCTGGAGCACAGGGCAGGCAAAGATGCGGAGGGCAAGACGGGAGACGGTGTTGGGATCCTGACGCAGATGCCTCATAAATTCATGGTGAAGGTGACGAAGCAGTTAGGATTTGAGATCGGTGAGGAGAGAGAATATGGTGTGGGGACATTCTTCTTCCCGCAGGATGAACTGCGCAGAAACCAGTCCAAGAAGATGTTCGAGATCATTGCCGAGAAGGAAGGTCTGCAGTTTTTGGGCTGGCGTGCGGTGCCTACTGTGCCTGCGGTACTTGGTCATAAGGCAGTGGAATGCATGCCTTGCATCCTGCAGGCTTTTATCAAGAAACCGGCCGGAGTGGAAAAGGGGTTAGAGTTTGACAGAAAGCTATATATTCTGCGAAGGACTTTTGAACAATCCACGGATGTGACTTATGTAGTCAGTCTGTCCAGCAGGACCATTGTCTACAAGGGGATGTTCTTAGTAGGACAGCTTCGGACCTTTTTCTCGGACTTGCAGGATAAAGATTTTGAATCAGCGATCGCGGTAGTGCATTCCCGTTTTTCCACGAATACGAACCCAAGCTGGGAACGGGCGCACCCGAACCGCTTTATCGTACATAACGGCGAGATCAACACAATCCGTGGAAATGCCGATAAGATGCAGGCGCGGGAAGAGAATATGGAATCAGAATATCTGCAGGGACAGATGCACAAGATCCTTCCTGCGATCAATGCTTCTGGCTCCGATTCGGCCATGTTAGATAATACGCTGGAGTTTCTGGTGATGAACGGTATGCCGCTGCCTCTTGCGGTGATGATCACGATCCCGGAACCATGGGAGAACAACCAGACGATGTCCCAGAAGAAGAAAGACTTCTATCAATATTATGCAACGATGATGGAGCCGTGGGATGGGCCGGCCTCCATTCTCTTCTCCGACGGCGATATCATGGGGGCGGTGCTTGACCGGAATGGTCTTAGACCCTCCCGGTATATGATCACAGAAGACGATACCTTGATCCTGTCTTCCGAAGTGGGAGTGCTTCCCATTGATCCTTCTAAGATCGTGGAGAAGGAAAGGCTGCATCCGGGAAAGATGCTGTTAGTGGATACAGTACAGGGCAGAGTGATCGACGACGATGAACTGAAAGAGCATTATGCGTCTGCGCGTCCTTATGGCGAGTGGCTGGACAGCAAGCTGGTGGCTTTGAAGGACTTAAAGATTCCGAATCAACGGGTGCCGCAATTTAGCGACGAGGAGAGAGCGCGGATGCAGAAAGCATTCGGCTACACGTATGAGGAAGTGAAGACCAGCATTCTGCCGATGGCTAAGAATGGAGCCGAAGCGGTGGCGGCAATGGGTGTTGACACGCCGATCCCGGTATTGTCTAAGGCGCATCATCCGCTGTTCCACTATTTCAAGCAGCTCTTTGCGCAGGTGACCAATCCGCCCATTGATGCGATCCGTGAGGAAGTGGTCACCTCTACGACGGTCTATCTGGGTAGGGATGGCAATCTGTTGGAGGAGATGCCGGAGAACTGTAATATGCTCAAGGTACATAATCCGATTCTGACCAATACCGATCTGCTGAAGATTAAGAATATGAAATCAGAAGGATTCAAGGTAGAGGTGGTGCCGATCACCTATTATAAGAATACCCGTCTGGAAAAAGCCATTGAGCGGTTGTTCGTAGAGGTGGACAGGGCTTACCGCGACGGCGTCAATATCCTGATTCTGTCTGACCGCGGCGTGGATGAGAACCGGGTGGCAATTCCTTCTCTGCTTGCAGTTTCTGCGCTGCAGCAGCATCTGGTGAGCACTAAGAAAAGAACCAGCGTAGATATTATCTTAGAGTCTGCAGAACCCCGCGAGGTCCATCATTTCGCGACGCTGCTCGGATTCGGTGCGTCTGCTGTCAATCCTTATCTGGCGCAGGAGAGTATCAAGGAGCTGATCGATAACCATATGCTGGATAAAGACTATTATGCTGCCGTCAATGACTACAATGACGCGATCCTGCATGGTATTGTGAAGATCGCGTCGAAGATGGGAATCTCCACGATCCAGTCTTACCAGGGTTCTAAGATCTTCGAGGCGATCGGTATCGATCAGGAAGTGATCAATAAATATTTCACGAATACGGTATGCCGTGTGGGCGGTATTACCCTGCAGGATATTGAGAAGGAAGCAGATGCGCTGCACTCTATGGCCTTTGACCCATTGGGTCTATCTACGGACCTGACATTGGATAACCCTGGACATCACCAGATGCGCAGCGGCGCGGATGAGCATCTCTACAACCCAGAGACCATTCATTTACTGCAGGAGTCAACAAGACGAGGGGATTATGAGATCTTCAAGCAGTACACGGCGGCAGTCAATCGTGAGGACAGCATCAAGAATCTGCGCGGTCTGATGGATTTTCATTATGCGAAGAAGCCAGTTCCAATTGAGGAAGTAGAGCCAGTTGACACGATTGTCACAAGGTTTAAGACGGGCGCTATGTCCTACGGATCTATCTCGAAGGAAGCGCATGAGACGATGGCGATCGCCATGAACCGCCTGCATGGGAAGTCTAATTCCGGCGAAGGCGGAGAAGAGGACGACAGACTGACCATCGGAGCAGACGGATTAAACCGGTGCTCAGCGATCAAGCAGGTGGCTTCCGGACGGTTTGGCGTGACCAGCAAGTACTTAAACAGCGCCCAGGAGATCCAGATCAAGATGGCACAGGGTGCAAAACCTGGCGAGGGAGGGCATCTGCCCGGTGGCAAGGTATATCCCTGGATTGCGAAGACGAGACATTCAACGCCTGGTGTGAGTCTGATCTCACCGCCGCCGCATCATGACATCTATTCCATCGAGGATCTGGCACAGTTGATCTATGACCTGAAGAATGCGAATACGAGAGCGCGAATCTCTGTGAAACTGGTGTCGGAGGCAGGTGTGGGAACGGTGGCGGCCGGTGTGGCCAAAGCAGGCGCACAGGTTATTCTGGTATCCGGTTATGACGGCGGAACAGGGGCAGCGCCCAGAAATTCCATTCACAATGCCGGCCTGCCATGGGAGTTGGGATTGGCAGAGACGCACCAGACTCTGATCCAGAATGGCCTGCGCAATAAGGTGCGGATCGAGACGGATGGTAAGCTGATGAGCGGCCGGGATGTGGCGATCGCGGCAATTCTGGGAGCGGAGGAATTCGGTTTTGCCACAGCGCCGCTTGTGACGATGGGATGCGTGATGATGCGGGTCTGCAATCTGGATACCTGCCCGGTAGGGGTGGCGACACAGAATCCGAAGCTGCGTAAAAGGTTTGCCGGAAAGCCGGAATATGTAGAGAATTTTATGCGTTTTATTGCGCAGGAGCTGCGGGAATATATGGCGAAACTGGGTGTCCGCACAGTGGATGAACTGGTTGGCAGGACGGAATTCCTCAAGGTGAAAGAGAATCTGACAGACCGCCAGAAAAAGATCGATCTGAGTTTAATCTTGCGCAATCCCTATGAGGGGAGCAAGGAGAAATATATTTTTGACCCGAAACAGGTTTATGATTTCGAGCTGGAGAAGACATTGGATGAGAGAGTGCTGCTAAAGCAGCTTTCCAAAGCGTTGGAGACAGGACAGAAGAGAAGCCTTGCGGTAGATGTGAGCAATACGGACCGCACTTTCGGCACAATCTTTGGTTCCGAGATCACCAGAAGGTTTGGAGACACGCTGAAGGAGGACAGCTACCATATCCTGTGTAATGGTTCCGGTGGACAGAGCTTCGGCGCTTTTATCCCGAAGGGACTGACCTTGGAACTGGTGGGAGATTCCAACGATTATTTCGGCAAGGGACTATCCGGCGGCAAGCTGATCGTATATCCGCCGAAAGGCTCACGCTTCCAGCAGGATGAAAATATTATCATCGGCAATGTGGCGCTGTATGGGGCGACTTCCGGCAAGGCATTCATAGTCGGGGTGGCAGGGGAACGTTTCTGCGTCAGGAATTCCGGGGCTCTTGCGGTCGTAGAAGGTGTGGGCGACCATGGATGTGAATATATGACGGGAGGCCGGGTCGTGGTGATCGGTTCTGTAGGTAAGAACTTTGCGGCTGGTATGAGCGGCGGGATCGCTTATGTGCTGGATGAAAAGAATGATCTGTACACGAAGACAAATAAAGAAATGGTTTCGTCTTATGAGATCACATCGAAGTATGACGTGCTGGAGCTGAAAGAAATGATCAAAGAGCATGTGGCCTATACCGGTTCTGTCAAAGGCAAGGAAATCCTGGACAATTTTGGGGAGTATCTGCCGAAGTTTAAGAAGATCATTCCGTATGATTATGAGAGAATGTTGAAGCTGATTGTGCAGATGGAGGAAAAAGGCTTAAGTGCGGAACAGGCGCAGATTGAGGCGTTCTATGCGCAGAAGACAGAACAGCGCTAAGGCGTGTGTGCTTGGCGGCCGCGAAACTATATTTTATGCCTGACAGGGAATGAGTGAAGAAACGGGCAGGATGGGAGAACGATATGGGGAAACCAACCGGATTTATGGAATATGAACGCAGGGTCTCACGAGATGTGGAGCCGAAGCAGCGTATCAAAAATTTCAGGGAATTTCATGAGCATTTAACGATGGAAGAGCAGCAGATGCAGGGGGCGCGGTGCATGGACTGCGGGGTGCCTTTCTGCCAGTCGGGGATGACGCTTTGCAAAATGACGTCCGGCTGTCCGCTGCATAATCTGGTGCCGGAGTGGAACGATCTGGTATATATGGGCAACTGGGAAGAAGCGTATAAACGCCTGCACAAGACGAATAATTTCCCGGAATTTACCTCCAGAGTATGTCCGGCCTTGTGTGAGGCGGCATGTACCTGTGGATTGTATGACGAGCCGGTCACGACGAAAGAAAACGAATATGCGATCATTGAGAATGCATATGAGAAGGGCTATGCGGCGCCGAAACCGCCTACGGTAAGAACGGGAAAGAAAGTGGCGGTAGTGGGCAGCGGCCCGTCCGGGCTTGCGGTGGCGGATCAGTTGAATAAGCGGGGACACAGCGTGACGGTGTTTGAGCGGTCAGATAGAGTCGGCGGTCTTCTGATGTATGGGATTCCGAATATGAAATTGGAGAAAGCTGTGATCGACCGGAAAGTGAAAGTCATGGAGGCAGAAGGCGTTGTCTTTGTGACAGAAACGGATATCGGTAAGAGCATGAAAGCAGAGAAGCTGCTAAAAGAATATGACAGAGTGGTGCTTTGCTGCGGAGCATCCCAGCCGAGAGATATCAATGCGCCGGGAAGGGATGCGAAGGGAATTTATTTCGCGGTGGATTTCCTGGCCAGGAATACAAAGAGCCTGTTAGACTCTGTATTTCAGGATAAACAATATGTGGACACGAAGGACAGGCACGTGGTGATCATCGGCGGCGGCGATACGGGAAATGACTGTGTGGGCACGGCAATCAGGCATGGGGCGAAATCCGTGACACAGATCGAAATGATGCCCAAGGCGCCGGACAAACGGGCGGAGAGCAATCCCTGGCCGCAGTGGCCGAAAGTCTGTAAGACGGATTACGGGCAGGAAGAGGCTATTGCCCTGTACGGTCGTGATCCGCGGATCTATGAGTCTACCGTGAAGGAGTTTGTAAAGGATAAGAATGGGAATCTGAAAGCGGTTAAGATCGTATCTCTCAAGTGGGAAAAGGATGTTGAGACAGGTCGTATGGCTATGAAAGAGATCGCCGGTTCTGAGAAGACGCTGGAGGCACAGATCGTACTGATCGCGGCTGGATTCCTTGGCAGTCAGAAGTATGTGACAGACGCTTTCAAGCTGGCGCTGGATGGCAGGACGAATGTGAAGACGGATGCAGGAAGATTTGCCACAAGCGCGGAGAAAGTCTTCGTGGCAGGCGATATGCACACGGGACAGTCGCTGGTGGTAAAGGCGATCCGGCAGGGCAGAGAGTGCGCCAGAGAGGTGGATGAGAGCCTGATGGGGTATAGTAATATGGAGATACAGTGAGAAGAGGAGAGAAACGATAAGGCTCTGTGGCTGTTTTGGCAGCTACAGGGTTTTTCTTTTCTATATCGTCGGAAAAACTGGCGGCTTGTATTCTGGGATGATCTGCGTTACGATATAGACACAAAGGGTTGTGTTCTAAACATTCAAATCGTTAAGGAAAAGCGAAATTTCTAATATTGTCAACGATAGAGAGGACAGGATATGCAGGCGGAGGAAGTGATCAAAAGAGTAATAGAACTGTGCGGAAAATACGCCGCGGATCAGGGAATCTTGTTTGGCTCCAGGGCGAAGGGTACAGCGCTTGAAAGAAGTGATATCGATATCGCGGTCTCTGGTGTGGCTCATTTTTCAGCATTCCGGGAGGAGATTGAGAATCTGCCGACGCTTTTTACCGTGGATGTCGTTGATCTGGACACTTGTACGAACTTGCTGCTACTGGAGGATATCAGAAAATATGGAAAGAAAATATATGAGAAGGTTTCAGTCCTATAAGAATTCGCTGAAGTCGCTTTCGGAGGCCAGGGAAAGGGATATGAGCGATTCCTTTGTGCTCAGCGGCACGAGCGCGAAATTCAATATCACTTTTGATCTTGCCTGGAAGACGATGAAAGATATTCTGATCGAACATTACGCGATCACGGACTTTGTGGCAGGTTCTCCACGTGAGGTTTTGAGAAAAGCATTTCAGGCCGGGATGATCACAGGGGATGTGTGGATGCAGATGCCGGAAGTACGCAATCGCCTGACACATGACTACGATGGTGAGATCGTAAAAGAATATTGACAGACGATTGTGAACGTGTATATTGAGAAGTTAAAGGAATTCCAGTCGTGGGTAGAAGGCATCAGGGAATAGATATAGAATCTTACGATTCTACCTGCGGCGGTCTGTTCTGGAAAAAGGTGTTGCGGTATTTCTTAGGGGTGTAGCCGGTCTGCTGCTTAAACACTCTGGTGAAGTGGCTCTGAGAACTAAAAGCGAGAATTGAACTGATCTCAGCATAAGGAAAATCAGAGAATTTCAGCATATTTTCGGCGGCTTCTATCCGCTTGGAAAGGATGTAAGAGGAAACGGTCTGTCCCGTTTCCTTTTTAAATAGAGTGGAGAGGTAACTTCCGTTCAGGCCTGTCTGCAGGGCAAGATCTGTTACGCGGATGGACTCGTGCAGATGATGATAGATGTAGTCCAGGCAGAGCGTGACTGGCTTTGAGTATACTTTTGCCCTGTCAAGCGCCGCCATTTCCTTTGTATAGAAAGCGATCATATCGGCGTGCAGAGCCTTTACTTCTTCTATGCTTTTGAGAGAATCCATTTTCAGGATATAGAGATCGCTAATATTATACGCCCGCTCCATATCCATACCACCGATGATAGCGCTTCGGCTTGCAAGCGTGGCAGACGCAACGAAAAGATATTTGTAATTTCTCAGCGGATCATCGGAAATATGGCCTGTCAGGTCGGAAGAAAACATCCGCATTCCCTCCTGTACGGCTTTCGGATCTCCCATCCGAAGCAGGTCATACTGGTAGGTATCTTCACTATGGGTGTGGTGTCTGTTAGCAGTCTCACGGTGGAGAAATTCCAGATACTTTAACTTCTTTTCGTTGACCGTGTCATTCACGTGCTGTCGCCTCCTCTCCGGCGGTAACATATTTTGACGAAAGCTCTGTGGCTTGTTGTGATCATAGAAGGATCATAACAAAATTCTAATATATGTGCAATGAGCAAAACGAACATTTTGCAAGAACTCTTATCAGCTTCAGCACGACAGAAGAGAAAAGGACGGCGGCTTTGGACATACGTATGCGGTAAGCAATGTCAGGAAGAATACTGCCAGAAGTACGTTGTATTTTATGGACTGACCGATTATAATGATAGCAAACACATAACACGATAGGATAAAAGAAAGGCATGGACAGGAAGATGGAGCTAACGAATTATTTCAAGAGTATCATTGACCAGGATCTGTGTTCCGTGGTAATCTGCAATCTGGAGCATGAGATCATTTACATGAATCCTGCGGCGGCAGCCCGTTATGGGAAAAGCGGCGGCAGCAGTCTGGTGGGGCAGAGTATCTTTGGATGCCACAATGATAAGTCAGAGGAGCTGATCCGGAAAGTGACGGCGTGGTTTCAGGAGAGTACAGAACATAACAGAGTCTATACCTTCCGAAACGAGAAAGAGAATAAGGATGTCTATATGATTGCTCTGCGCGATGATGCAGGGAACTTGATCGGGTATTACGAGAAACATGAATACAGGAATGTTGAGAAAGGGAAGCGGTATCAGCTTGACTGAAGTGACATGGCAGGAGAAAGAAAGGCAAAGGTACGGATATGAACTATAACTTTACAGATGTGATTGAACGGAATGGAAAGGATGCGATCGCCGCAGAAGTGATCCCATATGCGGATATTCAGGTGAAGGAAGGGTTTAGCAGGCTGCCTATGTGGGTTGCTGATATGAATTTTGCCACGGCGCCGTCCATTCCAGGGAAAGTTGCGGAGAGACTTGCACATCCCCTGTATGGATATTTCAATCCACGGCAGGAGTATTATGACGCGATCATCCGCTGGCAGCAGGAGAGGCATGGCGTGCAGGGATTGACGCAGGAGTGCATTGGCTATGAAAACGGCGTTTTAGGCGGCGTTGTCAGTGCATTGAACGTATTCTGTTCGAAGGGAGATAAGGTGCTGCTTCATTCTCCCACTTATGTCGGCTTTACACACAGCCTTGGCGATAATGGCTATGATATGGTTTTAAGCCCGTTGAAGCGGGACGAGCAGGGTGTCTGGCGGATGGATTTTGCGGATATGGAGAAGAAACTGAAAGAGCAGTCGATCCATGCGGCGGTATTCTGTTCTCCTCACAATCCGTGCGGCAGAGTCTGGGAACGCTGGGAACTGGAGCAGGCTATGGCGTTATTTAAGAAGTATGATGTGTTGGTAGTGTCAGATGAGATCTGGTCAGATATCATCCTGGAGGATCATCACCATATTCCGACACAGATGGTTTCGGAGGATGCGAAAATGCGTACAGTGGCACTTTATGCACCGTCGAAAACCTTTAACCTGGCAGGGATGATCGGCAGTTATCATATTATTTATAATACCTGGATCCGGGACAGAGTCTTGAAGGAATCTTCTCTTTGTCACTATAATTCCATGAATGTCCTGTCTATGTATGCACTGTTAGGGGCATACAGTGAGGAAGGGGCTGAGTGGGCGGATGAACTCTGCCAGGTGCTGAGCGGAAATGTAACATATGCCTGTGATTATATCGCGGCACACTTTCCAGGCGTCCAGGTGGCAAAACCGCAGGGCACCTATATGCTGTTGTTAGACTGTAGTGAGTGGTGCCGCCGGCATGGGAAGAGCATCGACGAAGTGCAGCGGGCAGGCGTGGAAGCGGGAGTCATCTGGCAGGACGGAAGAGCGTTTCACAGTCCCTGTGGAATCCGGATGAATCTTGCGCTGCCGCAGTCGCTGCTTGCAGAGGCAATGGAACGTCTGCAAAAGTATGTATTTGTGTAAAGGAATAGGGAAGACAGGATGATTCGACATGCTGAGAATACAGATTTATCTGTCATATTGGAAATCTATGCCCATGCCCGGAAGTTTATGGAAGAGCATGGCAATCCTGCCCAGTGGGCGGGTGGGTTTCCGCCGGTTGCTATGTTACGGGACGATCTTGCAGACCGCCGTCTGTATGTGGTGGAAGAAGAGGCTTCCGGACGCGTCTGCGGGGTGTTCTTCTTTGCAATCGGACCGGATGAGACATACGATGTCATCGAACAGGGGGAGTGGATTTCTGACCGTGAATATGGGACGATCCACCGAGTCGCCAGCGACGGTACAGTCCATGGCCTCTTAAGGCAGGTGGTCGCCTATTGCAGTGAGCAGATTACACATCTGCGGATTGACACGCATGAGGATAATAAGATCATGCAGCGGGCGATTGTGGGTTGTGGATTCCAGAAGTGCGGTATCATTCATGTGAGTGACGGGTCACCGCGGATCGCATATGAGAAAGAAGGAAAGCGTTAAGAGACAGCCTGGCCGTTTGGCCAGGCTGTTATGATATCGTCTTGAACGATTGCGTTAGATACAGTTTGTTACAAGAGCTGGATTCCTCTTGCCAGAGCTTCTTTTGTGACATCCTCCGGCCACAGGGAAGACTGTACCTCGCCGATATGCGCTTTTCTCAAGAAAAACATGCAGATACGGGATTGTCCGATCCCGCCGCCGATGGTAAAAGGAAGCGTCTCTTCCAGAATCGCCTTCTGAAAAGGCAGCTTGGCTCTTTCGGGACAGCCTGCCTTGTCTAACTGGCTCAGCAGCGCTTCTTTGTCTACGCGGATGCCCATGGAGGACAGCTCCAGTGCGATATCAAGCACAGGATAATAGACGAGGATATCGGCATTCAGCGCCCAGTCGTCATAGTCCGGGGCGCGGCCATCGTGCTTTTCACCGGATTCTAACAGATCGCCGATCTGCATAAGGCAGACAGCGCCTTTGGCTTTCGTTATGTAGTATTCGCGTTCCTTCGGCGTGTAGTCGGGGAACATGTTTTCCAGCTCCTGGGTCGTGATAAAGAAGATATCATGAGGCAGGATTTCGCTGATATAGTCATAGCGGATCGACATATACTTCTCCGTCTTGCGCAGTACCTTGTAGACAGATCGAACAGTTTCCTGCAGATGTTCGATCGTGCGCTCTTCACGGGAGATGATCTTCTCCCAATCCCACTGGTCCACGTAGATCGAGTGGATGTTGTCTGTCGTCTCGTCCCGGCGGATGGCGCTCATATCAGTGTAGAGTCCCTCTCCATGGGAAAAGCCATACTTCTGCAGCGCCATACGTTTCCACTTCGCCAGGGAATGTACGATCTCTGCCTGTGCATCATTCTGTTCCTTGATGCCGAAAGAGACAGGACGCTCCACACCGTTCAGATTGTCATTCAGGCCCGAAGCCGGGTCAACGAACAGGGGTGCAGATACGCGCAGCAGGTGAAGTTCTTCCGCCAGCAGAACCTGAAAAAAGTCTTTCACAGTCTTGATGCCGATCTGTGTGTCATGCAGATTCAGCGCAGACTTGTAATCTTTGGGAATCATTAAGTTATCCATAGAAAACCTCGCTTTAACATTTTCTTTCCATTTACTATTTAACTGCTTTTGGGTGAAGAAATCAAGCAATTATTGCGTGTTCTGTTAAAATAGGGAAGCAGTATTACTATAAAAACAAACAAATGTTCTAAAAATATATTGCAAACGAAGACAATCTGTGTTAGGATAGATTCACAGATAAGAACATATGTTCTTAATGCAAATTTAGGGGATTGATCTGCCAATAGAATTAAGAAAGTAACGAAGAAAGGAATTGTCACGATGCATGCGCAGGTCATGGATCGTGGCTGGGATAAGCTCCTGCAAGGTGGAATCATATGGGTGTCAAGATAGCGCCGCAGATGTCGCTGCTGGATAAATTGAAAATACTGGCAGATGCAGCAAAGTATGATGTATCCTGCAGTTCCAGTGGTTCTTCTCGGAAGAATGACGGTACAGGTCTGGGAAATACGGTGGCGGCAGGATTATGCCACAGCTTTGGTGCAGATGGAAGATGTATTTCTCTACTGAAGATATTGTTTACCAATGAATGCATTTATGACTGCCGTTATTGTATTAACCGGAAGTCCAATGACGTACCGCGCGCCTCTTTTACACCGGATGAGGTGTGTGAGCTGACGATGGAATTTTACAGGCGGAATTATATAGAAGGTTTATTCTTAAGTTCAGGAATCCTGTATAGTCCTAACTATACGATGGAACTGATTTGTGAGACAGTGCATAAGCTGCGGACGCTGCATCGGTTTCAGGGGTATATTCATGTGAAAGCCATACCGGGAGCGGATCCTCTGTTGATACAGAGAGCCGGTTATTTGGCGGACCGTATGAGTGTGAACCTGGAAATGGCGACGGCTGAGGGACTTAAGGAGATGGCGCCGAACAAGCACCGCAAGACGATCCTGAAACCGATGCGCCAGATTCAGAATGGGATTATAGAGAACAAGAACGAGATCACCTTGTATAAACATGCACCACATTTCTGTGAGGCTGGGCAGTCCACGCAGATGGTTATCGGTGCACTGCCTGAGAGCGATTATCAGATCATGTCGGTGGCAGAGAGTTTGTATGATAAGTTTTCTCTGAAGCGGGTCTATTATTCTGCGTTTGTGAATATCAATGAAGACAAGCAGCTTCCTGCGGTCACGGCAGGACCGCCGCTTCTGAGGGAACACAGGCTTTATCAGGCGGACTGGCTTCTACGGTTCTATGGCTTTAAAGTAGAAGAGCTGTTGACGAAGGAACGTCCCAATTTTAACATGGCGATCGACCCGAAAGCTGATTGGGCAGTCCATCATCTTGAAGTGTTTCCAGTGGAGATCAACCGGGCAGAGTACCGGCTGCTGCTCCGCATTCCGGGAATCGGCGTGAAGAGCGCCAGACGTATCATCGCCGCCAGAAGATTTGGAAACCTCACGTTTGAGGATCTGAAGAAGATGGGGGTAGTATTGAAACGGGCCTTATACTTCATCACATGTAATGGGCGGATGATGTATCCGACCAGAATAGAAGAGGATTATATTGTGAGAAACCTGATCTATCAGAATCAGATGGGCAGAGGAGAGAAACTGCCGTTCCTGATGGATGGGACGCCGTATCGACAGCTCTCACTGTTTGATGAGGGACAGATGCTTGGAGACGACCGGTACAGGAATATATCGTAGCGTGAATTTGAGATGCTGCATAGTGGGATGATTTCTGCAGACAGCAAGTCAAAGGACTGCACGGAGCCAAATGGGATGCGCTGCTGTTTTCGGCGAGGGTTTGTCTGTGACCAGTGTGGAGAACATTTATATGGAAGAGAAATATATTATTTGTGAGGATTCTCTGGAAGGAATCTTCACGGCAGTTTACGATGCCTATGCGCTGCGGGAAGGGCATGAGCATCTGCATGTGCAGGTAGGAGAGGAGGGCAATTATAGATTGTTTGCCACTTATCTGCATAGTAAGGCAGATTCTGTCAAGACTGATAAGGTGATCAGAACTTTGAAAGAGAGGCTGGGAGAGCATGTATTCGGTTCGATCTGCCGCGCTGCGGCTTCTGACGGCGTTGATAAGGGAGATGCAGTCTACCATACGATTGTGGATGGGATTACCGGCGGGCATGGCGGGCGTACAATGGAGAATCTGCGGAACCCGTATGTGAACAGGGCATTTGAACTTGCCAGACGTACAGCCAATGAGGCGCATTACGAACTGGAATTTATCAGGTTTCAGGAGTTGAAGCAGGGAATCTTATATGCAAAGATCGGCCCGAAGAATCAGGTGATGCCGTTTATTATGCCCCATTTTGCAGATCGCCTTGCACCGGAGGATTTTATGATTCATGACGAGCACAGAGGGTTATTCGGCGTCCATCCTGCACACGGAGAATGGTATTTGGTATCCGGGGTGAATCAGGAGGCAGAGAGACTACAGGACGTCATACAGTATTCTGACAAAGAGGAACAATACCAGGAGCTTTTCACCTTATTTCATGAAACCATTGCAATCAGGGAACGAAATAACCGGCGCTTACAGCGACAGATGCTTCCACTCCGCTTCCAAGATTATATGGTGGAATTTCTCAGAAATGATGAAAGTGCAGCAGCCAGAAACCGTCAGATTCGGCATTAATAGACAGAATAGACAAAAATAAACCGGCTTGAAATCCTATATTTGGTAGGATGCTAAAATGATTCCGGCGTGTCTTTTCAGGGGAGCAAAACGGCCTCTTTACAAACAAGGGAAAAAGTGTATAATCATTTCAAACAAGGAGAAAGTTAACATTTTTCTATGCAGGCAGAAGCCTGTATCAATGGAAAAGGAAGGTGAATCGTATGCAACACAGAATAAAATTAAGACCAGAAGAAGTAAAGGATTTCGTTTCTGCAGCAACCAAATGCATCTTTGACGTAGACATCTCCTATAATAGGTTTATCGTGGATGCAAAGTCTATCCTTGGTGTACTGGGACTGAATTTCAATCAGGTTTTGACAGTATCCGTGAATGGATATGACGAGGATTTCGAGAATTATCTGAAGAAGTTTGCAGTGGCAGTATAATGAACGGCATTAGAAAGTTTGCTTTCGCAGGAGACGGAAGCAGAACTCTGTCCTGTCGTTTATGGTAAGTATATACGGATCTGGCAAGAAGAACGAAACACGTTTCATTGACTCCCTATCAGAGATAGCGTAATATCTTGGTAGGGAGTTTTTGATTTCCGCGAGAGGGATAGGATGTAATCATGGAAATACGGATTTCGGTCAGGAGCCTGGTGGAGTTTATACTGCGCTCCGGCAATATAGATAATCGAAGAGCGTCGGCGCCGGATCATGCGATGCAGGAGGGCAGCCGGATCCATCGTATGATTCAGCGGCGGATGGGACCGGAATATCAGGCGGAAGTAAGTCTGCGCTATCTGTATTATGCTGGAGATTATGAGATCATCGTGGAAGGGCGTGCAGATGGCATCATCACGGAGGCGCTGACAGCGGGTGCAGAGGCATTGTTGAATGGAAACGCGCTCTTTTTGACGGAAGCGGCACGGGAGCCGGGACAGGGCGGCCTACAGGAACAGGCGCAGGAGTCAGTACAGGAGCTGTCACAGGGAATGCAGGACCGTGGCGGACAGACGATACAGAGGGTGACAGTGACCATTGACGAGATCAAGGGGACGTTCCAGGACTTAAAGAAAATGAAGGGACCGGCACCGGTTCATCTGGCACAGGCGAAATGTTATGCGTATATTTATGCGGAACAGAAAAGGCTGTCATCGATCCGCGTGCGGATGACCTATTGTCATTTAGAGACAGAACAGATCCGTTATTTTCATTATGATTTCACTTTTGAGGAACTGCAGACATGGTTTACGGATGTGCTGAGGCAGTACCGCAAGTGGGCAGATTATCGCTTTCAGTGGCAGAAGATCCGACAGGAATCGATCAAGGCGCTTGCCTTTCCCTATCCTTACAGGGAAGGGCAAAAGGAACTGGCGACTTATGTCTATCAGACGATCTATCATAAGAGGAAACTGTTTATTGAGGCTCCTACGGGGGTAGGTAAGACGATTTCCACAGTGTTTCCGGCAGTGAAAGCCATGGGTGAGGGGATGGGTGAGCGGATTTTCTATCTGACAGCCAAGACGATTACGAGGACTGTGGCGGACAATACATTTGCTCTGCTGCGGGAGCATGGACTTAAGTGTAAGAGCGTAGTCCTGACGGCGAAGGATAAGATCTGTTTTATGGAAGAGACAGAATGTAATCCGGAATATTGCCCTTATGCCAGGGGCCATTATGACAGGATCAATGATGCCATGTATGAGCTGTTGACACAGGAGGATGTTTACAGCAGAGAAAAGATCGAGGAATATGCGAGGAAACACAGGGTCTGTCCGTTTGAAATGTGTCTGGATATGAGCATGTTCTCTGATGCGGTGATCTGCGATTATAATTATTTGTTTGATCCACATGTGTATTTGAAGCGGTTCTTTTCGGAAGGGGTCAAAGGTGAGTATATTTTTCTGATTGATGAGGCGCACAATCTGGTGGAGCGGGGCAGAAGCATGTACAGTGCGACCTTGTGCAAAGAAGATTTCCTGGCTTTGAAACGGACAGTGAAAGCTTATGATGAGAGGATTGCGCAGAATCTGGATAAATGTAACCGGGAACTGCTGATTTTGAAACGAGAGTGTGAGACTTACAGGATAGAAGAATATATTGATCCCTTTGTGCGCGCATTGACCCGGCTGGGCGCAGCGATCGAAGACTATCTGGAGGAACATGAGGAAAGTCCGGTACGGAAAGAGATTCTTGAGTTCTATTTTCAGGTATCTCATTTCCTGGAGATGTATGAGCTGGCGGACGAGAATTATGTGACCTATTCGGAGATGGAGTCCGACGGCAGTTTTATCTTGAAATTGTTCTGTGTGAATCCATCCAGAAATCTGAGAGAGTGCATGATGAGGGGACGCAGTACGATTCTGTTTTCTGCGACGCTTTTGCCAATCCAGTATTATAAGATGCTGCTTGGAGCAGAGGAGGGAGATTATGAGGTATATGCCAGGTCAGTCTTTCGACCGGAGAAATTAGGACTCTATATAGGAAGAGATGTGACGAGCCGGTATAGCCGCAGAGGTGAGGACGAGTACTACCGGATTGCTTCTTATATATATGAAGTGATCCGTAAGCGGCATGGGAACTATATGTTGTTTTTTCCATCCCATGCTTTCTTAAGAGAGGTATATGATATCTTCCTTCAGTATTTTAATACAGACGGAGAAGTGGAATGTATCGTACAGGAAGATTATATGGACGAGCAGGCAAGAGAAGATTTTCTGAATCGATTTACAGGCAATGAGGATTGTAACCTGAATGCACTGATCGATATGGAGATCGAAATAGAGGAGGAGAAGAGCCTGCTGGGGTTTTGTGTGTTGGGCGGTATTTTCAGTGAAGGAATCGATCTGAAGAATGACAGTCTGATCGGCGCGGTTGTCATAGGGACAGGGCTGCCTCAGGTCTGTCATGAGCGGGAGATCTTAAGAAAGTATTTTGATAGCTGGGGGGAGAATGGATTTGACTATGCCTATCGTTATCCGGGTATGAATAAAGTACTGCAAGCGGCGGGAAGAGTGATCCGCACTGTGGATGATTTCGGGATTGTATCCTTGTTAGACGACAGGTTTCTGACGCCTGCCTATCAGAGACTTTTCCCGCGGGAATGGCGTGATTACGAGGTCGTTACAGTTGACCAAATTGGTCATAAAGTGGAACGGTTCTGGGATGAATGGCTGTAGGAGGATGGGAAAAGCTGTCCGTGGAACGCTCGGAACCGTAAGCCGCTGCTATGGCTAGACAGACATAGCAGCGGTTGTCAGACAGACAATGTATGTATCGGGCGCAGGCATGGGTGTGGTGTTCAGGAAGATTTTCGCAGAAGCGCGATTTCTTCTTTGTAAGGCGCCACTTTCTTGTCCGGATCAGTCAACGAAGGAATATAGGGAGTCTCCAGAATCTTAGGCAGATGCAGGAAATACGGGTGATGGACAATAGACAGCAGTGCGTCTGTTCCGATGAAACCGTCCCCTATATTGGCATGACGGTCTTTGCCTGCGCCGCGCTCGTTCTTACTGTCATTGATATGGAAAAGGGCGATCTGCTCCTTTCCGATTAGTTGATCGAATTGGTCAATTACACCGTCAAAATCATGAACGATATCATATCCGGCGTCATGCAGATGGCAGGTATCCATACAGACGCGCAGCTTATCGCTTAGAGCTACCTTGTCAAAGATGGCCGCCAGTTCTTCAAAACTTCGTCCGATCTCGGAACCTTTTCCCGCCATGGTTTCCAGTGCGATCACGCAGTCCTGGTCTTGCGCCAGCACTTCATTGAGTCCCTGTGCGATCCGGTCGATTCCGGCTTCCACACCGGCGCCAACATGAGAGCCGGGGTGCAGGATCAGAACATGGGAGCCCATCGCAATTGTGCGTTCAATCTCCAGAGCGAGGAATTCCACGGCGATCGTAAAGGTGGAAGGGTTAACGGTGTTGGCAAGATTGATAATATATGGCGCATGGACGACGAAACTTTCCATGCCGGCGGCGCGCATACTTTCCCATGCAGGCGCTATGTTCAGCGCCGAGATTTCTTTGCGCCGGGTGTTCTGCGGCGCTCCTGTGTATAACATAAAGGTGTCCGCATCATAGGAGACCGCCTCCTTCACGGATCCCAGCATCATATCCTTACCGCTCATTCCTACATGTGAACCTAATATTGGCTGCATATTGATTTCTTTTCCTTTCTTCTGTTCTGTAAAGTCTGTCAAGGTTGCTTTCGACGCTGCAAAAGCTGCCATGGATGGCTTGGCAGCAGCCAGAAGCCAGCATGAATTGACTTATAGAGTCAAAACACAAAATGTATTGACTCCTGCCTGGACATTATACAATATTTATTGACATTTTTCATCCCTGTTTTTGTCAAAAAGGAGGGTGATAAAACAAAAAATGATAGAAAAAAACGAAAATGACATTCTTTTTTTGACAAAAAGGAATAAGAGTCAGCAGTAAATGACATCAGCGTCAATGTGGATAACTTTGTGGAAATTGGGGATTTCTTTGACAATTTGGGATGGATTTGAAAAAAAAATAGCCGAAAGGATGTGGAAAAGTCGATAAACGTATTTTGGTTCACCACAAAATAGACTGTTTTAGTCAAAAAGCTTTCAGATGATGTCAGAGAGAAATTTTGCAAAAACAGGGGAGATATGATAGAATAGGACGTGGTCAAGGCCAGGATCGCAGGTAGGAAGATGCTGGCGCTATGATGATGATGTAGAGGGGATAATAATAGGGGAACAAGAAAGGAATAGGAAAAAGCTATGTGGGCTTATGAAAGTGTTTTTTATCAGATTTATCCGTTGGGATTCTGCGGTGCGCCGTTTGAGAATGACGGTAAGTTAGAGCATCGGATCTTGAAGGTGAATGATTGGATTCCTCATATGAAGAAGTTAGGGATCAATGCGGTTTACTTCTCACCGGTCTTTGAGTCGGATACCCATGGATACAATACAAGAGATTACCATACGATCGACTGCAGGCTTGGCACCAACGAGGACTTTAAGGAAGTATGCCGGAATCTTCATGACAATGGAATTAAGGTGGTGCTGGACGGTGTCTTCAATCATGTAGGAAGAGGGTTCTGGGCATTTCAGGATGTGCTTAAGAATCGCGAGAATTCCCCCTATCTGAGCTGGTTCAATATCAATCTGGGCGGTAATTCCCATTATAACGACGGTCTGTGGTATGAGGGCTGGGAGGGCAACTATGATCTTGTCAAGATCAATCTGCGCCATGAAGATGTGATAGGTCATATCCTTGACAGTGTGAAAGGCTGGGTGGACGAGTTTGACATCGACGGTCTGCGGCTTGACGTAGCATATTGTCTGGATCATGATTTCGTCCGGAGACTGAGAGCATTCACGGACAGTCTGAAACCGGAGTTCTATCTGTTGGGCGAGATGCTGCACGGGGATTACAATCAGATGGTCAATGACCAGATGCTGCACTCGGCAACAAACTATGAGTGCTATAAGGGTCTGTTCTCCAGTTTCAACAGCATGAACATGTTTGAAATCAATCATTCTCTGCTGCGGCAGTTTGGTCCGGAAAACTGGACATTGTATAAGGGAAAGCATATGTTGTCTTTTGTGGATAACCATGACGTGACAAGGATCGCCAGCAATCTGACAGATGAGAAGCATCTGCCGTTGATTTATGCGCTGTGTTTCGGCATGCCTGGGATTCCCTGTGTGTATTACGGCAGTGAATGGGGGGCGAAAGCGCATAAGAGTGAAGGAGATCCGGCTCTGCGAGCCTGTTTCGAAGAACCGCAATGGAATGATTTGTGCGAGTGGATCAGTGCTTTAAGTGAAGCAAAGAAAGGATCTGAGGCGCTTAATTACGGTGATTTCCGTTCGGTTGTCCTGACCAACAAGCAGTGCATCTTCGAGCGTAAGGCAGCCGGGGAGAGAGTGCTGGTGGCCATCAATGCGGACAGTGAACCCTATACGGCGCATTTTGATGCAGGATGCGGCATGGCGGTGGATCTGATCACCGGCAAGGACCATGATTTTGGCGGCGGCAGCGAGCTTCCACCTTACAGTGCATCTTTCTGGAAGATGGAGAAGTAATAAATTCACAAAAAGCTATTGACAAATTTGTAGAATTTAACTATTATTTTTCTAAGTTTCAAGGGTGGGACTTCTTATTATTATGTAGAAGTCCCTTTTTTTGACAGAGACGTGTTGACCCGTCAGGATGGCAGCGCCGACTGACTGATTGGCAGAGGGCGGATACGTGGCGATGTGGAAAGGCGCTTGAAACGGTTTCGGTATGTGGCAGCTTGTCTTTCGTTCCTGGTTCTTGTGGCCGCCTGTTTAAGAGGTGTCGTCAGGGGAAGCAGACCGGCGGACAAAGAGGCGCAGACCGGCAAAATGAGGAGAAAAGAAACAGGAGGAGAGGATTATGAAGAAAAGAATGTTGAGTCTTGTACTCGCTGGCGTTATGACAGCGTCTCTGCTGACAGGCTGCGGCGGTTCCGCAGGCACGGATGCAGGCAGCGCTGAAGGAGCGGCAGAAGAGACGACGGAAGCAACCGAGGAGACAACAGCGGCTGACGAGACAGCAGAAGCAGAGCCGGCAGACGATGCGGCAGCGCAGGAGACGACAGGCGACAGCGCCGGCGGTACTTTTAAGATCGGCGGGGTTGGACCGCTGACCGGCAGTGCTGCAGTGTACGGTATTGCTACGATGAACGGTTCCCAGATCGCAGTGGATGAGATCAATGCGGCCGGCGGGATCAACGGTATGACCGTAGAGTTAAATTTCCAGGACGATGAGTGTGATGCAGAGAAATCTGTCAATGCATACAATACATTGAAAGACTGGGGCGTACAGGTGATCGATGGTGCGGTGACAAGCGCATGTTCTATCGCGGTGTCGGATAAGACAGCACAGGATAATATTTTCCAGTTAACCCCTTCCGGCTCTGCAGTTGACTGTGTAAAGAATGACAACGCTTTCCGCGTATGTTTCTCTGACCCTAACCAGGGTGCGGCGTCTGCACAGTATATCGGCGAGCATGGACTTGCTTCCAAGATCGCAATCATCTATGACAGCTCTGACGTATATTCTTCCGGTATTTATGAGAAATTCATGCAGGAATCAGAGGGACAGTCTTTTGAAGTGGTGGCAACCGGCGCCTTTACGGCAGATAACAAGACAGACTTTTCTGTACAGTTGCAGCAGGCGAAGGACGCAGGCGCAGAGCTTGTATTCCTTCCGATCTATTACAGCGAAGCGGCTTTGATCCTGAAGCAGGCATCTGATATGGGCTTTGACGTAACCTTTTTCGGATGTGACGGTCTGGATGGTATCTTAGGCGTAAAGAACTTTGATGCTTCTCTGGCGGAAGGCGTTATGCTGCTAACTCCTTTTGCAGCGGATGCGACAGACGACTTGACAGTGAATTTCGTTACAACCTATAAAGAGAAATTCAATGAGACACCGAACCAGTTTGCAGCAGACGGTTATGATGCGATCTATACCATCAAGGCGGCAGCAGAGAAGGCTGGTATCACAGCAGATATGTCTAACGAAGAAATCTGTGAGGCAATGAAGACAGCGATGACTGAGATCACAGTAGACGGCCTGACAGGCGACGGCATCACATGGGATGCTTCCGGCGAGCCTACGAAAGCGCCTAAGGCAGTTGTGATCAAGGACGGCGTGTATACGGCTATGTAGAGAACATGGAGTTGTGCTAAGGCTGCGAAGAACGCAGCCTAAGAACAACTAGACCATGTTCGGGAGAATGCGAAAAGCATGCATTCTCCCTGTGAAGTGAGCGGAACAGGTTAAGTTTTTAAAAAGGTTTTGTGGGCTGCACTAAGACGGCTTTATGGGGTGTCTTAGTGCATTTCCATAACCTGGCCTGTGTCATTTGACAGTGAGATAACAGCGGTGTGATGAGGAAAACTGAGGTGTGAGTATGAGTTTTGTGGCCCATTTGATCAACGGAATTAGTTTAGGAAGTGTATATGCATTGATTGCGCTTGGTTATACGATGGTGTATGGGATTGCCAAGATGCTGAATTTCGCCCATGGCGACGTCATTATGATCGGTGGATATGTGGTGTTTGTGACAGCGAGCGGTATGGGGATTCCTCCGCTGGCGGCGATCGTGATTTCCATGGCTGTGTGTACTGTGCTGGGGGTAACGATTGAGCGTGTGGCTTACAGACCCCTTCGGGGCGCTTCTCCACTGGCGGTACTGATTACGGCGATCGGTGTGAGTTATCTGCTGCAGAATGTGGCGCTGCTGGTATTTGGTTCGGACACGAAAGCGTTTTCCAATGTGGTAACGCTGCCAAATCTGGAATTGTTTGAAGGACAGCTTATTATTAAGAGTGTGACGATCGTGACAGTCATCGTCAGTATCATTATCATGGTGGGCCTTACCCTTTTCGTCAAGAAGACGAAGATCGGACGCGCCATGACGGCGGTGTCGGAGGATCAGGGAGCGGCGCAGCTTATGGGAATCAATGTGAATGGCACGATTGCGGTGACTTTTGCCATAGGTTCTTCGCTGGCGGCAGTGGCGGGCGTGCTTCTGTGTTCGGCCTATCCGTCCCTTACGCCCTATACGGGTTCCATGCCGGGCATCAAGGCTTTTGTGGCGGCGGTATTCGGCGGAATTGGTTCTATCCCTGGCGCCTTTATTGGCGGCATTTTATTAGGTGTTATCGAGAATCTGAGCAAAGCCTATATTTCTTCCCAGCTTGCGGATGCGATTGTGTTCAGTATTCTGATCATTGTGCTTCTCGTGAAACCGACCGGACTTCTCGGCAGGAAGATCCTGGAGAAGGTCTGAAGCATAAGAGGCAAAGGAGAGCAGGCGGCTGACAGGCTTTGGCCTGGCCGGAGCAAAGGAAGGGCACACGAATGGAAATGAAAGTAAACAAATCAAGAATCAGTAAAACGACGAAGAATGATCTGATTACCTATGCGATGGTAATCCTCACATATATTGTGGTGCAGGTTCTGGTATCGACCGGACATGTATCCAGTTTGGTTCAGGGACTGTTGGTTCCTTTCTGTACTTATGTGATTGTGGCGGTCGCTTTAAATCTGACGGTGGGCATTCTGGGAGAATTAAGTCTGGGACACGCAGGATTTATGTGTGTGGGTGCCTTTGCGAGCGCTGTCTTTTCACTGGCGTTTAAGGAAGCGCTGCCGGGCGGGGTACGGTTTTTCCTGGCACTGCTGATCGGTGCGGCTGCCGCGGCGGTTGTGGGCTTTCTGGTAGGCATACCGGTGCTTCGGCTGCGCGGCGACTATCTGGCGATCGTTACACTGGCGTTTGGAGAGATCATCAAGAACATCATCAATGTGTTATATTTGGGGGTAGACAGCAAGGGACTTCATTTCTCCATGAAGGATGCGTTGTCTCTTCATATGGAGGAGGATGGTTTGATGCTGATCAAGGGAGCACAGGGCGTCACGGGAACGCCCAATGATTCCAACTTTACGGTTGGAGTGGTCTTGATCCTGGTTACCTTGTTTATCGTACTTAACTTCATCCATTCCAGGACAGGCCGCGCAGTCATGTCCATCCGGGATAATCGGATCGCCGCGGAATCGGTGGGAATCAATGTGACGAAGTACAAGCTGATTGCCTTTACGGTGTCGGCGTCGTTAGCAGGCGTGGCGGGCGTGCTCTATGCGCATAATCTTTCCACCCTGAATGCGCTGCCGAAGAATTTTGGCTACAATATGTCTATTATGATCCTTGTATTCGTGGTGCTGGGCGGTATCGGGAATATCCGTGGATCGATTATCGCTGCGGTTTTGCTGACGCTGTTACCGGAAGTTCTGCGTGGTCTGAGCGATTACCGCATGTTGATCTATTCCATTGTTCTGATTGTTATGATGATCTTCAACTGGGGCCCCAATGCAATTTTATTCAGAAAACGACTGAAACAGAAGATTTCGTTTGGCAGGAAAGCAAAAGAGGAGGTATAAGACATGGCATTGTTAGAGACGAAAAATCTGGGAATCTCCTTTGGCGGTCTGCGGGCGGTGAATGCATTTGATATTTCTGTGGAGAAGGGAGAGTTATACGGCTTGATCGGGCCCAATGGCGCCGGCAAGACGACGGTGTTCAATCTTCTGACAGGGGTATACCAGCCGGATGAAGGTGCGATTCTGTTAGACGGCGTGAACCTGACCGGGAAGAAGACGACTGAGATCTGTAAGGCGGGAATCGCCAGGACGTTCCAGAATATACGATTGTTTGGGGACATGCCGGTGATCGATAACGTGAAAGTTGGACTGCATAACCACTATCCCTATTCCACCTTCGAGGGGATCCTTCGTCTGCCCCGCTATCATAAGGTGGAAAAGGAAATGAACGCGAAAGCGATGGAACTTCTGGAAGTGTTTGGCTTAGAAGCCTATGCGGAGTACCAGGCGGAAAATCTACCATATGGGCAGCAGAGAAAGTTAGAGATTGCCAGGGCTATGGCGACGGAACCGAAACTTCTGCTGCTGGATGAACCGGCGGCAGGCATGAATCCTAACGAGACGAAAGAACTGATGGACACGATCCGCTTTGTGAGAGACCGTTTCGATATGACGATCCTGCTCATCGAGCATGATATGAAACTGGTAGCCGGCATCTGTGAGAAACTGACGGTGTTGAACTTCGGGGAAGTGCTGGCACAGGGAGAAACCCAGAAAGTACTGAATGATCCGGAGGTCATTACGGCCTATTTAGGGGAATAAGACATAGCAGGAGGAAAATGGTATGGCGATGTTGGAAGTGAAGGATCTCCATGTTCATTATGGTGTGATAGAGGCGATCAAGGGAATCAGTTTCGAGGTAGAACAGGGGGAAGTCATCGCGCTGATCGGGGCGAACGGTGCCGGCAAGACGACGATTCTGCATACAGTCACAGGTCTGATCAGGCCTACGAGCGGAAGTATTATCTTTGAGGGAAAAGATATCACGAAGACGCCGGGCTATAAGATTGTGCCGATGGGTATGGCCCATGTGCCGGAAGGAAGGCGTGTGTTTGCACAGTTGTCAGTCTATGATAATCTGATGATGGGCGCCTATACGCGGAGAGACAAAAACGAGATCAGAGAAAACCTGCATATGGTATATGAGCGCTTTCCGCGTCTGGAAGAGCGTAAGACACAGATGGCAGGAACCTTGAGCGGCGGCGAGCAGCAGATGTTAGCGATGGGGCGGGCGTTGATGAGCCAGCCGAGTATCATTCTCATGGATGAACCGTCTATGGGTCTGTCTCCGATCTTTGTCAACGAGATCTTTGACATCATCAAGCGGGTTAGCCAGTCGGGTACGACGGTGCTTTTGGTGGAGCAGAACGCGAAGAAAGCACTGGCGATCGCAGACCGGGCTTATGTGCTGGAGACTGGACTGATCTCACTGGAAGGAGATGCCGGGGAGTTGATGCACAATGATGCGGTCAAGAAAGCATACCTTGGAGAATAGGGCTGGATACGGAAGAAAAGGAATCGACTGACTAAGTTTCATAAAATTTAGTCAGTTTTTTTGTTTGTTCTGGTGATTTGTTTAAGCAGTTTTTTTGTGTATAATAAGGCATAGAGTTCAGGGAATATATGGAGGAACGGGAATGGCAAAGGCGGTTAAATTGGCAGATATTGCGTTGAGAGCCGGGGTCAGTACGGTGACAGTATCGAAGGCACTGGCGGGGCAGAAGGGTGTCAGCGATCAGATGCGGGATAAGATCAAACGACTGGCGGACGAGCTTGGATATGTACAGCCGGTCAGAGAGCGGAGAGAGGAAACAGGTCGAAGCTATAACATAGGACTTTTGGTCGAGGAGAGCTATATTGATAAGTATGATTCCTTTTATCTGCAGATGTACCAGAAGGTTGCCACGAAAGCAATGGATATGGGTTGCTTTACCATGATGGAGGTAATCGAAAGACAGCAGGAAGGAGAATTTATTCTGCCGCGTCTCCTGAAGGAGAGAAAGGTTGACGGGGTGATCATTCTGGGGAAGATGCCGGATCCGTTTCTGTCTTATCTGAAGAGCCAGGCGAATATACCTACCGTTTATATGGATTTTACAGACGAGAGGCAGGATGTGGATGCCGTAGTCTCGGATAGTTTCTATGGCGCCTACCAGTTGACGAATTATCTGTTCCGGATGGGGCATGAGAAGATTGCCTATGTGGGAACGCTTCTGGCGACCAGTTCGATTACGGACCGTTACCTGGGCTATCTGAAATCCATGATGGAACATGGGAAAACGGTTCCGGAGGAGTGGGTGATCGATGACAGGGACGTTTCCAGCGGCTATATTGATGAGATTAATCTTCTGAAACTTCCGGAGGATATGCCGACGGCGTTTGTCTGCAACTGTGATCTGACGGCAGGCAGGGTCATCAATAAGTTGAAGGAGAGCGGCTACCTGGTGCCGAAGGATGTGTCGGTGGTAGGATATGATAACTTTATCTATCCTGGCATCTGTGACGTAGAGATCACGACCTATGAGGTAGATCTGGGCAAGATGGCGCAGTGTGCCGTGGATGTCCTGCTGAAAAGGCTTCAGTCAGGAGACGCACATGTACCATGCATCCATACGGTGGAGGGACATATGGTGCTGAAAAGCAGTGTAGAGAGAATTTGACCATAATGATCGAAAGGATCAAATCGGAGAGGTAAGACGGAAGGCTGTTTGAAAGAGGACAGTCTTTTATTTTGTCCAAAAGGGGGATTTTTAAGTAAAAATTAACTTAATAAAAAACTTGCTTATGGATAAAATACACAAAAATTACATCTGATAATCATGACTTTGTACCAAAAAAACAATAATTTAAGTTAAAATATTGCAAAATTAGGCTAAAAGAAATATAATTTAATCAAATAAGTAAGCTAAAATTTTCGAATTAAGAATTAAAGTAAACTTTAAAATTATTGCATGCAACGAGTGGGACACCATTTTAGGAGTGTATCGTATGGGACAGGAGAATGGTCGGATGAAGAATTGGAGAGCAAGAACGGAACTGGGAACGGTGGTCGCGGCACAGTATGGAGCCGGAGGATGCGGCGCACTGCTTGAGCAGACGTTACCAGGAGCAGTAAGACAACGGCCAGCGTTGTGCGCCTGTAAGGGGAAAAGAATCCTGGTAGCAGGCCTGCTTGCCGGTTTGATCATGAAAGGCCTTTCTTCTTCAGAAATGGCGTCTCTCGCGCAGACGAATGCGGACCTTAAGATGGAGTGGCTTGAGGAAGATGATTCTCTTCCGGATCATCGGGAATATGCAGCCGCTTTTGAAGCGCGATATCCGGAGGCTGAGATCAGAGTGGGTGCGCAGGCCTGTGTGGGGTATGAGGAGAACGGTGTGGAGACAGCGCCTGTTCTTTACACCGATTATGCAGGAAAGAGCGGAAGCAGTGTCTATACAGGCAGTCACACAAGTATTCTGTTTGCCGTGGAGGTCGAAGAAGAAGGATTCTATGATCTGGCGCTGGAATATTATCCACTGGAAGGATCAGGCGGAAAGATTCTGCGCAGCATCCTGATTGACGGAAAGCAGCCTTACAGAGAACTTGGGCGGGTGGAATATGATCGTATCTGGTCTGCCGATGGATGGACAGAGCCGGAAGAGAAGGGACAGAAGGAGCGGGAAGCCGACGGGCATTCTGAGATGACCCAGAAGCCGGCATGGATTGTAAACACAGCCTGTGACAGTCTGTCCGTGCATCTGACGGAAGGAGAGCATACAATCTCGATCGTGTCATTGGCGGAGCCAATGCTGATCCATCAGGTGATTTTGAGAAATGAAAAGCCGGCGCAGGCTTATGACGAAGTGAAAGCGTTCTGGGATGCAGTGGGGATCAGGGCGGCTGGCAGCCATCCGATCCATATTGAAGCAGAGCATATGAAGCGGGCATCTTCACAGATGCTGTATCCGATGCAGGAGCAGACGTCTCAAGAGACGGGAATGATCAGGACAAGGGTGCAGGGTGCGAAAAAGGGGAATGTGATAAGCGGCGAATCCTGGGAAGAGGCGGGACAGTGGGCTGAATGGGAATTTGATGTGGAGGAAGCCGGGTATTACCATCTGGCGCTCTGCGACTGCCAGAATTATGTGAAAAATGGCGTCTACAGGAAGATCATGATCGATGGTATGGTGCCGTTTGCGGAGATGGAAGGGTACTGTTTCCCCTATGGGAGAAGCTGGAGGAAGGAAATGCTTTCTGATGAAGCAGGAACTCCCTACGTATTCTTCTTAAAAAAAGGGCATCATACGCTTCGTATGGAGGTGGTATTGGGAGACCGGGCGGATGTCGTAAGCGAGGTTTATGGCTGCCTGAGGCAGATCAACAGCGTCTGCAGCCGTATGGACAGGGCAGGCGGTATGGATGAGGCCGGCAGGGAAAAGCAATTGCGAAGTCTGCGGGAGGAGTTGACAAAGGTGAGCGGGCAGCTTGAGAGAACAGCCGGCAGAGTGCAGGAACTGACAGGCAGACATTCCGGAGGAACGAAGGTGATGACGGCGCTCAAGTCACAGTTAGATAAGCTGATCGAAGAAGAGAGCGATCTTGCTGACGGCATGAAAGAACTTGGGAGCAGCATGCACGCCTGCAGAAATTGGGCGGACGGGTTTGTATTGCAGCCGCTGGCAATCGACTATATCAATATTGTATCTGCGGATGCAGAAAAAAGATAAAAATTCATTGACAAGCGCAACGGGCTGTATTAAGATAACAGCAAGCGCTTAGAGGATGAGCAGAAAGTAAGATAAATTTAGAAGAAGGAGGTAATCATTATGTTACATAGTAATAAATCCAGAACAATCATGAGTACAGGCAGAAAAGTAAATCATAGAGTATGGGAAATTACCTCCGCAGACGACAGGAAGAGGAAACTTCTGTGTGAAACGTGACGGCTGGCCTTAGGAAATAAGGGACCGGCTGGATTAGATCGGTATGACGGATGCAGGCTGTGGTAATTTCACCACAGCTTTTTTTGTGCTGTAGGGAAGTTGATTCGCATAGCAGATTTGCTTTTGCGGGAACTGGAGACGGCTGGATTTTGGCACCAGGAAGGAAACAGGGGAGGAAGAGAAGATCATGAAAAAGATATCGAGTTACATATGGGACTATAAATTTTCCTATCTGGCAGCGATCGCGTCACTTCTGATCGCGGTAACACTGGATATGATGGGACCGCGTCTGATGGCGCTGGTAGTGGACGACGTTATCGTCGGGGGTCAGATCGGAGAACTGAAATACCTGCTGCTTGGGTTTTTGGGAGTCGGTATCGGAAGATGTATCTTCCAGTACGCGAAGGAATACACTTTCGATAAGAATGGCATCAGGATCTCAGGAGACATGAGAAGAGACTTGTTCCGTCATATACAGGGGCTGAGCGCTGATTTCTTTGACAGAACGAATACCGGTGAGCTGATGGCACGTGTCAAGGAAGATATAGACAGGATCTGGGATGCGATCGGCTATGTGGGAATGCTGTTGATCGAAGTGATCTACCATACATCGATTATCTTAGCTTCCATGTATCTGATCAACTGGAAGCTGGCGCTTCTTCCCACCGTGGCAATGCTGTTGTGCGGCACGGTTGCGGTACTCATGGAGCGCAAGCTGGGGCAGGTATACGAGGAGATCAGTGAGGAGAACGCAGTTCTCAATACGGTGGCGGAAGAGAATCTGGCCGGTGTGCGGACGGTGAAAGCGTTTGCCAGAGAGAAATTTGAGATCGGCAAATTCCTTTCCCACAATAAGCGGTACTATGAGTTGAATATGCAGCAGTCGAAAGTGTTTGTGCGGTATTATCCTTTCTTCAGTGTTGTCAGTAAGATACTTCCTATATTGACTATATTGGTTGGCGGCGGATTTGTTATCCAGGGAGAGATGACATTAGGACAGATGACTGCTTTTGTAGAGTACTCTACGAATATCGTATGGCCGATGGAAATGCTGGGCTGGCTGACCAACAGCATCTCGGCGGCAGTGGCGTCCAACAAGAAAGTGCGAAAGATCTACGAGGAAAAGCCGAGTATCGTGGAGACGACTGATCCGGTCAAGATGGAGCAGGTAGCCGGGAAAGTGTGTTTTGACCATGTTTCTTTCCATAAAGCGGATCTGTATGAGATCCTCCATGATATTTCCTTCACGGTGGAAGCCGGCAAGACGCTGGGAATCATGGGCGCTACCGGAGCCGGTAAGACCTCGATTGTGCAGCTGTTACAGCGGATGTATGACGCTACCGAGGGAAATATTTATCTGGATGATGTGAATATCAGAGAATTGTCTTTGGAACAGCTTCGCACCAGTGTCAGCTATGTAATGCAAG
The DNA here is from genome assembly GCA_910578345.1 of uncultured Lachnospiraceae bacterium. Classification (GTDB taxonomy): domain Bacteria; phylum Bacillota; class Clostridia; order Lachnospirales; family Lachnospiraceae; genus UBA3282. The sequence continues at coordinate 31,824 of CAJTRA010000011.1, read as the reverse complement.
ATGTGTTCCTCTTCTCCGACACGATCAATGACAATATCAAGCTGGGAAAGAAAGAATACATAGATTTCAGGACAGTCAGAAGAGCCTCCACACAGGCACAGGCCAGTGGTTTCATTGAACGGATGGAGGACACTTACGATACGGTGATCGGTGAGCGGGGCGTGGGCCTTTCCGGCGGACAGAAGCAGCGGATCAGCATTGCACGCGCGCTGGCCAAGAAAGATCCGATCCTTGTGCTGGATGATTCCACATCGGCGTTGGACATGGAGACGGAGCAGTTGATCCAGCAGACGCTAAAGGAGCTGGAGAATACGACGAAGATTATCATTGCCCACAGGATCAGCGCTGTGCGTCATGCGGATGAGATTATTGTACTGGAGAACGGCGCCATTGCGGAGCGGGGAACGCATGAACAGCTGCTTGCAAAGAAGGGGCTTTACTATGAGACTTATGAATCCCAGTACGGAGAGCTGGAGGAGATGGCTGTGTAGGCGTTTCGTCCGGCAGAGACTTTAGAGACAGAAGAAGGAAGTGGAACAACTTTCGAATGGAGGGGAGAAATGGCAGTCAATTCTTATAAAGACGATGAACTTACCATAGAGCGCAGTAAGGTGCAGACACTGGCCAGGCTGTTTCGGTATCTGCTCGATTATAAGTGGCAGATTATTCTGGTCCTGATTATCATGGGATATGGTGTGGCGGTGAGTCTGGTCAATCCGTTGATCATGGAGTCAGCGATCGACGATCATATTTCGGTCAAGGACTTAAGCGGTCTGTCCAGGCTGTTGGCTGTGGCACTTGTGATCAACCTGTTTTTGGTCGTTACGGTGAAGCTGCGGATGTATATTATGGCGAAGGTGTGTAACCAGATTCTGCTGACGATCAGACAGGAGCTGTACACGCATATTCAGAAACTTGATTTTGGCTTTTTTGACAGCAGGCCGACGGGAAAGATCCTGTCCCGTATCATTGGGGATATCAATTCCCTGAAGGATGTGCTGTCAAACTGTGTGACGACGCTGATCCCGGATGGCCTGACGGTCATTGCGGTGGTAGTAATCATGGTGTGGAAGAATCCGAAGCTGGCGTTTGCGTCGATGCTGACGATTCCCTTTATGGCCGCAGGCATGGTCTATATTCAGGTAAAGGCCCATCCGCGCTGGCAGACATTTCGGAAGAAATCAGCGAATCTGAATGCATTTATCCATGAGGATATGGCGGGTATGCGGATCATCCAGAGCTTTCATGCGCAGGGGGAGACGGAGAAGACTTTTAATACGCTGCTTGAGGAACACCGGCAGTCCTTCGTCCACGCAGTACGGATGAGTGACGCGTTTGGATCGGTGATCGATTTTTCCTGGGCAATGGGATGTATCCTGCTGTACTTCACAGGGATCGTGGTGTTGGGGGTGGAGCAGGTGTCTCTGGGCACGTTCATTGCTTTCGGCACGTATCTTACGATGTTCTGGCAGCCGATCCAGAATATCAGCAATTTCTATAATCAGCTTGTGACCAACATTGCAGGTGCGGAGAGGATCTTTGAGATCCTGGATACGCCGCCGGCGATCGCGGATGATGCCGGCGTGACACAGATGCCGCCGATCCGGGGAGAAGTGACGTTTGAACATGTGACGTTCTCTTATGACGACAAGGTGAAAGTGCTGGACGACGTCAATTTCAAGATTCGTCCGGGAGAGACGATCGCGTTAGTGGGGCCTACCGGCGCCGGGAAATCTACCATCGTCAATCTGATCAGCCGGTTTTATGATGTGCAGCAGGGGACTGTGTCGGTGGACGGCTATGACGTGAAGAAAGTCTCGATCGAGAGTCTGCGCCAGCAGATGGGGATCATGACACAGGATAATTTCCTGTTCTCAGGCACGATCAGTGATAACATCCGTTATGGAAAGCTGGATGCCACGCAGGAAGAGATCGTGGCGGCGGCCAAAGCAGTCAATGCCCATGACTTTATCATGCGTCTGGATAAAGGATATGATACGCAGTTATCGGAGCGCGGCGGCGGTCTGTCAATCGGGCAGAAGCAGCTTCTTGCCTTTGCGAGAACGATGGTCTCAGATCCGAAGATCCTGATCCTGGATGAGGCGACTTCCAGCATCGATACGAAGACGGAGATCCTGGTCCAGAATGGGATCGAGCATCTGTTAGCCGGTAGGACTTCTTTCGTGATTGCGCACAGATTGTCCACGATCCAGAAAGCCGACAGGATTTTTGTGGTGGATGACGGCAGGATCATAGAGGAAGGCAATGCACAGGAGCTGATGGAAAAGAAAGGAGCCTACTACAGACTGTATATGGCGCAGTTTGCGTCGCAAAATTAGTGCGGGTACGCTTTTTGAAAGAGTAAGAGGCCGTAAGATTGGAGAAAATCTGATCTTACGGCCTTTTTGTCTTTTGAAAAATAGTCACAAAGAATAGCCTGAAAAATTGTGTAAATAGCAGAAAATCAGGAAAAACAAAAATTAAGTATTGATTAAAAAACAAACCAATGTATACTTAAATTAAAGTTAAAAATGATTAAATTAAACCTTTACAGAGAAAGGAGGGAGAGTGTGACAACAACAGAGGAGATCAGAAATCATCTCACAGACTGTATCATTCCTTTTTGGAAAGGGCTGCGGGACGAGGAGTGGGGCGGTTACTATGGATATGTGGATCATGCGCTTCGGGTGGACCCAAGGGCGGTGAAGGGCTGTATTCTAAACAGCCGTATCACGTGGTTTTTTGCCAATGCTTATAAGGAGCTTGGAGAGGAATGCCTGTTGGAGGAGGCACGGCACGGCTATGAGTTCATGCAGAAATATTGCGTGGACAAGGAGCAGGGCGGCGTGTACTGGTCTGTCACTTATGATGGAAGACCGGAGGATACGACGAAGCATACCTACAACCAGGCATTTTCGATCTATGCCTTGTCATCCTATTATGATGCGTCCGGCGACCAGGAGGCGCTTGCGGCTGCATTTGAGTTGTTTCATATCATAGAGGAGAGATGTATGGACGAGGTCGGGTATAAAGAGGCTTTCGACAGAGCGTTCCGGGAGATCGAGAATGATAAGTTGTCCGAGAATGGCGTGATCGCCCAGAAGACGATGAACACGCTGCTGCATGTCTTCGAAGCCTACACGGAATTATACCGGGTGAGCGGCGACAGACAGGTGAAAGAACGTCTGCGATGGATTCTTGATACGATAGCCGATAAGGTTTATCATCCTGAGCTGCACAGGCAGGAGGTATTTTTCGACAGGGAAATGCGCTCCATTCTTGATCTGCATTCTTATGGACATGATATTGAGACGGCATGGCTGATCCGCAGAGGAACGGAGGTGCTGGGAGACAAAGAATATGAAGCGAAGATGCTGCCTGTTATACTGGATCTGACCAGGCAGGTGTATGAGTCGGCTTTCGACGGACATTCACTGGCCAATGAGTGTGAGAAAGGGATTGTGGACGAGACGAGAGTCTGGTGGGTCCAGGCGGAAGCGGTCGTGGGCTTCTTAAACGGCTATGAACTGGCGCCGGAGCATACGGAATATCTGGATGCGGCCAGAGCAGAGTGGAAATTTATCAAAGAATATCTGATAGACAAAAGGGCAGGTTCGGAATGGTTCTGGGAAGTGGACCAGAGAGGAGAAGACGTGAGCGGGAAACCGATTGTAGAACCTTGGAAGTGCCCTTATCACAATGGAAGGATGTGCCTTGAGGCGATCAGGCGGAAACGCCTGTAGTGCGTGCCTGGGGAGAGGAGGAAAAATGCTGCACAGAAATTATTATGTAGAACTGGAGAAGTATAACAGATTAATCGAGCGCAAGAATGAAAAGGCCGACAGCTATAATGGAATTTACGATCGATACGTGTATCCGGTTTTGACAAGAGAACATATTCCGCTGACTTGGAAATATGATCTGAATCCGGAGACAAATCCGTATTTTATGGAGCGTCTCGGCGTGAATGCGGTCATGAATTCCGGGGCGATCGAGCTTGACGGCAAGTTTTATCTGGTGGCCCGCATCGAGGGGAATGACAGGAAATCTTTCTTCGGGGTGGCGGAGAGTGATAACGGGATCGACGGTTTCAAGTTTTGGGATTATCCGATCTTGCTGCCGGATACTTGCCCGGAGGAGACGAATGTCTATGACATGCGCCTGACGAAGCATGAAGACGGTTATATCTATGGAGTATTCTGCTCTGAGAGCAAGGATAAGACAGTAAGCGACTTGTCTGCGGCGGTGGCGGCGGCAGGAATCGTGAGAACGAAGGATTTAAGGAATTGGGAGCGGTTAGACAATCTGACGACGCTTCGTTCGCCCCAGCAGCGCAATGTTGTACTGCATCCGGAATTCGTAGACGGAAAGTATGCTTTCTATACCCGGCCGATGGATGATTTCATCGATACAGGTTCCGGAGGCGGTATCGGTTTTGGACTGTGTGATGATATCACCCACGCAGTGATCGATGAGGAGAAAATGACTTCCCTGCGGAAATATCACACGATCACAGAGGCGAAGAACGGCGCCGGCGCAGTGCCGATCAAGACGGACAGGGGATGGATCCATATCGCCCATGGTGTGAGGAATACGGCGGCAGGCCTGCGGTATGTGATCTATGCGTTTGCGACTGCGCTGGACGATCCATCTGAGGTGATCGCGGAGCCGTCCGGTATGCTGATCGGACCGAGGGAGGCGGAACGTGTGGGCGATGTGTCCAATGTGGTATTTACGAACGGCGCCATTGCGCGGGAGAATGGGAATGTCTATCTCTACTATGCTTCCAGCGATACGAGAATGCATGTGGCGACCACGACGATCGATAAGTTGATCGATTATGTGTTCAACACGCCTTCGGATCCGCTCCGTTCGGTAGAGTGCGTGGCGAAACGGTGTGAACTGATCCGAAAGAATCTGGAGTTCCTGGCGGCGATGGAGTAGAAGCGGCGGGGAACAGGATGAGATAGAAGTAAGAAGAGAAATAGGAAGAACAGCAGGAAGCGAAAAGGAGAACAGAAACATGAGTGAAGTAAGAATGATCAGTCCAGCAGTGAAGAACGTGCCGTGGCAGGAGCGGCCGGAGGGACTAAAAGGCGCGCCGATCTGGCGTTACCGTGAGAATCCGATCATAGGCAGAAACCCTGTGGACGGGGTGGCAAGAATATTCAACAGCGCTGTCGTGCCCTATGAGGACGCCTTTATCGGGGTGTTTCGGGGAGAGCAGGTGAACGGGATTCCTTATATCTATCTGGGGCACAGTAACGATGCGATCCACTGGGAATTTGAGCAGGAGAAGATTCCCTTCAAGGATGAGGCGGGCAACGATTTCATGCCGGTTTATGCCTATGATCCCCGCCTTGTGAAAGTGGAAGACACCTACTATATCATCTGGTGCCAGGACTTCTACGGAGCGTCCATCGGTATGGCGAAAACGACGGATTTCAAGACATTTACGAGGATCGAGAATCCCTTTATTCCTTTTAACAGAAATGCAGTGTTGTTTCCGCGCAAGATCAATGGCAATTTCGTGCTGTTGAGCCGGCCATCGGATTCCGGTCATACTCCTTTTGGGGATATTTTCTTAAGCGAAAGCCCGGATATGGTATACTGGGGCAAACACAGACATGTGATGGGCAAGAGCGCCGAGTGGTGGGAGTCCGTCAAGATCGGCGGCGGTGCAGCCCCGATTGAGACAAGTGAAGGATGGCTTCTGTTCTATCACGGTGTCAGCGGAACATGCAATGGCTTTGTGTACTCGATCGGCGGAGCCATCCTGGATATCGATCAACCTTCCAAGGTGCTCTACAGGTGTGAAAACTTCCTTCTGACGCCGGAGGAGTGGTATGAAGAGAGAGGATTTGTGCCGAATGTATGTTTCCCCTGTGCAACGATCCATGATTCCGAGAGCGGTAAGATCGCATTGTATTATGGATGTGCAGACAGCTATGTAGGGCTGGCATTCACGAAATTGGATGAGATCGTGGCGTATATCAAGAAACACAGCCATGTGACTGAGGCGGATACGGAGCTGGGGATCCGGTAAGCAGTGAGGGCAGACCTCCTGCGGCAGAAGACGACGAAATGATTTGAATGAATGCGCCTGAAAGGGTATACTCTACTTATACTACAAAAATTTCCGAATTGACCGTGAGGGCTTTTCGGCAGGAGGCAAGTCATGTCATTTATCAGTGTGTTTGATGTCATTGGCCCGACTATGGTCGGGCCCTCCAGCTCCCATACTGCGGGTGCCTGCGCGATCGCCCATCTGGCGCAGAAGATGTTTGGCGGGGTCTTATGTGAGGTGGAATTTGTCCTGTATGGGTCTTTTGCCAAAACGTATGGAGGACATGGTACTGACCGGGCGCTTTTAGGCGGGATCATGGGATTTACGACAGATGATGTGCGGATCCGGGATTCTTTTAAGATTGCGGAAGAGCGCGGGATCGCGTACCGGTTTCTCACGGACGAGAAGGAGACGGATGTACATCCCAATACGGTAGAGATACGGATGGTCAATGACCATGGCACACAGATGAGCGTTCGCGGGGAATCTCTGGGCGGCGGCAAAGTGAGAATCGTGCGGATCAATCAGGTACAGGTAGAGTTCACCGGGGAGTACAATGCCGTTATTATCATACAGAAGGACAGGCCGGGCGTGGCGGCGCATATCACGAGAGCGCTGAGCGACCGGGGCGTTAATATTGCGTTCATGCGCCTGTTTCGGGAATCGAAGGGAGAGAAAGCGTACACGATCGTGGAATCGGACGACTGGCTGCCGGAGGATATCACGGGGCAGCTTCTGGAGAATCCCAATATACAGGATGTTATGCTGGTGCAGAAGAGATAAATCCCCTGCCTGTGAGGCAGACGGGCGGTAGTCAATGTGACGGGGAACAGGAGGAAAGCAGAACATGGTTGATTTTAAGAATGCAGAAGAACTGCTGGCGCTCTGTGGACAGCAGGGGCAGCGGATTTCGGATGTGATGAAGCGGCGGGAATGTGATCTGGGGGAGACCTCCATGGAGCAGATCTGCAGCCGAATGCAGCAGGTATGGGAGATCATGCGGCAGTCGGCCCTGACGCCGTTAAAGACGCCTGTGAAGTCCGTAGGAGGTTTGATCGGTGGAGAAGCCAGGAGATTAAGACTCCATCAAAACCAGGGGAAGAGCATCTGCGGAACCGTATTGGGCGATGGCATCACTTATGCAATGGCAGTGCTGGAGGTGAATGCTTCCATGGGTGTGATCGTAGCGGCGCCGACAGCAGGTTCTGCCGGGATCGTTCCGGGGCTTCTGCTGGCATTGCAGCGGGCCTTTCAATTCTCTGATGAACAGATGACGGACGCGCTGTTTCATGCCGGAGCGATCGGCTATCTTGCCATGCGCAACGCGACGGTGGCCGGCGCGGTGGGCGGCTGTCAGGCGGAGGTCGGGGTTGCGTCTGCTATGGCAGCAGCCGCCGCGGTGGAGCTGATGGGAGGGGAACCGCAGCAGAGTCTGGATGCAGCCGCAACGGTTTTGATGAATATGCTGGGTCTGGTATGTGATCCGGTGGGCGGACTGGTGGAGTATCCTTGCCAGAACCGGAATGCTGCCGGCGTAGCCAATGCGTTGATCGCTGCAGAGCTGGCGCTTTCCGGGATTCACCAGATGATCCCGTTTGATGAAATGCTGGATACCATGTATCAGGTGGGAAAGAGAATCCCCTACGAACTGCGGGAGACTGCGCTGGGCGGATGTGCGGCATCTCCTTCGGGATGCCGGTTTTGTCACTGAAAACGCGGCTTTCCTGCCGTGCCAGGCAAAGACATGCGGTTCCTTTTTATAAATGATATAGAAAAGATTATAAAGAAACGGGTATATGTGTAACAAATTGCTTCACAAGTCTCAGGGTATAAAGTATACTGTAGTGTTATAAAGGAAGAACTGACGGGATAAAAGACGTTTAAATGGATTCTTCAGTTATGGAAAGAGATGAACCGAAAGAGCTCGGAAAGATCGATGATAAGTGATTGATTAGAACCAAGACAGTCGGGAAAATAGGAAATCTATTGGAGTGTAATGCAATGGTAAGACTGCAGGAAGCTATAGAAAACACTACGAAGACAGTGATATTAGTGGATGATGAATTTTATTTTCGGCAGGCGATGAAGCAGTATTTGTCCGAGGCGGAAAAGGAATATCGTTTGGTTGGTGAGGCAAAAAACGGAAAAATCGGTTTAGAACTGATCAGGAAGTTACGGCCAGATATCGTGTTGATGGATATTAATATGCCGATCATGGACGGGCTGGAGGCTGTGCAGACACTGTTTGAGGAAAAGATATCGAGTAAGGTTATTCTCTTGACTGGTTATAGCGAATTTGAATATGCGCATAAGGCAATTCGTTTTGGTGTATTTGATTATCTGTTAAAACCGATTGACAAACAGGACCTGAAAAAGTGTCTCAATCAGGTAGTCAATCAGATTGAGTCGGAAAAACGAAACAAAGAGTTACAGGTTAAGTATTATTCCGCCTCGTTTAGGGTGAAGGAGCATTTTGTCAATAAGATATTTTCTGCCAAGAAAGAATCGGACTGGATGGAAGTGGAGCAGATGGCGGGAGAGATCTTAGAATCGAACAAATTATTCAGTTACCTGGCATTTCTCATAAATATCTATGGAGATGAGGAAAATCATATTTTTTTTACGATCCCCAACATCTTAGCGGAATTGTTTGACCGAAAAGGGATACAATGTTTTACGAATCATGATAACGACAGGCTGTGCGCGATTGTGAGCGGAAAGATGTCGATCAAAGAGTTGGAGACAACAGCATTTGCGGTGCAGAATGATTTTCTTGCTTTCATACAACAGAAGATAAACCATCCAATCTTGATCAGCATAGGGGGTGCAAGGGAAAGGCTGCGCGATTTGGAATTCTCTGTGCAGGAGGCATGCATGGTGTATCAATTTATGTGTATGTATCGTAAAAGCGGTATTTACACCAGCGCTCAGCTGAATGTCAATGAGGAAAGAACAAGAGGTTATTTTAGTAATCTGTATCCTCAGCTTATTTTGTTTATACGCACGAACAACATTTCCGCTATGGAGTCTTTGGTAAAAAAGTTCTTTTTGGAAATGACAGAGAATGAAGTGTGGCCGGAAACTGTGATACAAAGTGCGAGAAATATGGTGTCCTGCGCTTATGATGTGTTTCGGTCGTTAGGAGGGCAGCAAACGACGGGAGAAAGTGAAGACGGTAAATTTTTGCTTCCGTGGAAGTTTGAAGAAGATTCTATTGAATGGATTCAGGCAGAGGTTCTTCGATATATCACTGAGGTTATGCAGGCAGTGAGTGAGCGTGTGGCAAAGAAGAAATCTTCTTTGGCAGAAAATGTGGCACGTTATGTAGAGAAAAATTATCATCGTTGTGATTTGTCATTGATGGAATTATCGTCGGCGTTTGGTATAAGCAAAACGATTCTTTGTCAACAGTTTAAGGAAGCGTTTGAAATGACGATCGGTGAATATATATTACAATCCCGTATGATGTGTGCGAAGAAGATGCTGAATGAGGGATATTGTAATGTGGCTTATGTGGCGGAGAAATGTGGGTATGAGGATGCGGGATATTTTAGTAAGTGCTTCAAAAAATACTTTGGCGTCTCCCCGAAAGAGTATTGTGAAACAGGTTTAGACGGTCGATAGCGTTTTATAAAACGGAAAGCTTTGAAAATGAGCTTTCCGTTTTCCTGTTATGTAGGAAAGTTTATTACGAATAAAGAAACCTGTAAAATTTTACAAATGCGTTTACGAATTTCCATTTTGGAAAATGGAATTAACGCGTATGATGAAAGAACACAGAAATAAAGAGTTATCTATTTATGCTGCATTATGCGGAAAAGGAGGTTTTTTATGAATGTAACAGAATATGGAAAACTGTGTTGTGAAACGGTGCAGGTATGCCCGGACTTTGAAGTTGGCGCGAAAGTGTCTCCCCAGCTGTTTGGCAATAATCTGGAGCATACGAGATCCTGTGTCCATACCGGGATTTCTGCGCAAATGTTAAGGAACAGAAAATTTGCGGGGAAGCCGGCATGCTATACCGGCTGTCCGGAAGGCTGGCATCAGATTGGAGAGAGGACCAATATTGTTTTCAATGAGAATGGGGATGGTCATGAGTTTTCGGCGACTGGCAGTTATACGCGTCATGCCGATGATTATCATATGAAAAGAAGACATGAATGCAATGCCGTGACACTGGCAGGATATCAGGACGGAGAAGAATGCGGAATCGGACAAAGCGGCATCGCGGTGCAGAAAGATACGGATTATGAATGCAGACTGACGGCAAAGGTATGGAATCCGGTTGTGGTACGTATAGCGTTAACTGACCGGGACGGAAAATTATATGAACAGAAAGAATTGACCTATGACAAAACGGAGTACAAAACCAAAACGGTGAGTTTGCACGCACCAGAGAGAGATGAGCAGGCGCGTTTGGCGATCAGCTTTACTGGAAGCGGAGCTGTATGCATAGGAGCGGTTTCTTTGATGCCGGTGAAGAATTTCCGCGGCATGCGTTTGGATGTGGTGGAGCTGTTACGGGAGATGGGCGTCAAGTTATTGCGCTGGCCGGGAGGTAATTTCGCTGGAGAATACAATTGGAAGGATGGTCTGCTGCCGGCGGATATGCGTGCTCCATTTGAATCCTACATGGGTTTGGAGACGCAGGCGCATTCAATGGGATATGATTTCAGCGAGATCAATACTGACGATTTTGTGGCGCTTTGTCATGAGATTGGCGCCGAGCCTTTTATTACGATTAATCCGACCTGGAATACCAAAGAAGAATGCGCACAGTGGGTGGAATATTGCAATGGCGACGCCAGTACGGAATATGGTCGTCTGAGAATGGAGAGAGGATATGAAGAACCATACCATGTGAAGTTTTGGTCTTTGGGAAATGAGTTTGGTTATGGCCATATGGAAGGGGATAATACGCCACAAGGTTACGGCAGAATGGGACTTGAGTTTGGCAGGAAGATGCTTGAGGCATTTCCGGACTTGACGCTTTGTTCTTCCGGGCCATATCCGAATGCCGACTGGACCGAACACGCTGCAAAACCATTGTCTGAAATTGCTCCGCTCGTATCGCTGCATACCTATATAACCCAACCGATTTTTGTGGAGGAGGAGAAATATGAGGAAGAGTATTATACATGCATTGACAAAGTGGATTCGCAGGCGCGCGCGTTAGTTCGTCAGCAGCGAAAAGAACTGAATGATGATTCACTGCGGATTTCTTTCGACGAATGGAATGTGTGGTATAGTTGGTATCGGCCAAAGAGTGTCAACGATGGCATCTTTACCGCGTCTATGTTCCATATGCTGATCGAGGAAGCCGGCCTTTGCGGAATAGATGTGGCCTGTCATTTTGAGGCTGTCAATGAAGGCGCGATTCGTGTGGAATGGGACAAGGCATTTTTGACGCCAAGCGGACAAATGTTTTCCGTCATGAAGAATCATATTGACGGTAAGCTGTGCTTTGCGGCAAAGGACGCGGTTGCGACAGAAAAGGAAGCTGTTTTGACCGTTACGCTCATCAACCGTTCTTATGATGGCAATAAGAAATTTATGCTTCCTAACTATGGAAAGGTAGTCGTTTCCAGATTGTATGAGGCGGAAAGTGTCCTGCCATACTCAGATTTTGAGGTGAAAGACGTGGATCTTACAGCAAACGGAGAAGGGTATGAGGTTATTTTGCCGAAACACAGCGTTATGATGATTCAGATGAAAAAGTAATAAGTAAGTGAGTATGCAAAGAAATTTTACGATTTTACAGCGTAGTTGACAAAATTCCATTCCTTATGGGGAAAGGGAAAATTATACTGATTATATTGCTAAAACATATTTTAGAAGGGAGAGCAAATAATGAAAAAAAGAAAAGTGAGCAGTATTTTGCTCAGTCTTGCTTTGGTTACAAGTCTCTTGGCGGGTTGCGGCGACGGTGAAGCGGGGCCGGCACAAGAGGCGGGGACAACAACGGAGGCGGACACGGAGGAAACAGCAGCGTCAGATACCGGGGCGGCAGTTGGAGACAGTGGCTATGCAACAACTGGAGAGGCATATGAGATCCATTACATTGCCAGAAGTAATGAAGATGGTACTCAGATGCAAGCGTTGTATAAAATCATTGATATGTATCAGGATCAGGTTAATCCGAACTTCAGCATGAACATTGAGTGTATTCCGGATCAGCAGACTCATAATCAGAAGATCCGCACACTGGCAGCCAGCGACGAACTACCGGATTGGTGGTCGGGAGATGTAGATTCCTACTTCTACGAGTTATGGAATGCAGGTATGGTCGCTAATATGGGCGATATTTTCAAAAAACTGGGAATCTATGACAAATTTTATTGGTGCGCACTGAACTATCCCAGTACAAAAGACGGTGAAATTGTAGGCATGAGCTGGAATGGACAGGGTGAGTATTTCTGGTATAACAAAGAGATCTTTGAGGCGGCTGGAATAGAGAAGACGCCGGAGACTTTTGAAGAACTTCTGGAAGACTGCCAAAAGATTCAAGACAGCGGCGTAACGCCGATCGGTATGGAAGGGCAGTGGAGATTGCTGCGCTATCTTGGCTTCATTCCGTGGAGACTGTCCGGGAATGATTATATTGATAAGCTTGCGGCTGGTGAAGCGAAATATTCTGATGAGTTGGGTATTCAGGCAGCACAGTTTATCATTGATATTGGTCAATATTTCCAGGAAGGGTGGACTACTGCGGACTCTTCAACTGTTATGGAACAGATGAAAGCCGGCCAGTTCGGCATGTATTATTCTGGAACATGGGAGCTTCCGAACTTTGTGGATGAGAACGGAGAGCTGTTAGATCATATTGGAATCTTCCGGCTTCCGTTAGTCGGCGAAGGCGATATCAACGGAGTTGCGGATGGCTTTTCCAATGGTGGAGCGCCGATGTTTATTAGTACTAAGGCGGCACAGGAAGAAGAAATGATGAATTTCCTGGCATTCTTTTGGGACCATTACAATGACATTTGTTTAGAGATGGGATACCTTCCTCCAGGAGAGCCTTCCAATATGGACATTGCGACTGATCTGCAGAAACAATTGCTTGAAGACTTTGCAAGTGTTACAAGTTACGCTGAATGCTGGGATGTTGTAGTTGACGTCGCTACGTCGGAAGTGCTTCTGAGTGAGACGCCGAATTTAACTTTGGGAAACCTTACTGCGGAAGAATGGGCAGCGCGTCTGGACGAAGCGGCAGAAATGAATATCGAATAAAATAATGATAATCGAATGAATGCGTTTTCTGGCCACGAATTGCAAGATTCGTGGCCGAATTTGTATAGGAGGAGAATAAGTTGAAAAACCAGAAATTAAAGAAAAGAATAACGCCTTGGCTCTTTTTGCTGCCTGCGTTGTTCGTCTATTGTGCTGTGGTTATCTTTCCCATCATCCAGTCTATTGGATTCAGTTTTTATGATTATAGCGGCATTGGAGAAATGAAGTTTAGCGGAATTACCAATTATTTCAAAATATTCAAAAACTCTTCTTTTAGAATAGCGATCAGAAATAATATATGGCTGATGTTAGGCGGTACTTGTATACAGATGATAATGGGATTAGGATTGGCAATCATTTTGAGTAACATCAAAAAGTTTGCGAACGCGCTGAGAGTGGTGTATTTTGTTCCTTGCATTATATCATCTATGGCGATCTGCCAAATTTTTGCAAAGATGTTCTCAATTACGCCGGAAGGAGTGATTCCGGGGATTATGAAGTTGTTTGGAATGACGCCGATTGCATTTCTTTCAGATGTGAAGTGGGCGTTGATCATTGTCATTATTCTTGATTCTTATAAATTCGTAGGTATGCATATGATCATATTTTATACGGCGCTAATGGATGTTGACGAATCGGTAGTGGACGCAGCGATCATTGATGGCTGCGGTTGGTGGAAACTGCATACAAAGGTGAAGATTCCTATGATCATCAACATTATAGTGGCGGAACTGGTAATCCTGGTCAATGGAACTTTGAAGGCTTTCGATGTCTCTTATATTCTTACGGAGGGGGGACCGGGAACAGCGACAGAACTTGTCGCCACTTATATGTATAAGACTGCTTTTACAATGACAAAGTACGGACAGGCGAGTGCAATGGCGGTGTTTTTGGCTATTGAATCTCTATTGGCGGTAGGGATTGTGCGCTTCGTGGGCAATAAGTTACAGCAGAAATATTAATACTGGAAGAAAGGATGATAGGAAATGGGAATAATAGGAATGAATAAAAAGACGAAAGTTATTTTTTATGTTATATTAATTGCAATTGCTTTGATTCAGATTTATCCTTTTTTCTGGGTGGCAATATCCAGCTTTAAACCGACGTCAGATCTGGCGCGGCCTGCTTATTTGCTGCCGTCAGAAATGTATCTTGGAAATTATGTTAAGGCTTTATCAGGGCGTCTGCCACGTTACTTCTTAAACAGCATGATTACAGCGGTTTGTGTGCTTGTCAGTCTGGTGGCATTGGGATCTCCTGCCGGTTATGCTCTCAGTAAGATGCGTTTCGGATATGCGGAGCAGGTCACTTCCTTTTTTCTTTTTGGCATGATGATTCCCTCGTTCGCCTGCCTGATCCCGATGTTTCGTATGTATAATACATTAGGATTACGGAATAGTTATTGGGCATTGATCATTCCACAGGTGGGCTTTGGACTTCCGCTTTGCATCTATTTGTATAAGAGCTTTATGTCGCGCATTCCGGATTCGTTGACGGAGGCGGCAGCGATCGATGGCGCGACGAACTGGTATATTTTCAGAAGCATCATTTTTCCAATGGCGAAGAATGTCACAATGACAACTCTTACTTACAATTTTATTGGTGTTTGGAATGAGTTCACTTATGCCAACACATTTATGTCTACAGCGGAAAAGAAGACTTTACCGATAGGTCTGAATGACTTTGTTGGAGAGATGGGCATGGTAGATTGGGGCGGCACTTTTGCGGCTATTACATTATCGATACTGCCTACACTGATTTTGTATATACTCTTGAATAAACAGGTAATTGCAGGTATGACTGCGGGTGCGGTGAAAGCGTAGCGGATGTGCCCAACAGGCTTTGTGGTAGCGCTGCACACAATAGAAAAAGAGGGGGCATGAAGTGTATGACTGTCCGAATGAGAATCTTTTGCAGCTATTTTCTTCTTATTATAAGCGCTCTGGCGTTGACGGTTTTCCTGTCACAGAGTCTGGTGCGGAATGTATTTCGCGAATCTGTCTTAAAGAGTTACCGTCGTGAATTGGTCTATGTTACAAATCGCTTGCAGACAAGACTTGAACATGTGAAGGATTATCAGAAAACGGTTGCCTTGGATACGGTTGTTATAGATACTTTTTCCAGTTACCCACGAGTATTGGAATCAGAGTCGGATATTTACTCCATGAACCGGATTTTACGAAAGAGAGTCACTACCATTATCGGGACAAACCAAGAAATTTACCAGTATGTGTTTGTCACGCTAGAGGGCACCTTTTTATTTTTCAGTGATGAAAATACGTTTCAAACGTCGGTAGGAGAAGTGTTAGGACATGACTTTTTTTTGCGGAATAATGCGGAGCGAAAGCTTGTGTTAAATGGACCTTACGAGATGCAGCGGGTCAATGGAGAGCAGCTTAGATTTTTTGTTCTTTCTAAGCAGGTGGTGGACTTAAATACTTTGAAGCCTCTGGGCTATGTCGCATTTATTTTAAAGGAAGATTTTTTTTCAGATGTTTTTGAAGAAAATATGCCATTTGAGGCGCAAGTGGATTTCTATCTGATCTCGGAGGATATGCAAGTGCTCTCTTCTTCGAAGAAAGAGACCATTGGGAGCAATTTGAAAGAAGCGGATAATTTTTCCAGTCAGGATCTTTGGCAGTTACAGGAGACGGGAATTTGTGAAATCAAAGATGAGGAAGGAACGCTGCTGTATACAATGACGCAGATGGAAGACAGCGAGTGGAATGTTGTCCATGTTACCTCTATGGATGCCTTGCTGAGAAATCAGACTATGGTGCTGCGTATTGTCTTGGTGATAGGAATGATAGTCAGCGTGATTTCCTTGTACATCGCCAGATTGATTGCCTATCGAATCACGGAGCCGATTGTGAAACTTTCCAGGAAAATGACGAATTATCAAACTGAGGAGGGCAAAGGGGATATGGTAACGTACATCTCCGGGGATGAGATTCAAAACCTGTATTTTGCTTTCGATTGTATGGTGAAGAAGACGAGTCAATTGATGCAGCAGATCTATGTCGAGCAGGAAGAGAAAAGCAATTATCAGTTTCAGCTTATTCAATCCCAGATGAAACCGCATTTTCTGTATAATACTTTGGAGATGATCAAGAGTTTGGTGGATTGTCAGATGTATGAGGAAGCGGGCAAGGCAATTATGGCAATGTCTAAGTTCTATCGTCTGTCTTTAAATTCCGGCAATGACATCGCTACGGTTGCGCAGGAGATGGAGTTGTCGCAGCAGTATTTATATATTCAAAGATTACGTTATGCGGAATATATGGATTATAGCGTTATAGAATGCGAAGGTATGGAACAATATGCGATTCCCAAGCTGACATTGCAGCCGCTGTTAGAGAATGCCATTTATCATGGCATCAAAGAAAAGCAGGAGGAGGGTAAGATTGAGCTTGCAGTTCGAGAGGTTGAAAACAGCCTGGTATTTATCATTCAAGACAATGGAGCAGGGATGGCATCTGAGGAACTTAGAAAGTTGAGAGCTGCATTGAAGGATCCTTGGAAAAAGAACGAAGATTCTTTCGGGCTTTATAGTATCAACCGAAGACTGCAATTAGTTTTTGGGACGGGATATGGGCTGGAAATCGAGAGTGAACAGTTCGCCTTTACACGTGTGACTGTGCATATCCCCAAGATTGCCATCCATGATTTTCAGGAAGAAATTCCTAAATTAAAACAGATGTGTTAGAGGTGATTTCCCTATTAAGAAATGGAATCTCAGTATCCTCAAAATGATAGCGATCCTGAAATGAGATTGAGCGTTTAAAGGGATGTGTGCATGCGTTTGTTGTGTAAAGGAGCAGGAAACCGGTTGTCCAATCTGGGAAAAAATGTTACAATAGAGTATAGTAAACGACATAACAGAAGACAGGTTTTACGGATAGCCGGCCGGGATTTTGGCAAGGGCTGGGACCGGAATTCTGTGTGATAACCATTCTACGACAAGCCGAGAGGCGGATAAAAGGGGAGGATACAATGGAACAGAAGAAAATGACGACAGGGAAGGAAGTAAAGACCGAGAAGGAAGCGGCTGCAGTGAAACAGGAAACAACCGTGGCAGAGGCGCCAAAGAAGGAAGTTCTGCCGGAGATTATCTTCCAGTACCGGGAGTATGAGGCCAGTATGGACGCTGTGACGGAGCGTGTCAAGGCGCATTATTATGCGAAGGGACATGCTGAGGGGTCGATTGAGAGTCTTCAGATCTATGTGAAACCGGAGGATTTCACGGCTTATTATGTGATCAATGATGGGGTTGTGGGTAAGGTCAACCTGTTTTAGCATGCTGCCTGTGTTGGACGATAGAGACGCCATGGGATAAGAGGGGAGATCTGGTTAGAATAGGAAGAGAAGAATACGGTCTGCGCAGGCGGGCCGTATTTTTGTAGGGAATTTTTGAAGAAATCAGGAGGGCTGGCACGTTATTCTTATAGACAGGGGGGGCCAGGTGATTGCGGGGCGTTTCAAATGTTAAGAGAAAAATAAGGAAATGTATGTTGACAAATAATATTATACATCGTATAGTATTATCAGAAACAATATTATACAGTATATAATATTATAATTTTAAACAATATTATAGATTGTATTATGATTTGCGAAAGAGAAAGGAAGGATCCGGGGAAGGATATGGCGGTAACAGTATTGAATCAGAACAGGAATGGATGATCGGTATGAGATATGTAAAAAGCAGGAAAGGAGTCTATCGCATGGTATTTAACACGGGCGCAGCATTGCTGGATGCGATCGTGCTTGCTGTGGTGTCCAGTGAGGCGGAAGGTACTTATGGGTACAAGATTACACAGGAAGTGCGGGAGGTTATTGAAATATCAGAATCCACATTATATCCGGTGCTTAGAAGGCTGCAGAAAGATGAATGTCTGGAAGTGTACGATATGGAATGTGCAGGCAGGAACAGACGGTATTATAAGGTAACAGAGAAGGGAAGGGCACAGTTGAATCTCTATATCAGCGAATGGTATCGGTATTCTGCCAGATTGAACAGTATTTTTGAGGGAGGATTGAAGCATGAATAGAGCGGAATTTATGAGGCGCCTGGCAGAGCTTCTTGGAGAGGTAGCGCCGGCAGAGCGGGAGGAAGCGATTCAATATTATAACGATTATTTCGACGATGCCGGAGAAGAGAATGAGAGCGGTGTGATCGCTTCCCTTGGGACGCCGGAAGAGCTGGCCAGATCGATCAAAGCAGGACTGAGTGACGGCGGCAGCAGCGGTGAGTTTACAGAGGCAGGATTCAGTGGATATACGCAGACGCCGAAGGATGAGATCATAAGGCCGGAAGATGTAAAGCAGGAGCAGGGCAACGGCGACGGCTATTATGAAGGCGCTTATTACAAAAGACCGGAAGG
Organism: uncultured Lachnospiraceae bacterium; assembly: GCA_910578345.1. Classification (GTDB taxonomy): domain Bacteria; phylum Bacillota; class Clostridia; order Lachnospirales; family Lachnospiraceae; genus UBA3282. The sequence goes on along the minus strand of CAJTRA010000011.1, from coordinate 13,143 downwards.
GGACGGCATATACGGCGGCAGGCAGGATACGCGGCATTATTATAATCCATATGAACAGTCGGGTCAGCAGAATGGAGCATATGGACAGAGTGATCCGGGTGCTTCCGGAAATAACACAGCCTATGGAGCGTCAGCAGCGGCGAAGAAGCCAATGTCAGGCGGTATGACTGCTTTGATCATTATTCTGGCGATTCTCACTTCACCAGTCTGGATCGGACTGTTAGGCGGCTTCTTTGGTGTTGTGGCCGGCATACTTGCAACGCTGTTTGCCTTGTTTCTATCCTTCCTGATCATAGGAGTGGTACTGGTCATAGCTGCGATCTTTCTTTTGGCGACAGGCGTTGGATTGTTGTTTGGCGCTCCGATTGCGGGGCTGTGTGTGATCGGCAGCGGCCTTGTGGTCTTTGCAATCGGCCTGGTATGTATCTGGATCATGGTCGCTATGGCAGGAACGGCGATACCGGCATGCATCAGGGGTGTTGTTTCCCTGTGTCAGAAGATTTTTCGTAGAGGAGGTGCACGGGCATGAAGAAATTCACAAAGATCTGTATGATCACGGCGCTGATCACTTTTATCATAGGGTGCCTGTTGTTCGGTGTAGGAGCGCTGTTTGGCGGTCTGAGGCAGTTGGAACATATCAATGTCAGAGCTGTGACGGGGATTCCGTTTCGCTTTGCCAGAACCAACAGCATTTGGTCTTTTGGCTTCTGGGATGACGACAGAGATGATGACTGGGAGTTGGATACGGAAGAATGGAAGGATCTGGAGACGACTGGCTTATCAACGGACGCAGAAGAAACTGGAAGCAGCAAGGAGGAACTGGCTGGCAGCACGAAGGGGCAGACTACGGGTCTTACAGCCGATACGATAAGAAAGCTGGATCTTGAAGTGGGCGCCTGCAAGATGTATATTGAAGAGACGGATGGGCAGGATGTGAGCATTGCAATCCAGGGGGAATGTGAGGATCATTACCGGTACAGGATCAAAGAAGGAAATACGTTGCTGCTTGTCCATAAAGATATGGCATATGATGAATATGAAACGATCTGGGGGCGAAGCCAAGATACGAAAGTATATCTGTATCTGCCCAGGGATATCATACTGGATGAGATCAGTATTGATTTCGGTGCAGGGAAACTGGAGGCCGGCTATCTGAAAGCAAGGGAGATTGAAATCGATGCGGGCGCAGGAAAATGCAGTTTTGAAGGATTAGAGGCATCGGAATCGATTGAGATTTCCATGGGAGCCGGGAAACTCACGACAGGGGCTTTGATCACGAGCGAGGCGGATCTGGATATTGCGGCTGGGGAGCTGACGGTTGATGGCGCGCAGGTAAGCCGGAGTACAGAGATCAGTGTGAGCATGGGAAATGCGACTATACAGGGAAGCTTTGCAGGAGAGGTGAGTGCAGACTGCAGTATGGGCAATCTGAACTTTGTACTGGATGGTGCACAAGAGGACTATGATTATGAGATTGACTGCGGGGCTGGAGAGGTATGGATCGGGAACAAACGCTGCAACGCCTGGATGGACGACCATGAAATTCATCATGGCGCCGGCCCCACGCTGGACATTACCTGCGCGATGGGAACGGTTAAAATGGATTTTACAAAATAAAATGACAGGGCCGGAGGAGACAAAAGGCCCGGAAAGGAAGGCAGATCATGGGTGATGGTTATAAGAAGCTGGTGCGTTCAAAACAAAATCGGACCATATGCGGCGTGTGTGGAGGAATCGGAGAATACTTGAATGTAGATCCTACGCTGGTACGTCTGATCTGGTTATTGTGTTCTCTGGGAAGCTGTGGAACAGGGCTGATCATCTATATCGTGGCGGCGCTGATCATTCCGGAAGAGCATGATATTACGATGTAAGGATGGGAGTTACGTGGAGATAACATGGAGATGCCGCTTATAAGTAAGAGAGGTGAGCTGGCTTAGAGACAACAAACGGGAAACTGTCCGCCGAGTGGTTATGGCGGACGTTTCCCGTTTATCAGTTTATCAATATAAAAAGAAGCATTTTACGGTTGGATCATTTTCTTCCTGTGTGCACCGATCGTGAAAAACAGATCGGACCGTTTCAGGGCCGGACGAAGCGCCATATAGACGGCGACGGATACGATCGTAGAAGTCACCGCATTGATGGAAGTGGAGGCGATGTTCCATGCCAGGGTCACATCTGCGGCGGGCTTGCCTAAGATCATGCGTTTGTAGAAATAACCGACCAGCGGATCGAAGACGACATTGAACAGCAGTCCGCCGACTGCGGCAGCGATGGTCCATTTCAGTACTTTGGATGTGTCTTTCTGTGTACTGATATGGCCAAACTGATGCGCAATCAGACCGGTGATCAGGCCGATGCAGAGTTTTAAGATAAATGTTTTCGGCGCATAGATAATGTAGTAGGGATCCAACAGATCGCCGATGGTCATGCCGATGGCGCCGCCAATACCGCCGTAGAGGCCGCCCAGAAGGAGTGCGCCCAGCACACAGACGGCATTGCCTAAGTGAATGGATGTGGCGTCTCCGCCAGGCAATGTGATCTTGATCTGCAGGAAAGTAAATACGACATAAGAGAGTGCGGCGAAGACGCCGGTCATAACAAGTTTCAATAACTTTTCATTTTTCATGATGCTACCTCTTTTCTTCTGATGCTGTGTTATGATGCCATGCAGCCTGCCAACCGGCAGGCCGTGGCATAACGGGTGTTTACTATGAATTATAGGCAAAAATGGTATGATGAAAAGTGCCAATTTAGAATTTTATGACCATACCAGATAGGGAGGTATCTGTCTGGCAGAATCTGGCAATACTATCCCCAGGATCAGACAGACCAGTATATTTGGCAGAAAAAGAGGTGGATCAATGGAGCAGTGTAAGCGCAGAACAGATTTCTTTTTTTATGTGTGGCTGTTTTTCCTGTTGTCCTGTTTTGGATGGCTGTGGGAAGGATTTCTGTATCTTTTTAAGGACGACATGTATGTCAACCGTGGGTTTCTCACGGGACCATGGCTTCCAATCTATGGAGTGGGCGGCGTCATGCTGGAACTTCTGCTTCGCAGATGGCGGGACAGGCCGCTGCTGATATTCGGATTTTCGATGATTGTGTGTACGGCGCTGGAGTATCTGGCAGGATGGTACTTAGAATTGACCTGGAAAGTCAAATGGTGGGACTACAGTGCCCTGCCCTGTAATCTGCAGGGCAGGATCTGTCTGTACAGCGCACTTCTCTTCGGAGTCGGTGGAATGTTGTTGGTATGGCTGGTCAGTCCGCTGTTTTCTTCTTTCTACCGCCGGATCCCATGGAAGATCCAGGTGGGAGCCGGCATACTGGCGGTGGTCCTTTTCACAGCGGATGCTGCTTACAGCGCCATATATCCGCATATAGGGGCAGGGATCACGTACCGCTGATGGAAAGTCCGGCCAGCGCTCTCCATCGGCCCCGCACATATCGGGACACGAAACAGAGGATTCTGCAGATCCAGTCCAGGACCATGGCAATCCAAACACCGACCGCGCCGTATCCCATCTGTACCCCGATCAGATAGCTGAAACCAATCCGGAAGATAAACATAGAAGCGATGGAAACCACCATGGTATAACGCACGTCGTTACATGCCCGGAGCATGTTCGGGAGCGTGAAGGACAAGGGCCATAATAAGCAGGCCGATCCATTGTGGATAAACACCAGGGTACGGGCTAACTGCGTTGTCTCTCTACTCAGGCCATAAAGGCCGAGGATCTGATCCAGGCTTAGGAAAAGAACGGCATTTAAGACGATCGTGGGAATATAGGTGATGATCAGCAGCTTTCTGGTATAGAGACGGACCTGGCGTTCATCCCCGGCGCCTACACATTGGCCGATCACGGTAATCATAGTCAGATTGATGGCCTGTCCGATGAGAACGCCTACGCTGTCTAAATTGTTGGCCACACCGTTGGCGGCGATCTGTACGGTTCCGAAACCGGAGATGATGCTTACGACAAGCACGCGTCCCAGCTGAAAGATACCATTCTCAATCCCGCTGGGAATGCCGATGTAGAGGATCTTCTTTACCATGTGAAGATCCAGGTGAAAAGGTTCCCGTAAGAAACAAATCTCCAGGGCAGGATTGCGTAGGAGCAGATAGAGAATGATGCTGCCGACCGCTCTGGAGATCAGGGAGGGGATCGCTACGCCGGCGGCGCCCATATGCAGGCCGAAGATGCAGACGGCATTCCCGGCTACATTGATCAGATTGATCAGAACGGAAACTTTCAGCGTGATCTGTGAATTTCCCATGGAGCGGAACAGCGCCGCGCAGGCGTTATACACGGCAAGGAATGGGAAAGAGAGCGCCGATATGGTCAGATAGATGAGTGCATGTTCCATGACGTCAGCTTCGATTCTGCCGAAAAATAACCGCAGCATCGGTCTTCTTGCAAAGATCACAAGCAAGCCGATCCATACCCCGGCAAAGATTACGGTATATAGGAGCTGCCTGGCGGAAGCGCGGGCATCCGCAAGTCGTTTTGCGCCCAGGCACTGGGAAGTCACCACGGCGCCGCCTGTCGCCAGCGCTGCCATGATGTTGAACATCAGGATATTGATCATGTCTACCAGTGAGACGCCGGAGACAGCAGCCTCGCCCACGGAGGAGATCATCATGGTATCTGCCATACCTACTGTGATCGCCAGCGCCTGTTCGAAGATCAGAGGGATGATCAGTTTTCGTAATGCCTTGCCGGAAAAAAGAGGTTCCATTTGTACACCATATCCTTTACAGAGATTCTTTTGCCATACTCTTATTATAGAACAAACAGGGAAAAAGGCAAACGAAAGCGGCCAAAAGCATTGACACGGTTATGTCCGGATGCTACATTTCTTCATAGGATGGAGCTTTCAAGAATCACGAAGCAGCCAGAAGAAATCGGGTAACAGAAAGGAACCGTGTAAAATGACAAACCAAAGCGAATATTTAAAAGATGCAAGACTGATCGAGACCCATTATGGCGAGGAATATGAGCGTTATTATAATGCCATTGTACCGCCTGTTTTTCTCAATTCCCTGAACGTTTTTCCAAGTATTGATGCGTATTATGACAGTGATAAGACGGACAAGCACGTATACTGTTATGGCCGTGTTCAGAATCCGACCGTGCGGATTCTGGAAGATAAGATCGCGGCGTTAGAACATGGGGAAAAGGCTTTTGTCTTTTCTTCGGGGATGGCGGCGGCTACGACAGCAGTCATGGCGGTATGCCACAGCGGGTCCCATGTCGTTTGCGTGCGCAATGTATATGGACCGCTCAAGACATTTCTGACACAGTACTGCACGGAACATTTTCAGATGGAAATCACCTTTGTCAAAGGAGACAGGCTGGAGGAATTTGAGGAGGCTGTCGCGGACAATACAGATCTGGTCGTGCTGGAGAGTCCTTCTTCCATTCTGATGACACTGCAGGACATCCAGGGCGTGGCGGCGATCGCAGGCGCTCATCATGCCAGGGTGTATATCGATAACACTTACTGCACGCCGATCTTCCAGAATCCGTTAGATCTGGGTGTGGATATGGTTATGCATACGATGTCGAAGTATATTGGCGGACACAGCGATATCATAGGCGGGGTGCTTGTGGCGAAAGATGCCGCATTGTTGGATCAATTATCGCTGATGCGGGAACTGTACGGCGGTATCTTAGGACCGATGGAGGCCTGGCTGGGGATCCGTGGTATCCGCACGATGGAGGTACGCTTACGGCAGCATGAGAAGACGGCCATGGCAGTGGCAGAGTTTCTGGAGAGGCATCCGAAGGTGAAGAAGGTGCACTATCCGGGCCTGCCCTCATTTCCACAGTATGAACTGATGAAGAAACAGCAGCGGGGGAATTGTGGGCTTATGAGTTTCGAGATCGACGGTTCGGTGGAAGAGGCGAAAGCATTCTGTGAGGCGCTGTCCATCTTTAAGATCGGGGTGAGCTGGGGCGGCTTTGAAAGTCTGGTGACAATGCCCTTTGCGAGAGCGACGGACGAGGAGGCGGCCTGGCTGGGAGCGCCACAGAACATGATCAGGATCCACTGCGGTCTGGAAGGGGAAGATCTGTTGATCGCGGATCTGGAGAAAGGGCTGGAAAGGATAGGAGCAGGCATAAGACGGAAGGAAGAGTCATGAAAGTATTGGTCATAGAAGACGATACAGGATTAAACCGCGGTATCTCTTTTGCATTGGAGCAGGAGGGATATGCCGTGGTAAATGCGTATTCCCTGCGGGAGGGAGAATCCCTTTTTGAAAAGGAAAGACCAGAGGCCGTCATCCTGGATCTCAATCTGCCAGACGGAGACGGCCTCGATTTTGGCAAGAAGATCCGACAGGGTTCTGGTGCAGGAGCGCAGACAGCAATCCTGATGCTGACGGCCAGAGATTTAGAAACCGATGAGATCATGGGTCTGACAAGCGGCGCGGATGATTATATTACGAAACCCTTTTCTGTCGCTGTCTTAAAGATCAGACTGCAGAACATCCTGAATAGGAAGCTGTGCCGGACAGAGGAGACGTATAGACTGACATCCGGGGATGTGACGCTGGATTGCAAAACTTTCCGGGCATTTTGTCAGGGAGAGGAACTGGACTTAAGTATGACAGAATTCCGGCTTCTGCAGTTTTTTCTGGAGAATAAGAATCGCGCACTGTTAAAGGAGCAGATTTTACAGCGGGTTTGGGACGCAGACGGGAATTATGTGGAAGAAAATACATTGTCTGTCAATATCAGCCGTCTGCGTAAGAAGCTGGGCGGCGATCATATCCGCACGATTCAGGGGATCGGCTATCTGTGGGAGGAGGAAGCGTGATGGGGACGGTCGGCTTGGCAGCGGCCGGACAGGCGGCCGTCTGGATCCTGGCGGTCTGTCTTGCGCTGTGTCTTGCGGTGCTTATTGGAAGCACCGCATATTTCCTGCGGCAATGGCGGAAAATGGACCGGATCCTGGACAGATTTCAACAGGGAAGATCTGACGGTGAAAGCTCTGGCCTGCCGGAGGATCTGGATATTCGGGAGACCAGGGAGTCCCGGATTGTCAGTCAGCTGCGGCGTATCCTGTCAGATGCCCGGTTTCGGGAAGAGCAGGCGGTAGGGGAGAAGGACCAGGTCATGAAACTGCTCTCGGACTTATCCCACCAACTGAAAACACCGCTTGCCAATATCGTGATGGACACGGAACTTCTACAGGAAGCGTCAATCAGCGGTGACGAGGACAGGCGCAGGGAATTTCTGGAGCACGCAAGGAGCCAGGCGGATCAGATGCAGTGGCTGATGGCCAGTCTTCTGAAAGCTTCCCGGCTGGAAAACGGCATGATCCGGTTTCCGGTGGAATCTGCCGGGATTAAGGAGACCATCGCCAGGGCGGTGAGCGCTGTCTATGGGCAGGCGGCCGCGAAGAAGATCGCGCTTGTGGTGGAAGAATTCCAGGATTTCTGTCTGCCGCATAATCCGAAGTGGACGGCGGAAGCGCTTTCCAACCTTCTGGAAAATGCCGTCAAATATTCGCCGGAATACAGCTGTGTCCGGGTGAAGATCGCCAGATTGGATCTCTACACGAAACTCACTGTGGAAGATGAGGGGATCGGTATCGAAGAGAAGGAATATCCGCTGCTCTTTAAGCGTTTCTACCGCGGCAGGGCGGTGGAGCAGCAGGAAGGCAGCGGGCTTGGGCTGTATCTGGCGCAGCTGATCGCGCAGCAGGAGAAGGGGTATATTACGGTGGCATCGAAGGTTGGACAAGGGAGCTGCTTTTCTTTATTTTTGCCAAATGTGTAATCGATAAACTTCTGACAAAATTGTCACATCTTTTCCTTCCTTCTGTCAGCTTGTTGTAAGAAGTATCTGATAGAATAAGAGCGTAAGATACAACCGGCAGCAGGCCGACAAGGAGGAGTTCTATGAAAATACTGGAAACCAGAGACCTAAGAAAATATTACGGACACGGCAACACGCAGGTGAAAGCGTTAGACGGCGTCAACCTGTCTATTGAGGAAGGGGAATTTGCGGCGGTGGTGGGCACTTCCGGATCCGGGAAGTCCACGCTTCTGCATATGCTGGGCGGGCTTGACTATGCCACGGGCGGTTCGGTCATGGTGGCGGGGAAGAAGATCTTCGAGCTGAACGAGAATGCGCTCACCATATTCCGCAGGCGGCAGATTGGCTTTATCTTCCAGAGTTATAATCTGGTGCCGATCTTAAGTGTCTATGAGAATATCGTGCTGCCTGTGGAACTGGACGGGCGCAGGGTGGATGAGACTTTCTTAAAGGAGATCGTCTGTACGCTGGGATTGGAGAATAAGCTTGACAACCTGCCGGGACAGCTTTCCGGCGGACAGCAGCAGCGGGTGGCCATCGCCAGGGCATTGGTGACGAAGCCTTCCATCATCCTGGCCGACGAGCCGACCGGCAATCTGGACAGCAGGACGACCCAGGAGGTATTGGGGCTTTTGAAGCTGATGGGAGAGCAGTTCCATCAGACCATCGTGATGATCACGCACAATGAAGCGCTGGCCCAGCTGTGCGACCGGGTGATCCATATCGAAGACGGACGGATCGTGGATGACCATATGCCGGGAAGCAGGCCGGAGGATGCTATGTCGGGAAGCGGGCCAGAGAGTTCTATGACGGAGAGCAGGCCGGAGGATGCCGCGGGGCAAAGAGACGCCGCAGGCCAGGGCGCTATGAAGCAGAACGGTATGGGGGAGAAAACGGGATCTATGGCAGCGGCGAAGGAGGTGCGCGCATGAGAAACAACAACGGAGCATCCATCCGCAAACTGTCAAACCGCAGCCTGCGAAGCAACCGTATGCGGAATCTCTTTGCGGTACTGGCGATCATATTGACAGGCATTCTGTTTACGGCGGTTTTTTCCCTGACAGGCGGCGCTATGCAGGTGTCGCAGGAGGAGACCATGCGGGAGATCGGGACCAGATCCCATGTGGGACTGAAGGCGGCCACAAGGCAGCAGTATGAGAAGGTCATTGCGGATCCGCTGGTGAAGGAAAGCAATTACAACATTTTTATCGGTGTAGCGGAAAACTTCGTGAAACGACAGGCGGAAGTCCGCTATCAGCCGGAGGAGAGAGCGCTTGCGGATATGTTCATCACACTGGAGGAGGGGCATATGCCGGAGGCGGACGAGGATATTATCGTAGATACGTTTATCCTGGATGAATTGGGCCTGCCTTATGAACTGGGGCAGAAGATTCCGCTGCGGTTTGCCTTCATGGGAGAGACGATCGAAGACGAGTTTACGGTCTGCGGCTGGTATCAGGGCGATACGGTCGCTCATGCCAGCGAACTTTTCCTGTCGGAGAGTTACTGGACGAAACTGCGGGGCGCTTATACGGATGAGGATTTCAGGCGTTGGGGAGAGGAACACCCTGAGGACAGAGGCGTAGGACTGCTGGCAGTCAATCTGAATCTTGACAAGGCGCGGAATCTGGAAGAGAAGATACAGACCATCATCCGCAATGCCGGTTATGAACCAGAGACGGAGCTTGGTTACGGTGTCAACTGGGCTTATATGGGCAGCCGTCTGGAGGCGGTGGACCCGTTCACAATCCTGATTCTGCTTGGCGCGGTGGCGGTGATCCTGTTCACCGGCTATCTGATTATTTACAATATCTTTCAGATATCCGTGATCAGCGACATCCGGTTCTATGGGCTGCTTAAGACGATCGGCACCACGAAGAAGCAGATCCGCAGGCTGGTGAGACGGCAGGCGCTTCTGCTGTCCGCGGTGGGGATTCCTGTCGGGCTGCTTGTTGGCTATGGGATCGGGGCGGTTGCCCTGCCCTTTATGCTCAGCTTTATGGATTATTCGGGTATGGAGATCTCCTTGCAGTTCCAGCCCTGGATCCTGCTGTGCAGCGCAGGATTTTCTGCGCTCACGGTTTCCATAAGCAGCCGTAAGCCGGGTAAGATCGCGGGAAGCGTATCGCCCGTCGAGGCGGTCAAGTATACCCAGGAGAGCAGCCTTACAGCTTCCCACAGGCATCGGAGAAAGCCTGTCCGGGAAGAGAAATACAGGCAGGAGGAGGAAAGCCGTACAGAGCCTCATAGCCGCCGGAGAAAGCCTGTCGGAGAAGGAAAATATAGACAGGAAGAGGGCCGGCACAGGGCCAACCTGACAAAGAAGAGACGCAGATTCAGTGCCGTTTCCATGGCTCTTTCCAATCTGGGACGCAGCAGACGCACAACGGCCGTGGTCATTACGGCGATCTCCTTAAGCATCATCCTGTTAGTGATCGTGATGACGGCGGTGGGAAGCTTCCGCATCGACCGGTTTATCGAAGAGCGGATCGCCGGGGATTTCCTGCTTGGCAATATCAGTCTGACCGGCAGCTACAGGAGCAGCGACTTGTCGATCGAACCGGATTTCCTGGAACTGGCGGATGCGCAGGAAGGCATCGAAGGGCGCCGGGAAATGTGGCAGCGGTATGTGACCTGGATGCAGCTTGACGAAGAGGCAAGGGAGAGGCTGCGGGACCTGCAGACGGAGGATAAGCTCAGACGTGATACACATTCGGCGGCAGGGCTGCAGAAACTGCTGGCGGGCGAAGAGTCAATGGAAGGTAATTGTTTCGGTTACAGCGAGGCGCTTTTTGACAATGTGAAGGTTCTGGAAGGAACTTGGGATCCGGAAAAGTTTAAGACAGGGGAGTATGTGCTGCTGACGCAGATTCTTGGCAATGATTTCCTGCCGCCGGAAGAACATGTCTACAAACCGGGGGATACCGTGACGATAGAGTGGGCGACCAAAGATTCGGTTATCCATGAGATCACGGATGCCGGGGGCGAGACCATCGATGTGGTATATGAGAACCTTGCCAAGAAGCAATATCAGGTCATGGCCATCGTTGACATTCCCTCCAGTATGGGAATCAGCCGCTACACGGCCAACGGCTGCGACATGATCCTGCCGCTGTCGGAGTTCGGCATCGAAGAGACGGACGGGACAGGTATCGATTCGTATGACAGATATCAAGGGGAGAACTTCACGAATTGTTTCACCGTCTCCTATCAGGTCAGAGAGGAGGACCGGGCGGCTTTCGAGTCGGCGCTTAAGGCGTATACGGATCAGAATCCGCAGATGGGCTATTTGACGAAGGAGGCTCTGCGGAAAGAATTCGAAGGCATGGTGACGGTGATCGCCACGATCGGGATCGCTCTTGCCGGGGTGATCGCCCTGATCGGCGTTCTGAACTTTATCAATGCCATCGTGACGGAAATCATTTCCAGAAGACGGGAATTTGCCATGCTGCAGAGCATTGGCATGACAGGCGCTCAGCTGCTTGCAACTTTAATCTGGGAGGGCGTCAGCTATATCGCGATTTCCGGGGCGATCAGTTTCGTACTGGGAAGCATTCTGGCCTGGCTGGTGCTGCGGGCCTTAAACGGGGTGATCCTGTTCTTTGAGTACCGGTTCCAGATCCTGCCCTTTGTGATCGTGCTGCCGGTCCTGCTGTTTGTGGCAGCGCTTGCGCCGGCGGTCTGCTACAGGCAGTTTCGAAAGAAGAGTGTTGTGGAACGGCTGCGGGAAGAGTGAAGAATTGCAGACTCATTCAATTTCACCGGTAAGAAAAGCGTTAAGGATATTCTGCGGCGCATCATAATAGAAGCAGCTGTTGTAATCGTCAATCTTGTCGCTGACAAAGGAATTGCAGGCTGCGAACAGCGCGTCAATCACCTCTATATTCTTTTCGCGGGCGATACCGAGAATCAGCCGTTTGTATACTTTACCGATATCCCAGTGGCTGGGGACGGCGTATCTGGCGGCGGCAACATTATCAAGTATCCCTTCGGTAATATGGGCATCAGCGATGAAATCATCGCTGACGGCATCGATATTGTCGCTGTGATAGACATCGGCCAGATCATATATTTGGGCAACAGAGGGCCTGCCGAGTGCATTTACTACGGCAGACCTTTTGTTTTTTGGTCTTTCTTGCGATATAGTCGATCAGGCTGCAGGTAAAAACAGATCGTTTGCTTTTTGCTCTTCTCGTCCGGACGTGCTTTCTTTTCCCTTCTACTATCTATAACATTTTATGGCTGTTGTTATTGTTTTCTAATATGGCTTAGGTCTTAATGATTCAATGAATACATATTCCAGGCATTTCAAGGCGGCGGGCGTACAGAAATTGATCTGGTGTGTCGGGTATTTAAACTTTGCCATAGCGCCTATAACGATATCGTAGGTATGGGAATCGCCATGGCGGCAGGCAATGATAAAATCAAGCCATTCCTCTGTCATTTCCCGGAATTCTAATATTTTAAGGGCTGTGTTCATACGCACAGTATAGGTATTGACGATCGGCGTGTTATAACGCATGGCCCAGCGTACTGCCTGCTCACGGATCACAGTACAGTAAAAGCCTGGGCCGAAGTCTTTCGTATTTCTTTTTTTGATAATTTCCGGGCATTCGACGGCGGTATAGCTGCCGTGATAGACTGTCATTTTACCCATGCGATATAGTGTTCTTTTCTTACTGTTTCTATTCTTTACTGTATACGAATAAAATGATTTTCGCAAGATGGGATTTTCCGTTTTTGGGCGGATTATTGATGAAAAGGAGGGCGGATCCTGCAACGTCGAGGATCGCGGTAGTTTGACAGTTGAATAAAAGAAAAACTCTTGCAGGTCCGATAAAGCCTGTATTTTTTTGTCAAATCTTTTTCATTTTTATGTGGCTATTTGTGCGTATTTGTGATATAATACAAGTATGGAGGATATGTCTTATGAAACTAACTTGTGCCGGAACTAAAAAATCACCTACTTATTATGTTCAGAAATCTGTCCGTATTGGAAACAAAACAACTACCAAAACCGTTGAACGCCTTGGCAGCCTTGAAGAAATCAAAGCCAGATGTGGTGATATGGATCCCATTGAATGGGCAAAAGAATATACAAAAAAACTGACCCTGGCAGAAAAAGGAGCAAAGCAGGGAATTCTTCTCAAATATTCCGCTTCCACGCTCATTGACAAGAATGTCCGCCGTTCCTGCAGCGTTGGATATCTGTTTCTAAAAGACATCTACTACTCTCTTGGAACTGATAAGATTTGTAATGCCATCTCTGATAAATATAAATTTGATTACGACCTGAATGACATTCTTT
>CAJTRA010000010.1 GCA_910578345.1 uncultured Lachnospiraceae bacterium | reverse complement strand
GCACACCAGCCTACACCGTGTGTCAAACCGGAAATATCTTTTACTTCTTTCGCCTGAACCCATTTTGCTTCCTCTGGGATAGGAGCACAGCCATGATGAACGCCCTGTGCCACTGTACACATTTCTTCAACTTCTTTTGAATAAATCATGTGATAACTCCTTTCGATTATGTAAAATTATTTGATAACAGATTCTCTGGAACCTGTCATAACCGTTATTTTTATTCTCGCATATTAAGGACAAAAAATCCAGTCATTTCTGTGAATTTCTGTGCCAAATTTGTCTCAGCCTTTACAAATTCTCACGGACTTTGTTTACAAAGTCCTTTTGCAGCAAATGCAAAGTCCTGTGCTGAACTGTTACACAAATTTACATCTTCTGCACGATCTCATCCTGTTTTTTGTAGATACTGTTGGCTGGTATAAACCCTCTCACCATCGAAGTAGGATAGATATTTGTCTGCTTCCCGATGACGGTTCCCGGATTCAGTACAGAATTGCACCCCACCTCCACATTGTCTCCCAGCATAGCGCCGAATTTCTTAAGGCCTGTCTCATACCGTTCTTCCCCTGCCCTGACTACCACAAGGGTCTTATCGCTCTTTACATTGGAAGTGATAGAACCGGCTCCCATATGGGATCTGTATCCCAGAATGCTATCGCCAACATAATTGTAATGCGGCACCTGCACTTTGTTAAACAGAATCACATTCTTGAGCTCTGTGGAATTCCCCACCACAGCGCCTTTTCCGACGATCGCATTGCCCCTGATAAAAGCACAGTGTCTGATCTCCGCCTCTTCATCGATGATCACCGGCCCGTTGATGCACGCGCTGGGATTCACCTTGGCCGACCTGGCGATCCAGATATTCTCCCCCTTCTTCTCATAGCGTTCTTCCGGAAGCGTATTGCCCAGCGCAACGATAAATGCGCTGATCTTCGGCAGCACCTCCCAAGGGAACGTCACTCCTGCGAAAATATTCTTCGCAATTGTCTCCTCCAACGTGTAGAGCGCATCCACTCTCGTGTCCTGTAAACCTGCCATTTCCCCTTACCTGTCCTTTCCTGAAATAATTTGTCTGTTATCTATAACCTTTTCATGCATGTCAATGTAACTTTCATCCTGCAAACAACGAGCCAAGTGATTGCTTAGAACCAACCAAGGTGGCTCCTAAACATATTAGCGGCTGCTCTGCCGCTTACGTCTGGGTTTTTGACTTCTTGTAGAACTGTTCCACATACTGAAATCTATGATACAGCATCGACTGATTATTCATCTGCTTGACCACATTAGTCCTTCTGCTGACAAAATCGTCCAGTTTGCCCATATATTCTTTTTCCGAAATCTGTCCATCCGCCACCAGCGTCAGCCCCTTCTCCCAACTGGCTGTCAGACGCGGGTCCAGAAGCGGCTTGATTGAGCCGGCTACCACTTCATAAATCATCTCCCCAAACAGCGTAGGCGTAATGATCTGCGTCTTTTTATTCAAAGACAGATACTGAATATTGACTAACTTCTTTAAGATCTCCGCTCTGGTAGCAGAAGTACCGATGCCACTCCCCTTGATCTGTGCCCGCAGTTCTTCATCCTCAATGAACTGGCCTGCATTCTCCATCGTCAGAATCATCGTCCCGGAGTTGTACCGCTTAGGCGGAGAAGTCTCTCCTTCTTTCTTCTCAATTCCGTTTAGTGTAAGCTGCAATCCCTTTTTCAGTGTCTTAAACGCTTCCATAAAGGAAGCGTCACAGTCTGTCTCCTGCTCTTCTTTCTTCTCCTCAGCCTCTTCTGCCTCCGTCTTTTTCTTGGTAAACGCATTACGGCTTACTTTCAGATACCCTGGCTCTGCCAGCACTCTAAAGTTGGTGGAAAAGAATTCTCCTTTCATCTTCACACCCAGACTGACTTTCTGGTACACTGCCGCCGGATAAAAGATGCTCAGGAAACGTCTTACAATGATCTCATAGACTTTGGCCGAGGTCGAATGAAGTCCATTCAGATTGCCCAGTCCCTGGCCGGTGGGAATGATCGCATAGTGGTCTGTAATCTGCTTGTCATTCACATACCTGGTCTTACCGATCGTTTTGAAAGTACCGTCTTTTAAAATTTCCTCTGCAAAAGGCGCCGCAACAGGATAGCCGCGCAAGCCGCCGATGTTTTTCTGGATCTCCTTTGCTACCGCACTGGATAATACTCTTGAGTCCGTTCTGGGATAGGTAGTCATTTTCTTCTCATAGAGCTCCTGGACGATCCGCAGAGTCTCATCCGGACTGATCTTAAAAAGTTTCGAACAGTCATTCTGCAGTTCTGCCAGATTATATAAGAGCGGCGGATTCTTCTTCTCTTTCTTCTTCTCCAGTTTCTCCACCACAGGACCCCCAGCCGGCTCTTCTTTCAGATGATCGATAAAGGCGTCTGCATCCTTCTCCTCCAGGAATCCATTATCTTTATAGAGCAGAGGCGACTGATAATACTGCGATCCTTCCACTGCCTTCCATTCGCAGATGCACTCTTTGTCCTCAACCTGAACTTTCGCCAGCACGCGGTAAAACGGAATCTTTACGAAATCTCTGATCTCCCGCTCTCTGTTGACCACCATGCCAAGCACACAGGTCATCACACGCCCTACAGAAATAACAGCCTTATCTGTTTTCAGATAAGACTTGATTGGATTGCTATATTTCAGCGTCAGTACTCTGGAGAAATTAATTCCCATCAGATAGTCTTCTTTCGCCCGCAGATAAGCGGCGCTGGACAGGTTGTCATAAGCGGACAGATCTTTCGCCTCCTGAATACCGCGCAGAATCTCTTCTTCCGTCTGGGAATCGATCCAAACCCGCTTTCTCTTCTTACCGTGCACACCAGCCTGCTGTTCCACCAGACGGTAAATATATTCTCCTTCCCGCCCGGAATCGGTACAGACATAGATGGTATCCACGTCGCTCCTGTTTAGCAATTCACTTACGATCTGAAACTGTTTCCTGACGCTTTCAATCACCTCATACTTAAATTCATCTGGAATAAAAGGAATTGTATTTAAGGACCATCGTCTGTATTTCTCGTCATAGGCCTCCGGATAACTCATGGTGACCAGGTGTCCCACACACCATGTCACGATCGCCTCGTCAGACTCCAGAAAGCCGTCCCGGTTTCTCATGTTATATTTTAACGCTTTTGCAAATTCTTTCGCTACACTGGGCTTTTCTGCAATAAAAACACTTTTTCCCATAAACTCCTCATTTTGATTCCATCAGAAGTCCGATACCTGTATCAGTTTCAGATTCGTTCTGACCTTCGTTTCCAGATTCAGACGCTCATCAAAACGGAACGCCGAATACATATAGACATAATCTGCGTTGATCTTCGCTTTCTTCGCACAGCTTAACAGACTCTCATAGTCCTCATAAGTCGTAGGCCTCTCCCAGTTACAGGACCCAATCAGCGTATGTTCCATCTCATCCTGTGCGATGATATCCAGTTCACCAGCCTTGCCAACCCACTCTCCGATCACCTCTAACTGAACCGGCAGTCTTTTCCTGTCATTCAATCGGGAAAGATGCTGTCTGCAGACCTGCTTAAAATATCCTGTCACATACCTCCTGAAATCCTGCATAATATAACGGTTATAAAATTCTCCCACTGAAAGAGTCTCAAGTTCACTTTGATAAGGATACATATAGGTATAGTAGAAATCTACAAGCGGATGACTGATCCGGTAGATGCCTTTCTGTACATTGTCCTTTCCAGCCGTATCGTAGGAAAAAACCTTCTCCACCAGTTGGAGTTCTATGAGATTCTTCAGATAGACGCTGATTTTAGCCCTGGAAAAATCCGTGTGAAGATACAGATTATTTAGCTTATGGCTGCCGTCGGCTATGGACGCCAGGATTGTGTTATACACACCCAGCTCACGCAGCTGATCTGTCAGGAGCCGTTCTCCTTCCTCAAACAGCGCACAATCAGGATGCAGCAAGTTGCGGCAGAGGTTCTGCTGGATCGTCAATCTGTCGTCGAACTGGTTCCAGAGTCCCGGATAGCCCCCTAACACCGCATAGGCTTCCACACATTCCTCAATCCGGAAATTAGGAAATCTCTCCACCAGATCTTCAAAGGGCATTTCCCGTATCTTTAAGAATCCAGACAACTCATAAGCCGACTCTCCGATCCTGGTAACCATGCTGTTCTCCACCCAGCCAATGCAGGAACTGCAAAGGATAATCATGACTTCTTCACGGTTCCAGTGGCTGTGCATGAAGGAAACCAATTCCTTCATAAAGTCGCCGCTTGCCTTGACGATATTCTGGAATTCATCGATCACAATCACTTTCTTGCCATGGCCTTTCCTTGTGATTCCGATCAAAATATCACGAAAAGCAGGAAACGCCTCCATCTCGTAACCGTCACGAATCATCTGCATGCCCCACTGGTAAGTCTGCTCTCGCTCGGAGCAGGCTCTTGCAAGATAATAGTATCCTGCTCTCTCTTTCATAAATTCCCTGACGAGAGTTGTCTTCCCAACATGCTTCTGTCCGTACACAACTACGATCTGACTGCCTTCCCTGTCATAATAATTATTCAGATGCCTTAATTCCGCTTTTCTGCCAAGCAGCATAATTCCCTCACAACTACAATTTTTCTGTTCTTCGGCCGTTCACTCCCAATATGACATCATGTCCATCCTGTCTATTCCCTCAGGCGGCTGGCCAAGTGACTGCATCAAGCCAACTAAGGCTGGCTTGAGCATATTGGCGGCTGCCGCTTACGGCTGGGTTTTTGTCTTAGGCGTGATATAACCTTGTGCTTTCAATGTCTCTGCACAGAGGATCGCACCGCCAGCCGCACCGCGCACTGTGTTGTGCGACAGACCAATAAACTTCCAGTCATATACACTGTCTTCCCTGATCCGTCCAACACTGATCCCCATACCGTTCTCATAATCCACATCCAGCTTCACCTGTGGACGGTTATCTTCCTCCATCACCTGAAGAAACTGCTTCGGTGCACTGGGCAGCTCCAATTCCTGGGGAAGCCCTTTGAAATTCACCAGTTTCTCAACCAGCTGTTCCTTCGTAGGATTCTTCCTGAACTTCACAAACACTGCCGCTGTATGGCCATTCAACACCGGTACGCGGATACACTGACAGGTGATCACAGGGCTTATGGCCGGTACGATCTCCCCATTCTCCACCTTGCCCCAGATCCGTAACGGTTCCTTCTCACTCTTCTCTTCCTCGCCACCTATGTAAGGAATCACGTTCTCCACCATCTCCGGCCAGTCCTGAAACGTCTTGCCAGCCCCGGAGATTGCCTGATAGGTGGTGGCAACCACCTCATAAGGCTCGAACTCCTTCCAGGCCGTCAATACCGGCGCATAACTCTGAATCGAACAGTTCGGTTTCACAGCAATAAAGCCTTTGGCCGTTCCCAAACGTTTCCTCTGTGCCTCAATCACTGCAAAATGCTCCGGGTTGATCTCCGGAACGACCATCGGCACATCCGGCGTCCAGCGGTGCGCGCTGTTGTTGGAGACGACAGGCGTCTCTGCCTTCGCATATTCTTCTTCAATCTTCTTGATCTCCTCTTTCGTCATGTCCACAGCAGAGAAAACGAAGTCCACCTCAGCCGCCACCTGTTCCACTTCATTGACATTCTTGACGACAATCTTCTTAACTGCTTCCGGCATCGGCGTCGTCATCTTCCATCTGCCGCCTACCGCCTCTTCATATGTCCTGCCGGCTGAGCGGGGGCTTGCCGCGATCGTGGTCACCTCAAACCAGGGATGATTCTCTAACAGCGCGATAAACCTCTGCCCTACCATACCAGTTCCACCTAAAATACCTACTTTTAATCTCTCTTCCATCTCTTTCACCCTTTCTTACTTCTTACATTAACCTCAGGACTCCTCGTCCTTCGCCGTATAAATGCTCTCTTCCTCCTGCCAGTCTCTTGTCAGATACTGTCGCTGTATCTCTATCACTTTCTGCATCGCTTCCTTCCCTGGCGCTCCCACGGTCAGCCGTTTCTCTACACAGGTCTTTAAGCTGATGGCATCATACACATCTTCCTCAAAAACAGGACTCATTTCTTTTAACTCTTCTATCGATAAATCTTCTATACTGCAATGCTTCTCAATACAAGTTAACACCAGCCTGCCTATGATCCCATGGGCATCCCGAAACGGCACACCCCGACACACCAGGTAGTCTGCAGCATCCGTGGCATTGGTAAAGCCCTTCATAGCGCTCCTGCTCATGACATCCTTGCAAAATCTCATCGTGCGAACCATCCCCTCAAACAGCGCCAGACACCCCTTCACGGTGTCAATCGCGTCAAAAGTCAGTTCTTTATCTTCCTGCATATCCTTATTATATGCCAGCGGAATCCCCTTCATTGTGGTCAGAATCGAAAGAAGCGCTCCATAGACCCGCCCTGTCTTACCGCGCACCAGCTCCGCGATATCCGGATTCTTCTTCTGCGGCATGATGCTGCTCCCCGTTGAATAAGCATCATCGATTTCCACAAACCGGTATTCATCAGAATTCCAGATAATGATCTCCTCGCAGAACCGGCTTAAATGCATCATAATTGTAGAAAGCGCCGACAGAAATTCTATCACATAATCCCGGTCGGATACGGAATCCATACTGTTTAAGGTAGGGCCTTCAAATCCCAGAAGAGCCGCCGTGTAATTCCTGTCCAGCGGATAAGTCGTACCTGCCAGCGCTCCCGCACCAAGAGGACAATAATTCATACGGTGATAGATACTTTTCAGTCTGGACCGGTCCCTCTTAAACATCTCGAAATAAGCGCCTACATGGTGTGCCAGCGTCACGGGCTGCGCTTTCTGCAGATGCGTAAATCCCGGCATATACGTCTCTGTATTCTCTTCCATAATCCGCAGCAGCGTGCACAGGAGTTCCTTCACCAGTTCATCCACATGAAGCACTTCCAGCCTGATATACAGGCGCATATCAAGCGCCACCTGATCATTGCGGCTTCTTCCTGTATGCAGCTTCTTCCCGGCTTCCCCAATTCTCTCAATCAGCTTCGCCTCCACGAAACTGTGTATATCTTCATATTCCTCTGTAATCTCAAGTTTCCCCGTCTCCACATCTTGCCGAATCCCGGTGAGTCCCTTTAAGATCTGGTCCTTCTCTTCTTTGGTCAGGATACCCTGCTTCGCCAGCATGACTACATGAGCGATACTGCCCTCGATATCCTGTCTGAAAAATTTTTGGTCAAAAGAGATCGATGCATTAAACCGATAAACAAGTTGATCTGTCTCCTTTGTAAAACGGCCGCCCCATAGTTGCGCCATATTACCAACTCCTTTACTCTGTCTGACTGTTTCCTGCAGTCATCAAGTCCATGTCATGTTATAACCGATAAATGATAAAAGTTATCGCAAAATCTGACTTTGATGATACCATAAAACATTTTTCTTTTCAATCAAAACACATATTTTCTTATTTTTCATAGAATAACGTATAAGCAAAAGGAGTTGTTGTTCTATGCAGCCACTATTATCCTTGCAGGATATCTCTTACTCTTATCACAACCTCAAAGGGGAAACGCCTGCGCTTTCTCATATCTCTTTTCAGGTATCATCCGGGGAATTTCTGGCAGTCGTGGGACCCAGCGGATGCGGTAAATCTACCTTGCTGTCCATCATAGCCGGCCTGCTCGTCCCAGAACAGGGCGCTTTATTCTACAAAGGCAGATGCCTTGCAGACTGCGGTGCAGATGACACGATCAAGATCGGTTACATGCTGCAGCGGGACCATCTCTTTGAGTGGCGTACCATCTACCAGAACGTCACACTCGGTCTTGAACTCAGTCACACCCTCACGAAAGATAACCGCGATTATGTCCTTAAACTTCTAAAAGATTATGGCCTGGATGCCTTTCAAGATAAGAAACCCTCAGAGTTATCCGGCGGAATGCGGCAGCGTGCCGCACTGATCCGCACTATGGCAATCCACCCGGATCTGCTTCTCCTTGATGAACCATTTAGCGCATTAGATTCCCAGACACGCTTAAATGTCTCTGCCGATATCGCACAGATCATCCGGCAGACCAATAAGACTGCTGTCCTTATCACACACGATCTGTCCGAAGCGATCACGCTGGCAGACCGGGTACTGGTTCTTTCTATGAGGCCTGCCATGGTCAAATGTGAAATGCCGATCCACTATGAGATCGATCGCCACGATCCAATGGCGATCAGAAACACAGCCGAATATCAGCAATATTTTAATCATTTATGGGAGGTGCTGACGAATGAACATTCCGTTATCCACGCAACCTGATACAATATCTGAAAACCAGAGCCGATACCTGAAATCGCACCGGCGTCATCACCATCTGATCAGTCTTTTCCGTCTGCTCCTTGTGGTCCTGTTCTTAAGCCTCTGGGAACTGGCCGCTGCAAAAGAATGGATCGACGTCTTCTTTTTCAGCAGTCCCAGCGGCATTGTCCTGTACCTGTATCAGATGCTTGTGGATCACTCTTTCTTCACCAATACCGGAATCACTCTTTTGGAAACCATTATCAGCTTTCTGCTGGTCACGCTGTTAAGCCTGCTTGCAGCGACACTTCTTTGGTACGCAAACAGTCTCGCCGAGGTCCTGGAGCCTTATCTGGTCGTTCTCAATTCTCTGCCCAAATCAGCCCTCGCTCCTCTGTTGATCGTCTGGCTCGGCACCGGCACAAACACCATCATCGTAGCCGGTATCTCTGTCGCTGTCTTCGGTTCCATCATTAATCTCTACACAGGTTTCTGTCAGGCGGATCCTGAAATGCTGAAGCTGATCTATACCCTGGGCGGCAACAGACGGGACGCCCTGATCAAAGTTATCCTGCCAAGCTCCATTCCACTGATTCTAAGCAACATGAAGGTGAATATCGGCCTATCCTTAGTCGGCGTCATCATCGGTGAATTTCTTGCCGCCAGACAGGGTCTTGGTTATCTGATCATCTATGGATCTCAGGTCTTCCAGCTTAACATGGTGATCACATCCATCATCATCCTCTGCGCCATTGCCATGGCATTCTATAAGCTGATCCAGAGTATGGAGCATTACTACCGGAAGAAGTTCTGACACACAATGCATGGGCACCGTAAGATTCTCCGAAGATCATCCTGCGATGCCCCATCTCTTTTAAATCTCAACATATATCCATTCCATACGCGCAGAATCGTTCTCCGGAAGTATTTCCCTCACAAATTCTGTGAACGGCGAATCTCAATAACAGTTTTTGCATTGTCCAAATCCCCCGCTGACCGCCTCTTCCAACGTAACCTGCCGCGCCTTTTCTGGATTCATCTGCCCACAGTTATTGATCCTATGATACTTTTCTCCTGTCTCTGAAAGCCACACCAGCGTATCAATCGACACCGAAACATCCGTTTCAGGAGCAGAATATGTTTCGGCATTGACAGCGCCAGGAGCTTCTTCCATACTGACAGGATCCTGAATATCGCTTGAAGACATTCCCGCATCATTTCGGTCCGCTTCCACACTCTCTGATAACTCCGGTAGCTCCGACTCCCAGTCATTGGTTATATGATCTACGGCATACTGTGCAGCGTCAGGCGAAAATTTATCCCCATACGCAGACACCAGCTGATCATAAATATCCGCTTTCCGCATATGCATTGTATCACTGTATGCATTCGCTCTGTTTAATGCTTGATAGTATTCCAGCGAAATACTCTTCTCCGTTGCTTCTGTCTGCTGTTCCTCTATAGAGTATACCTCAGATTCCTCTTCAACGGCAGTTGTCGCAATATCTGTTGGCAATTCCAGTCCAGAAGTTTCCTCCTGATGTGTGACCGGCGTAGAAGAATCCTCCGGCCAGTCACTTTCCTGTATCAGAGTAGCTTCCGAAGACACGGACTCACCATCCGTTACACCGAAATCGCCGACTAATAAAGCATGCAAAACAATAAAACCGGACAGAACAGCCGCACATCCGCCAGACGCGGCCAAAATTGCTGTTAGTATGTTTAAAATTGGATTTGATCTTTTCATCAGTATTTCCCGTTTGATGTAATTGTTAATGCAGTCCCAAATCCTCTCCCGCAATGGTGCTAATTCCGTTCTGCTCCAGAACCACCGTCAAAGCGTCCGAATCCGCCACACGGAAGATCATGCAGGCTAGCCCGTCCTTCTGCCCAAACACCGAATACATATACTCCACATCGATCTCGGCGCCGGAAATGACACCGAGCACTTTGCTTAAGCCGCCCGGCGTATCCGGAACAGCCACGCCCACCACAGGCGTCATGGTCAGGATAAAGCCCTGTTCCAGAAGGATGGAAGATGCCTTCGCCGCATCGTCCACGATCAGCCGCAGAACGCCGTAGTCCGTCGTCTCCGCGATGTTAATGGCCCGCATGTTCACCTGGTTTTCCGAGAGAATCCCGGTAATATCCGCCAACTGTCCGGCCTTATTTTCCAAAAATACAGAAATCTGAGGTATTGTCATAATTGTCTCCATTTCTGCGCTGCTTTTTGACTCAATTTATTGAGTCTGCATATAAAACGAGTTTGTGGCAAGCAACGCGCAGACACAAATCTCGCGATTGAAAATTATAAATTTATCATATTTTCCGCTTATCGATCACGCGCACTGCCTTGCCTTCGCTTCTTGTGATGGACTTAGGCGCTACCAGACGCACTTTCGCATAGATACCAAGCATCGCCTTAAGCGCTGATACCAGACTCTTCTCCATGGCTGTGATCTTACCCAGATTGTCGGAGAAGTTTTCAGGCGACATCTCCACCATCACCTCAATGGTATCGGAATTGTTGACACGGTCCACGATGATCTGATAGTTCGCCGGATAACCCTGCTCCAAAAGTACCGTCTCGATCTGGGACGGGAACACATTCACGCCCTTGACGATCAGCATATCGTCGCTTCTGCCCATAGGCTTACTCATCTTCACATGGGTACGGCCGCAGGAGCATTTCTTTCTGGTCAACACACAGATATCCCTGGTACGATAGCGCAGCAGCGGAAAAGCCTCCTTCGTGATCGAAGTGAACACCAGTTCACCCTTGTTGCCCTCCGGCAGAACCTCTCCTGTATCCGGGTCGATGATCTCCGCGATAAAGTGATCCTCATTGATGTGCATACCGGTCTGCTCACTGCACTCGAACGCCACGCCGGGACCGCTTGTCTCCGTCAGGCCATAGATATCATAAGCCTTGATGCCCAGCTTATTCTGGATATCCTGCCGCATCTCTTCGCTCCATGCTTCCGCGCCGAAGATGCCGGCCTTCAGCTTGATCTGATCCCGCAGCCCTCTCTCATGAATGCTCTCCGCCAGAAAAGCGGCGTAAGAAGGCGTACAGCAAAGGATTGTCGATCCTAAGTCCACCATAAACTGTAACTGTCTGTCCGTGTTGCCAGAAGACATGGGCAGTGTCAGGCAGCCTACCTTATGACTGCCGCCGTTTAACCCCGGTCCGCCGGTAAAAAGGCCATATCCATAGCTTACATGGCACACATCCTCATCGGTGCCGCCTGCCGCCATGATCGCACGGGCACAGCAGTCCTCCCACAGATCAATGTCATGCTGGGTATAAAAAGCCACCACTCTGCGGCCCGTAGTCCCCGATGTAGACT
This sequence comes from uncultured Lachnospiraceae bacterium, assembly GCA_910578345.1. GTDB lineage: Bacteria > Bacillota > Clostridia > Lachnospirales > Lachnospiraceae > UBA3282. Next base: position 111,209 of record CAJTRA010000010.1, on the reverse strand, counting down.
GGATCCGCACACAATCCTTCAGAGGTCTTGCCAACAGACCGTAAGGATACGCATCCCGCAGATCGTCCTTCGTCAGAAAAGGCAGCTTATGCAGATCCTCCACACTTTGAATCTCTTCGGGCGTAACACCCTTCTCCTCCATTTTCGCGCGGTAATAGGGCACATTATCCCACACATGACGCACCTGCTTTACCAGCCGCTCATTCTGCCATGCCAGGATCTGCTCTCTGTCCGCAGTTTCGATTTCCTGTTGGTAATACCGTTCCATTTCTTCCATATCCTCCTCTCAAACCTTACACCACGCTAAGCGCTTCGCCCCAATTCAAACGCTTTCTTATTTAACTTCAAAAACTTCGGCGGCACGCTGTGTTCAATGGCGTCCATCCACTCCTCATCGGTAAAATCAAAGTGCTTTGCTAGCCTGCCCATCAGCACCAGATTCACGGCCTTGCTGCTTCCCGCTTCCTCCGCCAGAGAAAGGGCATCAAACGCATCCACCTGAATGCCGGTCGCGCTCATCTTCTCTTCCAGATTCTCCGGATACGCCGCCATACCCGCGATCACCGGCATCGGATTGATCTGCTGGCTGTTGACGATGATCCTGCCGCCCGGCTTTAAGAATTCCGTATAGCGGGCCGCCTCCAACAGTTCGAAAGACAGAATGCAGTCCGCCTGCCCCTTATCGATAATGGGGGAACAGACCCTGTCGCCCCAGCGCACATAGGTAACAACACTGCCGCCACGCTGGCTCATGCCGTGCACTTCACTGACCTTCACGTCAAATCCCTTCCCCAGAAGCAGCCGTCCCAAAAGCTTACTGGCAAGCAGTGTGCCCTGTCCGCCCACTCCCACGATCATAATATTCTTTGTTTCCATAGTTACCTCCACGTGAATATTGCTGGCTGTGCCTGCAATATCCCTGAATGCATAAAACTTTATCTCCATTCCAGTCCGCGTCCACTATCCTGACACGTTCCTCTTACTTCTTCCTTACTTTCTATATCCCGTAAAGCAGCTTCCTCACTTCCTCTGTCTCCCTGCTTTTGCAAAGAAACACTCGGCCTGATTCTCTTTATCCCAACGCATCAAACTTACAAAGTTGCTCACACACGCCGCATCCCACGCACAATGTGGCATCGATCTTCGCCTTGCCGTCCACCATGCTGATGGCCGGACAGCCGATCTTCATACAGGCCTTACATCCCTTACACTTCTCCGGATCGGAACAGATCGGTCCAGGATGCTTCACATACTTAAGCAGTGCACAGGGACGGCGGGAAATAATAACGGATGGTTCTTTTGCCGCCAGTTCCTCTCCGATCACTGTCTGGCAGGCCTCCATGTCGTAAGGATCCACCACTCTCACCCGTTTGATCCCCACGGCATGACACAGACTCTCCAGATCTATCTTCGTGCAAGGATCTCCTTTCAGGTTGTAACCCGTAGTAGGGTTCTGCTGATGACCCGTCATACCCGTGATGGAGTTATCCAGAATGATCACGGTGGCATTTGATTCATTATAAGCAATATTGATCAAACCTGTAACGCCGGAATGAATGAACGTGGAATCCCCGATGACCGCCACCGTTCTTCCCGCATTCTCTTCCTCTCCTGCTTTCACGAATCCGTGAAGTCCAGAAACAGAGGCGCCCATGCAGATCGTCGTGTCGATCGCGCCAAGCGGCTGCACCGCGCCGAGCGTATAACAGCCGATATCTCCCAGCACCGTAAGGTTTATCTTCTTCAACACATAGAAAATACTGCGGTGCGGACAGCCTGCACACATCACAGGCGGTCTGGCCGGAATCGCTTCCTCAAGCGCTGCTCCTGTCTGCACACTCCCGCCCAGTTTCTCTTTTACCAGGTTCTGGCTAAGCTCCCCGATATCAGGAAACAGGTCTTTGCCGGACACCGCAAGACCCAGACTCCTGCAATGAGTCTCGATAAAGCCATCCAGCTCTTCCACCACCACAAGCCTCTCCACCGTAGCTGCAAAATCTCTGATCTTCTGCTCCGGCATGGGCCAGATCATCCCTAATTTCAAGACCGGATAAGTATCCCCGAAAGCTTCTTTCACATACTGATAGCAGGTGGAAGAAGTGATAATACCGCAGGACCTGTCGCCGCCCTCTTCGATCCGGTTAATGTCAGCCGTCTCCGCCCATACTGTCAGCGCTTTCGTGCGCGCCTCCACCTCCGGATGACGCTTCTTGGCATTGGCCGGCATCATAATATATTTCCCTGGATCCTTCTCATATTTCTTCCGCGCAGGAAGCACACGCTCCCCAGGCTCGACCACGCTCTGGGAATGGCTGACACGGGTGCACATTTTCAAAAGTACCGCCGTATCGAACTGCTCCGACAGCTCATAGGCAAGCTTCGCAAAGGCAAGTGCCTCCGCGGAATCGGAAGGCTCCAGCATGGGAACCTTCGACGCCTGCACGTAATGTCTGGAATCCTGTTCGTTCTGGGAACTGTGCATCCCGGCATCGTCGGCCACGCCGATCACAAGTCCGGCATTCACGCCCGTATAGGATATGGTAAAAAGCGGGTCGGCCGCCACATTAAGACCCACATGCTTCATGGCGCAGAAACTTCTTCTGCCCGATAGGCTGGCACCAAACGCCGCCTCCAGAGCCACCTTCTCATTGGGCGCCCACTCCGCATACAACTCCTCGTACTTCGCCGCGCACTCCGTGATCTCCGTGCTGGGCGTGCCCGGATAGCTGGATACAAAGCTGCAGCCACCTTCATAAAGGCCTCTGGCGACTGCCTCATTGCCAAGCATCAACATTTTCATATAACCCTTTCCTCCTTCATTACTCGACTCTGAATGCTAATCCTGATCCCCGATGGAATCTTTCACGGAAACCGTCACCTTTCGGTCATAACAGGAGAAGATCTCATCCAGTTTCTTCTGTTCGGGTGCTTTCGTCACCACGCTCACCGCCGGCACGATCACAAGCCCGGCCAGCATGCAGAATGCGCCGGCATTGATGGGCGACTGCAGGAGCGCCGGAAAGCTGGGGCGGAAGAAAATATTGGCTAACATCACCACCGTGGATAACAGAAAACTCACCCAGCAGGCCGCCTTCGTCGTCCGCTTCCAATACAGACCGTACAGGAAAGGCGCCAGAAAAGCCCCCGCCAGCGCGCCCCAGCTCACACCCATGAGCTGCGCGATAAAGGTGACATTGGAGCGATACTGGATCAACGCCAGCACCACGGAGATGGCGATAAATACCACCAGCAGCGCACGCATCCATTTCACCTGTTCCTTCTCATCCATCTCTTTCATAATATTACCTTTAATGAAATCCAGCGTCAAGGTAGAACTGGATGCCAAAACCAGGGAAGACAGCGTGGACATGGACGCCGAGAGCACCAGAATAACGACCACCGCGATCAGGATCGTCGGCAGCCCTGACAGCATCGTCGGCACCACCGAATCATATCCGTTCGCCGCGATATCGATCTTGTCGCTAAAAAGCCGTCCAAAACCGCCCAGGAAATAACAGCCTCCTGCCACGATCGTCGCAAACACCGTGGAGATGATCATCCCTTTGTTGATCGCACTCTCGCTCTTGATGGCATAGAATTTCTGCACCATCTGCGGCAGTCCCCAGGTTCCCAGACTGGTAAGGATCACCACACCAAGAAGCCCTACCGGATCCGGCCCGAAGAAAGAATTGAAGACGCCCGGCGCCGCGGATACCGACTCGTCGCTCACCGCCGACAGCGCATCAAGCGCCGCCAGAAAACCGCCCTGGCTGTTTAACACTGCCGCCACCACGGCCATAATACCGAAAATCATGATGGTTCCCTGGATGAAATCGTTGATGGCGGTAGCCATATAGCCGCCCGCAATGACATAGATGCCTGTGAGCACTGCCATCACGATCACACACACGCTGTAATCAATATCGAAAGCCATCCCGAACAGCCGGCTCAATCCATTGTAGAGGCTGGCCGTATAAGGGATCAGAAAGATAAAGATGATCGCCGAAGCCGCAAGCTTTAACGGTTTGCTCCCAAACCGCTCTCCGAAAAACTGGGGCATGGTGGCGCTGTCTAAATGCTGTGTCATGATACGTGTCCGGCGTCCTAACACCGCCCAGGCAAGCAAAGAGCCAAGGAATGCATTCCCAAGACCCGCCCAGGTCGCGGCGATACCGTACTTCCATCCAAACTGTCCCGCATACCCTACGAAGACCACCGCCGAGAAATAACTGGTTCCGTAAGCAAAAGCGGTGAGCCAGGGCCCTACGCTCCTACCGCCAAGCACAAACCCGTTCACATCGGTGGCATGTTTCCGACAGTAAAGACCGATCCCGATCATGACCCCAAAAAAGATGATAAGCATTACTAATTTGATAAAAAGATCCATTTTCCGTATTCTCCCCTTTATAATTAATGACTGATCTGCGCTTCCACCAGACTGCCGTGACAGTACCGCTCTCGCAGTACCGGCTTCTCGATCTTCCCGGTGGGATTGCGCGGCACCTCGTCGAAGATGATCTTCTTCGGCCGCTTATAGCGCGGCAGTTCTTTACAAAACTCCATGATCTCCTCTTCCGTACAGGAGACATCTTCCTTCAGGCCGATGATCGCCGCCGCGATCTCGCCAAGCCTTGCGTCCGGCAGGCCGATCACCGCCACATCCTTAATCTTGTCGTTCCTACGCAGGAAATCCTCGATCTGCACCGGATACAGGTTCTCCCCGCCGGAGATGATCACATCCTTCTTCCGGTCTACCAGATAAATGAAGCCGTCCTCGTCCATACGCGCCATATCTCCGGTATAGAGCCATCTGTCCTTTAAGACCTCATCGGTAGCCTCCGGGTTCTTGTAATAACAAAGCATAACACCCGGCCCATGGACGATCAGCTCGCCCACTTCGCCCTGCGCCGTCTCCTCGCCCTGTTCGTTCACGATCTTTGCCTCCCAGTGATAACCCGGCTTACCGATCGCGCCCACTTTATGTATATTCTCCACGCCCAGATGCACACAGCCCGGCCCGATGGATTCGCTGAGGCCATAGTTGGTATCGTACTGGTGGTGCGGGAAATGCTTCTTCCACCGCTGAATCAGACTGGGCGGCACAGGCTGCGCCCCGATATGCATCAACCGCCACTGTTCCAACAGATAATGCTCCATCTCCACCTTGCCGGAATCGATGGCATCCAGCAGATCCTGTGCCCAGGGCACCAACAGCCACACGATGGTGCACTGCTCTTCCGTCACCGCCCGCAGGATCCATTCCGGCTTCACGCCCCGCAGCAGTACCGCCTTGCCGGCCGTGATCAGGGAACCAAACCAGTGCATCTTCGCCCCCGTATGATAAAGCGGCGGAATACAGAGGAACACATCCTCCTTCGTCTGCCCGTGATGGTTCTTCTCCGTCTCACAGGAAGACTTCAGCGCCAGATGATTGTGCAGGATCGCTTTCGGAAATCCGGTGGTGCCGGATGAAAAATAAATGGCCGCATAATCCGTCTCCTGAAGCGCCACCGGCGGTGCACTGGAAGAACAAAATCCCATCAGCTTCAGACAGTCCTCCGTGTAGGAAGGTCCTTCCGGCCCCGGAAAGAACATCATCCGCACACCGGACAGTTCTCCTACAATCGTATCCATCCGGCTGATAAACTCCGGCCCGAACACCAGCACCTCCACATCCGCCAGTTCCAGACAGTATTTGATCTCATCCGCAGAATACCGGAAATTCAAAGGCACGGCCACACCGCCCGCCTTCAGGATCCCAAAATAGATGGGCAGCCATTCCAAACAGTTCATCATCAGAATGCCCACCTTCGTCTCCCGCTTAAGTCCGCGGCTTAAGAGCAGATTCGCAAAACGGTTGGCACGCCTGTCAAAATCCGCCCAGCTCAATTCCCGGCGGTAAGGCGCGCCGTTTCCTGCGCTCTCGATCAGACTCGCCTCCCGCCAGGTCACAGCGCTGTCCCGCTCCTGGGAGGGGTTCAGCTCCACCAGCGCCGTATCCGAACCATACAGGCGGGCGTTCCGCTCCAAAAACTCCGTGATCACCATGATAGGGTTCCTCCTTTGTCCTCAAAACTCTTCTCGCGGCATTCATCAAGCGGATGGCGCACATCCGCCTGACTCATTGCCCGCAGAAATAAATATCAATTGTTTCATAACACACATTATATATCGATCGCTATTTATTTATCGTTCTTCTACATTGCTTCTAACCGACACGCTGTTTTATCATATCAATATCTCTGCCCATGACTCCCACAGCCTGTCTGTCCATGCCGGCTGGTCACTCTATCTGCCATGATTCTAGCCAATAATATATCCGTTCATCGTAGCGTGGGCCACATAAGTTCCCAGCTCATCCCGCACATCCACCGCATAGAACGCCGTGGTATGCCCTTCCCGCAGACAGGAAGCTTCCGCGATCAGACGCTCACCCTTGGCCGGCGCCAGAAACGTGATCGATGCCTGCTGGCTGACTGTCTTTTTCTCCGAATAACCGTTGGCCGCCACGGCGCAGGCAAGATCTGCCAGCGTAAAGACCGCGCCGCCCATAGGAACCTTATTCTCATTCATATGCCGTTCTTCCAGTGTCAATGAACAGACAGCCCGGCCCGGCTCGGCGCAGTCGATCACGACGCCCGTCGCATCCGTCGCAAAATGATCGTTCTTAAAACGATCCTGAATCTCTTTCAATGATGACATAAACAGACTCCTTTCAAAAAAAAATTGCCTTTCACACTTTAACACTTTTAATCGCTAAAGTCAAGAGGCTCATCCCACAAAAAAGAGAGCAAAAAAAGAGCGTCCCTAAAAATCCTAAAGACGCTCCCCTTCCTGTTCTCGCTCTCCTCTGCTCTTACTCCATCATGCCCGCCACAATACCGTCTGTCCGGATGCCAGCGATTCCTTTACCAAAATGATCCTCTGGTTTCTCGATCCTCGAAACTGTAGGCTAATATCCTTCTGTTCCAGAATAAATTCCCCATCCACGAGCACATCGATATAAGACAGGAATTCCTGCATTTCCTCCCATTGAATACAGAACTTTCCTAAAACATCTTCTTCAAAACGATACCCCGTATAACACCAGATATTTTTCACCGGATACTGCGTCTTTACCTTTCTCAAGAAGGGGAGCAGCCCTCGCCAATTCTCATACTCTAACGGCTCTCCTCCAAGAAGGGTAAGCCCGGCAATATACTCTGGCTGTAGAAGCGCGATCATCCGCTCTTCCACCTGCTGGTCGAACATCTCTCCATACGCAAAATCCCAGGCCATTTCGTTAAAGCAATCCTTACAATGATGCGTACAGCCACTCACGAAAAGAGTCACCCGCACGCCAGGGCCATTGGCAATGTCACAGTTTTTGATCTCAGCGTAATTCATCTACGGTCTCCCTCTGCATCGTTCCAAGAATAAAAGTGCGCTTCGCACCGATCAAAGATGCAGCACCCTCTCTTTGATCTCCTGGGTACGTCCCTGGTTCCAGAACTGCGTCCCAATATAGCCGCAGGTCCGCCTTGCCACATTCATCTTATCCTGATCCGTATTACCACAGTTCGGACATTTCCAGACCAATTTGCCGTCCTTGTTTGTGACGATCTCGATCTCCCCGTGATAATCACAGATCTGGCAGTAATCGCTCTTCGTATTCAGCTCCGCATACATAATATTGTCATAGATATACTGCATTACGGAAAGCACCGCATCCAGATTATTCTCCATATTGGGCACTTCCACATAACTGATCGCACCGCCCGGAGATAACTCCTGGAACTGCGACTCAAATTTCAGTTTCTCAAAAGCATTGATATCCTCTGTCACATGCACATGATAACTGTTCGTAATATAATTCTTGTCTGTCACACCTTCAATCACACCAAATCTGTTCTGCAGACATTTGGCAAACTTATATGTCGTGGACTCAAGCGGCGTGCCATACAGACTGAAATCGATATTCGTCTCCTCCCTCCACTCTTTGCAGGCATGGTTCAGATACTGCATGACCTTGAGCGCAAAGGGCGTGGCCTCTGGATCCGTATGGCTTTTCCCTGTCATATAACGAACACACTCACATAAGCCGGCATAACCCAATGATATCGTAGAATATCCATTGTAGAGTAGCTTATCGATCTTCTCTCCCTTCTTGAGCCTCGCCAGCGCACCGTTCTGCCACAGAATCGGCGCCACATCTGAGGGCGTGCCTTTTAACCGGTTGTGACGGCACATAAGCGCTCTTTTACAAAGCGAAAGCCTCTCATCCATAATCTCCCAGAACTTCTTCATATCTTTACCGGAAGAACACGCCACATCCACAAGGTTCAGCGTCACTACGCCCTGATTGAATCTGCCATAGAACTTCGGCTGGTCATTCTCATCATGATAGACTGTGAGGAAAGATCGACACCCCATGCAGGTATAGCAATTGCCATCCTTAAGCTTCTTCATGATCTTCTCTGAAATATAATCCGGCACCATGCGTCTGGCCGTACACTGCGCCGCCAGCTTCGTCAGATACCAATATTTACTGCCCTCACGGATATTATCTTCCTCCAGCACATAAATCAGCTTCGGAAACGCCGGCGTGATATAGACGCCCTTCTCGTTCTTAACCCCCTGAATCCGCTGATTGAGCATTTCTTCAATGATCATGGCAAGATCGTCCCGAAGCCTTCCCTCCGGCACTTCATCAATATACATGAACACAGTAATGAAAGGCGCCTGGCCGTTGGTCGTCATCAGGGTAATGACCTGATACTGGATGATCTGTACGCCGCGCTTGATCTCATCCTTGACTCTGCTCTCCGCGATCCGGTTGATCTGCTCCTCCGTCGCCTGCAGGCCGGTCTCCTTCATCTCTCTTCTGATCTCTCTTCGAAACTTCTCCCGGCTCACCTGTACAAAAGGCGCAAGATGGGACAAGGAAATACTCTGACCGCCATACTGACAACTGGCGATCTGTGCAATACTCTGTGTCGCCACATTACATGCCGTCGAAAAACTCTTCGGCGTGTCGATCATCGTCTCGCTGACCACCGTGCCATTCTGCAGCATATCTTCCAGATTGACCAGACAGCAGTTATGCATATGCTGGGCAAAATAATCCGCATCGTGGAAGTGAAGGATGCCCTTCTCATGGGCTTCCACGATATCCGGCGGCAGCAAGAAACGCTTTGTGATATCCTTGCTGACTTCCCCCGCCATATAATCCCGCTGTACACTGTTCACGGTCGGATTCTTGTTGGAATTCTCCTGCTTTACCTCTTCATTGTTACATTCCAGCAGACTTAAGATCTGTTCGTCCGTGGAATTTGACTTCCTGACAAGCGCCCGCTTATACCGATACGTAATATAATTACGCGCCATCGTATACGCGCGGTATTTCATCAACTGATTCTCTACCATATCCTGGATCTCTTCCACACTGGGAGAGCGTCTCATCTCTTCACAGTTCGTCGCCACTACCTCTGCAATCTCATCAATTTCCTCATCTGTCAATTTCTCTTCCGCTTTCACGCTGTTATTTGCTTTACAGATTGCAACTATGATCTTCTCTAAATCAAAGGCGACTTCGGCTCCGCTTCTCTTAATGATCTTCATTCCATTAACCCCACCCATCTTACTATTGTGTATACTGCATGCTATATGTTCTTAGCGCATCGCACATACTATATATTGTATCATCCTTTTTGTTGCTGTCAAGGTATTGTGGTCATTTTCCCTCGGTTCTGCACATACCCTTCTGCACATAACAAGTTTGCGGCAGACATTCGTCCGGTCTTTCTCCCGCACAAAATGCCAACTCCGCTGCCGCCTGTCATCTGAAATGCCCTTCGGCTAAGCCAGGCGCGTTTGGTTTAATCCAATGGTATTGTATCATCTCCTGATTCTGACTGACCAAGACGGTTAAAACCCACTTGAACAGCCGGATGCCTTTCTGAAAAGATCTGCAGCACTGCCCTTGCATTTTCTTCCCTCTCCATCCGCAGCTTATGCAGTACGCCGTCAGTCGTCCTCAGCATCAAATAGAATTCTTTCAGAAGAAATTCTCCGCTCTCTCCACTCTCTTCCCGCAGATACGCGTTCTGAATCTCCACATACGAGACATACCTGATTTTGATAAAATAACGGTAGAATAAATATTTCTCGCCCAGCCGCACTTCTCCCCACTGTTTCGCACACTGATATTCCCGCTTCAAATTCTCCGGTTCATCCGCTATTCTGCCCAGACAGACAAATTTCATCCCATTTCTCTCCCTTTCAAAAAACGAGGGTGTAAGCCATCAACCACAGACCTGCACCCGTTCCTCTTATTCACAGTCTCTATTTTGCCTCTGGTTTCCATTCATAGTACAGCATGAATAGAAAAATACTTTATAAAATATATCACCAAGCAATATATCTTATAAAGTATTCCCTCTGCAAAAGCTGCAAAAGCTGGAAAAGGGACTTGAACCCTCGACCTACTGATTACGAATCAGTTGCGCTACCGACTGCGCTATTCCAGCATGTCCTTGCAACAAAGACTATTATACTTAGTTCTTGTCCTTTTTGCAAGTACAAAATAAATTATTTTTCAAGAATATGCACATCCATCTGCGGATAAGGGATTGCAATCCCGGCCTCATCCAGCGCATACTTGATCTTCTCTGTGAGCCGCCACTTACACTCCCAGAAATCATCCTTGTCTGCCCAACAGCGAACGTTCAGGGTAACGCCGCTGTCCGCCAGCGCATCTACGAATACTTTGCGGTCCATGGAGGAAAGCACGGCGGCATCTTCTTCCAGCAAACGCATAATCACTTCTCTTGCCTGGCGGATATCGGCGTCGTAAGAAATACTCACCAGGATATCCATACGTCTTTCCGTCAGGCTGCTCATATTTAGAATACTGGAATTGGACAGCGTACCGTTTGGAATAATAACTACATGGTTATTCGGAGTCGAAAGCTTCGTATAAAAGAGCTGGATCTCCTTCACCGTTCCCTCATGCCCGTCATTATCTACTTTAATATAGTCATCGACCCGGAAGGGCTTCAATAACAGAATCAGCACACCGCCCGCGAAGTTCGATAAGCTTCCCTGAATAGCCAGTCCGATCGCCACCCCGGCGGAACCTAAGAGCGCTACCACGCTCGTGGCATCCAGCCCGAACCCGGATGCGATCATAAACAACAGCAGCGTGTACATCACCACTTTGATAAAAGAATCAAGAAACTGTGTCACACCGATATCCGCATTGCCGCGTTTCAAAGAACGACGGACGATCCTCCGCACCAGCTTGATCACCTGTACACCGATCAGAAAAACCACCAGCGCCAGAAGCACCCTGACTCCGAAACGCAGCGCTTTATCCGGCAGCTGCTGTAAATAAGCATGTAATAATCCCACATCGATCTCTTCCGGCGTGATCTGCTCTAATCCTGTTATCTTCTCACCCATATCCAAACTCTCTTCCTGATCCCCTATCCTTTCTACACCGCAACTCTTTTATCTGCCGACCGTTTCTCTATTTCTCTGTTCCCGCAGACTTCCTTTCTATCGCTTTCTTCTGTGCCGTCCCCGTTCCTGCCTGTTTCCTCCCGGCAGGCTTCTTCCCTGCGGGTTTTTTTTCCGTTGAACGTTTCTGCGCCGCCGGCCTGCTCTTCGCCTCTGCCTCCTTCTGCTTCTCCTGTGCTTCCACGATCTTCTGAAGCTTCACTTCCGCTTCTTTCGCTTTCTTCAAGATCTCTTCTGCTTCCGCAGCCCGCATCCTGGCTTCCTCTGCCGCCAGTTTCGCCAGGCGTCTTGCCTCCGCCGCTTCTTTGGCTATGGCGTCCGCTTCCTCTTCGGCCGCTCTGCGCTCTTCCTCTTCTCTCTCCTTGCGGATCTTCTCCGCACGGACTCTCTCAATCTCCGCCTTCTCTTCCTTCGTATACGGCGTGTAAGAGAAAATACTGACTGACAGCGGTGCGCTCACCAGATCGATCGCATAGGGCTTACCGTCCCATTCCGTCTCGATCGTATTACAGTCGTCTTGATTCACCGTGCCGCTGCCGCCATAGATCCTGGCATCTGTATTCAAAATCTCCTGATATTTTCCTTCATAAGGCACTCCAACGCGGAAGGACTGTTTTGTATTTGCAAAGTTCGCCACCACCACTAACGACTGCTCCGGCTTATCCGCTTTGCGCAGATAAGACAACATACAGGCATTCGGCGTGATACAGTTGATCCACTCAAATCCCTCCCAGGAAGTATCCTTCGCATACAGAGCCGGTTTCGAAGTATAGAGTTTATTGAGATCTGCCACCAGGCGGTTTAATTTTGCATGTTCTTCATGCTCAAGCAGTCCCCACTCTACTTCCCGCGCCTCATTGAATTCCTTATACTCGCCGATATCCTGTCCCATGAAGAATAATTTCTTACCAGGATGCGTCATATGATATGCATAAGTCAGCCGCATATTGGCAAACTGGTCCGCCCGTTCTCCCGGCATCTTGCCGATCAGAGAGGCCTTGCCATGCACCACTTCGTCATGGGAAAATACCAGCATAAACTTCTCACTGTAGGCATAGATCATACTAAACGTAAGCTCATTGTGCCTGCCGGAACGGAAATACGGATCTGTCCTGATATAGTCCAGATAATCATTCATAAATCCCATATTCCATTTCAGGTCAAATCCCAGGCCATCCTCTTCCAGGCCGCCCGTGATCTTCGGCCAGGCAGTCGATTCCTCCGCGATCATGAGCACTCCCTGATTGCGCTTCTTCATGATGGAGTTCAAATGTTTCAAGAACTCTACAGCCTCCAGATTCTCATTGCCGCCGTACAGATTGGCCACCCACTCTCCATCCTTCTTGCCGTAATCCAGATACAGCATGGAAGCCACCGCATCGATACGGATACCATCTGCATGGTACTGTTCTACCCAATACAGCGCATTGGCGATCAGATAGTTACGCACTTCCGGCCTGCCGTAATTATAGATCAGCGTCCCCCAATGAGGATGGGAACCTTGTCTCGGATCCTGATGCTCATACAGGCATGTCCCGTCAAAGTTTGAAAGTCCATAGGTATCTCTTGGGAAATGTGCGGGCACCCAATCTAAAATCACACCGATATCTGCCTTATGCATTTCATTCATAAAGAACATGAAATCCTCTGCGGTTCCATACCGTGAAGTCGGGGCATAATAGCCGATCACCTGATAGCCCCAGGAAGCATCGAGCGGATGCTCCATCACCGGCATCAGCTCAATATGCGTATATCCCATCTTCTTCACATATTCGATGATCTTAGGCGCCAGTTCTCGATAATTATAGTATTCTCTTCCATCCTCCGGCTTAGCAAAGGACGCCAGATAAATCTCATAGACATTGATCGGCCGATTTTCTTTCTGACGATCTGCACGGCCTTTCATCCACTTATTGTCTTCCCACTGAAAACCATTCAGTTCTCTGACCACGGAAGCGCTTTCCGGGCGGAGCTGCTGTCCAAACGCATAGGGATCCGCTTTCAAAAAAGTCAGACCGCCTTTGGCCTTAATCTCAAACTTATAGCAGTCGCCTGGCTTCACATCCGGAATAAAGATCTCAAAGATCCCGGACTCCCAAAGTCTTCTCATCTGATGGACTCTGCCATCCCATCCATTGAAATCTCCTACCACACTGACGCGCAATGCATTCGGCGCCCACACGGCAAACAGGACGCCTTCTACGCCTTCCACTTTCCTTGGATGCGCTCCCAACTTCTCATACGCCATATAATGAATCCCTGCATTGAACTTCTCCGTATCTTCTCTGGCAATCTGCACTGGAAAACGGTAGGCATCCTTTACCTTCTTAAGAGAACCGTCCTGATATTCTACAATATACTCGTACTCCGGTATCTTCTTTCCCGGAAGCAGCGCCGCGAAAAAACCTTCTTCGTCAGCCAGTTCCATCTGATAGCTCTTATCCCCCTCTACAGGCTGCAAGCGCACACTCTTCGCGCCCGGCTGAAACGTCTGGACCAACACAGAACTGCCTGCAGCATGAGCACCCAGCGTCACATGCGGATCATCGGACTCTGAATATACGATCGCCTCGATCTCCGGCCAGTTCATCAGTTTATATAATTTCTTGTTCATACTACCTTCCCCCTCTTATTTGTTTCTCGTATCACTATGCTCTATCTTGTGAATCAAGAGTCCGCTTCGCAGTTTCGGTTCAAACCAGGTAGACTTCGGCGGCATCAGCTCCCCGGCGTCAGACACGGCAAACAACTCATGAATGTCTGTCGGGTACATGGCAAAAGCGACCGCCGCATCTGTATGCACCCTCTTTACAAGCTCCTCCAGCCCCCGGATACCGCCCACGAAATCGATTCTGTCATCTATCTTAGGATCCTGTATGCCAAGCAGTGGTCCTAAAATATCTTTCTGTAAGACCGTCACATCCAGATCTTCCAACGGATCCCCTATATAGCGTTCCTCCCGGATCTTCAGACGATACCACATATCCTGCAGATACATACCGATCTCACCTTTCCCCTGCGGCCGGTACGGCCGTGATCCCACAGGCGTAACGTCACATACCTGACTGACCTGCTCCACGAACGCCTCTTCTGCGTATCCGTTTAAATCGCTGACCACCCGGTTGTAGTCCATGATCATAAGCTGGTCGTCCGGAAACAGCACTGAGAGGAAATAGTTGAATTCCTCCGCGCCCGTATAGTCTGGAAAGGCGGCTCTGCGCATCAGGGAAACTCTGACCGCCGAAGCGCATCTGTGATGGCCATCTGCAATATAAATCGTATTGACCTGTGCAAATTCCTGCCGGATCTGTTCTACCTGCTCGCCTTTATCAACAATCCACAGCCTGTGGGTAATCCCATCCTCCGCTGTAAAATCATAGACAGGACGCTGTCCCATTGCCTCCCGTACCACCTTCTCAATCCCTTCCCTCCTGCGATAGGCAAGGAAAATAGGGCCAGTCTGCGCGCTGCACACATCTACATGCCGGATCCGGTCGGCCTCTTTCTCTGCTCTAGTATTCTCATGCTTTCTGATCGTCTGCCGCTCGTAATCATCCACCGACGCACATGCCCCTATTCCAACCTGGGACCGTCCGTTCATGACCAGCTCATAAATATAATAGGCTTCCCGCTCCTCCTCGATCAGCGTCCCGGACGCCATCATTTCCCCCAGCATTGCCGCCGCTTTCTCATAGACTTCCGGCGCATACATATCATATTCCCTCGGAAACTGTGTCTCCGGCCTGTCGATCCGAAGGAAACTATAACTATCTTCTTTCACTTTCTCATAGGCTTCCTGTCTGCTGTATACATCATAAGGAAGCGCCGCGACCTGCGCCGCCAGATCTGCTCTGGGCCTGATCGCCCGAAAAGGTTTGATGTCCGCCATACCATCTCCTATCTGCACCATATCATACCATACCATTTACTTATTTTAGCAAATTAGACTATGCAGCACAAGCGGGAAGTGTTAAAATTGTTAACAGATATCCAAGAGATCTTATCAGAATCTAAACTACAAAAAGGAAGTGCATACCATGACATCTGAAAACAAAGAAATATTAGATCGTATCAACGCCTTTGCCGAGCAGGCACTGGCCGATATCGATCCCCAGAAGACAAGAATCTCCTTTCAACTGGAAGCTTTAAAACCAGTCATGCAGGAGATTGCCGATGAGAAGGGAATGTCGGTTGAAGACATCTTTATTCTCTATATGGATCTTGCAAGCGAAGCTTCTGTGGAGGCCGAAAACCAGTTACAGGCAACCCTGGAGGAAGAGGAAAGCGCCAACTTCTCCCAGATCGCCAACCGTCTGAATTAAACAAGAGCAGAGAACAATCGCTTTCACCAGTGGTTATTCTCTGCTTTTCTGTTACGCAGCAGGAAATCCTGCTCCTTTCCGAATGGATCTACATATATCACAGGAAATCGAAAAGACGGTATAACCCTTGCAGCCAGGGCTATACCGCCTAATTTGAAATTACTTTCTTTTCACTGACAAACTCTTTGATGATCCTGTTTTTATCTATTTCACTACTCTCACTCTGAATACTCCGTCGATCGACTGCAGTTTCCCAATGATCTCCGCGGAAGCCGGCGCCTCGATATCAAGCATGGTGTATGCGACATCCCCTTTGGATTTGTTCATCATATCCGAGATATTGATCCCGATATCACCGAAGCACGCGGTAAATTTCGTGATCATGTTCGCCTTATTCTTGTGGAAGATCGCCACGCGTCCTGCCTGGGCACAGATACCCATATCACATTTCGGATAATTGACACTGTTGATGATGTTACCGTTTTCCAGATAATTCTTCAATTCTTTTACTGCCATCACGGCACAATTATCCTCAGATTCCTCTGTGGAAGCACCCAGATGCGGGATCACGATACAGCCTGCCTGCCCTGCCGTAACCGCATTCGGGAAATCAGACACATATTTGCGGATCTTCCCGGACCGGATCCCGGCAAGCACCGCCTGTTCATCCACCAGAAGATCTCTTGCAAAGTTCAGCAGGATCACACCATCTTTCATCTTGTCGATGGCCTCTGGTCCGATCATGCCTCTGGTCGCATCCATTAACGGCACATGGATCGTGATATAATCACATTCCTCGTAAATTTCTTCCACATTCAGCACATGCTTTACATCACGGCTTAAGTTCCATGCAGCATCCACCGACACATAAGGGTCGTAACCATATACTTCCATTCCAAGATGCTTCGCTACGTTGGCCACTCTAACCCCGATTGCTCCCAGGCCGACGATTCCAAGCTTCTTCCCCTCAATCTCTGTACCTGCGAAGTTTTTCTTTGCTTTCTCGGCATTCTTTCCTACATTCTCATCCGACTGGTTTTCTTTCACCCACTCAATGCCGCCCACTACGTCACGGGAAGCTAACAACATGCCTGCGATCACCAGTTCCTTAACGCCGTTGGCATTCGCACCCGGCGTATTGAAGACTACGATTCCCTTCTGCGCGCATTTATCGAGCGGGATATTATTCACGCCTGCTCCTGCCCTGGCGATCGCCAGAAGATTCTCCGGCAGGTCCAGATCGTGCATCGCCGCGCTCCTGACCAGAATACCGTCGGCCTCCTCCATCTTCTCTGTCTTTACGTACTGATCTGTAAACTTCTCCAGGCCCACTCCCGCAATGGGATTCAAACAATGATACTTAAACATCTGTATGTCCTCTTTTCTTCTTCCTATTGTTCCTTCTTCTCAAATTCTTTCATAAAGGCAACCAGTTTCTCCACACCCTCTATCGGCATGGCATTGTATATGCTGGCGCGCATACCGCCTACTGTGCGGTGCCCTTTTAGATTGACGAATCCGGCCGCTGCCGCCTCCTTGACGAACTTCGCATCCAGTTCCTCGCTGCCTGTCACAAAAGGCACATTCATGAGCGAGCGGTCTTCTTTTCTGACCGTTCCTGCAAAAAGCTTACTCTCATCCAGGAAATCATATAAGATCCCGGCTTTCTTCTCATTGACTTCCTTCATCGCCGCAAGACCGCCATTTTTAAGCAGCCACTGGAAAACCTTGCCACAGATATAGATACCGTAGCACGGCGGCGTATTGTACAGGGAGTCATTATCCGCATGCACCTTATACTTCATCATCGTAGGCGTTCCCGGCAGTACATCATCGGTCAGAAGGTCTTCCCTGATAATCACGATCTGCGTCCCCGCCGGTCCTACATTCTTCTGTACCCCTGCATAGACCATGCCATATGCGGAGATATCCATGGGCTCCGATAAGAAACAGGAAGAGACATCTGAGACTAAGATCTTCCCCTTTGTATCGGGCAGCTTATGGAACTTCGTTCCGTAGATTGTATTGTTCTCACAGATATAGACATAATCCATATCCTCCGTAATCGGCAGATCGGAGCAGTCTGGAATATAGGAAAAGGTCTGATCAGCCGAAGAAGCAAGCGCAACGGCTTCCCCATAGATCTTCGCTTCTGCAAACGCTTTCTTAGCCCACTGTCCGGTCAGGATGTAACCTGCTTTGCGGTTTTTCATCAGATTCATCGGCACAGAGGCAAACACAAGGCTGGCGCCTCCCTGCAAGAACAACACCTTATAGTTATCCGGGATCTGAAGCAGCGTGCGCAGATCTGCCTCCGCACCTTTGATGATCGCATCATATGTCTTAGACCGATGGCTCATCTCCATAACTGACATTCCGCTTCCCTTATAGTCTAACATCTCCTCTGCAGCTTCTCTCAGAACTTCCTCCGGCAGCACTGCAGGTCCCGCTGAAAAATTGTATGCTCTGGACATCTTCTCCTCCTCCTGCTCTTCTCACCTATCTCCTGTCATGCCGCTTCATGGCACATACAGTAAACCAAAAACCATTCTACCCTCTAAATATACTTTAGTCAATTAAAACGATAAATTTTTCAATAAAACATCACTACCGGCGTTCCCACTTCCACAGTGTCATACAGTTCCACCATCACATCCCGCGGCGTATTGATGCACCCATGGGATCCATTGGTCTGATAGATCGTTCCGCCATACTTACTGCGCCAGGAAGCATCATGGATACCGATCCCGCCCTTAACAGGCATCCAAAAATCCACCGGAGATGCATACCCCGGCCCCCGCAGTACCCGGTTTCTCTGTTTCAGATAGACATAGTTGACACCCGAAGGCGTACCCATCCTGCGCGAAGTGTTTCCTGTCACAACAGGCGTGCTCAGCTTCTGCACCCCGTCTTCGTAATAGTACATCATCTGCTCGCCCATATCCACTTCCACATAGGTATCTCCGATATCATCCTTCCCCTGCTTCCAGGCTTTCTGCGTATAGACAGGCTCGTGCACTTCTTTCCTGCCGTTTAGAAACGCCTCTGCCAGATAAGCGACTTCTTCTTTCCGATCCAGCTTATTGCCGTAGATGCCGCCTTCTACCGTAACGATCTCCCCTCTGGTCGCATGAAACTGTCTGCTCGATCCTACCGTGTCATACTCTCCGGCCAGCGCGTCGATGAACTCCTCTACCGCATTCTCCCGCATTCTCAGATTCCCCTGCTCATCCAATGCAAAACTGCCGTCTTCTTCCAGGGCAATCCAGTCACAGACTACCGAAGCATCCACCGGAATCTGCTCCTCTCCCATCTGATAAACAATCCCGCACTGCTGGAATGCATTCACCTTTTCCCACATGCTTAGCGTATCTTCCATCTGTTCTGTCAGTTCCAGGTCATGATAACAGCCTTCTTCCTCCAGGAAAACCTCCGTCTCGGACGCCTCTATGGAGCGTATGATGGCCGCTTCCGCTTCGTCGGCGGACAGAACTCCTTTTCTTTCATTTAACAGTTCATATCCCTGTTTCGTCCTGACAATCGCCACCTTCCGCTCCGCATCCAAATGTTTTCTTTCCACTGCCAGAAAGGGAATCCCCCGCAGAATCTCTTCCAGCGCCTGCTTATCATAAGACACCACCGGCGTCAGCTTCGTACTCTCCCCGTGGAAAAGGCTGTCGATCCAAATCCATGCATTCTGCTGTTTCTGGTAGATCTCCAGCGCTTTCGCAAAATCGAACTGGTAGCCGATCTCCTCTGCTGCAATCTGAAACGTATTGCCGTCTTTATCATGGATCGTGACGCCCTCATAAGAGAATCCTTTTGCAAGTTCTTTGTTCACATCGCTTATGCTTCTCCCGGTACAGTATACTCCGTTAATCCATGTGCCGTAAGCAAAGGCATTATGGTAGTAAATGGCCAGTCCGATGTACGTCGCCATCAGACTGACCAGAAGAATGCAAAAAATAATTGTCAAATGTTTTAGAAATCTTTTACTCATAAGACATTTCCAGTCGCTTTAAATTCAATTTCTCTTCCGTTCATTTCATTCAGCTCATTCCTGGCGGCGCCGCCTGTCTAGTTCTGTGCTTTCGTCAAATCCAGTGCATCAAACGCCTCCGTGATCGGCGCACCGGCAGGCACCATCGGAAATACTTTATCGTCCTCTGGAATGATACATTCGATCAGCACCGGCTTCTTCAAAGCGATCGCTTTCTCAACCGCCGGAGCCACTTCCTCTTTCTTCGTCACCCGGATCGCCTCACAGCCTAAGCCTTCCGCCACTTTACAGAAATCCACGCTGTCCTGCAGAACCGTCTGGGAATATCGCTTGCCATAGAAAAGCGTCTGCCACTGCCGTACCATGCCAAGCACATGGTTGTTGATCACCACCTGTATGATCGGGATATGATAACGGCTTGCTGTCGCGAGCTCGTTCATATTCATCCTGAAACAGCCATCTCCCGCGATATTGATACAGATTTTATCCGGGCGTCCCATCTTTGCCCCGATGCAGGCCCCCAGACCATATCCCATCGTACCCAAGCCGCCGGATGTTAACAGGGTGCGCGGCATGGAATATTTGTAATACTGTGCCGCCCACATCTGATGCTGTCCCACATCGGTTGTGATCACGGCGTCTCCCTCTGTGATCCTGTCGATCTCCTCTATCACGAAAGGACAGGACAACGCTGTCTGATCGTAATTCAGCGGATATTTCTTCTGCAGGTCAGCGATATGCTGCATCCATTCTGTATGCTCCTGCTGTTCCAGCTCACTGTTGATTCTTGCAAGCACTTCTTTCAGATCTCCCACCAGGGAGACATCTGTCCTGATATTCTTGTTGATCTCCGCCGCATCGACATCAATCTGCAGTACCTTGGCATTCTCTGCAAACTTATTCGGATTGCCCACCACGCGGTCGGAAAATCTTGCACCCATCGCGATCAGGACATCGCACTCACTGACTCCGAAATTCGAGATCTTAGTGCCATGCATGCCGATCATGCCTGTATAACGTGTATTATGTCCGTCGATAACCCCTTTTCCCATCAGTGTATCGCAGACAGGGGTATCCATCTTCTCCGCAAATTCCCGGACCTCTTTGTAGGCGCCGGAGATCACTGCCCCTCCTCCTACATAGACAAAAGGCTTCTTTGCATTCCGAAGCAGGTTGAGCGCTTCTTTCAGCTCCTCCTCCGTGTAACCGGACTGCTGCTTCACCACTTCCGGCGCTTTTGTCTGGAAATCACAGCGATTAGAAGTCACATCCTTTGTGATATCCACCAACACCGGCCCCGGCCTGCCGCTTCTGGCGATGGCAAATGCCTTACGGAGCGTATCCGCCAGAATATTGACGTCCTTTACAATATAATTATGCTTGGTAATCGGCATGGTGATACCGGCGATATCCACTTCCTGGAAAGAATCCTTCCCAAGGGAAGGCAGTACTACGTTGCAGGTGATGGCCACCATCGGCACAGAATCCATATAGGCCGTCGCAATCCCCGTCACCAGATTCGTAGCTCCAGGCCCGCTTGTCGCCAGACATACGCCTACCTTGCCCGTCGCCCGCGCATAGCCATCCGCCGCATGCGCCGCTCCTTGTTCATGGGATGTAAGAATATGATTTATTTCATTACTATGTTGATACAAAGCATCATATACATTAAGAATCGTACCGCCAGGATATCCGAACACAGTATCCACGCCCTGTTCTTTCAGACATTCCACAACGATCTCCGCTCCTGTCAATAACATACCTCTTCCTCCTGCTTATGTTCTCTTTGTTCCCTGTCACTGCCGCTTCGGTATCTCCAGAATCGCTCCCCTGTTACCGCTGGTGACCATCTCCCGGTATCTGGCCAGATATCCGGTGGTAACCTCAGGCTCCCTTGGCTGCCAGTTCTGTCTTCTCGCTTCCATCTCTTCCTCTGACACTTTCACATCCAGTTTCATCTTCGGAATATCGATGCTAATAATATCGCCTTCCTCCACGAAAGCAATCGGACCGCCCACGGCAGCTTCCGGAGACACATGTCCAATAGAAGCTCCTCTGGAAGCGCCGGAAAATCTGCCATCTGTGATCAATGCCACACTGGATCCCAATCCCATACCTGCGATCGCAGAGGTAGGATTCAGCATCTCACGCATGCCTGGCCCTCCTTTCGGACCTTCATACCGGATCACCACCACATCTCCAGCCACAATCTTACCGCCCTTGATCGCTGCAATGGCATCTTCCTCACACTCAAACACGCGCGCCGGTCCTTCATGCACCATCATCTCTTCCACTACCGCAGAGCGCTTCACCACACTGCCGTCAGGCGCAAGATTTCCCTTCAGTACGGCAAGCCCACCGGTCTTACTGTAAGGATGATCCACCGGTCTTATGACCTCTTCATTCCGGTTGACTGCATCCTTGATATTCTCTCCCAGCGTGTTCCCTGTCACGGTCATACAGTCCGTATAGAGCAGTCCGATATCTGCCAGTTCCTTCATAACCGCATGGACGCCGCCCGCCTCATTGAGATCCTCCATGTAGGTAGGACCTGCCGGCGCAAGATGGCATAAATTCGGCGTCTTCTCACTGATCTCGTTGGCAAATGAAATATCAAAATCAAATCCTATCTCATGAGCGATCGCCGGAAGATGCAGCATGGAGTTGGTAGAACATCCCAGCGCCATATCCACCGTCAGCGCATTTAAGACTGCTTCCTTCGTCATAATATCCCTCGGCCGGATCCCCTTCTTCAAAAGCTCCATCACCGCCATGCCGGCATGTTTCGCCAACTTGATCCGCTCAGAATAGACAGCCGGGATCGTACCGTTGCCGCGCAGCCCCATGCCCAGCACTTCCGTTAAGCAGTTCATGGAATTGGCTGTATACATACCAGAACAAGACCCACAGGTAGGGCAGGTCTTCTCCTCGAATTCTCTTAACTCTTCATCGCTCATCGTGCCTGCCGCGTGGGAGCCGACTGCCTCGAACATAGAAGAGAGACTTCTCTTCTGTCCATGTACATGTCCCGCAAGCATCGGACCTCCTGATACAAAGACCGTCGGAACATTGATCCTGGCCGCCGCCATCAGAAGCCCTGGCACATTCTTATCGCAGTTAGGCACCATCACCAGCGCGTCAAACTGATGAGCAAGCGCCATACACTCCGTAGAATCTGCAATCAAATCTCTGGTGACCAGAGAGTATTTCATGCCGATATGCCCCATCGCGATCCCATCACATACTGCAATCGCCGGAAATACCACCGGGACGCCGCCCGCTTCTGCCACCCCCAGCTTGACCGCATCGACGATCTTATCCAGATTCATATGCCCCGGAACGATCTCATTGTATGAACTCACGATGCCGACCATCGGCTTTCCCATCTCTTCCTGGGTAAATCCCAATGCATTAAACAGACTTCTGTGCGGCGCCTGCTGTACGCCTGCTTTCACATTATCACTTCTCATACTCTCTCTCCTTTAGTTTGCAAACAAAAAACGATCTACTGGTATAAAATAAACCTGTCATTCTCATAGACCGGCTCCAATTCAGCCGATTCCACCAACTGCGTAAATTCTTCCATCTTCATATACAATTTCCAGCTATCCCCCGCATAGTCAGGCGCTGCAGGTGCCTGACCAAGCAGCAGATATCGGTCTGCCAGCGCCACGTCTGCCTCTTTGGGCCGGCTGGCAATCCTCGACTCATCCATACCATACAAAAATAACAGAAGATACTCCTGGTCACAGTCCGTTACAGCCGCCTTATCCACTCTCTCCCAGTCTACCTGTTCCAAAGCGTCCTCGATCGCCGCCTCTCTGTCACTGTATTGTGCCGTATAAGAAGGGGATAACAGAAGCGTCAAACACAGTATAGCGCATATAACCGTTGCCGTTCCATACAGATATTTCCACCTCTTTGCAAGAAGACCATTGTGTGCTGTCTTTCTCTTCTGCAGCCAATCCATTCCCCTGTGAAGAAGCCACGCCGCCGCACAGGCGGCCACAACACCGGCAAAAGAAAACACCCGGTAATACGGCAGGGAACACTGCAAAATCAACATAAACGGTATACATACAATACTGACCGCCAGATAAACCTCCATAAATCTCCCATGATCAGCTTCCTGTCCATGCCGCCTGTATGCTCCGTCTTTCAACCCCTTGCCGATCCTTCCGATCAAAACAGCCTCACATAACACCAACAATACCGCAAGGGGCATGGCACCTCCGCTGTAATACTCATTCAACAGGTTCTTCATCCATACCGCAAACTTCTCCAGATATCCTTCCCGGCCAACGCTCTGTATATAAGGTGTCGCCAGCATATATTCGATTCCGGTCTTAACCGCCGCAAAAGGCGCCTGCAGCAAAACAGCTCCATGTCCCATTCCATAATAAGCGCTTCCCTCTGTCTTTACCAGCAGGTTCGATCCGATCGCCAGCCAGACGAGCCCATACAGGCAGACCGTACAGACAGCGCTCACAAGCGCTGTAATGACCAATCGCACAAATCTTCTCTTCTCTCCCTGTATCAGCAGGAAGAATCCGCCTGCCAGACAGACCGGAATTACCACGTAGACACTGCTTGGCACCGCATACAGCGCTGCGGTCAGGCTGACGCCAAAGAGCACACAGATCCTTATGCTTTCCCGGTGTTCCACCGCGATCAGAAGCAGTGCATAAACCGACGCCAGATAACAAAAGGTCACAAAGGCATACCCCCTGCCCTGCACTGCCAACTGGTTGACCAGCTTCATCCCTACATAGAGAAATACCGGGACAAGCGCCAGACCGCGTCCAAAACATTTTCTGCTGATCACAAACAAAAGCATCAGGCTTCCCAAACTGGATAAGTAGGAAATCCCCCGCAGAGCGACCGCCGCATTTCCAAAGATCCCAAGACAGGCCGACAAAACAGAATAACCGATATGGTTGTTCGGCAATGGCCAGTGAATCGCCGCATAGACTGGTCCTCTGCTGATAAAATAATAATAAGTATACAGCTCATCATACCACGGAGTGAGCGCAAACATGCGCCAGCCGTAATAAACTGCCATAAAGACAAGAAACAGGATAAAGGCCGCCGCCTCTCGATCCGGTTCCCGCCGATTATATCCGCTTCGCAAGAAGATCTCCCATCTGTCTACAGCCAACCAGTCTGCAGCCGTCAGACATAATATCCGAAGTACGATATCCTTCTTTTAGTATCTGCTTCACTGCCCGTTCCACTGCATCTGCTTCTTCATCCAGATCGAAACTGTACCGGAGCATCATCGCAGCCGACAAAACCGTCGCGATCGGATTGGCCAGATCTTTGCCAGCAATATCCGGGGCCGATCCATGACTCGGCTCATAGAGTCCAAACTTCGTGTCATTCAAGGAAGCGGAAGCGAGCATGCCAATAGAGCCTGTCACCATACTGGCCTCATCCGAAAGGATATCTCCGAACATGTTTTCTGTCAGAATCACGTCAAACTGTGCCGGATCTTTGACAAGCTGCATCGCACAGTTATCCACCAGCATATGCTGCAACGTCACTTCTTTATACTCTTTCGCCACTTCTTCTACTACCTGACGCCATAAGCGGGAGGAGTCCAGTACATTTGCCTTATCGACGCTGGTCACTTTCCCCCGGCGTTTCTTCGCGATCTCGAATGCTTTCACCGCAATCCTTCTGATCTCATTTTCGTTATAAACAAGGGTGTCAACTGCCGTCTTCACGCCGTTCTCTTCTGTGGTCCTCCGCTCTCCAAAATACAGACCCCCTGTCAGCTCACGCATGATCATCATATCAAATCCTGCCGCGGCAATCTCCGTTTTCAGTGGACAGGCTTCCACCAGCTCATCATATAATACTGCCGGCCTCAAATTGGCAAACAGATTCAACTCCTTGCGGATCGCAAGCAGCCCCGCCTCCGGTCTTAAATTGGGCGGCAACTGATACCAGGGCGATGTGGCGGCATCCCCGCCGATCGATCCCATCAGTACCGCGTCTGCCGACTTGGCCGCCTCAACCGCTTCTTTCGTTAAGGGAACCCCATGGACATCAATCGATGCGCCTCCCATCAGGATATCTGTGCAATGCATTACATGTCCATATTTTCCTGCCACCGCATCCAATACTTTCTTAGCCTCTGCCACAATCTCCGGGCCGATTCCATCCCCCGGAATACAGGTGATCTTCCATTCCATTTTCGCAGCTTTCCTTTCTTTTCAGATAAATCGTTGCATAAATATTCAATCTTTTTCCATATTATGACATATCCTGTCAAAGATCAAAATATCACTTTTATATCATAGTCCATTCCACTATAAATTTCAAGAGAAAAGAAAAAGGCATAAAACAACAAAAAGACGAACCATTTCTGATCCGCCTTTTCCTGTTATCCTATGTTCCGATCTGATTCACTGCTTATTTTGCGGAGAAAGATCTCTCTGCAAGAACATTGCCATCAGCATCCAGGTAACGTACAGAATAAGTACATGTACCTGCATCTGCGCCAACTGCTGTATCAAGAGAACCAGCCAGTGTCTCAAAGGTAGATGCCGTAGCGTCCAAGCCTGCCTCAAGCTGCTCAGTCATGCCATCCTGTACCATAGAGCTGTCTGTGAAAGTGAGGGACATCACCAGCTCATTTCCCTTTGCTTCCACTGCAACAGACATACCCTGCTCTTCGTATTCGGCAAATGCCTCTTCATACTGTGCTTTCGTTGCAGGATCATTCAAAAGACTCTCCACTGTGTCGCCAGCTGCAGCATCATCGCTCTCAGCTTCTGCTTCAGGCGCTTCTGTCTCAGTCTCTGCTTCTGCTGTGTCTTCTGTCTCAGCTTCCGCTTCAGGCGCCTCTTCTGCCTCTGGTTCAGCTTCTGCTTCCGTTGTGTCTTCTGCCTCAGCCTCTGTCTCTGCCGCCGGTGCAGCATCGTCAGAACCTCCGCAAGCCGTTACAGACAAAGTCATTGCCATAACTGCTGCACATGCGATCAATTTCAAAGATTTCCTTTTCATAGTACTTCTCCTCCTTATTCCTTGCATAAATATTTATACAGGAGCATTTATACTCCCTTACACGATTCATGATTATACAAGTCGCTTTCCTTCTTGTCAATATCCAAATTCTTACTTTCCTTCTTTTAACATAAATTTAGCATCTTGCATAAATTTCCATAGGAACGGCGGCAGCAAAAGTGCAGTATTACGAAAAAGAGCCAGGATCCGCAATCCCCGCTCTTTTGTCCCTGACTTAAAGTACTGTTCTTCTGCCGCTATACCGCTTTCCAACCGGCCGTCTTCCTGTCAGTTTGCCTCGGATTTCTCAATCTGTGCAACTGCAGACTTCTGCATCGGAATGCGGCAGTTCTTGTTGCTGCCAAACTCCACGATGATCGTATCATCTGTGATATCAATTACAATCCCGTAGAAACCACTTGTCGTCAGAACACAGTCCCCGACACTCATATCCGCCAGCATCGCAGTCACACGCTTCTGTTCCTTCTTCTGCGGACGGAATATAATAAAATACATAAAAGCTACGATAATCACAATATACAGGATCATCACAATACCGCTGCCTGCGGCAGCAGCCGGTTCCGCTGTCAATAAAAGTCTCATAGAATTTCCTCCACCAGTTAAAATATTAAGTAAAAAACAATCTATTGCATACTATACACTGAAAAGTGCCGAAAGACAAGCTTTTTTTCCATCCGGCCACAATCTTATGTACGCCCTGACATGCCGTCCAGCTTTTGTTTTTTGTAGGCGGCAAAGCTGCCGTCCTCCAGCGCCTGCCGGATCTCTTCCATCATTGTATTGTAGAAATACAGATTGTGAAGCACGCAAAGGCGCATACCGAGCATTTCCTTTGCTTTGAGCAGGTGTCTGATATACGCTCTCGAATAACGCCTGCATGCAGGACACTGGCAGCCCTCCTCAATCGGACGCTCATCCAGCTCATACTTTGCATTAAAAAGATTTATCTTGCCCTGATTCGTATAAAGATGCCCATGTCTGCCATTCCTGGACGGATACACACAGTCGAAGAAATCTACGCCCCTCTCCACTGCCTCTAAGATATTGGCCGGTGTGCCCACTCCCATTAAATAAGTCGGCTTATCCTGCGGAAGATAAGGAATCGTTTCCTCGATCACATGATACATCTGCTCGTGGCTCTCTCCCACTGCCAGACCGCCCAGCGCATATCCATCACACTGTAATTCCGAAATCCTCCTGGCATGTTCGATCCTGATATCATCATAGATCGCCCCCTGATTGATTCCAAACAGAAGCTGCTTCCTGTTGATGGTGTCTTCCAAACTGTTTAACCGGCTCATCTCCTTCTTACACCGCTCCAGCCATCTGGCTGTGCGCGCCGCAGACGCCTCCACATATCCTCTGTCTGCCACACTGGAAGGACATTCGTCAAACGCCATCGCAATTGTGGACGCAAGATTCGACTGGATCTGCATACTCTCCTCCGGCCCCATGAAGATCTTCCGGCCGTCTATATGAGAGTTGAAATATACCCCTTCTTCTTTGATCTTCCGCAATCCCGCCAGAGAAAAAACCTGAAAGCCGCCGGAGTCTGTCAAAATTGGTTTCTCCCATGACATGAATTTATGTAAACCACCTAACTGCTTGATGATCTTATCGCCTGGACGTACATGCAAATGATACGTATTGGACAGTTCCACCTGCGTTTTGATTCCTTCCAGATCTTCTGTTGACACCGCTCCTTTGATCGCCGCCACCGTACCGACATTCATGAATACCGGCGTCTGAATGGTGCCATGCACCGTCTCAAGCTGGGCTCTTTTGGCCCTTCCATCCATCTTTATGATTTTATACATATGTAATCCTCGTTTTATAAGTATTTATCCCAAAATTCTTCCAGGCAGATATCCTCCTCCTGCATGATGAAAGCGGCTTCCTTGCCGACATAGCGAAAATGCCACGGCTCATACTCTATGCTTGTAATATACTCCTTACTCTTGGGATAGCGCAATGTGAATCCATACTCGTGACAATGCTCTGCCAGCCATATGCCGGCCTGTGTATCACCAAATCCCTCGTCGAGATACTTATAGGTGTCACAGAAAATATCAAGCGCAAGTCCAATCTGATGTTCACTGGCTCCCGGTACTGTGACCGACTGCGAAGCCAGCTTATAGGCATCCATATAGGACATCCCCTGCCCCATGTAGATCTTTACTTTCTTATTAAAAAGAAACTCCTGACGGTTCAAATCTCTGTAGGGAGAACAAATCTCCAGATTAATTCCCTCATCCTTCGCCGCTTTCATCATTAAGAGCAGATCATCGATAATGCGCTTGTCACATTTCATATTGCCTTTGATCGTTCCGAAATCAAAACTATACCCTTCGGGAATCGGATGCTGCTTATTAATCAGGACAAGCCTCCAGTCAGACGCATCAAACGCCTCTTCCTCGGAAGCTTCCATCTCCTGCTCCTGCTGTGAAGGATCCATTCCATGACTCTCCAAGATATCATCGATCGTATAGGTATCTACTCCCTGCGCGTCCTCCTCCAAATCATATTCTCCATCATACTCTTCCGCAAGTTCCTCGTCCTCCAGCAGAATCTGTCCTGCCGGAACCACCTCAGATTCTACCGCCAGAGAGACATCCGAATCCTCAACTACCACGCCATAAGCTTCCTGTGCCTTGACAAAGCTCGTCCGCTCCGCAAACACAGCAAAAGAAAAACTACAGCTGCTCATAAAAAAGCCGACGACAAAAGCCACGCTGGCATATCGCTTGGCATTCGTGGCAAAATGTCTCACAACATAATAAATGCCCAAAATCAGCGATAACGTAAGCAGGCATGGATAATGCAATCTTCTGTGTTCTTTCGCTATTTTAGAAAAAATGAATATGGTCTTTTCTCGGAATGTCTTTTTCATCAGGAACCTCAAATCCAGATTTTTATACAAAATTTATTTGCTATTTAATATAATAACATATAAAATTTATTTGTACACCTTTTTTATGTAAATCGATTGATATTTTTTATTCGTGTTTATAACCAATTCCATCTGTTTTTCCTGTTTCCCTTTTTGCCACCGTTTGACAAGTGGTAGCCGTTCCTCCTTTGGCTTCCTGTTACGGTATCCGGCCATCCTAAATCGCTTCACGATGGGCCGGATTCTATAAACCGCTGTATTTTGGTACATTCATACGGTCAGCACAGTACTGGGCTGCACTATCACAACAAATTACCATCTTCTTGATTTTCCAATATACATTCCCCTGATCGGTGTGCTATGATAGAAGACGGTGAGGATAAATGACTAATGTTATTCATAGTACAGATATCCTACAGGGACCGCAGCAACCTGATATCTGTTGTTATTTATTTAATGCAAGTTATCCTGCATGAATTTTACAGAAAATTGCATTTCATTCACTTTCATATTTGCACTATTTTCATGATTGGATCTCGATCCATAATCGATTGTAGAAAGGAGATTATTATGGCAGGCTCTACTTATGGCACTATTTTTCGGATCTCAACATGGGGGGAATCCCATGGTCCCTCCCTCGGCGTCGTCGTGGACGGCTGTCCCGCCGGGCTTCCCCTGAGCGCAGGCGACATCCAGGCCTATCTGGACAGAAGAAAACCTGGCAGGAGCAAAATCTCTACGCAGCGTCAGGAGTCCGATGAAATCGAGATCCTTTCCGGTATTTTCGAGGACAAAACGACTGGCGCCCCGATCGCTATGATGATCCGCAATACTTCCCACCGCTCCACCGATTACAGTGAGATTGCTTCTTATTACCGTCCCGGACACGCCGATTATACTTTCGATGCCAAATACGGTTTCCGCGACTATCGCGGCGGCGGCCGCTCTTCTGGCAGAGAGACTGCCTGTCGAGTCGCAGGCGGCGCAGTCGCCGCTAAACTCTTGCAGGAATTCGGCATCCGGCTGTGCGCCTATACCCTGTCAATCGGACCGGTGAAAATTGACAGAGACCGCTTTGACGCCGATGCGATCCTGACTACGCCTACCGGTATGCCGGACCGAAATGCCTCTTCTTTCGCAGAAGCTTATCTGGCTGAGTGTATGCAGAACCGGGATTCTGCCGGCGGCGTGATTGAGTGTGTCATTGACGGGGTTCCTGCCGGACTGGGAGATCCAGTCTTCGAGAAGCTGGACGCCAACTTAAGCAAAGCCCTCATGTCGATCGGCGCTGTCAAGGCCGTGGAGATTGGAGACGGAATCGAAGTTTCCAACCGCTCAGGTTCTCTGAACAATGATTCTTTCTGTCAGAAAGAGGGGCAAACTGCCAAACGCACCAACCACGCCGGCGGAATTTTGGGTGGAATCAGCGACGGGTCGCGCATAATCCTGCGTGCCCATGTGAAACCGACGCCCTCTATCTTTTCCCCGCAGCAGACGGTCAACAAACGTGGAGAAGAAATTGAGATTGCCATCAAAGGCCGGCACGATCCTGTGATCGTTCCCCGCGCCGTCGTCGTCGTGGAGACGATGGCTGCTCTCACGATCGCCGACGCCCTGCTTCTCAATGCCAGCGCAAAGCTCGACCATTTAAAAATGATATATGACAGGTGACTCCTGTCATATATCTTTCTATCCAGCCGTCTGCCATTGCCTGACGGGCCGTTTTTACGCTCTTAATTCGTAAGATAACTGCTGATACAATACAGCGTCTGTCCATTATAGTCTACTCTGGACCATCCATATGCCTCATTAATCCCTGTCCTGGTCACATACTCCCCATTGTGCAGTATCGCCGCCACCGTAGCGTCCGGATTCGTCACGCTGGGCAGCGTGCGCAGATTCACTTCAATCTTTGCTGTCACCTGATCATTTTTCTCTGTAAATTTCGTCTTGAGCCCGTCTCCACTGCCAGCTCCCTCCTGTGCCTCAGTCGCCGGTGCCTGATATGCCAGATCCGTTGTCAGATAACTGGAGACTGCATACACAACCTGCCCATTCAACTCCAACCTGGACCACCCGCTGTCACTGACACCCGTTCTCAGAATTGTCTCACCGTTCTTTAGCGTATATACCACGGTACTGTCTGCTCCCTGACTTGGCAGATTCCGCAGATTCGTGGCCTCCTTCGCCGTCACGTCTTCACTGACCTGCGTAAAGTGCATCAATGCCTCCGCGTCGGCCTGGGCCTCCTCCGGCTTCTCCTCACTTTTCGCATCGGCCGTTCCTTCATAACCGAAATAAGCCACATTGACGTCTACCGGCTTACTGATCCCGGCCACCGTTCCTCTGTTCGTATACTGCCACATAACATGACTGCCGGTATAGGAAGACTGTGCAGTCTGTGGATATGGCGCCGCCGGATACTGGGATACCCAGATCCGATAGGTCCCCGCAATCCTGTCCGTATCCCATTTCACGTTGCCCGTCAATTCCCCCATCGAAGAATAGAACATCGGCGTATATCCCCTGTTATAGATCTCCTGCATAAAAGCAATGGCGATATCCGTGCGCTGGGCATTGGTCAGCCCATACTGCGCGCTGTCCGGCTGATCGAATCCCTCGCAGTCGTAGGCTACCGGATAAGTGATCTGATACTGTGAGATATAGTCCGCCACCCAATCGGCTTCCGCCACGGCTTCCTCAACCGTCACTGCTGTGGAAAAGAAATACGCCCCTACCTTAATGCCATTCTTCTGCGCCTCCTGCATATTATATCTCGCATTCGTATCTGCGCAGATCTCTCTTGACTGATCCGCCCGGTAGCCTACGCGGACCATGGCAAAGTCGATTCCGGACGCGGCCACTTGCGCCCAATCGATCGTTCCCTGGTATCTGGCTACATCGATTCCGATCGTAACCTGATCCGTCTGCGCCACGCTGCCTGAAGAAAGCAGTTCCGTCACGTTGACTTCCGTACCCTGATCCGTGCTCATCGCAACGCTCTGCGGATCCGGATCCTGCGTTTCCGTCGTCTGCTCCGCTTCCTCCTCCGCCCCGTCGTCCGGCTTTACATCCATTTCCTCCGGTAACTTTGTTTCTTCCTCCGCCTCTCCGGTATCCGCTTCGTCTCCATCTTGCACGGTCCGCTCCTGCTCTCTATCCGCTTCTGAAGACACTGCCGCCTCCACCGCCGACTCTTTATCCTTCTGCCCTACCAGTACAATCACCGCCGCCACTATGGCTATGAGCAGGACCGCCGATATCATGACAAAAACCATGATCTTCCTGACCGGTATGCTTCCTTCCTCATCATAGTCCGATTCATACAACGCCTCGTCGTCCTCATATTCCTCATCCAGATCCAGTAGATCAACATCCTCTAAGTCGCTTAGTTTTTTCATCCGGCACCTCCGCCTGCACAATTCCTAATCCTGAAACGTGATTCCTCTCTTATCCGATGTCTAACAGCTCCAGATACAAGTCGTTATAGTCTGTCCTCTCTTCTTTCATAAACTGAATCGCCGTCTTCGGATGCTGGTTCAGAATTCCTGTCAGAAGATAAGGTACATCATATCCCCAGACCAGCCCGGACTCCCGCAACGGCACAATATGATTCTCCACAAACTTAAGAAGGGGATTGATCCTGTATTTCGGATTCTTCAGGTAGCCCAGCAGAAGCTCACTCGGACAATTACCGCAGCCACGTCCTAAGCCGCTCACCGTCGCATCCAGATAGCTTACTCCTTTGATGATCGCTTCGATCGTATTCGCAAACGCAAGCTGCTGGTTATTGTGGGCATGGATTCCCACCTTCTTACCGTATTTCTCTGCCGCTTCCAGATATTTATCACTCAGCCGCCTGATCTGCTCCGGGTAAAGCGAACCATAACTGTCCACCAGATACACAGTCCCTACGCTGCTTTGGCACAGAAGTTCCAGTGCCGCGTCAATATCCACATCATTGGCTTTGGAAAGCGCCATAATATTGACCGTAGTCTCATATCCTTTCTTCGTGCAGTCCTCAATCATTTCTACCGCTGCCGGGATCGTATTGATGTAGGTAGCGACTCTCACCAGATCAATCGGGCTGTCCTTCTTATTCAGAATATCTTTTCTGAAATCGCATCGTCCTACGTCCGCCATAACGGCAATCTTCATATCCGTCTTGTTGTCGCCTACCACGGCACGGATATCCTTATCATCGCTGAATTTCCACTTCCCAAATTTCTTTACATTGAACAATTCCTTGGACGCTTTATAACCGAACTCCATATAGTCCACACCGGCCCGGATATTCGCCAGGTACAGATCTTTCACAAACTCGTCCGTAAAGAAAAAGTCATTCACCAAACCACCATCCCGCAGCGTACAGTCGATCACCTTGATGTCCGGTGAATAGGACATCAGTGTTCTCTCTTTTGCAATCCGCTCGATCTTCTCTATCTTTTCCATTTGCCCCGTCCTCTCTGCGCTCTATTCTACCACGATCTTCTTGAAGCTCTTCTTTCCTTTTTTTACAATAAATTCTTCCGCACCGATCATGCCCTTCGTGTAAGATGTCTTAAGATCCGTCACCTTCTCACCCTTTACGGATACACCGCCCTGTTCTACGGCACGTCTTGCCTCGGAACGGGAGGCGGCCAGTCCTGCCGCAACAAGCACTCCCAGAATATCGATGGAGCCGTCCACGAATTTATCATCCGTCAGCGTTGCCGTCGGCATATTTTCTAAACTGCCGCCGCCTGCAAAGAGCGCCTTTGCTGCTTCCTGCGCCTTCATAGCTGCTTCCTCGCCATGCACCAGATTGGTCAGCTCGTATGCTAAAATCTCCTTGGCCCTATTTAACTGGCTTCCCTCCCACTGGTCCATCTCATCGATCTGCTCGATCGGCAGGAAGGTCAGCATCCGCAGACACTTTAACACATCGGCGTCCGCCACATTTCTCCAGTACTGGTAGAACTCGAAAGGCGTCGTCTTGTTCGGGTCAAGCCATACCGCTCCTTTCTGGGTCTTCCCCATCTTCTTCCCCTCAGAATTCATCAACAACGTGATCGTCATCGCATAGGCATCCTTACCCAGCTTGCGGCGGATCAGATCCGTGCCGCCCAGCATATTACTCCACTGGTCGTCCCCTCCAAACTGCATATTACAGCCATATCTCTCGTATAACTGCATGAAATCATAGCTCTGCATGATCATGTAGTTGAACTCCAGGAAGCTCAATCCCTTTTCCATTCTCTGCTTATAACACTCCGCACGGAGCATGTTATTGACACTGAAACACGCACCGATATCACGGATAAATTCCACATAGTTTAAGTCAAGCAGCCAGTCTGCATTGTTGACCATCAGCGCTTTACCTTCAGAAAAGTCTATAAACTTACTCATCTGTTTCCGGAAGCACTCACAGTTATGCTCTATCGTCTCCTTCGTCATCATATTTCTCATATCGGTCCTGCCGGAAGGATCACCGATCATAGCCGTACCGCCGCCGATCAGCGCGATCGGCTTATTTCCCGCCTCCTGCAGCCGCTTCATCAGACACAGCGCCATAAAGTGTCCCACATGCAGGCTGTCCGCCGTTGGATCAAAACCGATATAAAAGGTCGCCTTTCCGTTATTGATCAGATCACGGATCTCATCCGCATCCGTCAGTTGTGCAAGAAGCCCTCTTGCCTGAAGTTCTTCGTAAATTTTCATTGTTTTCTCTGCCTCCGTTTCCAAATTGCCGCAGTTCCTTCGCCGGAACCGCTTTTCCTGTTGATCAAGCAGGGGAATGCCCTTCTCCACTACTTGCGCGCGACCCGTGCGCCGCATCCGCGGCATATTTCATCTGCATGAGTCTGCGCATAAAAAACCTCATCCTATACATGTCATAGGACGAGGTTATTCTCGTGGTACCACCTATTTTCACAGACAGTTCACACTGCCTGCCTCATCAAGTACAACAGCGCTTCCATCTATACTTTCCGCTCGATCTTATCACCGCAATACTCTCCTGCTGTAACGGGCATTTCCCGGCATGGCCTACTAGGACGCTCTCCTCCATTCTGCCGTGCAGCTCCAAGATGTATTCATGACAAACCTCCCGCGCGCCTCTCATCGACCGGCTGCTTTCTGTTCGTTTGGCAGATCACTACTTGTTCTCTTCAACGCCTTTTATTTCTTACTGACTATAATGTAAACGAAAGATTATTGTTTGTCAACCGGAAATTATGGCAAGTTACAAATTCTTCATAACAGTTCAGCTTTCGGCTTCCTGTTACGGTATCCGGCCGTCCTTACCGGTTCACCATCAGCTTGATCATCGCCTGGTTCAGTCCGTCCACCGTCAGCTTATACATGGGAAACATTCCCTTGATCGCCGTCTCCGCCTCCCGCCAGGGCGCATGGCCCGGCGCCATCTTCGGATTCAGCCAGACAATTTTCTTATAATGACGCTTCATAAGCTGCAGCCACTCCATGCCGGACAAGCCGCCGTTTGGCCCTCTGTAATTGCCCGATGTGGAATACAGCTCTTCCGGCGCCATGGCCGCGTCGCCTACAATAATCACCTTGTAATCGCTGTCCAGATTGCGGAACATCCATTCCGTCTCGATCCAGTCCCCGTTCTCGCACTCCGGCGTCTTATACAGGTTGGAGTAGATACAGTTATGGAAAAAGTATGTCTTCACATCCTTATAGTGGTTGGATTTATACACGGAATGAAACAGATCATTCAAAAGCGTCGTATAGGGAATCATCGTGCCGCCCGAATCCATAAGAAGCAGAAGTTTCACCGCATTCTTGCGCGGCTTCTCCATCACGATCTGCAGACAGCCGCCGTTATTGCAGGTGGCGTCCACCGTACCGTTAATATCCAGTTCCGTCTCCGGAATGTCCAGCTTCGAGGAAAACTGCCGCAGCTTGCGCAGCGCCATCTGAAACTGCCTGTTGTCCAACACCTTATCATTGCGGAAGTCGCGGTATTTCCTGGCGCCCACTACCTGAAAGGCAGACTGATAACCGGTGGTGCCGCCAACCCTGATGCCGCCCATATTACCGCCCAGGTTGCCGAAGGATGTCTTACCCATGGTGCCAATCCAATGACTGCCGCCGTTATGCTCCTCATTCTGGTCCCGCAGTCTCTCCTTGAAGGTGTTCTCCACGTCCTCCTTGTCCACCTGGATCACTTCCTGGTTCATTTCGTGGCGGATCTCCTCGAAAACCTCCTGCATATCCGGCTTGTCCAGCCAGCGCATCATATTCTTGCTGACCTCGTTTTCCGACTGGATCCCCTTAAATACCTCGTCGAAAGCCATGTCAAACTTATCAAACTCTGTCTCCGACTTCACAAGAATCATCCGCGCTACATAATAAAATTCCGTCAAACTGCTTTTGCACAATCCCTGATTCAGCGCATCCTGCAGCGTCAGCCACTCACTTAAGGATACATCCAGCCCCTTGTCTTTTAACGTATAGAAAAATTTACTGAACATCAATCTTTACCTCTACGTGAATACTGCCGGCTGTGCCTGCAATATTTCCAATCACATTCCTGCCTAAAATTCCCGTCTGTTCTTTACGGTCTCCAGATCCTCGTCCTTCTTCACCACCACCCCGATGAAAGGCAGCTCAGAGCGCAGCTTGTCCGTCGGGATCCCGCCGATCTGCAGGGCATTGATCCAGTCGATCAACTCCGATGTGCTGGGCTTCTTGCGGATATCCTTCATGGAGCGAATCCAGTAAAATGCCTCCATCGCATCCTTTAACAATTTATCTTCCACTTCCGGGTAATGGGTGCGCACGATCTCCTCCATCAGCGTCTGATCCGGGAAATCAATATAGTGGAATATACATCTTCGTAAGAATGCGTCCGGCAGCTCCTTCTCCGCATTGGAGGTAATGATCACAATCGGCCGGTGTTTCGCTTTCACCGTTCTCTTCGTCTCATGAATATAGAATTCCATCTGGTCAAGCTCCCAGAGCAGGTCGTTAGGAAATTCCAGATCCGCCTTGTCGATCTCATCGATCAGCAGAATCACCTGTTCTTCCGACTCAAAAGCCTCTCCCAGCTTGCCAAGCTTAATATAACGGGCGATATCATTAACGCCTTCCTCCCCGAATTGGCCGTCATACAGTCTCTGAATCGTATCATACAGATACAGACCGTCCTGCGCCTTGGTGGTAGATTTTATATTCCAGATGATCAGCTTCTTCCCCAGAGAATTCGCGATCGCCTGTGCCAGCATCGTCTTACCTGTGCCCGGCTCTCCTTTCACAAGAAGAGGCTTCTGCAGGGCAATCGCCACGTTAACACTTGCCAGAAGCTGCTCGGACGCAACATAATCAGAAGTACTGCTGAAATTCTTGTTCTGTTCGCTCATTTTGATTCCCTTACGTAACAGTCCAGCTTTTGCTTTCCCTGTTACTTCCTTTCCAATGCATTATCATTTCGTTTCTTGCCTGTCTCATAAATTTATGTTACGATATTTTGAGTACAAAAGCAAGCAGTATTCTATCTATCCCCAGGTAACGGAACACAAACTATAGAAAGGAAAATGTTAAGTATATGACACAGACCCCCCAAAAAACCGGCCTCTCCTTCGAAGTCTTTCCTCCCAAGAAAGACGAGGAATTCGACAACGTCTATCCCATTCTGCAGCAGTTAGCGGCCCTGCACCCTGATTTTATAAGCTGCACCTATGGCGCCGGCGGCTCCCGTGCGGGCAAAACCATCGAGATCACTTCCTATATTCAACAGCAGCTGCAGATCGACGCGATCGCTCATATCACCTGTGTCGGTTTCACTAAAGATGACTTGCACAGAAACTGCGAGGCGCTGCAAAAGGCAGGCGTAAACCATGTTCTTGCGCTGCGCGGAGACCGGCCCTTATCCATGAGCGACGAACAGTTCAACAGCCGTGAGTTCTATTATGCTGCCGATCTGGTACACCATTTGAAACAACATACAGATCTGCAGATTTCCGGCGCCTGTTATCCGGAGAAGCACTTTGAAGCGCCAAGTCTGGAAGAAGATCTCCGGCATCTGAAAGAGAAGGTAGAGGCAGGTGTGACTTCCCTGGTCTCCCAGATGTTCTTTGACAACGCCTTCTTCTATCGTTTTCTTGATAAAGTGCGCGCAATGGGAATCGACATTCCCATCCACGCAGGCATCATGCCCATCACCACAGCCAAACAGCTCGGCACCACCGTATCTCTCTCCGGTTCTTCCGTCCCAAAAGCGCTGGCAGATATCATCGCCACCTACGGCGACGATAAGGAAGATATGCGCAAGGCCGGCATAGACTTCGCGGTGCGTCAGATCCACGACCTCAGGGAGCATGGTGTGGACGGCATACATATCTATTCCATGAACAAGGTTAAGACCACGACACAGATCTGCCAACAGTTGTAACAGAAAGCAGAGCACATGGACATCATCGTCTATGCGCTCTGCCTGTTGTATGATTCAGGTTTCTATTTTCTATTTTTCGGCTTTTATAATCATCGTGCCTTTATTTTCATACAGTACCTGTACCTCTCTAAATCCTGCATGTTCCATCAGCTCGATCTGGTGTTCCAGTGTCAAAGGAATATCGATATGAATAAAAACATCGTCCGCAATATGACTTTCTCTGCGCTTAAATTCATATTGCTCCAGGCAGACCGCCTCCTCTTCTAAGCAGCAGGCTATATAATCGCATTCCAGATAATATCCCCCGCGTTTCAATGTCCGGAAAATCTTTTCGTATATCTTTTGCTTCTTGTGATATGGAAAATGATGCAACGTCTCAAAAGAAAGCGCCGCGTCGTATTCTTCCGCCGCTAAGGGATATGTAAAATAATCCGCCCGGATTAAGTTAATCTCCTTGTCAGCATATTTAACCCGCAGTCTGTCCATCATATCCTCTGACAGATCGATCCCCGTCACTATAATATCAGGAAACTTCTGGTAGATCGATGCAAGTTCCAGCCCCGTGCCGCAGCCTAAATCAAGCAGAGAAGCAATCGGCCCGTCAAAGTAATCCGCTATATGAGCATATTCTTCCGCCCAATTATGAAGATGAACCTGATCATAATTGTCAATCCTTTTTGAGAAGAAATCCGCCATCTGCTCGACCGGCTTATTTCTTTCCTGCGCCAGCCATGCTTTCAGCTCAAGCATATACTCTGTGATCTCTTCTGGTGTTCTTATCTTATTTTCCAACATATAAAGGCATCCTTTCTTTCCTTCATTCTGTCTGCCCGTTTCCAGTGATTCTTATCGCCAGGACGGCAAATCCGCTGCCGCCCCTTACCAAGGCAGCAACGGATTCTCAATCTTCTTATCCCGCAACATCAGATTCTTCACAGCTTCGTCCGCCAGTTGTCCCTCGAACAGCACCGCATTGACCTGCTCAATAATCGGCAGCTGCACATCGTACTTCTTCGCCAGTCCCATGGCCGCTTTGGCAGAGTACACGCCCTCCACCACCATCTTCACCTCATCCATGGCCTGTTTCATCGTATACCCCTGTCCGATCAGGATACCCGCCCGCCTGTTGCGGGAATGCATGGACGCACAGGTGACGATCAGGTCGCCGATCCCTGTCAAACCACAGAACGTCTCGAATTTGCCGCCCATGGCCACACCAAGCCTGGCAATCTCGGTAATGCCCCTGGTAATCAGCGCCGCTTTCGTGTTATCCCCATAACCCAGGCCG
Source organism: uncultured Lachnospiraceae bacterium (assembly GCA_910578345.1). GTDB lineage: Bacteria > Bacillota > Clostridia > Lachnospirales > Lachnospiraceae > UBA3282. Next base: position 70,781 of record CAJTRA010000010.1, on the reverse strand, counting down.
TCAGCGATCCCCGCCGCCAGAGCCACCACATTCTTTAACGCCGCGCCCAGCTCGATACCAAGCACATCCGGGCTGATATAGACGCGGAACACCTCGTTCATGAAAATATTCTGCAGATATTCCGCCGTCTCCTTATCCTTCGCTCCCACTACGATCGTAGTGGGAATTCCTCTTCCCACTTCCTCCGCATGAGAAGGCCCGGAAAGCACCGCCACATTGGCCTGCGGAATCTCCTCCTCTATGATCTGGGAAAGGGTGAGCAGCGTTTTCTCTTCGATCCCCTTCGCCACATTGACGACCATCTGTCCCTCTTTGACAAGCGGCGCCATGCTGTGGGAAGTGCTTCTCGTGTAAGGAGACGGCACCGCCAGCACCAGCACTTCCGCTCCCCTTACCGCCTGCTCCAAGTCCGTCGTGAAGACCATGTCTTCCGGCAGCTTCACGCCCGGCAGCTTGTCTTTATGTTCATGCTCTTTCTGCAGTATCTTGATTTCTGCTTCTATGACAGACCACACCGTCACCTGATGCCCGTTCTTATGCAACAGCACCGCCAGCGCAATGCCCCAGCTTCCGGCGCCTATAATACTGATATCAGCCATCTTACTCTCCTCCGTTCCGACGCCCTTTCCGCGTCATGCAATTCCAGTTTACTTCCTCTGTTTTTACACAATTGTTCTAACAAACCTTGCCGCATATGCGAAGTCGGACCGCAAAATCGAATCAATCAACCTTATTCTTATGGGTCAGATAGGTCTTGCGCTCTGTTTTGCCAAGCAGCCGTTTTATATTGTCTTTATGCTTATAGTAAGCCATGACCGTCAGGAAAGCGGCCACCACATACATCTCATTCAGCGCCGCCTGCGGCATGCCGAAGATTCCCATCTGTCCTAACACCACCATCTCGATCATAAATCCCGCATAGACAAGCAATGACCCCAGCGACACATAATGGGTCGTAAAGAAAGTACCAAAAAACAGGATCACCCCCATCGGGATCAAATACGGATGGAAGGAAAGAATCATGCCCGCTGTCGCCGCAATGCCTTTTCCGCCTTTAAAATGTAGATAAAAGGGGAAGTTATGTCCCAAAATGGCGCCCGCCGCCGCGTAGATCTTCAGAAGATAGATCTCATCAGGATGAGACTGCCGGAAGATCAGATTCGTCAGCACAATAGCCAGGATACACTTCATGATATCCCCAAACAGGACGATCAGTCCTGCCTTCGTACCCAACGTCCGCAGCGTGTTCGTCGTGCCCGCATTCCCGCTGCCGTAATTCCTGATGTCAATACCGTGCAGCCTGCCATAAATATAAGCCGTCTGAAACAGTCCAAATACATACCCAATCGCCAAACATATAATTCGTTCCACTTTTACCTGTTTTCCTTTCTCTCGCGAATGATAAACCTAAGCGGCGTTCCCAGGAAGCCGAATGTCTCCCGAATCTGGTTTTCCAGATATCTTGTGTAGGAAAAGTGCATCAGCTCCTTATCGTTTACAAAAATGACAAAGGTAGGTGGTTTGACCGAAACCTGTGTGATATAATACAGGCGGAGTCTCCTGCCCTTATCAGAAGGCGGCTGCTGCAGCGCCACGGCCTCCGCCATGATCTCATTGAGCACTCCCGTCGCCACCCGCATGGAGTGATTCTCACTGACCGCATCAATCAGATCAAACAACTTACCCAATCGCTGTCCTGTGACTGCAGAGATATAGATAATCTCAGCATAAGGCATAAAAGAGAGCACCTGCCGCACTTTCTGGGTAAATTCATTCACCGTCTTATTGTCCTTCTCGACGGCATCCCATTTGTTGACCGCTATTATCATTGCCTTGCCGCGGTCATGGGCAATCCCCGCAATCTTGGCATCCTGTTCCGTCACGCCCTCCGTGGCGTCGATGACCAGCACCACGATCTCGGCCCGCTCCACGGCCGCCACTGTACGGATGATCATATAGCGCTCTAATTCTTCCTTGATCTTATTCTTCCTGCGAAGCCCCGCCGTGTCGATAAAGACATATTCCCTCTTGTTATGGGTGATCTCCGTATCGATGGCATCCCTGGTAGTCCCCGCCACATCGGACACAATCACCCGGTTCTCTCCGATCAGTTTGTTGATGATCGACGATTTGCCCACATTCGGCTTGCCGACGATAGCCACCTTCGTGCGTTCGTCCTCTTCCTCGGCAGCCGCCTCCTTATCAAAATAAGATGTCACCTCGTCAAGCAGCTCGCCAAAACCCAGCTTATTAACGGAAGAGATGGAAAAAGGCTCCCCGATGCCCAGGTTATAAAACTCATAGACATCTGCCATATACTTCTTGAAATCGTCTACCTTATTGACCGCCAGCACCACTGGCTTCTGTGACCGGCGCAGCATATCCACCACCTTGGAATCCGCATCCACAAGTCCCTGTTTCACATCCACCAGAAAGATGATCACGTCCGCCGTATCGATGGCGATCTGCGCCTGCTCCCGCATCTGGGAGAGGATGATATCCTTGCTCTCCGGCTCGATACCACCCGTATCGATCAGCGTAAAATTCATGTCCAGCCAGGAAATATCCGCGTAGATCCTATCTCTCGTGATCCCCGGCGTATCCTTGACAATGGATATATTCTCACCCGCCAGCGCGTTGAACAGCGTGGATTTCCCCACATTGGGTCTTCCCACGATGGCCACGATCGGCTTGGTCCTCTTCTTACTCATATAACACGCTCCATTTCCTTCTTCTGCCTTCTGTCTTTGTCCACATCAGACGGCACATCCCTTTCCACAGCTTCCTTTAGACACCGCAGTCATCTCCTGCTGACCCTGAAACCATGCCGGCAGATCCCGCAACAGACAACCGCCTGCCCATACGCATCTCCTTCCTGCACCGCTACCACCCCAGCACGGTATGCACAAAGTCATGCCCGCTTGATTTTACAATATCTACCTTAACTTGTAAAGCCTTTTCCAAGTCGCCCACCGTAACGTCGTCCAGGAAATAATCCTCGCCGCTGCGCAGCATATTCTGCGGCAGCAGGATCCGTTCTCCAAGCTTCCTGCCCTGCAGTTGACGGATGATATCCTGCCCCGTCAGCAGGCCGGACACCGTGATCCGCTCCCCAAAGAACTCATTGGTGATGGCATACACATGAATCTTCAGCGCCGGAAAACGCGCTTCCAGTTTACAAGCCATATCCTTCAGAAAAGGATAGGCCAGCTTACCCGTCACTACGGACAGCTCACCACCACAGCCTTTATCATACTCTCCATACGCTTCCTCCGGATCCTGCGCCTCCAGCGCTTCCATGGCATCCTCAAACTCTGTCAGCAGCAGTCTGAGCATCCCAACACCGTTCTCCAGCTGCAGATATCCGTCGTACCGCGCCTCCTCCGGCAGAGGTTCTTCTGCCAGCACATACCACTCGTCGGAGGCATGTACGAAATGCAGGCCGTACTCCGGATACAGTTTCTCCTGCCATCTGTGGATGCACTGCAGCACCTCCAGTGCATCCTCCTTCGTAAAAGGCTCAAGCCGATACAACCCATCCCGATACTTCGACAATCCCACCGGCACCACCGACACACTCTCCAGAAGAGGCAGGTACGCCGTCAGATCCGCGATGCTCCGCTCCAGTTCTGCCCCGTCGTTGATCCCCTTACACAGAACGATCTGCCCGTTCATGGTGATCCCCGCCTCATATAACTTGCGCACCTGCAGGAGCGCCCGCCCGGCAAACCGGTTATTTAACATCATACATCGAAGTTCCGGATTGGTAGTCTGAAAAGAGATATTGATCGGCGACAAATGATAGCGGATGATCCGATCCACATCCTCGTCCGACATGTTTGTCAACGTCACATAATTGCCCTGCAGAAAAGAAAGTCTCGAATCGTCGTCTTTAAAATACAGCGTCTTACGCATTCCCTTCGGCATCTGGTCAATAAAACAAAAGATACATTTATTATGGCAGGAACGGTAATCGTCCATCAGCCCGTTCTCAAACTCGATCCCCAGATCCTCATCATACTCCTTGTCGATCTCTAAAAGCCACTCCTCACCATCCGTCCGGCGGATCAACACCTCGATATATTCATCCTGCACCAGATACTGATAGTCAAAAATATCCGTAATCTCCTGCCCATTGACCGCAAGCAGCTCATCCCCCGGCTCCATGCCAAGTTCTTCCGCGATGGAACCCTCTATGATCTTACGGATCACATGTCTTGTTTTTTTCATGATCATCTCCATATGTTCTATCCATAGGACACATTTCCTGTGATAGAACAAAAGGACGTAAGCTATATGGAATAGACTTGCGCCCCGCTCATTGCTTACTATTTAATTATTCTTTGATCTTGTCGTTTCCTGACATAAAAACAATGGTCTATCTGGGATTAGTATACCATAATCCGAATAACAAGTCTATGATATAGTTAACGACATTATAAATTTCGTTTTTACACGTTTTTGCAGGACATCCGGACAACAACTGTAACATTTGTTATGTCGTTTCCCATAATTCACGAATTTCCTTGACGTGTCCCCGGCATAATGATATAAAATAATTGTCAGTACATGGCTGTTTTACTGCCTGAACAGCGCCATGTACTGTGACGCTTTTTACTGGAAGATACAGGAGGTCATCATGCCGAACACAGAACAATTACAAAGCGCCATGCCGGTAGCGCCCGTCAAGCTGCTCACTACCAAATCTGCTCTGCCGCTGGCACACAAGGTCAACCAGCATCTTGTAGAATACCGCAGAAGTTTAGACAATACCTTCAAGAAAGATCCCGCCTTTCATGGTTATATGGAAGACGATTATCTCATAGAAGTAGAGTGTCCCCGCTTTGGCACCGGAGAGTCCAAGGGCATTCTCAACACTTCCGTCCGGGGCAAGGACGTTTTCATCCTTATGGACGTATGTAACCACAGTATCACCTATCAAATGAACGGTTATACCAACCATATGTCCCCTGATGACCATTATCAGGATTTGAAGAGAATTATTGCCGCCATCAACGGCAAGGCACACCGCCTTACGGTGATTATGCCCTTCCTCTATGAGGGCAGACAGCATAAAAGAAGCGGCAGAGAATCCTTGGACTGCGCCTATGCAATCAAAGAGATTATGGATATGGGCGTATCCAATTTCATCACATTCGACGCGCACGATCCCAGAGTCCAGAATTCCGTCCCGATCAAAGGCTTCGATAATTTTACACCGCCTTATCAGTTTATCCAGGCTCTCTTGCGCACAGAGAGGGATCTCATCATTGACAAGGAACACACGATTGTCATCTGTCCTGACGAAGGTGCGCTTGACCGTGGTATTTACTTCGCCAATGTGCTTGGTGTAGATACTGGAATGTTCTACAAACGGCGGGATTATTCCACCATTGTAAACGGTAAGAATCCCATCGTGGCCCACGAATTTCTGGGGGATAACATTGACGGCAAGGACGCCATCATCATAGACGACATGATCTCCTCCGGCGGCAGCATGATCGATACTGCCAGGCAACTCAAGAAGATGAACGCAAAGCGCGTTTTCATCTGCTGCACTTTCGGCTTGTTTACAGACGGGCTGAATGCTTTCGACGAGGCCTATGAGAAGTGTTATTTCGACCGCATCATCACAACCAATCTCTGTTATCAGCCGCCCACGCTGAAAGAGAAGCCCTACTATCTGGAAGCTGATATGAGTAAATTCATCGCTTCCATTATAGACTTCATGAATCATGATGCATCCATGTCGAACATCTACACGCCGACGGATAAGATCCATCAGATCCTTGCTAAATATAACAACCGTGAAGTGAGCGGACTGGATATTTAATCCGGTTCCCGATAAAAAGGTTCGGCCTGTATGACCGAACCTTTCTAAATACCTTTGGCTGATATTCTACTATGCTTTCTTCTCTTCCTTCGCCTTCGGGAACGTCAGGATCACCTTGAACAGATCCCCGTCCAGCTGAATTTCGAAAGTACCTTTCTGTGCCTCCGTCAGATTCTTCGCAATGGATAACCCTAGCCCGCTGCCCTCTGTCGTCCTGGATACATCTCCCCTGATAAACCGCTCCGTCAATTCATCCGGATTGCAGTTGAGCGGAGAGGCCGAGATATTCTTAATCGAGATCACAATAAACTTCTTTTTATCCGGCATATCCTCTATGGACAGGTAAATGCGAGTCCCCTCCATGGCATATTTGTAAATATTGTTGAACAGGTTCTCCATCACCCGCCAGATCCTGCGGCTGTCCGCCTCAATCACCGCGTTTTTCACTCGTACATTCATAACCGTAGTCAGATTCTTCTGCTCAAACTTCTCACAGAACTCTCCGATCGTCTGGTTCATCAACTCCGTCAGATTAATCTGCTCGAAATGCAGACTGATATTACCGGAAGTAATCTTACTGGCCTCCACCAGATCGTCCGTCAACTGCTTTAGGCGCTGGGACTTTTCGTCCAGTACTTTAATATAATTCTGCACCTTCTCATTGTCGATGCGTTCCCGCTTAATCAAATCCACATAGTTAATGATCGAGGTGAGCGGTGTCTTGATATCATGGGACACGTTGGTGATCAGATCCGCTTTCATGCGCTCATCCTTCATACTGATCTCCACCGCTTCCTTAATTCCCTTGCCGATGCTGTTAACAGAATGTGCCAATGTCAGGTTATCCCCATGCAGCTTATCTGTCTTCACCTGATGCTCTAACTGACCGTTCGCAATGATCTCGATTCCCTTCACGATCTGCTGCTGTTCCTTTGCATTCTGGTAAAGCAGATGTCCTACTGCAATATCAACCGCCATCATAATAAATACGCTGAGCAGCATTCCAAAAGATCCCGCTCCGAAAGCAGTGATCAGCATTAACAAATTGAACAGCAGAAAGACTCCATAAGGAATACAGGTTCTTAACACAATATTGCTGTTATCATACATCTGCAATGCGATGCTTTTTCCCAAACGGCATAATCTGTACAGATAACTGTTCTTCCAAAGTATCCTGGCTCTCCAGCGCCGGACCAAACTATAGAAAAAGAACATCGCTGCCGCATCCACCACAAAGACTACCGCAAACAATGCCGCCTTAAACCACTGCGCATGTGCTACCGTGTCATAGGACAACACTGCAGATACATTCAGATTCAACAGTTCCACCGCAATAATAAATACCCATGCAAGCAAGATCACCATGCCAAATCCGAGTAAGATCATAATCTCCGTGGGAATCTTGTCAAAAGAGGTGAGACGCACGAACGCCCTTCCCTCCTGGTCCGCATCTTTTCCCGTCACACACGTCAGATAGACGAACAGAATAAGATACAGGATTCCCGCGCCAAGAGCCAGCGCAATCCACTGCATAAAATAAGGCTGGTAATTGTTAAATCCTATCCTTCCCTGCGTAAAAGCATCGTCCACAGGGTAAGAAGTGTCCACCCCAATCCAGATCTCAACTGTCTCAGGATACGCATAATCATATCCTTGCAGGATCTGACGGATTGTCTCCTCTGCAATCGAGGTATTGGTCCGATAACTCATATCGGAGGGGCTATAGTAAATATATTTCCCACCGGAAAGAAATTCCAGCTCGTCTGTACTCTCCCTGGTATCTGCAAATGCCAATACACTGTCGAATGCCTGTTCTTCCTCCAGATTTGTAAAGATCTGGGTGTTCTCTCCTACTGTCTTACGGATCAGATAGCGGACATTGGAATTCTTCATACTATAATATTCTTTGGCTTCCAGATATTCATTATAGTTATAGGACAGACTCTTCGCGGCATACTGGACATTATGACACAGATCATAATACAGATTCCAATCCGATACATATTCCTCCAGATTCTTTCCTTCCGCCGTCTTATAACGGTTTACCATGACATTATACGTATTGATTTCCCCATTTTCAGAAGAATACGATTCTACCTCCTCTGCATAAGAAGCAGTAGAAACTTCCTCTCCATACTCCGTAATTTCCAGCTTCGCCGGACGATAATCATCCACAAATCCATCCGTATCCTCTGAAGCTATCCACAATTGATTAGCAGATACGTCATTCACAAAAGTATAGCTCTTTACGTCAGACTTCAGATAGTTCGCATCTGAAGTATTATAATATTTACTGTCCGGATCTATAACCGTGACTCTTGTCTGATCCGCCAGGAAATTCCTGGCCTGCGCTGCCGTCATCTCTGTGCCGGTCCATTCAAATCCATAGTTCTGCCACTTCAACAGATCTTCCAGGTAATAGTTGGCCGTCACATATCGTTCCGGCAGACCATTGTCACGATAGTTATACGCTGTGACATCGATCACCTTCCCGCCGTCGAACTCTCCCTCACTCTCCAACTGACTGCTCACAACGCCATGACGGATGATATCTGCAACCGCATAACCGAAAATATTATCAAACAGTTCCGAGTCCTCATACTGCTGTCTCTGATTCATGGAATACATATTAAATCCATACTGGGAGCGGAATCCCTCCACCCGGACCGTCGATCCGATCGCTACGACAAAAACAGAAACTGCCATCGTCGCCAAAGACAGATGCTGCAGGATGCGCAGAAAAGATCTGGCCACATGATTTCCTTTCCTGGCCTTCTTTCTCCTGCCATCTCCACGGCTCTTATTTCTGTTCCTATGCTCCCGCCTGGCGCTATCCTCTTTTTCTTCCTCCGTATGCGTCTCCTCTCTCTCATTTTCTTTCGTATCTTCTTCCACTGCTGTCTTCCCCTGGCTGCCCTCTTCTGTCATCAGATCCTCTAATCTGTCTTTTTCTTCTTTTCCCATCTTTAACCACGCCTTTCTCTCAGCCTGCTATGATATCCTCCCTGCCAGCATTCCTTCCGCTTACCATGGTCACTGCTTCTCGATCTTATAACCGACGCCCCAGACCACCTTTAAGTATCGCGGTTCCTTCGGGTTAATCTCGATCTTCTCCCGAATATGTCTGATATGTACCGCCACCGTGTTATCCGCACCGATCGCCTCCTCATTCCAGATACTCTCATAGATCTGGTCGATAGAGAATACCCTACCGCAGTTCTTCACCAACATCAGCAGAATGTTATACTCGATCGGCGTCAACTTCACATTCTCTCCGTCCACCGTCACTTCCTTCGTATCGTCGTTGATACACAGGCCGCCCACCTGGAACAGCGCATTGTTCTCCGTATTCAGATTTCCCAGCGTCGTATAGCGTCTTAAGTTGGACTTCACCCGCGCCAGCAGCTCCAACGGATTAAAAGGCTTCGTCACATAATCGTCGGCCCCGATATTCAGCCCTAAGATCTTATCATTATCCTCCGACTTCGCCGACAGGATAATGATCGGAATACTGGAATACTCCCTGATCTTCAAAGTGGCGTGAATCCCGTCCAGCTTCGGCATCATTACATCGATCAGCAAAAGATGGATCTGCTGTTCTTTCAGGACCTTGATCGCCTGCTCTCCATCATAAGCCTTAAAGATCGTATATCCTTCCTGCAACAGATAGATCTCAATCGCATCCACAATCTCTCTGTCGTCATCACAAACCAAAATATTTGCCATTTCATCCTCCTTCATGCACTCTCAGAAAGCATTTCTGTCATCCTGATGCCGCCTTTGTCTTATTATGTCAAGAAAACCTAAAGGAAAAGATGGGAAATTCTTTAATGTTTTCTTAAGACTGATCGACATGATATCGCAGCACATACTCTAAGGATGACGGGTATATTTCATCGCATAAATTTTGCTTTCTGATCGTTTACTACCAACCATGACTCTAATTATACACGATATCTTATGCAGGTAAAGATAACACCTTAAAAAGATTCCTGCACATCTTCCATGACTTTGGATAAACTCAGACATTACTGATGACAGCCTGGTTTTGATAGTCCACAAGCTGTTCGGCAGACATCTCCGCCAACCAGACCCGGCCCTCCATCATATGGACATATTCTCCGCCCGTGTGGATATACCGGATACCGCCGTACTCCATCATCATAATCTGTGCGGCAATCTGCTCTACATCGGATACGGTATGGGTGGAAAGCAACACCAGACGGTCCTTCGTATAAGCGGAGATGATGTTACGGAACCTGATCCGCTCATAGGGGTCAATGCCGAAGGTGGGTTCATCCAGAATCAAAATCTCCGGATCGTCCAGAAGAGCCTGGGCAATACCCAGCCTGCACTGCATCCCGCCGGAATATGCGGCGCATTTTCGCTTCAGATCGTCCCACAGGCCGACGCTGCGTGCCAATTCCTCGATCCGCTTTTTTCGCGGTTCTTTTCCATCCCTTTCAGCACCGCCAAGTATTCCAGGTAATCTCTGCCGGTAAAATCGCTATAAAAGCTGGCATCCTGGGGAGATAGCCAATTTTCGCCCGGTATTCATCCCATCGCATGGATATCCTTTCCATTGTACAGAACCCGCCCTTTTGTGGGGCGCAGTACGTCAGCCAGTATCCGGATCAAGGTGGTCTTTCCCACTCCATTGGGATCGCGGAACGCGAAGATACTGCCCTCGTCCACGGTGAAGGAGATGTCGTCCACCGCCGTGAAATCCCCGTACTTTTTTTGAGAAATGCTCTACTTGTATGATTGGGTTCATATTGTTACCGCCTAAAAAATGAAGTCCTATGCGAGTAAACTCGCATAGGACTTATCTCTATAGAAATCTATTCTATAGCGCCTTGGTCATTCAATTGTCTTTTCAGAACGTCACCGCCAGATATCGCCTATTTCAATCAGTTTGGCCTGAATGCGGACGTAGGCTTTCGCGTCCTCCTCTCCCAGCGCTTCCAGCATTTTTGACAGCGAATGGATCATTCCGATCCTGCGTTCTTCCACCAGTGTGATGCCCTTTTCTGTCAGGCCGACAATGATCTGTCGGCTGTCAGCCGGGTCGGGGGTCCGTGTCACCATGCCCTGGCCCTCCAAGGATTTCAGCATGGCAGCGACCCTGGCCGTGGTCAACATCAGCGCCCGGCTCATGTCCTTAGGGTATGCGCGGTTGCCATTTGCCGCAAGATAATTTAATGCCAGAACCTCACCCCTTGCAACTTGGGACATAGTCCGTTCCATCTTGATCTGTGGTGCGGCAGCACGCATATCAATGAGCTGTATCGCCAATTGAGTGTAGTCCATAAAACGCCATCGCCTCTCTTTATTACTAACTTTGTTAGCAAATATACCACGGATTTTCACTATTGTCAATGAGAATGAACCAACAATATCCTTTTTATTTTGATTCACTCAATACATTTTCCATATCCATTAAAATTTCATACGCTCTTAAACGAACTTCATCATCAAAAAGCTCACACTCAGCAATATCCTTATATCTAAATTGAATATATTCTATTCGTTCTTTTTTACTTTTACCGTCCATTTCAAATTCCAACGATTTCTGCGCGTTATAAATTGCTTTCATGTAAAAATATAATGTACTTCTTGCATCGTTTGTCTGATTTAAATAGTTAAGGGCATATGTTTGATAGTGATTAGATAAGAGCCAGGCTAATGTCCCATTCGGATACGCCTCCATAAGCTCTTCTCTTCCCTCGATCACTTCATCCAGCAGATTGGATGACAAGCGCTTTCCCTCTTCGTTAGAAAATTCCGCTTCCATTTCTGAATAAAATCCAGCGCTCCTGCCTTGAGAATTAGTTGCATTCTCTAACGACTCATTCCTTATATAGCTATCCATCCATTTATTGATTCTGCTTTTCATCGCCTCATCCAAATCTTCTTCGTTAACACAAAAAACCAAATAATATAAATTATTAAATTCTTTTTCAACAATCCCAGGATATCTATCGGGATACTCCAATTGAAATTCTATCCACTTATTCTGTTTTTCAATATTAAGTACATCGGTTTTTTCTTCTCCCTCTTGTTCCGGCTCTTCCGGCACTGGTTCCGACACAGATATTTCTTCTTTTGATCCAGGGGCCATTAATTCCTTTTCTGACATCGTTTCAAGATCTAACGTTTGTATTGATTCAATCAAAACAAACATTCCTTTAGCAAGACTGGTTACATAGCTATAGTTAAAGATACAAAAACATACCATAGCGCCAACAGCAATTCTAATTTTTTGTTTTGTCCTTTTATAGAGTGAGCTATATAGTTTTTTATATTTATTTTTGCGTTTCTTATTCTTAATTAAATAATCAACAAGTTGCGCGACCTTTTCGCACCATTCATCTGCATCATTTGCCCTCCTGATTTCTGTTAAAATCCGATTATACTTTTTAAAGTACTTTTTATAATACTTTTTTTCTATTTCTTTTACTTGTTTTATTATATATAATTGTACACTATTTACTATAATATATCCTATGCAGAAAATAACAATAAGTATAAAAGGTAGTCTGGGAATACCTATTAAGCTTACCCCAAAAAAGGCAAGGATACCTGCTACAGCAGTGAAAATCTTTGAAGACATTTTCTTTTTCATCTGTTGTACCTCATTCATAGCAAATATCTTATCAAAATCAGTCTGTTTTAAGATGTAAAAACATTTTAAAATATACAGTTTTCCATCTATTATACTACAAACATAATATTATATTTAAAAATATTATCATATACACCTGGAAAAGTCAATATATTGTGTTTCAGCTATTTACATATACATCATATTGATCTTATAAACATTCTCCTTTCTCCGACAATTACACATACCACACTGCTTTCTATAAATCAGATTTTTCCAGCAGAAGACGGGTTTAATCCTAAAAACGCCCCAAGATTCCCTCTCTTTCCCTGGCTCGCCCGATGGGAAAAAAGGTAGTCGCTGTTATGGCAGGTACACAGATCCGCCACCTGAATCTGATCTGTGGGAATTCCTGCCTCCTGCAGGATTATCTCGTTGGCGCGCCAGAGATCAAGCTGATATTTGCCATTTCCTTTCCCTTCCAGAATCTGCTCTGCCTGTCCCGGCTTCCGAAATTCCTGTATAAAGACCTCCGCCACATCCTCGCTGACTTCATAGCATGCCTGACAGATGGAAGGTCCGATAGCGGCCACCAAGTCCTCCGGTCTTGTGCCATAGATTTCCCGCATCTTCTCTGTGACGCATCTGCCCATCCGTGCTACGGTTCCCCGCCAGCCGGAATGCGCCAGCGCCACTGCCCGGTTTTTCGTATCCACGAAATATAAGGGCACACAGTCCGCATAAAAGGTTGCCAGCACAAGTCCTGGTTCGTCTGTCAGCAGTCCGTCTATATCATGATAATCTTTCGGCTTTACGATTCCCTTGCCGCCATCCTGTCTTGTCGCCACTCTCAGATTGACGGTATGAGTCTGATCCGAGCAGACAATATCCTCCCTGCTGCATCCAAGTACACTGGAGATCCTTCTGTAGTTCTCATCTACCGCCGCTTTCTCATCCCCCCTGGTATAGCTCAGATTCATAGTGCGATAGATTCCCTGGCTGACACCGCCCATCCTCGTCGTGAACAGATGGCGCACCATTCCTGTCTCTTCCAGCAGAGGAAAGGTCAGATACTCTATTTCCCCGGCTCTGTTCTGTTTCATTTTCATACTTCTACCTCCACGCAAGATAATCAAACGCATTTTTCACCCAGTTGATCGTCTCCCCGTCTACCGCTACCACGTCGAACCGGATCGGCGTATCTTCCATACAGTGATGCACCACACGGTAGTAATCGGCCACCCGGCAGATCCGCTTCTGTTTGGCATAACCCACCGCTTCCGCCGCCGTACCCTTGCTGCCACCGCTGCGATATTTCACTTCAAAAAAGACAAGATACGCTCCGTCATAACCGATGATATCTATCTCGCCCTGTCTGCAGCGGAAATTCCGCTCACAGATCCTGACACCCTTAGATAATAAACAGGCACAGACCTGTTCTTCCTTCTGTGCCCCTTGCTTTCTTGTATTCACCTTTTACACCCCTTAACATGTACCCTCCGCACAGCCAGTCCCTCTTCCCTACTTTGCCGCCGTGATCTTCGCCTTGATCTTATCCATGGAATCCACGAAGATCAGGATCTCTGCGACCACCTCGTACAGTTCCGGCGGGATCATATCCCCAATCTCCAGCCGGGAAAGGGTATCCGCCAGCTTATCGTCGCGATGCACCGGCACCGCCGCTTCCTTGGCCTTCTCGATAATACGCTCCGCCAGTTCTCCCCTACCGGAAGCGATGACTCTTGGCGCCTCCTCGGAAGGATCATACTCCAGGGCGATGGCCTGTTTTGGTTTCTTCTGCGTCTGTTCCGCTTTCCTGCGTTCTTCCTGTGCCATAGTCTTCCCTTTCTTTTTGCCTTCGGCTCTCCGTCACGCTCTCATATCAAAAGAGGTACGGCTGAGTACCGAAATATTCTTCTCCTGGTTCAGGATCGTCTGCATAATGCCCCCCTCCTGTTCCTCCTCCTTGATCTGAAACTGTGCTTTCAGTGCATACCCTCTTTTCGTCAGCCTCTCGTCCAACAGGGAAATGTGCTGTTCGATCAGATCCAGCGCACTTTCGTCCTGCAGTGTAAAGTTTGTGCTCACCTTATTCTGCTGCATCGCCACATACACGTCAAGCGCTCCCAGATGCTCCATATCCAGATGCAGAAGCGCGCTCACATTACCGTCCCTGGACGCCAGGTTCTTCTTATTCGTGTAGACATACAGATCGCCGTGGGCATTGTTACCGGCCAGCTTAAGCGGCAGTTGAATATAAGCAAACACATGATTCATCTGGTTCATAAAGTCCACATTGTTCTGCAGATTCTGCACGCTCTTCGCCACGGGAAGATCTGCTTTGCCTGCCGCTTGCATCGCCTCATGCAAACGCGCGCTCTGCTCCCTGATCCGCTCGTATAACTGCTCCACCTTGTGCGGATCCGCCACATCCCGTGGTTCGATCAGCCACTGCCTGCCCATCTCTGCCTTAAACAGTCCCTCAAACTCTCTGCCGCCAAAAAGCCGCTCCAACACCTGCGACGGCATCTCCTGTTTTCCTGCACCGGACAAGATATGACGGATCAGCGCCAGTACATCCTTTGCCGGCAGTCCGCCGCCCCTTACCTGTGCCGCCGTCTGCTCATCCACTCCAAGCTCCCGCAGCAGATTTCCCAGATCATGCCACTGCTTCGCCGTCAATACCGGATTCTGTCCTTCCTCCTGTACAGGGCTGCTTCCGGCAGGCCCTTCCGCCTGCAGGAAGCCAGGATCCATCAGCCTGCCCGGCTGGACGCTTTCCTCCGGCATGCTGCCGCTTCCTTGGGCCTGCTGCGCACCGTTCTCTGTTCCCTTCTGAATTACCTCCCCTGCACTCTCACCTTCAGCAAGGATATCCAGTACCTGCCCATAGAAAGCATACGCCTGCCCGGTCCGACCCTCGCTCATCAATTCCTTAAAAACTTCCGGCAGTTCGCTCATGATCGTCTCCGCACTGCCCAGAAGTTGATGACTGGCATTCTGGTACTGTTCAAACTGCTCGATCGAAAGCTCTGTCACGGAGAGTCCCAGCCGGATCATCTGAATGATCGAAGCCGGATTCTGTCCCGGAAACTCCAGAAGCTGCCTGCTGACATTTAAGATCGTATCCTTGTCGATGGGCATACCTTCTTCCATCATCCTGGCTACCATCTCCACATTTTCCGCAGTCTCCGGCAGGCCCGCCGCTCCCAGGGCGCGCTGGATCGTCGCCTGATTGGCCATATTGGCGTACAGTGGCGCAAGAGACAGTATGGAACCGTTGTTGGTCTTCACCTCGAAGCTCATATTCTGTCCCAGCGCCAGACTAATGCTCTGATCGATCCGGGCGTTGATCAACAGTTCCTGGCTGAGTGCGATCTGCGCCACATTGCCATTTCTGCTGACGACAGCTCCCTGAATCGTCTGGCCCGGCTGAAGGTTCCTTATCTCATTCTGTACCCGGTAGCTCCGCTCCCCCTTGGACATGCCCTCCGATGGCTTCACCGTGTCGTTTGCCCTAATATTCTGATTATTCCGTTTAAAAATACTTGACAGATTCAATTTCTTCCCCCTGTATGCCGACTCACACCCATGATATGTTACGTCTCGCAAAAATGCGTTATAAACGATCTCCGATGGATCGGACATGGACCGTATCTCCTGAGCGCATCCACATGTGCCTGCGCCCCATACCCTTTGTGGGAGGCAAATCCATATTCCGGGTAGATCTCGTCATACTGTACCATTAGGCGGTCTCTTGTCACCTTTGCCACAATACTGGCGGCTCCGATTGAAATGCTCTTGGCGTCTCCTTTGATAATCGGCACCTGCCTGATCTCCACCTGCGGAATGGTCACTGCGTCATTCAAAAGCAGATCCGGCACCGGCTCCAATTTACTGATCGCCTCCCGCATTGCCTCATAGGTGGCCTGCAGGATATTGATCTCATCGATCCGCTCCGGCGTGCTGCAGCCGATGCCCACCGCCACTGCCTGTTCCATAATGATATCATAAAGCTCTTCTCTCTTTTTTTCGGACAATTTCTTGGAATCATTAATATACAGGATGTCACAGTCTTTCGGCAGGATCACCGCACCGGCCACCACCGGACCGGCAAGCGGTCCTCGTCCCACCTCGTCAATTCCACAAATATACTGATACGCGGCATATTCCCGCTCATATTTCTGCAACGCTTTGCTCCGCTCTACTTCTTTCTCGTAGGCAAGCAGTCTCTTTCGTCCCTTCTCCATTGCCGCGCGCACGCCTGCCCGCTCATCCTGCGCATACTGCAGAAACAAAACAGGCAGTTCCTCTATCTCAGCTGCCTGTATCTTTCCCGTGATCTCTTTCGTACTCTCTCTCATATTTTATCCCATTTCTTCGCTGCTTTCTGCGCATGACGAGTTTATGGCAAACAGCGCACATCTGCCTGCTGTCACGAAAACGGCATCTCACAGGCACTATCACCGATGCTTGATAAACCCGATCTGATCAAGCGGCCAGATTCGCAGCCATGCCCTTCCTATGATCTCATCTCTTCTGACATTTCCTACCGAAGGATCCCTACTGTCGGTACTGTTATTCCGATTATCTCCCATCAGAAAATATTCGTCCTCTGCCAGAGTAATATCCTCATAGGCTCTCCCCGGATTCTGAATCACTTCTTTACCATACTCTTCCTTCAGGATCTCACCATTGATCAGGATATTCCCTTCCTCATCGATCCGCACCGTCTCTCCCGGCAGTCCGATCACTCTCTTGATATAGAAGGTGTTTTCCTCATACCGAAAAGGAAATACCACGATATCAAACCGCTCCGGTTCATGGAAGCGGTAGCTGATCTTATCCACGATCAGATTGTCTTCACTGCTCAGTTTCGGCTCCATCGAACTTCCAAGCACCTGCGTCCTTTGTCCCACAAAATGGATCACCAAATAAACCGCACATAGAACAAACAATATGTACAGACTGGTACTCAATATTTCTTTTAGTACATTTTTCATCCCGTCATTCCCCACTTCTGTTTAAACCTGATCTTAACGCATCTATAACGCACAATGACAGTTCCAGCGCTATAGTCCGCAGTCATGATGGCAGCTCCAGCGTAATCCTGCCGATCCTCGCACTCCGGAAATCATCCATCACA
Source organism: uncultured Lachnospiraceae bacterium (assembly GCA_910578345.1). GTDB lineage: Bacteria > Bacillota > Clostridia > Lachnospirales > Lachnospiraceae > UBA3282. The sequence continues at coordinate 53,198 of CAJTRA010000010.1, read as the reverse complement.
ATAGACGCCGCTTTCTCAAAATCGGCCTCCTGCCCCTTCTTATAGCATTTACGGACTTCGCAGACATGCTGCAGCACAATCAGCGGAGTAGCGTCAAGCTTCGCTTCCTGCTCCTTTTCTTCGATCTGATATCTTGCAAACAACGCTTCTCTGTAATGCACCAGAAGGTAGGCAATCAAATCCGCCGCCAGCTCCGTCATCTGCAGGATCTCGTCATTCATGGAACCAATCAGCGCAAGATTTCTGCCCACTTCTTCACTCTCGAATTTAGGCCACAAGATTCCTGGCGTATCCAGCAATTCCAATTCCCTGTTCAGCCGGATCCACTGTTTTCCTTTCGTGACACCCGGTTTATTGCCAGTCTTCGTGCAGGCTTTCCCCGCAAAAGAATTGATAAAGGTAGACTTCCCTACGTTTGGAATGCCGACCACAATCGCCCTGATCGGACGGTTCCTGATTCCGCGTTTCCTGTCACGCTCGATCTTCTCTTTACACGCTTCTTTGACCATTCCCTGGATCGCCCGCAATCCCTGGCCGCTCCTCGCATTGATCTCCAGCACGTGAAAGCCCTTACCACGAAAATATTCCATCCATAATTTGTTCGCTCCCGCATCAGCCAAGTCCGATTTATTGAGCAGGACCAATCTGGCTTTGTTTTTTCCCAGCTCATCAATATCCGGATTCCGGCTGCTTAAAGGAATCCTGGCATCGACTAATTCTATCACCAGATCGATCAGGCCGATATTTTCCTGCATCATCCGCTTTGCCTTGGTCATATGCCCCGGATACCATTGGTAATTCATCCGTTCTCCTGTCCTTTCTTTCCCATTATTCGATCAGTCCCATGCCCTCGTCTTCCACTGCCATATGGAACCATGCCTTACCGATGATCGTGTCTTTATTGACCGCGCCAATATTCCCGGAACGGCTGTCCTCACTGCTGTTACGGTTGTCTCCTAACACGAAGAACTCATCCAGAGCCAGCTCCAGCTCATTCTGTGCGATACCTGCATCAATCATCTTGTCAAATTCTTCAGACTCCTCTAAATAAACGCCATCGATGTAAACCCCGCCATCCTTGATCTGTACAACCTCTCCCGGCAGTCCGATCACCCGCTTAACATAATAGTGAGAATTCTGATTCCCATTCGGCAGAAAAACAATCACATCTCCTCGCTTAGGCGTCGAAAGACTGTATATAATACGGTTCATCAGTATCTCCTGCCCATTGTACAAGGAGGGCTCCATAGAATCCCCAATTACACTGGTTCGCATCCCAATCGAAAAAATGATCACAAACGCCAGAAAAACTGCCACAATTCCTCCCGCAATCATCTCGAAGATATCCTTAATCAGCCGGGAGTTAAGTTTCTTCTTCTTTTGATAAAATGTCAAACCTTTTCTTCTTGCCACACTGTTCTTCCTCTTTATGTATCAAGTTGAAAAATCAAAGATTTTTCAACTTTTTATTTCAGCAGTACCATAAGCAGGCCTGCTGCTGCGTGAGCTTCATCCAAATCTCTGATTTTCCTAGTATAGCACGAACAACGACTGTTATTCAACTCTAATCTTACGATCCATCCGCACGCAAATGTAAATGCAAAAGAGCTTTCCTCCCGGAAAGCCCTCTGCATTACGTTCTATAACTTATCTCCACCCACATAAAAATGTTTACTTACCTGCTTCTTCTTTTGTCTGTTCAGAATACATGATTTGCTTTCAATACACCGAACACAATAACGGCAATCAGCGCGATCACGCACAGCAGAATGAACCGGTCCAGAGAGCGTACTGAAATATCCGGAAGCTGATCATAGATACCCTCAAACACACTGCCTGTGGAAGACTTCTTCTGCTCCGCTTCCAACTCCACTTCTCCATCTCTTCTCTGTTCTTCTGCCATATCATCGATTCCTTCCCTGTCATGATCGTATCTGCATTCTTTCAAACAAAACTTATCTGTTCTGAAACTGCATACTTTACTTCCTTAGATGATCGCCTGACTTTTATTTCTTCTGCAGATATTTCCTCAGGTCGAGTGCAACTGCGATCACGATTACAAGACCCTGTGCAATGTATGTATAAGCCGGATCCACGCCTAAGAACTGGAGACAGATCTTCAGGATCTCGAATACCAGCACACCGATCAGAATACCGCCTACTTTACCAACACCACCGTTCGCAGATACACCGCCGATCGTACAAGCAGCGATGGCCTCAAGTTCATAGCCGTTACCGGTCGCTGTAGAAGCGCCGCCAGCCTTCGCACCTACTAAGAATCCAGCCAATGCATACATGCAGCCTGCCAGAATATAGATGCGGATCAAGGATCCCCGCACGTTGACGCCTGCAACCTGTGCGGCATTCTCATTTCCACCGATCGCATACATATATTTACCATGACGGGTCTTATTATATAAGAACCAGAAATATGCACCGATCACAACTGCAAAGATCATCAGATAAGGGATCGGTCCCAAAGAACCGCTTGCAACCGTCAAATAACTGGTCTTATAACCACCCATAGGCTGGTTATTTGTGATCAGGGAACAGAGACCGTAGATAATGGTCTGCATGCCCAGCGTCGCGATAAACGGCGGAACCTTAAGGACAGAAATCACAACGCCGTTCACACCGCCGAAACAGCCCATGATCACCATAACGATAACAAGAGCGACCGGCCATGGAATATCCGGCATCCAGGGCAGCATACGTGCAGAGTAATCCAGGCTCTGCAGAAGCATCGCAGAAAGACATGCCGCAAGTCCTACTGCACGACCTGCGGAAAGGTCCGTACCTTTGGTAATCAGACAGCCCGATACACCGCAGGCGATGATAAATCTGGGAGACACATTCACTACCAGATTTTTAAAATTAGTGATCGTAAAGAAATTCTGTGTTGTAGCTCCTGTCAAAATAGCCAGCAGCACGATCAGAATAATAATCGCATTGTTGGACATAAATTTTTTCATATTAAATGATTTAGCCATGATACCGTTCTCCCTCCTTATTCAAACTGCGTTGCAAGCGCCATGATATTCTCCTGATTCGCTTCATCTCCACCGATAAATCCGGTTACACGGCCATCACACATGACCATGATCCGGTCGGACATACCGATCAGTTCGCTCATCTCTGAAGAAATCATGATGATACTCTTGCCCTGTTTTGCCATCTCAGCAATAATGCAGTAAATCTCGTATTTAGCCCCCACATCGATACCGCGTGTGGGTTCATCCATAATAAAGACATCTGGACTGTTAGCCAGCCAGCGGCTGATCAGCACCTTCTGCTGGTTACCACCAGAAAGCGACTGGATCTGTGTCTTGGACGACGGCGTTTTGATCGAAAGCTTCGCGACATTCTCCTGCACAAGATTCTCAATCTTGGCATCGTCCAGCATGATGCCTCCGATCAGATACTGATTTAAGGATGCAATAGAAACATTATCCGCAATGGACAATACACCCAGGATTCCGGTAGCGCGTCTGTCCTCTGTCAGCATCGCGATACCATTGTTGATGGCATCCTTAGGCTGTGTGATCTTAATTTCCTGTCCTTTATAAGTGATCTTACCACTTGTATGACTTCTTAATCCGAACAGACCTTCCATCAGCTCCGTGCGCTGTGCGCCCACAAGACCAGCCACCCCCAGAATCTCACCTTTCTTCAACTGGAAATTAACATGCCTGAAGCTCTTCGGATTGATCGAAGTAAAGTCTTCCACTTCAAAGACCACTTCACCCGGTACATTCTCCCGGGCAGGATACAATTCTGAAAGTTCACGTCCTACCATCTTTGTGATAATAAAATCGGTCGTCAGCTCTTTCGCAGACCATGTCCCGATATACTGTCCATCACGCATGATCGTCACTTCATCGCTGATCCGCAGAATCTCATCCATCTTATGGCTGATATAGACAATGGAAACCCCTTTGCTGCGCAATTCGTTGATGATCGTAAACAGCGCTTCCACCTCAGCGGCAGTCAGGGATGAGGTAGGCTCATCCAGGATCAGCACCTTACAGTCAGCGGAAACCGCCTTTGCAATCTCCACAAGCTGCATCTGAGACACGGAAAGACTGCCTAACTTTGCTTTCGGATCGAAGTTCAGATGAACTTCCTCCAGCACTCTGGCAGCATCCTCATACATTCTATCATGATCGATCACAGTCAGCGGCCCCACTTTCTTAAGTGGATAACGCCCTACATAGATGTTCTCACCGATACTTCTCTCCGGGATCGGCTGCAACTCCTGATGCACCATGGCAATTCCACGGTTTAAGGCATCCAGCGGACCTTTGATCTGAACTTTTTCTCCTTCATAGACCACTTCCCCTTCGTCCATGTGGTAAATACCGAACATGCACTTCATCAGGGTGGATTTGCCGGCTCCGTTCTCCCCCATCAGGGCGTGAACCGTACCCGGCCGCAAATTTAACTGCGCACCGTTCAGCGCTTTGACACCTGGAAATGTTTTCACAACATTATGCATTTCCAAACGATACTCTGACAAATTGATAACCCCCTTTATGTATCAAAAAGAAGTGCATGCGCTAATGCACACGCACTTCCCAATGATCTACATTTTCTTATTGTTGTGAAGTGTTTCTATAGTGAACAACATTGGAAATGCCGCTTACTATATTTACTGGAAGTCAGCTACGTTATCCGGAGTAACTTTTACATAGTCTACGTAGATGGACTGCTCGCCTGCTGCATATGTCTTGCCGCCCAGCAGATCTTCCATAGCCTGTACAGCGCCTTCTGCCTGACCCTGTGCGTCATTCAGAACAGTACCTGTCATGTTGCCTGCTGCCACTTCATTCAGAGCTGCATCCAGAGCGTCAACGCCTACCAGATAGATATCTTCATTTACCTTACGGCCTGCTGCCTGGATTGCCTGCAGAGCGCCGATTGCCATATCATCGTTGTTACAGAAGATAACTTCAATGTCTTCGCCGAACTTAGCAAGGTCATTCTGTGCGATCTCCTGGCCCTTGTTACGGTCCCAGTCACCACGCTGTAAGTCAAGCTCTTCTACTTCGATGCCTGCATCTGTCAGAGCTTTTACAGAGAACTCTGTACGATACTGTGCATCAACGTTCTCCGGGTCACCCTGGATCATGATGTAGGAAACTTTGCCATCGCCGTTGATATCGCCCTTGTTCGGAGTATCCAGGATCAGTTCGCCCTGCATGGTTCCGGACTGGCGTGCATCACATCCTACATAAACCAGCTTATCATATGCGCTCATCTGATCTGCTGTAGGCTCACGGTTGATCAATACAGTCGGTACACCTGCGTCTTTTACAGTAGCGATAATCTGGTCTGCTGCAGATGTCATAACCGGGTTGATGATCAGCGCGTCAACTTTCTGTGCAATGAAGTTGTTGATCTGATTGTTCTGCTCAGCCTGGTCATTCTTGCCATCCATGAAAGTTACGGTATAACCTTTGCCCTCCAGGATCTCCTGCAGTGCATTACGGTATGTGGTCATGAAAGCGTCATCAAACTTATAGATACATACACCAATGTTGCCGCCTGCGCCTGCTGCATCTGCTGCTGCATCTGCGTCTTCCGCCGCTGCCTCTTCTGCAGGTGCTGCCTCTTCTGCAGGAGCCTCTTCCTCGGCCGGTGCTGCTTCCTCTTCTGCAGGTGCTTCTTCTGCCGGAGCTTCTGCAGGTGCTGCATCATTGCCGCCGCATGCTGTCAAGCCAAATACCATCATGGATGCCATTGCGATTGCAAGCACTTTTCTCAATTTCATAGTTACAATTCCTCCTCTTATTCTGCCAATTTTAGGCGTTTTTATCATTTTATGCCATAACGCGCACTCCCTTTTGCACATTATGACTACTGACAAGGACATTGTACTGGATTATCTGTCTATTATCTATAAGATTTTCTTAGAATATTTATAGATTTTCTTTGATCTTCGTAATTAGAATCTCCTGCGGCGTCCAGAAATACGTTCCATCCGTCAGCGGATATTCCTCCGGCGGCTCCTCTCCCAGCGCACAGCTTGCCGCCAGCTTAATGACGGCGCTGCCATAGATCTCCTTGTTGGCAGAGACCGTTCCTAACAACTTGCCGCTCTCAAGCGCCTCTAATCCCGGCGTCGTCCCATCAATGCCGATCACATTGACTCCCACGATCTGTGCACGCTCCAACGCATCGATCGCCCCCAGCGCCATATCGTCATTGTTGCTGATCACTAACTCGATGGTATCCGGATATTCCGCAAGCCACTGCTCCATCAATGCCGATGCCTGGCTGCGTTCCCAGTTGGCGATCCCGCCTGTAATCTTCTCGATCGGTACTCTGCCATCCTTCAGTGTCTGCACTGACCATTCCGTGCGGATCAGGGAATCCTGATGACTGGTCTCCCCCTCTAGCATCACATAGCTGACCACGCCGTCGCCATTGAGATCGACTGCTTCCGGCTGCTCCCTGTACAGGTCCACTACCATCTCCCCCTGCAGGATCGCTGTCTCTTTCGCATCGACCCCCACATAATAGAGTTTATCCCATCGGTTCATATCCTCCTCCACCGGCTGGCGGTTAAAGAACACGACCGGTACATTGGCCGTCATCGCCTTGTCAATGATCAGTGAAGTATCCATCCGGTCCACCGGGTTGATGCACAGCACATCACACCCCAGGGAAATAAAACGTTCCACCTGATTGTTCTGGGTATTCTGGTTTCCTTTGGCCTCCTGAATATCCAGCGTCACCTTAATGCCGCTCTCCCGCTCATACTCTTTCGCCTTATCCTCTATGATACTGCGGATATTATTGATAAAGGTGTCGTCTCCCCGATACAGGCTAATCCCGATCCGAATCGAAGTTTTCTCTTCTTCTTTCCGAACCCCCTGGCAGGAAGTCAGAAACAGACATGCCGCCATGCATGACAGGAAGATTTTTATGGTTCTTTTCATCTTTGTTGTCTTTCCTTTCTGATGCCGTTTCCGATCAGATCACTCGATCGGAAACAAAAGCTTCTCAAGATCCGGGTTTCGCAGATCTTCTTTCTCTATATAGTAAGACGCCATCACTGTAGGTGAACTGCCAGCCCCCTCCAGCGCCCTGACCGCTTCACGCACACTGTAATATCCGATGCTGAACTCATCCGTCACACAGATCCCCTTGATCATCCCGCGGTCCAGATAATTGAGAATCGGCACTGTCGTCCCTCTTCCATACAATCCACTGACGCTGTCAGCCGCTGTCAGACCCTCAGAGAGGATTCCTGCTGCCTCAGTCAAAATCTCCTGATTGGCTGCCAGGACGACGACATCCTTCGCCTCCTCTGCTTCCAGATTCGCAAACATCGTCCGAAACCCATTCTCTTCCTCTCTTATGACCAGCTTTGCGGCAGCACCCTTACTGGCGAACCATTCGCAGGCCCCTTTCAAAAACATGCGGTCCATATCGCTTTGCTTCGCCGGATCTGTCAGTACATAGATCGGAAGATCCCCTTTCCTGTCCTGCAGGATCTCCTCCGCCAATTGTTCCCCCATCTTCTCATAATCAACGACAATGTTTCCCGCTCCGGCGGCTTCCGTCATCCCGGCGCGCAGAAGGATCACCGGAACCGTCATCTGCTTGCCCGCTATCTTCTCCTCCACTGCAGGAACTACAATGAGCGCGTCCGTACCGTCCTGCTGCTCTCTGTCCATCAGTTCCATCTGCTCCTCAACGTCCATCTTCTCATACAGCGTGATAAAATGGACGTCTGCGTTAAACTCCGATGCCGCCTGGTCAATGCCTTTGCGGAAATTGGCGTAATTGTCGCTTCGCACATCCTCAACGATCACAGCGATATGATAGATCTCCCGCTCCGGCTCCCGAATGATCAGATCCGTAGAGCACATAAGAAATAACACCACGAGACATACGATATATAAAATTATCAGCACTTTTCCACGTCTGCCTATCATGTCTGCTCCCTCTGCATTGTCTCTGTATAGATCTGGGCCGGAAGTCGGATGGTGATGACAGTGCCCTCATCTGGTTCTGACCAGATCGTAAGGCCGTAATCCTCTCCGAAATACAACCGTATCCTCTCATTTACATTCTTAACGCCGATTCCTGACCCTCTCCGGGAAGATACATGATCCTTCTCATCGAGCAGACTGGCAGCCTGTCCGGCCGTCATGCCAAGACCGTTGTCACTGATCTGAAACCTCAGATCCTCGGCCTCTCTGTATACTTTTACACAGATCTCTCCATCGCCGTCCATAAATTCCATGCCATGGTAGATCGCATTCTCCACCAGCGGCTGCAGCATCAGTTTCAGGCTGACTAACTCCATCACACTCTCGTCCGCCTCAATCCTGTAAGTAAATTTATTCTTAAACCTTGTCTGCTGGATCGTCAGATAATTGCGCACATGTTCCAGCTCGTCCCGCACCGTAATGATGCTCTTGCCCTTGCTCAGACTGATCCGGAAAAACCGCGCCAGCGCCGTCACCACTCTGACTGCCTCCTGCTTCTGCTCATTCTCGATCATCCATACGATGATATCCAGCGTATTGTAGAGGAAATGCGGATTGATCTGGGACTGCAGCGTATTAAATTCGCTCTTCCGCTTAGACTCATGTTCCGCCACGATATCCTGCATCAGCTCTTTAATCCGTTTGGCCATATCCCCAATGGAACGTCCAAGGTGTCTGATCTCATAGGAGCCTCCCAGATAGACTTCCGTGTCAAGGTCTCCCGCCTCGATCGCATTGACAGACCTCTCTAACTTCTGGATCGGCGTCGTGATGCGGGAAGAGATAAAGGTGTTCGTCAGCACTAAAACAAGAAGAAACGCACCCACTACAAACACTGCAAAGAGCCGCACTTTCAGATTCCCAAGGGGCAGTCCTTTTTCCGGCGTGACGCTCAATAGCTTCCATCCGGTATAACCGACAGATTTCACACTGACTTCCCGCCACTCCCCTTCATATTTCTCCCGGAAGCTGCCGTCCCTGTAGCCAGCTGCCATAGCGGTATTCTCCGTCATCTGTCCCGTCTCGATCATCTGCATCTTCGGATGATAGATCAACTCACCGTTGCTGCCGACCATGTACAGATACCCCTGATTACCCAATGTGATATTATCTAAGATCTGCTGTAAGCTGCTGTAGCGGATATCGATCAACAGAATGCCCTGTTCCGTAGACGTCCCGTGGGTGATCTCCACCGCACGAGTCAACGTGATCACCCACCGGTATTGATTCTCGTTGTTGTCAAAAATATACTGTACATGCGGCGTTGTAAAATGCAGGTTATCCGTTCTCTTCAGGGTATTGCCAAACCACTGCTCCTGCCGCACATCCAGATCCGTCTTCAAGCGGGCTGCGGGCACCGCCTCCAGAAGCTCCCCTTCCTTAGACAGCAAAGCGATATTCGCGATACTGTCCTTGTTATTGTCATACAAAAGAGTGATCTGGCTGCTCACAGATTCTTCCTCCAGATCCGCATTCTTGATGACGCCATAATAAAGGCTGTCTGACAGTTTCATGATCGTGCGCAGATAGGCATCCACGGAACGGTTGATCTGCCCCAAAACCGCCTGGTTTTCTTCCCGCACAGCCGCCGTCAATTGATGAGACATCTGCGAATAAAGCGTAATACCGATCAACAGGATCACCGCCAGCGCACTGATCGTAAAATAGCTGAAGATCGTATAACGGATACTGGTCTTTTTACCAAGGTCTGTCGGCGTTCCCTGTTCCATAACACTCCTTTCTGTCTCTGTCCCGCTTTATTTGCTCTCGGACTGAATTCCGCGGTATTTCGTCGGTGATATCCCATAGCGCTTTTTGAATACATAGCTGAAATAGTTCTGTTCCTGATATCCCACCTTCTCGGCGATCATATAAGTCTTATCATCCGTCTCATTCAGCAGCTCCACTGCCTTCTTCAGCCGCACTTCAGTCAGATAGTTGACGTAGGCCTGTCCCGTCTCCTTCTTAAAGACTGTGGAAAAATAAGCCGGACTCATATGCAGATGACGGCACATCGCTTCCACCGACAGCTCTGGATCCGCATAATGTTCCCTGATATATTCTTTCGCTTCCTGGATCACTTTCCGCGTTGTGTTGTCACGTTCCCTGTTCATCGCCTCATTCATACGGATAGAGATCATGACGATCCTGTCTGCAAATTCTTCCCTGCGGCAGATTCCCTCCATAAACTCCGCATACTGGGCCTTAGAGTCAAACATCTCATCAATATCCAAATCATACTGCTGCATCAGTTTGATCAGACAGTTGACAATGGAGATCATATAGACCTGATACTGTCTGGCATGTACCTTCGCGTCCTCCATACAGGCGGACAACGCTCTGATCACGCTTTCAATCTTCTCTTTAGAACCAAATTTGATGGCCGCAGTCAGTTCTTCCTCATCTCTGTCGCCAAACTGCAGTTTGCCTCTGCTCACCGGCTCCACATCATTGATATAGATCGTCTTACCCTTACCGACGATCGCCCGATACCCCAGTGCATCTGCCGCCGACTGGTAAGAGCGGCTGATCCCCTGCAGCGTATTGCAGCTATGTCCCACGCCTACCGTAATGACCGTGTCCAGCACACGTCTGCTCTCCTTACAGATATCATTAAACAGATTGCTCAGTCCTGTCTGGGTATTGTCCTCATCAATGGCCGCAATCACCGTGATCTCATCCATCGAATTGAAGACAGCGTAACGACAGTACGACCGCAGATAATCCTCCACCAGTCCCCTCACAGAAATCGGGATCAGTTCCCAGGGCAGCGAAGACGCCTGCGGTTCCGACCGCTCCACATGAATCACCGACGCCACCCACTTGCGCGCATCCAGAATATCGATCCCATACTCCCGCAGCTTCGGCGCCGCTACGGACAGATCCGCGACGCCGCGTACCAGATCATTTAAGAAAAGTTCTCTTAAGATCGGCAGACTCCCCAGATAGCTTTCCCGCAGCAGATTGATGTTGCGGCGCTGTTCGATCTCCTCGTCCAGATTCTCTTTCACACGTGCCAGGATCTCCGACAATTCTTCCATATTGACCGGTTTGAGAATGTATTCCGTCACATTCAGCTTGATCGCCTGCTGCGCATACTCGAAATCGTCATAACCGGAAAAAATCAGAATTCTGATCGACGGGTACTTCTGTCTGATCCGTTTTGCCAGCGTCAGGCCATCCATATAAGGCATGCGGATATCTGTGAGCACAACATCCGGCTGGAGCTGTTCTACTTTCTCCAGCGCTTCTTCCCCGTTCTCAGCATCTCCCGCCATCTCAAATCCCAGCCGCTCCCATTCCATCTTCCGGATGATTCCCTTGCGCACTTCTTCCTCATCATCTACCAGCAAAATCCGATATAACCCCATGCTCTGTTCCTCCCCATATGCTGTAACAGTCCTTCCTGCCCCCTGTTACCATATAGTTCCATTTTAACATAAAAAGACTGATACCACAAATCTCTTTGAAGTATCAGTCTTATCCTCTGTCCGTTATACTGCTGTCTTATTTTACCAGCTCTTTTACCTTGGCTCTCTTACCAACGCGGTCTCTTAAGTAGTTCAGCTTCGCACGTCTTACTTTACCTCTTCTGACTACTTCCACTCTCTCAACGTTAGGAGAATGCATCGGCCATGTCTTCTCAACGCCAACACCGTTAGACACCTTTCTTACTGTGAAAGTTTCCCTGTTGCTACCGCCCTGTTTCTTAAGTACCGTACCCTCAAAAACCTGAACTCTCTCGCGGTTACCTTCCTTGATCTTACCATATACCTTAACGGTATCGCCTACGTTAAACTCATCAACTTTCTCTTTCAACTGCTCTGCTTCGATCTCTCTGATGATCTGGTTCATAATCTGCCTCCTATTTCTTTGGATGTTCTTAATACATTCTGTAACAGAGGACCATCTTTTTTTGCAACATTAGTAATTTACCATATTACGGGACTAATTGCAAGTAAATTCCCATAATTTCTTCCTGAAGTGGTAGCAGTTCCGCTTCTCAGCTTCCTGCGCCCCAATTACACGGTTTTGTCAGCTCTGGCCAAACGCTCCTCTTTCTCTTGTCGTTTACAGTACGCCTCATACAGATCCGGCCTGCGCTTTTTAGTTCTTTCCAGAGACTGCTCCCTGCGCCAGGCGTCCACCTTAGCATGATCACCGCTCAATAATATGGCGGGCACTTTTCTGTCATGCCAGATCTCCGGTCTGGAATACTGAGGATATTCCAGCAGCCCGTCGTAAAAAGACTCCGTCACGGCAGAATCCGTATTATGCAGCACGCCGGGAACCAGCCTCGCCACAGCATCAATCATCACCATAGCCGGCAGCTCGCCGCCGGTCAGCACATAATCACCGATGGAGATCTCGTCTGTCACAATCTCCTCTAATACCCGCTCATCGATTCCCTCATAGTGGCCGCACAGAAAGATCAGATCTTCCTCCTGCGCCAGCTCCTGTGCCAGCTCCTGGTCAAAGGTTCTCCCCTGGGGCGTCACATAAATAACACGGCACGGGCAAGGCGCCTCCATACCCCTTCCGGTATCTTCTCCGCATCCTGCCTGCCCCGCACGCCTGGCGGCAATTCTGTCCGCCACAGCCCTCCAGGCATCATAGACAGGCTGCGCCTGCATGAGCATCCCGGCGCCTCCGCCATAGGTATAATCATCCACCTTGCCGTGTTTATTAAGCGTGTAGTCTCTGATATTCACCGCTTCTATGGAAATAAATTCCCGCTCTGCCGCTCTCCCAAGAATACTGGTGTGGAGCCCCCGCATAACCATCTCCGGAAAGAGTGTGAGGATATGGAAATTCGTCATATAAGCCCCTCCATGAGATGCACTGTGATCACACCCTGTTCCATGTCAACGCTTCTGACGCATTCCCTGATCGCCGGCAGCAGAACTTCCGGCATTCCCTCGCGCTCCACCACATAGACGTCATTCGCTCCTGTAGCCATGACATCCTTCAAAGTTCCAAAAAGCGCGCCATCCTCTGTAACCACCTGCATGCCAATCAGATCTGCGACAAAATACTCGTCCTTTTTTAGGCGCACGGCATGCTCTCTTGCCACATAGAGTTTCGCGCTCTTGTACCGCTCCACCTCATTAATGGAGTCATATCCTTTGAACTTGACAATGACATACTGTTTGAAAAACTTAACGCCCTCAATCTCCATGGACAGGCGCTCTTTCCCTGTATCCATGATCACACTTTTCAGTTTCTTGAAACGGGAAGCATCGTCTGTCGTGGGAAAAACTTTCACTTCCCCCCTGATCCCGTGTGTCTGGGTGATAACACCAACCTGTAATTCAGATATCATACTCCTGCCGCCCTTAATACCGGTTCCTTTCCTAATAACAAACCTCACAGATTGCTCCGTGAGGCTTATCTTTAAATAATTTCAACGTCCACTCTCTTATTGTCCTTCGACGATGCAGCTTTCACAACAGAGCGGATCGCTTTCGCGATACGTCCCTGCTTGCCGATCACCTTACCCATATCCGATGCTGCGACATGAAGTTCAACGGTAATATTCTTACCCTCTGCTTTCTCTGTAACAACTACCTCATCCGGGTTCTCTACAAGAGCTTTGGCGATTACTTCAACCAATTCTTTCATTGTACACCTCCAAAAGCCTTTTTGCACATCGGACTACTATTTGGCAATACCTACGCTCTTGAAAATTCTGCTGACAACTTCTGTCGGCTGAGCGCCGTCTGCTAACCACTTCTTAGCCGCCTCTTCATCTACTTTGTAGGTGCTGGGGTCTGTGTTGGGATCGTATGTGCCGATCTCAGCGATACATCTTCCATCTCTCGGAGATCTGGAATCTGCCACTACAATTCTGTAGTAAGGATGTTTTTTCTGTCCCATTCTTCTTAATCTGATCTTAACTGCCATTTTCTTTGCCTCCATCTAAATAAATTAATGATTAATATTTGAAACCCTTAAGAACCAATGGTTCCTAAAATGGGAATTTCATACCGCCCATACCGCCGAACATCCCGCGGCCTTTCCTGCCGCCCATCATACCGGGAATCTGTTTCATCATCTTCTGGGACTGTTCGAACTGTTTGATAAACTTGTTGACGACCGCAATATCCACACCTGCGCCTCTAGCAATCCGGTGCTTTCTGCTGGGATTGAGCAGCTTTGGGTTCTGTCTCTCAGCCGGCGTCATGCTGAGCACAATTGCCTCCATGCGGGCAAGCTGCTTCTCGTCTACCAGGGATTCCAGATCTCCCATCTGCTTCCCCATACCGGGCATCATACTCAAAATACTGGACAGCCCGCCCATATTACGCATCTGCTTCATGCTCTCCAGATAATCCTCGAAGTCAAATTTGCCCTTCTTCATGCGGGCCGCCATCTGCTTCTCTTTCTCCTCGTCGATATCCAGATTCTGCTGTGCTTTCTCAATCAGCGTGAGCACATCGCCCATACCCAGGATCCGGCTTGCCATGCGCTCCGGATAGAACTGCTCTAAGTCTGAAAGCTTCTCACCCATACCAATGTACAAAATCGGCCTGCCGGTTACCGCCTTAATGGATAACGCCGCACCACCTCTGGAATCGCCGTCCATCTTGGAAAGAATAACGCCATCGATCCCGATCTTCTCGTCAAACTCCTTCGCCACATTAACGGCATCCTGTCCCGTCATGGCATCCACCACTAACAGGCTCTGGTGTACTTCCACATGACTCTTGATCTCCTGCAGTTCCGCCATCATCTCTTCATCGACATGAAGCCGTCCTGCCGTATCTAAGATCACTACATTATGTCCGTTCTTCTGAGCATGTTCTACAGCCGCTTTCGCAATATTGACCGGCTTGTGGTTCTCTCCCATCGAGAAAACTTCTACCTGCTGTTTCTCGCCATTGATCTGAAGCTGTTTGATCGCCGCCGGTCTGTAGATATCGCAGGCCACAAGCAGCGGCTTCTTACCTTTGAGTTTCAGCTTACCCGCGATCTTCGCAGTGGTCGTCGTCTTACCGGCGCCCTGCAGACCGCACATCATGATCACGGTAATTGCCTTGCCTGGCTGCAAAGTGATCTCTGTGGTGTCAGACCCCATCAGAGAGACCATCTCTTCATTCACGATCTTAATGACCATCTGGCCCGGATTTAATCCGTTCAGGACATCCGCTCCGACCGCACGCTCCTCCACCGATTTGACAAACTGCTTCACCACCTTGAAGTTAACATCCGCTTCTAAAAGCGCCATCTTTACTTCCTTGAGCGCTGTCTTGACATCCGCCTCGGTCAGGCGTCCTTTGCTTCTCAGATTCTTGAATACATTCTGCAGTTTATCGGTCAAACTTTCAAACGCCATAGAGCTTCATGCCTTTCTGATCAAAATAACTTATAATTCCTGCAGGATCTCAGAAGACAGTTCCCTGATCCTTGCACCATACAAACGGTACTGCGTTTCCTCCGCTTGCCCCTCTTCTTCCAGCTGTTCTGAAAGTTGACTGATGCAGGCGATCTTCTCCTTAATGCTCTTGAATCTGGCGATCAGCTTGAGCTTCTCTTCATACCCCTGCAGAATCTTATCACAGCGCTTCACGATATCGTGCACCGCCTGCCTGCTGATGCCTTCTTCCTGTGCGATCTCCCCCAGAGAAAGATTATCGTATACAATCCTCTCGTAAATCTGTCTCTGATGCTTCGTCAACAGTTCTCCGTAGAAATCATATAGTAATCCCTGTTCCACGATCTTTTCCATGCCACCGACCTCTGGCGGATGGTTACGATCGCATCCGCCTTAAGCATTCTACTATAGGACAGCATGTGTGTCAAGTATTTTTTCTTGACACTAATAAACTGCACAAATATCCTACGCTGTAATGATCTCCAGATAGCCTACCATCTTCGTCTGGTCAAACTCTTTGAGCACGCCTTGGTTCGGTTCATAATAGCCGCCCTCAAACTGCACTAAATAATGGCTGTATCTGCCCATCCTCTCCATGATGATACAACAGCGCGGCAGCTCCACGGGCCTTCCTAAAGTATATATGATTTTGTCCGCATGGCGGATGCCGAGATATTCCAAAGTAGCGATCATCTTACTCATGTTCGCCTGCCATTCCCGGCATTTCATAATGTCACACATCTCATCCAGCGTCGTTCCTGCGATCATAGCGATACATGCCTGTCCACACAAACCGTCCCAGGGCTGTGTCACCAGATCGATGCCGTCGATCTTACGGATCGGATGCTCTGTGCTATAAGGACTGTTACCGCTCATGCTCACCACATTCCCAACAATCTCAATAGAGATCAGATATTTCTTGCCCAGTTCTACCTTCGACAGAGTATCCTGACTCACGGGAATGTCATAATATCCCTGGCCTTTCGGTAGCAGGTCACAGATAAAGCATACGTCGTCGAAGCAGACTCTGACCGGCGCATCTCCCACTTTCTCACACACTTCCCAGACATTAAACGGCACTGCAATCGCATTCTCATTCTCACGGAATTCCACCGTTCCCTCAAATTCATATTTCATCTCTCATCCCGCCTTTCTACTGCTTTGTCTCATCGTTTTTTATTTTATCATGGATCCTGTCTGCAAAACAACCTATTCTTAGGGCTTTCCTGCAGCCATAATTGTTAATCATCATCAGATGCTTCCTCGAAGCTGATGTTTAAATCCACCTTTCCCTCGATCCCCGCAACGCTCCCTTCATCTGTATACTGCCAGACCTTGAATGCATACGGATAATAGAGCGGTTCATCGTAGAACGCCACCCACTTCTCATAATCTTCCAACTGTTCCAGGTCCAGCATCAGCATAAAGGTCTTCAGATTGCCATAGATCATCGGCGTATATCCTGCCTCCCTGATCTTCTCACAGAAAGTGATACAGTACTGTGTCCGCTCCTCCTTCGTCAGATCCTTCGTTCTGGCATTGGCATTTGATACCGCTTCCACATCAATGACGACCGGATAATCCACCCGGTACGGCTCCAGTGCGTCCAACACATACTGTGCTTCTTCCTCCGCCTCCTCTGTACTGACTGCCTGCGTGAAGAAATAAACCCCAACAGCAATATCGTTGCGGAGTGCGCCCTTAATATTCTCTTCAAAGTTCTCGTCTTCCAGAATCTCTCCCTTTGTATACCCTCTGATCCCCAGTCGGATAAAAGCATACTCCACATCGTCTGTGGCTACCTGTTCCCAATCGATCTCCTCCTGGTATTTAGACACATCGATTCCCTTGTGGGAAATCCACTTTTCATTGTCATAATACTGCATGACCTGATCACTGTCTTTTATAAACTTATCCATGTCATATGTATGATGCGCCAACTCCTCGGAAATCGGAAAGAAATGGTATTTGCCGGCATCTGCTATCACGATCTCGTCCGGATAGAAGTATCGCAGCATCGAAAGCGCCCCGTCTCCGGTCAGCATCAGCTCTTTCATTTTATCCAGCAGTTCGGTCCTTACTTCCTGCGTCGTCTGGTCCGTGGTCTGCGTCACTGCACTGGCGATCATGGCATCCACTTCATTCTGCGTGTAAGTGACTGTCTCATCCATACGAATCGCCTCAAGCTCATTCATGACCACCGTATTCTCCATCTGGATCGACCGGTATCGAAACACCATAATCAGCGTGATCGTAATGGCTGTCAGCGTCACCAGGCAAAGTATGATAGAACCGATCAAGATCCCATTCTCACCTCTTCTGCGTCTCCTCTTATGTTTCTTAACCCGCAAATTCATATCCTGCATATACTTCTCCCATCTCTGTCTTCATGATGCCGTATAGATTACTCCTGCCGCTATCCCTTCACCTGCCGCATGGTTTCTCCTGCCGCGCAGATTTATGCTTTCCACTTCTTCTTTGTCGCTAAATCCGCTCACTGAAATAACTCTTATACCCTTCTCCAAAGATCTCCGTGGCGCTGGTCACGATCATAAAAGAATTCGCATCTTCCTCTTTCACGATCTCTTCCGCTCTCGGAAATACCGTCTTCTTCATAGCGCACAGGATGACCCGCTTCTCATTGCCGCTGTAGGCGCCCTGTCCGTTGATATAGGTAGTGCCCACATCCAGATCCTCCAACAGCCGCTGTGTAATCTGTTCCGGTTTATCGCTGATAATATACAGAAGCTTCGCTTCGTCCCGGCCGTACAGCACCACATCGATCGCCACCGAACAGCACCCTACCGCCACCGCAGCGTACAGCGCAGCGTTGACATCCCGGAAAACAATCCCCGACAACGTCACCACCGTTGCGTCTATCATCAGGAAAAGATTACCGGTCTTTAAATGCGGCAGCTTTAACTTAAGCGCCTTGACAATGATATCCACGCCGCCGCTGGTCGCTCCGGCCCGAAAGATCGCCCCGATGGCCACCGCCTGGATGATACCGCCCGCCACGGCTGCCAACAGTATATCATCCGTAGCGGCTCCCACGCCTGATAACATATTGGTAAAAAAGGAAATCAGTACCGTGGCATAAATCGTCGATATGGTCAGTCCAAACCCGAATTTCCACACGCCAAAGAGCAGAATCGGTATATTGAGCAGTAAGATCAAAGTACCCGTACTGACCGGCACCAGCCTGCTCAATATAATTGCCACGCCGGTAAGTCCACCTGGCGCCATATCATTCGGATCAATAAAAAGGCTGAGCGCCACCGCATAGACAAACGTTGCCACTGTTATAATAATATATTTCCTGACCCACTCTGTCTTGCTTCTTTTTGCACTTTTTCTATTTTGATTCACATTAACCCCCATACATATCACAGCAGCCTGACCCCATGATCCCGCTCTGCAAACGCTCACAAAAAGCGGACGGGCAGGCACGTCTTAGAGAATGCTCTGTTCCCTACCATAAGCTTAACCCACATTAGTCTGTTTTATGATACGGATCTGTCCCGCTGTCCTGTCAGATACTTGCCCGGATCACTTTCGGTTGATATCCATTCTTCTGCAAAGCCTCAATGATCTGCTTCTTATGTTCCGTCCCATATGCCTCCATCGTGATCCGCAGTTCCACAGCCGCATTGCGGTTGATCGAAACAAACTGGTTGTGCTCCAGCTTGATAACATTACCGCTCTGTTTCGCGATCACATCGGCTACTCTGGACAACTCACCCGGCTTATCAGGCAGCAGTACAGACACTGAGAAGATGCGGTCGCGCATGACAAGACCCTGCTGTACGACAGAAGACATGGTAATCACATCCATATTGCCCCCGCTTAAGATCGCTACCACCTTCTTGTTCCTGACATCCAGATGCTTCAGTGCCGCCACCGTCAGAAGACCGGAATTCTCCACGATCATCTTGTGATTTTCTACCATATCCAGGAACGACACTACCAGCTCCTCGTCCTCCACAGTGATGATATCATCAAGGTTCTGTTTCACATAGGGGAAGATCTCGGTCCCCGGCGTCTTGACCGCTGTCCCGTCCGCGATCGTATTGACATGGTCCAGTGTTGTAACCTTGCCGGCACGGACAGACTCCTGCATACAGTTGGCGCCTGCCGGCTCCACGCCGATCACCTTGATCTTGGGATTGAGCAGCTTCGCCAGCGTAGAAACTCCCGTCGCCAGACCACCGCCGCCTACCGGCACCAGAATATAATCCACTAACGGCTGTTCCTTGATGATCTCCATGGCTATCGTTCCCTGCCCTGTGGCCACATCCAGATCGTCAAAAGGATGGACAAACGTATAGCCATGCTCCTCTGCCAACTGATAGGCATAGGCACACGCCTCGTCATACACATCGCCGTAAAGCACCACCTCCGCACCATACCCCTTCGTGCGGTTCACCTTGATCAACGGCGTCGTCGTCGGCATCACGATCACCGCCTTAACCCCATAGCACTTAGCCGCATACGCCACGCCCTGCGCGTGATTGCCGGCAGAGGCTGTGATCAGCCCTTTCGCCCGCTCCTCCTCCGACAATGTACTGATCTTATAATAGGCGCCCCGCAACTTATAGGCGCCCGTCAGCTGCATATTTTCTGGTTTCAGATACACCTTATTTCCAGTCTGTGCACTGAAATGATCACTGTACACCAATTTCGTCTCAGAAGTCACCTTCCTGACGATCTCATACGCCTCCTCAAACTTATCAAGCGACAGTTCCTTCATCTCTTATCCCCTGCTCCTTTCATCCACCGAAAACAACGCATCCACAAACTGGTCTGCGTCAAACTTCTGCAGATCTTCTATCGTCTCCCCTACACCAATGTATTTGACCGGCACCTGCAGCTCTGACTGGATCGCAACTGCAATCCCACCCTTGGCAGTTCCGTCCATCTTCGTCAGAATAATGCCTGTCAGCTCCGTCACCTCGCCGAATTCTCTCGCCTGCTGTAGGGCATTCTGACCTGTAGTGGCGTCCAGCACCACCAGATTCTCCCTGTGGGCATCCGGGAATTCCCTGTCGATGATCCGGTTGATCTTCTTAAGCTCTTCCATGAGGTTCTTCTTATTGTGAAGTCTTCCTGCTGTATCACACAAGAGTACATCTGCCTTCCGCGCTTTCGCCGCATTCACCGCGTCGAAAATCACACTGGCAGGATCGGAACCTTCACTGCCTCCGATCATATCCACACCGGCACGATTCGCCCACTCGCTAAGCTGCTCTCCGGCCGCAGCGCGGAACGTATCGGCCGCAGCGATCAGCACCTTTCTTCCCTGCCCTTTCAGCTTCCCGGCGAGTTTCCCAACCGTGGTCGTCTTCCCCACGCCGTTTACACCGATCACCAGGACGATCGACTGCTCCTGCTCAAAGGCATATGCCGTCTCTCCCACCTGCATCTGCTCCTTGATATTCTGGATCAGGAATTCCTTGCAGTCTGCAGGCTCTTTGATATGATTCTCCTTCACCTGCTCTTTCAGCTTCTCCAGAATCTCTTCGGTAGCCCTGACGCCGATATCTCCCATGATCAGGATCTCCTCCAGCTCTTCATAGAATTCCTCATCAATGTTGGTGAATCCATTGAACACAGAATCGATCCCCTGGACAATATTGTTTCTCGTCTTCGTAAGTCCTTCTTTTAATCTGGCAAAAAAACTTTTCTTCTCTTCACTCATCAGTCATCCAATTCCTTATCGATCAAATTAACGCTTACCAGTGTTGACACACCCTTCTCCTGCATCGTAATACCATAGAGACGGTCTGCTTTCTCCATCGTGCCGCGCCTGTGCGTGATCACGATAAACTGTGTATTCTTCGTCAGCTTATGCAGATATTTGGCGAATCTTCCCACATTGCTCTCGTCTAGCGCCGCCTCGATCTCGTCGAGAAGACAGAACGGGGACGGCTTTAGATTCTGGATTGCAAACAGCAGACAAATCGCCGTTAAAGATTTCTCCCCGCCGGACATCTGCATCATATTGACCAGCTTTTTTCCCGGAGGCTGCGCAATGATACGGACGCCCGCCTCCAGCACATCCTCTTCCTCGATGAGTTCCAGCGTTCCTTTCCCGCCACCGAACAGTTCTTTGAACACCTTATCGAACTCCCGATTGATCTGCGCGAATTTCTCATTAAACTGTCTGCGCATGGAAGTGTCCAGTTCCTCAATAATTCCCAGAAGCGTCTTCTCCGCCTCCACCAGATCGTCATGCTGCGTCTTTAGGAAGGTGTATCGTTCCATCAGGTTCTTATAATCCTCGATGGCGTTGACATTCACATCCCCCAGCTTGCGGATAGCATCTTTCAAAGCCGTGATCTCCTTCTTCATAGAAGGCAGGTCGCTCATCTCCTCATCCTTTAGAGATTCTGCATCAGACAGCGTAATTTCATACTCGTCCCACATATAATTGATCTGGGACTCGATGGATTCTTCCATGCGTTCTCTCTGGCTGTTTAAACGGTACACTTCCTTATCCAGGGCTGCCATACGCTCGGACAGCTCTTCTCTTGTCGTGAAGAAATTCTTCTGTCTGCCGGAAAGTTCCTCCTTGAGAGCGATGTCTTCTTTCAGCTTCGTCTCCGCATCTGTCTGCGCCGTGTAGGAAGAAGCGATCGTTTTCTCGATCTCCAGAATACTCGCTTTCTTACGCTCCACTTCCTCCTTACCCATATGCAGGCCTTCCTGTACTTCTGACAGTTCTGCTCTATGCCGTGAGATCTCACTCTCCACGCGCTCCAGATTCTGTCTCCTGAAATCCGCGGTCTGCCGCATCTTCTCGACTTCTACCTCACGCTCCGACACCCTGGCCGACTGCTCGGATTCCTCCGCCCGTTTCTCTTCAAGAAGCTTCTGGAATTCCGTGATCCGGGCTTCCACATTCTTCTCAAGCGTCTCGGAATCTTCCAGCTCTCTGGCATTTTCATCTTTATTGGTCTGGATTTCCCTGATCTGCAGTTCAATCGCCTGCTGCTCGTTCTTAAGCTCGTCGAATCCTTCTTCGGTCTCACTCTTTTTATCTCTGGCCTGGGCCACATTCATTCTGGCCGTATTCTGCTCGATGAATTTGCGCTGTAACTGTCCCTTGACATCCTCGATCTCCAGGCGCAGTTTATTTCTGTTCCGTTTCGTCTCCTCTATGTCATTTAACAGCTTATCAATATCTACGACATACTGCCTGACCTTCTTGCTTAACTCTTCCATTTCCCGGCGTCTGCCTAACAGATTGGAATTGTTCTTAAATGCACCGCCGCTGATCGCACCGCCGGGCACTAACAGCTCTCCCTCCAGCGTGACCATACGAATCCCGTAGTCAAACTTTCTGGCAATCTTCACGGCATTATCTACATGATCCACCACAACGATGCGCCCCAGCATTGCTTTGGCTACGTTCCGGTACTTCTTCTCCACTTTTACCAGCTCATCCGCCATGCCGATGACGCCCTTCTCTTTCAATGCCTCCGGATTCTTAAACTCCTGCGGATGGGTGATACTGGTGAGCGGCAGGAAAGTGGCGCGGCCTGCTCTTGTTTTCTTCAGATGACCAATCATGCGTTTGGCCGTCTCTTCATCCTCCGTAACGATATTCTGGATGTTACCACCCAGCGCTGTCTCAATCGCCGTCTCATACTTTGCTTCCGCCTGTATGATATCCGCCACAACGCCGATAATCCCTTTCTCCTGTCCTTTCCGCTCCATGACTGCCTTGACGCTGCCGCCATACCCCTCATAGCGCTCTGTCAGGTTCGCCAGCGCCTCCAGTTTTGACTTCTGCTGATGGTACAGCACCTGGGTATCCCGCAGCTTCTGATCACGCCCGGCCAATTCCTCCCGGTACAAAGACAGCTTCTCTTCCATCGTCTCCTGTCTCTCCGAAAGCTCCTTAATCGCAGCGCCGACCGCCTCGAATTCTTCCTCAAGCTTCCTGATGGTCTCCGTCTGTTCCGCCTCATCCGATTTCGCCCGGAGCAGTCTGGAGTTTAATTCCGCTTTTCGGATATTGATCTGTTCCATCATGGTGTCATAACGTCCCAGTCTGGATTTGATCGTGGCACGGTTGTTCAGTGCATCGATAATCGTATTCTTTCCACTTTCGATCTGATCGTTCAGCTCCTCGATCTTTCCCTGCGTCGCCTCAAGAAGCGCCCTCGCTTCCATTCTCGCCTGCTCTGACTCCTGAAGCTGTTTGTCTGTCTGTGTCTTCTGTGAAAGGATGTCTTCTTTCTCTTCCATGCGCTCGTCAATCTGGCCGGTAATGCTGCGGATGCGGTTCTGTAAATGTTCCTCATTTCCTTCTGCAGAATGGATCTGCTCTTTCAGGACATTGATCTCGCCTTCTAATTTCGAGCGCATCACTCCCGTGTCTGTCAGCGTAGACCTGGCCGTCTCGATCGCCTGGTCAAGCAACTCGATCTTACTGACAATCTGCTCATACTCTTCCTTGATGCTCTCATACTTTCTGCCCGTCTCTTCCAGATCGCCGTTTGCAATCGCAAGCTTTCCGTCTGTCTCTGCAAGCTGCCCTCTTACCCGCACATTCTCCAGCAGGAAGACATTGACATCCAGCGCCTTGAGTTCTTCCTTCTTCTTCAAGTAAACTTTGGCTTTCTCGGACTGTCTTTCCAACGGACCGATCTGATGCTCTAATTCCGACAGAATATCATTCACGCGGACAAGATTCTGCTTCTCATCCTCCAGCTTCTTCTGCGCCGCATACTTCCTGCGCTTAAATTTCACGATACCGGCAGCTTCGTCGAAAAGTTCCCGCCGCTCTTCCGGTTTGCCGCTCAGAATCTTGTCGATCTGGCCCTGTCCGATAATCGAATACCCTTCCTTACCGATACCGGTATCATAAAATAACTCATTGACATCCTTCAGCCGACAGACCGTTCCGTTGATCATATATTCACTCTCTCCGGAGCGGTAAAGTCTTCTGGAAACCGTCACCTCATCATAGTCAATGGCCAACTGATGATCCGCATTGTCCAGCGTAATCGCCACATAGGCATACCCCAGCGGTTTACGCATCTGCGTACCGGAAAAGATCACATCCTGCATGGACGCGCCGCGCAGCTGCTTGATCCTCTGTTCTCCCAGCACCCACCTGACGGCGTCCGCCACATTGCTCTTCCCGGAGCCATTCGGCCCAACGATCCCCGTGATGCCATTGTGAAACTTAAAGTTTATTTTATTTGCAAAAGATTTAAATCCATGCACTTCAATGCTCTTTAAATACATAAGTACCTCAATCTATCGTTCTCTTCCTGATCTTTCTGTCATCGGCCGCCCTGTCTCTATTTCGCCTGGATGGTCTTGCGCCTAAGAAGCGCTTCATAGGCCGCATGCTGTTCCGCCGCTTTCTTGGAATGTCCGCTGCCGCATCCTGCACGGCAATCTCCCACCATCACTTCCACGACGAAATTCTTGTCATGCTCCGGCCCTTCCTCACGGATTAGTTCATAGCGCAGGCTGCCGCCGTTTTCCCGCTGGATCTCTTCCTGCAGGATTGTCTTTGCATCGTAAAAAAGCTGCTTATGTTCCAGATCCGACAGAACAAACTTCTCGATAAGTTTACGGGCCTGCTCAATTCCACTGTCCAGATAGACTGCGCCAATCACGGCCTCCATCACATCTGATATGATGGAATCCCGCTTCCTCCCGCCAGTAGCTTCTTCCCCTTTCCCCAACAGAACAAACTGCTCTAATCCGATCAGCCTTGCACAGAAAGCAAGCGCCGGTTCACAGACGATCGAAGACCTGAACTTCGTCATTTCCCCTTCCGGCATTTTCGGGTTCTTCCGGAAAATAAAGTCACTGCTTACCAGCTCCAACACCGCATCCCCCAAAAACTCCAGACGTTCATAATCCGGGAACCTGTTGATCTTCTGCTCGTTAGAATAAGAACTATGTGTCAGCGCCTGCCGAAGCAGCATCTTATCCTGAAAACAGTATCCGATCTTCTCCTCCAGTTGTCTTAATCTCTCTTCTGACATGATTCTCCTCCCGCATCCAACTTCTCCGGCAAGCGCAGCTTTTGTTCCGCGCGAAGCTGCGCACCCAATTTCATATCATAAAACGCTCTTTCCCATGATATGAAAAAGCCCTTTCATACCAAAAGGGCTTCCTGCTAAATAGAATGTCTGATCAACGCAACTGCTTCTCCTACCGTCGAGATCTGCGCTACCTCTTCAGCCGGAATCTCAATCCCGAATGCCTCCTCGATCTTCATAACGATCTGGTAGACATCCAGCGAATCCGCTCCCAGATCTTCTGTAAAAGTTGTCTCTTCCGTAACCTCGTTAGGGTCCACATTCAGCACATCCGCTATCGCTTCTTTTAATTTCTCAAATTCCATGATGGCAGCTTACCCCTTTCGCCTTCTCTGTCGTTTCTCATCTCTTCTCTCTCCGTACACTGACTATTCAGATGCCAGCATCTGCCTGATCTTCTCACTGATCTGCTGTTCGGTGAAAGTAATACACTGTAAAATAGAATTCTTGATCTCGATCGACTTAGAGCTGCCATGTGTCTTAACGACAAGTCCCTTCAGTCCAAGCATCGGCGCACCGCCATATTGTTCCAGATCAAAAGCTTTCAACGTCTGCTTCAGCGCCGGTTTCACAAGCAAAGCGCCGATCTTGCTCCTGAAACTGGTCATCATCCCTTCTTTCACCTTGGAGATCAGCGTAGCGCCCACGCCCTCGTAGGTCTTTAAGATGACATTTCCCACAAAAGCCTCACACACGATGACATCCGCGGCTCCTGCCGGAATGTCCCGCGCCTCCACACTGCCAATAAAGTTGATATCCGGGCAGTTCTTAAGCAGCGGAAAAGTCTCTTTGACCAGGGCGTTTCCCTTCTCTTCCTCCGCTCCGATATTGACGATCCCTACCTTCGGACTCTTGATCCCCATAACGTTCTCCATATATATGGAACCCATCTTGGCAAACTGTACCAGGTGAGACGGTCTTGCGTCCACATTGGCGCCGCAGTCGATCAGAAGAGAACATCCTGTAGCCGTGGGAATGAGCGGAGCAAGCGGCGGCCTCTCGACTCCCTTGATCCTGCCCACGATGACTTGTCCCCCCACAAGGGTAGCTCCCGTACTGCCCGCAGACACATAGGCGTCACAGGTTCCATCCTTAACGAGATTCAGAGCCTTGACGATGGAGGAATCCTTCTTCTTACGGATCGCTATGACCGGCGGCTCTGCCGTCTCAATGATCTCCGAAGCGGGAACCACCTCAATCTGCGCTTTCGGATAAGTGTAGGCGGACAGTTCCTTCTCCACCGCCTCCTTAAGCCCTACCAGATAAACTTTCACTTTATCACTCTCGTTTACTGCTTCTACCGCACCCTTCACGACCTCCCGCGGGGCGTTGTCGCCGCCCATCGCATCCACCGCGACCTTTACATACTCACTCATACTGCTGTCCGTGCCTTTCTCTCAGCATGCAGATCTGCATGCCATGTTATGATTCCTGATTCTTTCATCTCATCTAAATCTGTCAGATTCACACCCGCCACATTCAGGAAACTCTTCAGATACCAATACTCTTTCTTTCAGCTGGCATAAGTCTCCACTGCATTCTCTTTCCGAGCGATTAGCATATGGCACTGAATCTTACCATAGTAAAATTAGTATATCATAAGCAAAAAACAAAGTCCACGAAAAAAACGCCGGAGCCCGCTTACGAGATCTGGCGGCGGAAAACTGGAATAAACGCAGGAATTTCCTGTAACAAAAAGAAAGAGATCAAAGAATTTCACTCTCTGATCCCTTGATCTCTCTGATATCACCCGCATTAATCAACTGCGATAACTTCTTTTTTGTTGTATGTGCCACATTTCTTACATACTCTGTGGGGTACCATAAGAGCGCCGCATTTGCTACACTTTACTAATGTAGGGGCAGTCATCTTCCAGTTTGCTCTTCTCTTATCTCTTCTACCCTTAGAAGATTTGTTCTTAGGACAAATAGACATCGTCTCACACCTCCTTACTCCCGTTAAAAATATCTTGTATTGCTGCCATCCTGGGATCAGGAACAAAAGTGTCACAATCACATGTTCCCGTATTCAGATCCTGTCCGCACTGACGGCAGATGCCGCGGCAGTCCGGTCTGCACAGAACCTTCATAGGCCAGTTGATCACTATTTCACTGTATAGCAGTCCTTCTACATCCATCTGATAACCGTTCATATACTCCTGATCATCACTGTCATCAGGTGAAATACTCCTGTCCGGCGAAAAAACTGTCCTGTCAAAGGAAAGCTCCAATGTCTTCTCCACATCCTTAAGACACCTGCCGCAAGGCATCGAGAATGTAATCCCGCCTTCGCCTGTAACCTGTGCCTTACCATGCTCAACATTAGTGAACGTCATGAGAAACGATGTCTTCCTGATCACAGGATAGGTCTCTTTGCCGATCGTAACCGCTTCCATCTCCGGCTCTATCTGCATCGTGACTGTCTTGTCCTCACCATGTAACACATCAGTTAAATTCACGAACATAGTTGACTCCTATCCACACTCAAACCATTATACCCATGTGGTCCTGGTTTGTCAATATTAAATTTATGCCAGTTGTGCCTGCACTGCTGTGAGCGCTACCACGCCGACGATATCCTGCCAGGAACAGCCTCTGGAGAGATCGTTGACCGGTTTTGCGATCCCTTGCAGCATAGGGCCGTAAGCCTCTGCCTTGCCAAGACGCTGTACCAGTTTATAGCCGATATTGCCGCAGTCCAAATTCGGGAAAATCAAGACATTCGCTTTCCCGGCGACCTCACTGCCCGGCGCTTTGGATTTCGCCACCTGAGGCACCAAAGCCGCATCCGACTGCAGCTCACCGTCAATACACAAATGCGGATATTGCTCGTGTGCGATCCT
Organism: uncultured Lachnospiraceae bacterium; assembly: GCA_910578345.1. Taxonomy (GTDB): domain Bacteria; phylum Bacillota; class Clostridia; order Lachnospirales; family Lachnospiraceae; genus UBA3282. The sequence continues at coordinate 24,911 of CAJTRA010000010.1, read as the reverse complement.
GGTCGCCTCCACCATCTTATCTACCAGCGGATGTTTCGCGCTTCCTTTCGTAGAATGGGACAGCATGGCAATGATCGGCTTGACCCCCACGAGGCTCTTGAAACTCTTGGCAGAACTGTCTGCGATCGCCGCCAGCTCCTCTGCCGTAGGATCCTGGTTCAATCCACAGTCTGCAAACAGGAATGTCCCCTTTTCTCCGAAAGTACAGTCCGGCACATCCAAAATGAAAAAGCCGGATACAAGCTTAACTCCAGGCGCCGTCTTAAGGATCTGCAGCGCCGGTCTCAAAGTGTCTGCCGTCGCATGACAGGCGCCGGCCACCATACCGTCCGCGTCGTTGGCCTTGACCATGACAACGCCAAAAGTCAGATAATCACTCAAGAGGATTTCACGGGCTCTCTCAGAAGTCATTCCCTTATTCTTTCTCGTTTCATACAGAATGTTCACATACCCGTCCAATTTATCTGATTTCTCTGGATCCACGATGGTAACGCCGTCAAGTTCCACCTCCAGCCATCCTGCACCATCCATGATCTTCTCTTCATTGCCGATCATGATGATATCGGCGATCTCTTCCTTGAGAATATTGGCCGCCGCGATCAGCGTTCTCTTATCATTGGTCTCCGGCAACACGATCGTTTTTTTATCACTCCGCGCCTTTTCTTTCATTAAATCAATATAAGACATAGTATCCCCTCCTTGTATACCCTTTCCTCCATTTTGCATATCGGTAACGACATCAGAAATGTATGATGTCATTTGCTATCATTATACCGAAAGAGCCTCTTGTATACAAGATACAATTACTTGTTTTCACCGGCAAATTTACAGTGCAAATTTATGGTATCTTTTGGCAGAAACAACGTGCAAAATGTTTTTTTTGTGATAAACTATAAGTAACAGAAACTTATCGTAAACGATATCACAGGGGAACTCACAGGAATGCTTTCGCAAGTAAAAGGGGTAAACAACTATGAAAACAGTGGGTATTATCGCGGAATACAATCCATTCCACAATGGACATGCCTATCAGATCGCTAAAGCAAAAGAAATGACCGGTGCAGACTACTGTATCATCGCCATGTGCGGAGATTTCGTACAGCGCGGCGCGCCTGCTCTGGCAGATAAATATGTCAGAACGGAAGCCGCCCTTCGAAATGGCGCTGACCTTGTGCTGGAACTGCCTGCTTACTATGCACTCGGAAGCGCAGAATATTTCGCTTCCGGAGCCGTAGCCCTGTTAGACAGACTGGGGATCACCGATGCCCTCTGTTTTGGCAGCGAATGCGGAGATATCTCTCTTCTTTCAGAATTTGCCGCACGCCTGATGTCTGAAGACGACGTTTTCAAAGGCGTACTCGACAGATATCTGCGCATGGGCCAAACTTATCCGACTGCAAGAAATGCTGCGCTTCACGCCAGCGCACCGCATCTGACCCCTCATATGCACATACTGGCGACCTCCAACAATATTCTTGGGATCGAGTACTGCAAGGCGCTTTCCAGAAGAAACAGCAGTATCAAACCTTACACAACCCACAGAGCCGGAAGCGCCTATCATGATGCCAGCCTGCTAAACACCTACTGTTCTGCTCTGGCGATCCGGGAGGCCATCGATACGGCCGGTGATCTCAACGAAGTGAAGAGTCTGATGCCGCCTGTGGCCTATGAACTGCTGGCAGCACAGTTTGGCCGATCCTGCCCTGTCCATACCAACGACTTCTCCCTGCCGCTGCATTACCAGCTTTTGTCGGAATATGCTTACGGCTATACAAGACATCCGGATATCGATCAGGATCTGTCAGACCGCATCACGAATCTGCTGCCTTCCTACCGCAACTTTACGGATTTCTGTGAGAAGTTAAAGACAAAAAACCGCACCTACACCCGTATCTCCAGGAGTCTGATGCATATTCTTCTCAGAATCGACCGGGAAGACCTGCTCACATTCCAGGCAGAGGATTATGTCTATTACGCGCGTGTCCTCGGTTTCCGTCAGGATGCCACTGCACTGCTCACCGCAATCAAGGCGCAGAGCAGCATACCGCTTCTGACCAGGCTGTCCGATGCAGACGGTCTGCTGTCTGAGAACGGTCATAAGATGCTGGCAAAAGATATCTACGTGAGTCAGATCTACCAGAGTCTGGTGCGGAACAAGTTTCCCTACACTCCTTACGATGGCAATGAATACACCAGACAGGTTCTTAAAATCTAAAGGAAAAGAAAAGGTGCAGCCCCGTGACAATTTCTCACGCGGATGCACCTTTTTAAGCCGGACTTAAGACTTCCTGGATCGTACATACAATCCTGTCCCGCACCATACTGGCAATCTCTGCCGTTGACATGTTCTTGTACTCATCATAAGGAATGGCCTTCAGAAAATGCACCTGCGTCACCACAGGCTTCAAGGACCATTCCTCGAATGCCCTGTAGGAATCAATCAGTGCCACCGGAATGATAGGAACTTTTGCTTTCACGGCGCTCTTAAAACTGCCCGCTTTGAATTCCCCTACCGTATTATGGTTCTTGTAATAACCGCCTTCCGGAAAAATAATAAATCTGCGCCCTTTCTTCGTATCCTCCGCCAGTTCCCTGATGATCGCAACTGACTGTCTCAAATCGTCTTTGATAAGCCTTTTCCCATGCACCAGGTCAATAAACTGTTTGACTAAGATCCCATGGGATTTGGCATCATCGATCACCACCGAACAGGGCTTCTCATGGGCATACATAATACCAAGCGCATCGTATTTCCCCTGATGATTCGGAAACATCATATAGCCGCCTTCTTCGGGAAGATACTCCGTACCATATTTCTGCGTGGAAATATGTCCTGCTTTCATCATCCGCCGGATCGCAAGCTGTGCATACCGGTAACACTCTTCTTCCGAATATTTCTCGTTGTGTCTGGCCTTATATGCCATTTTGGGAATCATATAGACCCTGGGCAGATTGCAGACAATGACCTGAATAAAACGTAACATAACTCTCTCCACTTTTGTATTGCTTAAAATTTATAATAAAGGCGAAAACAGCTTTAAGAAGGGGCCGATCACATTGGTCTTGACAAACTTCTTCCTGCACCATTCCAGTGTGATCTGCTCTGATACCGCAAATGTCTCTTCCATATCCTTCTTCAACTCTCTGATCATATCCGCCTGGTACAGAAACACACCGCACTCAAAATGGTGATAGAAACTTCTGTAATCAAAGTTAATCGTACCGACTGTCGCCGCCTCATCGTCACAGAGAACACATTTCGAATGGAGAAATCCCGGCGTATACTGGTAGATTCTGACTCCTGCCTCAATCAGATTCTGATAATTGGACTGCGTCAGCCAGTAGATCGTCTTCTTGTCCGGCGTTCCAGGCGTCACAATGCGCACATCCACACCACGTTTCGCTGCCAGCTTCAAGGCTGTGACCATCTCGTTATCTGTGACCAGATAAGGCGTATAGATATAGACATACTGCCTGGCAGCCCCGATGATATTCAGATAGACATTCTCTCCCACCGTCTCATCATCCAACGGCGTATCCATATACGGCTGCACATAACCCGCAAGATCCGGCTTGTCCGTATAGTGATACCGGTAGTTGCTGTAATCATCCTCCGTATGTGTGGCCATATTCCACATCTGCAGGAACATGACCGTGAAATTCCACACCGCATCCCCCTCAATGCGGATACCGGCGTCTTTCCAGTGATCGCCGTGAGGATGGGTATAATTGATATACTCATCCGCCATATTGATGCCGCCGGTATACCCTACCTTTCCGTCGATCACCACGATTTTTCTGTGATCCCTGTTGTTGAGCACCAGCGCCAGAAACGGAACCAGTCTGTTAAAAGCGACACACCGGATTCCTTTCCGCTCCATCATGATGTGGTAATCCTTTGGTAAGAGAAAGACACTTCCCACATCATCATAGATTAATCTGACTTCCACACCGGCCTTTACTTTCCGCTCTAAGATCTCCAATACGGTATTCCACATAACACCTTCTCCCAGAATAAAAAACTCCAGGAAAATAAAATGTTCTGCCTGTTCTAAATCTTCCAGAAGCTGCCTCCACCAGGGAAGTCCGTCGGAATAATAGACTGCACTCGTATGGTTCCATACCGGCATACCGGCATAGCGCAGAATATAGGCGCTCTGATTGGCGATACGGGGACTCCGCTCCCGCAGTCTGGCCATGACCAGCTTATCCTGCTTCAACGTCTCTCTTACCAGTTCCCCTGTCTGTCGCATCGCCAGGTAGAGTTTCTTGGGCCTGAAAACATAACCGAACGCCAAATACATCACCCCGCCAAGCAGCGGAAAGACAAGAATCGGCACAATCCAGGCCATTTTCACAGCAGGATTCCCCTGTTTCAAAATCAGCGCAATGATAACGCCAAAACTGATCAGACGGAGAACCGCAGCGATCTCCACATAATAATTGCCCCACACAACGATCTCCAATACGAAGAACGCTACCTGCATCAGTACGATAAGCGCCGTGATCACCAGTCTGTTTAAAGCATAATGCAATATCTTTCTCATTTCAAAAATCCATTTACGATCTGTTCCTCAGCTTCCTTCTCTGTCAGTCCCAGCGTCATAAGCTTCATAAGCTGTTCACCGGCAATCTTGCCGATCGCTGCCTCATGGATCAAATTAGCGTCAATATTGTTGGCTGTCAATTCCGGGACCGCGCTGACACTGGCTTCATCCATGATGATGGCGTCGCACTCGCTGTGCCCCTGGCATTTGCCGTTTCCTATGATCTGGCTCTTGAAAAGCTGTCTGGAATGCTCTTTGGCCACCGAACGTGAGATCAAATTGACACTGGAATCATCTCCGTTCATGTCCACCTGGAAGTCTGTCTCCGCATACTGCCTGCCATGGGTCATGATCTTCTCCCGGATGATTAACGATGCTCCCTGCGCCACCTCCGCCTTCGTGATGCGCCTGGTGGAATCAATTCCCTTGATCTGAACCGTATCCATCTCCAGCGACGCTCCCTGCGCCAAATGGATCTCTGTCGTCGGATTCATGATCCGCTCGCCATTTCCATCCCCGCTTCCGTAATGTTTCTCCACATATTTCACTTTGGCATTCTTCTCCACAAAAAACCTGTGAATGCCGGAATGCTCGGAGGCGCTGTCGCCGCCATTATGAATCCCGCAGCCTGCGATAATCGTTACATCCGCATCTTCTCCTATGAAGAAATCATTGTACACGCTCTCCTTCAGTCCACTCTGGCTGAGCACCACCGGGATGTGTACACTCTCAGACTTTGTCCCCGGCCTGATCCGGATATCGATGCCGGAGCGGTCTTCTTTCGTAATAATATCGATATTGGCTGTCGTATTTCTGGCCGCCATCTGTCCGTTGGCACGGATATTATAGGCGCCCGCAGGTATCTCATGCAATCCTGCGACCTGTTCTAACAGGCTCTGTTGAATCACGTCCATCTGGTAGATACCTCCTCTTTCTATAATTTATCGGTCAATGTCTTACAATGTGCACCGGCGCCGAGAAGCAGCGGCATGACTTCCTCCTTGCTTCCCACTTTCTTAATCTGACCGTCTGTCAGCAAGATAATTCTGTCGGCAATATTCAAAATACGCTCCTGATGGGAGATGATCAGAATAGAACCGTGAATCTCCTCATGCATTTTCTCAAACACATGGATCAGATTCTGGAAGCTCCACAGATCAATTCCAGCTTCCGGTTCGTCAAAAATAGACACCTTCGTGCCGCGTGCCATGATCATGGCGATCTCGATCCGCTTCAATTCTCCACCGGACAGCGAACCATTGACCTCGCGGTTAACATAATCTCTGGCACACAGACCGACTTCCGAGAGCATCTCACAGATTTCCGTCATACTGGCCTTCTTCCCTGCCGCAATGGACAGAAGTTCCCTTACCGTAATCCCCTTAAACCGGACCGGCTGCTGAAAGGCAAAGCTGATTCCCTTGTTGGCGCGCTCCGTAATTGACAGATCCGTAATGTCCTCACCATCCAGCAGAATCCGGCCGGCAGTGGGCATAAGAATTCCGGCGATGATCTTGGCCAAGGTGGATTTCCCGCTGCCATTGGGGCCTGTCACTGCGATAAATCTGTCGTCGATCGTCACATTGATATCTTTCAAAATCTCTGTCTCTCTGCTCTCGTCTTCCGCAGAATAACAGATTCCTTTTAATTCCAGCATAGCATCACTCCTCACTTTAAATCCATTAGAGTATCTTATCACATAATAGACCAGTTAGCAAATACCAAACGCTGACAGTTCCCTTAAAGGACGAGTTTGACCTGGCTGCCTTCCACAGATTTCGTGACGATCAGTTTCCTGTCGATGCGTTCCTGCAGTTCACCGACATGTGAGATGATGCCTACCAGCCGCCTGCCCTGCGTCAATCCCTGCAAAACCCGTATTGCCTGTCCTAACGATTCTGCATCCAAAGAACCAAACCCTTCATCCACAAACATCGTATCTAAGGCAATCCCACCGGATATCGACTGGATCTCGTCCGATAATCCCAGCGCCAGGGACAGGGAGGCCAGAAAAGCTTCCCCGCCGGAAAGTGTCTTGACACTTCTTACCGTGCCATTATAGTGGTCCGTCACATCCAGTTCCAATCCGCTCTGTTTCTTCTGGTTCTCCGCCTGCACCCGGCGTTTCAGTTCGTATTGGCCCGACGACATCACCATAAAGCGGGTGTTGGCTCTCTGGAGGATCCTGTCAAAGTACTGCATCTGTACATATGTTTCCAGCATGACTTTGTCCTTACCGGTAAGTGCGCCGTTAAACGTCGCCGACAATTCTCCGATCATACGATAGCGCTGTTCGGTATGCTGCAGATCTGTATGCTGCTTTGCAATCGCCTCTTTTATCCTGCGGTCAGTCTCATGGCGGTGCAGCAGTTCCTGATACTGTTCTTCTTTCTCCTCCCGGATCTGCTGCAGTCGTTCCTGCTCTACATAGACCGCGTCCACTTCCTGATCCGGCGCCCCCTTCTCAAGCTGCCCGGATAGTGTCTCTCTTCTTTGCATGGCATCCCGATAGGCCTTCTCCATCTCCTGAAAATCCTGCTCCGTCTGCTCCAATGTCTGCTCATATTCTACGATCTGCCTGCGTTTCTGTTCGATCTGGGCAAGCGCCTCTTCCCGCTTCGCATAAGGCAGCATCTTCTCCTGTTCTTTCATCCTGCCGGATAACTGCTCCTGCTCTTTCTGTAAAGCCGCAATCTGTTCCTCCGCTTCCCGATCATGCCGCACCGCTTCTTCCATCTCTGTCTCCAGGCTGCGTTTCACGGTCTTCTGCCTCTCCCGCTCTTCCTGCAGTTTTTCAAACTGCTCAAGCTTTTTTCGCTGCGCCTTAAGCTGCGCCTGATTCTCTTTTTGTTGTTCCTTCAGCCAGCTTAAGGCCTCCTGCAGCCCGGACTCTGCCATCCACTCCTGCCGGAAGGATCCTGATTCCTCTTCCCCGATTTTATCTGTCGTCAGTTTCCCTCTCAGGATCTTCAGCAAGCCGTCCAGGGTTCCTTTGACACGGCCTGCCGCCTCGCTGGCCTGCCGCATAGCTGCATTTTCCTGTTCCCAGCGCGCTTTCGCCTGTTCGACCCTATTCTGATCCGGTGCATTGGCCTGTCTTACGGCTTTCTTCGGATGACTACAGGAACCGCACACAGGACAGGGATTTTTGTCCGTAAGCTGCTGTGCCAGCACCCCTGCCTGATCGTCCAGATAGCGCTTTTGCAGATCCTCGAAGATCTGCTTCTGCTCCAACTGTCTGCTGTACGCCGCCTGATACGTCTGCTGCCTCACCGAAAGCTCCTCCTGCAGCCGCCCGATCTCCTCTACCTGTCTGATCGTCTCCTGGCAGCCTGCATTCTGGCGTTCCTTCCGCTCGACCTGCCTCTCTGTTTCAACCTTCTGGATATCAATATCCTGCAGTTCTTCCAGCCGCCTTACCGTATGTCCATAAGTATCCTGGAGCTGCTGCAGCGTCTTTCGCTTTCCTGTTCTTTCCTTTTCCCGATGTTGGATTTCCTCCGTTCTCTTTGCATATTCTTCTTTCAGATGTCTAACTGTCTCATAGACAGGCAGCTTCTCTTCCTCCAGATGCATCTGCTGCCGCAGTGTCTCCATCTGTGGCTTTCGTCCGCGCAGCTGCTTTAGTTTCTCCTCCAGCGAAGATAGCTGCGGCTGCAGCTCCCTGCTCTGTGCAGCGGCCTTCTCCAATGCTTCCCGCATTCTTTCTGCTGCCTTTGCCGCACCGATGATCTGATGATTCTGCTCAATCGCATCGTCAAGCTTCTTTCTGTCACAGGACAAGGCTTCCTGGCTTTTTCGCTGATCTGCCAGCATACTCTCCAGCTCTTCCAACAGCTGCTGTGTGGTGAGTTTCTCTCTCTCCTCCTCAGTCGCCATACCTGGCTTATATTCTTCCCACAAAATTCCGTCCCTGTACTGCTCAATGCTGTTCTTATACTCTTCACAGGAAGCCCGCAGCATGCCGGTCTCGCTCTTTAACCGCTCCTGTAAGGCCAAGTAGAACCTGGTGTGAAAGATCTCCCGGAAGATCCCGCTGCGTTCCTCCGTTTTCGCATAGAGAAGCCGTAGGAAATCCCCCTGTGCAATCATGGCAATCTGCGTAAACTGTCCACGGTCAATCCCCAGCAGCTCCACAACTGCCCTGGTCACATCCTTACTCTTTGTCACGATATGACCATCAGGATAAGAGAGAACCGCCTCCGCACGGCTTACTGTCATACCGCCTCCTCTTTTTGACGGACGCTGGTATTCTGGCTTTCTTGTAACCTCATATTCCCGTTCCTGATAGAGAAAGCGAAGCGTCACATAAGTCTGCGTATCCGGCTTGGCATAGTGGGAGCGGAGCATGGATGGTTCCCTGGCGTTTCCGCTGGCCTCCCCATATAGCGCGAACACAATGGCATCAAACAGAAATGTCTTACCCGCTCCAGTATCCCCCGTGATCAAATATAGTCCCTGCCTTCCCAGCTTCTCAAAGGCTACTTCCGTCTCCCCGGCATACGGTCCGAATGCCGACATGGTAAGTAATAACGGCTGCATGGCGTCCCCTCCTTCTCCTGCCTTCCCCAGACCTCACTGATCAGCCTGCCCAGATATTCTTTCTGCTGTTCACTCATCGGCCTGTTGTTCTGCAGCATGAACAGCTCCTCGGACAGCTCCATCGGTCCCTTCTTCTGCACCGCAGCCGGTGCTGCTATAGTCTGGTCCTGCCTGGTTCTCGCATTATCGTACCCCAGCTTCATCAGATTCGGATAGATCGCGCGCAGCCGGGATACCGCATCGAAGATGTCCTCTTCATCCGTCAATATAATCCCGACATAATCCTTCGTATCCGTATTCTCATAATTTCTTCTGCATGTCACTTCCTCATAGCTTCCCCGTATGATACGCATTTCATGCAGAGGTCTGACCGGCCTGGTATCGATCAGGATCTTTCCCTTCTCCCGCAGTTCCACGATGACGGCACTTTTCTTCTGGGCGACTTCTGAAAAGGAATACTTTAGGAGCGTGCCTGCATAACGAACGGTATCACGTCCCACCCTCTGCGGCCCGTGAAGATGCCCAAGCGCCACATAGTCGAACCCGCCCAGACAAGAGACATCGATCTGATCCAGCCCGCCCACCACATGTTCCTCGGAATCGCAGACGGCCGCTCCTGTCACAAACTGGTGCGCCAGCAGGATACTCCTGTGTTCCTCATTTCTCTCTACTCTGTCCAGAACAAAGGACACGGCATCCTGATAAGTATGAACCCACTCCGCCTCCTCCTGCCAGCATGCCCGTACCTGGGCAGGTCTCAAAAAAGGCAGCAGATACAGATCAATCAACCCAAAAGCATCCTCGACAGTGATCTTTTCTACCGTACCGTCATATTCCGGCGCCATATGAACGCCGCTTCGTGCCAGAAGCCTCGCGCCAAAGGAAATCCGCACCGCGCTGTCGTGGTTGCCGCCAATCATATACACGGGCACCTGCAGCCTGGATACCTGTGTCAGGAAATCATCTAACAGTCTGACCGCCTCAACAGAAGGCACCTGTCTGTCATAGATGTCTCCCGCAATCAAAAGCCCTTCTATTCCTTCCTCATCGATCCACTGCAGTACCTGGTCCAGCACATACTTTTGATCTTCCAGCATGGAAAACTCATTGACACGCTTCCCCAGATGCAGATCCGCCAGATGCATAAATTTCATAATCCTGTCCGCGCCTTTCTTCTCTAAGCTTCTGCAGGAGCAGAAGCACAATTGCTAACGACATTAACACAGCCTTTCCAGCAGAATGAAAAGCTGCCGGCATACGATTCCTTCATATACCGGCAGTCTCCATGAAAATCTGTAACCTTCTTCTCCTATGGCCGTACTATGTACGGTGCAATAGCCGCCTCAATCTCCGACAGCTTATCATGAGTCTCCAGAACCCGGAACTCCACCGGCTTAGACAAATCCATGGAAAAAATACCCATGATAGACTTGGCATCGATCACATATCTCCCCGTCGCCAAATCAAAATAACCTTCAAATCCTTCGATCGTCTTGACAAATCCCTTGACTCTGTCGATCGAATTCAGATCCAACATGTAACTTTTCATTCTCTCACGCCTTTCCCTTCTGTCTTCCATAGCAATCATTTTATCGTTTTCTGCAACTGCCAGAAATTCCCTTTCCTGTCATTTCATTTCCTATATTTTATGTTATTTTATCAAATTTGTACAGACCTATCGTGAGCGGTATTAAAAATTTCGTTTGCGATAAAGTTCCTGTTACAACAGACTCCCTGCCTGATAGACTAAGAATGCCGCGATCCAGGCCACCCCGCACTGCATCAGGACAATACCGATCATCTTCCATGTAGAACCAAGTTCGCGCCTGATCGTCGCCACAGCGGCGACACAGGGCGTATACAATAAGGTGAAGACCAGATAGCTGGCAGCCGTAAGGGGCGTAAAGATCGTGCCCAAGGCGCCTCCCAGCGCACTCATACTGGTGCCCGTCAACACTCCTAAAGTGCTGACCACCGCCTCCTTCGCGGTAAAACCGCTGATCAGCGCCGTCGCTGCCCGCCAATCGCCAAATCCAAGCGGAGCAAAGAGAGGCGCGATCAACTTCCCAATCATGGCAAGCAGACTATCACCAGAATCCGACACTACATTCAATCTGGTATCAAATGTCTGTAAAAACCAAATGATTAACGTTGCAATAAAGATTACCGTGAACGCTCTTTGTACGAAATCTTTCGCCTTATCCCACATCAGCAAAAGTACACTCCTCGCCGACGGAAATCTGTAATTGGGAAGCTCCATCACAAAAGGCATAGGCTTGCCATGAAACAAAGTCCCGCGCAGCACAAACGCACATAAGATACCAGACAGGATTCCCAGCACATACAGTCCCATCATCACAAGCGCCTGGCGTTCTTCAAAAAATGCCGCCGCAAACAGCGCATAGATCGGTATTTTGGCGGAACAGCTTATGAAAGGAATCAACATGATCGTCATCTTCTTATCCCGCTCGGAAGATAAGGTCCTGGTGGACATAACCGCCGGAACGCTGCATCCAAATCCGATCAGCATCGACACAAAGCTCTTGCCGGACAGGCCGATCCTGCGCAGCGGCCGGTCCATCACAAAGGCGATCCGCGCCATATAACCGGAATCCTCCAGAATGGACAGGAAAAAGAACAAAACCACAATGATCGGCAGAAAACTCAACACACTTCCCACTCCGGTAAAGATGCCGTCAATCACCAGACTCTCCACCACCGGATTGATACCATACCAGACAAGCGCCCGTTCCACCACTGCCGACAGAGAATCAATCCCTCTGCTTAACAGGTCGCTCAGGAAAGCGCCGATCACCCCGAACGTCAGCCAGAACACAAGCAGCATGATCATCAGAAAGGAAGGGATCGCCAGATATTTGTTCGTCAGCACGCTGTCGATGCGCACGCTTCTTCTGTGCTCCTTGCTCTCATGACACTTGATGACTGCCTGGCTGCACACTCTCTCGATAAACGCATACCGCATATCCGCCAGCGCTGCATTGCGGTCCATCTCACTGTCCTTCTCCATCTCCACAATACTGTGCTCCATCAGGTCCAGTTCATTGTCTGACAGATGCAGGCTTTTTATAATATCATGATCTCCCTCCACGATCTTCGTCGCCGCAAATCTTGGAGATATACCAATCTTCTCCGCATGATCCTCCACCTGGTGGCTGACCGCATGAATGCATCTGTGCACGGCGCCCTTCTCGCAAAAATCCATCACTTTTGGATAAATACGCCGCTCCGAAACCTCCTTGATGGCATGAATCAGGTCCTCGATCCCCTCATTCTTCGCCGCACTGATCGCCACCACGGGAATCCCTAACAGTTCCTCCATCTTCCCGATGTCGATCGTCCCACCGTTATTCCGCACCTCATCCATCATGTTGAGGGCCAGAACCATAGGGATATGCATCTCCAGAAGCTGCAGTGTCAGGTACAGATTCCGCTCTATATTCGTGGCGTCCACGATATTGATGATTCCTTCCGGCCGCTCCTTTAAGATAAATCTGCGGGTTACCAGTTCCTCGTTCGTATAGGGGCGGATCGAATAGATTCCCGGCAGATCAACGACCGAATTCCCCCGCTCTCCTCGAATATCGCCCATTTTGGAATCCACCGTCACGCCTGGGAAATTGCCCACGTGCTGGTTCGATCCTGTCAGTTGATTAAATAATGTCGTTTTACCACAATTCTGATTCCCTACCAGAGCGTATCTCATTGTCTCCTCCACAATCCCGCATTTATTTTCTTCTCTGCACCTCGATCTTCCCGGCATCCTCTTTACGGATCGTAAGCTCATATCCCCGAAGATGAATCTCGATGGGATCTCCCATAGGAGCCACCTTCTGCACTTTGACGACCGTCTTCGGAATCAGCCCCATATCCAGCAGCCTGCAGCGAAGTTCTCCCTCTCCGCCGACCCTGGTGATCTTAACCTCTTCTCCTACCGCAATCTGATCTAACGTCATCTCTGCCTCCATGCCCTTCTTTCCTTCTTCCATCTGTCAGTTAGTCATGCATTTCGTACCGTTTTGTATGGAGCCGGGCGAAAGCATCTCCACAGGAGAAGTATATCATACCAAGCGCGTCCGGCCTGCCTTACTGACATTGCTTCACCCCTGGTAAACATGTTGAAACGCATTGTACGTCCGGCGCATCCCCTCTTCGAAATCCGTATACACAAGCCCAAGCTCCCGCCTGCCCTTCTCATTGGAACACAGTTCGCTCTCCGCCTCCTTTGCCGGAAAAGGCACCGGAACCTGCTGCGCCACAGCGTCGTCTACCGTGATCGGAATCTCCTGCAGGTCCTGCAGCACCTCTCTGTCTGCCACTGCACACAGTGTCTGAAAGAACGTATCATAAGTCACGATCTCATCCTGGCAGAGATTATATGCCTGTCCGTAGGCTGTTTTGTTTCCGGCCGCCTTTAAGACCGCCTGCGCCGCATCCTTCACATAGACGAACTGAAATCTTCCGTCTGCATCCGTGAAGTTTGGCAGCGCTCTGTTTTGCAGCATCATCCGGATATACACAGACTCTCTGGGCGCATAGTTATAGGGGCCGTACAGGATCGCCGGTCTAAACACCGTCCAGGGAATCTTCCTGTCGCCGCACGCCCGGACAAGTTCTTCCTCCAGCGCCACTTTTCCTGCAATATAAGCGCCTGCCTCCCCGGAAAAAACCCTGCGTTCCAAGGCATGTTCCTCTGTCTTCACCGTTTTGCCGCCCCGTTCGTAGACATCCACTGTACTGATTAAGAGATAGTGTCCGATCCGTCCCGGCAGACTCCGAACGATCTGGCTCACATCCCCCGCTTCATAGGCACAGAAATCCACCACCGCATCGTAATCTTCCCTGCACTGTATGAGCGCGTCCTCATCATGCCTGTCGCCCCTGATCTCCTCCACCCCGAACTCCTGCATGGAGTACGTGCCGCGGTTTAACAAAGTGAGCCTGTGCTCCTTAGCCGCTTCCATGACGAAAACTCTTCCGTAGAAATAACTGCCTCCAATTACCAGTATCTTCAACTTGCCCTCCATCTATCTGCTCTGCAGACGTCAAATAGAATCCATCTCACAAAAAAGGATTATAGTATCTGCTTCCATCCCAGAATGTCACAACCATATCGACTGTCAGGATCACCAGAACGGAAACAATCGCCAGCCAGTCATTCCTTCTCATCGGTCTTCTTGCATACCAGGTACGTACTTTATTCTTGCCAAATCCCCGCAGCTCCATCGCATTGCTGACCGTCTCAATGCGGTTCAGGCTGGACATGATTAACGGCAGAAGAATCGCCACAGAATTCTTCAGTCTGGTAAACAGTTTATCCTTACCCGACAGATCGATCCCTCTGGCCTGCTGGGCCTGGCTGATATTGTGGTACTCTCTTTGTACATCCGGGATATAACGCAGCGCAAGGCTGACCGAATAGCCGATCCGGTAACTGACCCCGATGCTTGCAAGAGACGCGGCAAATTCACTGGGATCCGTACAGGCAATGAACAGAAGGGCTACCGGCACAACGCAGAACACTTTCATCGTCATGTTGAGATGATAAAACAACTGCTGCAGCGTGATCGTATACGGTCCCGCGATGGTAAACAAAACTGTCCTGCTCTCATACAACTCCACCCCGTATTCTGGCGCAAACAGATATACAAACAGATTGTTCAGAAGAACAAAGGCCGCCGCTAATCCAAGCACCACACTGATATCCTTTATTCTGATCCGGCTGATCTTGAAGATCGCTATACTGAGTATCATCATACATACCAATACTCTCGTATCATAAGTGACCATAGAGCCAATACTCCAGGCAATAAAGAAGATCAGCTTCGTCGTCCCCGTCAGTTCATGCACGGGACTCTTCCGTTTGATATAACTTAAGATCGCGATCTTCGCCATACTACCGCACCTCCTTCTGCTCATAACTGATAAAGCACTCCGTGAAGACCTGTGGTTCTTCGATCCCGCAGGACTGACTGAGTGTATACAGACTGGTCTCTTTCAGATTCGCCGCTTTCACCAGGTCAGGATCATTCAACACATGGGCGGCGGTCGTATCCGCCAGCATCCTTCCCTCACTGAAAACGATCGCCCGCTGCGTATATTCCAGCATCAGATGCATATCATGCGTGATCATCAGGATCGTATAGCCCTTTTCATTTAACTCTTTCAGGAAATCCATGATCTCCGTATAGTGATGATAGTCCTGCCCCGCCGTCGGCTCATCCAGAATGATGATCTGCGGCCGTTTGACAAGAATGCTGGCGATCGTCACCCGCTTCTTCTGACCAAAAGACAAAGCGGAAATCGGCCAGTTACGGAACGGATAAAGCCCGCAGACTTTCAACGTCTCTTCGACTCTCTTACTTCGCTCCTCCTTGGGCATATCGCTTTGCAGAAGCGCCATCTCCACCTCATCCCAGATCATCGGTTTCGAGATCATCTGATTCGGATTCTGCATGACATAACCGATCCGCTCCGCCCGCTCCTTGATCGTATCGCCCTTCAGATCCCTGCCCTCCATAGAGATCCTGCCGGAGGCAGGCTGTTCGAATCCACAGATCAATTTCGCAAGCGTACTCTTTCCTGCACCGTTGCGTCCTACAATGCTGACCATTTCCCCCTTATGTACCACAAAGGAAACATCCTGCAGCGTATCCTGATCCGGGGTATAGCCAAATTTCAGATCTTCTACACGGAGCAGTTCTTCCCCCTGCTGCCTGCTATGGATCGAAGCTTTCTGCATCTGATACCAGTTTCGTACTTTCTCTTTGTCCGCCTCGCTAAGAACCAGGCTGTCCACATGTTCCGGATGGATCGCCTCGCTGATCTCCACCCCCGCATAGCGCAGCGCTGTCAGATAAAGGGGATCCCGAATCCCATGCTGCATGAGCGGCTCCCCCGCAAGTAACTTCTGCGTCGGCAGATCCGCTATGATCTCCCCTTCATTCATCAGAACGATCCGGTCCATATGTCTCCACAGTACGTCCTCCAGCCTGTGCTCTATGATCAGCACAGCCGCCCCGGTGCGCTTATGTACCATATCGATCAGCTCTATCGTCGCGCGTCCCGCTGCCGGATCCAGGTTCGCCAGCGGTTCATCGAACAGAAGCACCTTCACTTCTTCGATCATAACGCCGGCCAGACTGACTCTCTGCTTCTGCCCGCCCGACAGCTCATGAGGCGCATATTCCAGATGATGATCGATGTCCACCAGCTTCGCCACTTTGTCAACTAACTGCTTCATCTCGTCCTGCGGGACACAGTCGTTCTCTGCCGCAAAAGCGATGTCCTCGCCTACCGTCAGGCCGATGAACTGCCCGTCCGTGTCCTGCAGCACCGTCCCTACTATATGACTCAACTCAAAAATACTGCTCTGCTTCGCTTCTGTACCGTCCACCATAAGACGTCCGGTACTCTCACCGGGATACGCAAAGGGAATCAGGCCATTGATGCAGTTGCCGACCGTACTCTTCCCACTGCCCGATGTGCCCGCGATGAGCACCTTTTCACCCGGATAAATATCCAGATTGATATGCCGCAGCGTCGGTTCCGCCTGCGCCCTGTATTGAAATCCATAATCCTGAAATGAAATGATGGGGGATGCCATATGCTTTCTCCTTTTCGCAAAAAGAGCCGCCGCGTGAAAACGGCCGCTCTCAATGATCGCCACTATCGATTAATTTTCTTTGTTCAAGGAACCTTTCTTTACGACCGTCTTCGCATATGCAACTAACAGAAGAGTACCGACAATACCCGTCGTGATGATATTGGCTGTGCCTGCCATCAGACCCTGTGCAAATAATTTCTCAATCGGCTCCGAATAGATCAGAATGTCGAGAATCGGTGCAACGATCCCCCATGCCACCAGATGCGCAACTACCTGCGCAATATTGAATCTTACGATCTTCTTCGTATCGATGCCATCATTGATGTCCATCTTCATCGTCGCAAACCCTACGATAAGGCCTACCACGCCGGAAGCAATGATCCAGCTCCACCACGGTCCGTAACTTGTCGCATCCGCCAGCGTATGTCCGATAAAACCGATCAGGAAGCCGACGATCGGCCCAAACAACGTAGCGAATACCGTCTGGACTGCATACTGTAAGCTGATATTCGTATTCGGAACCGGTGAAGGTATCACAAGCTTACCCAGCACAAAGAACAACGCCGCACCGATGCCGATGGCAACAACACTCTTAACAGATAATTTCTTCATTGGAATTTCCTCCCTCTCTCGTTAGAAAAAATGTATTATTATGTAAAAATCACACAACTGTATTATAGACTGACAATGATGCGGTGTCAACTGAAAGAGAGCAGAACTTGGAGCTATAACGCCGTAGATTTCGCCGGCACAAACAGCCCCTCCATCGGGACGCCTTCCAACTTTAATAATTCTATCTTTCTTGGAATCCCGCCTGCATATCCTGTCAGACTCCCATTACTCCCTACCATCCGGTGACAGGGGAGAATGATCGAGATCGGATTGTGGGCCACTGCCCCGCCCACGGCCTGCGCCGACATCCGCGGAATTCCCCTCTCCTCCGCGATCCTTACCGCCAGCTCCTTGTAGGTCATCGTCTGCCCGTAGGGAATCTCAAGCATGATCTCCCAGACTCTGCGCTGAAACGGCGAACCGATCAGGTGGACCGGCGGCAGATGATCCGGTTCCTGTCCGGAGAAATAAAGCGCAAGCCATCTCCTCGTCGTCTCAAATACAGGCACCTCTTTCTCTTCGTGCTGCGGATTGAGTCCTGCCGCATAATATTTTGCCCCATCAAACCATAATCCGGTAAGTCCCGTTTCATCTGCCGCCAGAAGCACCCTGCCAAGCGGCGTCTCATATCTGGTCGTATACTGCATCATCTGCTCCTCCTTTATCCCAAAGTTTACGATCGTTAACGACATTCGGAATTTAATTTTCGTCCTTGCAAAAAACATCCCTGTATATTGTTATACCATTTACCGTAATCACACTATAGCATCTCACCGGCAAAAAAGAAACCGGTTTTCACTGGCAAAAACTGGTTCCCTTTCCTCACAGAATCCGTTATAATGGCATCATCTGGAGGACCTATGAAGTCAAAATTTACCAAACAAAGAGCAAAGAAATTCTTATCTTACTACAGGCCGCACCGCGCTATCTTCTTAATGGATCTGTTCTTCGCCGCGCTCAGCGCAGGCAGCGTTCTGCTGTTTCCCCTGGTATCAGGTTATATGACCGGGGAAGTTCTTGCAAAATGACAGGACGGCACTTTCCATAAACTATTGACCGCGGCAGGTATTTTAGTCCTGCTTACTGTAATCAAAGTCGTAAGCAATATCATTTATGCTTACTTTGGACATGCCATGGGCGCCAAAATGGAGGAGACGATGCGCTTAGAACTGTTCGAACACTATGAAGCCCTGTCTTTTGGATTTCATGCGAGAAACAGTACGGGGAAACTCATGACCGTGCTGTCCAACGACCTGACCAATATGACAGAACTGTTTCACCACGCGCCGGAGGATCTGCTGATGACAATGATCAAGTTCATCGGCGCTTTTGCGATCATGCTCCGTCTCCATGTTCCCCTGACGCTGATTGTCTTTTCGGTACTGCCGTTTCTCGGCATTGCCGCTTATTTCGCCGATCAGAAGATGGAACAGTGTCTTCTGCAGAATAAGGGGGATCTGTCTGCGCTAAACGAATATGCACAGGACACTCTTTCCGGCATCCGCACGGTAAAGGCTTTCGGCAAAGAAGCTGCACATCGAGATCGTTTTCAGGAAAAAAACAGGCGCTATACGGTAAGCATGTGTATGTTTTACAAGCTGGAGGCTTTTTTCTATGAAACAGTCGAATCCTACCCACAGTTTTTATCGATGCTGGTCGTGATCTTCGGTTCCCTGTTGATCGCTAAGGACAGTTTAAGTCCGGCGGTTTTGATCACTTTCCTGCTGTATGCCGGAAGTCTGTCCGAACCGATCCGCACCATGCTCAACTTTATGCGGCTGTTTGAAGAAGGGAAAGCGAGTTTTATCCGCTTTATGGATAGGATGGAGATCCGTCCGGCAGTCATACAAAAGCCAGACGCTATTTCCTTGCAAGACCCGGAAGGGAATATCACGTTCGACCAGGTTTCTTTTCATTATGAAGACGCATCGGAAAATGTTCTGGAGAAGATCTCCTTTGTGATCGGGAGTGGGCAGACTATAGCATTTGCAGGAGCGTCCGGCATCGGAAGAAGAGATCGTCACTGCCGCAAAACTTGCCGGCATTCACGAATTTATCCTCTCCCTGGACAAGGGATATGACAGCCTTGTAGGCACGAGAGGCATCATGCTTTCCGGCGGACAACGTCAACGGGTCAGCATCGCGAGACTGTTTCTTAAGAATCCGAAAATCCTTATCATGGATGAAGCGACAAGCGCCTTAGATTACGAAAGTGAAGAGATCATCCAGAAGTCCCTTGAGAAGCTGCTGGAAAACAGAACCTGTATTTTCATCGCACACCGTCTCTCAACAATCCGGCATGTGGATCAGATCTACGTTCTCTCAGACAAGCGTATCATCGAACAGGGAACCCATGACGAACTTGTGGCACAAAACGGAGAATATGCAAGGCTGTGCAGGATCGGGAAATTATAATGCCAAAGAATGGAGGCAGGGGGCAAAACGCCCCCCTTTCCTTTATGCTTTCAGAAACCACACATTCATTTCTGAAACGCCTCTATTCGCCCATGCAAAATAAGGAATCAGCTTCCATGGCACGCTCTCTTCTTCCCCACGGTATGTTCTGTAAAACGCCTCAAACTCTTTTCTGACGGACGCCCTGCCGGAAAGCACCGGCATCTTTCTGCCGCAAATTTCCTCCATCGATACCGCAAAGTCAGAAGCATTTCTGATCCTGATATCCCGTAAAGACAACGCCTGATTGTCAATCCCTTCCGCACAGAAGGTGATCGGCCCTCTCATCACGGCGACTCTTCCGCACAGATTGGGCACGCTCGGATTGGCCTCCACCAGTTCCACCGGCATAGCCAGATCTAAGACGACATGATCCTTCTCCTGCCATACCCGCCGTAAGCAGGCATACCCTTTCTCCAGTGTATAAACTGCCGGTTCCCCATTGACCAGAATGCGGTAGGAGGAACACCAGCCCGGAATGCGGAGAGCGATCGTATAGTCGCCTGCCGTCCCCGTCTCCAGATCAATCTTCCCGTCATAGGGGTACTGCGTCCTCTGCCGCAGACAGATTTCCCCCTCCTGCAAACAAATCTTCGCCTCCGCGTCCATATAGCAATGGGCGTAGACTGTATTCTCCGACACGGAATACATATAGTCGCCGATCGCTCCCATCGTGCGCACCAGATTCGGCGGGCAACAGGAACAATCGAACACTTTTACCCGCTCCAAGATGGGCAGGTGTTCCCGGATAGTTTCCTTCCTGGACTGATTAAACTGGTTTCTCTTTGGATCCGCCGCCAATGGATTCTCATAGAAAAACCGGTCTCCGGACAAAGACATGCCGCTCAACACGGTGTTATAAAGCGCAAGCTCCGCACAGTCTGCATATTTACGGTCCGCCTCGATCAGCCACATCCGCCTGCAGAACATTGCCAGCGCAATGGACGCACAAGTCTCATTATAGGTGGTAAGCTCCGGCAGATCGTAGTCGAAAGTAAACGCTTCCGCCAGATACGTGGAACCCACACCGCCTGTGATATGCATTCTTCTCTGCACAATGTTGTCAAACAGCGTCTCACAGGCCTCCGTCATTTCCTCTTCCTGGTTTAACAACGCCAGATCCGCCATGGCGCACAACTGATACAGCATCCGTACCGCATGTCCCTGTGCCGTCTTCTGCTTCCTGACGGGAAGATGGGACTGGAAACTTACCGGATCTTCTCCGGTGTTCTCCTCGTCTTTTGGGCTGCATCCCCGCATATCCATGAAATACTCTGCCAGCTCTTTATAACGGATCTCTCCGGTGAACTGATACAGCTTGACCAGAGCCATCTCGATCTCCTGATGTCCCGGCGTGTCAAAAGCTGCAGAATGTTCTACGCGGAAGATCCTGTCGATCAAATCGATATAGCGGATCGTAAGATCCAACATCTTCCGTTTTCCTGTCGCTGCATAGTAAGCCAGCGCGCCTTCGATCAAATGTCCTGCACAGTACAATTCATGGTCCAGCCTTCTGGTAAAACGCGCCTCCGGTTCCACCGTAGTAAAATATGAATTCAGATAGCCGTCTTCCGTCTGCAGCTTTTCCATCCGCTCTACCAGCATATCCAGCTTCTCTTCCAACGCGGCATCCGGCTTCTTTCGCAGATAATATGCGGCTCCTTCCATCCACTTGGTCACATCGGAGTCCCAGAAAATATGCGGTTTGAAGGGCATTCCTTCTTTCCACTCCCCTTTCAGGGCCTCAAACCTGCCCGTCTCCTCGAACCGGTCATAGACCGCATCGATCGTCACCTCTCTTACAAGCTCCTGCTGTGTATGCCAGAAACCGTCTTTTAAGTCAACCTGTCCAAAACCGACTGGCTTTCCACTGTATTTCTTCATATCGCCTCTCATTCTGCCGCCGATACGGCACTTATCTTATTCCGGCATCCTTCTCTGCTGCCGCGGCAGTACCCCCATCATGCCATCCCCTGCCGGTTGGCAGGCCACGTGGCCATCCTTACTATGAAAGTCATAAACTTTCATAGTAAGGGAACTGGGAGATCCGCAGCTTCGTGCAGCCAAAGGGAATCAGCGCAACCGTCTCTTCTTCCCCCGCTTCCCTTACCGGGCTGTTCGGAATCTCTCTGGCATCCCCGTTTCTTTCTTTCCACTCTTCCACTCTCCGAGCCGACACATTCAGACGCACTGGCGGATGTTTCTTGGAGAAGGGAACTGCAGAGACTTCCTGTTCCTCCACCTTGTGCGGCAGAGACTTATCAAGCGCATAGTTCCAGGCGCTCTCCGGGAAAATATAATAATCTTTCACACCCGCCGTCTCTTTCTTCACTTCCCATCGCTCCTGCAGGTCCAGACCATATACCAGAGGACCTCTCTCCACTGCCAGCGTATCCCGATACCAGAAGGAGGCGGTCACTTTCATTTCCAGACGGACTTGAATCTGATCTCCCTTCCGGAATTCTTTCTCGACCACGGCAAAATGTCCCTCTTCCTCAAAGACCACTCTGCCGCCCTCACACTGCACCTGCGGCTCCTTGCACCAGGACGGGATCCTGAGCTTGATCCGCACCGGCCGGCCGGGCGCTTCCTCTAACCGATAGGTCAACTGCTCCCGGAACGGATAATCTGTCTCCAGACGAAGTCTGATCCGCTCTCCCGCCAACGTCGTATCGACAGACGAGGGAGCCAAAACCATATTCACCAGGGTATCCTCTCCTTCTCGATACCAGAGCGCATTGACAAATTTCGGCCAGCCCTGATGCATGTTGGCCGTACAGCAGCCGAAGTTCGGCTCCAGCCCAAAGACTGTGGAATCTGTATCGTTATTAAACCAGGGACGTTTTGTATCATCTACAATGATCTGGTTTGCCTGCTGCAGATACTGATGTCCCATGAAATCCTCTGTGATCGTGGCCGGAAGCGCGTTATAAGCAAGACGCTCCATCAGATCGCCGTACCAGGCATCCCCAAAAACTTCTATGAGTGGCTGCAGGCTGAACATATACTCTGTCACAGAACACAGCTCCGACCCCTGTGAAGGATGACTGCCTGCCAGATGTTCATCCCCGTTGATGCATCCGGAAGCCACACCGTGCTTCCTGATGACATTCTGAATCCCTTCCCTGGCGATCCGCGCATAATCCTGATCATCACACAGCAGGGCACGCAGCGCCGGGTGCTTGAAGCCCATAGTGACATTCACTATATGCGTCTCATGGTAAGGACACATCTCTTCAAGCTCCAGATGTTCAAACTTCTTCACTTTCTCCCAGTAGATGTACTCCTTCGCCGGACGCGGAAAAGGCAGGTCTCGCAAATAGTCACACCAGTCGATACTTCTCTGGTCAATCTTCTTCATGCATTCCAGTATCTTTTCTTCCCCCGTCTGCTCATAGATCCATTTCCCCACATAGAGCAGTTCCGGAACGCGGGCTTTGGACCAACTGATCAGCTCCTGTCCTGTAACCAGATCTTCCACATACTGCAGATAATTCTCTGCGAAAGGAAGCACCCTGTCATCTCCCGTGATCTCCGCATATTGGATCAGCACTTTCAACATGGCAAAACGTGACCACTGTTCCTCCCAGGTCGCACGCGGGCCGAAATTCCCTGTTTCATCCTGACTCCCAAGCGTCCACTCGATAAACCTCATGCAAAGATCCCAGTGTTCCTTATCGTCCAGATAGTAGGACAGGGGAAGCAGCCCGTCCAGATAATAAGGCACGCGCTCCCAACTATCGCCTGTACCGCCCAGCCATCCCGAATAGCTGCCAACGCTGTCCCAGATCTCATACAGCCTGCCGCTCAATCCATTCATCTGGATCTTTAGTTGTCCGTAAAGCCACCCCGACGGTTTTATCTCTGTCAGAGGAAGTCTGTCATATTTTTTCATTTCACCACCTGTTCCCTTTCTCTTATTTGATTCCTGTCTTATCACCATTCCGTCTTCGCTTGCCCCTCACGCTTCCTGTCATGCCGACTCAGCCGGCAGAAACAATCTGTCTTCCTTTACTTTACCGCCCCGCTCATCATGCCTTTGACAAAATGTTTCTGCAAAAGCAGGAATAAAATGAGGATCGGCAGCATTCCTACGATCGCACCGGAAGTGAGCGTCCCCCAGTTGACCGTCGTATCCGCAGAAAGCATATCCACCAGCCCCACATTGAATGTCTTCATCGAACTGCCGCCAAAAGTCAGGCCGATCGTGTAATCATTCCATGTATTATAGGCGGCATATACGATCACAGTGATCGCGCCTGGTATTGCCAGCGGACAATAAATATTCCAGAAAATAGCCAGACTGCCCGCTCCGTCCATGAGCGCAGCTTCCCGCAGCGCATTCGGCACCATATCAAAAGAGCTTTTCATCATCAGAACGCAGAACGGCGTCTGGAAAGTCACATAGATCAGCACCATGCCCCAGACCGTTCCCAGCAGATTCAAGTCTGACAGCGTATTGTACAAAGGCACCATCAAAGCCTGCGCCGGAACCATGATTGTAAACAGGATCATGGACATCCATATCTTCGCACCCCAGATCTTCAATTTCGAAAAGGCAAACCCCGCCAGCACGGAGACGATCGTCACGACCGCCATCGTCAAAATACAGATCTGGAATGAATTCTTCAAGTAAAAAAACTCAAACTTCGCACATAGATTTTAGCTATGCACCTTGAAAATTCAATATCTGGCAATGATTCAATTATCAAAGAACAGTCTTTTATACCGCTATGCCGCAACTAATTGCGATTGTAGAAGAGATGGCAAAGTGCTGATGAATGCTTCAACCAGTTCATCTATCTTTTCATCAACGAGATCGCAGTGTTCCTCTAAGAGTTTCCGGAACATTTGGAGCAGCATCTGAAATGCCTCTATCCATGTAATGTCAGACATTTCATCAGTAAAGTACAGAAATAATTCCCCAAGAGACCGGTTGTCGTTTGATTCCCTGTTTTCGATGGACAGCATCATATATCTGGTAAAGACCACCGCTGTGTGGGCGCTCATTGCATCAAAGGAAAGGGAATGGCATTCTTTACTGAGCCTGAGATAACTCTTGCAGACTTTGAAGAATACTTCGATATCCCAGCGTTTCCCATAAAGGCGGATGATTTCTTCTTCGCTTAAAG
>CAJTRA010000009.1 GCA_910578345.1 uncultured Lachnospiraceae bacterium | reverse complement strand
TTGATTTCCGTGTTGGCAGGCCGTACAAAATTTAGAACATAATCGGGCTTTTCCACCATATCTTCCTCCTTATAGCATACCTAATTAGGTATGCTATAAATATAACACAGAATGACTATAGAATCAATGGAAATGGCATATTTTAAGGATTTTTCCAAGTTGTACCAGCCCGGTAGTAGGTTATGGCATACCTAATTGCAATCGTTACAGTTTAAGAGAATTTATTTCTCCGCTTCCCCCAATCGAAGAACAGCATAGAATTGTTGATAAAATCAATGAGATAATGCCGAAAATTGATGAATATGAGAAGATAGAAAAAGAATTGGAAACACTTAAAAAGGAGTTCCCGAATAGTATGAAAGAAGCACTTCTTCAAGCAGCTATGCAGGGAAAATTGACAGAACAGTTGGAGAGTGATAGTAGTGTGGATGAATTGCTCTTATACATTGAGGAAGATAGAAAAAATAAAATTAGTAGTGGTCTAATAAAGAAAGACAAAAGACTTTTTATAAACTATATTGATGATGAAGATGCATCATATAGTATTCCTGATACATGGCAAATGGTTACGTTAGGAAGTCTTGTCTATAAACTTACAGACGGAACACATAAAACACCTAAATATGCAATAGAAGGGGTGAAGTTTGTTTCAGTAAAAGATATGAGTTCGGGGAAATTAGATTTAAGCAAAACGAAGTTCATAACACAAGAAGAGCATAAAGAGTTATATAAAAGGTGTAATCCAGAAAAGGGTGATATGCTTTTATCTAAAGTTGGTACAACAGGAGTTCCTGCCATCATTGATACAGACGAACAATTTAGCTTGTTTGTAAGTGTAGCTTTATTGAAATATAATCATCAATTTATCAATGAGAAGTTTCTGTACTATCTTTTAATGAGTCCATTGGTGCAGGAGCAAGTAAAAGAGAATACAAGAGGGATTGGCAATAAGAATTGGGTTTTGGATTTTATTGCAAAAACTGCTGTTGTATTACCGCCAATAGAGGAACAGCAGAGAATTGTAGATAGATTAGATGCATTGTTGCCGTTATGTGAGGATTTGAAGAAAAAGTAAAAACGTAAAAGCCTAGAGATCGATTTCTAGGTTTTTATATTTTGGATAAAGGAGGCAACAGATATGTTGGAATTAGTAAGTACACCGCAAGAAGCAGTATCTTCCATAAGTGATAATGTTTACAATATTAAAATCAAATGCTTGGCATGTTCTGAAAGCAAGTTCATTCCCTTTGCTCCGCCGATTATTCAGGAGGGAATAATGATTATCGGAGAACATTCTTTTCCGCTGAATCTAATTGAAATGGTAACGATCAGATGGAAAGATAATTATGGAAAGTGGGAAAAGAAATATAAGGTTGAGAGCAGATATTTCAGGCAGTTCTTTAATGATGCAACCATACAGGAATTAGAAAGATTTGGAATATAAATAGAATAAAAAGAACTTAGAAGGATGTTCTAGGTTCTTTTTGTCTTCTTTTCTGCAATTTCTATTTCCCGTTGCTTGGTGAAAACCTGTTCTTCCTCAGTAACTTCAAATGACAGGATATCCTGTGGCTCGCAATGAAGGATAAGGCATAGATCATTGATTGTGGACGTGGTAATAGATTCCCCGTGAGCCATACGGCGCAGAGTATTGCTGCTCATGCCATAATGGTAGATCAGGGCATATTTGGTAATGCCTCTTTCTTTCATTGTTTTCCAACAGTTATTGTAATTGATCATAGAATCAGCTCCTGCCTTTTATTTTATATAATGGGCAAATGATTGAATATATATAATAAATTACTAAGGGCAATATTTTGACAATGTTCATAGAGCTGGGAGTGGAACACGAGATGAAATATATTCATTTAAGATATAAAAGAACAACCTGTCCGTCAAACAGATTTCTTTTTCTAATATTGTATGTTGATTTTGCTGATTATGATAAGAAATGATATTGTAGCAGGAGAGCAGGGGTTTACAGAGTATATATCAATAATCAATATAGTTACGCCATATTGAGAGGCGGAAGCTCTGCAGGATGGAAGCCGTCTTTCAATCGTAATAGTGCATTGCTTTTTCATATAATTGTCTGCTGTAATGACTGCATTAATGCTTTTCCTAATTACTTAGTATCGAATGTGTTCTTATGCAGGAATTACTGTGTGGAATCAGATGGCAGTAAAAAAAGAAAATATGAGAATATATAAGAATAAGTGCGAGATATTTTTTAAAAGAAAGTGCTTTTACATTGAAACTCTACAAATTAAATCTTATAATGAATAAAAATCAAGACTAGGAAGGAGACAATTAATGAAGAGCTATATCAAAACAAGAACAGTGCAGTCTATCATAAGAGATATTAAAAAAGGAAAGATCATACTGGACACAGGTATCCAAAGAAATCAGGATCAGTGGGATAGAAAGAAAAAGTCTCTTTTGATTTTGTCTGCTATACAGGAGATAATCATTCCAGGCATATTTGCAAAAGAAACTATGAATAAGAAAAATGAGATTATATGGGAGATATTGGACGGAAAGCAGAGGGTTAGCATATTAACCGCTTATTTGAATGATGAATTTAAGTTAGACAAATCTTATGCAGATGAATATGCAAATAAGAAGTTTTCGGAGCTGGATGAAGATACACAGAATACCATAAAGAATACAGAGATTGTAATTAATATTTATCAGGATATAAGCGAACAGGAAACGGAAGATATTTTCTGCAGATTGAATAATGGACAGCAGCTTTCTAATGATAATCTATACAGGGCACATATGGGTGCAGATTTGAGAAAGTTTGTTGATGAAGCAAGAAATAAACCTTTTATGGAAAAAGTGAATTTTACAAAAGGACAGCTTAGGAAGTCGGAAGATCAGGGTGTGATATTAGCGGCGCTGGCGTTAATATCTGATGAAGCTGTGAATGACCTCAGTAAAAAATCAATCATACAGTTCATTGATGATTTTAAGCAGAATTTTGATAGTGAACTTTGCGATAAGATATTAGAAGCACTTGATTTGTTGGATGAAATGATTCCTGACAAGCATAAGAACCTGAAGAAAGTAAGTCTGCCAATGATAATCGCAAATGCCGCTCTTTGTCTAGAAGATGACACAAAGCAGAAATCTTATGGAGATAATCTGAATACATTTTTAGATGACTATGAAAACAGAGAAGAGTATCTGGAATTCTGCAAGACCAGCACTGCAAGTAGCCAGAATGTTACAAAGAGGAATCTGTATTTTTATAATATGATAGAACAATAAAAACTGTTTAAGTCATAGAGTGTAAAAGAAAATTTCGACTTGGTATGTTTTGTAATACATTTCTTGAAAATGTTTGTAGCTGTTGCTTTATACATGATACTGACAATGAGATTGATTAGTATGGAATAGGTAAGTAAAGTGGGAATACTCCATAGGGGGTATTCTCTTTCTTTAGCAGTTTTAATCATGTTGAAGAAAATTGCAATATATTAACTATTACAAAAAAAGCATGAGATTTTTCCCATGCTCTTTAATCGTCTATATTTTCAAATTTTATAATGTCTTCAACCTGACAATCCAAAATCTTGCATAACTGGTCTATCGTGTTTAATGTTACATTTTTATTTTTCTTTATGCTATCGTATGTGCCATGGCTAAAATTCCGCTTTTCCAGCAATTCATATACGGTAATATTCTTTTCTTTTAAAGTGTTCCAAAACGGATCAAATGTTATCATTTCATCTATCACCCTGATAAGAATTATAACCAGAGTATGGCAATTTTAACATTTCCGATATATCGGAAATGTTTTTGTAGACTAATACCTTAAATAGTAGTAGGATATAATAAAAAAGAGGGATTAGGATGAAAACTATACAAGTTATATTGCTCGTAGAAGATGAAGGGCTTGAAGAAAGAATTGAGAATTTAGAAGAAAGGTGTAAAAAGATAGATATATCCTTACAGGATGTATTTCAGGCAACAGCCATAAAGATGCCAAACAAACCTTTTATTGATATATTATTGTCATTATCAGACTTGGAGATTTCTGATAGAGAAAGTTCGGAAAAAATGAAAAGATTTTTTGGGAAATTCAATATTTTTAAGAGAGGGAAGAAACATTGATACATAATTTTTGTAGAAATCTTTTTGCTAAATATCAAACATATGTACTCTTTCTGTAGTTGACTTATATGTGGATATACGCTATACTTCTATAGGGGTAAAATATTGAACATATATAATAAATTGCATATATTTCTTGTTTTGAATTATGTTTTTTTAATCCCTGTCTATAATAAAGAGATTTACCTATAAAAAGGGTAGAAATTTTAAAATTTGAAAGGAGAAATTAACATTATGAAGAAAAGAATTGTGAGTATTATGGCATTGTCACTGGTTGTTACTATGGGAGCAGTATCCTTAACAGGCTGCGGAACAAGGACAAAAGCAACAGACATTACGATTGAGGATGGCGATACTATTATCGTTGACGAAGAGGATATGGAATCGGAAGCTAAAACAGAGGCAGAATCTGAAAGTGATGCAGATGAAATTACAAGCACAGAGGTAATCGGTGGTGATGAAACTGTTTCAGACTTCACTGGTGCAGAGAATGAGAGCATTGTTCTGTATGCAGAGAAGGAAGAACAAAGAAAATATCTTGATATTTATGATTTTGATTATTTGGAAAATATTAGGACATTATCTGCTACAAGTGACATTCCTGTATACGATGGAGCTGGATTTAATGTTGGACATATTAAAAATGGTTCTACTGTCGAAGTTGAAGAGATGGCAGAAGGAATTGCATGGAGCAGATTTAAGAATCCGATAGAGGGAACAGAATATGATTATCTATATGTTATGAATGATAATTTTGTTGCTTCTAACCAGATTACTGTGTCTGGAACTGACATAGTAGAAAAATTGACTTATAATATGAATAATCGTGCTTATGAGCTTCCTACCATATTAGAAACTCCAACATCTGATATGGAAGTTTATGAATTTCGCATTCCTGCAACTTATACCAATGAAGTAGATTTTAAAGATGATATTTATTTCTACTCTTATGATAATGGTTTCAGTGTCGGGAGCTACATGACATATGCTATTGAAACGATAGAAGATGGTGGAGATATTATCTGCAAAATCTTTTACAAGGATTTGTATGAAGATTGGGTTGAAAATCAGTAACTAAGAAATAGAAAATATAATAAGGACAGCTTTTTGCAGTTGTCCTTATTTTCTTTTCATAGAATGGAATCTTTTATCTATAATATAAAAGCTGAAAATGCAGGCTATTTTTGGCAAGTAAAAATATTGTTTGAAAGGAGACTACGATTATGATGAAGAAAAAAATGATTGCATTGACAATGACAATGGTGATGGTATTGTTGTATGGTTGTGGGAAAGAGACTCCCGTAATCAAGACTGTAAATGAATCTATTGAAGCAAATAGCATAACTACAGAAGACACTGAAGATGTTGATGAAACAAATGAAGATGAAACGGAAAATGAGGATCTTACGAACCTTGTTGCTGTTAAAGAAGCGGATGAATCGAATCTGAACTTGAGAGAGTATAAGTATAGCTTTGAAGATAGGGATGCCGCAGAGGGCGGAGATGCAGTTTTCTATCTTGCAGATTTTGAGGATGATTCCAATTCTATTCATCTAACAGATAGTATTCAGATTTATGCTTTTAATGGAATTTGTATTGGACATACCAAAGAAGGTATTGATATTACTACGATTGGAAGATATGATGAATGGTATTATCTGATGCTTGACAGAAACTATCGTTTTTTGAAAGTAGCAGATGTGGAGTCTGTTGGTTCCGATATGTCTGAGAATGATGAGAATCATTCTGTTGCTCCGAAAGAGACCACAACAGCACCTGTCCAAAACAACAATGTTGTTGATGATCTTCCAGCATCTGTGGTTACTGATAGTGTTCCTGATGCAACTGTGGAAGTTCCTGCTCAGACAAATGATAAATATACACCTGAAGAGGCTGTTGCTGTTTGGAGCGGAATCTTAAATGATAATGGGATGACTTTTGATTCTAGCATCAAGGATTTTGCATCTTGGGGAACGGGTATTATTTATTTGAATAAAGGAATGCCCGAAGAAATTGCACAGCAGGATTTGCTAGGATATGCTTATGGCGATGGTGGCGGGCACAGCTTCAATCGTTATTATTATGAAGTGACAGGTTCCGATGATGGTGCTGTATATATAACGGCATGGTGCTGTCCATAATGTTTTGCTTTAATATTTTAGGAGGGCTTAGAAATAGGCTCTCTTTTTATTTTATCATTTGTATTTTCATAATAAAAAAATATAGTTTTACTTATAATAAAAAGAAGTTTTTAAAAATTTTGAAAGGAGGATACAGATTATTGAAAATAATCTAAAACATTATGCGCAAGAAAAATATATTCAATTACACAAGAAATTTAATATTTTTATTTATTATGTTTATGCTTATTTTTACAAGTCAAACTTTATCCGTAAATGCAAGTGGAGGAATTCCCGTGCATTTAACTATGGTACAGTTTGATACACATAGAGGTATGGTTGCTGTTATTAATGGACAGTATGTATATTGTATTCAAAGAGGAAAACCATTTAGAAGTGCTACTTCAGATTTGCAGATGACAGTAGGAGAAGTTAATGTTGATCCTGATAATATAACAGGAAGCGGAAGTGATTTAATATACAATGGGACATTAGTTACTTTACTTAAACATATGAATACATTTGAAGCTGGGCAAAATGGTGGAAATACTATAGTTCACTGGTTCAGGGGATGGGGAACCTGGGAAATGAATGGTGATTGTACAGAAGCCTATCAGGTAAGTACAGATGGTGCTCCATCTTCCGAGGCATGGTGGGAAGTATTTGATGAAGACATGGAGGATGATGAAGATGATAACTGGTTAAATCGTTATCTTGGTAATGGACTAAACACAACAATTAGAAAATGGTTTAAAGAAGTAGGCTATTTGAGTGGAACGGATAGTAAGTTAACAGGACATGAAGGAAGCATTCCGCCATATGCAACAACAATGAAGAATATTACATATGCTGATGCAGGATTTACTTTACCACAAGTCTATGCACAAGCGATTACACAATATTATTGTTGGGAAGACCCTGATGCGGCAGGATATGATGAAATGGTTAAATATAGAACGAAGCAAACTCTGGATTGGTGTATTGAGTTTGGATTTATAACAACTATTGGTAGCAATGGTTCCAATTTATCTCTCATTTACAAAGATTCAACAGGTAAGACAGGACTTCATGCGGCAACAGAGTATTCAGGTAGCTGTGATGGATATGTAAAGACTACAATTGGTTCTAATTATGAAGCCATGAAATTGTATCGCCAAATTGTTTGGAAAACAACAAATATGAGAATGATTCCTAGTTTTGCATCATTAATTCCAAATTCTTCGGAACCTATTAAACTTTATTGGGATGAAGAACTTGGAAAATATACAGCTACAGTATCAGATCAAAATGGGGTTTTAAACTATTTTGATTTTACAGTACCTGGTTGTGAAATTACGAACAATGGAGATGGAACACTTACCATTTTATCATCAGGTCCTGTTACAGCTACAAGCAATCCATCTCAAAGTAAATTGGAACCTGCTGATGGGGTTTTCCATATGCCTGACTATTTTAGATGGGATTTAGAGGGAACTATAAAAACATTTACATATTCATCTATGTTACAAGAAAGATTTTATGATTTAGGATTTGTAGAGCAATGGCAAGAAGCAGGTTCTGGAAGAGAAAAATTTAGAGATTATGCCTATCATCATTCTTACTGTTCTCCATATCCTGAATATGATCCACCTTGTAATTGGTTTTGCAACAGAGCAAAAGATGACATAACACATTGTACACATGAATACAATTATTGTCAGCATGAAACAAATTGTGGTAAAGATGAACATCATCATAGTTCTTCTTGTTATGATGATGATGGAGATAAGACTTGTGGAATGAGTTCACATAGCCATAGTGCTAGTTGTCATAGTCATAACAGAGAGCCTGACAAATGCCATAATTGCTATATGAGTGAAGGCGGTGGAGAATACTTAAAATGTCAACATCAATATAATTGTCCTTATTGGGCAAAATCAAGAAGTATGGGATATAATGACACTTATACTAATCTTGAACCAATCACAGACGAAGACGATAAATGTGCAGTAATTCCTTGTTGTGGAAAACAGCATTTTTCTATTGAACAAAACACAATTGAAGGAACTTATATTGATTGGCAAGATTTGTCTGGTATTTATATCAGAGGGGAGAAACTTATAGATCCTATTAAATGCTATATCAGAGTTGAAACTGTACCACATGAATTTCCTGCAGAAACTGATACAGAGATATTGCTTATTGCAGATAATGATGAATGGAATGATTTGACTTACACAGCTCCGAATGGAAAAGTAATTAAACACTCTAGTCACTTAAGAGTGGGAGAAAAATTCCATCTCAAATATATCTATTCTTATAAGGGGGCTTCTAAGGGATTCAGGATTGAATTCAGTTTGGAAAATAAACCTTACTATCAGTATAATTATTTAGCTAGAATGCAGGAACCAGATAATACAAAACCTATTTATCAACTTAGAACAGGTCTTGCAGGAGACAGATTTAGCCAAAGTTCTATTAATGTACCACATGCAAAGTTGGTACAGGATTTGACTGATATAAAGATTAGAGGACTGTATCAGACTCCTGAAACAGCATATACATTAAATGGTGCTTATTCTTGGGATAGTGGTTCTACTTGGAATGATAGAGTTTTCCTTGATGCACTTGTAACAGACCAATATGATGATAATTATGATAACAAGTCAGCAAGTAGCATTACATCAAGTAGTGGCTCCCCATTATTAACAGATTTTACGGTATCAAAGCCAAGTGACCATAATATGCTTGTTGTTTGGGAGTTTGATACTGAACCTGAGGTATTTAGCTCTGCCTTGGTATATGCAACTGCTTATATTGAAGTAGATGAAAATGACAACTACACAAAGAACTACTTTGATGAAGCATACAATTATGCTAAAGATAAGATGACTGCTACACAGTACACAAATTGGTTTTATAACTTTGAAGATCATAACAATGTTGGTGGAGTTGGTTACTTTAGCTCTAATCAAAGCAATAATCCTATTTATAACCATACTGTTTATACTCAGAATAACGAGTATTTAACATATGCTATTAGAAACAAAGTATGGCAGTCAGATGTAGACATCAAAGTTTCAAACTTTGTACAGAATACAGGCGCAGGTATCACAGAGCATATCTACCAAGAAAGAGGAAGAGATAATCATGATATGAATTATAACCTGTATTACACAATAGATGTAGAAAATCCTAGTGCTACAATCTATGCAGACAAACAAAGAGCATATGATGGTAAAACTGACAGTGATCAGTCTACAACTCCTTATGATACAACTGCAGATGTTTATGAATTTGATATAAACAATATGATTTCTTGGGGTTCAACAGGTGCATCACAAACAGGTGCTTCTTATGGCAATACTATTGTAGTAGACCATATTAAGACAGGAAGAACTTATATCCAAAGAGAAATTCCTACTGTACTTGCAACAATGACAAGTAATCCTAAGGAAACAATGAACTTTAAGATTTATCCTAACCATGATAGATTGATTTACGAAGATCACTTTACAAATGGAAGTGTTAGTGTAAGCGGAAGTGGAATTAATAGAAAAGTAACTGTGTCTACGAAAGAAGGATACTATCCACCTAATGAGCAGACTGCAAGTTCAGATATTTTTCCCGCAATGAATCCAAATGTTAAAGAGATGCAGCCACAAAATATCAACAACTCAAATAATGTGCCTGATGAATACAATCAGAGTGACAATGTATTACATCATATTGCACCTACTACATCATTTAACATTAAGCTGAGCAATGGTGAAACAAAAACAGTTGTGGATAGTCATACAAAGACTTATACGCAATATGATTTTGAATACAACCCAAGCAACAGGAATAACAAAGTAACATTCCCTAACAGAAGAAAATCTATTATGTTCTTCAAGTATTCAAAGACAAATTACAGCTATAATGGAAATTCTGTACAGTCAGCAGTTGGCGAATTTAAGAATGCAGGAAAAACACAGACAGAAAGTTATTATATCAGTCAGGTGCTATTCAAGAGCAACTATACTTCCAAGTATAAGAAAGAGCTGGAAGCACAGGGAGCAGATTATATAGAAGATTTTGATGCATACGGCAACCTTACGGATGCCTGGATTGATATGGTAAACCAGAATAAGTTTGCAATCGTATCTGCAGGACAGGGCTTTGAACTAAGGGTGACTGTCAAATATGAAAACAGCTTGTTGACACAATACCTTGCAAGATATTTTGGTCAGGATGATGGACAAAATGATATAATTGGTACTTCCAACAGAGTACAGAAGAGATATAATGATGTAGCTGCAAACAGCAGACAGTATGCGAATATCAGTGCTTTAACGGGAAAAGATGGAAGAAATGCTCCATTCTACAAGAGTTCCGAAAGAGCATATATCAGCAGTTACAGTATTCTTGACAGACTGGCAGTAAACCTTGTAACAGGAGCCAACGTATTCAATGATTTGTATGTATTTATGAGTGATAATCCTGATACAGTTTACAGCTATTCAGGAATCTATGATACACCTGTTGTATTTGAGAGAGACATTAAATACAGTGAAGATTATTCTGTGACAACAGTTACTTATACTATGTGTGTAAGTCACGAAAATGGTATTTCAAGTAATTTACAAAAAATGAAATTCTATACTAATCAACTTGCACCTGACAAGAAATCGCCAGGTATTGTAGAAGGAACTTATGATGTAGCTGACAGGGGAGAACATAGTATCACAATTTGGACACCAGTTGTAGCAGCAACACCATTTGATTATCCTAATACGATACAGGAGAGATATATTGGTGATGCAATAGAGCTTGGCTATACAATTAAGACAACAGGAGCAGATGATGCAATAGTTCATATAGTTCAGTGATTTTTTTAGAGAAATCCTTTCCGAGTGAGAGGATTTCTTTTTATCTAAATAGGGATTTAGACAGTTGAGCTATAAAAAACAGGAATAAAAAGTGTTTCTAACCCAAAGTAGTTAGAGACACTTTTCAATTTAAAGGGAAAAATTTTATAAAGATAAAAACAGTATAAATAAAAGAATGCTTTTAAATCGTGATATATCCGCACGAAATTGATTTGGCAGAAATTGAATATACAAAAATTATCAGTTATAGTAAAACTATAAAATATTTTTGTTGGGTTTAAATTTTGTGATTTAAGTTGATTAAATCACAATTCCAACACGGAACAAGAAAACTGTCGGTTATACAGAACAGGCAGTCGGCATATAGGTTATTTCTAATCATACGTAGGAGGAAGTCTCTATTTTCTGTATTAGAGCAAATAATTTTAGGACGGTGATTAGAAAATTATGGAGGAAGAAAGACTGAAATTATTGCTTGCGGAAAAGAATTTTGATATCTGTATGGAGTTTTTAGCGAGAATGATTGAAAAGTATGGTAATAGGATTGAGAGCAACGATTTTTCTGAGAAGGAATAGGCGAAAAAGCCAGGGCATTATGCCTTGGCTTCCTATGGAAAGGCCTTGAGCGGTGTGCGATTTTACGTTACAATATAGACATGAGGGTGAAA
This sequence comes from uncultured Lachnospiraceae bacterium, assembly GCA_910578345.1. Lineage (GTDB taxonomy): Bacteria > Bacillota > Clostridia > Lachnospirales > Lachnospiraceae > UBA3282. Next base: position 120,780 of record CAJTRA010000009.1, on the reverse strand, counting down.
GGAAGGATTAATATGGAAAAGTATAATGGAAGTAAAGCAGGGGCACCATGTTATTTATACACAAGAGTATCAACGGAAATGCAAGTGGACGGATACAGTCTGGATGCACAAAATGAAAAACTTAAAAGATATGCAGATTATGAAAGGATGCCGATTGCAGGTACTTACAGCGATGAAGGCAAAAGCGGAAAAAGTGTGGAAGGAAGACCGCAATTCCGTGAGATGCTGGAAGATATTAAAAGTGGAAAAGATAATGTGAAATATGTCTTGGTTTTTAAACTTTCACGATTCGGGAGAAATGCAGCAGATGTTTTGAGTTCTTTACAGCTTATGCAGGATTATGGGGTAAACTTGATTTGTGTAGAAGATGGAATTGATTCATCAAAGGATGCTGGAAAACTTATGATTTCCGTATTGTCTGCTGTGGCGGAAATAGAAAGAGAAAACATTCTGGTACAGACAATGGAGGGAAGAAAGCAGAAAGCACGTGAAGGCAGGTGGAATGGGGGATTTGCACCATACGGTTACAGACTGACGGATGGGAAGCTGGAGGTAGAAGAAGATGAGGCAGAGGCTATTCGGATAATTTTTGATAAGTATATTGATACAAATATGGGGGCAACAGGTGTAGCAAAATATCTGAATCAAAATGGCATTGCAAAAAAGCCAAGGGCAAACGGAACCCTAACAAAGTTTTCTGTCGGGTTTGTAAGGGGTGTATTGGATAACCCAGTATATTGCGGGAAAATTGCATTTGGCAGACGGACAATGGAAAAAGTGCAGGGAACAAGAAATGAGACACATCAGGTAAAAGCAGAGGATTATATTCTTGTAAAAGGCATACATGAAGCTATTGTTGATGAAACCAGATGGGAGATGGCCAAAAATAAGCGCGATATGACAGGAGGGAGAAGGGAGAAAAAATACAGTATCGGAAGGAGACACCTGCTGTCGGGCATTCTGAAATGCCCTGTGTGCGGCTCTGGAATGGTTGGTAATGTGAACCGAAAAAAGAGGAGTGATGGAACACACTACAAGGATTATTTTTATTATGCCTGCAAGCATAGACGGGTGCTTGATGGGCATACCTGTAATTATAATAAGCAATGGAAAGAAGAAATGGTTAATGATGCTGTTGTGGAAGTGATAAGAAAAGTTGTCAGGAATGAGAGATTTGCGGAGGTTTTGAAAGGCAAGATAGGAGGCAAAGTAGACACAACGGAAATAGAGAAAGAAATAGAGAACTATGAGCATCAATTAAAACAGGCAAATGGAAGCAAGAGGAACATTGAAAGACAAATTGACAGTCTATCCATCGAGGACAGGCATTATGAAAGAAAGCTAAACGATCTGCAGGACAGGCTGAATAATATGTATGATGAAATAGCAGATTTAGAAGAACTTATGGAGGAATTGAAAATCAGAAAGAAAAACATTGAAATGGAGAAGATTTCGGTTGATAATATTTATAGGTATCTGTTAAACTTCAACCAACTGTATGATGAATTTAATGATGACGAGAGAAGGGAACTGCTGAGTAGCTTTATAGATGAAGTCTTGATATATGAAGACAAACAGGAGAATGGACAACTGTTGAAACGGATTCACTTTAGGTTTCCTGTATTCTATAATGGTCAGGATATTGATACAATTGGTTGGGACAAAGAAGGAACTGTCGAGGTAATAATAAAGTTGCAGTATAAACCCCAACAAGTTGGGGCGGGAAAAGAGAAGAATTAGGCGGTCGAAACCACAAGATGTTGGTGGTTAAAGGAAAGCTTGCTTTTATAGATGCATAGGAGTCAAAATCGGTTTTTGGGGATGATTTGGAGATACTTTCAGAATGAGAAGGAGGTGGAAACCAGATTGAAAGAGGAAATGAGTTCGTTCTTTTTGGCAGTAGCGGAACTGGCGGAAAACTATGAACAGTGGTTGAAGGACATGGACGCTTTCCTGAGCGGTAACAGCGACCGGATACAGATACAGTTCCAGTCCGGCACTGTCATGGAGCAGAAGATCGGGAATGAATAAATAGGGGCAGGGATGACAACAGCATAAAAGCGTTGTTCTTACCGCAGAAAGAAGTGGAGGAATGTAGAGGTGGAAAGATGGGTTTTGTAATGGGGTTATTGGGGAGGTATGTGATGTTTACGGTGGCGGTTTTTGTGGTTGGCGGGGTATGAGGTGGTTTTTTGATGGGGAGAGCATAATTGATAATAGCGAAAACCGATAAATTGCTACATAAATAATTGGTTTGGTAAACGAACATCGGTAAAATAATAAAACATACATAGGTCCGGAAGACTTCGATGCGGATAAGGAACTGGAAGAGGCAAGGGAGGGGAAGTATGGTAGTCTTGGTTGATACAAATATTCTTTATGGATGTTATTGCCAATTGGGAGCCGTATGCTGAGTATGGAAAGAGGATATTGGAAAAATGTGCCAAAAAGGAAGTGACAGGAATTATGGCGGCTCATAGTATTCCTAATTTGTTTTATATCCTTAGAAAAGATTTCAGTCAGGAAGAAAGGCGTGCTTTGCTAAAGGATTTATGTTTAGAAGAGGCAGCAGATTACATTGTGACTAGAAATCTAGATGATTTTATAGAATCAAGAGTAAAAGTTATTCAGCCGGATGAATTGGTGAGTCTTTTTTAGGTTTAGTCATAATGGTATAAAGCATGATAAGAGGATGGAATCGGAAACTTTAAAGTAGGTTCATATGAGTGCAGGTGATAACAAAGAAGCAGCAGGTCCACGGGCCTGCTTTTTGCCATTAAATATGACGAGAAACAGTAGTATATGACAAAATAAATCATTTAAAACTATGGGTACATCGAATGGGTTATGAAATTGAGTTTAAAATGATAGAAATAAAAGATATATCTAAAATACAGAAAAGAGAACGAGTAAAAGATAGTGCGTAGGAACAGAAACGACACAAATAAGTAATATTACAGATGAATATTGCAAGCTGGTTATGGGACTGGGCGAATGACGGGTTATTCGGCGATGGTTTCCACCTGTTCGGCATTGGCGCCTCCGCTTATGGAGAGGCGGCCGAGACATACGAAAATGCGGCTCTTATCGTAGATGGGTACGATGCTTATGTGGAAGAAAACGGTGTTGTTCTTGCAGGAGACTTTGCTTATGAAGTGACGGACGATGAAACGCTGGAAGTGACGGTGGAGACGGCATCTTATGCAGACTATGGGGCGGCACTTGAGGTGATGGAACAGTACGTTGACGAGCCTGCCCCGGCATCCTACGGTGTATGGGTCCCTGGCATTCCGGTTCTTGTAGGAAATGTGCTTGAAGCAGCAGGTGTGGCGGACTGGCTTGCAGGTCTTATCAATGAATTCCAGGGATCATGGCTTTGAGGACGATTGAGAACGAGCGTGACCGCCGTATGACCATCATGACGACGACCTTTATCCCATGCGGCGCAAAAGTGCCATTTATCTCCATGGTTGCAGGAGCCGTCTTTGACGGCTCCGCCTGGGTGGCAACAAGCGCATACTTTGTCGGCATGGCGGCCATCTTTGTTTCTGGCATTATGTTAAAGAAGACGAAACTGTTTTCCGGTGATCCGGCGCCTTTTGTCATGGAGCTTCCGGCTTACCATATGCCGACGGCAGGCAATGTGCTGCGCTCCATGTGGGAATGCGGATGGTCTTTCATCAAGAAGGCAGGTACGATCATTCTGCTCTCCACCATTGTCATCTGGTTTATGACGTACTTTGGATTTACTTCGGAAGGGTTTCGGATGCTTGCTGAGGAGGAAATGGACCAGTCTCTACTGGCGGCGGCCGGAAGTGCGATCGCGTGGATCTTTATTCCGCTCGGCTGGGGGAACTGGCAGGCGGCGGTGGCATCCATCACAGGTCTTGTGGCGAAGGAAAATATTGTGGGCACGATGGGAATCCCCTATCCCGGCGGATGGCCTGAGAGCGGTGCTAATTTCAGCATGGCGGAAGGATATTCCTTCCTGGTGTTCAACCTTCTGTGTGCGCCCTGTTTTGCGGCGATCAGTGCGATCAAGCGGGAGATGAATCATACGAAATGGACATGGTTTGCGATCAGCTACCAGTGTGGCTTAGCTTATGTGGCGGCATTGATGGTTTATCAGATCAGTTCGGCATTTACGGGACATCTGAATGTTGCCGGCCTGTTTGCTGCCATTGTCCTTCTCGGCGGTATGCTCTACATGCTGTTTCGGCCGTACAAGGAGGCGACCAGGCTGCCCAGAAAGATGAAGTTGAAAATGGCAAAATAATATGGCCGCTTCTGGTTAAAAATGACGCGTGTCATACAAGGACACGCGTCATAAAATCAGGTTTTAGTCCCTCCCCAGAATAGATAAGATACATTTCTTCATTGCCTCATAGCTTTCGGGGGTAATGTCATGTTCCATTTTACAGGCGTCACTCGCCGCGATTACAGGATCAACACCCAGATGGACCAACCAGTCTGTCAGCAGGGTGTGGCGTTCATAGACGCTTTCGGCGATCTTTCGGCCTTCCTTTGTAAGATGGAGATAACCTTCCTCCGAGACGGTGATGTACCCGCGGTTTTTCAGGTTTTTTACGGCGACGCTCACACTTGGCTTAGAAAAATTCAGCTCAGTCGCCACATCGATGGAGCGCACCACAGAAAGGCGTTTACTTAAGATCAGTATTGTTTCAAGGTAATCTTCAAGAGACTCTTCGGCTTTGCGCTGGATATAACTCATGGTATACTTGGACTCCTTTCTTTTGCTTATCCTAGCACTTTGGGCAGAGAGGCGCAAGCGGTAAAAGCGGTCAGCAGGATAAGCATGACGGGCTGAACGGGCACAGAGGACTACCCGCGGTGCATCTTCTTATAAACCATCGGCGAGGTCCCATAATACTTCCGAAATGTTTCGCAGTAATAACTTGTTCCGGCAAAACCGTGCTCATAGGCTGTTCCGGCGTGTCTGCATAGGAAGCATACAGATGTGTCAGCCGGTCTAATACGGATGCTTGCCATCCGCTCCTGGGAAGCAGTACGTAAGGGCAGGAAGCGTTCTCTGTGATATGCTGCACACAATTCTGATAAAACCATTCGTTTCCCTGTAGTAATTTTGGAGAGAGCAGAATGCAGAGAAATTCGCATTCGTGGTGTTCTGCGGAGAATCCATAGTGAAGCTGTCTGCTGTTCACCATGATTCCCGTGTCTGTGGTCAATTCGACCAATTTTCCATTTATGTTATAGGTCATGGAACCCTTCAGGATTTTGATGAATTCCAGATCCTCATGTCAATGGCTGATGGCAGAATAGTCGGGATAAGCGGACAGGAGCCCGTATTTTGCATAAGCAGGAAAGAGGGGGTTGTTATATGCGACAGTTTCCGAGGAATCAAAATTGAAAGCAGAGCAGTATTCAGGAATCGTGTTCACGGGAAGATCCTCCATAGACGGTTGTAAAAGATGATTGTTATATAATTATAAGTTATTCTGAAAGATTTGCCAATACAAATTTGGTAAGGTAAAACAAGAGAGATAGGGAGGAGATTAGCATGAACGACACAGAAACATTTCGCAGGAAAATGATCCGGCTGGTAGTGCCGATCGCCTTTCAGAATTTTATGCTCGCGCTCGTGGGAGCCTGCGATGCCGTCATGCTAGGAAAGCTGGATCAGGATTCCATGCCAGCCGTTACCCTGGCTTCCCAGGTGACTTTTGTCTTTAATCTTTTTATGGCGGCGTTTGTTCTTGGAGAGAATATGTTTATGGCCCAGTATTTTGGGAAAAAGGACTACGGAAGCATTTCAAAGGTGGTTGGCCTTGTGCTTCGGATCTCCTGTCTTGCGGCAGAGATGTTTTGGGTGGGCGCTTTTTGGGGGCTGAAAATATCATGCGTTTTTTTACAAATGAAGAAGAGCTGATCGCACTGGGAAGTGAATATTTGAGGTGGGTTGGTTTATCCTGGCTGTTGTCCGCAGTCTCCCAGGTCTATCTGACTTTTATGAAGAACTGTAATGCCGTCAATCTGAGTACTGTGATCAGCAGTGTGACAGTCGTCCTTAACGTTGTGTTGAATGCGGTGCTTATTTTCGGGCTGTTTGGCTTTCCGGCGCTGCAAGTTGCAGGGGCGGCGCTGGTGACAGGGATTCAGGCGGTATGGTGTGTGCTCTATGTGACTTTGCGTATGAGAGAATTGCGGCTTACCGGAGCGAAAGCGGATGCTGTTTTCAGGAGGAAGTTTTGGGAAAAGGTGTCTCCGATTCTGCTGAATGAATTGGCCTGGGGAGGCGGTTTTACCATGTATTCCGTCGTTATGGGGCATCTGGGAACCGATGCGGTGGCGGCAAACAGCATTGCGAATATTTCCAAGAATCTGATCGTCTGTGTGTGCTATGGTCTGGGAGGCGCAGGAGGGATCCTTGTTGGCAATGAACTCGGTGCCAACCTATTCGAAGAAGCGAAGCAGGACGGCAGGAAACTGTTAAGGGCATCTGTCCTGTGCGGAATTTTTAAGGGGACAGCATTACTCGCCTTATCGCCCCTGATCATAGGATTGGTTGATCTGACGCCTGCCGCCAAAGCGTATCTGAAAGGGATGCTGTTTATGTCTTCCTATTATCTGGCGGGAAAGGCCATCAACAGCATGACGATTGGCGGAATCTTCCCAGCGGGAGGCGATTCCAGATTTGGGCTCATCTGTGATGCGGTAACTTTGTGGTGTGTTACCGTTCCGTTAGGGTGTCTGTGTGCTTTTGTCCTAAGGCTCCCGGTACTGGCAGTGTGTTTCGCGCTGAATCTGGATGAGGTGATCAAGCTCTCGGCGGTATTTCGGCATTATCGGAAGTATGGATGGGTCAGGAACATAACTTAGGAAACAGTTTTATTTCAGGAATCCTTGAGGCGGCTTGCGCGGTGACACGCATTCTGCTATCATGAATTCATAAAGAGAGCGTCTTGCAAAGAAGAGCAAGGAAAGGGTTTAGAGAGGTGACAAGATGAATCATTTAGAGAGAAGAGATGCCCAGATGGCATACATTTCAGACGACAAGATTTTTGAGGAGCAGTTGGTGTGCAGGAAGAAGCTGCAGAAGCTGAATTTCATGGACCGCTCGGATTTTAAAGCCGTGGGGGAAGTGGTGAAGGATCTGTTAGGGAAATCAGACGGCGCGTTTATCAATCCACCGTTTTATTGCGATTATGGTACGCATATTGAAGTGGGTAAGAATTTCTTTGCCAATTATAACTGCATGATCCTGGATGTGGCGAAGGTGACGATTGGGGATAACTGCCAGATGGCGCCCAACGTTGCGATCTATACGGCTGGGCATCCTGTGCATCCTGTGAGCCGTAATTCTGCCTATGAGTATGGCAAGGAAGTGACGATCGGCGATAACGTGTGGCTTGGCGGCAACACGGTGATCTGCCCCGGTGTACATATCGGCGATAATGTAGTGATCGGCGCCGGCAGTGTTGTCACGAAAGATATTCCCGACTGGTCAATCGCTGCAGGCAATCCCTGCCGTGTGATCAGGAAGATCACGGATGCGGATAAGAGGAAGCTTTTCAGGGATGAGGAGATTGACGACGAAGCCTGGGAAGACATCTGTAACAGAATGGAGTTTTAGGGTTGCATAATCCCAGAAGATGTAGTATAAATAGAGAGACCGCAGTGTAACAGAATAACGGGGGCGCTGGACACAAGTCCGGCTGAGATGCAGAGGCGTAATGTCGCTTCCGGTCCCTTGAACCTGATCCGGGTAATGCCGGCGTAGGAAGAATATTCGGCAATGCTATAATTGTGGAGCTTGTTTTTGTCGTTTTTTCGTACCGCGTTGTGCCTGATTACACCGCGGTACTTTTTATGATATGGAGGAAACGACAATGACACAAAGATCAACCAAAATCCGTGCGCTGACAGAGGGCGCGGTCATGATCGCTGCGGCGACTGTGCTGGGATATTTCCGGATTTTCCGGTTTCCCTCTGGAGGCTCAATTGACCTGGCCCTGGTGCCGATCCTTGTCTACTGCCTGCGATGGGGACCGAAATATTCCCTACTATGCTGTTTCGTCAACGGCGTACTGCAGTATTTTCTGGGAGGCGGCATTGCGATCTCCTGGCAGTCCATGCTGCTTGACTATGTGGCAGCCTACACATTGGTCTTTCTATGTGGTTTTGGAGCGGGGAAGAAGTTTGGGTGGCTGTGGGGGACGGTGCTTGGATCCTTCGGGCGCTGGATCTGCCTGACCTTATCGGGCGGTTTATTGTGGTATATGTATATGCCGGAGACGTTTCTGGGAATTCCCATGGTGAATCCCTGGATCTATTCCGTGCTGCTAAACGGCGTGCTGGTAGCGGCTGTTATGGCAGTGGATCTGGTGGTACTGGGGATCCTGCAGAGTGTTCCGGCGTTAAGAAGCCAGATTTTGGAGAAACAGGTGACGGCGTAAGGCATTTCCTGCGACAGACACTTGCCATGAGAATGCCATATTTGACATATTATAGGACAAACCATATAATATAAGTCAGATATGGCATTTCTAATTTGGAAAAGGCAGGAAGAGCAGATGGCAGACATAATAAACCTATATGTAGCAAATAACGAGCGTTATACAAAGATGACATACAACAGAGCCGGCAGGAGCGGCTTGAAGTTTCCGGCTGTTTCCCTGGGCTTTTGGCATAATTTTGGCTCGAAGGATAACTATGACACGATGAAGGCGATGTGCAGGACGGCCTTTGACCATGGTATCACGCAGTTTGATCTGGCTAACAACTATGGACCGGTCTATGGGAGTGCGGAGAGCAGTCTGGGCAGATTGATGGAGGAGGATTTTGGTCCTTACCGTGACGAACTGGTCATTACGACGAAAGCCGGGTACGATATGTGGGAGGGTCCTTATGGGGATCATGGCAGCAGAAAGTATCTGATGGCGAGTATCGACCAGAGCCTTAAGCGGATGAAGCTAGACTATGTGGATATCTTCTATCATCACCGGATGGATCAGGAGACGCCTTTGGAGGAGACGATGACAGCGCTGGCAGATATCGTGAGAAGCGGCAAGGCGCTCTACGCGGGCATCTCAAACTATGACAGGGAATATACGCAGAAAGCGGCAGAGCTTCTGCGGCAGATGCACTGTCCTTTTATCGTGAATCAGAGAAGATACTCTATTTTCGACCGGACGATCGAAGAAGACGGCGTGAAAGCATTCTGTAAGGAAGCGGGTGTGGGGATCATTGCTTACAGCCCGCTGGCGCAGGGAATGCTGACGGATAAATATCTGCAGGGCATTCCCGACGACAGCCGGATTGCCAGAGACGCGAGATTCCTGCATGCCAGTGATCTGACAGAGCACAGATTGGCCCAGATCAGACAGTTGAATGAGCTGGCCGGGCAGCGTGGACAGACGCTGGCGCAGATGGCGTTATCCTGGGTGCTGAAGGACGATGCAGTCTGTTCCGTGTTAATCGGTGCGTCAAAGCCCGAACAGATCGTGGAGAATATCTCTGTGGCTCAGCACGCATCGTTTACAGAGCAGGAGCTTGCAGCAATCGAAGAAATATGCAGATGACGGAAGGTTTACAGGCAAAGAAGGGAGAGCGTTATGGGCGGATTTTTTGGAGTGGCTTCGAAAGAAGATTGTGTGTTCGATTTGTTTTTCGGAATCGATTATCATTCCCATCTTGGGACAAGACGGGCGGGTATGGCTGTCTATGATACGAAGAAGGGATTTGACCGGGCGATCCATAATATTGAGAATGCTCCGTTTCGGACGAAGTTTGATAAGGACGTCAATAACATGCATGGATCCATGGGAATCGGCTGTATTTCTGATTATGAGCCGCAGCCGCTGATCATCCGTTCCCACCATGGCACTTATGCGATTACGACAGTGGGGAAAATCAACAATAAAGACAAGATTATAGAAGAGCTTTTTCAAAATGGGCACGGTCATTTCATGGAGATGAGCGGCGGAGACATCAATGCGACGGAACTGGTAGCGGCAGTCATTAACCAGAGGGATAATCTGATTGAGGGGATACGATATGCGCAGGAGCTGATCGAAGGTTCCATGACCATGCTTCTTATGACGCCCAAGGGGATCTACGCGGCGAGAGACCGCTATGGCCGGACACCGGTGACGATCGGCAAGAAGGAAGACGCCGTCTGCATTTCTTTTGAGAGCTTTGCTTATCTGAATCTGGGATATACGCAGGAGCGGGAGCTGGGACCGGGTGAGATCGTTGTCGTTACGCCTGAAGGGGTCAGATCGCTGGCAGCGCCGGGGAAGGATATGAAGATCTGTACATTCCTCTGGATCTATTATGGGTATCCGTCTTCCTCCTATGAAGGAATCAGTGTGGAGAAGATGCGTTATGACTGCGGTGCCATGTTGGCGAAGCGGGATGATGTGCACCCGGATATTGTGGCAGGGGTGCCGGATTCCGGCACAGCGCATGCGATCGGATATGCCAACGAGTCAGGGATTCCTTTTTCCAGACCTTTCATTAAATATACGCCTACGTGGCCGCGTTCTTTCATGCCAACCATTCAGAGCAAGCGGAATCTGATCGCCAAGATGAAGCTGATTCCGGTGCATGACCTGATCAAGGGTAGGAGTATGCTGTTGATCGACGATTCGATCGTGCGGGGAACGCAGCTTCGGGAGACGACGGAGTTTCTGTATCAGAGCGGCGCGGATCAGGTACATATCCGCCCGGCGTGTCCGCCGCTGCTGTTTGGCTGTAAATATCTGAATTTCTCCAGGAGTACATCGGAGATGGAATTGATCGCCAGGCGCGTGATCCAGGAGATTGAAGGGGAGAATAAATATCCGAATTTGTCGGCTTATGCGGATCCTGACAGTACACAATACCATGATATGCTGGAAAAGATAAGAGAGAAGCTGAATTTCACTTCTCTCAGGTATCACCGCTTAGACGATATGATTGAGTCTGTTGGCTTAGACAGATGCAAACTTTGCACCTACTGCTGGGACGGACGGGAAGAATAAGGATCGATGCGCTGCTGACGCAGCCAGATCTTCATAACAGCCTGCTGTGGAAGCAGCTTGGCGCCTATGTGGCAGAAGTTGACATAGAGACCGTAGATAGAGAGGTCTTTTCCCTTGTCGGCGTCTGCCACTGCTTTCCTGGCCACTTTGTCAGGAGCAGTCATACCGAAAAAGTTCCGGGTAGCCTTGGCGGCGCCTATATTGGCCCGTTCATAGAGATCTGTCTTCAGCCAGCCGGGGCATACTGCGGTGGCGGTGATGCCGCGGTCTTTCAACTCTACATGGAGCGCGCGGGTATAATTGCGCACAAAGGCTTTCGTGGAACTGTACAGATTCTGGTAGGGCAGCGGCTGAAAGGCGGCCTGAGATGCAATATTGATGATATGGCTTCCGGCAGGCATATAAGGGATACAGATGAGACCCATGGCGACGACGCCGCTGATATTTAAGTCGATCATATTCAGGGAATCGGCGATACTGAGATCGCCATAGGAACAGAATTTAGCATAACCGGCGTTGTTGATCAGATAGCGGACTTCCGCACTGCTCTGTGCAAGCCGCTGGCCAAGTTCTTTGATCTGGGCGGCATCTGATAAGTCGAGAGAGATGGGAATGATCTTTGTGCCCATCTGCCGACGGAGCTTGTCCAGTTTGTTTCTGTGCCGGGCAACCGACCAGATCTCGTCGATTTCTTTCCGGTCTTTCAGGATCCTGACAAATTCTCTTCCGAGACCCGTACTGGCCCCGGTGATGATCGCAATTTTCTTCACACTAACCTCCATGTCACAGTGCTTCTGTGACTCAAATCACAAAATAAGCAAGCTTGTCTGGAACATTTAGTAACTCTTAGGCTGGCGGCATAAAAATTCTCATGCATGCTATATATCGTAGTATAACAAAGGATAGCCCAGATGAAAAGTTTCTATTCCATTTTTAATAAGAATTGACGAACCTGTGCCTGTTGGATATAATATATCATAAGTGAGGGAGTAATCGGCGTCTTTCTGACAGACAGGCGCGGTATGCCAACATACTGGTGGAAGCGCGGGCTGACATCTGGTATATCTTAATTGATGAGACTCATGTGGGGCGTTAGTATGCCGTGCGTGTGTCTGATGTGGAGATTCGGGGATAGATATCGCATGGTATCTATCCCTCTTTTATTCTATAGGAAATGGTTTCACTTATTCGAGTTCGCAAAGCGAATCTCGCAAACGAGCTTTGCTCGTTTTTTATCTTATAGGAAATTGCTTCGCTTATTCGAGTTCGCAAAGCGAATCTCGCAAACGAGCTTTGCTCGTTTTTTTACAATCAGAGAAAGGAACAGGAGAAAATGATTATTTTTTTGACAGTGCTTACGACAATCTTTATTGCGGAGATGGGGGATAAGACCCAGCTCCTTCTGGTTGCGATGGCGGGGAAATATAAGATTCCCCATATTTTGACAGGCACTTGGCTTGCCACAATCGTATTGAACCTGCTGGCGGTCGGCGTGGGGGCGGCACTGGGCAGTTATTTGGACATGAGGATCATCAAGACAGTGGCGGGGATCGCCTTTTTCTGGTTTGCCTATGCTGCGCTGAAGGGGGAGGATGAGGAGGAAGAGGAACAGAAGATGAAGCATGGCATTGGACCGGTGCTTGCGATCTTTGGCTCCTTTTTTATCGGAGAGCTGGGGGATAAGACGCAGTTGTCAGGGATTACTTTGGCGGCCAATTACACGAGTCAAAGTATGATCAATGCGGTCTACGTATTCTTAGGATGCACTTTTGGCCTGATTCTGGCGGACTTGATCGGGCTGATTGCCGGTGTGGTCCTGAAGAGCAAGATGCCGACGGAAATTTTGAATAAAATATCATTTGCTATCTTTGCTGCGTTCGGGACTTTGAGTATGCGAGAGGCAGCGGGACTTATTTTTGGAGAGGGAAGTATGACAGCGACAGCAGGATGGATTACAGCGGCAGGAATTTTTGTTGTTCTGTGTCTGGCAGGACTGTATTATAATAGGAAGAAGTAGGAAAGCGCCATATAGCAGATTGGATTTGCAAAACCGACATCTTCTGATACAATAGAGTTTGGAGAGACAAGGCATAAAACGGGAGAGGACCGGAATGATCTTTAAATGTAAGAATTGCGGCGGCAATGTGATCTATGAGCCGGGCAGAGGCGGGATGTACTGCCCTCACTGCGAAGGAGAAGACAGCGAGGAGAGAATAGAGGGCGGAACGCTCATACAGTGTGTTAACTGTGGAGCGCCGCTTCAGGTGGGGAATTATACTTCGGCAGGCAGATGTGGACACTGTGGCTGCTATATTGTATTTCACGAGCGGGTGGAGGGAGGCTATGAGCCTCACAGGATGCTTCCTTTCCGGGTGAGCAGGAAAGCAGCCGAGCAGGCTTTAGACAAGGAATTTTCGAGGAGGCTTTTTACGCCTTCTGATTTCCTGTCGGCGAAGAGCCTGGAGAAGATGGAAGGAATCTATGTACCTTTCTGGATGTATGACTATAAGGCGCGTTATGATTATGCAGGAGAAGGAATCAGGGTCAGGCGCTGGACTTCCGGCAATACGGAGTATACGGAAACTTCTTATTATGAGGTGATCCGGAAGATGGATCTTGATTTTGAGAAAGTGCCGGTGGACGCCTCCTATGCGATGGAGGACGGCACCATGGACCTGATGGAACCATACGATTATGGGCAGTTGCAGGGGTTTGATCCGAAATACATGTCAGGATTCTATGGGGAGATCTATAACCAGACAGCAGAGGAGTTGGAAGGAAGGGCACGGGAGAAATCCAGGAGCGCTTCGGAAGAATTGATGCAGGGATCCCTGCAGGCTTATGATACGGTAAGAGCAGTACATAGGAATCTTGATCTGGAACAGCGTGGGAACTATTATGCATTGATGCCGGTATGGCAGTATCTGTACCGGTATAAGGGAAAGGTCTACCAATATCATGTCAACGGACAGACCGGAAAGGTAGTCGGCACTACGCCGGTCTCTATGACGAAAGTAATAAGTTACAGTATATCTGTGTTTGCGGTAGTGACGGCTGTGTGTTGCATGGCGGTCCGGGTGTTGGAGATCCTGTGAAGGGATATGGCATAACGGACAGCAGCAAGGGTGCCGGTCGTGTCTGCGGGAGTGCAGTCCGTGGCAGGCAGGTAATCAGAAAGACAGAGTGGGAAGAGGAAGCGGACGGATGAGAGAATATTTCCGGTATTTCAAATGGATGTATCTGTTATTGGCGGCAGTAGCGGCACTGCTGGGGTTCTTGTGCCTGGGTCATTGGGGAATCTCAAAGATGCTGCATTATGAGAGGACGAACCAGTCCTGTGTCACGAAAGAGCGTGTGTTTGACTATGGCGATGTATTGACGGATCAGGAGGAGAATAAGCTGCGGAAGCTGATTGCGAAACGGGAAGCGCAGACAGGCTGTGATATTGTGCTGATCACCTTACAGGAATCTTTGCAGGAATATGCTCGGCAGATTGAGCCAGGTGTGGGCTATGACGAGTTTGTGAGAGTCTATGCAGAGCAGTTCTATGAAGAGAATCAGTTCGGCTATGACAGGCCTAATGGAGACGGCATTGTGCTGGTGGATAACTGGTACAGGGAAGAGGACGGCCATATCTATACGTGGCTGTGCACTACCGGCAGAGTGAAGGAGAAGTATTCTGATCAGGCGGTAGATCATATTCTGGACAACGTCTACCGGTATGTGGAGCGTGATCCCTATCTGGCTTATAAGACTTATGTCAATGATTTCTATCATGATATGCTGGGGATCCAGATCTTTCATCTCTATGTGCCGGGTAGTGTTCCATGGATCATGGGACTTCTGTCGGCAGTTCTGTTTGCCGTCTGCAATGGCAGATCGAAGAAGGGAGCTAAGACGACCACGGCGCTTACGTATACGGGAGGCGCTCAGCCGGTGTTTCGAGTTAAACAGGACAGATTCCTGCGGAAATCCGTGGTGACGCGCAAGATCCAGTCGAACAATGGCAGCAGCGGCGGACGAAGCGGCGGCGGTGGTGGAGGCAGCCATGGCGGCGGCGGACACAGCCGGTAGAATATGGAATAAGAGAAATAAAAAACACTTCCCATGACGGTAGGAAGTGTTTTATCTTTGTATGAAAGAATCCTGCAGGTTATGCCATCTTATTCACAGCAAGCGTAAGACGAGACACCTTTCTGGCAGAAGTATTCTTGTGATAGACACCCTTTCTGGCAGCCTTATCAAGAGCGGATGTAGCGGCAAGAAGCGCTGCTTTTGCTGCTTCCTTGTCGTTGGCATCGATAGCAGCATATACCTTCTTGATCGCTGTCTTGACGCTGGACTTGATAGACTTGTTTCTGTCAGCCTTGGTCTTGTTCACTAAGATTCTCTTCTTGGCAGATTTGATATTAGCCATGATCGCACCTCCGATTAAAATATTCTCTGCTTTATTAGGACGTGTCTCATTAAAGCCGGACACGGACGTTTTAATGGAAACACACGTATATTATTGTAGTTTATGAGAATCTCTGTGTCAATACATATTTTGTTTATTTTTGCAAAAAATACAAAAGAATGTAACAGTTCAGATCAGGTCTGCGCATTGACTGCGCTGACCGTGTCAGAATGCAGTAACAGGAAACAGGGAGATAAGCAAATAAAAAAGATACGCATATAAATAGTAGTAAGATGGTAACAGGGAAGACATCAGAACTGTTATGTGCGATATAGTAAACGACATTATAATTTTCCGGAATTTCTAATGTTGTATACTATGAAATGCAGGAAGTGAGGAGACAGGTATGGATAGCTGGTCAACAGTCAGGACTGACTTGGCCTTGGAAGCCAGAGAGTGTGTCGAGGAAAAAGCAGAAGGACTGCACGGAGTGAAAGTAGAGGAAGAGTATGATGAGGCAAGCGATGTGCATATCACAAAGGTTGTCATAGAGACGAAGAACGGCGCTAAAATGCTGGGTAAGCCGATGGGGATCTACATTACACTGGAGGCGCCGACGATGACGGAACCGGAGGAAGATTACCACCAGGAGATCTCGGAGATTCTTGCGGAGCAGATCCGCAATGTACTGCCGGATCCAGACAGGGAACAGTCGATCCTTGTAGTCGGTCTTGGAAACAGGGAAGTGACGGCGGATTCTCTGGGGCCGAATGTGGTGGATAATCTGCTGGTGAACAGACATATTGTGCGGGAATATGGTAAGGTAGCTTACAACTGTTCCAAAATGCATCAGATCAGCAGTCTTGTTCCAGGGGTCATGGCCAAGACAGGGATGGAGTCTGCCGAGATCATACGAGGCGTCATAGGAGAGACAAAACCAGATCTTGTGATTGTGATCGATGCCCTGGCAGCGCGCTCTACGAAGCGTTTAAACCGCACGATACAGATCACAAACACAGGCATCCATCCGGGTTCCGGCGTGGGAAACCACCGCAATGCCATCACACAGGAAAGTCTTAACGTGCCGGTCCTGGCGTTAGGGGTGCCGACGGTGGTAGATGCGGCGACGATCGTGGGGGATGCCATGGGCGAACGTCCGGTGGCGCTGAAGGAGTTAAATAATATGTATGTGACGACCAAGGATGTGGATCAACAGATCCAACAGATCAGTCATATTCTCTGCGATGGGATCAATAAAGCGCTGAGCAGTATTTCATGAATTGTGCAGGACGTCCGGAACTTCCTTTTACCGGAATGGCATGAAGCAGACTGCGGGGCGCATATAATGTTCTAGTATGAATAAGAGAAAAATTATATTGCGACTGATTATGATAGTGCTTGTGACAGCATCTGCTTTCTTCCTCTTTGTGGAGATCATGGGTTCGGTACGGAAAAAGGAAGGTGGAGAGAAATCGTTTCCGGGGTGGCTGCAGGGAGTGATAATGGAGCCATATCTCCCCGGTTTACATAGAATGAATCGTGGAACAGAGGGGCAGATCGCAGGCGACATCAGGAATCGATGGCTGCTTGCGCAATACCCTGTTTTTTTGTACAAGATGGAGCTGGGAGACGAAGAGGGGACTGCGGCGGAGAGCGATTATGCCAGATTGATGATGCTGGAGGGCAGCGATGAGGATAACAAGGCGATCGCGCAGGACGATCTGGAATATGATGAGAATGCAATGCATTTGGAACAGGGGCTGGCCGATGCGATGCTGGCGGAGAATGGGATGTACCTTGAGAACCAGAATGCGCAGGAAGAGCCGGCAGAAGAGCAGGTTTCCGATCATACGCCGGAAGGATTTGTTCCGGTAGAGAATAAGAGTTACCAATACCGGTGGGAAGAGCTGCAGGAATATGAGGACCTGGTCAAAGCATTCTATGCTGTGGACAGCACAACGAGAGCCGGGGAAGGGCTCCTTAAGGCAGAAGATTTGCTGGCTAAGGACATGCGTATCAAAGGGAGCGCGCAGGAGCCGCAGATTCTGATCTATCATACGCATTCCCAGGAAGCGTTTGCAGATTCCGTGCCAGGCGATGCCTCCACCAGCATTGTAGGGGTAGGCGACTATCTTACAGAGATCCTGGAAGAGCGGTATGGTTATCACGTTATGCATAACACAGAGAGCTTTGACAAGGAATCCAGAGACTATGCGTATGGCAATTCACTGCCGGTTATTGAGCAGCTTTTAAAGGATTATCCCAGTATAGAGGTGGTGATCGATCTGCACAGGGATGCGATGCCGGAGGAGCGCAGACTGGTCATGGATCTGCAGGGAAGACCGACGGCCCAGATCATGTTCTTCAATGGACTGAGTCGTACATCCAAAGGGGAGATCGAGTATCTGGAAAATCCGTATTTGTCTGACAATCTTGCTTTTTCCTTTCAGATGCAGGCAGTCTGCAACGAATATTATCCGGGACTGGCCAGAAGGATCTATCTGAAAGCCTACCGTTATAACATGCACCTTTGCCCGAAGACGCTGTTGATCGAGCTGGGAGCGCAGAATAATACGGTGGAAGAGATGAAGAATGCCTGTGAGCCGCTGGCGCATGTCTTACACCTGGTCCTTAGCGGAGAAGAGCCGGAATGAGTTACGGTCCAGGCATTCGAAGATGAAGTCCGTAACAGAGAAGCCGAAAGATAAGCTGTTGCCGAAACGATAAGAGAATATGCTGCACTGCTTTACCGTTTTGCACTTTTATGGTAAACTTACAGCGTGCATCTTTTACAGAAGGGAAAGCATGAAGGTGCATCAGGAGGAGAGTATGGCAGCCATAGACCAGAGTAAGATTAGAAATTTTTGTATTGTAGCCCACATCGATCATGGGAAATCGACGTTGGCAGACAGGATTATAGAGAAGACAGGTTTATTGACCAGCAGAGAGATGCAGGCGCAGGTATTGGACAATATGGATCTGGAACGGGAGAGAGGGATCACGATCAAGGCACAGGCGGTCCGGATCATTTACAATGCCAGAGATGGGAAGGAATATATCTTCAACCTGATCGATACGCCCGGCCATGTGGATTTCAACTACGAGGTGAGCCGCAGCCTGGCAGCCTGTGACGGTGCGATTCTGGTAGTGGACGCGGCCCAGGGAATCGAGGCGCAGACGCTGGCCAATGTCTATCTGGCTTTAGATCATGACCTGGATGTCTTTCCGGTGATCAACAAGATCGATCTGCCCAGTGCGGATCCAGACCGGGTCAGGAATGAGATCGAGGATGTAATCGGGATTGAGGCGCAGGATGCGCCGCTGATCTCCGCGAAGAACGGGATCGGTATCGAGGAAGTGCTGGAAGCGGTGGTGGAGAAGATTCCTGCGCCCGGCGGCAGTCCGGACAACCCTTTGCAGGCGCTTATTTTCGATTCCGTATATGATCCATATAAGGGAGTGATCGTGTTCTGCCGGATCATGGAAGGCAGAGTGGCGAAGGGGACCTCGATCAAGATGATGGCCACAGGCGCTACCGCGGAGGTCGTGGAAGTCGGGTACTTCGGGGCAGGACAGTTTATTCCATGTGAAGAGCTTTCGGCAGGCATGGTGGGGTATCTGACGGCTTCCATCAAGAACGTGAAGGATACCGCAGTGGGCGATACCGTGACGGATGTGGACCGCCCCTGTGCAGAGCCGCTTCCAGGCTATAAGAAGGTGAATTCCATGGTGTATTGCGGTATGTATCCTGCAGACGGCGCGAAGTATCCGGACTTACGGGATGCGCTGGAGAAGCTTAAGTTAAACGACGCCTCCCTTCATTATGAGCCGGAGACTTCAATTGCCTTAGGCTTTGGTTTCCGTTGTGGATTTTTGGGGCTTTTGCATCTGGAGATCATACAGGAGCGGCTGGAACGGGAGTATAATCTGGATCTTGTCACTACCGCACCAGGTGTTATTTATCGAGTATATAAGACAGACGGCACGATGATTGAGTTGACCAACCCATCCAATCTGCCGGATCCGGCGCAGATTGACTATATGGAGGAACCGGTAGTCAGCGCGGAGATCATGGTGACGACAGAGTTTATTGGGCCCATCATGCAGCTTTGCCAGGAGAGAAGAGGACGTTATATCAGCACGGAATATATGGAGGCGACCAGGGCGCTGCTGCGCTATGATCTGCCGCTGAATGAGATCATTTATGATTTCTTTGACGCTCTCAAGTCCCGCTCCAGGGGGTATGCTTCTTTTGACTACGAGTTAAAAGGGTATGAGGAGTCGAAGCTGGTGAAACTGGATATTCTCATCAATCACGATGAGGTGGATGCGTTGTCCTTTATCGTGCATGCGGACAGCGCCTATGAGCGCGGCCGGAAGATGTGTGAGAAGCTCAAGGATGAGATTCCGAGACACCTGTTTGAGATTCCGATCCAGGCGGCAGTGGGCGGTAAGATCATCGCGAGAGAGACGGTGAAGGCCATGCGCAAGGATGTACTGGCCAAGTGCTATGGCGGCGATATCACCCGGAAGAAGAAGCTGTTAGAGAAGCAGAAGGAAGGCAAGAAGCGTATGCGCCAGGTGGGCAATGTGGAGATTCCGCAGAGCGCCTTTATGAGTGTATTGAAGCTGGATGATGATTAGAAATACAGAGCAGTCATGCGATGGACAGGAGCAGCAGATGAGAGACTTGAGCATTTATCTTCACATTCCGTTTTGTGTCAGGAAATGTCTCTACTGTGATTTCCTGTCCTTTGCCGTGCCGGGCTTCCAGAAGGAAGAACAGACAGGATCTTGCGGTGGATGGCCGGGGGATCATCTGTCTGGGACAGGGATACGACCGCGCGGGTGCGGCAGTATAGAAGACACAGAGCGTGTGAAAAGTTATGTAAACCTCCTAAAAAGACAGGTTATAGACGAGGCAGAAAACTACAGGGATCACAGGGTGATCTCTGTCTTCTGGGGCGGCGGGACGCCGTCGCTGCTTGAAACAGAGATGGTGCAGCAACTGATGGATGTTCTGCGCCGGCACTATACTGTGATGCCGGATGCGGAAGTGACGATCGAGACCAATCCGGGAACTGTGACAGCGCAGAAGCTTCGGGGATACATAACGGCTGGTATTAATCGTATCAGCATCGGCCTGCAGTCAACGGATGATGAGGAACTGAAGCGGATCGGAAGGATCCATGACTACAGGACATTCTTAGAGACTTACAGGCTTGCACGGGAAGCAGGCTTTCGCAACATCAACATAGACCTGATGGCGGCGCTGCCGGGACAGAGCGAGGCATCCTACGCAGAGACACTGCACAGAGTCACGGCGCTTGCGCCGGAGCACATTTCCGCATACAGTCTGATTCTGGAGGAAGGAACGCCCCTTTATGAGAGATCGGGGGACTATCAGTTTCCCACAGAGGAGGAAGAACGGGAAATGTATCTGTTGACAGGCCGGAAGCTTGCTTCCTGCGGCTATCACAGATATGAGATCTCCAATTATGCCAGGGAGGGCTATGAGTGTCGGCACAATAAGGTGTACTGGCAGCGGGGCGACTATGTGGGATTCGGCCTGGGCGCCGCGTCCATGGTGGAAAATACGCGGTGGAGCGCGCCCGCGCAGTTTGATGCATACGAGGCTTATGTCATGGAGGAAGAGAGGACGGGAATGCGTTCTTCCATGCAGCCGGTACAGATCCTGACAAGGAAAGAACAGATGGAAGAATTTATGTTTCTCGGCCTGCGCATGATGCGCGGGGTGAGCAAGGAGACGTTTTGCAGGCTGTACGGGCAGTCGGTTGAGGAGGTGTACGGCGCCGTATTAGAGAAGCTGTACGCACAGAAACTTCTCGTGTGTGAGCAGGATGCCATACGGCTGACGGCAAGGGGGATCGATGTGAGCAATTATGTGATGGCAGAGTTTCTCTTTTAGATTTTCAGGTGGAAAGGCACTTAAGATGCCGCCGGTTCATAGAATAGAGTAAATGGACTTTGGGGGCTTCTTTTGAAAACATTTAAGCAACCATTAACTGCGAAGGAAGAGGCCGTATACTTAAATATGATGGAGACGGGCAGTGAAGCGGAACGTGCGTGGGCCAAGGAAACTCTGATCGAACATAATCTTCGCCTGGTTGCCCACATAGCCAAGAAGTATCAGAACGTGGACGAAGAGACAGAAGATATGATATCGATCGGTACGATCGGTCTGATTAAGGCGATCGACTCGTTTGATGCGGGGAAAGGGAAACTGAGCACTTACGCTTCCCGCTGCATCGACAATGAGTTGCTGATGTTTCTGCGCGCCAGAAAGAAAACATCCAGAGAAGTCTCTCTCTACGAACCGATTGGGACCGACAGGGAGGGAAATGAGATTAATCTGCTGGACATTATCGAGCAGGAGCAGGTCGATGTGGTTGACAGGATGGAGGCGGAGAACAAATTGAGCCGTCTTTCCGGGTTGATCCATGAAAGATTGAATGAGAGAGAGCGGGAGATCATTACACTGCGGTACGGACTGACAAGCGAGTACGAAGTCACACAGCGGGAGATCGGGCGCAAACTGGGGATTTCCCGCAGTTATGTGTCACGGATCGAGAAGAGGGCGTTGGAAAAACTGCGCGAGGCATATGAGATGCTGTAGGCAGGAAAGAGCGGTGGACATGAAATTCGAAAGAACCTCGTTGAGCGTGGGAACTTGAACAGAGGTTCTTCCGGAATGTGTTCCCGGTCCGGATCGACAGGGAATGGGAAAGGTGCACAATACAAGATATTGTGTTTTTTCATGGGTTTTTGCAGAAATTTTCTATATCTCGTAGAGGAGGAGACGTATACCGTCAGGCAGAAAGCGAAAAGTTCTATCACAGATAGACAGGCAGAGATTGTATCCTGTCTTTTTTTGTGCTATAAAGAGAGAAGTACATTGTACGACAAAGATTCTAACATTACAGATTCATTCTCTGTCCGCGAAGAGCGGGCTGTTGCCGGAACCGATCTGTTCGGGAGACAGCAGGCGAAGAAGGAGGGGCAGAGGTCGCATTGGCAGTTCGCCATCATGATCCAGGAAGAAATTTGCGTAAGGAGGACGATTGTTGTTTAGTACGATCACATCGGGAACGGTCTGTGGTATCAGCAGTTATCTGGTACAAGTGGAAGTCGATCTGTCCAGGGGACTGCCCTGTTTTCAGATGGTGGGGCTTCTCAGTTCAGAAGTGCGGGAGGCAAGGGAGCGGGTACGCGTCGCCCTGAAGAATACAGGGATCAGTCTGCCGCCTATGTGCATCAATGTGAATCTGTCTCCGGCGGATGTGCGCAAGGAGGGCACCGTGTTTGACCTTCCTGTGGCGATTGGCATTCTAACATGTCTGGGGCAGCTTACCGGTCCATGTACGGCCGGAACCGTTCTGCTGGGGGAACTGGGACTGAACGGGGAAATCAAACCGGTGAAAGGCGTTCTGCCCATCGTCGCCCAGGCGAAGGAACGGGGAATGCGAAGATGCATCGTTCCGCAGGATAATGCGATGGAGGGGGCTGTGGTGGAGGGAATCGAAGTGATCGGCGTGTCAGACATCACAGAAACGGTGGCTTATCTGCAGGCGATAGAGAGCGGCGGCAGCGGGTTGATCGAACCGGAGCAGATCGATGTCATGTCTTTGTGGGAAAGTACAGAGGGCGAGAAGGCGCTTGATTTTGCGGATATCAATGGGCAGGCAGCCGTGAAGCGGGCGGCAGAGGTTGCGGCAGCGGGTTTTCATCATCTGCTGATGATCGGGCCGCCGGGATCGGGCAAGACAATGCTGGCCAGACGGATTCCCTCCATCCTGCCGCCCTTATCCTTACAGGAGAGTCTGGAAGTGTCAACCATCTACAGTGTATCGGGACTGCTGCATCCTCCGAAAGAAGTGCTGATTACGAAGCGGCCCTTTCTGAATCCTCATCATACGATCACGCAGCAGGCGCTTGCGGGCGGCGGCAGGGTGCCGGCCCCTGGGATTGTCAGCTTAAGCCATCGCGGCATTCTTTTCCTGGACGAGCTGCCGGAATTTAAAAGACAGACGTTAGAGATTCTGCGCCAGCCCCTGGAGGACAAGGAAGTGCAGATTGCCAGGAGCAGCGGGGTTTACCGCTTTCCGGCAGATTTTATGCTGGTGGGCGCGATGAATCCATGCCCTTGCGGTTATTATCCTGATATGGCCAGATGCCGCTGCTCTCCCTATGAGGTGAAGCGATATCTGGCCAGGATATCGGGCCCCATCTTGGACCGGATTGACATCTGTGTGGAGGCGGCGCCTCTCCGGTTTAAGGATCTGTCTGGCGGCGCGCCGGGAGAGAGCAGCGCCCAGATCAGAGAGCGGGTTATGGAGGCGAGAAAGATACAGGCAGAGCGGTTTCTTGGGACCGGACTGCATTTTAATGCAGACATGGGAGCGGCGCAGGTGGAGAAGTACTGCGGGCTTGGAGTGAAGGAGAAGCGCTATATGGAACAGATGTTTTCCTGTATGCAATTGTCTGCCAGGGGATATCACAGAATTCTGAAGGTAGCGCGCACGATCGCAGATCTGGCAGGATGCAGACAGATTCGGGAAGAGCATCTGGCGGAGGCGATCTGTTACCGGCAGGCAGACCGGATATGACATAAGATATGCACAGATCCTGGAGACAGGCTGTTGGATATCAGATTGCAGCAAGGAGAGAGAAGGAGCAGAATAAATGACGCAGCAGGAAACGGAAAGAGCCTATCAGCACTGGCTGTATCAGGCGGCGGGCATGGGCAGCAGAGCTTTTTTGACAGATTTAGAGCAGACAGGAGAGGCGCAGGTTGTTTATGATATGGCAAAAAGGGGAATATTGGAAGAACAACTGCATATAAGATATAGACGTAAAGCACAAAAAATCCAGGCTTTCGCTGCACATTACGATGTGCTGGGAGAATATGAAAGGATGACAGAAAGAGGCATCCTGTTTGTCACAATCCGGGATGCGTCGTATCCGCAAAGGTTGTCCGTTGTCAGTGATGCGCCGTATGCCCTGTATTATGTGGGAAGGCTGCCAGATGCTGGGAAGAGATCCGTCGCCATGATCGGAGCGAGGAACTGTTCTGAGTATGGCAAGAAAATGGCGGGAGAGTTTGGCGCTGTGCTGGCACAGGCGGGGGTACAGATTATCAGCGGAATGGCCAGAGGGATCGACGGGATCAGCCAGCAGGCGGCCATCGATGCAGGCGGGTATTCTCTGGGGGTATTTGGATGTGGAGTAGATATCTGTTATCCGGCAGAGAACAGAGCGCTGTACGAAAGTCTGCTTGCAGAAGGGGGCGTGTGTTCGGAATATCCGCCGGGCATCGAGCCGCGGGCAGTGCTTTTTCCACCGAGGAACCGGATCATTAGCGGGCTGTGTGACGGCGTACTGGTGATTGAGGCCAAGGAGCGCAGCGGCACGTTAATTACCGTGGACATGGCGTTGGAACAGGGCAGGGAAGTGTATGCAATTCCGGGAAGAACCACCGATGCGCTAAGTGTGGGCTGTAACAAGCTGATCCGGCAGGGGGCGGGACTTGTGATGACGCCGCAGGAATTGTTAGATGAAATGCAGATGACGATTCCGGCTTTGACAGAGAAGAATGTCTGTGAGCAGCAGTCACTCTTTACAATGGAAGAGACGACAGAGAAGGTGCTGCGTTTGCTGGATTTCCAGCCGAAACCGCTGGCGCTTTTACAAGAGGCTTATGGAAATGCCTATGAAACGAATATCAGCGTGCCTAAATTATGTCATGAACTCTTGCAGCTCTGCGCATCCGGTCATGCCGGACAGACCGCCGGCTGCTATTATCGAAAAGGCATATCATAAGATCGGGCAGATCGTTCTTTCTCCTTTTTTAATTTTTTTCCTCTTGCCAGCGTAAAGAATATAGTGTATAGTGTTTCACGTTGATGAGTCCGTTTACGGAAACGACACATTATCTTATTGAATAGTAGAAACAGGGGAATATTCTATGGCGAAATATCTGGTAATTGTGGAATCACCAGCGAAAGTAAAGACGATCAAGAAGTTTTTGGGTGCGAATTATGAGGTGGCGGCCAGCAACGGACATGTACGGGATCTGCCGCGTAGTGTGCTGGGGATTGATGTAGAGCATGATTTTGAACCGAAATATATCACGATCAGGGGGAAGGGAGATATTCTGGCAAATCTCCGCAAGGAAGTGAAGAAGGCCGAGAAAATCTATCTGGCGACGGACCCTGACCGCGAGGGGGAAGCTATTTCATGGCACCTTCTTGCGGCGCTTAAACTGGAGAATAAGAAAGTCTACCGCATTACTTTCAATGAGATCACGAAGACAGCAGTCAAGGAATCCTTGAAGAATGCCAGAGAGATCAATATGGATTTGGTGGATGCCCAGCAGGCCAGACGCTGCCTGGACCGTATGGTGGGCTATAAGATCTCGCCTGTTTTGTGGGCGAAGGTCAAGAGAGGCTTGAGCGCTGGACGGGTGCAGTCGGTAGCGCTTCGGATTATTTGTGACAGAGAAGAAGAAATCAATGCATTTATCCCGGAAGAATACTGGACATTAGAGGCGTCTTTTCTTGTGGCAGGGGAGAAGAAACCGTTACTTGCCAAATATTACGGGACGACAGAAGAGAAGAAAACGATTGGCTCCAGGGAGGAACTGGAGGCAGTCAAAAAGCTGTTAAACCAGGCGGAATATCAGGTGTCTTCTGTCAAGAATGGCGAGAGAGTCAAGAAGGCGCCGCTGCCCTTTACCACCTCTACACTGCAGCAGGAAGCAAGCAAGGTGCTGAACTTTTCGACGCAGAAGACGATGCGTCTCGCGCAGCAGCTATATGAGAGCGGTATCATTACCTATCTGCGTACAGATTCCACCAGAGTGTCAGATGAGGCGGCGAAGGCAGCCAGGGAATTCGTTACAACAAAGTATGGTACGGACTATGCAGCAAAGGCCGAACAAGAGCAGAAGAGCGGCGCCAAGATCCAGGATGCCCATGAGGCGATCCGTCCTACGGACTTAAACAGGACGCCGTCGGAGAGTAAGGAGTCTTTGGCAAGAGACCAGTTCAGGCTCTACCAGTTGATCTGGAAAAGATTTGTGGCAAGCCGGATGGCGTCTGCTGTCTATGAGACGACGTCGGTGAAGATTGATGCCGCGGGCCAGCGGTTTAGCGTTGCGGCTTCCAAAGTGAAGTTCGACGGTTTCATGAGCGTTTATACGGAAGAAGAAGAGAAAGAAGAAAACAATACCCTAGTGAAAGGGATCACAAAAGATACAAAGCTGACCTTACAGCAGCTTTTCGAGAAACAGCACTTTACCCAGCCGGCGTCCCATTATACGGAGGCTTCCTTAGTCAGGGCTATGGAGGAGTTAGGCATCGGGCGTCCGAGTACGTATGCGCCCACGATCACGACGATCCTTGCCAGAAGATATATTGTCAAGGAGAACAAGAATCTCTATGTGACGGAACTAGGAGAAGTGGTAAATAATATGATGAAGGAAGCCTTTCCTTCTATCGTGGATGTGAATTTTACCGCTACGATGGAAGCGCTGCTGGACGGCGTGGAAGAAGGAAGCGTGAAATGGAAGACAGTCGTCTCGAACTTCTATCCTGATCTGGCGGAAGCGGTAGATAAGGCTGAGAAGGAGCTTAAGGAAGTGGAAATTGCAGATGAGTTGTCCGATGAATTCTGCGACCTGTGCGGCAGACAGATGGTCATCAAATATGGACCACATGGCAGATTCCTGGCCTGCCCTGGCTTCCCGGAGTGCCGTAATACGAAGCCGTATTTCGAGAAGATCGGCGTGGCATGTCCGAAGTGCGGCAAGGATATTGTGTTAAAGAAGACGAAGAAAGGCCGGAAATATTACGGCTGTATCGACAATCCTGACTGCGACTTTATGGTATGGCAGAAGCCTGTGGAGGACAGATGCGACAGATGCGGCGCGATCATGCTGCAGAAGGGAAATAAGCTGGCCTGCTCAGATGAGAATTGTGGATTTGTCAAGGATGCGCAGAAGCAGGAGGCGTAGAGGCAGATGAATTTTCTGGAATGTCAGAAAATTCTGTAAAAATAATCCAAATTGTGAACAAAATGATGCTAAATGTGCTTAAAAGACATTGATTATACGCGAATGTTGTGATAAAATCAATTTATCTGGAATTGTGTAAGTATTTGTTACGATTCACAACTGATTTGCCGCAGGGAGGTATGCTGATTTCCCAGGCAGGGGATAAGGAGTTAAGTTCATGAGCAGCGTTCAATTATTGGATAAGACAAGAAAGATTGGGAAACTTCTGCACAACAATAATTCAGGCAAGGTCGTGTTCAATGATATCTGTGATGTACTCAAGGATATTCTTGGTTCTAACGTTCTTGTGATCAGCAGGAAGGGTAAGGTGCTCGGCATCGGGGATCTGGATATGGTGGAGTCCATTATGGAACTGATCGTAGACCATGTGGGCGGTTTTATCGATCCGATGCTAAATGAGAGGCTGTTGTCGGTACTGTCCACGAAAGAGAATGTCAATCTGGAGACTTTGGGGTTCGAGAATATTGATACGAAGAAGTACAGGGCGGTCATTGTACCGATCGAGATATCGGGAGAACGGCTGGGAACGCTATTCCTGTACAAATGCAATGAACAGTATGATATCGATGATATTATCCTGTGTGAGTATGGCACCACAGTGGTAGGGCTTGAGATGCTCCGCGCAGTGAGTGAGGAGAATGCGGAGGAGAACCGTAAGCTGGCGGTTGTGAAATCTGCCATCGGCACATTGTCTTTCTCAGAGATGGAGGCGATCACACATATATTCGACGAGCTGGGCGGCATGGAGGGGATCCTTGTGGCAAGCAAGATCGCGGATAAGGTGGGGATCACCCGTTCTGTCATTGTCAATGCGCTGCGTAAGTTCGAGAGCGCCGGGGTGATTGAATCGAGATCATCGGGAATGAAGGGCACCTATATTAAGGTGTTGAATGATGTCGTGTTTGATGAAGTAGAGAAGCTGAAAGAACAGGGAAGATTTTGATTCCCACAGATCACATATGAATAAAGAGAGGAAATTTCTAATGTAAAAGGATTTACAAGGATGCGGATTTACAGCTATGTGAATCCTTTTCCCTTTTTTTGTAAGTTTGATTCCAGATATTACTGTTAACAAATTGTGAAAAATGACTCGAAAAACCTTGTTTTTTTTCTTAATAGCTTTATAATAAAGTATGGATTCTATTAAACTAGGAGGGCTGTGGTTATGAGTACCTTATCGAGTACGAACGCGTTTGATTATATCAATGTATTAGACAGGGCGGCGGATGCTTCGTGGCTGCGCAACGATGTTATTTCCAATAATATCTCAAATGCCGACACACCGGGATTTAAGCGGAGTGACGTGGATTTTGCTTCTCAGCTTGCACAGGCGCTGGGGCAGTCAAGATATACATCCATGGATGCGAAGATGTCCGGACTGAACCGGAATCTTGGCCGGTTAAGACCGGTTACGTTCAGCGACTATTCCGGATATTCTTACCGGATCGATGGCAATAATGTGGATCCGGATACAGAGGGCGTGTATCTGGCGAAGAACCAGATCGTGTACCAGGGATTGTCGGCAGCGATCAGACAGGAGTTTAAGAATCTGCAGATGGTCATGAAATAACAGCTGTTTTGGTATGAGACGTGCAATGAGGGAATAAGGAGAGAGAACGATGGGACTGTTTACAGCTTTTGACATTAATGCGACAGGAATGACGGCAGAGCGCTACCGTATGGATATCATTTCCCAGAACGTAGCCAATGCAAATACAACCCGTACAGAAGATGGAACCCCTTACCGCAGGAAAGTGGTAGTTTTTGAAGAGAAGAATTCCCAGGCGCCGTTCAGGCAGGTGCTGAATAAGGCGAGAGGGCGTTATAATGGCACTGGCGTTAAGGTGACGGGAGTTTATGAAGATACATGGACGGAAGGCAATATGGTATATGACCCTTCTCATCCGGATGCGGACGAGAACGGTTATGTGATGTATCCAAATGTCAGCACAATCACCGAGATGACGAACCTGATTGATGCCAGCCGCGCTTACCAGGCGAATGCAACAGCATTCAATGCCAGCAAGAGTATAGCAACTACGGGATTAAATCTGTTAAATAACCAGTAATATGAATAGACACCTTATAATTTGGAGGAAGAGAGATGGCTTTGGATATTACAGCGCTTCATAACGTGTCTTCGGAGGCGGTCAAAGAAGCAGCAAGGAGTGCGGCTACCAATAAACCGGACACATATAAAGAGACAGGCTTTGAGAGTTTATTACATACGGCGATCGATAATCTGAACACGACGAACAGTTATTTATCAGATGCGGAGAATGAGGAGGTCAAGTGGATGCTTGGGGAGACCGAGAATGCGCATGATCTTAGTATTGCGTTACAGAAGGCGTCTACTGCCCTGCAGTATACGGTTGCGATCAGAGATAAGGTTTTAGACGCCTACAGAGAACTTCTTCAGATGCAGATCTAGGGTTTCGGAGCGAATAAGGGGAAGGCTGAAGGAGATAAGTTGCTGTGGATAAATTAGTAGTCAAATTAAGAGAATTAGGAAATCGGATATTAGAGTGGTGGAATCGTTTTACAGCGAAACAGAAGACACTTTTGATCTGCGGTATGGCAGTGGTGATTGTGGGAATTGTTGCTGTTGTGACGATGCTGACGAAACCGCAGTACGTTCTGCTGCGGGAATGTGAGACGGCGGCCGAGGCGGCGGAAGTCAAGGAGCTGTTAGATGGCGAGAACATGAAGTATACTGTTTCGGATGATGCACTGACTTTTCGGATCTTGAAGGATCAGCAGGCGAACGCGCGTATGCTTCTCAATTCCAATAACATTCAGGCGGCAGGCTATACGATCGATAAGGTGACGGAGGGGAGTTTTTCCACGACAGAGTCTGACAAACAGAAGAAAAATGTAGTATATCTGCAGGATTATCTGGCAAGAGATATGATTGAGAATTTCTCGGCGATCAAGACGGCCAGAGTCAAGCTCAATATTCCGGAGAATGACGGCACGCTGCTTGCAACGGACGAGGAAGCTTATGCCTGGGTGCTGCTGGAACTGAAAGACGAATTCAGCGTAGAGAGTTCGGCGGCGCTTGCAAGAGCAGTCGCCACGGCGATCGGCAATGAGACGACAGATCATATTGTGATTATGGATTTTGATGGCAATATGCTCTTTAGCGGAGACGATAACTATAGTGTGTCAGGCGCCGCAAATGCACAGCTTTCTGTGAAAGCTGAGGCGGAGAAGCTGGTCATCGGCGAGGTACGCAAAGTACTGCTTGGAACGAATCAATTTGATAATGTGGAAGTGGCTACGAACCTGGCATTGGACTTCTCGACCACAGAATCGACCATACATAGATACTCGGCGCCGGATGGGCGTACAGAAGGAATGCTTTCCGAGGAGAATGTTTTCAGTTCTGAGAATGAGAGTACTGTGGCCGGAATTCCCGGCACGGATTCCAATGACGATGATTCTACTTATGTGCTGCCGGATAATGGCGGCGGGAATTCTTCCACTTCTGAAGAATCTCGGAAATTTCTGCCTGATGAGGAGATCACCAGCAGGAAGACGCCGGCGGGATATATTGATTATGGCCAGTCTTCTCTGATGGCGTCCATGATCCGGTATAATGTTGTGCGCGAGGAGGATGCAAGGACAAGAGGAGAGCTGGAAGGCGTTACCTGGGAGGAGTATAAACTTGCCAATGCAGAGCGTACAAGGATCGAGGTGGAAGAGGATCTGACAGGTGCAGTGGCGAATGCCACGGGAATCCCGGCAGAGAGCATTTCACTGGTAGCTTACAGCGAGAATATTTTCTTTGATGCGGAAGGTTCCAGCATTACTGCGACAGATATCATACAGATCGTGTTGATCGTCGTGATCCTGGCACTGCTTGCCTTTGTCGTACTCAGAAGTATGCGCGGCGAGAAGCATGCAGAGGAAGAGGAAGAGATCTCTGTGGAGACGCTGCTGCAGTCCAATCCTGAGATGCAGTTAGAAGATATTATGGTAGAGAATGAATCAGAGGAAAGAAAGCTGATCAATAAATTCGTAGATGAGAATCCGGAGGCTGCAGCGAATCTGCTGCGCAACTGGTTGAATGAGGACTGGGGGTAAGTTAAATGGGGAAGGAGTCTGAAAATGTCAGTGGACTTCAGAAGGCGGCGATTCTGTTGATCGCCCTGGGGCCAGAGAGATCTGCTAACGTTTTTAAACATCTGAAGGAAGAAGAGATAGAGGAACTGACCTTAGAGATTGCCAATACCAGAAATATTACACCGAAGCTGAAGGATGAAGTCATTTCCGAGTTTTATCAGGTATGTCTGGCACAGCAGTATATCGCAGAAGGCGGTATCAACTATGCGAAGGAACTTCTGGAGAAGTCTTTTGGTGCAGACAAGGCAATGGATGTGATTGGCAAGCTGACGGCGTCCCTACAGGTAAAACCGTTCGAGTTTATCAGGAAGACCGATGCGTCGCAGCTGCTTAACTTTATTCAGGATGAACATCCGCAGACGATTGCTTTGATTTTGTCTTATCTGTCTGCGTCACAGTCCGCCCTGATCCTGTCAGCGTTACCGCCAGACAGGCAGGCTGATGTGGCAAGGCGTATTGCAATCATGGACAGGACCAGCCCGGAGGTGATCAAGGAAGTGGAGAAAGTGCTGGAATCCAAGCTGTCCTCTTTAGTAAATCAGGACTACACGATCATCGGCGGCGTGGATGCTGTCGTAGAGATTTTGAATACAGTGGATCGTGGAACAGAGAAGCATATCATGGAGACATTGGAGATCGAGGAGCCGGAACTTGCAGACGAGATCAGAAAGAAGATGTTCGTATTCGAAGATATCCTGCTTCTGGACGACAGAGCGATTCAGCGTGTGCTGCGTGATGTAGACAACGGTGATCTGGCGACTGCCCTGAAAGGTTCTAATGAGGAAGTGCAGAATGCGATCTTTAATAACCTTTCAAAGCGTCTGGCAGCGATGATCAAGGAAGACATGGAATTCATGGGCCCTGTACGTATGAAGGATGTAGAGGAAGCGCAGCAGAAGATCGTAAATGTTATCAGAAAACTGGAAGACTCTGCAGAGATTGTGATCTCCAGAGGTGGAGGTGACGAGATCGTTGTCTAGGAATCTATATAAAGCAAGCTGGGTCGTTGTGTCCGGAGATGAGAAGCATGTGATTGATTCGAATGCTCTCGTTGAGAAACGGATCGAAGAACAGGCGGCTCTCAGAAGAGCCAGCAGCAATATGGAGCTGGAGCAGGGGGAGGAAGCTGGATTTGTGAGCGGCCTCGGCGGAGAGGCAATCGACGCTCTCCTGCGGGATAACAGCGACGACAGCGGTATTATTAAAGCAGAGAAAGCGCCTGACTTGGAAGAGATCAAAGCGCAGGCGCAGGAGATGTTAGATGATGCGCAGGCGCAGATTGATGAGATGAATGCGGCAGCGCAGAATGAAATAGAAGCAAAGCGCCGTTGGGCGATGGAAGAAGGGAAGAAAGAAGGTTACGAGGAAGGCTATCGGAAGGGTGTCTCGGAAGCAGAGGAGATGAAGAGGCAGGTGATGGCCGAGAGACGGCGGCTGGAAGCAGAGTATGAGCAGTTGATCGACGAACTGGAGCCAAGGTTCATCGATACGATTACGGAAGTTTACAGCCATATCTTCGGAATTGGACTGGCAGACAATAGAGATATCCTGGTGCACTTGGTAGACTCCACATTGAGGCAGGTAGAGAGCAGCAGGACTTTTATTGTACACGTTTCTAAGGAAGACTATCCGTTTGTCAATATGCAGAAGCAGGCTCTTACAGAGGGCGCTGCCGCCGGAAGAGGGACCGTTGAGATTATCGAAGATCTTACGCTGGGACGGGGGGAATGTATGATCGAGACGGATGGCGGCATATTTGACTGTGGTGTGGATACACAGTTGACGGAGTTGAATAATAAATTGCGTATGTTATCCTATGAGCGCTCTTAGGAGCAAAGAATAAAGAATAAAAGTGGTTGATGACAGTTGATGACGACAACGATTGATTTTGATAAATACAGC
Organism: uncultured Lachnospiraceae bacterium; assembly: GCA_910578345.1. GTDB lineage: Bacteria > Bacillota > Clostridia > Lachnospirales > Lachnospiraceae > UBA3282. The sequence goes on along the minus strand of CAJTRA010000009.1, from coordinate 87,260 downwards.
AGAATAGCGGAGGAAACTTTCTTTAAGAGGAAGGGACGCGTTGAGAATGTGGTTGGCCTGACGATTGAGTCGGCAGGACCGGAGGCGAAGCTTGGGGATCTGTGCAGAATATATCCGGCGCAGGAAGAGTATAAACCGATCATGGCAGAGGTAGTGGGATTTAAGGACCGCAAGACATTGTTGATGCCCTGTGATAAGACAGATGGGATCGGTTTGGGCTGTATCGTTGAGAATGTGGGAGAGCCGTTGTCGGTGCCCGTCAGTAATGAACTGTTGGGAAAAGTACTGGACGGTCTGGGCAGGATTGACGGCAGCTATCTTCCGGGGATCTCTTACAGTGTGGAAGCGCAGCCCCCCGATCCTATGGACCGCAAGATTATTGCGGATGTACTGCCCTTGGGCGTTAAGGCGATCGATGGACTGATGACTGTGGGGAAAGGGCAGCGTATCGGGATCTTTGCGGGGTCTGGTGTCGGTAAGTCTACACTGATGGGGATGTTTGCACGCAATACGAAAGCAGATATTAATGTGATCGCTCTGATCGGGGAGCGCGGAAGAGAAGTGCGCGAGTTTGTGGAGAGAGATCTGGGAGAAGAAGGCATGAAGCGTTCCGTGGTGGTCGTGGCCACTTCTGACAAGTCTGCTTTGGAGAGAAATAAGGCGGCCAAGACGGCGACAGCGATCGCAGAGTATTTCAGGGATCAGGGCAAGGATGTACTGCTGATGATGGATTCCCTGACGCGTTTTTCCATGGCGCAGCGGGAAATCGGACTGGCCAGCGGAGAGCCGCCGGTTTCCAGGGGGTATCCGCCCAGCGTGTATTCCGAGATGCCGAAGCTTCTTGAGAGGGCAGGATGTGCACAGACGGGGTCAATCACGGGATTGTATACGGTTTTAGTAGATGGCGACGATATGAATGAACCGATCACAGACACAGCCAGAAGTATCCTGGACGGTCATATTATGTTGAACCGTAAGCTGGCGCACCAGAACCATTATCCGGCGATCGATGTCCTGCAGAGCATATCCCGCTGTATGGCACAGATCGTAGACAAGGAGCACAAGACGCTGGCCGGTAAGCTGAAAAATGTACTGGCCACTTACAATGAAGCGGAGGATCTGATTAATATTGGTGCTTATAAGAGTGGAAGCAATCCCAAGATTGACTATGCGATCGCTAAGATCGATGCAGTCAATGAGTATCTGATGCAGGAAGTAGATGCCAAATACGATTATGAGCAGGCAGTTGATCTGTTACGGGATCTTTTTGCGCAGTAGGGTTTATGGCGGACATACAGCCTTAATGAGCCTGCCAGGGAGAACCAGATAAAGAGCGGGGAGTGACCGGGCATGGCAAAATTCGTATATCGCATGCAGAGTCTTCTGAATATTCAATATCAGTTGGAGAATCAGGCCAAGATGGAACTGGGCAGGGCGCAGATGCGTTTGAACCAGGAAGAAGAGAAGCTGCAGGGATTGCTTGACAGGAAAGCGGCCTATCTGGAGGAAGGACGCAGGATGCGCAGCGATAAGCTGCATATTATGGATCTAAAAGACAACAGAAACGCCATGTTGATCATGGATAAAATGATAGAAGAGCAGCGCGGGCAGGTGGCGCATGCAGAGAATGCCGTAGAGGAAGCCAGAAAGAAGCTGCAGGAGGTCATGCAGGAACGCAAGATGCATGAGAAACTGCGGGAGAAAGCTTTCGTGGAGTTTGTGCGGGAAGAGAATGCTGCAGAACATAAGGCGGTGGATGAACTGACCAGTTATACCTATGGGCAGCGTAACAAAGTTAAAGGGGAGCAGTCATGGCAGAAGAACTTGTGAATGGAAATACCGGGGCAGATGCTGAGGTAGATAGGAAAAAGTTAAAGGAAGAGCGCAAGAAATTAAAAGCGGAACAAAAGGCGCAGAAGAAGGAAGCGAAGCAGCGTGCCAGAGAACTGTCGGATCAGATTGCCGGTGACGATGAGCCGGGCGGTATTTCTGTATTTTTGGTAACGGTTGTTATTGTTGTAATCTGGCTGGCAATCCTGTGTCTGCTTGTGAAATTGGATGTGGGCGGATTTGGTTCGAACGTACTGGCTCCGGTGCTGAAAGATGTACCGGTGATCAATAAGATCCTTCCGGAGGAGGCGACAGCTTCGCTGGAGGAAGAAGAGTCCTATGGCGGCTACACAAGTCTGCGGGATGCGGTGGATTATATCACAGAATTGGAATTAGAACTGGAACGCGCACAGTCTGCCAGCAACAGTGATTTGGAGGAGATGGACCAGCTGCGTGCAGAGATTGAGAGACTGCAGACCTTTGAAGACGCACAGGTTGATTTCGACAGGATCAGAACAGAGTTCTATAATGAGGTGGTCTACGCGGAGAAGGGACCTGGCGCAGAGGAATACCAGAAGTATTATGAGTCAATGGATCCCACGACAGCGGAATATTTATATAAGCAGGTTGTCCAACAGATCGAAGAGGATAAGGAAGCACAGGAGTATGCGCAGACTTATGTGGAGATGAAGCCGAAGCAGGCGGCAGCGATTTTCGAGACGATGACGGACGATCTGGATCTGGTTGCAAGGATTTTAGACCAGATGAGCGCACAGGACCGGGGAAATATTCTGGGCGCTATGGACGCCGAGACGGCGGCCAGGATCACAAGGATCATGGATCCCGATTCGTAAAGAAAGGATGAGAGAACATCCGGACGCCGGGGAAAGACTTACGGGGATCAGAATTCCGGTCCGATGCCGGGTTTTGACATTCGAATCTTATGAAGGAAGAGAAAACTGCCGATATATAAAATAGCAGATGCGTGCCGTCACAGGAGGACAGAATGATACATGGGTATTGGGCTGGCGCGTCATCGCAGGAAACAGTTTTGACAGGCAGTATCAGTGTGATATATACTGCATGGCCGGGAGAAACAGGAGCTTCTGGTTTATGCATTATATATAGAGGTCCCAAAGCAGATACGGACCATAGAACCTTGATAATTGAAGAAAGGAGGAAAGAGTATGACTGTTAACAATGTAAACGCCCTGCTCGCTTATGGCACAGGACGTGCGGACGCTGCAGGAAGCATGTCGAATGAGGGAGCAAAAGGGGATTTTGAACAGTTCATGGCGAGGGTGAATGGTAAAGCCGATCCCATACAGGCAGAGGTATCTGCCGGGAGTCCGCTGACAAGTCAGACAGTAGTTCCGGCCAGTCCGGTGAAACAGGAGATTGCGGCGAACAAGACAGGGGTACAGGAAGCAGACCAGACAGGCGATAAGATCCAGAAGGATCCGGATGGAAATGTCGCCAAAGACACTGGATCCGGAGACAAGATGGGAATCTCGGACGATGTCTCAGAGAAATTGGAGAAATCCGGAGAAGAACTGGTCGAAGATATTGCGGAAGAGATGGGTATGACACCGGAAGAAGTAGAAGAGGCGATGTCGGTCTTAGGGCTTACCGCAATGCAGTTATTTGATACCGATAACCTTAAACAGCTTTTGCTGGTATTGTCCGGGAACACAGATGAGCTTTCTCTTTTGACAGACGCTGCGCTCTATGGGAATTTACAGGATCTTCTCGGTGTCGTAGAAACCAGTCTTGAAGAGTTACAAGCAGAGCTTGGACTGAGTGAAGAAGAGCTGGACGCCCTGTTAAAGCAGATGATCTCGGAAGCGGAGAAGTCAGAGGCGGCAGAGGGAACTCTTATGCAGGAGACGCCGGAAGTAAATCTGGAAGGCATGAAGGATTATACTGTGTCTGTACAGAAAGACGGTGAGACAGTGCAGATGAAGGTGACCGTGGACGACGAGAGCGGGAACAGCAGCGTACAGGAAGCTGTGACGGGAACGGCAAAGACACAGGCGGCAGACGGTGAGAAGATGCAGCACAGAAATGCTTCCGCAGATAATGGCAAAGAAGGAAGCGCGGGCAATGCTTTTCTGCAGATGCTGGAAACACCGGCGGAGACTTCAGATGTGTCAGAGACTGCCAATGTGGAATATCGGTCGTTTCAGACGGAAGAGATCATGAACCAGATCGTGGAGTACATGAAGATCAACTTGAAGGCCGACACGCAGACGATGGAGCTGCAGCTGCATCCGGCCAGCTTAGGTACGGTGAATGTACAGATCATGGCGAAAGACGGAGGGCTCACAGCGCATTTTACAACGCAGAATGAAGCGGTCCGCGCAGTGATCGAGACACAACTGATCCAGCTTAAGAACCAGTTCGAAGAACAAGGCATTAAAGTAGATGCGGTAGAAGTTACCGTTGCCAATCATGCTTATGGACAGCAGTTTTCACAGGATAGTGAGAATGCGGGTCAGGAGCAGGCGAAGGCCCACAAAGGCAGGAGACAGATCAACTTAGATCAGCTCGAAGAGGAAGAAGAGCTGGGAGAGATGGAAGATTCTGAGCGTATTGCAGTGGAAATGATGCGGGCGAGTGGCAGCACGGTAGATTATACGGCATAAGAAAGGAGCGAAGAAATGGGCGTAATACAGGAAGTAAAAGACGGCAAATTCGTAGACAACACATCAGTGCAGTCTATGGCGAAGGATAAGATCAAGAAGACAGGGAATTCCAGTCTGGATAAAGACGCATTCCTGCAGCTTCTGGTAGCGCAGATGAAATACCAGGATCCGTTGGAGCCGACTTCAAACACAGAGTATATTTCACAGTTTGCAACGTTCTCTGAGTTGGAGCAGATGCAGAACATGAGCGCAACACTGGAGCTTTCCAGAGCATCTTCCCTGGTAGGCCAGACGGTTATGATGAAGGTGACAGACAGCTCAGGCAGAACCAAAACAGTGCAGGGCAACGTAGATTATGTGATCTATGAGAGCGGCAAAGCGTACTTATCGATCGGCGGAGAACCTTATGCGCTGGATGATCTGGATACGGTAGCAGATAAGAAATACCTGGAAGCTTACAAGAAGGGCGCAGAGTTCTTAACTGTTTTCAGAAAGCTTCCGGAGATCGGGATCCTGTCGATTGCTGATCAGGAGAATGTGGAGAAGCTTGAGAAGATCTTAAACAGCATGAATGAGTATGAGAGATCCTTCATGACAGATGAAGATCTGGAAAAGGCGCAGAAGTATATCGATAAGATGAAAGACATCGTCAAGGTCGCAGGCGGCGAAGAGGGTGACGGTGAAACGGACGACGACGGAGAGGGCGACGAAGGCAAAACTGATGAGGTGTAGGAGGCAGACGGATCTGCCGATGAATCGTAGCCGGAGGCGGCGGTCATCTCAAGGAGGAGAGAGAATATGAAGATTCAAGGGAATCAGTTCCTTTCCATAGAGCGGCTGCAGGATCAGTATTTAAATCCGGGCAGGCAGCAGACAGAAAGCCCAAAACAGAATGGCCTGAGCTTTCAGGATATCCTGTCAGGCAAGACAGACGGCATACGCAAAGAAGGAGAAGTCAGATTCTCCAAACATGCGGCGAACCGCTTAGTTGACAGAAATATTGAGTTGACGAAAGAGCAGGTAGAACGTCTGAATATGGGGGCAGCCAAAGCGGGTGCGAAGGGGATTAATGAATCACTGGTTATTGTCGATTCACTGGCTTTTATCGTGAATGTACCGAATCAGACGGTGATCACGGCGATGGATCAGGCAGAGACCAACGAAAATGTATTTACTAATATTGATGGAGCCGTTATTATGTAAAGCCGGACCTTTTATGGAGGCTTGTGCCCATGACTGACAGAATGGGCAGACGGTTCAACCCAGATATAAGGAGGTCATTTCACTATGATGAGATCATTGTTCTCTGGTGTAGCAGGTCTTAAGACACACCAGACGAGAATGGACGTTATCGGTAACAACATTGCCAACGTTAATACGACGGCATACAAGTCACAGAATATGGTATTCAGCGATCTGCTGTACCAGACGACACAGGCGGCGTCCGGTGCGAATGCGGCTACCGGACGGGGCGGCATCAACCCCAGACAGATCGGTCTGGGATCTAAGACAGGCGCGATCTCCACAGCGATTGCACAGCAGGGTTCCGCGCAGTCAACCAACAACCCTTGGGACATTATGATTGAGGGCGACGCCTTCTTCGTAGTAAGCGACGGTTCCCAGAATTTCTTTACAAGAGACGGTTCCTTCACCGTGGACGGTGCGGGTAATCTGGTTATGGCCAACACTGGTTATACGGTTATGGGATGGCAGGTGGATCCGGCTACAGGCGATATCAGACAGGATATCGTATCTGCGTTGACTGTGATGCATCCAGACAACCTGAATTCTGATCCTGAATGGACGACAAATGGATATGTGTCCGGTATTTTGGATAAGAAAGATACGAAGTTAAACAGCCCGGATGGTTTGATCCGCACGATGACATTCTTCGATGCACAGGGTTACCAGTATACGGCGAAGTTCAGCTTCCACGGAGTGGGAGAAGAGGACAGATTCCGGGTACAGTTGGATGATATTCTCGATCCGGACGGAATTTCCCTTGTGAAGCTGTATGGATTGAACAATATTGAGCAGATCGCGACGTTTGGCTCTTCGGAGAATAAGATCACGACCAGCAAGTACACGATGGATCCCAATGCGAAGTATGATCAGGCAAGTAACAGCTTTACGATCAACATGGCGCTGGAAGAGATCCTGAAGGACTTCAGCGGCAATGCCATGGTGGTAGCGGCAGGCGATAACGTTAAGGTTACAAATCCGGCGGCGGGTGCGACAGCAAACATTACGCAGGGACAGGAGATTACGGTAACAGGCGAGGTGACATTAACCAAGGCACAGTTAGAGTCGGCGCCCTATAATCTGATCTATGATACAGACAAGGGAGCTTACTTCATGAAGGGTGCAGATGGGAAGCCCGTGGAGATAACAGATGATACGGCATGGGGCAATGCACTCAAGAGTATGAAGGGCCTTGAAAGCGTAGAGAATGTCAAAGTGACAAAAGGCGATCCGCCGGAGAATATCACCATCAGTTTTGATGCAAAGTTTGAATCGACGATGGATGCTGTCTATGATGGCAACAATAACTTTGGCGTGACGCTGGAGAACACTGAGGCGAACCAGGCGGCGATCTTGGAGCAGGTATATCATGTTAAGGATGGCGACGGAAAGTTCTATACCATCGATTTCGTGGGCCCGGACGGTTCTGCACAGATTAATATGACGGAAAACAATAAGGGCAACATGATTGTCTTTGACAGTAAGGGTAAATTCTCCTATATCGGAGGCCAGGGCCAGAATTCGGCGATGCTGACCTTTAACAGTTCCGCTTCCTCCATGGATGGAAAGAATATAGACTTAAGCCAGTTTACTAACATTGATATCGACTTCTCGTCAATCAATAATTTTGGTAACGGCGGCATGTCTACCCTGGAGATGTTAAATGGTTCCAAAGAGTCCAGCACCATCGGCGCAGGCCGTAAGCAGGGTGAGCTGAATGGTATTGAAGTAGGGCAGGACGGACGGATCACGGCATATTATGACAATGGTCTTACGAAATTGTTAGGACAGATTGCGGTGGCAGAGTTCGCCAATCCATCAGGTCTTTCGAAAGCCGGCAACAATCTGTATTCTGCGACACAGAACTCAGGTGAGTTCAATGGCGTCGGTACAGATATCACAGCCAACGGCGGGCAGATGACATCCGGCGTGCTGGAGATGAGTAACGTGGATCTTTCAGGCGAGTTTACGACGATGATCACCACACAGCGTGGTTTCCAGGCGAACAGCCGTATCATCACGGTGTCTGACACTTTGCTGGAAGAACTTGTTAATCTGAAGAGATAGTCATAAGACAGAGTTGAATTTTTGAATATTTTCGGAAGGGACTTTCTGAACAGAGGGAGTCCCTTCTGTAAGTTTCCGGACGTGTATGCTATATTTTTGTTCAGAAATGGATAAATTCCCGGCAAAGCTTTTATTTGCTTTGCAGTTTCCGGAAATATGTGATAAAATTGTAAAGTTGAATGTGTTCACAGGGAAGTGTTTTATTGGGGCATAGAGTGTAAAAGGGAAGGATGTGAGGGCAGGGAGATGATAGAAGTTACGAAGATCAACGGTGTAAAAGTTCTGATCAATCCGGATCTGCTGGAGCTGGCGGAGGAGACGCCGGATACGGTCTTATCCTTTACGACAGGGCGAAAATTAATTGTAAAAGAAAGTAGACAAGAGATAAAAAATTTAGTAAAATCGTATAGAAAGGATATTTTTGCAGATTAGTGTAAAGACGGGTGAGTACAGATGGATATAGCTTCAGTTATAGGATTGGTTGTATGTTTTGTATTGATGATTTTCGGTATGGTATTTGGCAAGGACTTTTCGGCGGTAATGAGCTTCCTGCATGCGCCTTCAGCCTTGATTACCTTCGGCGGAGCTTTCTGCTGTATGATGGCGAGCTGCACCATGCCGGACTTTATAGCGAATCTGAAGAGCATCGGACTTATTTTCAAGATGTCATCGATGAATGTTCCCGAAATTATCCAGAAGATCATAGATCTCTCTAATGTTGCCCGTAAAGAAGGACTTCTTTCTCTGGAAGAAGCGGCGGGTGAGATTGAGGATGAATTCTTAAAGAAGGGTATTATGCTGGTAGTAGACGGCACAGACCCTGAGTTAGTGCGCGCGATTATGGAGACCGAACTTGCAAGCGTAGAAGAACGTCATAAAGACAAGATGGGGTTCTGGGACGGCCTGGGCGCCATGGGTCCTGCCTGGGGTATGATCGGTACGCTGATCGGTCTGATTAACATGCTGAAAGACCTGTCGGATTTCGCATCGATCGGTCCTAATATGTCAACGGCCTTGATCACAACTTTCTATGGTTCCGTGCTGGCGAACTGGATCTGTGCGCCCGTGTCTTCCAAGCTTAAGAGTAAGAATGCGGAAGAGATGATGGTGAAGGAGATAGAGATCGAAGGACTTCTGTCGATTCAGGCAGGTGAGAACCCTCGCGTAATTGAGGAGAAACTGAAATCCTTCCTGGCGCCGAAGGACAGAGGTTCGTTGGGCGATGATGGAGGTGAGGCATAAATGGCTAAGAAGAAGCAGGAAGAGGCACCCAAGGGCTCACCCGCGTGGATGGCCACATTCTCGGATCTGATGAACCTGTTGCTTTGCTTCTTTGTATTGCTTTTTTCCATGTCCTCGATCGATGCGGCGAAATACGAAAAGGTTGTGGCGTCTTTCAATCAGACTTTCTCGGTTTTGAACGGCGGTGCAACGGCGATCGGCGACGGCATATTGATCAGTAACGGCGTCAGCCAGCTCAATGAGCTGGATGATTATATTAACAGCACGGGCAAGATGGACGAAGGACAGATCGTCGATGATGACCTGGCTAACGTGCAGGAGAAGATGGAAGAAGCGAAGATGGAAGAATCGGAGGAGATGGCTGAGAAGATTCAGGAAGCTGTTGACGAGAAAGATCTGGGCAGTGAGATCGATATTGATTTCACAAGCCAGTATGTGCAGCTTACTTTGAAGGGAGCGCTTTTGTTTGACTCTGGAAGCACACTTCTCAAAGAGGAAGCGAAGCCGGTTCTTGACCAGGTTGGTATTGTTCTGGAACGGTATGCCGAGGGTACGATTGAGATTGAAGGACATACCGACAATGTACCAATGTCAGGCGCAAAATATTCTAACAATGATGAATTGAGTTCCGGACGCGCGCTGTCGGTGTTTGATTATCTGCTTTCTGTCACGAATCTGGATCCGGCGAGGGTCAAGCATGCGGGCAGGGGCGAATATGTTCCGGTTGCGGATAATGCGACTCCGGAAGGCAGAACAAGAAACAGGCGTGTTGAGATCAAAATCTATAATTCGCTCAGTTCTTATTAGAATAAATCAAGATTTCTTAACTGGAATACAATATAAACAAAATAAAGGAGAACAATACAGTCATGAAGAAAAATCTGATTTCCGTTATTATTTTGGCCCTGTTGATCGTAAATATAGTATTGACAGCGATCATGATGTTCAGCGTAACAGGAACGGCCAGAAAGACGTCGGCGCTTGTGGATAATATTACGAGGGCTTTAAATCTGGAGCTGACAGCCAGGGGTGATGCCGGGAAGACAGCGATACCAATGGCTGATATTGCAACTTATGATATTGCTGAGATGACAATCGAGCTTCAGGCGGACGAGGAGGGCAAACAGCATTTCTTCGTCGGTTCGATCACTTTATCCATGAACACAAAGGATAAGGACTATAAGACTTATGGAGAGGCATTAGCGGAGAAGGAAAGCCTGATCAAGAGTGAAATTACAGATGTTATTTCAAGATATTCGGCAGATGATGCGAGAAATAATCAGGACACTATCAAGAGCGAGATATTGGAGCGGATTCAGACGATGTTTGATTCAGAGTTTGTCTTTAGTGTGGCGTTTAGTGACATTATGATTCAATAATTTCTGAAATAGTGCCACAGGAGGTGAACTTGCGTGGGAGAGGTACTGTCTCAAAATGAGATTGACAGTCTATTGGCGGCGTTAAGCAGCGGCGAAATAGATGCAGAAGAAATGAGCGAGGCCAATGATAAGCAGGTGAAGAATTATGACTTCAGGAGGCCGACCAAGTTTTCCAAAGAACACTTGCGAACGCTTGAGGTCATATATGAGCATTACAGCCGGCTGCTGTCCACAAGCCTTCCGGTATATCTCAGAAAGAGTGTACAGGTTTCCGTATCGAGCGCTGAGGCGATCGTTTTCTCGGAATTTACCAATGCACTTTTTAATCCGGTTATTCTGGGTGTGGTCAATTTTCAGCCACTGGGTGGAACGATTATTGTAGAGATGGCTACGCGGCTGGGGTATGCAATGATCGACAGGATGCTTGGCGGTGAAGGCGCTCCGCTTGATAAGAACAGGGATTTTACAGAAATAGAGTTGACGATTGTGGAGAAGATGATGGTGGTATGCATGCAGCTCATGCGGGAGCCATGGAAGAATGTGATGGATGTCAATCCTGTCCTGGAGAGGATTGAGACGAACTCACAGTTCGCGCAGATGATTGCGCCGAATGATATGATCGCGATTGTCACGCTCAATATGAAGATAGGTGATGTTGAAGGTTTCATGAATATCTGCCTTCCTTTCTTTACACTGGAAAGTGTCATGGACAGGTTGAATACCAAGTACTGGTATGCGAACATGCAGGAGAAGAAGGAAGATGAGTTTGAGGAATATATTGAGGCATTGATCAAACGGGTGGATGTTCCGGTCCGGGCAGTGTTAGGAAAGACAGAGATCGCCGTTACGGATTTTGTCAATATACAGGTAGGGGATATCATACGACTGAATACTGATGTGGAGCAGGATCTGAAGGTATATGTTGGAAATATTGAGAAGTTTGCCGCATTGCCGGGGTCAAGCAAGGACAAATATGCTGTGCGTGTGACGTCAGTAATCAGAGAGGAGGAATAGAAGCATGGACGGAATGTTATCACAAGATGAAATAAATGCACTCTTAAGCGGTATGGATACGCCGAATGATGGAAGTACACCGGCCGAATCTACGTCCCCTGCTCCGGAACCGCAGACGGACAGTGAGGTGGATGATTCTGTTCTGTCGGCGATGGAGAAGGATGCCATAGGAGAGGTAGCCAATATCAGTATGGGTTCCTCTGCCACAACGTTGTCCTCTCTCGTTAACCGCAGGGTCAATATTACAACCCCTGTTGTAACGTTGGCGAAATGGGAGACTGTGTTACGGGATTATGAGAAGCCCTGTGTGTTTATACAGATTAAATATACGGTCGGGCTGGACGGTTCCAATATACTGGTGCTGAAAGAGCCTGACGTCAAAGTCATCACAGACTTGATGATGGGTGGAGATGGAAGTAATACAGACGGTGAGCTGGGAGAGCTGCATTTGAGTGCGATCTCAGAAGCGATGAATCAGATGATGGGTTCTTCGGCGACTTCACTGTCTACGATGCTTGATAAGATGATAGATATCAGTCCGCCGGAGGCGAGTTTCGTGGATTTGTCTACGTTTAAATCCGGTGGTGAGATAGCACCGTTCCTGTCAGATGTTTTTGTGAAGATTGCGTTTCGAATGCAGATCGATGACTTGGTGGATTCCTCGATCATGCAATTATATCCAATCGATTTTGCGAAAGAATTATGTGATACTTTCTTAAAGAATCAATTAGGTGATACAGCATCTGAACCCGTACCGCAGGCAGCGCCTCAGGCGGCTGCAGCGCCCCAGATGGACATGAATCAGATGGGAATGAACCAAATGGGAATGGGAATGCCGCAGATGCAGATGGGAATGGGAATGCCACAGATGGGAATGGACATGAATCAGATGGGAATGAACCAAATGCAGATGGGGATGCCGCAGATGCAGATGGGAATGGGAATGCCGCAAATGCAAATGGGAATGGGAATGCCGCAGATGCAGATGATGCCTAACATGAATATTCAGCCTGCACAATTCCAGAGTTTTTCCAAAGACGGCAGTGCGATGCAGGGACAGGAGAATATTGGACTGATCAAGGATGTGCCGCTTGAAGTGACGGTAGAACTGGGCAGGACATCCAAATCCATAGCGGAAATTCTGGACTTCACGCCGGGAACGATCATAGAGCTTGATAAGATTGCCGGTGAACCGATAGATATACTGGTGAACGGCAAGCTTGTTGCTAAGGGTGAAGTTGTTGTAATCGAGGAGAGTTTCGGAGTTCGTGTAACAGAAATCATTAAATAATTTATGATGGGAGAAGAGAGATGGCAAAGAATATTTTGATATGTGATGATGCGGCGTTCATGCGTATGATGATCAAGGATATCCTGACGAAGAACGGGTATAATGTGGCTGGAGAAGCCGAGAACGGTGCGAAAGCGGTTGAACAGTATAATGTTCTCAAGCCGGATTTGGTATTGATGGACATCACGATGCCTGAGATGGATGGAATCCAGGCGTTAAAGAAGATCAAAGAGTCTGATCCGGGCGCTATGGTTATTATGTGTTCGGCAATGGGCCAGCAGGCTATGGTTATCGAATCGATCCAGTCCGGCGCGAAGGACTTTATTGTGAAGCCGTTCCAGGCAGACCGTGTGATAGAGGCTGTGAAAAAGGTAGTGGGATAATGCTGCTTACAATATCCGAAACGGCAGATTCCTACATGCAGTTTATGACTGTGCTGATCCTGTTTTTGTTTGTGCTGACAGTCACTTATTTTGTTACAAGGTGGGTGGCTGGATATCAGAAAGGCAGGGTTTCCAATGCGAATCTGGAAGTGGTGGAGACGATTGGCCTGACCGGCAATAAGTATATCCAGATTCTCCGTATAGGGCAGAAATATTTGGCAGTAGCAATTTGCAAAGATACTGTTACAATGTTAACAGAGATTTCTGAACAGGATCTGATTTTGTCTGATGGGAGTGTGCCTAAGGCCATGAGTTTTAAAAACATTTTGGATAAAATGCAAAAAAAGACTATTCTGGAAAAAGAAGATGGGCGAGACGAATGAAGAGACATTTTTCCGGATATCATTTGGCAAAGTTAGTATGCCTGCTGTTTTTGGCAGGCATACTGTATATCGGGTTTGGGACGGCGGCTTATGCATCCCTTGATACGCCCTACAGGGACTCCAATCTCACGGGAACGGAGCAGGAGAGGACGAATATAAGGGAACCCGGAACATCACAGGATGCCGATGAATTAGCAGAACTGAATATAGCCAATACGGTGACGGTTACATACGATAACGGAAATGGCAGCGTGAATGGTGCACTGCGCATTTTAATCATACTGACATTGATTGCGATCGCGCCGTCACTGATTATCATGTTGACCTCGTTTACCAGAATTATCATTGTTCTGCACTTTACGAGGCAGGCACTCAATACACAGACAGCGCCGCCTAATACAGTTTTAATAGGTATTGCGCTCTTTTTGACGTTCTTTATTATGCAGCCGACGCTGACAAGTATTTATAATGAAGCGGTCGTTCCCTATGAAGCAGGGGAGTTGACCAATGAGGAGGCACTCACGAAGGCTGCCGAACCGCTCAGAACCTTTATGTATGGGCAGACGCAGAAGAAAGACGTGAGCCTTTTTATGAGTATCAACCGGTTAGAGTGGAGTGGTGAGCTGGAAGATATTCCGATGAGCGTGCTTGTTCCAAGTTTTATCATCAGCGAGCTGAGGACAGCATTTATCATTGGCTTTATCATCTACATTCCTTTTATTGTGATCGATATGGTGGTGGCCTCCACATTGATGAGTATGGGTATGATGATGCTGCCGCCCACGACGATTTCGATGCCGTTTAAGATTTTATTGTTTGTTCTGGCGGACGGATGGTATCTGATTATTAAGAATCTGGTGGAAAGCTTTTATCATTGATTGTTTATGGCGAAAGCGTGCATGACATGCCTTTGGAAAGGAGAGCAGATATGGTTATTGACGACGTCACAGCCATTGCCTCAACGGCAATCTATACGATCATTAAATGTGCAGCGCCTTTACTGCTTGTTTCGTTGTGCGTAGGTCTGCTCGTCAGTATTTTTCAGACGGTGACATCCATTCAGGAACAGACTTTGACGTTTGTTCCGAAGATACTCGCCATTTTTCTGGCATTGATCGTTATGGGCCATTGGATTATGAACAATATGGTTGAATTTATGACCAGTCTCTGGTCCGATTTTAACCTATACATCAGGTAGAGCGAGTGGGAATATGATAGATATTACCTTTACTTATGCGGATTTAGAATATTTTTTGCTTGTTCTCGTTCGGATCACCTGCTTTGTCTATGCAGCGCCTTTTTTTTCGATGAGCAATACGCCCAGAATGATCCGGGTGGGCTTCAGTATTTTCTTGAGTTATCTGGTTTATACAGGGGTCGCCCGCAATGAGGTAGTGTACAATACGCTGTTGGGGTATGCGGTGATCGTGATGAAAGAGGCGTTGACCGGTTTCCTGATTGGCTGGGGAGCGCAGATTTGTACGACCGTGACTTCCCTTGCAGGCAGTGTGGCGGATATGGAGATTGGTATTTCCATGGTTTCTTTGATGGATCCGACGACCAGACAGCAGGCTACTTTTACCGGTGTGTTTTATCAGTATATTTTCACTCTGTTTTTGATGATAACAGGCATGTACCAGTATCTTCTGCGTGCCCTTATTGATAGTTTTACTTTGATTCCTGTAAATGGGGCAGTATTTCGGTCGGAGTCCCTGTTTGAGTCCGTGGTCACCTTTTTAGGAGATTATCTGGTGATGGGATTCCGCATCATTCTTCCGATTTTCTGCACCATGATACTGTTAAACTGTATTCTTGGCGTCCTTGCCAAGGTGTCTCCACAGCTTAATATGTTTGCTGTCGGTATGCAGCTTAAGGTCTTGGCGGGGTTAGGAATCTTATTTTTGACGACCAGAATGCTGCCAAGTGCAGCGGATTATGTATTTGAAGGGATGAAACGGATGATCGTATCCTTTGTGGAGGGGATGACGTGATACTAGAGTATAATCTCCAATTCTTTGCCAAAGATGGACCGGGCGGAGAGAAAACAGAAGAGCCTACAGCCAAGAAACTGCAGGATGCCAGAAAAGAAGGGCAGGTTGCCAAGAGCAAGGAAGTGACCAGCGCGTTTGAACTGCTTACTTTTTTTATTCTGCTCTACTTGTGGGTAGAATATATGGGCATCTTCTTTACGGGGAATATGTATGACGTTTATTCTAAGATTCCGGAATGCATTAAGCTGTATGACGGCTATGTGCAGGAGAAGACTTTCCAGACGCTTTTTACGCAATCGATGCTTCGGGTCGTAATGATTATGGCGCCCTTTCTGTTAGTCGGTTTTCTGGTGGCGTTTGTGACCAATGTCATACAGGTCAAATGGAAACCAACGACGAAACCGCTGCAGCCGAAGTTCAATAAATTGAATCCGGTTAACGGATTTAAGCGTTTCTTTTCGATCAATTCTCTGGTGGAACTGATCAAGGCGCTTCTGAAACTGAGCCTGATCGGTTATGTCGTTTACTCTTATCTGAAGAAAAATATGCCGCCGCTTTATCTGTTCTATGATATGACTCTTAACCAGGGGATTCTTCAGGTAGGACGGCTGGTAATGAATCTGGGGATTCGCATATCCCTTTTCTATATGATCATTGCGGTGCTTGATTATGTCTATCAGAAAGTGAAGTTCAAGAAAGACATGAAGATGACCAAGCAGGAAGTGAAGGATGAATATAAGAATCAGGAAGGTGATCCGCAGGTTAAGAGCAAACAGCGGCAGAGAATGCAGGAGGCATCCAGACGCCGTATGATGCAGCAGCTTCCGCAGGCGGATGTGGTCATCACAAACCCGACGCACTATGCGGTGGCGATCAAGTATGATCCGCAGATCTATGATGCTCCTTATGTAGTAGCCAAAGGCGCTGACTATCTGGCGCAGAAGATCAAGGAGTCAGCGAAAGAGAATCATATCGAAATTGTTGAGAATAAACCGCTTGCCCGTATGTTATATGCGAATGTGGATGTGGGCGGCATTGTGCCGCCGGAACTGTATCAAGCCGTAGCGGAAGTACTTGCTTTTGTATATCATCTGCAGGGACGTGTTTAGAGAAACGGGCATCCTTCTGGTTTGAGAATTTATAGATAAGGAAAGGAGAAATAGCAGTTATGGGAAAGATGAAGACGGCTGATCTGGGCGTGACCGCATATGTGCTCTCTGCGTTTATCATGTTGATCGTGCCCATTCCTTCAGGACTTCTGGATGTTCTGCTGGCGTGTAATATTGCGGTGGCTTTCACGGTTCTGTTTGGATGTATGTTTGCCAATGAAGTGCTGAAAATGTCATATTTCCCGACCATTCTGCTTTTCACGACGATCTTTCGGATCGCTTTAAACGTCTCTTCGACGAAATTAATCTTAACAACCGGTGATCCGGGTAATGTCGTGCGGACTTTTGGACAGTATGTGGGCGGCAATGACCTTGTGGTAGGCTGTATTGTTTTTATCATTCTGATCCTTGTGCAGTTTATGATCATCAATAAGGGTTCTGAGCGTGTGGCTGAGGTAACTGCCAGATTCACCTTGGATGCTATGCCTGGTAAACAGATGGCGATTGATGCCGACCTGAACACAGGAGCCATCACGGATGCAGAGGCGAAGAAGAGACGTGAGAAGATACAGGAAGAATCCAGTTTCTTCGGATCCATGGACGGTGCGGTAAAGTATGTTAAAGGAGATGCAACGGCTGGTCTTATCATCACGGTTGTCAATATCATTGGCGGTATTGCCATGGGGGTCTGGCGGCAGGGCATGGAATTGAATGACGCCTTGTCAACTTTCACGATTCTGACGATCGGTGACGGACTGGTTAGCCAGATTCCGTCTCTGCTGATCTCCTTATCAACCGGTATTCTGGTTACGAAGGGATCGAAGGACGCTGATTTTGGCGCTGTCCTGGTGGGACAGTTGTTTGGCGTACCGAAGGTTTTGTATCTTGTGGGGGCGGTCATGGCGCTTCTTGGTGTGATTACGCCGCTTAATTCTGTTGTGTTTGTGGGATTGGGCATGGTATTTATTGTGGCGGGAAGAGTCATGGCTGGTACGATCGAGACGGCAGAGATTGAGCATGAAGCGGACGAGGAAGAAGCGGCGGCCGAGGAAATCAGACAGCCGGAGAATGTTACCTCGCTGCTGCAGGTAGATCCGATCGAGCTGGAATTCGGTTATGGAATCATTCCGCTTGCGGACGTCAATCAGGGAGGCGACCTGTTAGACCGCGTTGTCATGATCCGGCGTCAGATCGCGTTGGAGCTTGGTACGGTCGTGCCGATTATCCGTCTGCGGGACAACATACAGCTGAATCCGAATCAGTATATTATTAAGATCAAAGGTGTGCAGGTCAGTGAAGGAGAGATTCTGTTTGATCACTATATGGCCATGAATCCTGGTTATGTGGAGGAGGAGATCACCGGTATTCCGACCTTTGAGCCTTCTTTCCATCTGCCGGCGATCTGGATCACAGAAGGACAGAGAGAGCGGGCGGAGAGTATGGGATATACTGTGGTAGATCCGCCTTCCATCATAGCGACGCATTTGACCGAGATCATCCGGCAGTACATTGCAGAGCTTCTGACCAGACAGGATGTGCAGAATCTGGTCAACAATCTGCGGGAATCCAATCCTTCCTTGGTGGAGGAATTGGTGCCGAAACTGCTTGGGCTTGGTGAGATCCAGAAAGTACTGCAGAATCTGTTACGGGAAGGTATTTCGATCAGAGATCTGCTCACGATCTTTGAGACGCTGGCCGATTATGCAGCAACGACAAGGGATACAGATATCCTGACAGAGTATGTCAGACAGAGTCTGAAACGGGCGATTTCCAACAAGTTCTTCCCCGCGAATGAGACGACCAGCGTGGTGACTTTGGATCCGAAGCTGGAGCAGGAGATTATGGGTAGCGTGAAGCAGACCGAGCAGGGCGCCTATCTGACCCTGGACCCTGGCAAGACCAGGGCGATCATGGACGCTGTTGGAGTAGAGACGAAGAAATTAGAAGATCTTGGCAAGATGCCTGTCATCATTACTTCGCCGATCGTGCGTGTATACTTTAAGAAACTTACGGAAGATTATTATAAAGATCTGGTTGTTGTATCTTACAATGAAGTAGAATCCAATATTGAATTACAGTCTGTTGGGATGGTGACAGCATAATGATAATCAAAAAATTTACGGCAAAAACAGAAAACGAAGCGATCGCCAATGCAAAGAAAGAACTGGGAGACGGCGTGGTAGTGATGAACGTCAAAGATGTCAAGGCCAAGGGATTCTTTGCCTTCTTAAAACCACATACGGTGGAAGTGACGGTGGCGCTGGAAGAGGAAAGCGAGAAATATACGGCAGCGGTGTCGGCGATCAATAATGTCATTGCGTCCAGCCAGCCGCAGGAGACACCGGCAGTTACGGCAGCGCCTGGCATAGCTGCGCCGCCGGTGACAGAAGACAAAACACGCAAAGAGAACAGTGCGATTGAGGAGAAACTGGACAGTCTGCAGTCTCTTTTGGAGCAGCAGCTTCAGAAGCCGGAGGAAGAGAAGGACGAGAAAGAGAAAAAGGAAAAAGACGAGGACGAAGAGAAACGGGAAGAAGAGACAGAGATCGACCGGTTCATGAAGCTGCTTCACGATACGATGCTGGACAACGAAGTGGATAAGAAATATGCGGTAGAGATTCTGGACGAGATCGGACAAATCAATAAACCTAATATGCCTTTTGACTATGCGCTTGCCAATATTTATCAGAAGATGATCCTAAAATTTGGGAAGCCTGAGTGCATTACGCCAGCGGATGGCGGGATTAAGATGATCTTCTTTATCGGGCCGACAGGAGTAGGCAAGACGACTACAATCGCCAAGCTTGCATCGATTTTCAGAGTGGACCAGAAGAAGAAGGTGGCTCTTCTGACGGCGGATACGTACCGGATTGCGGCGGCAGAACAGCTTCGTATCTATGCCAACATCCTGGAAGTGCCGTTTCGGATCATCTATACGGTGGAAGAGATCGGAAAGGCAATGGAAGACTTCAAGGATTACGACTATATCCTGGTAGATACGGCGGGACATTCTCATCAGAATACCACACAGAAGGAAAGTATGGGAAACTTTATTCACTCTGTGGACGGTAAGGTGGACAGAGAAGTCTATCTGGTACTGAGCGCGACGACCAAATACCGTGATCTGATCAGCATAGCGGATTCTTATAAGACAATCGCAGATTATAAATTGATTTTTACCAAATTAGACGAAACGACCACCCTTGGGAATTTACTGAATCTGAAACTTTATACAGGTGCGCCCTTATCGTATGTGACATATGGACAGAATGTCCCGGATGACATAGAAGAGTTTAATCCGCAGAGTACGGTCAAGAAACTGCTTGGCGGGAAGAACTAAGGAGGAAGGCTGATGGATCAGGCTGAACAATTAAGAAATATCATTAAGGCAAACGGTCAGTCACAGCGGCCTCTGGCGAGAGTGATCACTGTCACGAGCGGTAAAGGCGGCGTAGGAAAGTCTAATACGGCGATCAATCTTGCAATCCAGTTTCGGAAGATGGGACAGCGGGTTATCATACTGGATGCAGATTTCGGTCTGGCCAATATAGAGATTATGTTTGGTGCAGTTCCGAAACATAACTTGTGTGATTTAATCTATCAAGGGAAGAGCATCAAGGATATCATCACATGGGGGCCGATGGATGTCGGGTTTATATCCGGGGGCTCCGGCATAGCCGGTATGTCGAATCTAAGCAGGGATTATTTGAACTATATTGTGCAGAATCTTGTGCAGCTTGACGAGATGGCGGATACAATCATTATAGACACGGGAGCGGGCATCTCAGATGCGGTGGTGGAGTTCCTGGTAGCCAGCGGGGAGATCCTTCTTGTGACGACTCCGGAGCCCACTTCCATTACGGATTCATATTCTCTGTTAAAGGCTTTGAATCGGCACCCGCGCTATTCCAGTGAGACGACTTCAGTCAAAGTGATCGCCAACAAAGTATCAAACGATGCGGAAGGTGAGGCGCTTTTCTCGAAGCTGAAAGCTGTCGTAGTGCGGTATCTGCGTGTACCGATCACTTATCTTGGAATGATTCCGCAGGATCAGCAGCTTGCCAGGGCGGTGATGCAGCAGATGCCGGTTTCGCTGGATAATCCCCGTGCGAAAGCAACGCTTGCCTACGAGGCGCTGGCGGCAAAACTGATGAACAAAGAGCTGAACAGCAATCTGACAAAGCGTGGTATGGCGGCTTTTTTCTCTCATATTATAAGTAAGAGATAGCTGCTTCATAGTAAATAGTATCTGAATGATCAGAGAGGAGGAGAATATGGCAAATCTTTTGTCTAAATATGTGGTTCCAGGCTGCCGGGTGGATCTGCAGGAAATCGAACATCTCGACCTAGACGAAATGGATGAGGCAGAAGGCAGTGAGGAGATCAGAACAGGAAATAAGGGGTATCAGAGTAAGGTGCTGGATGTTCTTTCTGAGGACAGACTGGAGATTCTGATGCCGATGGAGAAATCCAAGATTATTCCACTGCCGGTGGATGGCGAATATGATCTTTACTTTTTTACTGAGGGTGGGCTGTATCAGTGCTATGCCAGAGTGGCAGACCGCTATAAAGATAACAGTGTATTTGTCCTTGTGATGGATCTGATCAGCAATCTTCGCAAGTATCAGCGGAGAGAATATTACCGTCTAAGTTGTGCGCTGGAGATGAATTCGAGACCATTACAGGTAGACGAGGTGAGGCTTGCAGAGGCAGGCAGGCGGGAGGTAAAAGTGCCGAACCTACCGCTTAAGGACAGTGTGGTCGTAGATATCAGCGGCGGCGGACTCCGGTTTGTCGCAGACTATGCCTATGAAGTAGACAGCCTGATTATGTGCAAATACCGTCTGTTGATCGGTAAGGAGGAGAAAGAATATAATCTGGTTGGAAAGGTGCTGGCAGTCAAGGAGCTGGAAAACCGTCCGGGCTCTTTTGAGCACAGAATCCAGTATCTGAATATGGACACAGAAGAGAGAGAAGAGATCATTAAGTATATTTTTGATGAAGAACGCAGAACACTTAGGAATCAGAAGAGAAGCTGGTAGATAGACGGGAGGTAAGGCGTAATGAAAAAAATACTGGTTGTTGATGACTCTGCACTTATGAGAAGGGTTCTCTGTGATATAATAAACAGTGATAGTAGATTCCATGTGGAAGACCGGGCAAATAATGGGCTGGAGGCATTGGAGCTGCTGGGCAGGAAGACATATGACGCTGTCGTGTTGGACGTCAACATGCCGCAGATGAATGGTCTGGAGCTGTTAAAGGAACTGCAGAACCGTAAGATCGCGGTGAGAGTGATGATGGCCAGTACGGATACCAGGGAAGGTGCCAAGATTACTTTGGATGCATTGGAACTGGGAGCACTGGATTTTATCCACAAACCGAATAATGCAATGGACTGCAGGGGAGATGCCTTTAAAAAGAAGATGCTGTCGATCCTTGTAGCAGTTTCAGAGTCACGGATTCCTTCCTACAAGAGTACGGCGATTGCTGCGGAGGAGGCGAAGACATCCAGGAAGATGTTAGAGCTGGTTGGGAAACATTCTTCTGTGATGGGCAGCAAGATCGTTGCACTGGCAAGTTCTACGGGAGGTCCGAAAGCGCTGCAGGCAGTCATCCCGCGGCTGCCGAAGAATCTGAATGCGCCGATGGTAATTGTACAGCATATGCCGGCAGGATTCACGGCGTCCCTGGCCGAACGGCTTGACACATTAAGCCAGATCAGTGTCAAGGAGGCGGCGGAAGGCGATGTGCTTGAGTCGGGTAAGGTATACATAGCCAAGGGCGGCAAGCATTTGAATGTTGTATGTTCGGGCGGCAGACATAGTATTCATTACTCAGATGAGCCTACCAGAGAGGGTGTAAAGCCTTGTGCCAATTATATGTATGAATCCCTGAGGGACAGCAGATACGATCAGGTCGTCTGTGTCGTCATGACCGGCATGGGAGCCGATGGGACACAAGGGATTCGCAATTTAAAAGTAAAAAAGAAGATTCACGTGATCGCACAGGAAGAAGGTACATGCGCAGTGTATGGAATGCCGAAGAGTGTTGTGAAAGCCGGTGTGACAGACCAGATTGTACCGCTTGACCAGATTGCGCAGGAAATCATAATGAACGTGGGGGTAAAATAATATGGACGTTAGTCAATATCTTGAGATTTTTCTTGATGAAACAGATGAGCATTTGCAGAACCTGAATACGCAGATTCTCCAGCTTGAGCAGGAGCCGGATAACATGGATACGATCAATGAGATTTTCCGTGCTGCGCATTCCCTGAAAGGTATGGCAGGCACCATGGGCTATAAGAGAATGCAGACTCTGACCCATGATATGGAAAATGTGTTTTCAGAAGTTCGCAATGGTAATATCAAAGTCAAAGCGGAGATGATTGATGTACTGTTCCAGTGTTTGGATGCGCTGGATGAATATAATGCGAATATCCGCGAGAATGCTGACGAGGGTACAAATGACAATGAACCTTTGATCAAGCAGTTAAATGATATCATGAATGACGGTAAAGACGGGAATGACGATGCTCCTGAGCAGGCGCAGACGACTGAGCAGCCGGTAGAGGAGAGCGGCGGTAAGAAGTGGCTTAACATTAAGCTTGGGGACAGTGAGCGTACCGTCTTGAAAGAAGCTGTAAAACAGGGTAAGAATGCGTATGGCCTTACGGTCAGTATACAGGAGAGCTGTATCCTGAAGGCGGCCAGGGCGTTTCTTGTGTTTAAAGCAATTGAGGAGGATGGCGAGATTATCGTATCCGATCCGCCTACTCAGGAGATCGAAGATGAGAAATTCGGATGGGATTTCAGTCTTCTGATTATATCAGACAGCCCTCTTGAGAAAGTGATCGAGGCGGCTAAGAATGTATCTGAGATACAGGATGTAACCGGTGATGTTTTAGACCTGGATCGTGAAGAGACTGCTGCTTCGGTGGAGGAGACAGAGACGAAGCCGGAAGAAGAACAGCATGCCGTGCCATCGGCAGCGCCTGTGCCTGCAACGCCTGTCAAGAGTGATAAGAAAGCAGAGGAGAAGAAACCGGCGGCAAACAAACCTGTTGTGAACAGGACCGTCAGGGTAGATATCGAGAAGCTGGATACGCTGATGAATTTGGTAAGCGAGCTGATTATTGCGAAGAATTCTCTCGTGTCGGCTTCTACAGTGTCCGGCAGCTCCAGCACTGCAGTCAACGAGCAGATTGAGTATCTGGAGAGCGTGACGACGTCTCTGCATGAATCTGTCATGAAAGTGAGAATGGTGCCAATCGAGAGCACCGTGAGTAAGTTCCCTCGAATGGTGCGTGACCTGCAGAAGAAACTTGGCAAGAAGATGGAACTGTACATGTCCGGTGAAGAGACAGAACTTGACCGTACTGTGGTAGATGAGATTGGCGATCCGCTGATGCATCTTCTTCGTAATTCCGCCGATCATGGTCTGGAGTCCGCGGAAGTTCGTAAAGAGAGAGGAAAGCCGGAGGTTGGATCTATTTTCCTGGACGCATATCAGGACGGCAATAACGTCGTGATCGAAGTGCGTGACGATGGTAATGGTATTGATACGGAAGCGGTCAGAAATAAGGCGATTGAGCGCGGCGTCATCACACCGGAGCAGGCAGAGAACATGAGCGAGAAGGACAGCATTGAGCTTCTGTTTAACGCTGGATTCTCCACGGCTAAGGTTGTGTCTGATGTGTCTGGCCGAGGGGTTGGCCTTGACGTTGTCAAGTCCAAGATCGAGGCTTTGAGCGGCGAAGTGGAAGTAAAATCCAAGCTGGGAGAAGGCAGTTCCTGGATCATCAGACTTCCGCTTACCCTGGCGATTATCCAGGCACTCATGGTGGATATTGGTAATGAGAAATATGCGATCTCTCTGGGTGCGATTCAGACGATCGAAGATATTCCGCCGCATGATGTGAAGCTTGTGCAGGCGAAGGAAGTCATCCAGCTGCGTGACCTTGTGATTCCGTTGATCCGTCTCAATGAGATTCTTGACATTGAAAGCAAGAAGGATCCGGAAGAAAATATGGTTGTTGTCATTGTGAAGAAAGGTGATAAACTGGCTGGTCTGGTGGTAGATGAGCTGATCGGACAGCAGGAGATCGTAATCAAACCGTTAGGCAAATATGTCAGCAAGTGCAAGGTGATCAGCGGCGCAACCGTTTTGGGCGACGGTGAGGTAGCTCTGATTCTGGATGCCAATACATTGATCTAAGCAGAGGGAGGGACGATCACATGGAAGAATTAAAAACAACCGGAGAAAGCAAACAGTTTATCGTGATCAAACTGGGAGAAGAACAATACGGGATTGATATCAAATATATTGAAAATATTGTCAGGATGCAGCATATTACACGGGTGCCGAAAGTAGATTCCTACTTGAAGGGTGTGATCAACTTACGCGGTGAAGTGATTCCTGTTATGAGTATCCGTGTTAAGATGGGGTTACAGCCTGACAAAGAGACGAAATCCAGCCGGATCATTATTCTGAAGCTGGGGATGAATGGCCAGATCGGTGTCATAGTTGACGAAGTGAAAGAAGTTGTGACATTGGAAAGCGACCAGATCGAAAAGATAGCGTATGATTCCAAAGAGGAGAAGGACAGCTTTTTATATGGTGTCGGCAAGTGTGCAGGAGGACTGATCTCACTGTTGGATCTGAATTCAGTAGTGCTTGAGAATTTATAGGAGGATGTGTCGTGGGCGGGATTACTTTAGAAGAAATGTCTGATGAATATTTCGATGTTTTGAAAGAACTGGGGAATATTGGAGCCGGCAATGCAACTACAGCCTTGTCGCAGATGATGCAGTGTAAAGTTGATATGTCGGTCCCACAGGTAAAACTAATAGAGTTCAAAGAACTGGGACAGCTCATGGGCGGCGAAGAGATTATTATGGCGGGTATTTATCTCGCCATTGAAGGCGACGTCGCCGGAAGTATTATGTTCCTGTTAGAGAAGCAGGCCGCCAGGCATCTTGTGAATAAACTGATGGGGACGTCTGTAGAAGGGGAAGAGTTCTCTGAGATGGAATTTTCAGCGCTGAAAGAGGTAGGGAATATTATCACGGCAGCTTACTTAAATTCTCTGGCGAGCCTGACGAATTTAGCGCTCCATCCATCCGTGCCGGATCTGACAGTGGATATGGCGGGTGCGATCCTAAGCGTTCCGGCGATTGAGTTTGGCGCGCTTGGGGATAAGATGTTGCTGATACAGACACAGTTTTTTGACGATATGGTTTTGGATGGATATTTTATCCTTGTTCCAAATCTGGATTCCTATGGTAAGATTTTATCGGCGTTAGGGCTTGTTTAAGGCATGATCGCGGTAAATATAAACTGATAAATATAAACAGGAGATGTCATATTATGGGCAATGTGATAAAGGTCGGTATGGCTGATTTGAATGTATGTGTCAGTCCTGACAGCATTACCACGTTAGGACTGGGGTCCTGTGTTGGAATTGCGATCCGCGATCCGGTTACAAAGATTGGAGGTCTGGCGCATGTTATGCTGCCGGATAGTACAACGATCCGCAACAATACCAATATTCCCAAATTCGCAGATACCGGAATAGAAGAACTGGTGAAGCGTGTGGTAGCGAAAGGGGCTAATAGAGGGCGGCTGGTCGCCAAGATTGCAGGCGGTGCGCAGATGTTTGCATTTCAAAGCAAGAACGATATGGTTCGCGTGGGAGAGCGGAATGTGGAAGCAGCGAAGAGAAAGCTGGCGCAGCTTCGGATTCCTGTTCTGGCACAGGACACAGGCAAGAATTATGGAAGAACTGTTATTTTCTATCCGGAGACTGGAGATTATGTGATCCGAGCAGTAGGGAAACCGGAGAACATTATTTAAGGAACCGGTAAAGAGCGGTGGAAGGATATCAAATTGGATAACGAGACAGTAAATACCGTTGAAGAAATAGAAGAAGTAAAAGAAGACAGGCCTGATGCAGAAAGCGCCCAGGAGCGCAAGGCAAGAGAAGAAAAAGAAGCGGCGATGCGGGCGGCTAGGGCGAAGAAGATCAAGTTAATCCCGCCCTTTGTTATGCTACTTGCCGGAGCGGCAGCCAGTATTACCATGCGCATCCAGCAGTATGATACGGAGACGATGCTGATCGTACTATTGTGTGTGCTGTTTGGTTTTTATATAGCAGGATGCTTCCTGAAGGGCATGGTAGATAAGTTTGAACGTCAAGTAGAAGAAGCCGGCATGGAAGAAGGCGAAGTGATAGAGAAGGAACTCGCAGAAGAAGGAAAAACCAGATAAGGGTGAATAGAGCGTAAATGGACGAGGCAGGCAAAAAGAAACTCTGGGAGGAGTATGCGAGGGCAAAATCCCCTGAGGTCAGAGAAAAAATCATATTGGAGTATGCCCCGCTTGTGAAGGTTGTGGCAGGCCGTCTGAGTATGTATCTTGGCTATAATGTTGAGTATGAAGATCTGGTCAGCTATGGCATATTCGGACTCATTGATGCTATCGATAAATTTGATTTCCTCAAAGATGTCAAATTTGAGACTTATGCGAGTCTTCGGATCAGAGGTGCGATCCTGGATCAGATCCGTAAGATGGATTGGATCCCGCGCACGATCAGAAAGAAACAGAAGAAGATCGATGCGGTAATCCGGGAGATTGAGGCGAGATACGGCAGAAGTGCCACGGATGAAGAGATTTCAGCAGGATTGGGGATTACGGGAGAAGAATATCTGGACTGGCAGTCTCAGATGAAGATCACCAATGTTGTATCGTTGAATGAGTTCTTGGAGCAGGGCAGCGAGGTCCCGAATGAGGCCGCCCAGAGTAAGAGTGTACAGTTTGACAGTCCGGAAGAAGTACTGGAGCGGGATGAACTGAAGAAGATGCTGGCGGAGTCTCTGGAGCTTTTGACGGAGAAGGAACGTAAGGTCATTGTTTTGTATTATTATGAGGATCTGACGTTAAAAGAGATCAGTAATATTCTGGGTGTGTCAGAATCCAGAATATCACAGCTTCACACGCGGGCACTTCAGAAGATGAGAGGGAAGATGGGGAATTATATTGGTATTCTAACAGAGACAGGTGTGAAAAAGAGATGAAAATTTTCTAAGGTGTCAAAGACCGCCGCCTAAGAAAATCTAAGTCATCTCTTGAAGAATTGTCTTTGGACGATTCTTCCGAAATGGTTCACGTATCATTTGTGCCGCCGGTGGCAGCATGACGGGAAGAGTGAAGAAAAAATAGGCGATGTAAGTGCAGATGTGGGGAATAAGACAGAGGGCAGAGACGGATGGCAATAGGATTTGTGGAGATGCAAGGGCAGATCACGAGGGCCCAGGATTTTACGTCTATCAAACATAATGATGATAATAAGGGAATGGTCGAACAGGCGAACTTTGGCCACCAGATGACGAAGCAGATCGAGAAGCAGGTAAAGCGGGTCAATGAAGGAAAGCAGCCAGAGTACCATGAACGCAAATTTGATGCAAAAGATAAGGGAAGTAATGAATATCATGGTGACGGCGGCCGGTCCAGGCGGGAGAAGAAAGAAGAAAGCTCCGAACCAGACGGCAAAGTGATCATGAAAAAATTGGATAAATATATACTGCTCTGAGAGGTCAGGTATATGCCATGGATTTTTGGCAGACAATAGGACGGGCAGGCATGTAGAATCCATAGAGAGGAAAATATGAGTGTAACAGAGATTGTTCTGATCGCGATCGGAGTCGTAGTATTTCTGCTGGGGTATCTGATGCCAGCAAGAAAAAAGGATATGGACGAGGAAGTACAACTGATCAGCGAAGATGAAGTCAGGAAGATGGTATCTGCCGAAGTAGAGCATGTTAAGGGTAAGATTGCAGATATTGTTGAAGAGACAGTCAGTTATTCGATAGAGAAGACAGAACGGGCGATGGAGAGAGTGACCAATGAGAAGATTATGGCGATCAACGAATACTCCGATACCGTGCTGGAAGAGATCCATAAGAATCACAAAGAAGTAGTGTTTTTGTACGATATGCTGAATGATAAGCATGATAAACTGATGGAGGCCGTCAGTGAAGCGACACAGATTTCTGATGATGTGAAGCAGACCTTGACGGAGGCTGAATTGACCGTTCATGAGGCCACAGATAAGGCAGAAGATGTGCTGAGGGCAGTGGATGAGGCGTCAGCCAGGATTAATGATGTATTGCGGGCAGCCGATGATGCGGTGAAAGGCGTTTGGGATGCACAGAATGCTGCCAGGGTTGCAAGAGAGGCGGCCCAGGAAGCGATTCGTATCGCTTCAGACCTGACAGGCAGCAAGAAGGAAACGGCAGGAACGAGGGGATCTGCCGGCAAGGCGACGGCACAGACACAGCAGGTACAGCGAAAGCCGGCAGCAGCTCCAGTCAAACAGACCATAGCGCCGTCAGTTGTGGACAGGAAGGAAGTTACTGCGGAGAAGAAAGTGGAGCGGGCAGAGAGTGCGCAGACGGCCGATACACGGAAGATGGCAGTGAAACAGGCACCGATGCCGGTGAAAGAGGAAGAGGCGGCAGAGGTTCTTCCAGAACAGGAATTTAAGCCGATTATGCCTAAGAGGGTAGAGGTCATCCATGAGCCGGAAGATGATTTTATGGAAGCGCAGACGGCGCCGGTGGTAGATCTGCAGTTTGATAAAGATAACGGCCGTAATAGTAACGAAAGGATTTTAGAGCTTCATAAAGCCGGCAAATCCAATATGGCAATCGCCAAAGAGTTAGGATTAGGCCTCGGAGAGGTGAAACTGGTGATCGACCTTTTCGAGGGAATGTAATATTGAGAGTTAATGCTTTTTATACGCAAATTTGCGCTCTTAGGCTGCAAATTCGCAGGCTGGGAGGAGGACATAGATATTTAATATGGAACGGAAGTATTATTTGCGTGGTCTTGG
This sequence comes from uncultured Lachnospiraceae bacterium, assembly GCA_910578345.1. GTDB lineage: Bacteria > Bacillota > Clostridia > Lachnospirales > Lachnospiraceae > UBA3282. The sequence continues at coordinate 57,789 of CAJTRA010000009.1, read as the reverse complement.
TCTCGGCATTGTTGTGACGGCAATCATTATGGGTATTGTGTCATCCCGCAGTCGGACAATGACGGACAGTGAAATTGTTGCCAGGGCTAAAGAGTTGGGCATGGTAGAGAATACGATACTGTCTGAGATGCATGAGGATGAGCCGGACAGCCTGCCTGAAGTGACGGAGGCCAATGAGAATAGCACAACAGAAGATAACAGCCAGCCACCAAAGTCAGAGCAAAGTAACCTACCGGCTTCTGAGACAGTGCAGGAGGAGGCAGAGGTACTGCCTGTGACTGGCAAAGAGGAGCAGCCAGATTCCACAAATCAAACAGGGACTTCAGCAGAAGCTTCGGAAGATAAACCAGATTCTGCGGTCCGTCCGGCAGATCGTGAAGAAGGAAGCGTGCAGGAAGAAAATACCAATGATATGATCACGTCGGCCGCCATTAAGACGATTACTGTCAACAGCGGGGATGGTTCCCATACGGTGGCGAAGAAGCTTGCGGATGCCGGTGTAGTGATATCGGCAGATGATTTTGACGCTTTTTTGTGCCAATATGGGTACGATAAGAAGCTCAGGACGGGAACTTTTTCGATCCCGGCAGACGCCAGTGACGAGCAGATTGCGAAAATTGTGACGGGAATGGAATAAAATGGCCAAAAGCTCTTGAAAAAGAGCTTTTTTTGTGCTATTTTATTAAAGTGTGTGTAAGCACATAGAAAGAATCAATCACATATCCCCGGAGGCTGCCGGTGCTCCATGACGCCGGAGTGGCAGCAAGTGTAGGAGATATGGAAGAAGAAACCAAATGGAGGTAGAACAATGAGCGTTATTTCAATGAAACAGTTATTAGAAGCCGGTGTGCATTTCGGACACCAGACAAGAAGATGGAATCCTAAGATGGCTCCTTACATCTTCACAGAGAGAAACGGGATTCACATTATTGATCTTCAGAAATCCGTAGGCAAGGTAGATGAAGCTTACAGGGCAGTATTCGATGTGGCTTCCCAGGGCGGAACCATTCTGTTTGTAGGCACGAAAAAGCAGGCGCAGGATGCTGTTAAGACAGAGGCTGAGCGCTGTGGTATGTACTATGTTAATGAGAGATGGCTGGGCGGAATGCTCACGAACTTTAAGACGATCCAGTCCAGAATCGACAGACTCAAAGCGATCGAAGTGATGTCTGAGGATGGAACTTTTGAGGTACTTCCTAAGAAAGAAGTCATCAAGATCAAGAAAGAGTGGGAGAAGTTAGAGAAGAATCTGGGCGGAATTAAGAATATGACCAGAATTCCTGACTGCATTTTCGTGGTAGATCCCAAGAAAGAGAGAATTTGTGTGCAGGAAGCTCATACACTGGGCATTACTTTGATCGGTATCGGTGATACCAACTGTGATCCGGAAGAGCTGGATTATATCATTCCGGGTAATGATGATGCGATCAGAGCCGTGAAGTTGATCGTTTCCAAGATGGCAGATGCTGTCGTTGAGGCGAATCAGGGCGCTGAGGAGTACGTTGATGAGGCGGAAGCACAGAAGGTAGAAGAGGCCGACGAAGTAAACGAGTAATCAGAATGAAGATTCCCCGGCTGCTCGATGAGAACACAAAGTGGTAAGGTCGCGGAAGATTCCTGGCAGAAATACCGGCAGTGCAGCGGAAGCTGTAGGGATAGTATAGAGCAGTTATGGAACAAGAAGATGGAACAGAGATGATTTGGAGGAAAAATAGATGGCTATTACAGCAGCGATGGTAAAAGAGTTGAGAGAGATGACCGGCGCAGGCATGATGGACTGCAAGAAAGCGCTGGGTGAAACCAATGGGGATATGGATGCAGCGGTTGAGTATCTGAGAAAGAACGGCCAGGCGAAAGCCGAGAAGAAAGCCGGCAGAATTGCAGCAGAGGGTCTTTGCCGTGTATCGATCAAAGATGACAAAACGGTAGCAGTCGTGGAAGTGAATTCCGAGACAGATTTTGTCGCAAAGAATGCAGACTTCCAGGCATATGTAGAAGCAGTAGCGAAGCAGGCGGTTGAGTCTGATGCAGCAGATATGGATGCATTCCTGGCAGAGCCTTGGCATCTGGATACTGCTAAGACAGTAAAGGATGCACTGGTTGATAAGATCGCTGTGATCGGTGAGAATCTGACGATCAGAAGATTTGAGAAGGTGGTTGCAAATGATGGCTGCGCAGTGTCTTATGTACATGGCGGCGGCAGAATCGGCGTTATCGTAGAAGCGGCTACAGACGTTGTCAATGACGCGGTGAAAGAAGCGCTGACCAATATTGCGATGCAGGTTGCGGCATTGTATCCGAAGTATGTATCTACTTCTGAGATATCTGAGGAGTATAAGGCACATGAGAAAGAAATTCTTGCAGAGCAGATTAAGAATGATCCGAAGATGGCAGGCAAGCCGGAGAAAGTGATTGAGGGCGCAGTGAATGGCCGTCTTAATAAGGAGCTGAAGGAGATCTGTCTCTTAGAGCAGGTATATGTAAAGGCTGAGGATGGAAAGCAGACCGTAGCGAAATATATCGAGCAGGTTGCCAAGGAGAATGGTGCAAACCTTTCTGTGAAGAGATTTGTCCGCTTCGAGACGGGCGAGGGTCTTGAGAAGAAGGAAGAGAATTTCGCGGAAGAAGTTGCAAAGCAGATGGGAATGTAAGATATTAATTTGCATTTTGATAGTAAAAATGGAAGGGCTTCAGAGAGATCTGGGGCTCTTTTTTTGTGTCTTTTGTAAATAGTATTAGTAGTTTTCCTATATATTTGTTATAATAAGGATGCAGGTTCGTGGAGCGATTGACAATATCACGATTTGTACAGCTACAGATTATGAGAAGATAGGAGTTTGACCATGAACAAAGTAAAAGTACTTGTCTTAGGCGCTGGATCAAGAGGAAATGCATATGCAAACTATAGCCGGATGCATCCGGATGAATTGGAGATTGTAGCAGTCGCGGAACCCGATCACAAACGTAGGGAGCAGTTTGCCGGCCGCTACCAGATTGGTTCAGAAAGCTGCTTTTCCAGTTGGGAGGAAGCGCTTTCTCTGCCGAAGATGGCGGACGCAGTTTTCGTGTGTACGCTGGATGAATTCCATACGCAGCCTGCGTTAAAGGCACTGGAGCTTGGGTATGATGTTCTGTTGGAGAAGCCTATGAGCAATCAAGAGGAGGAGTGTATTGCCATTGAGCGGGCAGTGCGGGAGTCCGGCAGAGTGTTGACGGTATGTCATGTACTGCGTTATACGCCTTTCTTCCAGAAGATAAAAGAGCTGATCCATAATGGTGAAGTAGGGAAGATCATGACGATTGATCTGATCGAGAATGTTGGTAATTGGCACCAGGCACATAGTTTTGTGCGGGGAAATTGGCGCAGTTTCGAGGAGACAAGTCCAATGATCTTAGCGAAGAGCTGTCATGATATGGATATTATTTCCTGGTTGATTGAGGAACCCTGTGAATGGATTTCCAGTTTTGGCAGTCTGACACATTTTACAGAGGCAAATCGTCCGGCAGATGCTCCGGATCGATGTTTAGAAGGATGTCCGCATGCGGAGGAATGCGTCTACTATGCACCGAAGATCTATTTGACGGGCAATACGAAGTGGCCGGTAGATGTGATTACTACCGATCTGACACCGGAGGGGATTACGGAGGCGCTGCAGAAGGGACCTTACGGAAGATGTGTTTATGCCTGTGACAATAATGTGGTGGATCATCAGGTGGTCAATATGGAGTTTGCCGGCGGTGCGACGGCCTCTTTCACCATGTCCGCATTTACGGCGGATATGACCAGGCAGATGAAGATCATGGGAACGGCGGGACAGATCATGGCGGACTTAGAGAAGAGTGAGATCCGTCTGCATCGTTTTGGAGAGCAGGAGGAAGTCAGAGTACCGGTAGCCGATGTGGAGGATGGTGTTGGCCACGGGGGCGGTGATTTTGGAGTGGTGCAGAATTTTATCCGGCTGGTCAATGGCGAGGGGGATAACCTGACTTCTGCACATGCGTCTTTGCAGAGTCATCTCATGTGTTTTGCAGCGGAGCGGGCAAGAAAAGAGCATTGTGTTGTAAATTTTTCTTTTCGGAATTCATGAGATGTGATATAGTATAATAGAATATGAAATAAGGGGCAGATAAGAATGGCACAGACGGATGCCGAACTGGAAGAGGAAGAACAAATGGCGAAACGCAGACGGGTTCGCCTGCTGAAGAGACTGATTATCATGGTTCCGTTTTCCGTGATATTGATTCTGCTGATCGTATGTGTTTTTCTGGGAGTCAGGCTCTATATCGTGACAGGGAAGCTGCAGGAAGCGATTGCCATCTTGGAAACAACATCTGTTATGAATCAGACGCCTGAGCAGAATGCGCTGGAAGATGAACAGATGCCGCTGTATACTGTTTCAGAGGTGAATGAGTCTGACAGAGAGCGTTCTGCTGCTGAGGACAGGCAGATGCCGGAAGAAGAAGCGGACGTCCGCAGAGTCTATCTGACATTTGATGATGGGCCCAGCAGTCATACGGGACAGATTCTGGACATATTGGCAGAATATGATGTGAAAGCAACTTTTTTTGTTGTAGGAAAAGAGGAAGAAGAATACCTGCCGTTATATAAAAGGATTGTGGAAGAAGGACATACGTTAGCGATGCATTCGTACAGTCATAAGTACAATGAGATCTATCAGACGGTGGAGAGTTATAGCGCCGATTTGAGCAGACTGCAGGAGTTTTTATATGACATTACAGGTGTCTGGTGCAGGTATTGCAGATTTCCGGGTGGCAGCAGCAATACGGTGAGCAGAGTGGATATGCATGAGCTGATCTCGTATCTGGATGAGCAGGATATTTCCTATTTTGACTGGAATGTTTCTTCTGGTGATGCATCTAGTGCTTATATCAGTCCGGATAATATTGTCAGAAACTGCACGGCGAATCTTTGGAAGTATGAAGAAGCGATCATTTTGATGCATGATGCCTATGAAAAGAAGACGACAGTCGAGGCGCTGCCTGCGCTGATTGAGGCGATTCAGGCAATGGAAGATACGAAGATCGTTCCGATCACAGACGATACGGAACCGATTCATCATATAAGTAATGACTAAAGAATGGAGGATGTGGGAATGGGGTTTTTCTCAGATTTGAAGGAGGATTTATCTCAGGCGGTCAATGAACTGATGCCGGAAGAAGCATTAGATGCTGCGATGACAGAAGACCAGGAGATGGAGAAGCTGCTGGACGATGCACAGGAAGTGCCAATGGCGGAGGAGATGTCAGACAGGACGGAATCGTTTGACATCAGCAGTATGCTGGACAAGCTGGATAGCATGGATATGCCGGAAGAAGCTGCGGTAGAAGAAGCAGAACCGGTGGAGGAGGTTTTCCGGGAAGAAGAGGAACTGTTTGAGGAAGAACTGCTTGTGGAAGAGAATGCAGAGTTTACAGACAGTGAGGAGCTGTTGGAGGAGTCGGTTTCAGAAGCTTATGAAGAAGAGCAGATTCCTGAGATGGAAGAAGATGATATGTCCGTGCAGTCAGAACCTGCAGCAGAACCAGAGACGGAGACAGAAATAGAGACAGCAGCAGATGAGGTAGTATCTTTGCCGGAAGGGGAGGAAGAAGAGAATATGGATATGCAGGTTAATCGCGTAGCAGTGGATGAGACAGCAGTAGTAACAGAGGGAATGACGATCACAGGTGATATTGTATCACAGGGATCTATGGAACTGATTGGTACGGTTAACGGAAATCTTGATATTTACGGAAAGCTGAATATTACAGGTACAATCCAGGGTAATTCCAAGGCGGCAGAGATTTATGCCGAGGGCGCTAAGATCGCCGGTGAAGTGAACAGTGACGGCAGTGTTAAGATCGGACAGAGTTCGGTTGTGATTGGTAATATTTCAGCGACCAGTGCAGTGATCGCAGGTGCGGTTAAGGGTGATATCGATGTGCATGGACCGGTTATTCTGGATACGACGGCTATTGTGATGGGTAATATCAAATCCAAATCGGTACAGATCAATAACGGTGCGGTGATCGAAGGATTGTGTTCTCAGTGCTATGCAGATATCAATCCGTCTACCTTCTTTGAAGAGTTCAAGAAAAAGAAATGAGAATGACGGTTTGTAGTGGGAGACTTATGGGGTGCTGTTTGTGACAGGAGTAACTTATAGTCTGTCACAGGAGAAGGCAGCAAGGTATGACGGGAGAAGATAGCATATGCAGCGTATACTGTTGAAATTAAGCGGAGAGGCTTTGGCGGGTGATAAGAAGACCGGATTTGACGAGGATACCGTGCGGGATGTAGCCGTACAGGTAAAGGAATTGGTTGAGGATGGCATTCAGGTAGGGATTGTGATTGGCGGCGGTAATTTTTGGCGCGGTCGTTCCAGCGACAGTATCGACAGAACGAAAGCGGATCAGATCGGTATGCTGGCAACAATTATGAATTGTATTTATGTGTCAGAGATTTTTCGTTCCGAAGGGATGATGACCAATGTTCTGACGCCCTTTGAATGTGGTTCTTTTACGAAACTTTTTTCCAAGGACAGGGCAAATAAGTATTTTGCAAAAAATATGGTAGTTTTCTTTGCGGGCGGTACAGGGCATCCGTATTTTTCAACGGATACCGGTGTGGTGTTACGTGCGGTCGAGGTAGACGCCGATGTGATCCTGCTTGCTAAGGCAGTGGACGGTGTATATGACAGCGATCCAAGGTGTAATCCTGATGCGAAGAAGTATGAGGAAGTATCCATTGAGGAAGTGATTGAGAAGAATCTGCAGGTAGTGGATATGACGGCTTCAATCATGGCCAGAGATAATAAGATGCCAATGTGGGTGTTTGCCTTAAAGGAAGATAACAGTATTGTGAATGCTGTAAAGGGTGAGTTTAATGGTACGAAAGTGACTGTTTGAACGAATAAAATGGAGGGGTACTATGGATGAGAGATTAAAACCTTATGAGGAGAAGATGCAGAAATCTTATGATTTTCTGGAAGGGGATTTGGCGACCATCCGTGCAGGACGTGCAAATCCGCATGTTCTCGATAAGCTGAGAGTAGACTATTATGGAACGCCGACGCCGATCCAGCAGGTAGGTAATGTGACGGTTCCAGAGCCAAGGGTTATTCAGATTGCACCCTGGGAAAAGACATTGATCAAGGCGATAGAGAAAGCGATTATGACTTCTGATATTGGGATCAACCCCAGCAATGATGGTGCAGTGATTCGTCTGATCTTCCCGGAATTGACAGAGGAACGCCGTAAGGATCTGGTTAAGGATGTGAAGAAACGCGGTGAGGAAGGTAAAGTCGCGATCCGGAATACAAGGCGTGACGGTAATGACGCGCTCAAGAAGTTAGCGAAGGCGGAGGTTTCCGAGGACGAGATCAAGGAGTTGGAAGAGAAGCTGCAGAAGATGACGGATAAGTTTATCAAGAATATTGATAAGCTGGTGGAAGAGAAATCCAAAGAAATTCTCACAGTATAGCAAGGTGTTCTATTACAGCAAACAGGTAGAGAGGGGCTTACAGGATATAGGAAGTATATTCTGTTGTCCCTTTTCCTAATGTAGATGAAAGCATCGTTTAGTCAATTCCATGCCCGGCTTACAGCAAAAGAGGAGGCTGAACGGATGTGGGTTAGGAGGTAGCTATGGAAGAGGGGATAAAGATTCCGAATCATGTGGCGATCATTTTGGATGGAAACGGCAGATGGGCAAAGAGCAAAGGTATGCCGCGTAATTATGGACATGTGCAGGGGGCAAAGACAGTTGAAACAATCTGTGAGGAGGCTTATCGCATGGGGATACAGTATCTGACCGTCTATGCTTTCAGCACAGAAAACTGGAACAGGCCGAAGGATGAAGTAGATGCACTGATGGGACTGTTGCGCAATTATATGAAGACCTGTCTGAAAACGGCAGCAAAAAATAATATGTGTGTTCGTATTATTGGCGAAAAATCCAGACTTGATGCGGATATCAGGAAGCGTATGGAGCAGTTAGAGGAAGCGACGCGGAACAATACGGGACTGCACTTTCAGATCGCTATTAATTATGGAGGCAGGGATGAGATTGTCCGTGCTGTACAGAAACTGGCGAAAGAGGTGGCGGAGGGCCGCATAGCTGCCGATGCCGTCACGGAAGAGATGATCAGTGAAGCTTTAGATACCAAAGGGATTCCGGAACCGGATCTGTTGATTCGTACATGTAACGAGCAGAGGATTTCAAATTTCTTGTTATGGCAGCTTGCTTATACGGAATTATATTTTACACCGATTGCATGGCCGGATTTTTCCAAGGAAGAATTAGAGAAAGCGATTGCCGCATATAATAAGAGAGACAGACGGTATGGTCTGGTCAAAGAAGAGTAGGAAGGAGCGGAGAGATGTTTCGTACTAGATTATTGAGCGGTATTCTGCTGGTGATTCTTGCACTGGCAACGATCATGTCAGGCGGAAGGATTCTTGCGCTGGTGTTGTGCCTTGTCTCTCTGACTGCCTACCGGGAATTGACGAAAGCATGTGGAGTACATAAGATAAATGCAGATGTGCATGGGAGGCATAAGGCAGTGAAGAGCACGGGAACGAGGGGACTTCATGAGAACCGGTATCATTTGAGTGCTCCGGAATGGGTCGGCATAATCATGACGGTATTGTACTATGTTCTGCTTTTTCTGGCATTACATTATGGCAGCGAAAAGGGAGAAAGATTGCAACTGGTATACCCAGTTATCATGATAGCTGTCGTGATTACAATGATTGTGTTTCTCTTTACTTACGTGTTTACGTTTCCACGGTACAGGGCATCTCAGGTTATGGCGGCAATGTTTTCCTGGTTGTATGCTCCGGTTATGCTTTCTTTTATTTATCTGACGAGGGAAGGATTTGAGCACGGAAATTATCTGGTCTGGTTTATTTTCCTGTGTTCCTGGGGGAGTGATACCTGTGCCTATGCGGTGGGTATGTTGATTGGCAGGCATAAGATGACACCGAAATTGAGTCCTAAGAAATCGATAGAGGGCGCTGTGGGAGGAGTGGTAGGCGCTGCGCTCCTGTTCGTGCTCTACACGAATTTTGCAGTCAACCGTTATTCACAGGCGGCACTTTCACTGCTCTTAGTGGCGGTGCTGGGGGCACTGGGGGCGCTGGTATCCATGGTAGGTGATCTGGCAGCGTCGGCGATCAAGAGGGATCATGAGATTAAGGATTATGGCAGGCTGATTCCGGGACACGGGGGCATCATGGATCGATTTGACAGCGTGATCATTGCTGCGCCGCTGATCTTTATTGGATTGATGTTTATCGGGTGAGAGAAGTAGATGCGGAGGGCATACAGATGAAGAAGATTGCGATACTGGGTTCTACAGGTTCCATCGGAACACAGACACTGGAAATTGTAAGGAAAGAGAAGGACCTGCAGGTGGTAGCTCTGGCAGCCGGCACAAATGTGGATCTGATGGAGCAGCAGGTGAGGGAATTTCATCCGGCTCTGGCGGCGATGTGGTCAGAAAAGGCAGCGAAAGATCTGAGGGAACGGCTGGCTGACCTGTCAGTGCGTGTGGTCTGTGGGATGGAAGGATTGCTGGAAACAGCAGTTTATGAGGAATCTGAGGTATTGGTGACGGCAATTGTGGGAATGATCGGTATTAGGCCCACGATCGCGGCGATCGAGCATCATAAGACGATTGCGCTTGCCAATAAGGAAACTTTGGTGACGGCAGGACATATCATTATGCCGCTGGCGGCTGAAAAGGGAGTATCGATCCTTCCAGTGGACAGCGAGCATAGTGCGATCTTCCAGTCGATGCATGGAGAGAACCGAAATCGTGTCAGCAAGGTTCTTCTGACGGCTTCTGGCGGACCGTTTCGAGGCAAGACAAGGGAACAATTGTCTGCCATGACAGTGGAAGACGCCCTGAAGCATCCGAACTGGTCTATGGGGAAAAAGGTCACGATCGATTCGGCCTCCCTGGTCAATAAGGGTCTGGAAGTTATGGAGGCAAAATGGCTGTTTGATGTAGCGTTGGAACAGATTCAGGTAGTCGTGCATCCGCAGAGCATACTTCACTCAGCGGTGGAATATGTGGATGGCGGCATTATGGCGCAGCTTGGCGTGCCGGATATGAAACTGCCGATCCAATATGCACTTTTTTATCCAGACAGACGGCCGATGGATACAGGAAGAGTGGATTTCTTTCAGTTGGGACAGCTTACGTTTGAGAAGCCGGATACCGAGACGTTCCGGGGGCTCGCGCTTGCGTACCGGGCGGCTGAGGCTGGCGGGACGCTCCCGACAGTGTTTAATGCGGCGAATGAGAGAGCTGTAGCGCTGTTCTTACAGAAGAAGATTACATTTCTGCAGATACCGGAATTGATCGAAAGTTCGATGGAACATCATAAAGTGATAGACCATCCGGATGTAGAGCAGATCTTGGAAGCAGAAATGCTTACCTATGAATATATTAAACAGAAATTTGGAGAATAATATTTTGATCAGAACAATTATCTTATTTATCGTTATTTTTAGCATCGTGGTGATCTCACATGAGCTGGGTCACTTTATCATTGGTAGAAGGAACGGCATTCGTGTAGTCGAGTTTTCAGTGGGAATGGGTCCGACGTTGTTTTCTTATGTTAAGGGAGGAATCAAGTATTCACTGAAACTGCTGCCAATCGGCGGGGCCTGTATGTTTGACGGTGAGGATTGCGTGATGCAGGAGGAAAAGGAAGAGCCGGATGGTATGCGCAGTCTGACAGGCGGTGAGATGGGGGCTGAGCTGATAGAACCGGGGGCGGCTGAGCAATGGACGTGTGCAGAAGGCGTTGCCTTTCCGGAAGCAGGAGTTTGGAAGCGCATTGCCACGGTGTTTGCGGGACCTTTCTTTAATTTTATTCTTGCGTTTGTTGTGGCAGTGGTGCTGACAGCATTTTCAGGAGCGGATCTTCCGGTGATCGGGCAATTATCTGAGAGCTCTGCGGCTGAGGAGGCAGGATTACAGCCAGGAGATACCATTACGCAGATTAATCATGAGAAGATTCACTTTTATCGTGAGGTGGTGGTGCTCTCTTCCTTGAATCAGGGAGAAGAGCTGGAGGTACATTATGAGCGGAACGGTGAGAAAGGCGTCGCCAGGGTACAGCCGCGCTATGATGTGCAGACAGGGCGTTATTATATGGGGTTTGTCGGGGCAGGCGAGTATCTGAAATGTAATCCGCTGCAGGTATTTCAATATGGTCTTTATGAAGTGCAATATTATGTGAAGACTACCTACAAGAGTCTGGGGATGTTGATCCGTGGAAAGGTTACGAAAGATGATGTATCGGGGCCGATCGGCATTGCACAGTTTGTGGGAGAGAGTTATGACCAGGCAGAAGAAAATTATGGAACTTCCTCGGCAATCCTGACTATGTTGGAGATCATTGTGCTGTTATCAGTCAATCTGGGGATTCTCAATCTGCTTCCGCTTCCGGCGTTGGATGGCGGAAGGCTTCTGTTCATGTTTGTGGAAGTAGTGCGGGGCAAGCCAATCTCTCCTGAAAAAGAAGGGATGGTTCATTTTGCAGGACTGGTAGTACTTATGGTGTTGATGGTATTCATCATGTATAATGATATCATGCGGCTGGTACAGTAGTACCAGCCTGTTTTGTTTGTATGGCCTTCAAGGGGCATTTCTCTGCCAATATTGGTCCTTGACTTAATTTACGTATATAGTATAATAGCATTATAAATAAATTCTTTTGAGATCTTTATTTTCTAATACCTGCCGTTATGCAGGCAGATTCAGCGGGGTCCCGCGATCATTCAACTGGAATGAAGTTTTAAACAGTCAATAGGAAAACAGCGTTCATAAAAGGATAGGAATATGAGATATCTGACAGGAGTATATTGGGAACGTGGCAGCGCTGCGAAAAGCAATCAGGATTCTGTTGTGCTGTTGCAAGTGTTAACCGCTCGTGGAAGAGTGGTAATGGCATCCATCTGTGATGGTATGGGTGGTTTGGCGCAGGGAGAGATGGCCAGCGGCTATGTGACGCAACAGTTGCAGGAATGGTTCTATGAATCTTTGCTGCATGCTGTGCGCAGACGGAAACCGTACTGGGTCATTAGAAGATCACTGGACCGACTTGTATATCAGATACAGGAACAGCTTTTGCAGTACAGTCATCAGGAAAAAGTCAGTCTGGGGACGACGATGACAGTGTTGGTTCTCTGGGAGAGAACCTATATAATCTGGCATTTGGGGGATAGCAGGATATATCGGATAAATCATAGAGAAAGGAGAAGAAAAGAGAAAAGACAAAGGTCCGAAATTGTGTGTATGACGAAGGATCATGCAAAGGGAAAACATGTCTTGACAAAATGTGTCGGCAGCTTTGGATATGAGAGACCGGATTTTCAGCTCGGAAGTATCAGAAAAGGACAGGCTATGTTACTGTGCAGCGATGGATTTAGACATTGTGTCACCAGAAAAGAACTGTCAGATGTCTTGCGACCAAAGCAGATCCAGAAAGAGGAACAGATTGTGCGCAGGCTGCAGGAGATTGGAGGAGCATGTATGAGAAGAGGAGAGAAAGATAATATGTCGGCAATCTACATCAAATGTGAGGGATAGAACAGAAACAAAGGGGGTTTTACCAGGTTGGAAAAAAGTATGGAGAAGAAAGGAAAGATTGGCAAATACATGATTGTCAGATACATTGGACAGGGGGGAGAAGGATGTGTGTATTTGGCAAAAGATGAGGATTTAAAGAGAGAAGTAGCGGTGAAACAGGTAAGAGGCCAGAAAGAAGACAGTGTTGTACAGGAGGCAGAGATTCTCAGGCAGCTGAGACATCCGATGCTGCCAGTCATCTATGATCTGTTGTGGGATGAGGCTTGGTATATGGTAATGGAGTATATTCCTGGGGTGACGCTTCAGGAGTACATAGAGAAAAATAAATATGTAGGAGAAGAACAGGCTCGTGCATGGACAGATCAACTGCTAGATATCCTGTGTTATTTACATACCAGAAAGCCACCTGTTATTTATCGGGATTTGAAACCGCAGAATGTGATGGTGTGTACAGATGGCAATTTGAGACTGATAGATTTTGGAGCAGCATATTGTCGGAATTTTGGAAAGTATGTGGATAGGATGGCAGTAACTTTGGGATATGGTGCACCAGAACAGTTTGGCGGGAAAGGGCAAGAAATTTGTGCGGACGAGAGAAGTGACATTTATGCTTTCGGGAAACTGTTGTACTATATGGTGACCGGAGCGGATCCGGCAAAGCCGCCCTATGCCATGCTGCCAATACAGGATTATCAGCCCCTTCTTGGAGAAGCTATAGAACAAGTTATCCGGCGCTGTATTAAAGCAAGCCCAGCAGAGCGTTATCAAATGGCGGAGGAGGTAAGAAAAGATATGAATCAATGTGAGAGAAGACAGAATCCTCTACATCGAAAATCCTTTATCAGAGGAGTAGAAAAATCGGTGTGGCTGACAGAGATGAAACAGAGGATTCTGGTAAAGCAATAATAGAGTGATAACAGAATAGACTTTACATTAAAGATGTGATATAGTGATATCAATATCAATAATACGTAATATTGTTGAAGGTGGTGATACGATGACAGAGAATGAAAAACTGGATCTGATTATATTTGAAATGCAAGGCCTGAAAGAAGACGTGCAAGGCCTGAAAAAGGATGTACAGTATCTGAAAGAAGACATGCAGAATGTGAAAGAAGACGTGCAAGGCCTGAAAAAGGATGTACAGTATCTGAAAGAAGACATGCAGAATGTGAAAGAAGATGTGCAAGTTCTGAAAAGTGACATGCAAAACGTAAAGGAAGATGTACGGAATTTAAAAAGCGACATGCGGTGTGTTAAGAAGAATTTGCACTCGCTGAGGTGTCAGGTTGTGAAATCGACAACAGAATTGAGGGACATGGATGAGATGATACTAAGTGAGGTAGGCCGGGTACATATTTTCTTAGAGAGACACAAGGCGGATCTGACTGCACATACTGCATGATTATAACAAGATAGAGAGTGTGCTTTATCAGAGTGTAAAGTCTATTGAGTTATCTATGATAGAAAACCAGGGGAGGAAGAAATATGCAGAGAGACAACACAAAAGTGATAAAGATTGGTGATAGATTGATTGGAGGCGGGAATCCGATTCTGATCCAGTCTATGACGAATACTAAGACGGAAGATGTGGAAGCAACAGTGGAGCAGATTTTGCGGCTGGAGCGGGCAGGATGTGAGATAATCCGCTGCACAGTACCGACCGCAGAAGCGGCTGCGGCAGTCAGGAAGATCAAGGAACAGATACATATCCCACTGGTAGCGGATATTCATTTTGATTATAAGATGGCAGTTGCAGCGATAGAGAATGGTGCAGATAAGATTCGAATTAATCCAGGTAATATTGGCAGCTGCGATAAGGTTGCTGAGGTAGTTGCTGCGGCAAAGGAGCGGAAGATTCCGATTCGTGTGGGGGTTAACAGCGGTTCTTTGGAAAAAGAACTGGTGGAGAAATATCATGGTGTAACGGCAGAGGGACTCGTAGAGAGTGCATTGGATAAGATAGGTATGATTGAAGATCTGGGTTATGATGAGCTGGTAATCAGTATCAAGTCCTCAGATGTGATGATGTGTGTGAAAGCGCATGAACTATTGGCGCAGAAGACGCATTATCCCCTACATGTTGGTATTACAGAGGCTGGAACGGTGACAAGCGGCAACATCAAGTCTGCGATTGGTCTGGGTTTGATTTTGAACCAGGAAATTGGCGATACGATCAGAGTGTCTTTGACGGGGGATCCGGTAGAAGAGATCAAATCAGCCAGATTGATTCTGCGGACACTCGGTCTCAGGAAAGGCGGTATTGAGGTAGTGTCCTGTCCCACTTGTGGAAGGACACGTATCGACCTGATTGGCCTTGCCAATCAAGTGGAGAAGATGGTAGAGGATATTCCGTTGGATATTAAGGTAGCAGTGATGGGATGTGCAGTTAATGGTCCTGGTGAGGCGAAAGAGGCAGATATTGGAATCGCTGGAGGTCTGGGTGAGGGCTTGCTGATCAAGAAGGGTGAGATCGTAAAGAAAGTACCGGAAGAGCAATTGTTAGAGACATTACGGGAAGAATTGTTGAACTGGAATGAGACGTGAAATTATGCTGAGGTGTTATAGAGTGTTCTAAGGATAATGAAAGCATGTCTATGAGGATGCGGAAAGCACGTATTTTCTGCATTAGAATAAGAGAGGTATGTTGTGACGGATGGGTAAGAAATTCTTTGATGTATTTCCTTCTTTGAAATTGGATACAGGATTGCGGGATTTATATGAGCAAGTTACAGTGGAGAAGGTTTCGGCAACCAAGAGAAAGGATTTTCTCCGAATTTATATTTCTTCGGACCGTCTGATCCAGAAGGAAGATGTGTTCCGGGCAGAGCGAGAGATAAAGAAGCAGTTTTTTCCAAATGTGCCGATGAGGATTAAGTTTTATGAACGGTTTCATCTTTCGTTTCAGTATGATCCGAAGAAATTGACAGAGATCTATCGGGACAGCATTTTGTTGGAACTGCGGGAATACTCTCCAGTGGAGTATAGTCTGTTCAAGAAAGCGGATATTGCCTTTATACAAGCGGATACTTTACTATTAACCGTGGAAGATACCGTGTTGGGGAAAGGAAAAGCAGAAGAACTGATCCGGATTCTGGAAAAGATATACAATGAGAGATGTGGCTTTGCCGTGACGGTAAAGATTGCCTATAAAGAACACGCTGCAGGAAAATACAGAAAGGAGGATGAGTATAAGCTGTCGATGCAGATCGCAGAAATTTCAGCAAGAGCGGGTTATAGAGGCGAAGGGCAGAGTGTACAGGGATATGATGTGGAAAAGGGACAAAATGGTTTCCATAATCAGGAGCCTGGTTATGAGATGGGTGGAAGATCTGATGGGTATAACGATGCATTTGCATCGGATATACAGGAGGGCGCTTTTACGGATAGACAGAGTGTATCCGGGGAAGTTTGGTATGATCAGCCTATGACAGGAGGCCAGGCAGCGGCTGGCCTGCCCATGTCAGATGAGAATGCATCAGGACACTTTGTGCCGGGCCTGGCCGGAGCAGAGTCCTCGACACCGAATTCGTCCATGCCTGGTCAGCGTGGAGTGAAGTCATCCTTCAGAGGAGCAGGAAAAGGCGAACAGGGAAAGAAGAACGATTTCAGAAGGGCGCTTAAGCGTTCCGATAACCCGGATGTGCTGTATGGACGGGACTTTGAGGAAGAGTCCATGCCCATCAGCGATATCATCGGCGAGATGGGCGAGGTGGTCATCCGCGGGCAGATCTTGAATATGGACAAGCGGGAGATCAAGAATGAACGGACCATTCTGATCTTCGATGTGACGGACTTTTCCGACACGATGACGATCAAGATGTTTGTGCACAACGATCAGGTGACGGAGCTGACTGGTGATGTGAAACCGGGGGCTTTTGTGAAGATCAAGGGGATGACGCTGATGGATAAGTTCGACCATGAACTGACCATCGGTTCCCTGGCAGGGATCAAGAAGATACCGGATTTCACTACGTCCCGCATGGATACCAGTGTGCGCAAGCGTGTGGAGCTGCACTGTCATACGAAGATGAGCGATATGGACGGCGTGTCTGAAGCCAAGGATATTGTGAAGCGGGCCTATCAGTGGGGACATTCGGCGATCGCCATCACGGATCACGGCGTGGTACAGTCCTTTCCGGACGCGAACCATGTCTGGGAGGATCTGTGGAAGGCGGAGAAGAATAAGCGCAAGGAAGCGGGAGATCCAGACCCCGACAAGCAGGATTTCTTCAAGGTGATCTATGGTGTGGAGGCCTATCTGGTGGACGATCTGCATGAGATCGCGACCAACGACAAGGGGCAGGATTTCAGCCAGGACTTCGTGGTGTTTGATATTGAGACGACAGGTTTTTCTCCGGTGGAAAACCGGATCATAGAGATCGGCGCAGTGAAGGTATGCAGCGGTGAGATTGTGGACCGTTTTTCGGCGTTCGTGAATCCGGAGGTGCCGATTCCCTTCGAGATCGAGAAGCTGACAGGAATTCGGGATGACATGGTGATCGATGCGGAGAAGATCGAAAGTGTGCTGCCGCAGTTTCTTACGTTCTGTGAGGGCTGTATGTTGGTGGCGCACAATGCCGGGTTCGACATGGGTTTTATCATGGAAAACTGCGACAGGCAGGGGATCGTTCATGACTTTACTTATGTGGACACGGTGGGGATGGCGCGTGTCATGCTGCCCGCCCAGGCTAAGCATACGTTAGACGCGGTGGCAAAGACGCTTGGCGTTTCCCTGGAAAACCATCACCGGGCGGTGGACGATGCGGAGGCCACGGCGCAGATCTTTGTCAAGATGATTCCGATGATGGAGAAGGAAGGTATCACGACGCTTGCACAGATCAATGAGAAAGGGAATCTAAGCCCTGGCATTATTAAGAAGCTTCCTACTTATCACGGCATCATTCTGGCCAAGAACAACGTGGGACGGATGAATCTGTACCGGTTGATTTCACTGTCCCATCTGACCTATTTTGCCAGAAGGCCGCGAATCCCGAAGAGCCTGCTGAATCAGTATCGGGAAGGGCTTATTGTGGGCAGCGCCTGTGAGGCTGGAGAGCTGTACCGCGCGCTTGTGGAACGACGGCCGGATGCGGAGATCGCAAGGCTTGTGGATTTCTATGATTATCTGGAGATCCAGCCGCTTGGCAATAACAAGTTTATGATCGAGTCCGAGCGGATAGCGAATGTCAATTCCATGGAAGACATCATGGAGATCAACCGCAAGATCGTGCGGCTGGGGGAGCAGTTTCACAAGCCGGTGGCGGCCACCTGCGACGTGCATTTCCTGAATCCGGAGGACGAGATCTACCGTCGGATCATCATGGCAGGACAGGGCTTTCCAGACGCGGATAATCAGGCGCCGCTGTATTTTCGGACCACCGAGGAAATGCTTGCGGAATTTGCCTATCTGGGGAGCGATAAGGCTGAGGAGGTGGTCATCACCAACACCAACCTGATCGCGGATATGATTGAGACCATGTCGCCGGTGCGGCCGGACAAGTGTCCGCCGGTGATCGAGGACAGCGACAGGCAGCTTACGGAGATCTGTTATAACAGGGCCCATGAACTGTACGGGGAGACGTTGCCTAAGATCGTGGAGGACAGGCTGGAGAAGGAGCTACATTCCATCATCTCCAATGGTTTTGCAGTGATGTATATCATCGCCCAGAAGCTGGTATGGAAGTCGGTGGAAGACGGCTATCTGGTGGGCTCCCGTGGCTCTGTGGGAAGTTCTTTCGTGGCCAATATGGCGGGGATCACGGAGGTGAATTCTCTAAGCCCTCATTATCTGTGTCCAAAATGCCATTATTACGATTTTGATTCCGAGGAAGTACGCGCCTACGGCGGCGGTGCGGGCTGTGATATGCCGGACAAAAACTGCCCGGTCTGCGGCACGCCGCTTGACAAGGAAGGGTTTGACATTCCCTTCGAGACATTTCTGGGATTTAAAGGTGATAAGGAGCCGGATATTGATCTGAACTTTTCCGGTGAGTACCAGAGTAAGGCGCATAAATACACGGAGGTAATCTTCGGCAACGGGCAGACTTACAGAGCAGGGACCATCGGAACCCTGGCGGATAAGACAGCCTTTGGCTATGTGAAGAATTATTATGAAGAGCGGGGCAGGCATAAACGTGTCTGCGAGATCAACCGCATTGTGACGGGCTGTACTGGGATCCGCAGGAGTACCGGCCAGCATCCGGGCGGCATCGTGGTGCTGCCGGTAGGAGAGGACATCAATTCCTTTACGCCGGTGCAGCACCCGGCCAACGATATGACTACGGACATCGTCACAACCCATTTTGACTATCATTCCATCGATCATAATCTGTTAAAGCTGGATATCCTCGGACACGATGATCCGACCATGATCCGTATGCTGCAGGACTTGACGGGCGTCGATCCGGTCACAATTCCGCTGGACGATCCGGGAGTCATGTCCCTTTTCCAGTCAACGGAGGCGCTGGGGATCACGCCGGAGCAGATTGGCGGCTGTAAGCTGGGGTGCCTGGGCGTGCCGGAGTTCGGGACGGAGTTCGTGATCCAGATGGTCATTGACGCGAAGCCCAAGTGCTTTACGGATCTGGTGCGTATTTCGGGTCTTTCCCACGGGACGGACGTGTGGCTGGGGAACGCCCAGACACTGATCGAGGAGGGCAAGGCCACGATTTCCACGGCCATCTGCTGTCGTGACGATATTATGATCTACCTGATGCAGAAGGGTGTTGACCCGTCTTTGTCCTTTACGATCATGGAGAGCGTCCGTAAGGGCAAGGGGTTAAAAGATGAGTGGATCACGGCGATGACGGACAAGGGTGTGCCGGACTGGTATATCGGTTCCTGCAAGAAGATCAAGTATATGTTCCCGAAGGCTCACGCGGCGGCTTATGTCATGATGGCGTGGCGTATTGCCTACTGTAAGATCAACTACCCGCTGGCTTATTATGCGGCTTATTTCAGCATTCGCGCCTCGGCCTTTTCCTATGAGATCATGTGCCAGGGGCAGCAGCATCTGGAAAATGTGATGGCGGATTACAAGCGCAGGAGCGATACGCTGTCCAAGAAGGAGCAGGATACCAATAAGGATATGAAGATTGTGCAGGAGATGTATGCCAGAGGATTTGAATTCGTGCCCATTGATCTTTTCTCGGCGCAGTCCAGGCTGTTCCAGATTGTGGACGGGAAGCTGATGCCGTCTTTAAGCAGTATTGACGGTTTGGGAGAGAAGGCGGCGGACGCCATCGTGGAGGCGGCCAAGGACGGGCCTTTCCTTAGCAAGGATGATTTCAGACAGCGTACAAAAGCATCTAAGACCATCATAGATCTGATGAGTACGCTGGGGATTCTGGGGAATCTACCGGAGTCGAACCAGATTAGCCTGTTTGATTTCGTGAGTTGATTTCTTTGCTTTTCCGTATTTTTCTATATTTCTTAAGAAAATTTGAAAAAGTACTTGCTTTTTTCCGGAAAATGTAATAATATAAGCAAGTGCCAATCAAATGGCTCGTTGGTCAAGCGGTTAAGACGCCGCCCTCTCACGGCGGAAACAGGGGTTCGATTCCCCTACGAGCTGTTGACTGTTTATAACAGCCCAACCCTAAAGAATGCTGGAAACCATGATGTGATATGGTTTGCGGCATTTTTCTATTTTGTCTATAGGAAGTTACTCCGCTTATTCAAGTGTGCCGCAGATAAATGCTACAAATGGGTTCTACTTGTTTTTCTTTTGCCTGGAAGAGTGTGCTGACAGGGTGCTTAAAGCATCAGCCATCAAAGGCATAGTAGCAATTTCTTGCTCTGTTCCTGAAACATTAATAGAATCGATTGGGAAATTAAAATGGCAGAGCAGTTTTTGGCGGATGGAGTTTTTTGTCGGTATTTTACCGGTTAAAAGCACTGTAAAACCGGTGGAGTTCGGTTTTCCGAAACCTTTTTGTGTCGGATGGAGAATATTTGCGTCCGGGAGCAAAATAAAACTATATTGATCCATTCTGCTATTAAGAAGATGCCCATATGATCCGATATAAATCTTAATAAGGGGATTCTTGTTGAAAAATGAGGAAAGGGATTTAGTGGGTAGAAAAGTTTATGGTTATCAAACATAATTTGACAGCGATGAACGCGAACCGTATGTTTAATCTGACGAATGTGAGTCAGGCAAAATCTACGGAGAAACTGTCTTCGGGATACAAGATCAACCGTGCGGCGGATGATGCGGCTGGGTTATCGATTTCGGAGAAAATGCGCAGACAGGTGAGAGGTCTGACACAGGCGTCAGCTAATGCGGCGGATGGGATTTCCTGTGTGCAGACGGCAGAAGGCGCTTTGAGCGAGGTTCACGATATGCTGCAGCGCATGAATGAACTGGCGGTTAAAGGGGCGAACGGTACGCTGACGACAGATGACAGAAGTTATATCACAATGGAAGTAAGGCAGTTGATGAGTGAGATCGACCGGATACAATCCACAACGACTTTTAATGAGCAGAATCTGCTGGACGGTACTTTCAAGAATATAGGGCTGCAGGTAGGAGCAGAGTCTGGACAGCACATTGCGATCACAATAGGAAATATGTGTACAAATGATCTGATCGCGAGTGCGCTGGCGAAAGGGATCTTTTATCAGACGAATAATGAAAGTCCTCTGTGCCAGAAGATTGATCAGCCTAATCCGTCTACAGCGAATTATCCGCAGGGAGTGGTTGCATATTGGGTTCCGGATAACAGTACTTACGCAAAGCAGGAGTATTGGGATAAGAGTATGGTAAGACCTTGGGGATCACCGGGGCATTCTCATCTTTTGGGAGCAGAGGATCTGACTGTTTTTCATAGTTTTTCTTATGATTCGATTACGGATGAAAATGTGAAGAACAGGCTTACAACAAACTATACGCTGGGCATTACAGGCGGTAAGGAGGAAGCGTTGTCTGACAAAGCCTCCGATGTCCGCTACTTCCAGGCACTGAACGCTTTCGCCAAGAGTGCGATCACGGATGTATCGGAGACCCGCTCGAATCTGGGTGCGATCCAGAATCGTCTGGAACATACGATCAATAACCTGGATAATATTGTTGAGAATACGACAGTGGCAGAATCTTTCATCCGGGATACAGATATCGCTACGGAAATGGTGAAGTATGCAAACAACAATATTCTTGCCCAGGCAGGACAATCCATGCTTGCCCAGGCGAATCAGAGTAACCAGGGTGCGTTGTCCTTATTATAATATATATAGAAGAGAGATGAATTGCAGTGGCTGATGTAGTGGGCTGTGGAGGTCATATGACAGATCGGTGACCTTCCTTACCCAGTCAGTCGCTGCAAATTTTGTTTGTGTCCGAGCCAGGAGCTGACAGTGACGTATTTCATTATGTTTGCAGAACATTTCCATATTTTGTAAAAATAGGATTGAAGAAAACAGAAAAATTAGATATAATTAGAAAATAACGTGCTGGCTACCAATTTATTGATATCAGCATTTGTTTTTGTCCAGACGAACAAGATGGAAAGAAAACAGCAGTTACGATGAAAAGGTGGGCAGGAGTCGTGACAAAAGGTAAGGGGAGAGAACTAAGATGAGTAACAAAGAACAGACAGAAGGCAGTCCAAAGAGGAATCATAAGACGGAGATGGGAATCTCAACATTTGCGTCTATTCGTGCCAGAATCATATTTATGTCAATGGGGGCAATTATGATCGTCGGCATGACATTGATCACTATTTTTAATTCCATGTCCAGCAAGCAGTTTAAGGACATGGTAGTCTGCTATATGGATGATCTGGCAGAGTCTTATGGAAAGACGATGAATCTTAGAGTGGCAGATCTCGTCAAGGAAGGGAAAGAACCGGATACGGAATTCTGGGAAGAATTGGCAGGCGGTGTGAACATCATGGATCTGGACGGTTCTTATGCTTATATCGTGGACAGGAATGGAACCATGTGTTATCATCCCACGGCCAGCAAGATCGGAAGTTCGGTAGAGAATGAAGCAGTGAGCGGTGCAGTAGCACAGATACAGTCGGGCAATATTCCGCAGGGGACGGTTTCTGTGAAGTATGTTTATAATGGGGAAAAGAAATATGCCGCTTACAGTGTTACAGAAGATGGCGCATACATATTTGTCATAACAGCGGATGAAGATGCGGCCATGAAATCCTCCGGCGGTGAAATGAAGTCTTCCGATGAGATCTTTTGGACCTGTATTTTCTGGGGCTGTATTACGATGCTGATCTGTATGGTGGGCTCCTTTTTCTGCTGTAATATTATTGTCGCTCCGCTCAGGCATATTGCGGAACTGGCAATGAGATTTGCAGGATTAGATTTCAGGGAGGATGCAGAACAGAAGAAGCTGAGTGCGAGAAGGGATGAGATTGGTGCGATCAGCCGGGCAGTGGACATCCTGCGGGAACAGCTTGTTGGTGTGATCGGCAAGATCGAAGAGCACAGCGCTACCCTCATGGAGACTTCCCACAGTTTAAATACGGATACAGAAACAATCTTCAGTACCGTAGAGCAAGTGGACCAGGCGGTGCAGGATATGGCGGACGGCGCTATGGCGCAGGCGGATGAGACACAGAAAGCGACCGAGAATATTGTTCTGATGGGAAGCATGATCGAAGAGAACAGTATGGAGATGGAAACGCTCAATAAGACGGCAGAGGGCATGTATTCTTCCAGTGAAGTGGCAGCACGGACGCTGGACACGATGGATGAAGTGAATCGGAAAGCACAGAATGCAATAGAACTGATTTATGAGCAGACGAACACGACGAACGAGTCTGCGATGAAGATCAAAGCGGCTACGACGCTGATTACCTCCATTGCGGAGGAGACCAATCTGTTGTCCTTAAATGCAGCGATTGAGGCAGCCAGGGCAGGAGAACAGGGACGCGGTTTTGCCGTTGTGGCAGAACAGATTCAGAAACTTGCGGAAGAATCCAACGAATCAGCGAAACAGATCGGTCAGATCATTGCGCTATTGATGACGGATTCTGAGAAAGCGGTTCAGACGATGGGTGAAGTCAAACAAGTCATGGAAGATCAGAATGAGAATGTCGGCATGACAAGAGAGCGGTTTGCAGAGATGCACGACGGCATTGACAAGACCATCGAGGGAATACGGATTATTGCTGAGAAGATGGAGAAGATTGATGAGACTCGGATCAATGTGGTAGACATCGTGCAGAATCTTACGTCCATTGCACAGGAGAATGCGGCAGGTACGGAAGAAACATCTGCTTCTGTGACGGAGGTAGGAGAGCATATGTCCCGCATCTCCCAGAAGTCCGGAGAACTGAAACAGATTGCAGATAATCTGCAAAGAGAGATGGATGTGTTTCAGCTTTAAGGAGATCTGATGCGCAGCATGTGCAAAAGTAAATTTTCCTTGCAAATACAGGAAAAGAGTGCTATAATGTTAGAAGCATTAAATAAGAAAGACTAAGATAAAGAGTGGACTTGCGAGTCCACTCTTTTATATGAAGTGGATGTTTATGCTGTCAGGAGGAATACATGTCGAAGAGAGAAACTTATGAGTCAAGAACAGAACAGCTTCTTGCGCCGATTGCAGAACGAAATGGCGTGGAGATCTATGATGTGGAGTATGTGAAGGAGGGCAGCGATTGGTATCTGCGGGCTTATATCGATAAACCGGAAGGGGTTACGATCAATGATTGTGAGAATGTCAGCAGGGCATTGTCAGATGTGCTGGATGCAGAAGACTATATAGCGGACGCGTATATTCTGGAAGTCAGCAGTCCCGGTCTTGGGAGGACGCTGAAGAAAGACAGGCATTTGGAGAAGAGCCTCGGCAAAGAGATTGAGGTAAAGACTTATAAGCCGATTGACAAACAGAAAGAATTCTCAGGTATGTTGAAAGCATATGACGCAGAAACGATCACGATAGAAGAAGAGGGAGCGGAACGTGTATTCCAGCGTTCGGATGTTGCTCTGATCAGGCTGGCATTAGACTTTTAGGACAGAACATAAAGGAAAGATAGATCAAAGACATAGGAGGATAATGGAAAATGAATAAGGAGTTAATGGAGGCGCTGGATATTCTGGAAAAAGAGAAAGATATTCCGAAAGAGACACTTTTTGATGCAATCGAGAATTCTCTGATCACAGCCTGCAAGAATCACTTTGGCAAGGCGGATAACGTGAAGGTAGAGATCGATAAAGAAACCTGCGACTTCCTCTGTTATGCTGAGAAAGAGGTTGTGGAGGAAGTGGAAGATGATGTTCTTCAGATCTCTTTGAAAGAGGCACAGGAGCTATCGCAGAAGGCCCAGTTAGGCGATATCCTCCATGTAGAGATCAAATCCAAAGAGTTTGGACGTATCGCAACGCAGAATGCGAAGAATGTGATCCTGCAGAAGATCCGGGAAGAAGAGCGCAGCGTTATCTACAATCAATATTATGAGAAGGAAAAGGACGTTGTGACTGGTATTGTGCAGCGGCATATCGGCAGGAATATTTCGATCAATCTGGGCAAGGCGGATGCGATCTTAAATGAGAGTGAACAGGTCAGGGGAGAGAATT
The DNA here is from genome assembly GCA_910578345.1 of uncultured Lachnospiraceae bacterium. Taxonomy (GTDB): domain Bacteria; phylum Bacillota; class Clostridia; order Lachnospirales; family Lachnospiraceae; genus UBA3282. The sequence goes on along the minus strand of CAJTRA010000009.1, from coordinate 32,638 downwards.
TCAAACCAACAGAGCGGATCAAGGTATATATTCTGGAAGTAAAGAATACACCTAAAGGACCGAGGATTCTTGTGAGCCGTACCCATCCGGAACTGGTCAAGAGGCTGTTTGAGGCAGAGGTGACGGAGATTAAGGACGGTACGGTTGAGATTATGAGCATTGCCAGAGAAGCGGGCAGCAGAACGAAGCTGGCAGTGCGTTCCATCAACCCGAATGTGGATGCGGTAGGAGCCTGTGTCGGTATCAATGGAGCCAGAGTTAATTCGATCGTAGATGAGCTGCGGGGAGAGAAAATCGATATTGTCAACTGGGATGAGAACCCAGGCAACCTGATCCAGAATGCATTGTCGCCGGCGAAGATTGTTGCAGTCTTTGCTGATCCGGATGAGAAGACCGCCAAGGTGGTGGTGCCGGATTATCAGCTGTCTTTGGCGATCGGTAAGGAAGGACAGAATGCAAGACTGGCAGCAAGGCTGACAGGGTATAAGATCGATATTAAGAGTGAGACACAGGCAAAAGATGCGCCGGGCTTCCGTTATGAGGATTATGTCTATGACGATGAAGAGTACGATGAGGAAGACTACGAAGAGGATTATGACGGATCATACGACGAAGAAGATGCAGAATCCTATGAGACGGAAGCATATGAGGATGAGGAATCTGACGAAGGAGCATACGAGGAATCAGAGGACGGCGTAGAAGAATCTGAAGTTGAGGAGGAAGCAGCCGGGGATGACGAGGACGTGTGATTCTGAGGAAATAGAGAGCGGACGGAATACGAGAGGATAGAACGGAAGGTAAGTATCGCAGGATAATAGAAAGGATAGGATCATGGCGAAGAAGATTCCCATGCGGCAGTGTGTGGGCTGCGGCGAGATGAAATACAAGAAGGAAATGATGCGTGTCTTAAAAACAGAAGATGCTATTGTCCTGGATACGACTGGAAGAAAGAACGGAAGAGGCGCTTATCTTTGCATAAGCAGGGAATGCCTGGCAAAAGCGCGGAAGAATAAAGGGCTGGAGCGTTCCTTTAAGATGAGCATTCCGAAAGAAGTGTACGAGAATCTGGAAAAGGAGTTTGAGGAGGGCGAACATGCAGAGAAAACCTGAAAGAGATAAGGTGTTGTCGCTGCTTGGTCTGGCCACCCGCTCCAGAAATGTTGTCAGTGGCGGATTTGCGACAGAGGAAGCAGTTAAGAACGGAAAAGCATATCTGGTTATCATAGCGGAGAATGCTTCGGATAACACCAGAAAGAAATATAGTAACATGTGTGAATTCTATAAGGTGCCATATGAGTATTACAGTGAGAAGGATATTCTGGGGCATGCGATCGGCAAGGAAGAGCGTTCCTGTCTTGCTGTGACTGATGCAGGATTTGCAGATTCGATACAGAAGCATTTGGTAGATTCGAAATAGTTGGAGGTAGTGAGCATGGCGAAAATGAAAGTACATGAGCTGGCAAAAGAGCTGGAGAGGCAGAGTAAGGAGCTGGTCGCTTTTTTGCAGGATAAAGGATACGAAGTGAAAGCGGCGCAAAGCTCGATCGAGGAGGAAGCGATCGCACTGGTCCGCAGACAGTTTGGCGGCGGCAAAGATACAGCAAAGAGTACAGAAGGAACAGAAGAAAAAGGGACCAAAGGCAGGGAGACCGGTACAGCAGAGAAAAATACTGCGCCAGTGAAGCCAGAAGCATCGTCCAAGACAGAACCTGTTGTGAAAACCGAGGCGCAGAGTGCGCCGTCCAAGACAGAACCTGTCGTGAAGACCGAGGCACAGAGTGCGCCGCCTAAGGCAGATCCTGTATCGAAACCGGCGTCGAAACCGGAGGGAAGGACGCAGGCAAAGCCGAATGCCGGTAAAGGGGAAGCGCCGAAGAAGAAAAAGATCATCTTCGTGAGCAATCCACAGCATTCTAAGATGCAGGGGCAAGGACAGGGACAGCGTCCGGCGCAGGGCGGCAATAATGCGGGCCGCAGGAATAATAATGACAGAGACAGGAGGCAGCAGGGCAACGGCGGCCGTCCGGTACAGGCACAGAATATGCCCCATAAGATCATACGGCCAACACAGAAGCCGATCCCGGTGACGGCGGAGCCATATGATGTGCGGCAGAAACAGCAGCAGGAGCGGAGACTGGAGCAGCGCCAGCAGGAGAAGAGAGAGCGCGAACGGGAGAGAGAACTTGAGAGAGAACGGGAAAGAGAGCGTGAACGCGAGAAAGAACGGGAGCGCGAGAATGCCAATGCAAATGCGGGTTCTGCCCAGGCAAACAGATCCCAGCAGGAGCAGAAAAGACCGAGAAACGCCGGGGATAACCGGGAGAATCGCAGATCTGATGGACAGGGCAGGCCGTCTTATAACAACAATCAGAGCGATCGCAGGAATAACGCCCCTGGTTCAGGTCCTAACAGAGGCGGTGGAAATTTTGACCGCTCTCAGAGAAGCAATGGCGGACAGGACAATCGATTTAAGAAGAATAACAATCAGAAGGACTTTATGCCGGAGACGCCTGTCAAGGACGTGGAGAAACACAGGGAGGAAGAAAAACGCAGGTCTAACCAGGAGAGAGATAAGCGTTCCAGGAAAGATCTGATCTATGAAGAGGACGATGTAGCAGGAAAGAACCGCAATAAAGCAGGACGCTTTATCAAACCGGAGAAGAAGGCAGAGGAGAAGGCGGAGGAACAGATCAAAGTGATCACAGTTCCAGAGTCTTTGACGATCAAAGATCTGGCAGATAAGATGAAGATCCAGCCGTCTGTGATCATCAAGAAGCTTTTCTTACAGGGACAGATCGTGACGTTGAACTCTGAAGTCAGCTACGAGGATGCAGAGAATATTGCGATTGAATATGACATCATCTGTGAGAAGGAAGTGAAAGTAGATGTCATAGAAGAACTGCTCCGTGAGGATGAAGAGGATGAGAGTCAAATGATCAGCCGGCCGCCTGTGATCTGTGTCATGGGTCACGTTGATCACGGTAAGACTTCGCTGCTTGACGCCATCCGTAAGACGAATGTGACAGATAAGGAGGCCGGCGGAATTACACAGGCGATCGGCGCCTATACGGTGACTGTCAATGGGCAGAGTATTACTTTCTTGGATACCCCAGGACATGAGGCGTTTACGGCTATGCGTATGCGTGGTGCGAATTCCACGGATATTGCGGTGTTGGTTGTGGCGGCGGACGACGGAGTTATGCCGCAGACCGTTGAGGCGATCAATCACGCCAAGGCGGCCGGCATCGAGATTATTGTGGCTGTGAATAAGATTGATAAGCCAAACGCGAATATTGACCGTGTGAAGCAGGAAATGACAGAATATGAACTGATCCCGGTGGATTGGGGCGGATCTACAGAGTTCGTTCCGGTGTCCGCCAAATCAGGAGAAGGACTGGAAAATCTGCTGGAGACGATTCTTCTGACAGCAGAGATTCTGGAATTAAAAGCCAATCCGGACAGGAATGCAAGAGGCCTGGTGATCGAGGCAGAATTGGATAAGGGCCGTGGTCCGGTGGCGACTGTGCTGGTACAGAAGGGTACGCTGCACGTAGGTGATTTCATTTCTGCGGGTGCAAGCCATGGTAAGGTAAGGGCTATGATCGACGATAAGGGCAGAAGAGTGAAGGAGGCGAAGCCTTCTACGCCGGTGGAGATCTTAGGACTGTCTGATGTGCCGAGCGCCGGTGAAGTATTTATCGTACACGAGAATGACAAGAGTGCAAAATCTTATGCGGAAACCTATATGGCGCAGCATAAAGAAGAGATGCTTGCAGATACTAAGACGAGAATGTCCTTAGATGACCTGTTCAACCAGATTCAGGAAGGTAATCTGAAAGAACTGAACCTGATTGTGAAAGCGGATGTCCAGGGAAGCGTGGAAGCCGTGAAGCAGAGTCTGATGAAACTGTCGAACGAGGAAGTTGTGGTGAAATGTATTCATGGCGGAGTTGGTGCGATCAACGAGTCCGACGTGGTTCTTGCTTCTGCCTCCTCAGCCATCATCATCGGCTTTAACGTAAGACCGGATACGACGGCTAAGGCTGTGGCAGAGCGGGAAGGCGTGGATGTCAGGCTGTATAAGGTCATCTATCAGGCGATCGAGGATATTGAGGCGGCCATGAAGGGCATGTTAGATCCAATCTTTGAGGAAAAAGTGATCGGTCATGCAGAAGTGCGCCAGATCTTCAAGGCGTCTGCGATCGGTAATATTGCCGGTTCTTATGTGCTGGACGGTGAATTCCAGAGAGGATGTAAGATCCGCATTACCAGAGAAGGTGAACAGATCTATGAAGGTTCGCTGGCATCCTTAAAGCGGTTCAAGGATGATGTGAAGGAAGTAAGAGCCGGTTTCGAATGCGGTCTTGTGTTTGATGGATTTGACAAGATGCAGGAGCTGGATATCGTAGAGGCGTATGTTATGGTGGAAGTGCCCCGTTGATAGAAAGCAGCAGGAGACAGGTGAAGCGTGAAAAGACGAAAAGGTTTTCTGAGGCGTCAAAGGACGCCGCCTAAGAGAATCTAAGTTTCACACGCGGATTGTCTGTGCCGCCATAGGCGGCATGGCGGAACGTTTGAAGGAAAGGAGTCTGGCATATGCGTAAGAATAGTGTGAAAAATACCCGGATCAACGGAGAAGTGCAATGTGTGCTGGCGGAGATTATCAGAAGCGGGATCAAAGATCCCAGGATTGCACCGATGACTTCCGTGGTGGCTGTGGAGGTGGCTCCGGATTTAAAGACCTGTAAGGCCTGGATCAGTGTGCTTGGGGATGAAAACGCGCAGGCAGATACGCTGGCCGGACTTAAGAGTGCGGAGGGATATATCCGCAGTCAACTGGCTAAGACGATCAATCTGCGCAATACGCCGCAGGTGACTTTTATCCTGGATCAATCCATTGCTTACGGGGTGGATATGTCTAAGAAGATAGACGAAGTGATGAACAGGGAATCCACCAGATAAAGTGACAGGAAAATGGAGTGAGACAAAGTTTGGAAATAAACTTCCAAACGATCTATTGTGCAGTATAGCAAGTACGGCTTGCTGTAGGCAGGGGTGTAAAGTATGGATAAAATGAGAAAGATAATAGAGGAAGTAAGAGATGCAGGGTCAATCGCGATCGGCGGGCATATCAGACCGGATGGCGACTGTATCGGTTCGGTTATGGGCCTGTATCTCTATTTGAAAAAGATGCTGCCGGATACACAGATCGATGTGTACCTGGAGAAACCTTCAGAAATATTTGATTGTATCAGTCATATAGAAGACCTGCAATCAGATTTTGACCATGTTGATATGCATAAAATATATGATGTTTTTATGGTGCTGGACTGTGCGGACGACCGTTTGGGAGAGATAAGGCCTCTGTACCAGAATGCGCGTAAGAAGATCAACATCGATCATCATATCAGCAATCCAGGCTGTGGGGATCTGCGGATTGTGGAGCCGGAGAGAAGTTCCACAGCAGAACTTCTGTATGAACTGATGGAGGAAACGGCAGTGGATACAGAGATTGCCAAGGCGCTTTACATAGGGATCATCCACGATACAGGAGTGCTGCGTTATTCAAATACCTCACCACGCACGTTACAGATTGTTGCAGAATTGATCAAATTTGGATTTGATTTCTCGGAATTGATTCAGAAAACATTTTATGAGAAAACTTATGTCCAGACGCAGATCATGGGAAGAGCGATTCTGGAGAGTGTACGTTTCATGCATGATCGGTGTATTGTCAGTATGGTATCCAGGCGTATGATGGAGTTCTACCAGGTGACGCCGAAGGACCTTGACGGAATCGTCAATCATCTGTTGGCGGTCAAAGGAGTGGACTGTGCTATTTTCATGTATGAGACAGGAACGCTGGAATATAAGATCAGCATGCGGTCCAACGGACAGGTAGACGTGGCCTCAGTGGCAATGCGGTTTGGCGGCGGCGGACATGTACGCGCGGCAGGTTGTACGATGAATGGCACTTATCATGATAATATCAATAATTTGGCGATCTGGATTGCCGAGCAGTTAGATATAGAATAACATGCGAAATGATGAGGCTTGGTATGTATAACGGAATCATGAATGTATATAAGGAGGCTGGTTATACATCACATGATGTTGTAGCAAGACTCCGTGGTATCTGTAAAATGAAAAAGATAGGACATACAGGAACACTCGACCCGCAAGCGGTCGGCGTGCTTCCTGTATGTTTCGGTTCTGGCACAAAACTCTGCGATATGCTTACCGATTGGGATAAAGAGTATATTGCGGTGATGCGTCTTGGCGTGGTCACGGACACGCAGGATATGACGGGAAAGATTATGAGGCAGTGCGGCGCGGAACAGATCAGGGAATTGGATGAGAAGAGCGTGCGCGCGGCAGTATTCTCCTTTCTTGGAGAATACGAGCAGATTCCGCCGATGTATTCTGCGTTGAAGGTGAATGGCAGGAAGTTATATGAGCTGGCCAGAGAGGGCAAGGAGATCGAGCGGAAGCCAAGAAAAGTACAGATCAAGGAGCTGGAGATTCTGGAATATGATCTGCCACATATAAAAATGCGGGTTGTCTGTTCCAAGGGCACTTATATCAGAACGCTGTGCCATGATATCGGGGACAGGCTGGGGTGCGGCGGCGCTATGGAATCTTTGATCCGCAGCCGGGTTGGGATTTTCTGTATTGAGGAGGCGCTCACTCTGGGAGAGATTGAGAAGCTCGCCAAACAGCATACAATAGAAGGTGTTATTATAAAACCTGACGCTGTCTTTGCCGACGATCAGGCCGTGGTGGTGACGAAAGAAGGGCGCAGGCTGGTGGAGAATGGGAATGTACTTTCGCCGGAATTGCTACAGGCCGATGCGGAGACGATACCAGGCGGGCAGTTAAGAGTCTATGACAGCACAGGCAGATTCTATGGGATCTATCAGCATGATATAAGATCGGGTGTTATCAAACCGGTTAAAATGTTCCTTTCAGAAGGAACATAGGCAGGAGTTTGCAGACTGAGAGAAAGGCATGATGAGAACGATGCAGATCATTGAACAGAGCACTACGTTTCGGCTGTCTGGAAGAACGGCCGTTGCGATCGGTAAGTTTGACGGCGTCCATCTGGGCCATCAGGCGCTGATTCACAGGATCATAGAACAGAAGGACAGAGGACTGCTGGCCACAGTATTTACTTTTGACACTTCGGCGTCAGCCTTTTTTGGAGGAGAGGAGAAAGAACTGACCACCAGAGCGGAGAAGAGAGAGATCTTCCGGCAAATGGGGGTGGATGTGTTAATTGAGTTTCCCTTAAATCAGACGACGGCGGCCACAGAGCCGGAAGAGTTTGTGCATCGATATGTGGCAAAGCAGATGCAGGCGGCTTATATCTGTGCGGGTCCTGATCTGTCTTTTGGCAAAAGAGGAGCCGGTAACTATGCGCTGCTTGCCCATTATGCGGAGGCGTATGATTATCAGGTGGAACTGATCGACAAGGTTCTGCTAGATGGCGAGGCTGTCAGCTCGACCAGAGTGCGGGATGCAGTCCGCCGGGGAGAGATGGAAACGGTGAGCCGTATGCTCGGCACGCCCTACAGTGTGACGGGCCGGGTGGAACATGGAAAGAAACTGGGCCGCAGGATCGGGATGCCTACGGCAAACTTACTGCCGGAGCATGATAAGCTTCTGCCGCCGAACGGAGTGTACTATTCCAGGGTTATAACAGAGGATGGGGAATATAAGGGGATATCCAATGTGGGGTGTAAACCGACGGTGAGCGACGAGAATGTGATGGGAGTTGAGACGTATCTTTATGGGTTTACAGGGACAATCTATGGGAAAACGATCAGCGTACAGCTCCTTTCGTTCCGCAGGCCGGAGCAGCGATTCGACAGTGTGGAAAGTCTGAAAGCGCAGCTGGCGCAGGATATTGCGGCGGGAGAGAACTTTGTGTATTTTTTATGAACTTTTTGTGACAGATAGGACTTGTCAGTAAAGTGTATTTTCGATAGAATGAGAATAGTGGAGTTATATATACATATGAAGGGAATCTGATACAGATGAATCCAACGATTATTCTTTCCATGGCAGGCGGCCTGGGACTTTTCCTGTACGGTATGCGCATTATGAGCGACAGTATTGAGAAAGTTGCCGGAGCAAAACTAAGGGGAATCCTGGAACGGCTGACGACGAACCGGTTTACGGGAATCCTCGTAGGTATTTTCTTTACGGCAGTGATCCAGTCTTCTTCGGCCTGTACTGTTATGGTGGTCAGTTTCGTCAACTCAGGACTGATGACACTGACGCAGGCCGCAGGCGTTATTTTTGGAGCGAATATAGGTACGACGGTGACGGCGCTCTTAGTGTCCTTTAAGCTGGAGAAAGCGGCTCCGGTTATTCTGCTGGTGGGTGTGCTGATCATTATGTTCTGCAAGAAGCAGAAGATTTCAAGATGGGGGGAAGTCATCATTGGATTTGGCGTTCTGTTCATGGGACTGAGCACAATGTCCAGCGCTATGGCGGGGATGAAGGATTCCCCCGCAGTGATTCATATGTTTGAGTCGCTGCAGACGCCGTTTCTTGCGGTGGTCTTAGGAGCGGTGCTGACTGCAGTGATCCAGAGTTCTTCCGTGACGGTCAGTATCATGGTTCTGTTAGCAAACCAGGGGCTGATGGGAATGGATATCGGCATGTATATTATTCTTGGCTGTAATATCGGCGCCTGCACTTCTGCGCTGTTAGCGTCCTTGAGCGGTAAGAAGGATGCCAAAAGAGCAGCCGCGATTCATTTGATCTTTAATGTGATCGGTACGATCATTGTCTATCTTATTTTCAAGATTTGTGTGCATCAGATTGTAAGTATGCTGATTTATGTGACGGGAAATAACCTGGGGCGGGTTGTCGCGTATGCACATATCGCGATCAAGATTTTCCAGGTGATCATTTTGATGCCATTTATCCAGGGAATTGTAAAACTGACATATCTGTTTGTGCCCGGTGATGATCAGAAGGTGGGGTACAGAGACAGCTACCAGTTAAAATATATCGGTGAGAAATCCGTTTTGAATCCGGCAACGGCGGTAGTGGAGGCGATCAAGGAGCTAGACCGCATGGCGTCGCTTGCCAATGAGAACCTTAACCGCGCGATGAATGTCCTTATGACACTGGACCGGGATGAGATCGACGAGGTGAAAGCGGTCGAGAAAAATATTGATTTCTTAAGTCATGCCATTACCCGCTATCTGGTCAAGATTAACCAGACGACGCTGCCAATCGAGGACTTGAAGAATATCGGCGCCCTGTTCCATGTCGTGAACGATATCGAGCGGATCGGGGATCATGCAGAGAATATTGCAGAGGCGGCGGTGCGCAGGATTGAGACCGGCGTAGGATTCTCGAAAGAGGCGCAGCGCGAATTGGGTGAGATGCTAGATATGGTCAATACACTGCTGAGATTTTCCTTTGAAATGTTTGTCAGGGATACAGAGGAACATATGGAAGATGTTGTGCATCTGGAGGATGCGATTGACGAGAAGGAGAAAGAGCTGCAGCAGAAACATATCGAGAGATTATCCAACAACGAGTGCTCGCCGGAGGCCGGCGCCCTGTATTCCGATATCGTATCTGGCTTAGAGCGGGTAGCGGACCATGCAGTGAACATTGCGTTTTCGAATAATTATGGGGAAGATATGGCGTCCTGACTGTAATAGCTCAGCTCAGGTCTGCGCATTTACTGGGCTGAACCGTTACCCCTGACAGGAAACGGTAAAAAGAGGCATTTGACATATTTCCATTCAACTGCTATAATAGCTCTCGGAAATGTTACAGAAATGTTACAAATTATGAAGCACTGATTTCAATGAGAGGAAAGCAGGATGAAAAGAAAAGAGATCATATGTCTGCTGGCAGGGTGTCTGTTGTTTCTGGCGCCGTTTCAGTCGCAGGCGGCGAATCTTCCGGATCTTTTGTCAATCGGAACGATCGGTACTGAGATCACAGGGAGTACAGAGGCTTTAGATGAGTCTGAAGAAAACAGGGACTCAGACGATGAGACGGCAGAAGACGGTATGTCAGACCGAAAGACAAATAGAGATGAGAGCGGAAATCAGGTAACCGGAGAAGAAGAGAACGCGATAGGAGATAAGGCTGGAAATGGTCAGACCGTGACAGATGCGGAAGAAGAGGAAGCTGACACGGATGAGACCGGAGAAGAAAAGCCAGGAGAGGATCAGACTCTGGCAGAGAAAAGAGAAAGCAGCCTGAAAGATATTTTAGGAGATGGTATTGGGTCTGGCACAATCCTTGAGTCAACCAAGACAGAGATGGAATATGCCGAGGCTTACGAGAAAGCTAAGAATGCTAACTGGGGTTATACCAATCTGGGGATTGCAAATGTAGATAATAATCTGAATGTCAGGGCTGTTGCCTCAGAGGACGGGAAGCTGGTAGGAAAGCTGCCCAAGGACGCGGCATGTGAAGTATTGGACAGTGATGATACGTGGGCGCATATCAAGTCTGGCAAGGTAGAGGGATATGTGAGCCTGGAATATCTTCTGACAGGAATACCGGCGAAGCGCAGGGCGCAGGAACTGGCGGTTACGATGGCGCGTGTCACTACGGACAGTCTGAAAGTCAGAGCGGAAGCAAATACAGATTCCGAAGTGATTACCATGGTTCCGAATGGAGAAGAGCTGGAAGTTTCGGATGTGGAAGGGGACTGGGTCAGAGTCTATCTGGATGATCAGGAAGTCTTTGTATCTGCGGAGTACGTGGAAGTCAGTGCAGAGCTGGGGACGGCGATCACGATGACGGAGCTTTTCTATGGACAGGGCGTGTCTGACGTGCGGGTGGATGTCTGCCAGTACGCCAAGGAATTTCTCGGTAATCCTTATGTGTGGGGTGGTACAAGTCTGACAAAGGGTGCGGATTGTTCCGGGTTTGTTCTGAGTGTGTTCAAGAAGTACGGCATCAGCCTGCCGCATTCGTCTGTGGCTCAGGCGGGCAGTGGCACTGCGATCAAAGTGTCCGAGGCGCAGCCGGGGGACCTGATCTTCTATGGCAATGGCAAGCGCATTAATCATGTGGCAATCTATATCGGCGGCGGACAGGTGATCCATGCGAGCAATCCCAAGACAGGAATCCGTATTTCCAATGTATCTTACAGAAGCCCGGTAAAAGCGGTCAGAGTGTTGCACGACACGTGATGGATACGTGATTTCTGCGCGTGAAAATGCTTTACAACCGATAGTTTGTATGTTAAAATAACCAATGGAATTCAGCTGGCGCTCAGAGATGGGATGCTCCAACCCAATCTTGGTGCCTGGCGGTCAAAGGGCATTTCGGAAAGAAATCCCCTGTGAAGAAAGGAGAAACTATGATTTCGAAAGAGAAGAAAACAGCGATCATTAATGAGTATGCAAGAACACCTGGCGATACCGGTTCACCGGAAGTGCAGGTGGCAGTGCTCACGGCGAGGATTCAGGAACTGACAGAGCATCTGAAGGAGAATCCGAAGGATCATCATTCCAGACGAGGCCTTTTGAAAATGGTTGGTCAGAGACGTGGTCTGCTTGCTTACCTGAAGGATAAGGATATTGAGAGATATCGTTCCCTGATCGAAAGACTTGGACTTAGAAAATAAGACAAGGCAGAAGGCGGATGTAAGGCTGGATGATATTCAGCTTCGTTCGCCTTTTCCATTTTTTTGAGAAAACAGAGTGAATGTATAGGTAGAAGAAGCATCCGAGACCACAAATATAAGTACAAGGATGGCGCTTTGTGCAGATATTTGTAGTTTCGGCGTCTTCTGCCTTAAGCATAGATCATGTTGCCATGAAAGAGCTTCATGGAATGAGAAAAGGAGAGAAGATTATGTACAAGAGTTACACAATGGAACTTGCCGGGCGGACGCTTCGCGTGGACATCGGCAGAGTGGGTAAACAGGCGAACGGATGCGCTTTCATGCAGTACGGGGAGACAACCGTTCTGTCCACTGCTACGGCGTCTGAGAAGCCGAGAGAAGGGATTGATTTCTTCCCTTGCAGTGTGGAATATGAGGAGAAGCTGTATTCTGTCGGTAAGATTCCGGGCGGCTTTAATAAGAGGGAGGGAAAGGCTTCCGAGAATGCTGTTCTCACAAGCCGTGTCATCGACAGACCGATGCGGCCGTTGTTTCCGAAGGATTACCGGAATGATGTCACCCTCAATAATATGGTTATGAGTGTAGATCCGGCATGTCGTCCGGAGCTGGTGGCAATGATCGGTACGGCGATTGCTACCTGTATTTCGGATATTCCTTTTGACGGTCCGTGTGCGATGACACAGATGGGGCTTATTGACGGGGAGCTGATTGTCAACCCTTCCCAGGAACAGTGGGATAAGGGAGACCTTAAGATGACGGTTGCGTCTACAGCACAGAAGGTCATCATGATCGAGGCAGGCGCCAACGAGGTGCCGGAGGATAGAGTATTGGAGGCGATCTATAAGGCACATGAGATCAACCAGACTGTCATCGCTTTCATCAACCAGATTGTAGCGGAGGTGGGCAAGCCGAAGCATACCTATGAAAGTTGTGCGATCCCGGAGCAGATGTTTGAGGATATCAAGAAGATCGTGACGCCGGAAGAGATGGAGACAGCAGTTTTCACGGATGAGAAACAGGTCCGGGAAGAGAATATCAGGAATATTACCGCGAAGTTAGAAGAGGCTTTTGCGGAGAAGGAAGACTATCTTGCAGTGCTTGGCGAGGCAGTTTACCAGTATCAGAAGAAGACGGTCCGCAAGATGATCTTAAAGGATCACAAACGTCCGGACGGCCGTGCGCTGGATCAGATCAGACCGCTTGCGGCAGAGGTAGATATTATTCCGAGAGTGCATGGTTCCGCTATGTTTACGCGTGGACAGACACAGATCTGCAATGTCTGTACGCTGGCGCCCCTGTCGGAAGTGCAGAGAGTTGACGGTTTGGATGAGAATATCACATCCAAGAGATATATGCATCATTATAATTTCCCGTCCTATTCCGTAGGGGAGACGAAAGTAAGCCGTGGTCCTGGCCGCAGGGAGATCGGACATGGAGCTTTGGCAGAGAGGGCGCTGATTCCGGTACTGCCTTCGGAGGAGGAATTCCCTTATGCGATCCGTACAGTGTCAGAGACTTTTGAGTCTAACGGTTCCACATCGATGGCATCTACCTGTGCATCCTGTATGTCTCTTATGGCGGCAGGCGTACCGATCAAGAAGATGGTGGCAGGCATATCCTGCGGACTTGTAACCGGGGAGACGGATGATGATTTCGTACTGTTGACGGATATCCAGGGATTGGAAGATTTCTTCGGCGATATGGACTTCAAGGTAACCGGTACGCATGATGGTATCACAGCAATCCAGATGGATATTAAGATTCATGGATTGACCAGGCCGATCGTAGAAGGAGCCATTGCAAGATGCCGTGAGGCAAGAGAATTTATTATGGCCAACTGTATGATGCCTGCGATTGCAGCGCCTCGTAAGGAAGTGGGACCGTATGCACCGAAGATCATTTCCGTACAGATCGATCCTGAGAAGATCGGCGATGTGGTTGGACAGCGTGGTAAGACGATCAATGAGATCATTGCCCGCACAGGCGTGAAGATCGATATCACGGATGACGGACAGGTTTCTGTCTGCGGTACGGATAAGGTTATGATGGACAAGGCTGTGGAGATGATCAAGACGATCGTGACAGACTTTGAGGAAGGACAGATCTTCAAGGGAACTGTGGTCAGCATCAAGGAGTTTGGAGCGTTTGTAGAGTTTGCTCCGGGCAAGGAGGGGATGGTTCATATCTCCAAGATTGCCAGAGAGCGGATCAACCATGTAGAGGACGTTCTCACACTTGGAGATAAAGTGACAGTCGTATGCCTTGGCAAGGATAAGATGGGCAGAATGAGTTTCTCCATGAAAGATGTGGCGCAAGTTTAATAAAGTATAAAGAGGTATGTATGAATAATTCAACCATATTGATCGTAGATGACGTGGATATTAACAGGGAGATCCTCTGTGAGATATTTGAAGATTATAATACCATTCAGGCGGCTAACGGCAGAGAGGCGATGGATATCATTGCCTCTAAGCCGGAAGAGATATCGGTGGTCCTGTTAGATGTTGTGATGCCGGTTATGACCGGTGTAGAAGTCTTGGAGGAGATGAAGGAGCGCAAGTGGATCGATAACATTCCCGTGCTTCTGATCACAGGTGAGGCAACGACACAGATCGAGCGTGATGCTTACCGCCTGGGTGCAAGCGATATCATCAAGAAACCTTTTGATTCCTATATCGTGAAACAGCGTACCAGGAATGTAATCGAGCTGTATTACAATAAGCGTCATTTGGAAGAAATGGTGGAAATACAGACGAAGGTATTACGCAAACAGGCGGAAGAGCTGCGCCATATGAATGATCACATTATCGATGTGATGAGTAATGTGGTGGAGTTTAGAAATTTAGAGTCCGGCGATCATGTTAAGCGGGTGAAGACTTTTACGAATATTTTGGCGAAACATGTGGCGAAGACCTATCCGGAGTATGGATTGGATGACACCATGATCAGCATCATCACTTCAGCGGCGGCTCTGCATGATGTAGGCAAGATTGTGATACCTGACGGCATCCTTTTGAAGCCGGGTAAACTGACGAATGAAGAGTTCGACGTCATGAAATCACATACGACGAGAGGATGCGATGTGATCGAGATGCTGGGCGATATCCAGCAGGGAGAATACCGCAGAGTGAGCTATGAAATCTGCCGGTATCATCATGAGCGTTATGATGGAAGAGGTTATCCCGATCACCTGCAGGGGGAAGAGATTCCGATCGCAGCTCAGATCGTATCGGTAGCGGATGTGTATGATGCGTTAGTACATAAGAGAGTGTATAAGGCAGCGTTTACGCCGGATGTAGCTTATGATATGATTACGAATGGCAAATGTGGTCTTTTCTCACCGAAACTGATGAAATGCCTTGCTTCGGCAAGACCGGAGTTTGAAGAAGTAGTCCGAAAGGGACAGAAAGACGAATAGAAGAACAGATTTAGATTTTCTCAGACGGCGTTAGCTGCCTGAGAAAATCTTTTTGTTTGCCGCAGACAAATCTCACAAACGAGCTTTGCTCGTTTTTTACCAGGCGGAAGCAGATTTGCTGGCTTTCTCCTCGCAATATTTGCAGCGGTAGATTTCTTTTTCCTCGTCGGCCAGGACGAAGATGTGGGGCAGTTCCTGCTCAATCGAGGTGATACAACGAGGGTTGCGGCACTTGATCACATTCTTGATTTCGCGTGGCAGGATCAGTTCCTTTTTGTCTACGATCTCCCCGTCCTTAATGACATTAACGGTGATATTGTGGTCGATGAAAGCCAGAACGTCCAGATTCAGTGTGTTGATATCACATTCTACTTTTAGGATATCTTTCTTACCCATTTTATTACTGCGGGCGTTCTTGATGATTGCTACAGTGCAGTCCAGTTGATCGAGCTGCAGATGATGGTAGATGGAGAGACTTTTTCCAGCCTTGATATGGTCCAGTACGAAGCCCTCTTCGATTTTTCCTACGTTTAACATGTCTGTGGATCCTTTCTTGTTTGTAGTTTTCTGATTGTGGACGTGTCAGAGTCCAGTCAATTCTTAGGAGCAATGCGCCACTTAGACAGCGGATTTTAACAGTGTAAGGATCAGTGCCATTCTGACATATACGCCATATTGCGCCTGTTTGAAGTATACGGCGCGGGGATCCTCATCCACTTCCACGGAGATCTCATTGACGCGTGGGAGCGGGTGCAGTACGAGCATGTCTTGCTTGGCAAGCTGCATTTTTTCTTTGTTCAGTATGTAGAAATCTTTCAGGCGGACGTAGTCTTCTTCATTAAAGAAGCGTTCCCTCTGGACCCTGGTCATGTACAGAAGATCCAGTTGCGCGATGCTGTCTTCTAAGCGTATCACTTCTTCATATGTGATGCCTTTCTCCGTTAACATATCGGTAATGTAATCTGGTACGGTCAGTTCCGGCGGAGAGATGAAGATGAAATGGATCCTGGGATAGCGGATCAGTGCATTGATCAGAGAGTGAACGGTTCTGCCAAATTTCAGGTCGCCGCACAGCCCAATGGTGAAATCTTCCAGCCGTCCTTTCAGGGCGCGTATGGTCAGAAGATCAGTCAATGTCTGTGTGGGGTGCTGGTGTCCGCCGTCTCCTGCATTGATGACCGGGATTCCAGAACGTTCTGCCGCTACCATGGGAGCGCCTTCTTTGGGGTGCCGCATAGCGCAGATGTCGGCATAACAGGAGATAATCCTGATCGTATCGGACACACTTTCGCCTTTGGATGCCGAGGAAGAACCGGCGTCCGAGAATCCGAGCACCTGTCCGCCCAGATTCAGCATGGCAGCCTCGAAGCTGAGTCTTGTCCGTGTGCTGGGCTCGTAGAAGCAGGTGGCAAGTTTCTTACCTTCACATGCATGAGCATATTTGGCCGGATTCGCTTTGATATCATCTGCCAGATCGAAAAGATTGTCGAGTTCTTCCACGGTAAAGTCCAGTGGATTCATTAAATGTCGCATTGTTTTTTACCTTTTGTTATCAGTAACATACCTTTCCTGGATTCTCAAAAAAATAGAAGAGAAAAATCTCTTCTATTTGTAATATGTCGTTATGATTGGTAAGACAATAAGTCTTCCACCGGTTTCCTTCTGGGTGCGGCAGGCGCCTCATCGGGATAACCCACAGGAATCAGAGCTACCAGTTCTCTGTCCTCAGGAAGCTGAAGCATGGCTTCGATCGGAGCCTGATCGAACAGTCCAAGGATGACAGTTCCAAGACCTTGCTCATAAGCGGCAAGGCAGAAAGTCTGGGAAGCGACACCGGCGTCATACATCTGCCAGCCATCACCACGGGGAGTGCTGAAGGAACCATCACGCTCATAACCGCTGCGGTTCTTGATAACAGTAACAGCAACCAGCACAGGCGCGCTGGAAATAATCTTGCCATTGCCTGGATACAGGGAAGTACCTTCCGCAGCAATCTTTTCCTTCAATTCACCTTCGATCGCAATATAGCGGGTGATCTGGGTATGCTTCCAACTGGGAGCATAGGATGCTGTCTCGACAATCTGTGCCAGCAGTTCGTGGGAAACCGGATCGGCCTTAAACTTGCGGATGCTTCTGCGTCCCAGGATACATTCTTTCGCGGTCATGGATTTGTCCTCCTTATCATGTGTTTCATAAACCCGAATACTCTATATTTTGTATATCATATCATAAAGAGAGGAGAGTTTCAACAATTTTGAAGAGACAAAATTTGCTGAAAATTTGTAAATCAGGAAGGGGTGTGATATAGTGGATAGAGAAAAAGGGGAAAGAAATAAAAAGGGAGGCAGTTATGGATACAAGAATAGATACAGAAATGCAGAAAGTATATGTGGAGCGGAAACGCTGGGTGTTTTTCGGACTTCCATTTACCTTCACGAAGTATACAGTGACGGAAGATGTGATCACAGTCAATGAGGGAGTTTTGAGCACAAGGGAGAACGACTGTTATTTATATAAAGTGCAAGATGTAGAACTGCAGACGAGTTTAGGAGAACGCATTTTTGGTCTGGGTACTGTGGCATGTTATACTGGGGATAATACACATCCGCAGTTATTTCTGTCACATATTAAGAATGCCAAGGAGATCAAAGACTATATCCTGAAAACATCAGAAGAGGCGCGGCGGAAGCGCCGCACGCTAAATACGCTGAATATCAATGCTTCTGACATCGACGACGTGGAGGAGTAGACGAAGTTTCGTTCTCAAGCAGCAGCCGTTCGAAGAGCAGACCAGTGGCAAACCAACAGGGCGCGTAGTCCAGGCGGATCACTTTAGCGATATTCCAACGGGAGCGCTCATAGTTCCAGGGACATAGTTCCCTTCTGCGCAGCAAAATCCCGGTCATGAATTCACCGGTGAAAATCAGTCCGGTGTAGACAAAACCGCGGAAGAGAAAGTTTCGGTGCCGCATGAGACGGCAGAGCGGGGCGAGCAGTGCTGCCAGTCCGTAGATCGGGAACATCCAGACAGAGGTAACGCCGGACAGTTTGAAATCTCTTCTGCGGAAGGACTGGAAAGAGGTGAAAATGATTTCCAGAAACCAGCCGAGCAGTCCGCAGTGGATATAGTTGTGGAGGAGTTTGCGCATGAATTTGATGATTCCTTTCGTGTCGGATGACGCCATGAACCTGCTGTACAAAATCCCAAATCAGCCGTGCTTTTGCACGGATATCTGTGCCAGGGCTGATAAGAGGGTGCAGGTATGCCTGTACTCATGGTGTTGCTGTGAACGCTTCCTGAAGAGCAAGGTATAGACATACACGGCTGTTTTATTAGAATTCCCATTGTAGAGATATTTTATACAGTTGTGGGAAATTTTTGCCAGGATAGCAGGCGCTATGCTGTGAGCCGGGAGCGGAGGACAGGGGTGATGCGGGAAAGGAGAATAACCACATGAATTACAGAGAGGCAATGGCTTATGTGGAAGAACTTGGCCAGTATGGCAGTGTGCTGGGGCTTGCATCTATGCGGGAGCTTTGTGCGCGTTTGGGAAATCCGCAGAATGCGCTGCAATTCGTACATATAGCAGGAACCAACGGTAAGGGATCGATTCTTGCCTATGTATCGACAATCCTGCACAGGGCCGGTTACCGGGTGGGCAGGTATTTGTCGCCGACGGTAAGCGATTACAGGGAGCGGTTTCAGGTGAATGGCAGGATGATCACGCAGGCGGGAATGTGTAAATATCTGGAACCTGTGAAGGAAGCGGCAGAAGCGATGGCGGCAGAAGGAATGCCGCATCCGACCGCATTTGAGATCGAGACGGCCGTGGCATTTCTTTTCTTTCTGGATCAGCAGTGTGAGATCGTGGTATTGGAGACGGGACTGGGCGGTGCCACAGATGCAACGAATATTGTTGAGACAACGCTGGTTGCAGCCTTTGCTTCGATCAGCAGGGATCATATGGGGATTCTGGGAGATTCGTTGGAGCAGATCGCGGCGGTCAAGTCTGGTATTATTAAGAACAAGTGTTATGTCATATCAGTCAGGCAGCCTCCGGAGGTGGTGAAGGTACTGCGGCAGGCAGCGCTGCTCCAGAAAGCTAACTTTTTTACAGCGGATGTGGACAGGGCTAAGAAGATCCGCTATGGAGTAACGAAACAGCAGTTCTCTTATGGCGGTTATAAGGATCTGACAATCACGATGGCGGGACAGTTCCAGATTGACAATGCGGTGGCGGCGGTGGAGATCATTACGGCGCTTGGAAGGCTGGGTTATCCGGCAGCGGAAGCACGGTTAAGGCAGGGGCTTCTTGAAACCAAATGGAGAGGCAGGTTTGAGGTGATCGGCAGAAAGCCTCTTTTTATCGCAGACGGGGCTCATAATGAGGACGCGTCCAGGAGATTGGCTGAGAGCATCAGATTTTATTTTACAAATAGAAGAATCCTCTATATAATGGGGATGTTGAAAGATAAAGAATATGAGAAGGTGATACAGAATACCTTCGAGATGGCAGAGCAGATCATTACCGTGACGCCGTCGGTCTGTGAGCGGGCGCTGCACGCTTATGAACTGGCGCAGGCAGTCAGTGCGTATCACAGCAGTGTGACAGTGGCGGACAGTGTACAGGAGGCGGTGGAGATCGCATATCTGTTAGCAGGCCAGGATAAAGAAACGGTCATTATTGCATTCGGTTCTCTTTCTTATCTGGGAGAGCTGATTCACATAGTAGAACACAGAGACACGATCAGGAGAGATTCTCATGGTAGATCAGAAGAAAATTGAAGAGGCAGTCAGATTATTGCTGGAGGGAATCGGCGAGGATGTAAGCCGGGAGGGACTGGCAGATACGCCGAATCGAATCGCGCGTATGTACGAAGAGATTTATAGAGGCATGGAGGAGGATCCAGCCAGTCATCTGTCCAAAACGTTTGCGGTGGAGAGCAATGAGATCGTGTTGGAGAGAAACATCACGTTCTATTCTACCTGTGAGCATCATCTGATGCCTTTTTATGGCAAGGCGCATATTGCTTATCTGCCGGATGGCAGAGTGGCAGGCTTGAGCAAGCTGGCGCGTACTGTGGAGGTTTATGCCAGAAGACTTCAGATCCAGGAAAAGATGACAATCCAGATTGCGGAGGCGGTCATGAAATATCTGCGGCCCCAGGGGGTGATGGTGATGGTGGAGGCTGAACATATGTGTATGACGATGCGCGGCGTGTCCAAACCAGGAAGCCAGACAGTCACGACAGCGGCAAGAGGATGTTTTGCAAAGGATCCGCAGATGCAGAGGTATTTTTGGGAAATGATCAGGCGATGAGGACACAGCGAAAGCAGGAAAAGGAGAGCGAATTTGAGGATAGGAAATAAGGAATTTGTCCGTCAGGGACATACGTATGTTATGGGGATCCTGAATGTGACGCCGGACTCTTTTTCTGATGGCGGCAGTTATCAGAAAATAGATCAGGCGTTATTTCATGTGGAGGAAATGTTACAGGATGGCATGGATATCGTTGACATCGGCGGGGAGTCTACCAGGCCGGGATATACGATGATCTCGGAGGAAGAAGAGATAGCGCGGGTGATGCCGGTGATAGAGGCCGTGAAAGCCAGATTCCAGATCCCGATCTCACTGGACACCTATAAGCCGGAAGTGGCGAGGGCTGGGATCAGTGCCGGCGCAGACTTGATCAATGATATCTGGGGATTACGGTATGATCCGGAGATGGCGCAGGTGATCGCAAAGTCAGATTGCACCTGTTGTCTTATGCATAACCGCAAGGAGGCAGTGTATGAAAGATACATGGAGGAAGTGCTTCAGGATTTGAGTAAGTCGCTAAAGATCGCACAGGAAGCGGGGATTGATCCTGGCAAGATCATCCTTGACCCTGGCGTCGGATTTGGCAAAAGCTATGAGAATAATCTGGAGATCATAGACCGACTTGAGATGTTGCATTCTCTAGGGTATCCGATTCTTCTTGGTACAAGCCGTAAATCCGTGATTGGAAATACGCTGGATCTGCCAAAGGACGAGCGATTGGAGGGAACCATTGTGACAAGCGTCTATGCAGTCCTGAAAGGGGCTATGTTTGTCCGGGTACATGATGTGAAGGAGAATGCGAGAGCGATCCGGATGGCGGAAGCGATCCGGGATGGGTATCGATGAAATAGAAAAGAGGGAGCAAGGATGGATCAGATCATCATAGAAAATCTGCAAGTATATGCCTATCATGGAGTCTACAGGGAAGAGAGGGAGAAGGGACAGCACTTCTATATCAATGCTGCGTTAGAGACAAACACAACATTGGCGGGAACGCTGGATGACCTGGAGCTTTCTACGAATTATGGGGAGGTTTGCCGGTTTTTAGACGGATTTATGAAGACGCATACGTATCAGCTGATCGAGACAGTGGCAGAGAAGGCGGCAGAAGGGATTCTGCTTCAGTTTCCGAAGATCAGAAGGCTTACGCTGGAGATCCGCAAGCCGGAAGCGCCGGTCAGGCTTCCATTCGAATCCATATCGGTCAAGATTATGCGGGGATGGCACAGGGCATACCTGTCCGGCGGCTCTAATATGGGGGATCGGAAGCGGCATCTGGAGGAGGCCATAGAGGCGCTGCGCGCTGATGATAAGTGCAGGGTGCTGCGGGTGTCTGACCTGATCGACACGAAGCCTTACGGCGGTGTGGAACAGGATCTTTTCCTGAACTGTGCGATGGAGATAGAAACTTTGTATACCCCGGAAATGCTGTTGGAAAAACTGCACGAAATAGAGCAGGCTCATGGAAGAGAACGACAGATCCATTGGGGGCCGCGTACTTTGGATCTGGATATACTACTCTATGAGGGATGCATTATGGCGGCAGAGGATCTAACGATTCCGCATATTGATATGCATAACAGGTGTTTTGTATTAGAGCCGCTGAAACAGATCGCACCCTATGCAGAGCATCCGGTTCTGCATAAGAGTGTGTGTCAGATGTATGAGGAACTGCCAGAAGCGGAGAGGTCTCAGGATATAGACTGTTTGAGGAGACTGCCTTAACGGAAGGGGAGGAGAAGAATGATGGAATTGTTGATCCGTAAGTTGACCCTGTCCCAGGCAGGAGAGATTTATAAGGAATATTTGAAGAAGGATTTTCCGCCAGCGGAAGTGAAACCGTTTCTTGTGATCAAACAGGCATGGAGGAAGAAGAATTACCATGCTTACGGGTTCTACCAGAGGAGAGGGGAAGAAGAGTCGCTCTGTGCCTATGCTTTTTTCCTGGCAGATCAGGAAGACGGCATCCTGTTACTGGATTACTTTGCAGTGTGCAGGCAGTTACGGGGGCTGGGATATGGCTCCAGGGCACTGGCGCTTCTGAAGCAGGAGTGTGCTGATTGGAATGCAATACTCATTGAAGTGGAGGATGATGAACTTCCGGGATTGGAGGAGGAGACAAGACAGATCAGAAAGAGGCGGATTGCTTTCTATACTGATGCAGACTGCCTTATGACAACGACAAAAAGCAGACTCTGGGGTGTGGATTACCGCATGATGGTCATGCCGCTTAAGGGAGAAGGAGCGCAGGATAAGATCGCAGAGAAAGTGAAGCGGGTCTACCAGGGGATGTATGCAGGTCCGATCTTAAAAAAACACTTTGAGATCACGGCAGAATAGAGCAGTGGCCTCAAAGTGTCTGGCGGTCTGATCGGCTTATTTCGCTTCGTCGGCTGCGGCCTGCAGGGCAGCGTCAAAGGTAGTGACATTGACTGCACCGTAAGTGCTGGTCTTGTAGACGGGAGTCGGTTCCTTGAAAGCGTTAAAATATACATACTGGGACGTGATATTGATATTCTGGAAGACGCCCTCCTGCACAACTTCCGGGGAACTGCCGTCTATGAACATTCTTTTCAGGGCAGGAGCCGTTGGGGAACTGACCTGATAATAGATATAGTTATCATAGATATTAAACAGATCAAGCCGTTCTTTGGTCAGGACTTCCACGATATCATCCTGGAGAGAATAACGGCACAGGCGGTAGTCGTTGCTGATATCCATAAAGTACACATAACCGTCCTGCACGATCGGATTCCAGAGATTGCCTTCCCATATAACACTGGAAGAATCTGTGGCGGTATCCAGAGCGTAGAGAT
Source organism: uncultured Lachnospiraceae bacterium (assembly GCA_910578345.1). GTDB lineage: Bacteria > Bacillota > Clostridia > Lachnospirales > Lachnospiraceae > UBA3282. The sequence goes on along the minus strand of CAJTRA010000009.1, from coordinate 9,466 downwards.
AATGATCTTTGCTCTTATCATCTCCGTTATAATAGATCTTGCCATCCACATAGCAGCTGGGGTTAATGATGCTCTGTGGTGCGACGGTCTTCTTATCTTTCTTGTCGATCCGGATCTTCTCCAGAGAAACGGCTTCCTTGTTGTCGTATTTCTCATAATAAATATAGTTTCCACACAACTGCATATTTACAATATGACAGCGGTCCAGTCCGACCACTTTTCTGCCGTTTAGTTTACTGCGGTAGACGCCGTATGGCGTACCGATGAATCCAAGATCGTAACCGTCGGATTTACCGACCATGGAGTAGTAGAGGTAATCGCCCCCCGCATTCAGGAAAGAGTAGGAGCCGTCGTTGAGTTTCTTGATATCAGACTCGTCGGCATTCATGGAATATAAGGCGTAGCCGTCATATGCATTCGCGAAGTAGACACGTCCGTCTGATTCACAGAAATATCCACCGTTATTTAAATTGCCAGGCGTGTTGCCTCTTGTGCTCTCATCGTTTAAGGGAACGCGGCCGATCAGGATCGCGATTATCATAAGGACCGCGAAGAGAATGGCTGTCGCCGCAAAAATAAAAATATTTTTGGTTCTTCTTGTCATAACTGCCTCCCATAAAGTATAAAAATATCTGTCTATATTATAGCTTTAATCCGTCTTGCTATCAAGAGGATCTTGAGTTAAGATTATAACAGTGATGACAATATCGCAGTAAAAACAGCGGGGAAAAAGCTGCCGGATAGGATACGGAAATGTTTGGAGCTTCCCTGGGAAGATACCGCTTACGAGGAGGAAAAGGCATGGATTTATTAGAGCTGCGGAAGAGGCTGGATGGGCTGGACGAACAGATCGTTGCGCTGTACGAGGAACGCATGGAACTGTGTTCCCAGGTTGCGGAATATAAGATTGCGACAGGCAGGAAGGTGCTGGATAAGACCAGAGAGGAAGAGAAGCTGCGCAGGGTGCGTGCACTGACACATAATGAGTTTAATGCACATGGAGTGCAGGAATTGTTTGAGCAGATCATGTCGATGAGCCGTAAACTGCAGTATAATAAGCTGACAGCAGAGGGCGTGGGAGGGAGACTGCCCTTTATCGGAGTAGAGCAGCTTGATGTCAGGAAAGCCAGAGTGGTCTTTCAGGGGGCGGAGGGTGCTTATTCTCAGATGGCTATGATGAAGTATTTCGGAGAGGATGTGAATTGTTTCCATGTGGACACATTCCGGGACGCCATGTGTGCGATCGAGGAGGGCAGCGCGGAGTTTGCAGTACTGCCCATCGAGAACTCTACAGCGGGGATCGTCAGCGAGATCTATGATCTTCTGGTGGAGTTCGAGAACTATATTGTAGGGGAACAGATCATCAGAATAGAGCATTGTTTGTTGGGGATGCCTGGTGCAACGATAGACCAGATCCGGACAGTCTATTCACATCCCCAGTCATTGATGCAGAGCGCACGTTATTTAAATGCCCACGAGAACTGGCGGCAGATCAGTATGCAGAATAATGCGTTTGCGGCACGTAAGGTGATCGAGGAGGGGGATATGAGCCAGGCGGCGATCGCCAGTGAGCAGGCGGCGAAGATCTATGGGCTGGATATTTTGGAGAGGGGCGTCAATCAGTCTGACAGTAATTCTACGCGCTTCATCATTGTGACGAACCAGAAGATTTTTCAGAAGGATGCGTCGAAGGTGAGCCTCTGCCTGGAGGTATCGCACGAGAGCGGTTCTTTGTACAGGATCCTGTCTCATTTTATCTACAATAATCTCAATATGTGTAAGATCGAGAGCCGTCCGATCGAGGAGCGGAACTGGGAGTACCGTTTTTTCATTGATTTCGAGGGCAATCTAGAGGACAGCGCGGTGAAGAATGCGCTTCGCGGACTCAGAGAAGAGGCGCGGAGCATGAAGATACTGGGGAATTACTAGGAGGAGGTTAGGATGCGGGAAGAAGAACTGATTGTTTATAAAGAACTTGAGGATGGACAGATCCTGAAGGATATGGTCTGGCTGATGGAGCACTACCGTTCCGGGGACGGCCAAGCGAGGCCGTTATTCTATGAATGTATGCACGGGCTTTTAGAGCGGGCGGCGATGAATGGGTTTCATGGCAATCTGTGGCATTGCTATCTGACAGACCTTCTGGTCAACAATGAGAACAGCTACAGCCTTGCCTGCGAGATCAGAGGGCAGGTGGAGGGCAGCATCAATCAGTTTGTGCTGCACGATATTGCGATCTTTAAGGAATTCTTTGCCTATGATCATACGGAAATGATGGAAGTGCTGAAAGCGCCGGAATTTCGTTCGATCATCCACTATGAAGGAGCGCCCCGCGTCAGCAGAATATACAGTACAAGGATCAGGGACCGCATCTGTCTTCTGGCTCAGCAGTTGGCGGAAGCGGCTGGTGCAGAGGAGATGAAAGACGTGCTGACGGAATTTTACCGGGATTATGGGGTAGGGAAATTAGGACTGCATAAGGCGTTCCGTGTGGAGCATACGAAGAAGGGTACGCAGATCATGCCGATCAGGAATATTTCGCATGTGCAGTTGGATGATCTGATTGGTTATGAGATTCCGAAGAAGAAACTGACAGAGAATACGGAGGCTTTCGTGGCAGGTAGGAAAGCGAACAACTGTCTGCTGTTCGGTGATGCGGGGACGGGAAAATCCACCAGCATTAAGGCCATTGCCAACGAATATTATGACAGAGGACTACGGATCATCGAGATCTATAAACATCAGTTCCATGATCTTAACGATGTGATCGCGCAGGTGAAGAACCGGAATTATAAGTTTATCATCTACATGGACGATTTAAGCTTTGAGGAGTTTGAGACGGAGTACAAATATCTTAAAGCCGTGATCGAAGGCGGTCTGGAGAAGAAGCCGGACAATGTACTGATCTATGCGACGTCCAACAGAAGACACCTGATCCGGGAGAATTTCAGCGATAAGGAGGGCAGAAGAGATCAGATGCATGCCAGCGATACGGTGCAGGAGAAACTGTCGTTAGTCTACCGGTTCGGGGTGACGATCTTCTTTAGCGGACCGGATCAAAAGCAGTTCCAGGAGATTGTTAAGGGACTTGCGGCGCGGTACGGCGTTGAGATGGAAGAGGAGAAGCTGCTTGCAGAAGCCGGAAAGTGGGAGCTTTCTCATGGCGGGTTGTCGGGGCGGACGGCGCAGCAGTTTATCGATCATCTGAGGGGCAGTAAAGAGAATATAGGATAAGGAAGGGACTGACATGAAAACATTTGCGGCGATAGATGTAGGGTCGTATGAGCTGGCCATGAAGATCTTCGAGATTTCCTCGAAGAACGGGATCCGCGAGATCGATCATATCAGGCATCGGATCGATCTGGGCACGGACACTTATGCCAACGGTAAGATCAGCAACGAGAGAGTAGATGAATTATGCCGGGTGCTGCGGGATTACAGTGAGATCATGAAGGGATACCGGGTGGATGATTACACCGCTTATGGCACCAGTGCGATCCGGGAGATGGATAACCGGATGATCATCTTAGATCAGATTGCACAGCGGACAGGGATCACAATAGAGTGCATCAGCAATTCAGAACAGCGCTTTCTGGATTATAAATCCATAGCGTCGAAAGGGGACGCCTTTAACAGGATCATAGAGAAGGGCACCGCCATTGTGGATATTGGCGGCGGGAGCATCCAGATCTCTCTGTTTGATAAGGATACACTGGTGACGACGCAGAATCTGCGTCTGGGTGTACTGCGTCTGCAGGAGCAGCTTAACAAGCTGAATATCCGTCCGGAGCAGAATGAGAATATGTTAGACGAGATCATCAGTTCCCAGCTTGCGGTCTTTAAGAAATTATATTTGAAGGACCGTGCCATCGAGAATATCATCGTGGTGGATGATTATATCTCTGCAGTGGTGGGTAAGAATGTGGCGGGATTAGAGCAAAGCAGCATCGAGGCGGCGGCGATGGACAGTTTCTTAGAGCGTATCCGTGTCACCACGGTTCAGGAAGCAGCGCGGCTTTTGGACATACCGGAAGAAAACGTACCGCTGTTGTTTATCTCCGGCGTGTTGCTCAATCGGATCACTAAGGTGATGGATGCGAAGTTGATCTGGGCGCCGGGCGTTAGTCTTTGCGACGGTATTGCCTATGAATATGGAGAAAAGAATAAGATCCTGAAAGCAAACCATGATTTTGAACAGGATATTGTAGCCTGTGCCCAGAATATCAGCAAACGCTATATGGGCAGCAGGCGGAGAGGCGAGACGCTGGAGCAGATTGCGCTGACCATCTATGACAGTATGAAGAAAGTGCACGGTCTGGGCAGGCGGGAGAGGCTGCTACTGCGGATTGCCACGCTTCTGCATGACTGTGGTAAGTATATCAGCCTGGTCAATCTGGGGGAATGCTCCTACCATATCATCATGTCCACGGAGATCATCGGCCTTTCTCATGTGGAACGGGAGATCGTGGCGAATGTGGTCAAATATAATCATCTGGAATTTGACTATTATGATCTGATGGGGCAGGATCATACGGTAAACAGCAGGGATTATCTGACCATTGCCAAATTGACGGCAATCCTGCGGGTAGCCAACGGACTGGATAGAAGCCATAAACAGAAGTTCAAGAATGTGAAGACGACGCTAAAAGAGGAGAAGCTGATCATTACTGTGGATTCTTCCCAGGATATTACCCTGGAAAAGGGGCTGCTTGCAAGAAGGGCGCATTTCTTCGAGGAAGTCTTCAGTGTGCGGCCGGTGATCAGACAAAGAGGTTAGAACTTGTGATGTGCATGGGGTTAAGATGTGGATCGTGATAGATATGACTGTAATGAGTGGAACGGGGGAATAAAAATGGACTTTTCAAGGGATGAGTTTTATACAAACAGGGAATTGAGCTGGCTGCTTTTTAATAAGAGAGTATTGAGTGAGGCGAAAGATAAGAAAAATCCTCTTTTTGAACGACTGAAATTCTTAAGTATTACCGCCTCTAATCTGGATGAGTTTTTCATGGTGAGAGTGGCTTCCCTGAAGGATATGGTACATGCAGGATATAAGAAGAAGGATATCGCCGGTATGACGGTGGATGTACAGCTTTCGCATGTAAATGAAGAGACACACAAGCTGGTGGAACAACAGTATTCTGTCTATAACCGCTCTCTGCTGCCGCGGCTTTTAGAGGAGGGGCTCCATGTGATCAGGCACCATGAAGATCTGGAGAAAGAAGACGCTGCCTATGTGGACCGGTATTTTGCGGACAATGTCTATCCGGTGCTGACGCCGATGGCAGTGGATTCGTCCAGACCTTTTCCGCTGATCCGCAATAAATCCCTGAACCTGGGCGCGCTGGTGAAGAAGAAGAGCGGGGAGGGAGAGACAGAGTTTGTCATGGTGCAGGTGCCGAGTGTCCTGTCCCGCATTGTCCCGATCGCCAGTGGTAAAGAGAAACGCGTTATTCTTCTGGAAGAAGTGATCGAGCGCAACATCCAGAAGCTGTTTTTGAATTATGATATTATCTGTTCCTATCCTTTCCGCATCATGCGGAATGCAGATCTTGGGATTGAGGAAGAAGGGGCAGAAGATCTGCTCCAGGAGATCGAGAAACAGCTCAAGAAGAGAAAGTGGGGACAGGTCATCCGCTTGGAGGTAGAGGATGGTATTGATAAGAAACTGTTAAAGCTGATCCAGAATGAGCTGGCGATCGAGAAGGAAGATATCTATTCGATCAATGGTCCCCTGGATCTGACTTTCCTGATGAAAATGTATGGCATGAAGGGATTTGACCATCTGAAGGAGAACAGCTATGCCAGGCCGCAGCCGGTGCCGGAACTGCCGGAAGAGGCGGATGTGTTTGCAAAGATCAGAGAGGGAGATATCCTGATGCATCATCCGTACCAGACCTTTGAGCCGGTGGTACGGTTTGTCAGACAGGCAGCCAAGGACCCGGACGTACTGGCGATCAAGCAGACGCTTTACCGGGTCAGCGGTAATTCTCCCATTATTGCAGCGTTAGAACAGGCGGCGGAGAATGGCAAGCAGGTGTCTGTTCTGGTTGAGTTAAAAGCCAGGTTTGACGAGGAAAACAATATTGTTTGGGCGAAGAAACTGGAGAAAGCAGGATGCCATGTGATCTATGGACTGGTAGGATTAAAGACCCACAGCAAGATTACATTGGTGGTCCGCCGGGAAGAAAACGGCATTCGCCGGTACGTACATCTCGGAACGGGAAACTATAATGACTCTACGGCAAAGCTGTATACAGATGTAGGGCTTTTCACCTGTTCGGAGGCGATCGGGGAGGATGCGACTGCGGTATTCAATATGCTTTCAGGCTATTCCGAGCCGAGAAGCTGGAATAAGCTGTCTTTAGCTCCTCTCTGGCTGAAAGACAGGTTCCTGCGCCTGATCGACAGAGAGAAGACTTATGCGGAACAGGGGAGAGAAGCACATATCATCGCGAAGATGAATTCCCTGTGTGATAAGGCGATCATCGAAGCACTGTATGCGGCCAGCGCAGCAGGTGTGAAGATCGACTTGATCATCCGCGGGATCTGCTGTCTCAGGGTGGGAATCCCAGGGGTCAGCGAGAATATCACTGTGCGTTCGATTGTAGGCAATTATCTGGAACATGCAAGAATCTTTTACTTCGAGAATGACGGCAAACCGGAATATTACTGCGCCAGCGCAGATTGGATGCCGAGGAATTTAGATCGCCGGGTTGAAATCCTTTTCCCGGTGGAAAAACCGCAGTTACAGGAGAAGCTGCATGACATTCTGGATTGTCAGATGCGGGATACGGTGAAAGCGTCGCTCTTACAGCCCAATGGCACTTATGAGAAAATGGATCTGCGGGGGAAAGAGACTTTCAACGCACAGATGCATTTCTGCCATGAGGCGAAGAAAGCGGCGAAAGCAGAGAAAGAATTGGGGGATAAGAGAGTGTTTATTCCGGAAATGCATCATGAGGAAGTGGAGGAGTAGCAGGAGGAATCAGGAAAAAACCATAAAAATGAAACTTTTTTATAAGGCCGTTCGTATTATTAGCAGATGAGGGAGGATGCTGTAGATTTTCAAAGATGGAGGGATTGGAAAATGGGCATTAACGGAATAGGATCAATCAGCTATAGCTGCCAGCCTGCAGGATACGGAATCAGAAATCGACAGCCTGATACGGCGGAAAAGAGTTTTGCCAGACAGGCAGAGCAAGGGATGAAAGCAAGACCAAATAGGCATATCGTGTACCTGAAAACGGATGACATGCTGTATTCTGGCGGTAATGGAACAGGATTGTCTTTTTACATTAAATATGCGGAAGGCTCAACAGAAGACAATCCGACAGTGCTTGCAAAAGGTGTTGATGAGAACGGCGACGAATTTGAACAGACGATACAGATCAACAAGATAAATCCGAAATGTGCAACGGTCGTGGAGATGCGCGCCCTGGAGGCGTATCTGGGTGTGGAGAAGAATGGAGGACTTACTTCACTTCCTCCGGGAACCGGCGATATGGGGCTGCATGACAGGGCAGATTTCATGGAGTTATTTAAAAAGCAGATCAACGATATGAGACTGCTGGGCCAGAAAAGATTAGCGGTGTATTATCAGTACAGTATGGGAGCATATTGGGATTTCATGGAGGGGAAACAAAGCGCAGGGAGCGGATCGCCGATGAGCCATTTTCGGGCGGCGATGAGAATATGATACAGGCTTTGTGGTTTTAGTGGGGGTTTAGTGGGACGAAAAGAGGCTTGACATCTGGGCGTCCGGGGAATATAATGAACAAAATTCTTTAGGAGGTAGAGCAATGTTGCATCATAGAGACTGTTTTTGTAATGCAGCTTTTACGCAGTCCGCGGTTCCGGCTTATGATTGGCAGAACAACGGGCTTACATTGCGATATCCTTATTCAAGTCGTTAGAGCGTTTTTTGATCCGATTAAGTGAGGTGCAGTGCAAGCTATGAGAGAATCTTAGCCTGCACTGTTTTTTATTTTGTAGGAAATTGCTTCGCTTATTCGAGTTCACAAGGCGAATCTCGTAAATGAGCTTTGCACGTTTTTGATGGGAGGTTTTGAGATGGAAACGAAGGATTATTTAACAAATTATTATGAAGGGTATGACGAAAATGGTCGGCTTACCTCTAAACACGGGCTGGTAGAATATCTCACAACCATGAGGTATGTGGATAAATACCTTAAACCAGGGATGAGGGTCTTGGAAATCGGCGCGGCAACAGGCCGATATAGCCATGCTTTGGCGCGAAGAGGCTATCAGGTGGATGCGGTCGAACTTGTGGAGCATAATATCGAAATCTTTCGGCAAAATACCGTGGAAGGCGAATCCGTGACCATTGCGCAAGGTAACGCGATGGATCTGTCTGCTTTTGCAAGTGACACTTATGACATTACGCTGCTGCTTGGTCCAATGTACCATCTGTTTACAACCGAAGATAAACATAAGGCCTTGTCAGAAGCGATCCGAGTGACGAAGAAGGGCGGTGTTATTTTTGCAGCATACTGTATGGGAGATGCGAGTATTTTGTTATACGGCTTTGGTCAGGGGGAGATAGAAAACATCATCGCAAAATGTATGCTCGACACAGAAACGTTTGACACTTTCTCAAATCCATGGGATCTTTTTGAGCTATGTCGGAAGGAAGATATCGACAGGCTGCGTTCGGCGTTTCATGTTACCCAGCTGCATTTTGTTGCCTCAGATGGCTATACAAATCATATGAGGCAGACCGTAGAGCAAATGGATGACCGGATGTATGAGCTTTATTTGAAGTATCATTTTGTAATCTGTGAACGGCAGGATATGATAGGATACTCACACCACACGCTTGATATATTCAGAAAGGAATAGGAAAGATGAACATAGAAATAAGAAATGCTGTGATAGAAGACTGCGAGCGCATATGCAGCATTGGATCAATCTGGGTAAATTTGCTGTTTTTTTTGGATTTGCAAATAAAAATTAATGTAAAAAGTAGTTTTTTGTGATAAAATGTCTTAAAGAGTCCATTGTGATGGAGCATTTGAAAATAGAAGTGAAAGATAATAGAAAGTTATCCGTTGGATGAAAGTCATGATAGTAAATCATGGAAATAAGCATTTGGGTTTAGACGAATGAGAAAAGCAATTAATAAAATACAACATCTACTTGTACATGCTTTCTATACAGAAAGTAAATATTCGGATTATGTTATTAATTTTATTTGTGATATGAATGTATTTTTATTCGGGATAATGACCGTTCTCTTTTCTGCTGTAGGCATAGTGATCAATGTCATGAGGCCTTTTCCCAATTATACATTATTTCAGTTCCTATTTACATTTATATTTATAGTATCTTTTTTTTCTATCCGTTATTTTGAAAAGCAATCGATAGAAATACATCGTCTGATGGCTGGAGACAGAAATCTCCAGCCAATCAGTGACAAAAACTATCGCCTTAGACATTCAAAAAT
>CAJTRA010000008.1 GCA_910578345.1 uncultured Lachnospiraceae bacterium | reverse complement strand
CGACTTTGATTTTTCTTTCCAGCCCTCTATTGATAAACGCCAGATCGATGAACTGGCAACCATGCGTTTTCTGGAAAACGGGGAAAATGTAGTCTTTCTGGGGCCGCCGGGAGTGGGAAAGACGCATCTTGCCTCAGCCCTTGGGCTTGTAGCTGCAAGACACAGGTTTTCAACCTACTACATCAACTGTCACCAGCTCATTGAACAGCTCAAGAAAGCCCACTTTGAGAACCGGCTGCCGGACAGGCTCAAAATCCTGTCCAAGTACAGGATGCTTATCATTGATGAGATTGGATATCTCCCTATGGACATTCAGGGGGCCAACCTGTTTTTCCAGCTCATCGCAAGGCGGTATGAAAAGACATCCACGGTCTTTACCTCTAACAAGACTTTTTCGCAGTGGAATGAGGTGTTTGCTGATGTCACCATTGCCTCAGCCATTCTGGACCGTGTTCTGCATCACTGCACAGTAGTCAACATCAAAGGCGAATCATACAGGCTGAAAGAACGCAAGGAATTCATGCGTCAAAAGCAGCAGATCGTAAACACACTTTTTGAGCAGGGAAACACTTGAAAAGGTTACATGACTCCGCCGAAAAACTACAAAAAATAATCGGCGTTTTCTTACATTTTTAATTCGGCGTTGACAGAATTCTTCTTTTTCATAAATATACCCACTGCCATACCCGAAGCTTTCCAGCCCGTCTTTCTGGTGCTTTGAACAAACATGTTCGATACACATCGCCTCTGCCCAGTCAATCGTATCTACTACCAATGTTTTACAGATATCCGGATGTTGTTTTACATAAGCAATCTGGTCTAACAGCATTATCCATGACGACGGCTCTGGCGTTCTCGCCACATCCATTTCCTTTGTACTTCCCTCCGTATCAATAAACAAAGGTTCCGGAAACTGTGCTGCGAAGGTAGACTTTCCGATCCCCTCAGGCCCATAGATCAAGACTTTTTTAGCACATGGTATCTTTCCTCTGATGATCTCCATCAAAATTCACCCGCCTTCCATTCCTTCTTTTCAACTTTATCTGTGTGCCCTATACCAGCTACATATCCGTCCTCGATGATAATGGAACATTCATCCCCGGTCGATACTCTGGTGGCGATAGCCTGCAAGCCCTGTTCCTCCAGCCAGAATCCAAATTCCTTCAACGTCGCCATATCCATCTGTTCAAGTTTATCCAGAAGGACAAACCCGCATCTGGGGTTCAGCTTTCTTACGATAGCCGTGGCTACCTTTAACCGGTCTGATCCGGACATGTTGTCCCATCTCTGGCCCTTATAGACCAGTTCCCCTTCTTCCACAGATAATCCTTCCAGTGGAAGCTCTGCACTCTCCAGAAGATCCGTCTTGCTCTTTCTGATATCCTCGATCTCCTGGGTGAGTGCTCTGTACTGATTCCGATATTCCAGGGCGTCGTCCTCTGCCTTGTCCTTGTCCAGGTTCGCCCTGACTTTGCGGTTAATCTCTTCGATCTCCGTAATATTTTTCTCCAGTTCCGCCGTAGACTCATCTACGAGATCTTCCGTACTTTTACGCGCTGTTTCAAGATCTCTGTGCACGTTATCCTGCTGCTTCATTAACTCTGACAGCTGATCGTTTATCTTCTGATATTCTTGTTCCAGACTGTGAAGGTTTTCCCGCTTCCGCTGGTTCTCTCCATTGCGCGCAAGGATATCCTGCTGCCGCCGGATCAGCTCGGAAGCAGAGACGATCTCCTTCGGGGCATCCGGATAATAGGGCTGCTCTTTTGCGAACTTCTCCTTCTGGTCCGCGATCTGTCCGATCGCAAGGCGTCTGTTGTATAGTTCCCTCTCCTGCTGCTCCAGCGCAGCAAGGCTGTCTCCTACCCCGATGATCCTTAAGAGGGTGTCCGCCTTTTCCCTACTACTGTTCTCCATAAATTTAGGAAGGTTCAACGCCAGCTGTTCCACGAATTCATTCAGTAACTGCTGGCCTCCTTTATTCCCTTCCGGGTCAGTCACCTTGAGGTCGCTGTTCTTTCCCTTCCGCTCTACTACAAGGCCGTTGTTCAATACAATGTGAAGGTGTGGCGGGATCACGGATGCGCTGTTCTTTGCCATAGATGGGCGGAACTTCTCGCCGCCCAGCGCCCATGCGATCGCGTCCAGCACAGAGGTCTTCCCCTGGTTGTTATTACCGCCAATGACTGTAAGCCCGTTCGCTGTAGGCTCGATCTTCACTGCCTTTACACGTTTGACGTTCTCGATCTCCAGCTTGTTAATCTTTACACTTTCCATTTGATTTTTCCTTTCCCTGTGCTATAATAGGCACAGAATCACTTATTATTTTGTGTCTGAGCCTGTTGCCGCAGGCTCTTTTTTTGTTTATGTACTCATGCGCATCAACGCCGCCACAGCGCATACGCACACGATCCCCGCTGCCAGATGCCTGTCCACTCCCGCCGCTGACAGCAGGAAAATAATGAAGAGGATCCTGCTCATTTCCCGTTCTCCCTCTCCAGCTCTGCCGAGATACGCAGGACCTCGTCTGCATACTCAGATATGTCCCCGTTCCCGGCCAGCAGCCCACTAACACGTGAATCGCCGTTGTACTCCATCAACGCTACACTGACATCTTCATGCTCTACGATCAGTTCATGCAGGTAATCCACGCCTACAAGCATGTTGCTCTTTGTGTCGTATAGATCCGTCACGCCCAGACGCTTCATGCGGTCTGTGTGCCAGGCAGGATTTACCTGCATGATCCCGACGCAGTTACCATTCTCTGCATCCGGGTTAAAGCTGCTCTCCTTAAAGCAGGCGGCCTGGATCATTTCCGGGCACATGCCATACTGTGCGCCCAGCTCAATCGATATCTGCCGGACGTTATCCGGCACTTGGATTGGCGCCGCCAACGCGGTTGTCTCCTCTGCTGTGATCAGCGTGATCATCAGCAGTGCTGCAAGTCTCTTTCTCACGTTTTTGTTCTCCTTTCCTACTACACATCACAATGCTTGTCCAACAATGACCGGCTTACGCCGGCTCTTTCGTTTCCTTATTTGCCGGCCTCACCTTGATACTCTTAACATCCATTCCAATCTGGTCGGCATAAAGCCTTACCAATAGGTTCTTCATATAATCAAAACGCTCATCAGTTACTTCCATATCAAATTCCGGCACTTGACCACCCCCCTTTGTAAAATACTATGCCTGACTGTTTGTACAGCTTTCCTGCACTTATTGCTTTTTTCCATGTCTCATTTACGCTCAAATGTATCATTGTTCCGTTCCAAACGGGTGTTTTTACTGTCAACCAGAAAATGATAAGGGATGATGCCCCTCACGCAGGGCTGCAGTGTTAATCCGCTGCAGCTCCGCTTCTGTTATCTCTGTCTGCAAGGCATCCTTAAGTCCGTCCTGTGTACCGATGTCATTTACGGCTCCATATATCAGATCACAGAAGTTATCCAGTTCCAGCTGTTTTACAACATCAAATACTGTCATGCTTCCTGTCCCTACTCCCTTTCCCTATACTTTCACGTCGATGTAGATCCGGTTGTCATCCTCCCACGTGAAGCTCTCCACCTCATGGCCGCTGTATGCCAGGATGTCATCCTGATACCAGTTGCCGCGTGCAAGTGTGGCAAGCCCTTCACCCTGCCGGATAATAATCTCCGTGTTGTCGTCGATCAATCCCATCTCATTAATCTTTTCTACTGTCATGTCTTAACCTCTCCTACTTTCTATATTGATAGTTTCTACGTTCTCCCTTATAATCAGACTACAGGCCACTGCCATGGCTGAGTACGAAGAAAGGAGTATACTTATGGCAATTCACGATCCCTCTTTTAAGGAATGGCTCTCAAACTTTGTTGATTCGGATACAAATCTTGGAGATTTAGCCACGGATGTCAAAAAGGATAGTACATTTCCCGATAGTTCCGATAAAAGCACTCTAATGGAGTATATTGAAAGCCACACCCCAAACGAGGTTGTCCACCGGACGCTGTCTGCTGCTATCGATCTTTATGAGGCGGCTTCAGAGACACATGATAGCTTCTCCCATAGGGAACCCTATCAAAAGTGATTTCCGGAAGAGACTCCAAGCTACCCCGAATAGCTTGGAGTTCTTTCCTGATCGCCACCAGCTCATGGTATATTTTCTTTAACATCTCTCTCACCTCCCTCCTTATCACGCAGATACAGTACTTGGCTTAAAATTCTCCCTTTCCCTGTAAACATTCCGCTTATTCTGTTAAAATGTAAAAAGCGAACCGCAAATCGCCTCTATGAAGGGAGGTGACAGCATAAAAAAGTACACAAATTCGTCAAAAGAAGTTAAAAAGCTTCTGAAAGATGGATATAGGATTGTTTCAATCGCCTATTTTGTAAGCAATCCAGTATTATCTTTCATATTAGAGAAATAATTTCTCTGTAGCTATCAATCTATTTCCAATGCGGTTCGCTTCTTTATACCAAACACTTTGTCTGGCTCCTTCATAAATTTTGTTATACCCTTGAAAAGTTTTTACCGCCGTGATAAAATTAAAATACCCACATTTGGGCAAGGAGGTATTTTATGTTCATAAAAAAATTGACTTGCCCTGTTCTCTTTTTATAAGGTCGCAACACTGGTACCAAAGCAGTTTAAACTGGGTTAAATGCAGTTACTGATACAGCGATACTCTACCAGTGGCACTGGGTAAATATGCCCACTGTATCGTGTACTCCTTGTAATCTGTCAGCTAATGGGCGAACCAAACAGCAGAACCATAAGTGCATAGGTGACAGGGTACTTGATAGAAACTCTAGGTTGCGCTGGTGTGGCGAAAGCCTGCAAAGTACATAGGGTAAATAAATTTGGCAGAGAACTGATAGAACGCAACTTCTATCAGTTTCTTTGATATAGCGGTAAAAACTTTTCAAGGTATAACAAAATCTTTTGGGTTTGTGGTTACTTAGTTAATCCCATCTCTGCTGCAAAGTCCATGGGATTTATATGGAGTACAAAGCAAATGCTTGTCAATTCATCCGCCTGCAACTCTCTTCCCCTGCCCTTTTCTCCCAAACTGGCATACAAAGAACCATAAGCCACACCTGTTTTTCTAGATAAATCAGAAAGATTTATACCCATATCTTTTACATATTTGGCTATATTCTTAGTTACTGTCAATTTATGTCACCTCTCTTTCTTAGTTTCTAAGAACTTATTTGTATTATATTCTTAGTATTTGAGAAAGTCAACAAATTTTTAAAATATTATTCTTAATTACTAAGATTTTTATTTACAGCTAAAAAAAATAATGCTATTATGAAAAAACAAACCGATATTGGAGGTATAAAATGTCAAAGACGATTATTGCTAATTTTCTAAAACAATTAAGAAAAACCTCTGGGTTATCAGTTGATGAAGTTATTGAAGGACTGCAAAAGTATGGCATCATGATATCTACTAAAACGCTTTATGGCTATGAAAATGGAACTAGTATGTTAAATGCAGATGTATTTGTAGCTCTTTGCCGCATATACAAATGCGATAATCCCATGGATCTATTTGGAAATACTTCCATAAAACCACCTGAAATAGGTATGATGGAAAAATACCGTGCCCTTGACCCACATGGTAAAGAAATGGTAGATTTCACTCTGCAAAAAGAATGGGAACGGTCAACGGCAGAAGCAGAGAAAGCAAACGTTGTTCCTATGACCTTAAAAGAGGACACTCCTGATTATCTCAAACCGCAAGCTGCTCATCCCCACGCAGGCACCGAAGAAGAACTATCCTTAATGCGAGAGGACATTTCAAATCTTAAAAGACCGGAATAACGGACACTTCGTTTTGTAAAATGTAAAAGGGGTGATTTTATTGAGGTATGATACGTTATTAGATGAAGCTGACTCAGACAACATTTACATAATAGAAAACGCAGAATTCAAATCAAAGGCGGATGGGCTGATAAACGGGAGTGTAATAGGACTGAATCGGAATATTAAATCAAATAGAAAGAAAAAATGTATTTTGGCTGAAGAGCTTGGCCACTACCACACTACTGTTGGAAACATACTGGATCAGACCGATCAGGGGAACCGAAAGCAAGAAATGAGAGCAAGGATATGGGCATATAATAAGCTGATCGGGCTTATGGGAATCATAGATTCTTTTAAAAACCACTGCCATAGCCTTGCAGAATCAGCGGAGTATCTTGATGTGACAGAAGATTTTTTAAGTGATGCTATATCTTACTACAAGAGTAAATACGGAATAAGTGTAACTGTTGACAATTATGTTATCTATTTCGAACCGTCTCTGGGCGTGTTCGAATTAGTATAAAAACTAAAGAAAAGAGATGGAGAAATTATTATGAAATGTCCAAAATGTGGCAATGAAAATTGTCAGATCACTACAGAAACCACGTCTTCCGGAAAAGATTTTTCTGCTGGGAAAGGATGCTGCGGTGCCCTGCTACTCGGTCCTATCGGCGTACTCTGTGGAGCATGCGGAAAGGGTAAGACAATTCAATCTACCAGCTATTGGGTTTGTCCTAATTGCGGTAAAAAATTCAAGGCATGAACAGACAGGATATCTTATGGATACGATCGATGGAAATATGCTCAAAGTATTTTAGCTGTCATCAAATGCCGGAACGCAGCTTCTTTATCAAGGGTTATCAGTTCCCGTTATGCGCAAGATGTACTGGCATTGTATTAGGCCACATAATTGCCTTGTTTATCGCTCCATTCTGTTCTTTTCGCTATTGTATAGGATTTTTGATGTTCCCATTAGCCATAGATGGAACGGCTCAATACTTTACATCTTATGAATCAAATAATTGTAAAAGATTTATAACCGGCTTATTGTATGGATTCGCCTTTACGTCGATTCTTTCTCGCCTAATTAAGATGGCAGCTCATAAACTGAAAACTGTTTAGTAATATAAAATTTTCTGGGGAATATTGCAATGCTTATCTGCATATGCTATAATGCCGATAGGCAAAAGAAATCAGTGCTTCTTATGAACACAAAGCGAAAACCCCCGGACGGCATTCCGGGGGTTTTCTTTTGGGCTAGTTGTCATTGTCATCGCCGTCTAACCACTTGATGATGTAATGGCAAGTTACACCAGCCGTGACAGCGATCAAGAAAGAAATCAATGCTTGCATATGAACACCCCCTTTCCGTTGCCGGATTGGGTATGACAACAGATTTATTGTAACATAATTTATTTCACGTAGATAGACTGTTTTTAAATCTCATAGCGTTGCAACAAATCAGACGAATGCTTTAACACGCTGATTGGCATACTAAAGCGAACAGAGTAATTTAAGAAGAAAACAGAAAGGAGATTCCCCCCGTTTGGGCATTAAGTATTCAAAACAGGCTGAAAAATTTCTGAAAAAACAGACTAAATCGACAAGAGACCGCATCAGAAGCGCCATCCATGCCCTCCCGGCCGGCGACATAAAAAAGCTAAAAGGGCGAGATGGCTACCGTCTCAGGATTGGGGATTTCAGGGTTATTTTTGACAGAGATGGAAACATAATATACATAGAGCGAATTGATAACAGGGGACAGATTTATAAGGAGGTGTAAGTGTGACAGCTATAAAAGAAAAAATTATTGGTGCTGTAACGGTCATGACTGATACTGACGCTGAGAGTTTTTGGAATCTTATCGTAGAAAAATACTCCCCTTCCTGGGAAAATATTAAAGAGGAAGAACCGGATGAAACAGATCTCCAAATGCTTGAAGCAATTAAAAACGATCCGGATTGTCACGAATTTACAAGAGAATCCGATATACAGTGGGATTAATAAATACTTGGCATACCTTCAACGCAATCGGGATCCTGTAGGCAAAAATGTAAAGAACCGCAAGCGTATTTTACGCTGGCTGTTATTTTTATACCCAAAAAACCATAAGATACAATGGAGGATGATACAATGTCAAAAGTACCGCGCTGCGCAATCTACATACGCGTCTCCACAGAGGAGCAGCATCTTAACGGCTTATCTCTGCCTGCGCAGAAAAAAGCTCTAACGGAATTTGCTGAAAAGAATCATTATACGATCGTCGGATGTTATGCAGATGAAGGGATCTCCGCCCGTAAGCCGATGAAGCACCGCCAAGGCCTTCTATGCCTCCTTGAAGACGTAAAACGCGATAAGATCGACATGATCCTTGTAACCAAGCTTGACCGATGGTTCCGCAATATCAAAGACTATAATATAACCGAAGAGATCCTACAGGCACATCATTGCCACTGGAAGACCATCTTCGAGAACTATGATTCATCCACAGCCAACGGCCAGATGGTCATCAATATCATGCTCTCCGTCAACCAGGCGGAATGTGACCGCACTTCTGAACGGATCAAGGCTGTCTTGGATTACAAGCGCTCGATCGGGGAAGTCACCAGCGGAAAATGTGCCTGTTATGGATATAAAGTCGAAAATAACAGGCTGGTCAAAGACGCCGCAGTCTCTCATATCATAGACGATGCCTACGACCACTATTTTTCCTGCTATTCCATCCGCTCAACATTTTATTATCTGAAATCTAAATACGGCGCTGACGCCCCCAGCCATAACAAGGTGGACCGTCTTTTCAAAAATGAGACTTATGCCGGAAAAGATAAAGACAATTTGAATTACTGCGAACCTTACATAACCTTAGAGCAATTCGAAAAGATCCGGCAGGTTTCAGTTAGTAAGACCTATACTTCCGGCAGCTATGAACCCTATATCTTCAGCAGTCTGATCAAGTGCCCGTGGTGTGGGAATAATTATACCGGCTATCGCAAGAAACAGAAATTGAAGAACGGCGGCGAGAGCATCTATATAAAATATCGATGTGGGAACAAATTTGGCCGTCATAGCTGCGCCCATTTCTCAGAATATAAGATCGAAGAATATATGCTGACTCATGTATCTGCGCGACTGGATCAGGAACTTGCCACGATAGAATTTAACTGCCAGCAGCATGCCCGGCAGACAAACGATTCTGAAGCTCTCCGTACAGAGATGGACCGCCTTAACATTCTATTTCAAAAAGGACGCATCACGGAACGCTATTATGACGAACAATACGAACTCCTTGAAAAGAAATTATCTGAAGCTGATAAAAGTTCTAAATATGCCTCTCTGGAAAACTACAGGGACATCATTCGGGCTTTTAGTGGCAACTGGCAGGAATTATACCTTCAGCTGGATAAAAGCCATAAACAGGCCTTCTGGAAAAGCACGATCAAGGATATACAGATTGACAAGGAAACCCATCAAATATGTGGTTTTAATTTTCTCACAAAATTGGTGTAGTAAAAAACATACACTGTAGAATTCGAACCCCACGCGACTTCCCTTGAATCTAAAGGCGACGGCTATGTGATCGCTTCGCTTGGCAAAGATTCCGGCTATGTTCCCTACACTGCCTTTTCCGCCAAGAAGAGCTATCTCGAAAAGAACCCTGAAGTCATTCAGTCCTTCACCAACGCTTTGCAAAAAGGCATGGACTATGTGCAGACCCACACCCCCGCCGAGATCGCCAAAGTCATCGCGCCGCAGTTTGAGGAAACAGATCTTGAAACCATCACCACAATCGTGCAGCGCTACGCTGAGCAGGATACGTGGAAGAGTGATCTCATCTTCGAGGAAGACAGCTTTACTCTCCTGCAGAATATTCTGGAAGAGGCCGGGGAATTAGACGAACGCGTGCCCTATGCTGATCTCGTAGATACTACTTATGCAAAGAAAGCGGCTCCCTAAACAGGAAACAGGTGCTGGTGGTTATGTTTCCTCTTCCCGTTTCATCCGAGGCAGATTCCAATGATAATAGGCCGCCAGAAACCGAATCAGAATAATAAGCACTGCCGATATCATCATCGCCGGGATCTGTCCAAGATCCCGGTAAAGCCATACACAGCACATCGCACCCACCACCGATGCGCAGGCATAGATATGTTTGACAAAAATATAGGGCGGCACTCCTGCCATCATATCCCGCAGAAGTCCGCCGCCAACACCGGTTAAAGTCCCCAGAAATACGAGCAAAAACGTATTCTCCAAATACCCGTTCCGAATGCCGGTCATAACTCCCATTCCAGTAAAAATACCAAGTCCCACGGAATCCATGACGAGCATGATTCTCTCATACAAAACTCCTGTCTTCCCTTGCAACAGTCCTTTTTTGAAATATTCAACAAGAAATACCAGCAGCGCGGCCGCCACCGCAACTGCCACATATACCGGTTCAACCAATGCGCCCGGTATCTTCCCTAAGATCACGTCCCTGGTCATGCCGCCGCCTACTGCCGTGACTACCCCAAGCACGCACACACCAAAAACATCCATTCTGCAGTTGATCCCAACCACTGCGCCAGACGCCGCGAAAGCTACCGTCCCAACAAGTTCCATACAGAACACAATATAATCCTGAATATCCATTTCTACTCTCCAGATACCCCTTGCACAATCTTTCCTGTATTTAAATTCTGCCCGACTCTAAAAATCCGTCTGCGCAGGATCACTCTTCTGTTGTTTTGGGCTTCTGCTTCTTCTCTCCCCGATTCTTCTCTTCCTTGCGCATACCATCGATCATCTTCTCGATCAGAAGTTTCTTGACATAGACATCGAAACTCAGCATACAGATAAAGGCGAATGTCTGCAGGAAATCCTTGTTTTCCTCCGGCGCATCCTCAAAAGTATGTTCCGATCGCTTGAACCGCTCTCTGATATCCTCCTTCAAAATCGCAATCTGCTCTTTCTCTAGACTGAATGCCTCCTCATAGATATTTTCCAGTCCATATTCTCCGGCTGTGTTAAAAAACCTGCCTGTGATCGGCTGAAGCAATCTCTGTATGTCACTAATCGACAAAATTCCCTTATAATAATAGATGAAAATCAACAGCATTACATGCTCTTTCGAGTATTTCTTCCTGACCGGAGGCGGAAGAAGATCATTCTTTGCATAATTATTGATCATTGTCTTCGTCAAAATCTTATCTACATCGGGATTTCTCGTTGAATGTCTCAGATGAGCTTCCATAAAAGTAGTGACCTGATCCATATAGAGGTCAATATTGGGAATGTCATCCGCCTTAATAGATTCAATCCTGTCAAGACTTTCCAGTATACTGTTTAACAGATCTTCCGTATTGATCGTCATTTCCTATACCTTTCTTTTTCCCAGAGATCCTCGCTGACAGGATATGACAAAACATATCCAGCTGGTCTCATATAAACGTCTGTTATAGATTTCATTATATAGTTTTTATTACTACATGACAAGTATTTTCATCATTCATCTGCTTGTCGTGAATCAAGCCGGCAACTACATTTACAAATATACCATATTATGTTATATTCATACATAGTAGCAGTGCAGTTTTAACGTATGAAAGCAACCACTGCCAACCCGGAACTACAGGAGGCCTTGATCATGAATAAAAAACTTAAAAACGATGCTGTGGATCAGTTATTTGATGCTGTTCTCAGCCTGAAGACCAAAGAAGAGTGCTACGCTTTCTTTGAAGATCTGTGCACAGTGAATGAACTTCTCTCCCTGTCCCAGCGTTTCGAAGTCGCTAATATGTTGAGGAGTCACAAAACTTATCTGGAAATAGCCGAGAAAACCGGCGCATCCACTGCCACAATCAGCCGTGTCAACCGTTCGCTCAACTATGGAAATGATGGCTATCATATGATATTCGAGCGTCTTAAGTAAAATCTTACACACACACGGGCGTCCCGCAGGACGCCCGTTTTTTCGTATCTAACCGTCAATGTTGATCAGTCCCATCGGATCGATATATTTCTCCTCATACATGATCTGATACCCAAGCTCTGTACTGTCCTCCCCAATCACGTACAGGATCGCCCCTCTGACGACTTCATCTCCCTCCTTCACCATAACGTCCCCATCGTTACGGTAAATACTGTGGTATCCATTCCCATGATCTATCCTGATACAATGCAGATAGCCGCTGTCGGTTGTGATCGAAGTGATCGTACCATCCGCAGAAGCAATCACGCTGCTGCCCTCGCTGCCATTTAACTTGACCATCGGGTTATCGCCTTCCGCTTCCTCCAGCGAAGCCGAAGAAGAGAGGGGAAAACCGACCGGCATATGCGCCTGTGCACGCTCCTGCTCCATAATTTCTTCCTCTTCCACTTTCTGGTTGATCGTATCGCTCAGGATCGTAACTTTATTCGAAAGCTCCTCCCGCAAAGAAATCAGATCCGCTTTCTCTTCTGTCAAGTCTTCTATCTCTTTCTTCTGCTGCTGTGTCTCTGCCGTCAAAGCTTCTATCTTCTTGTCGCCCCGATAGCATAGAATTGCAAGAGTCACAACAACTGCCAGTCCAATGACCGCCACTGACTCCACCAGGACCGGTCCGAATCCCATCTGACGGATACGCCCCTCCTTAGAGTCCATGAACAGCATCAGCATGTAATTTACTTTTCTTTTTCTCCTGCTGCCTTCTGTCTGCACTAGAAATCACCTCCGGTCATCTTTTCTCATTTTACCACAAATGACGCACAAAAAACAATCTATGCGAAGAGAAATCCCTCCTCTGCAAGCGCCCTCTCCACAGCGTCCAGCGTCTCCTCCTGCTCGGCCTCTACCGTATGAAAGTGTATCCCCTCTGTCAGATCTGTCAAGGGCTTCGTTCCACAGGCTTCAACCCTGTGCATAAACTTCCGCACGTCTGCCCGGCTGTTAATGACAAGATCCCCTGACAGAGTACCGTAGATCTCATGCTCTACGAGCACGTTGAGGACTTTTCCGCCGGCATCTACGATGCAGTCTAACTCTCTGACGATATCCTCCTTGCGGTGCTTTACTTTGACGACCCTTCTATACCTCTTTGGCCGCACAGTTTCTACATATAATAAATATCCTCTGTTTGTTGAGATGATATTCTGATAAGAAGCGCGAAGCAACGCGATATCCTGAACGATCACCTGCCTGCTGACCCCTGTACGTCTTGCAAGTTCAGCCCCGGAAACCGGAGCAGTCTCCCGCTGCAGGATCTCTATAATCTTTTCTCTTCTGAGCGCACCTTCCATATGCCGATACCACCTTTTTTATCTGCTTTGCAGCACATCTGACCGCTTCCCTGTAGCAAATCTGTCTGTACGATTGCCACAATTCCACATTTTAATAATAATTGACTAAATAAGAAAAAACAATGCTTTACATTTCGCCGAACTTGTGCTATTCTATCAATGTTGACAAAGTCAGCTTACTTATATTTTTTTGGAGGTATGTACGATGAACAAAGGTACAGTAAAATGGTTTAATAACCAAAAGGGCTACGGATTTATTTCCGATGAGCAGGGTAACGATGTTTTCGTTCATTACTCAGGACTTAACATGGAAGGCTTTAAATCTCTTGAAGAAGGCGCTGCTGTTGAGTACGAAGTAGTTAATGGCGAAAAAGGACCTCAGGCCGTAAACGTAACAAAATTATAAGAGACATCGTTCTTATAATCTCATAATCAGTATTACGATGTGCCTTTTCTTAAATATAAATGATGAATTTTATTTAGAATTTGCAATATTGTCATAACGGATTAGAAAAAACCTGTCAGTAAGACAGGTTTTTTTTATGCACTTATTTTGCATCAATCAAAATACTTTTACTTTGAATCAATATTTTGTTATTTATTGATCCAAAATCATTATTATTGCTAATATAGTGTTATTTTTTTGCAATATAATTAAAGATTTTGTCGGTAAAGGGGATTATAGTATAGATAGACTTGATCACGGAAGTCAAGTTGGTTATAGCAATTCCGGAAGAATTCCCCTTTTACACAAGCGAAAACCTCGAAGGCTCAGCCTTCGAGGTTTTTGTGTCAGATTCTTTTCTTGCTATTTCCCCAAACTTACATTATGATAAAGAAAAATCAAAAGGAACAAACTACATGAAAATTACTATTATAGACGGACAAGGCGGCCGGATCGGCCGCACAATCATTGAACAGCTAAAGAAAAAGCATCCTGATTTGGAACTCTACGCCATCGGCACTAACAGCGCTGCCACTGCCTCCATGCTGAAAGCCGGGGCCGATTACTGTGCAACCGGGGACAATGCCGTGATCGTCAATGCCGCCGACTCCGATCTCATCGTCGGTCCCATCGGCATTGTCTTTGCCAACGCCCTGTTAGGTGAAATCACGCCGGCCATCGCCGCCGCGATCGGCGCCAGCAAGGCTTTCAAGATCCTCATCCCTGTCAGTCGGTGCAATCACTATATCGCCGGCTGCGATGACCTGCCGTTAGGCGATTATATCCGCAGCGCCGTTGAGAAAGTGGACTCCCTGTTATAGAATCTCTGCAGGACTGCCTGTCCCTTCCTTTGTCGGATACTCCACGATACAGTACTCGAACCCATTGATGATCTTCGTCTTTCCGAACCTGTCTTCCCGCTTGAATTTCCTGCTGTAGTTGGCATGAACATGTCCATGGAAAAAGAAAGACGGCTCATACTTCTCCATCAGCGTGCGGAAAATCTTAAATCCTCTGTGAGGCAGATCCTCTAAATCATTGACCTGGTAAGCCGGCGCATGAGAGACCAGAATGTCGAATCCCTTATGCCGCCACAGCTTGTATCTCAGTTTTCGGACTCGTTTGCGCATATGCCGCTCCGAATACTGATTGCGCGCCTTGGGAATATATTCCATAGAACCGCCCAATCCCAGAATACGTATCCCCTGATACACGTAGATATCATCTTCGATGCAGATGCATCCCTCCGGCGGCGTCGTCTCATACCGCTCATCATGGTTGCCCCTGACATAAAGCAGAGGCACGTTACAGAGCGTAACGAAGAACGACAGATAGTTCGGAGACAGATCGCCGCAGGAAATGATCAGATCGATATCTTTCAGTTTGTCCGGTTCATAGAAATCATACAGATATTTTGATTTTTGGTCGGCAAGCACCAGGATCTTCATGCCATTCCTCCGTTCCCATCTGCTCCACTACTCTGTACAGAAACGCTCTTCTCCGTGCCAGATTCATCCACCTTAATCCCCTGGAACTCTACCAGCGCCCTGGCCTCCTGCGTCAGTTCCTCCAGGTCCGGAATCTTCCCGACTACATTCTCCGCAAGCCAGTCCATTGTAATGATCTCTTCCGGTCCCAGGCTTCTTCCTTTCTCACACTGCACGATCCCTCCCTGGGCATAGATCGGACCATCAAACGGATGGAATGCGCCGGCACGGATAGAACTCTTCAGAAACTCGATGAGTCTGCTGGTTCCATGCGGCATGGACTTCGAACAGATCACATCAATCACATCCGCTGACATTCCCCACCAGTAATTCACTGCTTTCTTCCCCTTCTGCGCATCTGCTTCTGAGCTTCCGCCGCTGAAGATATTCTTCACGATCTGCTCATAGAATTTACCCCAATGCCAGATCGGTGTCGCCAGATTCTCCAGCGTTCCATCTTCCTTTTTCACATAGATACCGTACTCTCTGGAAGCATTGCCCGGCGTAATCATATCATTGTCAGAAATAAAGACGATTCCTTCCTGGTTCAGTTTCTCTCTCGCATCGGTTCCTTTCACCTTCGTCCACACTAGATGGATCTCCACATAAGGATTGATCATCTTGGCGCCCAGCGCAAATGCATTGATATTGGCCATGGCTCCGTAGATCGGATAATCCGCCACATAACCCAGCCTGTCGGTCTTAGACAGCGCTGCCGCAATGGCCCCCATCAGGAATTTAGATTCATACATTCTCGCATAATAAGTACAGATCGAAGAATACGACATCATAATAGAGCAATTATATATCTTAACCTTTGGATGCTGGATCGCAGAGCGCACACTCTGGTTTACCATCTGAGTCGCCGTCGTAAAAATCAGTTCACAGCCTGCCTTGATGGCCAGCTCGATCGCCGCTTCCACTTCCACATCCGAGTCTGCCTTATCAAAAGCCATCGTCGTGATCCGGCCCTCGAAAGCCTGCTCTAAATAATGCCGGCCAAGTTCATGCGCATAAGCCCAGCTGGAAGTCTCAATCGTCTTCGTATAGATAAATGCTATCTTCAGAGAATCTGGCACACCTGCCGAGATCAGTTTATTTAAGATAGAAGCTTTTGTCTGTTCTGGATTCTCTATCAGCTCCACTTGACTGCCCTGATCGGCCAGCGTGATTTCTGTCCACATCTTCTGGAGCGCTTTCACGATTTCCGTTTCCGTCTGACTTTTTACCTTCTCATACCCGTAAATCTCCACATAGATCAGGAAAGCGTCAGATACATTGATATCCAAATTCTCCCCATGCTCTTTGAAAAAGGCGCACTCGAAATTATAACAGGCGGAATGCAGATTCATCCGGTCGTCGTCATTCCAGACTTCATCCTCCTTCTTGCCCATCAACTTCAACAGTTTCTTATAACTGCCTTCTCTGGAAAAGCAGACATCGTAGCTGTGGGACACTTCATAGAAATTCAGGAACTCGTAATACAAGCGGTTCTCTTTGTCGTCCGTCTTCTTAGGCACCAGACGAGTCACGGAAGCGGAGATACTGTAAGTCTTTAAATACTTCATCACGCTGACACGCTTATTGCCTTCCTGGACATAGAACTGATTCATAAATTCAAAGGCGACAATCGGATCGCTGATCCCATCCTCAATCTGATGCTTATAAACAGCCGCCCACTTCATGCCAAATTCTGATTCTTCCGGGAGCAGAGGCATAAAGTTATCGGCAAAGGCATTCGATCTTCCCATCGTCTTCGTTCCTACAATCTTGGAAAGGGGAATGTCCATAATTCCAATATTCTCAATCCCTGCTGTCTCTGTATAAGAAATAATATCGTCTAATACCGGGAGATACGGGTATTCCCCCCTCGTAAGCGCCGCCCGATAGCTGCGCCGTCCCTGTCTTAACGCTGCTGCATAATCACTAGTTGCCACGACAGTATCCTCCTTTAATCGTCATTCTTTCTGCTGTTCCTGATCATAAATCTGGCGGCAGGCTTTTGTCCGTCCTCTCTCAAAAGCGGCCCGCAGCGCCTCCACGATCTGTTGATCCCTGAGTCTTGCAGTCAGAAGCGGTGAAAAACGCCTGCCCTCCATGGAAATGGCTGCTTGAACCGCCTCGTCAAAAGTCATCTGCGTACCGGTAGACAAACATTGGGCATCCGTCACGTTTTCCAGCCAGTCGAGCAGACTGATCACATCTACCATCTGCCGCTGTGGACATTCCAGCCTTCTGTAAGACTCTGGATACCCACGGGATCCGTCATACCAGCTATGGTGCCCCAAGGCGGCATCCGCATAACGGCGGGTAGAAGGACTTTCCTCCAGACATCCCTTGCCCACGACCGTATGCAGGCGCGTCATCTCATACTCTTCTTCAAACCATTGTCTTCCCGCCTGCGTATAAAGATTGATGAAGTTGATTTTGCCCATATCATGGAACAATCCGCAGCCTCTTGCATACTCTGCCGCCTGCTGCCGTTTCTCTTCTGGAGATTGCAGCTCTTTGATCCAAGTTATATCGTCAAAAAAGTCCGGTTCTTCCTGCATGATGATCCGGCACAAAACCTCTGCTGCCTCAGCCACCTGGTTAAACTGGATATATAGCTCCGGCGCAAACCGCATGACAAGCTTCAACATGAATTCCCCATAGGAAATACTGTTGTCGGTCTCAACAAATTTGTTGGCCAACTGCCTGAGATACAAAAAAAGCGTCTCGTTATCCGGCGCATCAGGAAAATGATCAACATATTCCAAAATACGCTGATACAGACTCTCAATATATTCGCTTCGCTGAGAGATCAGTTCTGGATACTGCTTCAAATACTGACAATAAAATGCCGGCAGAGAGATCAGGCCATACATATTCTCCGAAGAAAAGTCAGATAAGTCCGTAGAATCCATCAGATATTCGATCTTCGTGAGCAAGCCATCCATAGTATCCAGTCCACAATAATAGGAAATCGCATTATAAGAGAAAGCAGAGTGAATCGGCGGCCTCTCCTTCCTCTCTGCCGCTTCCTGGATCCGTGTCTGGTAAACGATATAGACCGATTCCATGATCGCCTCGATTTCCTCTGCACTCATCACGCTCTCTTTACTGAAAGACATACTGCTTGCCATCTGCCTGTGCGTCATGAAAATATATCTCTCCCAGGGAATCTCCGGTTCCATCTCCTGATAATATTTGTCCTGTAGGATCTTAAGCGTCTGACTGACCCGCCGGATCTTCTCCCCGGAAGAAGCAAACTGTCCCAATGCCATATTTGCACGGGCACGTATAATATAATCTCTGGTCTCCCGGTCCTCAATCTCATCGAAATATTTCAGGTATGCGCCAGCCTCCGTGAAACAGAGACGCATCTGGGACATATAGTCCTCCACCAAAGACTGCTCCAGTCCTACCATCTTGCTGCAGCGGTTGTTCCTGCCAAGCCCTAACCAATAGAGTTCCCGGATCATACCGCTTCTATCCTTCTTCAATCTCGCCAGGCTAAGAAGCGCCTGGTGGATCTGACAATACAATCCCGTGTCCAGTTCTTCCCCTACCCGAAAAAGTCTGCCCGCGAATTCCTGCAGCTGCGTCCTCTCTTCTTCTCCTGCTTCTAAAAGATGGTCCAGCAGAGGAAACAATTCCGTTCTGAGCAGTTCCATATTGCGGTTTACTTTCTGGCCGATCTTTGCTCTGTCTGCCATCCATTCTGTCTGGTAAGCCTCGAAAGAACGGCCTTCCGTCTTCTTTCGCGCCGCGAGCGCAGCAATATCTCTTAAATTTGCAATATATTCTTCCTGATATGGCGGCATATGCTCTCCCACAATAGAACTACTTCGCTTCGTTGTGCCACAGTCACTTAAACTGCTGATATAAGATCTCCTGCAGCCGGCCAGGCTCCACGGGCTTAGAAATATGCTCGTTCATACCGGCTTCCTTCGCCTGTCTGACGTCTTCCACAAAAGCATCCGCCGTCATGGCAACAATCCATACCCTGGCGGCATCCTGTCTTTCCATACGCCGAATGCGCCTGGTAGCCTCATGCCCGTCCATGACCGGCATATGAATATCCATAAGGATCAGATCATAATAATCCAGAGGGGAATTTTCGAATTTCTCTACAGCCTGCGCGCCATCACCCGCAACCTCCACCTGCACTCCTGTTGCGGACAAAAGTTCCACTGCGATCTCTTGATTCAGCTCATTATCCTCTACCAATAGAATATGGCGTTTGCTATAATCCCGCTCTCCTTCTCTTCTATTCTCCTCCTCGCAGCTACTGCCCGTCAGTTTTGCCAGCGTGCCAAGGAGTCTGCTCTTGAATAAGGGACAGGGAACAAAGGCATTGATCCCTGCGCGACTGGCCCGGTATTCCATCTGCACCCAGTCTGCCTCCGAAACCAATAGAATCGGAAACTCCCGTCCGGCTAACTGTCTTACATGGGAAGCAAGGTTTAACACCGGCATATCTGCCAGTTCCTCTCCCACGAGCATTGCGCACGGCATATGGCCTTCATACTGCGCCTCCGTCAACCACATCACTGCCTGCGCGCCGTTCTCCATCCGTACCGGGATCAACCCGCTCTCCCGCAGATATCTCGCCATCTGTCCGGCACGTTCTTTGCGTTTCTCCGCAATCAGCACCGATGCTCCCTCCGGCAGCTGCAGTCCGCTCTCTTCCTGCGGCGCGACAGTGATCGGAATCTGAATCGTAAAGCAGCTTCCCTTCTCCTCTTCGCTCTCCACCTGAATCTGGCCTTCCATCCGTTCCACCAGATTTTTGACAATAGACATACCAAGACCAGTACCCTCTATCTTACTGGTCTTCTCATTATGCACCCGTTCAAAGGGGACAAAGATCCGCTCCAGAAACTCTTTGCTCATCCCCATACCATTATCTTGACAGCGAAAATCCAGCCATACTTTCTGTGCGCTTTCCTCCCCCGTCATCTCAGGCACAGCAAAATGCTGTGCAAATCTTACCTGTATGCTGCCGCTATCCTGTGTATACTTCACTGCATTTCCGATGATATTCACCAAAATCTGCCGTAAATGAAGGGGATCGCCCAGCAGGTTTTCCTCCTCAATCCGGCCGATCTCTATCTTTAACTCCTGATTCTTCAAAGATGCCTGGGAACGCACGATCACGGAAATGTCATGGATCAGATCCGCCAGCGAGAAGACTTCCTCATTCAGCGTAATCCGGCCACTGTCGATCCGTGACATATCTAACACATCGTTGACCAGACTCATCAGATGGGCGGCCGCCGTCTGGATCTTCCCCAGACAATCCTGTACCCGCGCCTTCTCGTCGATATGGGACAGTGCAATAGACGTCATCCCCACAATGGCATTCATCGGGGTACGAATGTCATGGGACATGTTGGACAGGAAGCGGCTCTTGGCCCTGTTTGTTTCTTCCGCCGCATGAAGAGCATTCTCAAGCGCCGTTTTCTGCCGTTTCAGTTCCTCGATGCACTTCTCCTGCTCTTTTACAAGACACTCCCTGTTTTCCATACTGCAATTCTTACCCCTGAAACTCTTCTTTGATCAATGCCATCATCCACTTTACGCATGATGCCCGTGATGTCTTCCTTGTCTTTCTTGTCTGCCTGCATTTCTCGTCTGTTCACAACTATGATCGCAGTAACCGCTGCTATGGGCATAACCGCAATACGTCTCGCCATCATGTGTATGCTGCCCTGTCTGCGTACAGCCTGCCTGCGTGCATACCATAACGCTGTTGCATGTACCGTCACAATAACCGCTCTCGTGGGCATAACCACAGTAGCTTCTGCCGTCGTGAATATGATGTCCCGTCTCTGTACATGCTTCCACCGTACATACTCTGGCGGTATCGCAAGTACCGTCACAATAGCCGTCTGCATGCGCATAACCACAATATGTCTCACCGTCATGGATATGCCATCCCTTTGTCACGCACCCCTCTTCTGTACAGACTTGACACAGCCAATCTGTTTCTGTCACGCACACCGCCTGCCGGTTATGATGTCCATGTGCCGAAACAGGCATGACAAACATAAATGAAGTCATTACAACTGTCATCCCTAAGGCTACTGCTCTTTTCCTTCTCATAATATTCCTCCTGTTGCCATTCTTTCTTTTTTTATTCTACTATCCTTATGCGGTACTGTCAAGGAACCCGCCGGATTCTCTCCCGTTCCCTTTTTTTACTTCTTTTTCTTTTTGGTGATCTTTTGTATCATAGAGACAGTTATTTCTATTGAAAATAAGACAACACAGAAAGCAAAGGACAAAAAGGTGACCGACAAGGAACTGATCGAAGAAGTCTATCGAGGAAACAAGGAGGCTCTAGGCAGCATCATCAGCCGCTACTATGACGATATCTACCGATTCTGTCTGTATCTGACAGGGCAGGAAACAGACTCTTACGATATCACACAGGAGGTATTTCTGCGCTTTATCAAGTATATCGCTTCCTACCGGCACAGGAATCTGAAGGGCTATCTGCTGATCATCGCGCGCAACCTCTGCCGGGATTACTTCTGTCACAGGAAGGAAATGTCCTGCATGGAAGAGGCGGCCTGTCTGGGACAGGAAGATAAACGCTTCGATGATCTGGAAACCGCCCTTCTCCTCTGCCAGGCGCTGCAGAAACTCCCCCTGGAGCAGCGGGAGATCATCCTCATGAGAAGTTACGAGCAGCTGCCTTTCCACGAGATCGCCAAGATCACAGGATGCCGCCTGTCAACAGCCAAATCAAGATTCCGCCTGGGTGTCAAACGCCTGCG
The DNA here is from genome assembly GCA_910578345.1 of uncultured Lachnospiraceae bacterium. Lineage (GTDB taxonomy): Bacteria > Bacillota > Clostridia > Lachnospirales > Lachnospiraceae > UBA3282. The sequence continues at coordinate 116,022 of CAJTRA010000008.1, read as the reverse complement.
GAAGATACTGGAGGATTCCAATGAACAGACACACTGAGAAAGTAAAGAATCAAACAGGCTCCCACAAGATGCTGCACCGTTTTCCTGCCGGCAGCAAGAGATTTCCGGCATCCCTGTTTGCAGCTTCCGACCAATGTTTCCCGATCAATGAGACACGCAAGAGCGACACCCTGTCAATCTTATCCCAGGAAATCCAGGCCGTAAGGCTTCAGCCACGGCCGGCTCATAAGATGCTTCTGCTTCATCTGCTCCGGTATGCGGACAGGAATCTTCCCTGTACCCACCTGCTTAGCTGCCTTGTCATGCTGCTTTTACTCCTTTCCCTTGGAAGACAGAATATACCGGAACAGACCAGCACGCTTCTTATGCTCTCGATGACATACCCCTGCTTTCTTGTTCTCTTCACAGTATTTGAGATCCGGCAGGTTTGTTTTGTCAGGATTGCAGAGCTGCATGAGACTTGCTTCTTCCATGTCAGACAGCTTGCGTCCTTATCCATGATCCTCTCCGGTCTGCTGAATCTTGCAACAGTCTCCGCCGGGATCCTGTTAGTCGGGCTGCAGTGGAAGATCCGTCTGCTCCAGGCAGGCCTGTACATGCTGGCTCCCTTTATCTTCATGCAGTGCCTCTGCTTCGGATGCATGCTCACAGAAGCGGGACGGAGACATTTCTGGGTAACCGTTGTATTTACAATCCCGCTCTCCCTGTCCTGTCTTTTCTTTTTGCAGACACGCAAGTCCTATACGGAACCTGCCCTCTTTGCCTGGGCCGCCGCCCTGTTTGCGGGCATTATCATTTTGTGGGCAGAGTGGAAACTTTTCATTGCCAGATTACAAAAAGGAGAAATCTTATGCACCGATTAGAGTTTGTCGATCTGAATAAAACATTTCAGCATAAAACTGCCGTCAGAGACATCACTGCCAGCCTCGGACACGGCGTATACGGACTGCTGGGAGAGAACGGCGCCGGAAAGACCACGCTGATGAGAATGCTCTGCGGTATCTTAGAACCCACAAGCGGGACGATCCTGTGCGACGGTATGCCGATCCGCCAGCTGGGCGGGGAGTATCGTATGCTCTTAGGCTACCTGCCCCAGGATTTCGGATATTACAGAGAGTTCACTGCCCTTCGTTTCCTCCACTATATGGCCGCATTGAAGGCGCTCCCGCAGGACTATGCCTGCGTCCGGATCGATACTCTCCTTCAACTCGTTGGATTGTCAGACCAGGCAAAGAATAAATTAAAAACCTTCTCCGGCGGCATGATCCGCAGGATCGGCATTGCCCAGGCGCTGTTAAACGATCCTGAGATCCTGGTGCTGGATGAACCCACCTCCGGCCTTGATCCCGGAGAGCGCGTCCGTTTCCGCAACATCATCAGCTCCCTCAGCAAAAACCGGCTTATCCTGCTCTCGACCCATATCGTGTCGGATCTGGAATCGATCGCGGATCAGATCCTGCTGATGCACGACGGCAGACTCGTCCAGATGGGAGACGAAGCTGCCCTTCTTGAGAAGGCCGCTGGTTGCGTATGGAAATGTCTCGTTTCAGAAGATGCCGCCGCTGCTCTCGAAAGACAGTATACCATCAGCAATCTGCGGCATCAGGGCAGCGCCGTCGAGCTTCGCATCATCTCCGAAAAAAAGCCTGCCAAAGAAGCGCAGCAGATCGAGGCGACCCTGGAAGACGCCTATCTGTACCTGTCCCAAAAAGCCCCTATACAAAAATCATAAGGAGGTGTCCCACATGCGTCTATACAAAATGGAACTCTGTAAACTGTGCTGCAGGAAATCTGTTGCCGCAGGATTTCTCATCGTCCTGTTTCTGGAGATCTTCTTTTTCTATCATACTGTCATATCACAAAGCTGTACCATCAACGGCATCACCTATTATGCTCTCGATGCAGTCAGAATGGACCGACAGATCACGGAAGAATTCCGCGGTGAACTGACCGATGAGAAAGTCTCCCGGATTGTTGAGAAATATGGCTTTCCCCAGGGAATACCGAAGGGAGAGTATGACCGGCTGCCCGGCAACTTTTTAAACACCTTCGTGATGAACTATCTCTCTGATGGATATGACAACGGCAGCGACGACTATCGGATCGCTGCAAAAACGTTTCCACTTGCCGAAACCGCGCTCGGTCAATCCTATACGGCCGCCGGCATGAAACCGTATCTGGCCTATTATTATGGATGGACCGCCTTTCTGGATGAATTTGGTCTTTTGATGCTGGGGGTGAGTATGCTCATCCTGTATACAGTATCCATTGTATTTTCGGAAGAGGAACAAGATGGAACAAAAGCGCTGCTATTTACGACCAAAGAAGGTCCTGCCGCAGATGCTCTCTCCAAGATTGCGGCTGCTTTCGCCATTTCCCTCCTTCTCTGGTTCTTTTTTGTGACTTTTCATCTGCTGCTCTATACGGCTGTCTATGGAGCGGACGGACTGCATTGTATCTGCACCTTAGTGGTGCAATGGCGGGGATTTGCCGAACTTTCTATTCTACAGCAGTCTGTCGGCGCCTATCTGGCAGAAACTCTGTTCATCAGCTTTCTGGGGACACTGGAACTATGTGCCATCACGATCTGGGTCTCCTCCCGGTGCCACAGTTCTTTCCATGCTATTGTAGGCGCAGGTGTCTGTTATGTCCTGCCCTTCTTCAGCTTTATGCTTTTCCAGAGTGGTGTTGCTCTGATGACATACTGCTCAGTCCATCATCCCTTAAATGATATTTCCTTTCACCTTTGCTGATTTCTTCTCAATCTCCTGCGTGGCTTAACTTATGCCTCGCCTGTATTTCTGATGGTCAATCTCGATGCGCTGCTTGAACTTGGCCGCATCTCTGTGACCGGAGGAATGAAAAATGTCTGCCTGCCGGCCGCGATCGCCTGTGCGCTCTTCCTGTTTTGTACTGCGGCGGCCTGGCGAGGATACCGTAAAGTCAGCAGATCATAACCCCCTCGCACAGCGGCTGCCATCGGCATGCCGCTGTCTTATTCTTTACACCTTCTGAAACACTTCCTTTGCCTTGCGATAGCCTTCACCGCTCCACAGTTCCCGCTCTTTCCCATCCTCAAGTCCGGAAATGCTCTTCTCCGCGGCTTCATACAATAAACCATCCCATGTGTAGGCCACGCTGAAAGCATTCTGGTCTTCTCCGGCAAAGTAGAACCTCACGCCTTTTCCTGCTGTTCCATCCTGGTACTGCAGATAATAGACATAGACACTGCTATAAGTTCCACCGATCAGTTTCTTCTCGAATTCCGCCGCCGCTCGATACAACTGTGGGATCCGGCTGCGCGCCTCTTCGATTGCAACAGGCTCTATGTCATGTACGTCACTGCCGGAATAACTGGCGCTTACCATATGGCCATCGTCCGCATCAATATAGAAATAATAATACTGGCGGCCGATGAAGTTTGTCCAGTTGACACAATAATATGCCGCTTTCTCTTCCTCTCCTTCCGCATAATAAGAGTTCCACTCAAACCCTTCCCCGGTTATGTTGAAAATCTCTGTCAGTTTCTGCTTTGCATTCTCTATCGCCTGCTGCTCCGTGATACCGCCTCCTGCTACATTCGCCTCGATCTCTGCTTCCTGCTGTTTCTCCTCCTTCGCGATCTCCTCCGCATTTTCTTTCTCGTAGTTCTCCCGGTACGCATATTCCCGCTTTGCCATAAAGTCGATGATTTCCAATAGCTCTTCGTCTGTCAGCTCCCGCTCTGGCAGGCAGAATACCGAGGTTGGTTTCACATAACAGAATTCATAATCCTCGGCTTCTTTCTCATTTTCCACCTGCACTACTTCCTTATCCGGAAAAGTTCCTGCCTGATAGCGACGGGCCATCTCTTCATACCTTTCCTCCTCCTGCGCTGAATAAGCTCTGGTAAAGCCGTCAGCCTCTGTCATCTGGTTCTTAATATTCTCCACATAGGCGTCCTTCTCCGCCTGCGGCATCATCTCCATCCGCTCTTTCACAAGAGAATCAACAAAGGCGCTCACCGGAAAGGCCGCCGCACTGACTGCCGCAAGAACGAGCGCTGCCGCTGCCAGATTCTTCCGCCATCCTGCTCCGGAACGCTTATGATCATCGGTCGTCTGTGCCGTCCTTCGTTTCACGTCTGCTATCACTGCCTCCTTCATTTCCTCTCTCATCTGTATCCCGCGCACGGAATCTTTCAGTTTCTCTGTATCCATTCTGTCCACTCCTTCCCGCCGCTCTTATATTACGACGATAACGGCTCTTTCCCTGACAGGGACAACTTCATTCGCTCCCTGCCGCGCTGCATCCGCTTCTTCACTGCACTCGTGGTGATCCCAAGCATCCGTGCAATCTCAGCGCTCTTATATCCCTCGATGTAATGCAGATAGAGGACCGTTTTCATCTGGTCCGGCAGATTCATCAGCGCCGTCAGCACCTCGCTCTGCTCCTGGAACTCACAGTACTGTTCCACTTCCTCCAGACACACCAGCGGATGTCTTCTTCTGCCCCTGTGCACATCCTTACACCGGTTGACCGCCACCCGGATCAGCCAGGCTTTCTCATGGTCTTTATCATACAATGCCTGCCTGTGCTCCATATACCTGCAGAAAGTGTCCTGCACCACATCCTGTGCATCCTGCTCGTGCCCTAACAGTACCATACTGATCCTGAAAAGCATGTCGCCGTATTCCATAACCGCCTCTTCTACCGTCAACTGTCTTCCACCCCCTGCTCCACTTTCTTTACCTCAAAAGACCTTGCTTCCCGTCCTCGCGGCATTTCCATATTCTTCTTTATCCTTCTATAGAAAACACGCATCCGACTGCAAAAAGGTGACAGAGAATCGTAAATTTCCATCATCTTCTACAATTTCGGGGCTATTTCATTCCTGCTTAAATGAAAAATATCTTGCATGCCTTCCTCACTTATGCTATAATGAATTCCGGTGGTTTGAGAAAGAGATCCGCCGCAATCCATAGGGGCATAGTTCAAAGGTAGAACAGTGGTCTCCAAAACCATCGATGTGGGTTCGATTCCTACTGCCCCTGTTTGTTAGATCCATTGTACTTTTTGTAGAGTTTGCCGTAAGGTGAACTTTTTTATTCCCACGAGCAGCGAGCCAGGGGATTGCCTGCAAACACTTGGCGACTGCCGCGAGGGTCAAAAAAAACGCCGCTCGCGGCGGGATTCTTGACTTTACGAAAGGAACTTCCTCCATAATGAAACGATCCTGTATTCTTGTGACAGCGCTCATCTTATCTCTCATCCTGCTGACCGCCTGCGGGAAGACCACCCCGCTCCTTACCGCCACCGATTATGAACTGAATCTGACGACCCATACGACAAGCCGCGACGTGGCCGTCGGGGATAATGCAGAGACTTTTCTAAACGCCTATGACGGATATAAGATCTTTACCTCTGTGGATGGCGGCGATTATCAGGTGTTAGCACCGCAGGAGATTCCTTTTGACGCCCAGATCACGCTCCTTCTGCCTACTTTTTTCATCGATGGGCTCCCGACGGATCTGGATCTGTTCTGTGAGGAAAATGAGATCGAGAAAACCGAACTCACCGCCTTGTTTACTTCCGACGAGTTTCTAAATTCCCATACCGTAGTCTATTACTATCTTCTTTTCACATGGAAAGACGGCGCCATCACTGACATCCGTTCTGAGTACATGGATTACAATGAAGACGCCGCCTATTATCAAAAGACGAGCAAAGCTCGTTTGCGAGATTCGCTTGCTTTGCCGCGCGAACTCGGATAAGAGGAAGGTATTATGCGCTGTACCCCACAAACTGGCTGTTGTACAATGTCGCATAGAACCCGTTCTGTGCAAGGAGCGTCTCGTGATCTCCTTGCTCGACGATATTGCCATCTTTCATGACTAAGATCACATCTGCCTCCCGAATCGTAGATAATCTGTGGGCCACGATAAAGCTGGTCCGCCCTTCCATCATGGCTGCAAAAGCTTTCTGGATTCTGATCTCCGTTCTCGTATCAATCGAAGAAGTCGCCTCATCTAAGATCAACATCGGCGGCAGACACAACATCACCCTCGTGATACACAAAAGCTGCTTCTGTCCTTGCGAAAGATTTCCGCCATCTTCAGCAATCACCGTGTCATATCCATCCGGCAGTCTCTTAATAAAACTGTGAGCGTGAGACGCCTTAGCCGCCAGGATAATCTCCTCCTCGGTCGCCTCCGGCTTACCCATAATGATATTCTCTCTGACCGTTCCTGCCTTTAACCATGTCTCCTGCAGCACCATGCCATAATTTGCGCGCAGGCTGCTCCTGGTCACATCGCGGATATCCTGTCCCTCCACCCGGATACTTCCTGACTGTACATCATAGAAGCGCATCAACAGATTGATGACCGTCGTCTTGCCACAGCCTGTAGGACCTACGATCGCCACCCGCTGTCCCGGCTGCACCGCCAGGTTAAAATCCGTGATCAACTGCTTATCCGGCACATAGGAGAAATCCACATGTTCCAGTGTGATCCTGCCCTCTACCTCTCCCAGCGTGACTGCATTCTCCCTGTCCGGTATCTGAGGCTCCTCCTCGATCAGGGCAAAGATCCTGGCCGCACAGGCAAGCGCATTCTGCAGTTCCGTCACCACCCCCGAAATCTCGTTAAAAGGCTTTGTATACTGGTTCGCATAACTCAGGAAACAGGACAACTGTCCTACGCTGATACCGCCGCGGATTGCAAACACTGCGCCTGTCACTGCTACACCCGCATAAACCAGATTGTTGACAAATCTTGTGGAAGGATTGGTGATCGAAGAATAGAAGATTGCTTTCAGGGAACAGCGTTCCAGTCTTCCATTGATCTCATCAAACTCACAAAGCGCCTCGTCCTCATGAGAAAAAGCCTGAACTACCTTCTGGTTTCCGATCATTTCCTCAATCAGCGCCGTCTGTTCTCCTCTTGTCTCCGACTGCGCCCTGAACATGACAAAGGTTTTTCTGGCGATAAAGGCAGCCACCAGGAAGGACAGCGGCGTGATCAGTACGACCACTCCCGTAATCCCGACATTCACGCTTACCATAAAACCCAGTGTTCCTAAGATCGTGATAACGCCCGTGAAAAACTGCGTGAATCCCATCAAGAGTCCGTCTGCAAACTGGTCCACATCTGCGATCACCCGACTGACGACTTCACCATAAGAATGCCCGTCGATATATTTAAGCGGCAGGATCTCGATCCGTTTAAACGCCTCGTCCCGGATATCCTGCACAATCCGGTAAGTCATCTTATTGTTACAGATATTCATGATCCACTGTGCGGCCGCCGTGATCACAATCACCACTGCCATCTGCCTCAGAATAGCAAACACGCCGTCGAAATCCACATGTCCCCGATCAAGGATCAGATCGATTACTCTTCCGGTCAGAATCGGAAGATACAGCGTCAGCGTCACTGTGACCGCCGCCATAATGATCGACAACGCCAGATAAAGCCAGTATTTTCTAATATAACGCAGTACCTTTCGCAGCGTTCCCCTCTGGCCGCCGCTCTTTCTTGTTCTCGCCATCTCTCTATCCTGCTCCCTTCTACCCCAAATTGTTCATGACTTGTTCTTCGGATACTGAGAATAATAAATCTCCTGATAAACCTCACAATGCTCCAATAGTTCAGCATGTGTCCCGATTGCCGCCATCTCCCCATCGTCTAAAACAATGATCTGGTCAGCATGTTGGATCGAAGAAGCTCTCTGTGACACGATAAAGACTGTCATATCCCCTTCCATCGTATGGATCGCCTGCCGCAGCGCCGCATCCGTCGCATAATCTAAGGCAGACGCACTGTCGTCTAAGATCAGGATCTGCGGCTTCCCAACCAGCGCACGGGCTATGGTCAGACGCTGCCTCTGGCCGCCGGACAGATTTCTGCCGGCCTGCGCAATGACGGCGTCCAGCTTCCCATCTTTCTTCTCCACGAACTCTCTTGCCTGCGCCGTCTCGACTGCCTGCCAGATCTGTTCGTCCGTGGCGTCATTCTTTCCCCACTGCATGTTCTCACGGATCGTTCCCTGGAAAAGCACTGCTTTCTGCGGAACGATTCCGATCATCTGCCGCAGTTCTTCCATCCCATACTCGCGCACGTCTTTTCCATTGATCAGGACATGCCCCTTCGTGGCATCGTAGAAACGCGGTATCATGCTGACCAGAGAAGACTTTCCGGAACCGGTGCCGCCGATAATGCCGACCGTCTGACCCTTTTTCACCCGAAAATCAATATCCGTCAAAGATTCTGCCCCGGCGCCCGCATAGGTCAGGCATACATGGTCAAAAACAATCTGATCATATGGCTGCGGTCCGTCCGGTACATCATGACCGCCTGCGCCTGTATCCACTCTCTGTCCCTCGACAGATCCTTCCGGCTGTTTTGCCTCCGCATTTATAGCCGCTCCTGACAGCTTCTGTTCCCATACCATGCTGGACTCGATCTCGAACACACTCTGGATGCGGTTCGCACAGGCAAGCGCCTTAGTGATCGTAATAATCAGGTTTGCCAATTTCACCAATTCCACCAGGATCTGTGACATATAATTGACCAGCGCCACCACCTGCCCCTGGGTAATCGTCCCTTCATCAACCCGTACCGCACCGGTATAGAGAAGCACAATGGTCGCCGCATTGATGATAATATATGTCACGGGGTTGGTCAGTGCGGAGATCTTGCCTACAAATAACTGCATATGCGCCAGCGCGCTGTTCTTTGCCTCAAAGGCATCGATCTCTTCCTGCTCTTTATTGAAAGCACGAATCACTCTGGCTCCCGTAAGATTTTCTCTTGTCGCTCCAAGCACGCTGTCTAAACCCGCCTGCACTTTCTTGTACAGAGGCATGGTCCACATCATGATCCCAAATACGACCACGGAGAGAAGCGGAATCGTCACCACAAAGATAAACGCTGCTTTCACATCGATCGTAAACGCCATGATCATAGCGCCGAACACGATAAAAGGCGACCGCAGGAACAAACGCAACACCATGTTCACGCCATTCTGCACCTGGTTCACGTCGGAAGTCATACGGGTGATCATAGTCGCCGTACCCAGCGTATCGATCTCCGTAAAAGACAGTCCCTGGATATGGGAAAAAAGGGCATGTTTCAGTTTCGTGGAAAATCCGACCGCCGCTTTCGCCGCAAAATACTGTGCGGTAATCGAGCAGACCAGCCCTATCAGTCCCAACAGAATCAGCACGCCTCCCATGCGCAGCACATAAGATGCATTACTCCCGCCGATTCCCTGGTCTATGACCGCCGCCATGACAAGCGGCACGAACAGCTCAAACGTCGCTTCCAGCATTTTAAAAAGAGGCGCTAAGACCGTCTCCTTTTTATAATCTTTTAAGTAAATGAGTAGTTTCTTCATTCTCAACCCCCATACAGTCATTAGAAAAGCGGACATTTTCACCCGCATGATCTATGCAGATCATATGCGGGTGAATGTCGTCTTCTCTCTATGTGTTTCATCCTATTGCATTTGTCGTAAACGCCATAACAAATTTCCATTGCCAATGTCGTTAACCATATCTATCGATACTCCAGCGTTAATGCATCAATCTCTCCACTGATACTGAGCACCTGCCTGGATGGTTTATAATCTGTCTCCGGATATAACAGCTTATGCAGCGCAATAACATTTTCTTCCAAATCATCTGGGATGACACAGCTTCCCTTGCTGCCGACAGTAGCGCCTGTCCGGTTCTCTTCAAATGGGAACCCATCGCTGGCCACGATATTATAACCCGCCACACTGCCCAGCACGCTTATGATCTCGTTGACGTTCAGCGATGTCTCCACCTCTGGCAGGATGGCAATGACCATCTGCCGCAGAGAACTGGCCGATGCCTCTTTCGCTTTCTCCATCATCGCTGTCAGCACATCTCTCTGACGCTCAGCACGTCTGAAATCGTCGCCTTTCGTATAGCGGATCCGGCAGTATGCCGTCGCCTGCATTCCATTTAAAAGCTGCTTGCCGCTGCGCTTCACCGGAATGTAATCGACGCCCAGCTCTTCCGACATCGTCAACTGGTAATTATTCAAATGGGAGATCTCGGCATCCGTCACTTCCATCTCTATGCCGCCCAGCGCATCTACCGAGTCAATTAACCCGCCGAAACCAACCGTCACGTAATCGGTGATATCCAGATCAAGATTCGTGTTGAGCATATTGATTGCCTGCTCTGGTCCGCCCTGCGCATAGGCTGCATTGCATTTGTTATAGGAATCGTTCCCAAGGTTCAGATAGGTATCCCGGAAAACAGAGACCAATTTGATCTCCTGTGTATCCTGATTGATACTGGCTATGATAATCGTATCGCTCCTGGTTCCTCTGCCTAATTCTCCATCTCTGGCATCCACACCAAAGAGTGCGATATTACGGTATCCCTTAGAGACTTTCTTCTCGACCTCTTCCTTCTGCGTCTCTTTCACTTCTTCATTGATGATGATCTGCTCCTGGTTAATCTCCTTGCGCTCCACCTCATCGGTCGTCGTTACCACAACATACATAACACCGATTGCAATCAGCAAAACACAGATCTCCACGATCAACAGCGGAATATTCCTCAGCCGCTGGCTTCTCTTTCCGCTTCCTTTCCCTGTCTGCTTCTCTGCTGCCTGATCATAGGTATCCTGCCCGTTCTCTGCTGGATTCTGTTCTGCTGCCTGATCCTGAGAATCCTGTATCCGCTTGTCCATAAAAATGACTCCCTTGTCCAAACTCAAGGCGGCCTTATCCACTTACGGTCTGCACCCTGACTTTTGATATGAAGTATAAAACTATTCCTGTTTAGTATGCCTACATCTTCCCTATCCTACCACAAAAATACAACTTTGAATATATATAAAATGTAAAATGTAAATTTTGCTTAAAAATTTGTTACATTTTCGTCATATATGCACAAAAAGATAGAAAGAATAACGCACTGTCTCAGATAAGATCCACCGCATCCCGCACAGTCCGCACCCCAATCAGCCTGATCCCCTCTATAGGCTTTAAATAGCTTCTGTTGACTTCCGGTATGACACATGTCGTAAACCCCAGTTTGGCGGCCTCTGCCACTCTCTGTTCCACCATGGATACGCCCCGCACCTCTCCGCTCAGTCCAATCTCCCCAAACGCAATCGTCTTATCGTCTATCGCCCGGTTCTTGAAGCTGGACACCACTGCCATGGCGATCCCTAAGTCGATCGCCGGCTCTACGATCCGCATACCGCCCGCCAGATTCACATAGGCGTCGCAGTCTGACATCTGCAGATGCAGTCTCTTTTCCAGAACCGCCATCAACAGATTAACTCTGTTAAAGTCCGTGCCGATCGCCTGCCGCCGCGGAATGCCAAAATTGCTGTGGCAAACCAGTGCCTGAATCTCCAGCAGGATCGGCCGGGTTCCTTCCATAGAACAGGATACCACCGATCCGCTGGCGCCCTCCGGTTTCCCGCTCAGCATATATTCGGAAGGATTCCTGACTTCGATCAATCCCTCCTCCTTCATCTCAAATACGCCGATCTCATTCGTAGAGCCAAACCGGTTCTTGACGCCGCGCAGGATCCGGTAAGAGGCGTGTCTGTCTCCCTCGAAATACAGCACCGTGTCCACCATATGCTCCAGGACTCTCGGTCCGGCCACCGTTCCTTCCTTCGTCACATGTCCCACGATAAAGACCGAAACCGTCAGACCCTTGGCCAACTGTAACAGAACGTTCGTTGCCTCCCGCACCTGTGATACGCTGCCCGGCGCAGAAGAGACTTCTTCATCATACATGGTCTGTATGGAGTCAATGATCGTAACGTCAGGCATGACACTGCGGATTGTCTGCTCTACAACCGCAAGTCCAGTCTCACACAATAACTGCAGATTATCTGAAAACTCTCCCAGGCGGTTCGCCCGAATCTTGATCTGCCGCAGAGATTCTTCTCCGGATATATACAGTACTTTGCGTCCGTCCGCCGCCAGATTCCGGCACACCTGCAACAGTAGCGTAGACTTGCCAATGCCCGGATCTCCGCCGACCAACGTCAAAGAGCCGGGCACGATACCGCCGCCCAGCACTCTGTCCAATTCTCCTATATGGGTCAGCATACGGCTTTCTTCCTCTATGCTGACCTCTGATAAGCTGGAGGGTCTTGTCGCTTCCGTTCTGACCACGCCACGGCCGCCGCGCACAGAAACAGACTGCTTCTCCTCCACCATTGTATTCCACTCCCTGCATCCTGGACACTGTCCCATCCACTTGGAAGATTCATAACCACAATTCTGGCAATAGAATACCGTTGCCGCTTTTCCTTTCGCCATTCTTATTTTACCATCTCGACCGCTACTTCACCGGCATTCTCCAACTCTACACTGATACTCAGTTTCCCGCTTAAATTCGTTTTCATCTTGCCGATATCGGTATCGCCGATCTTGACATTGTACTCCGTGTCTTCTTCAAGCCCTACGGTAATCTGGACGTCGGAATCGCCCTCCACGAGGAAGCTGACGCCGCTTTCTGTCTCCGCAAACTGCAGTACGCTTGTGCCAGGGTCGGACTCATAAGCAAACATCCCATTCTTCTCTAATTTGGTCAGTTTCCTGTAGGTCTTTACTTTATACAGGTCTCCGCCATGCTCATAATCTTCCACCTTTGCCTTAGCCTCCAGTTTATAATTGCCAAAACTGATGGCGCCGTTTGCCTCTGTACGCAATAATTCTTCTACTACAGCCATTGTATTTTCCTCCTGCTCTTTACTCTTATATTATGTGGTTCGGTTGCCTTTGCATATTCTCCGGCGCCCTTTTCCACTGATGCCTTATCCTTTGACCGTAAATATGATTTTCTTGTTCTTCAGTCCCGCCGACACCTGGTCTCCGCTCTTGACCCGCCCCGACAGAATCTCCTCCGCCAGCGCATCCTCAATCTCCGACTGGATAGCCCTCTTCATGGGCCTGGCTCCCATCTTCGTATCGATATGTTTCTCGATCAGCCAGTCTTTCACCGCCGGTGTGATCGTCAGATCGATATCCATCTGCTCCCTGCAGCGTCTGATCAAGCTGCCTGACAGCAGTGTGATGATCTTCTTCATATCATCTTTGTTGAGTGGATGGAATACCATGATCTCATCGATCCGGTTGATAAACTCCGGTTTGAAGAGTCGTTTGACTTCTTCCATCACATTGGATTTCATCTTATCATAATCCTGCTGCTTCGTCTGCTGAGTGCCAAAGCCCAGATTCTTCGGATCAATGATCCTCTGCGCCCCCGCATTGGAAGTCATAATCAGGATCGTATTCTTGAAGCTCACCTTCCTGCCCTTCGAATCTGTGATGTGTCCGTCGTCAAGCACCTGAAGCAATACATTGAACACATCCGGGTGCGCTTTCTCAATCTCATCAAACAACACAACAGAGTAGGGATTGCGGCGTATCTTCTCAGACAACTGCCCGCCTTCCTCGAACCCCACATAACCTGGCGGAGAACCGATCATCTTAGAGACAGAATGACCCTCCATATACTCTGACATGTCTACCCGAATCAACGCATTCTCAGACCCAAACATTGCCTCCGCAAGCGCTTTGCTCAGCTCGGTCTTTCCTACACCGGTTGGGCCAAGAAACAGGAAGGATCCAATCGGCCGGTTAGGATCCTGCAGCCCAACCCTGCCTCTGCGCATCGCTTTCGCCACAGCAGTCACGGCTTCTTCCTGCCCGATCACGCGTTTATGCAGGATCGACTCCAGCTTTAACAGGCGTTCACTCTCCTTCTCCGCCAGCTTCTTTACCGGAATTTTCGTCCACAGAGACACAACTTCCGCGATCTCATTCTCCCCGACCACGTAACTGCGTTTCTCCTCCTCCCGCTCCATACGTTTTACCATACGGTCATATTTCTTAATACATTCACTCTGTTTCTTCTTAAGTTCTGCCGCCTGGGTAAACGCTTCCATACGGATCGAACGCTCAATCTGCAGATCGATCTTCTTAATCTCCTCTGCCAACGCTTTCAGTTTGTCCGGCGGGCCGGTTACTTTCAGACGTACCGCCGCCGCTGCCTCATCAATCAGATCGATCGCCTTATCCGGCAGATTTCTGTCATTGATATAACGGTTGGACAGCGCCACCGCAGCGCTGAGAGCCTCCGGTTTGATCGTAACTCTATGATGCTCCTCATATTTATGTGCGATACCGCGGAGAATGTTCTCTGCCTCCTCCACCGTGGGTTCCTCCACTGTGACCGGCTGGAATCTTCTCTCCAGCGCCGCATCTCTCTCCACGTATTTCCGATATTCCGATATGGTAGTTGCACCGATCAACTGGATCTCACCCCTGGCAAGCGACGGTTTTAAAATATTGGAAGCATCTATGGCCCCCTCCGCGCCGCCCGCGCCGATAATCGTATGCATCTCATCTAAGAAGAGAACGATATCCCCATCCTCAATCACTTCCCGGATTACTTTCTTGATCCTCTCCTCAAACTCTCCCCGGTACTTACTGCCCGCTACCATACCAGAGAGATCCAGTGTCAGTACACGTTTATTCTGTACTGTAAAAGGCACGTCTCCCGTTACAATCCTGGAGGCCAGTCCCTCTACCACCGCCGTCTTTCCTACCCCCGGCTCTCCGATCAGACAGGGATTATTCTTCGTCCTGCGGCTTAAAATCTGAACCACTCGCGTGATCTCATCTTCTCTGCCGATCACCGGATCTAACTTTCCCTCTCTCGCCAGCGCCGTCAGATCCCGGCTGTACTGCTCCAGGGTGGAGGCGCCGCCCTTCTTCCTTCCCTGTTTTCTGCCCAGGTCTTCCTTATATAACGCGCCGTCCTCTCCCATCGCTACCAGGACATCCACATACAGCTTCTGGATAGAAATCCCCATCGTGTTAAGCAGTCTGACCGCTACGTTCTCTCCTTCCTTCAATAGCGCCAGCAAAATATGTTCCGTCCCGGTCTTATCGCTGTGAAACCGTTCTGCCTGCCTGTGCGCTTCCTCCAAAATGCTCTCCGCCCGCGGAGAATATCCATCCTTCTCCGCAAGGAGAATAGAACTTTCCGGCGCGATCAGATCCTTGATCATCTCTTTAAGCTGCACAACATCCACGCCGTTATTTAGTAGCACGGTGGCCGCAACCCCCGTATTCTCGCGAAGCAGACCGATCAAAATATGCTCGCTTCCCACATAACTCTGCCGCAGGCTCTTAGCGGCTCTCTCAGCTAACAACAGCGCTGCTTTTGCCTTGTCTGTAAACTGTGGCTGCATCAATCATCCATTCCTTTCTCCATACTCTGTGATCCTTCAGATCCCTACCATACACAGGCTAATATTTCCCAGAAATCCCTCTCTAATATGGCCCGGAACCATTTCCCGCACCGTCGCCATACTCTTCATAGATCTCATCTATAAGAGCATGCACTTCCTGTCTGGAAATATTCTTACAACTTGCCTTGGCCAGCGTCACCTGCAATTCCCTACGGATCTCCTCAAGCGCCTGCATCCTGTCGATGTCAATCGCGATGATGGCTCCTTTTCTCCGATCCACTTTGACATACCCTTCCTGTTTCAAGACCGTATACGCCTTGTTAACTGTATGCATATTGATCCCAATCGTATCGGCCATCTGCCTGACAGAAGGGAGCATGTCGCCTTCCTGGAAACGGGAAGTGGCAATGCCCAGAATGATCTGATTTCTTAGCTGCATATAGATTGCTTCGTCACTGTTAAAATCTATTTCGATAAACATTTACCTTATGATCACCTTATACGTCCTTATCATCCATATTTAAGAATTCAAACTCAAACTCATCATCATCTAACAGAAAGTTCTTCGCCTTACGCTTCGACGCCGATTTCACCTTTGCTTCCGCCTCCTGTCCACCTCTTGTCTCCGCTGTCCGCCCGGAAGTCCTGCGAGGTTGTTCTTCCTGTTCCCGCACTGGTCTGCGGGAAGGACGCGCTGACTCCCTGGGCGCTTCTTCCTCCTGGGGGCGTCTTCTCCGTCTTACCGGTTCCTCTTCCGGCGTGTCCTGTTCTTCCTCTTCCTCATCCTCATCTTCTTCCTCATCGTCTTCCTCATCGTCTTCATAGTCCTCATAATAAGCATCCCGAAGTTTGACTGCCATGATGACCACTACAATAATGAGTATGACCGCCACTGCCGCCAGCGCAACAATTGCAATCCTCTGTCGTACCAGCTTCTTGGCATCCTCATCCGCCGTTTCATTCTGAATCTTGTTGGCATCCAAAAGCGGCTGCAGCTTCTGTTCATATCCGCCCAAATTATCGATCAGATACCATTCGCCGTCTTTAAACAGAACCTCATAGTCCTGATTGACTGTCTGTTCCGGCTCCGGCGGCGCCTCCACTTCCGGTTCCGGCTCTTCCTCCGGCGGGGGGACCATATCTCCCAAAGTAATCAGATCGGAACGGACATATCCTGTCTTCTCTACGTTGTCTGCACCCGTAAAGGTGACAAAATACCAGACCTTCCCGTCACTGCTTCCATTGGACTGCCCGCTGACGATCATCTGTGCATCCCTCTCTAACCGTTCTACCACGCTGTCATTGGTAGAGGGCGCCGACCTGATCTTCGCCACTTCTACAGAGACAGAAGCATACTGTGCATCCATCGGCGTTTCAGCCTGTGTGGAAGCGCCGGAAGGCTCCTGGCTCCCTCCCTCTGTCTGCGCGCTATCCTGCGTCGTGCTGTCGGAAGCCTGCTGAGAACTGCTCTCACTGCCGCTTTCTTTCTCGACTAAATCGCCGCGCACATATCCTGTCGTATTCGCATCTACGTATACCTGATACCATACTTTTCCAGACGCATCCGTCACTTCTTCCTTAATCGTCAGTTTCATCCCTCTGGCGGCGCTGCCCACAACATCACTGGACGCATCAGCGCTCCCACGGATTATAGCGGATTCTACAGTGACTGTGGCCGTTGCATCTGCCAGACTGACCATGGGACAGGCCAACGCGATTGTCACCGCTGCACAGACCGCCGCTGCTGTTCGGACAACCTTAAGTATTCCTGTCTTCTTCTGTTGATCATTGTTCTTTCTCTTCATCGTTTTCCTCATTTCTGCTGTCTACGCCTCTCTCTTAAAGCGTTTCGCGCCATCCTCGCCGGCAGATTTCTCCATGCCAAAACCAGCTATATTGATGTTCTTGGCATTCCTCGCCCTCTCTTCGATCTCCCTGTGGTGAGCCGCCTCACATTTCGTACAGAAACGTCCGGAACGGATCGTCGTACCGCATATTTCACACCGCAAAAAAACATTGGAACTTGGCGCGATCTCCAGACGGGATTCCCGGACCATCTCTCTAATCGATTTCTGGGTTACCCCTGTAGCGCTGGCCACCTCTGCCATCGTAGCGCCAGGATGCTGCTCAATATAATTACGTGCTTTCCCGTAATCATCATAGCCCAGACTGCCGCAGTCTTCACATTTATACTCGCCTACCCCTTTGAAGACCATAATACCGCCGCATTCCGCACAGAATGTAGGTCTGTTATAAATGTCTTCATCCAGCAGATCTTTCCTCAACTTTTCGGTTTTCTTTTCCCTGTCTGACATAATCAATTCCCCTTCCACAATCCTTTTCGCAAGTTTACGCTTCGTCGATCGCCTTGCCGATATCGCTTCTCATATATTTATTGTCGAAAGACACCCATTTTGTCGCCTCGTAGGCATTCGCCCTGGCTTCTTTCAAATCTGCCCCTTTCGCGGCGACTCCCAAGACTCGTCCGCCATTCGTAACAATTCCTTCCTCCGTCTGCTTTGTTCCCGCATGAAAACAGTAATAACCATCCGCATTCTCGAAACGCTCCAGCCCTTTGATCGGATATCCCTTCTCGTAAGATGCCGGATATCCTTCCGAAGCCAGCACAACACAGACTGCGGCGTTATCCTCAAACTCCAGATCAATCTGATCCAGCGTACCGTCGATACACGCCTCCATCACATCAATGATGTCATTCTTCATGCGGGGAAGGACTACCTGTGCTTCTGGATCGCCAAACCTGGCATTATACTCTAACACCCGTGGTCCCTCTGCCGTCAACATCAGTCCGAAGAAAATCACGCCCTTAAAAGGTCTGCCCTCTGCCTCCATAGCATCCACTGTCGCCTGATAAATATGGCTGCGGCAGAAGGAATCCACCTCCTTCGTATAAAATGGACTGGGAGAAAAAGTGCCCATGCCGCCTGTGTTAAGTCCCTGATCCCCGTCCTGCGCACGCTTGTGATCCTGCGCGGAAGACATGATCTTGATCGTCTTTCCATCTACAAAAGAAAGAACCGATACTTCCCGGCCGGTCATGAATTCCTCCACCACCATGCGGTTGCCTGCCGCGCCGAACTTCTTATCTTCCATGATCGTCTTTACGCCTTTTCTTGCTTCTTCTAACGTATTGCAGATCAGAACGCCCTTTCCCAACGCAAGACCGTCCGCTTTGAGGACAACCGGCATTCTGGCAGTCTCCAGATAGGCGAGCGCCGCCTCAGGATCGTCGAAATTCTCATAAACTGCTGTGGGAATCTGATACTTTTTCATCAGGTCCTTGGAAAACGCCTTGCTCCCTTCTAAGATCGCAGCGTTTTTCCTCGGTCCAAAGACACGCAGCCCCGCCGCTTCCATTACGTCTGCCAATCCGCCCACCAGCGGATCATCCGGTCCAACAATCGTCAGATCGATCTCTTTTGCTTTCGCAAAAACCGCCATCTTCTCAAATTCCATTGCGCCGATGGGAACACATTCCGCGATCTGTCCGATGCCTGCGTTGCCCGGTGCACAGTAGATCTTATCCACCCGCGGACTCTTCGCCACGCTGGCCGCAATCGCATGCTCTCTGCCGCCGCTTCCTACGATCAGAACTTTCATTACCAGTACCTTGCCTTTCTCTGTGTCTGTTTCCTGCTTCTTCGTCCTTACCGGGATATCATTTTCTCTCCCGTCTACCCTTGCTTTTCTTATTCTGAAATATGTACCCGTCCGCCTTTCACTGTCACCCGGCCATTCGCGATCAAGTCGAGACATTTGGGCAGGATCACCCATTCCGCCTCCTCCATGACCCGTTTCTGCAAGATTTCCGGAGTATCCTCTTCCAAAACAGCTACAGGCTTCTGCATCAGAATCGGCCCCGTATCCGTTCCCTCATCCACGAAATGCACGGTAGCGCCCGTCACCTTGACCCCTCTTGCAAGCGCCGCCTCATGCACCTTAAGCCCGTAGTAACCAGTACCGCAAAAAGAAGGAATCAAAGACGGATGAATATTGATGATCCTGTTCTCATAACGTCTGATCAACTCCGGCGGAATCACCACCAGAAATCCGGCCAGCACAATAAGATCCGGCGCCGCCTCATCCACCGCACGAAGAAACGCCTCATTAAACCGCGCTCTGTCCTCATACTCCTTAGGAGACACACAGACAGCCTCGATCCCCGCCTGTTTCGCCCGCTCTATCGCATAAGCCTTTCTGTTATTGCTGATCACACGGACAATTTCCACATTGGTGATCGCTCCCTGTCTGATTCCATCCATGACCGCCTGCAAATTAGTGCCCCCGCCGGACACACATACCACTGTTTTAAGCATGACCCCTGAGCCCCTCTATCTTCTTATTCTTTATTCTATTATCACACCTGTCCCGCCCGCTGTCACTTCGCCGACCAGATACGCCTGCTCTCCGGCTTCTTTGAGTGCATCGATTGTCTTCTCCGCATCCGAAGCATCCACCGCCAGCACCATGCCAAGACCCATATTATAGGTATTGTACATCATCTTCTCTCCCAGACCGCCTGTTCGCTGAAGCAGTCCGAAGATCGGCGGTATCGGATAACTGTCCTTATGGATCAGCGCTGTCGTCTGATCCGGTAACATCCTGGGAATGTTCTCATAGAAACCGCCGCCTGTAATGTGGCTGCATCCCTTGATCGTCACGCCGGCATCCCGTACTGCCTTTAATGCTTTCACATAGATCCTGGTAGGCGTAAGAAGCGCTTCTCCCAGCGTCGTTCCCAACTCTTCATAATAAGTGGCAAGGCTTTCCTTCGTCATCTCGAACACCTTGCGGATCAGAGAAAATCCATTGCTGTGCACGCCGGAAGACGCTATGCCGATCAGCGCGTCTCCCGGTCTGATCTGCGCACCTGTGATCAGATCCTTCTGATCCACCACACCGACTGCAAACCCGGCCAGATCATACTCTTCCTCCGGCATCAGTCCCGGATGTTCTGCCGTCTCACCGCCGACCAGCGCCGCTCCCGCCTGCTTACATCCTTCCGCCACGCCGCCTACGATCGCCGCGATCTTCTTCGGATAATTCTTACCACAGGCAATATAGTCCAGGAAGAAAAGCGGCTCTCCGCCCGCACACACTACGTCATTGACACACATTGCCACACAGTCGATCCCCACTGTGTCATGCTTATCCATCAGAAAAGCCAGCTTGATCTTCGTCCCCACGCCATCTGTTCCTGATAAGAGCACCGGATGCTCCATTTCCTTGATTTTATCCATGGAAAAAGCGCCTGAAAAACCGCCAAGTCCTCCTAAGACTTCCGGCCGCATCGTCTTCTTCACATGATCTTTCAATAATGCTACCGACTGGTAACCTGCCTCAATGTCAACCCCTGCTGACTTATAATCCATAGTCTCCTCCATTCTGAATTGCTCCGTTTCGCTGCACGCATTCTTCCTTCCACGCTAACTGCTATGATTCTGCCTGTGCAGGATCCCCGATCTATGTATCGACATCTGCACGCGGGATCCGGCTCAGCCTTTTCCATAATTACGGTAGCCCACTTCCTGCAGCCTTTCGTCCTTCTCCTGCACACTCTCCTTCAGCTTGCGGGTATAGTCCTTCAATCTCTGCAGAAGATCGGCATCCGAAGTCGCCAGGATCTTCGCTGCCAGGATACCGGCATTCTGCCCGCCGCCGATCGCCACCGTAGCCACCGGAATACCGGAAGGCATCTGTACGATAGAATACAGGGAATCCACACCGCCCAGATCGGAAGTCTTCATCGGCACGCCGATCACCGGCATCGGAAAGATCGCCGCACACATACCCGGCAGATGTGCCGCCTTGCCCGCGCCCGCAATGATCACCTTAAATCCCTTCTCTTCCGCACTCTTCGCATATTCAAAAAATACATCCGGCTCCCTGTGGGCAGAGATGATCTTCATCTCATAGGAGATTCCCAGTTCCTCCAAAAGATCCGCCGCTTTCGCCATAACAGGCATATCCGAATCACTGCCCATCACAATACCTACCTGTGCCATCTGCACTTCCTCCTTATTCCCTGCATCCTGCAGTCCTATTGTCATATGTTATAGCATCCATATCCCACAATATCTTGTGGTGTCCGAACTTCTTTCCGCCAAATACACCAAATTACTCATGATTAGTTTACTATTTTTTCCGTCATTGCGCAACCATCTTTTCAATCCGAATACCGCACTTTCCCAATAAAAGGAAAAGAGGGTATACAGAGTCCTTCGTCTCTATACACCCTCTGTTGATTGCGGCTGTCTGCTCATAATTTACCGGAAATGGTCTTAAAGAACATTGACTAAGATAACTATAATAATTACAAAAACAATATGAAATATCCATGTCCACTTATTTCCTAAATTCATTGTATAGCCAAACTCACTTTGCGGTCTCTTGATCATTACTCTTTTATCTTCTCTGTTGCAATATAGTCTTCCCGTTAACCAGCCATCCTCTCTATTGCTCGATTTCATAAAATTCTCCTTTGCAAAACTGTATCCGCACATTCTCTCCGGCATAATAGCCCTCTAAAGCCGCCCTGTTGCCACCACTTTTTCAATCTGAAAATTATTATGCTTATATTATACTCGAATAGAAATTTCTCTTTCTTAAAGGAACTGCAAAATCTTTCTCCTTCCCTCTGCGCTTTTGAATCGAACATATGTCAGATTACTTTTTTGATTACCTTTTGATTACCTCGAAAATATAAAAAAGTCCAAAACACTTGATTCTTTCAAGGCTTCTGGACTTCTTCTAAGTAGCGAGAGGGGGACTTGAACCCTCGACACTACGGGTATGAACCGTATGCTCTAGCCAGCTGAGCTATCTCGCCATATTCAGTTTCAATGGGGCCTATAGGGCTCGAACCTATGACCCTCTGCTTGTAAGGCAGATGCTCTCCCAGCTGAGCTAAGACCCCATTAGGAGCGGGCTACTTCCGCAACCCGCTTTGCTAGTATACAATCTATTACTGCTGCTTGTCAAGTGCTTTCTTGAAAATTATTCTAAATTTATACAAAATTTTTGAAAGCAGAAGGCTCCAAAACTACATGCGCTCCGGCGCAGAGAATCCAAGCAGGTCAATGCATGTTTCCAGTACATCCCTGGTTAACATAAGTAATGCAATCCATCCTGCCTTTTTCCCGGCATCTTCTTCTGTCAGGATCTTCGTCTCATGATAGAAACGGTTAAACGCATTGGCCATATCATAGATATAGGCACAGATTCTATGCGGCGCAATTTCCTCGTAGGCTGTTTCCATCACTGCATTGAACTTCGCAAGCTCCAGCATCAGGCTCTTCTCCGACTCATTGACCGCCTCTTCTATGGCGATATGTTCCAGGCTGCCCCCCTGTTCTGCATATTTATTCAGGATCGACTTGATCCGCACGATCGTATAGAGAATATACGGCCCTGTGTCACCTTCGAAGGAAGTGAACCGGTCCAGATCAAAAATATAATCTTTCGACGCCTGGTTAGAGAGATCGCCATACTTGATCGCTGCCAGTCCTACCACTTTCGCGGTCCGCTCTGCCTCCTGCTCGTCAATCTCATACCCCTTCGTCTCTGCATTCTCCCGGATCTTACGAATCATTTCCTCATCGATCTCCTGGATCAGGGTTTCCAGGCGCATGACCCCGCCTTCTCTTGTCTTAAAAGGCTTTCCATCCTTACCATTCATGGTGCCGAAACCAATATGCACCAGCTGTGTATCTGCATTTACCAATCCAGTCTTCCTCGCGCAGCGGAACACTTGTTCAAAATACAGTTCCTGCCGCTTGTCCGTCAGATAGATCATCTTGTCTGGGTGGTACTGTGTCATGCGATCCAGGATCGTCGCCAGATCCGTGGTATTATAAAGGGACGCGCCATCTGACTTTAAGATCATGCAAGGCGGCACTTCTTTCGTATCTGTCTCTTCTTTCACATCCACCACAAGGGCGCCATCACTTTCGTAGGCATAACCCCCCTTTTTCATCTCTTCCACCATGCCGGGAATGAGATCATGGACATCCGATTCCCCCTTCCAGAGATCAAATTCCACATTTAGGTTTACATAATTCCTCTTCAAATCCGCCACGGAAACGCGGATGATATGATCCCACAAAGCCCGATAACCGCGCACACCGTTCTGCAGCTTAAAGGTGGCTTCCATTGCATCTGCCTTATAGGCTTCATCCGCCTTAGATTTCGCGCTGGCAGTCGGATAGATCTCCTCCAGCTCGGAAATCGTAAACGGTGCCTCCTGTGGATATTCTCCTTCATAGCTATCATCAAAGTAGATCAGTTCCGGCTTACGCTTCTGTAATTCTGTGATGATCAACCCCATCTGCAGCCCCCAGTCGCCCATATGGATATCTCCGATCACATCATGTCCCGCGTAACGGCAGATCCTCTTGATGCTCTCCCCAATCACAGCAGAGCGAAGATGTCCCACGTGAAGCGGCTTCGCCACATTGGGGCCGCCGTAGTCAATCATAATCTTCTTCGCCGTCTCTGGCATCTGCAGCCCAAACTTCTCATCTCCCCGCATGCCGCGCAGATAATCCCGCACGAAAGTCTCCGAAACCTTCATATTCAAAAAGCCCGGCGCTGCCGCTGCCACTTCCGTAAAAACAGGACTCTCCTGCAGCCTGCCGGCTACATCCTGCGCGATCATAAGCGGCGCTTTATGATATTTCTTCGCTCCTGCCATAGCGCCGTTACACTGATACTCGCACAGATCAGGTCTGTTGGACAGCGTCACCTTTCCCAGCGCAGCGTCATATCCTGCCGCCTCAAATGCTTTCATCATCTCTTCTGAAATCAAATCTAATAATTTCTGCATTTTCTTCCATGCCTTTCTCTAATTTATGCACTTATTCTTTTCTCTGTACCACTTTCCTACTAATATGGATTTTACACAATAAACAACCCTTGCTGCGAGTGATTAGAAGTTCCTTACTTTAGTAACCTCAGCAGCATTCTTTGCTGCTCTAGAGTTTCTTAATGTTTTTCTCACGCTGCGCACGGGAATACACGCATCCACAGTAATCCTGCCTGTATAAACCATACTCTCTTGAAAGCTCGATGGACCTTTGATACCCATTCTTCTTCTTGAAATCTGAAGGCAGCCAGGCAATCCCATGCTCCGCCGCAAGCTGTTCTCCAATCTCATTGAGCTTCGCAGCATTTTTCAGGGGGCTGATGGTCAGTGTTGTCGTGAAATAATCATACCCGCCTGACTGCGCACGCTTCGCCGTCTCCCGCAGTCTGAGCGCATAGCAGGCAAAACATCTCTCCCCGCCTTCCAGGCACTGCTCTAACCCTCTTGCGATCTCATAGAAACATTCCGGTTCATAGTCGCCCTCTATGATGTCGATGGGATATCCTTCTGTCAAATTTACTTCTTTATTATAAGCGGCGATCAATCGCTTCTGTTCCGCCACCCGCTTACGGTATTCCTGATCCTCCGTGATATTCGGATTATAGTAAAAAACAGTGATCCGAAAGAACTGCCGCAGATATTCCAGCACATAGCTGCTGCACGGCGCGCAACAGCTATGCAGAAACAGCCTTGGCACATTCTTACCATTGCCGTCATCACCGCCATTCTTATCTTCGCTGTTTCTGCCATTTTCAATATCTGCTGTTATTTTATCTAATTCTTTCTGATAATTCCTGACCGCGTTCATATTCTCCCACTACCATCTTAAAACCATATTCCTTATCCTGTATTCCGCTTTCCGGTCTTCGCTTTTGCAGGCTGCACTTTGGATCGCTGCCCTGGCATTATTCCTTCCCGCGTCTTGCGATCATAGCAATATCGATCAGGGTCATCTCCCCCTGCGTGGCTGCATTCTCCAGGCTCGATACCAGCGCCGCCGCCGTATCCAACGCCGTGATACAGTTCACACCCGTCTCGATCGCCGTCCTGCGGATCAGGAAGCCGTCTCTGCTCTTATCCCGGCCCTGTGTAGGCGTATCGATGACCAGATCGATCTTGTGCCCCAGGATCAGATCCATGACTGTCGGAGATTCCTGCTGTATCTTATTAACCTTTCTCGCTCTCACACCAGCCTCACGCAACGCCGCCGCCGTACTTCTTGTGGCATAGATGACATAGCCCAGCTTCTCAAAGCGGCGTGCCAGCTCGATCGCCTCTCCCTTATCCGCATCCTTCACGGTAATGATCATCTGCTTATGCCTGGGCAGATTCACGCCCGCCCCCAGGAACGCCTTATAGAGCGCCTCATTGAAAGTCGTCGCAATACCGAGGCATTCTCCGGTGGATTTCATTTCAGGTCCTAAGCTGATCTCCGCACCACGAATTTTCTCGAAAGAGAATACCGGCATCTTGACTGCATAATAATCTGCTGCTGGCTGTAAACCCGGCTCATACCCCAAATCCCGAATTTTTTTCCCGATGATCACCTCTGTGGCAAGGTCTACGATCGGAATTCCGGTCACTTTGCTGATATAGGGAACGGTTCGGGAAGAACGCGG
The DNA here is from genome assembly GCA_910578345.1 of uncultured Lachnospiraceae bacterium. Lineage (GTDB taxonomy): Bacteria > Bacillota > Clostridia > Lachnospirales > Lachnospiraceae > UBA3282. Next base: position 90,271 of record CAJTRA010000008.1, on the reverse strand, counting down.
GTTCACCTCAATCACATACACCTCATCTCCCATGGCGATAAACTGTATATTAATCAGACCAATCACATGCAGTGCCGTCGCCAGCCGTCTGGAATACTCCGCGATGGTTTCTTTCACTTTCTCGCTGACCGTAGGCGCCGGATAGACGGAAATACTATCCCCGGAATGGACTCCTGTCCGCTCGATATGCTCCATAATACCCGGAATCAGGATATCGGTGCCGTCACATACGGCATCCACTTCCAATTCCTTGCCTTGCAGGTACTTGTCCACCAGGATCGGATGCTCCTGCTCATAGCGGTTGATGACTGCCATAAACTCTTCGATCTCCTGATCTGACAGTGCGATCTGCATTCCCTGGCCGCCCAGCACATAGGAAGGCCGCACCAGTACCGGATATCCCAATCTGTTAGCCACCTCCTTAGCCTGCTGCGCAGTATAGACCGTTCCACCCGCTGCTCTCGGAATCTTTGTCTCCTCCAGGATCTTGTCAAACAGCTCCCTGTCTTCGGCGGCATCCACATCTTCCGCTTTCGTTCCTAAAATAGGCACGCCCATCTTCATCAGGCTCTCCGTCAGCTTGATCGCCGTCTGTCCGCCGAACTGCACCACCGCACCGTCCGGTTTCTCCACATTGACGATATTCTCCACATCCTCCGGTGTCAGTGGTTCAAAATACAGCTTATCTGCGATATCAAAATCGGTGCTGACGGTCTCTGGATTGTTATTGATGATGATCGTCTCGTATCCTTCCCTTGCAAATGCCCACGTAGCATGAACGGAACAATAATCGAACTCGATGCCCTGTCCGATGCGGATTGGCCCGGAGCCTAAGACCAACACCTTTTTCTTCGGATGCGTCTCCTCCACTTCCGTCTCCGAGCCAAACACGGAATAGTAATACGGTGTGCTGGCCGCAAACTCAGCCGCACAGGTGTCCACCATCTTGAAAGCCGCAACGATATCATTATCATAACGCATGTTCCTGATCTCTTCTTCGGTCTTTCCCGTCAGTCTGGCAATCACCACATCCGGGAATTCCAGCCGTTTGGCTTCTTTTAGCAGCTCCACCGTAAGCGGCTCTTTCTCTAACCGCGCCTCCATCTCCGTGAGGATCGCGATCTTATCGATAAACCAGTGATCTACCATAGTGATCTCATGGATCGTATCATAGTCGATCCCCTTGCGGACCGCCTCCGCAATAATATAGATTCTCTGGTCATCTACGATCTTCATCCGCTCTTTCAATTCCTCCACGGAAAGCTCCGAGAAATCATAGCTACGCAGGCAGTCCACATGCTGTTCCAGCGAGCGGACGGCCTTCATCAGGGCTCCTTCGAAATTATTGCCGATGCTCATCACCTCGCCAGTTGCTTTCATCTGGGTTGTCAGCGTCCGCTTCGCCGTAATAAATTTATCGAAAGGAAGCCTGGGGATCTTGACCACACAATAATCCAAAGCCGGTTCAAAGCTGGCATAAGTCTTGCCTGTGATGGCGTTCCTGATCTCATCCAGCGTATAACCTAATGCAATCTTGGCCGCCACCTTAGCGATCGGATAGCCTGTCGCCTTACTCGCCAGCGCGGAAGAACGGCTCACGCGGGGATTGACCTCAATCACACAGTACTCGAAACTGGTAGGATGCAGAGCGAACTGCACGTTACACCCACCCGTAATGCCAAGCTCATTGATAATGTTGAGCGCGGAACTGCGTAACATCTGATATTCTTTGTCCCCCAGCGTCTGGGAAGGCGCCACCACAATGCTGTCGCCGGTATGCACGCCCACCGGATCGATATTTTCCATATTACATACGGTGATGCAGTTGCCGGCGCCGTCCCGCATCACCTCATACTCGATCTCTTTCCATCCTGCAATACAACGCTCCACTAAGACCTGCCCTACCCTGGAAAGCCGCAGGCCATTAGCCAGGATTTCTTCCAGCTCAATCTGGTTATGGGCGATGCCGCCGCCAGAACCTCCCAGCGTGTAGGCCGGACGAAGCACTACCGGGTAGCCGATCTTACCTGCAAACGCCACACCGTCCTCTATATTCTCCACCACCAGGGAAGGAGCGCATGGCTCCCCGATCTTCTCCATCGTCTCCTTAAATTCCAGGCGGTCCTCTGCCTTGCGGATCGTCTTCGCCGTCGTCCCCAGAAGCGTAACACCGTGCGCCGCCAGAAATCCCGATTCATCCAGCTCCATACCGAGATTTAAACCTGCCTGTCCGCCCATATTGGGAAGCAGGCTGTCCGGTTTCTCTTTGAGAATGATTTCTTCCAGAACCTTCACCGTCAAAGGTTCAATATATACTTTATCCGCGATATCGCCATCGGTCATGATAGTGGCTGGATTGGAGTTCACCAAAATAACTTCCATGCCCTCCTCTTTTAAGGAACGGCAAGCCTGTGTCCCCGCATAGTCAAACTCTGCCGCCTGCCCGATCACAATGGGGCCTGAACCAATCACGAGCACTCTTTTTACATTCGGATTTCTAGGCATTTTTCTCCCTCCACATCATCTTGATAAACCGCTCAAACAGATCTCCTGAATCCTGCGGCCCAGGACAGGCCTCCGGGTGAAACTGCACCGTAAAAATATTCTTGCCCGTATAGGAGAGTCCCTCGTTGGTGCCGTCATTGACATTGACAAACGCGGGCACCGCTACCCGTGGATCCAGCTTTTCCATGTCCACCACATACCCGTGGTTCTGAGAGGAGATATAGACTCTGCCTGTCTCTAAGTCCTTCACCGGATGGTTTCCGCCACGATGGCCATATTTCATCTTATACGTATCTGCCCCGGTGGCCAGCGCCATCAACTGATGCCCCAGACAGATCGCAAAGATCGTGATATCCGTCTCATACAGCTTCTTGATCTGTTCGATCACTTCCGTGCATTCCTTCGGGTCGCCCGGTCCATTGCTTAACATAATGCCGTCCGGCTCTGCGTCAATGATCTCCTCCGCCGCCGTAAAGGCAGGATAGACTGTCACTTCGCATCCTCTAGCGGCCAAAGACCTGGCAATATTATCTTTCGCACCCAAATCAAGCAGCGCAACCTTCAACCCTTTGCCTGTCAAAGCACGAACCATACTGGGTTTCTTCTCCCGTATGCCCTTCTCATATTCTTCTGATTTAAATTGGGAACTTCCGGAGATTGGACCATTATCTGATAAGTCCTGTGCAGCAGACAGCGTATATTTCTCCTGGCAGGTTACACGATTAACTACCTTACCCGTCGTATACGCCTTCAGTTTCGGAAGGATTTCTTCCAGATCATATTTCTCATCGGTGGTGATCATGCCATTCATTGTACCTTTTTCACGAAGGATCCTGGTAAGCGCTCTCGTATCGATACCTGCAATGCCGGGAATACCGTTCTCTTCCAAAAACTGCTGAATCGTCATGTCACACCTGAAATTACTTGGGATACGGCTTAGTTCCCTGACAATAAATCCATCCGGCCAGGGTCCTTTTGATTCCATATCATCCTTGCAGATACCATAATTACCGATCAACGGATACGTCATACAGACAGCCTGTCCGGCATAGGACGGGTCCGTCAGCACTTCCAGATAACCTGCCATTGACGTGTTAAACACAATCTCACTGACAACTTCCTTTCGTGCGCCGATGTGGGTCCCCTCAAACAGTGTCCCATCTTCCAAAATTAAGAAAGCTTTCATCCTGTCACCTGTTTCCTCTCAAACTAAAAACCATACCGAAGCAATCGCTTAAAAGCGGTTCCCCTGGAGATAATCCATGGTTTAGAAAAACTCCATCTCCTTCGCATAATCGTTTCATTATAGCACAGGCGCTTCACGCGTTCAATTCTTAAAATTTATTTTTTCATTTCACACTGCCGCCAGGAGCCCATTCTGCAAAACCAGAAAGCCCTACGTAGAACCCTTCCGAAAGGATCCGGCTATCCATAGGATTTAGGATTCTTCCCGAAAGATCCAACAATCCATGCGTAGAATACCCGCAGATGAGGCATTTTCTGACACGAAACTTTAGATTCTCTTAGGCAGCTTTTTGCAGATGCCTTGGAAAGTTTCTTCGTGTTATTCCCCTGTCAGATCATAATACAGCATCGAAACCGCGGGAACCGTAGGTCTTGTCCCAATCAGATCAGCCGGGATCCTGCAAGTTCCAAACATCTTCCCGAACACAGTAAGAAGATCCCCTTCCAGAATAAGCGTGTCGTCTGTTTCCCTGTCGTCCCTGACAATATAATAACGCGTAATATTGTTTGCATCGTCTGTTTTACACAAATAATAAGTGTTATCATCAAACAAACCGCCGTTAACCTGACACACTACCTGTACTTCCACCATAAGCGCCTCGTCCAGATAAGTCTCCGGATCACGGAGAAGCGATTTATAGCTGACTTCTATACAATCCTCGCGGAAATCTATCTCCTGGCTGCCCATAGCGCCTGAGTCAACATACGTTTCTTCTGTATCTCTCTCTGTACTCGTCTGATTCTCTGTGACCCCCTGGGCTTTCACTGCCGCCGCGCTGCTCTTATTCTCTCTTTCGCTGGCATCTACCATCTCTGTTTCTTTCTCGTTCTCTGTAATCTTCGCTTCTGCGGGCGCCGCCTCGTTTCCGTTCTCTATTTCTTCCTCTCCAGCAGCCGCTGTAACGGTCTTGTCCTCTGCTTCTCCTGTCTCTGCAGACGCTGTATCATTCCTGCTCTCTGTATCCTGCGCGTCGGCCGCCGCGATATCATTCCTGTCTTCTATCTCCTTCTCCACCGCAGACATTGTGTTACTCTTTTTTTCTCCACTCCCGTCTTCCACAGCCACTTCTGCCGTTTCTGCCCCAGCACCTGCCTGGCTTTCTGTCTGTTGTGCTGTCTTTTCCGCTGTTTCCGGTATATTTGCAGCTTCTGTTGTCTCTGATCCTGCAAGCTTGTCCATTTCCGTATGATCGGTCGTCATCGACATCACAGGCAAGGCAGACCTGTCCTGGGCCATCCATACTGACGCAACCGCATCTTTCATGATCCCCCAATGCGCCGACAGATAATAACCGCCTGCACCGATCACCGCAACGGCGAAAACCACAGCCGCCAGATTCCGGAACCAGTGTCGTTTCAGGCTCATCCTGCAGTTGGGACAGATCTTCGCCTTCTTTGGGATCATCACACGGCAGAACCGACACTCTTTCAGCTTCACATCCGGTGCAAAATCATATTCGCGTCGGATGGTATTCTGGCTTACTGTATCCATATCTAGCATATTCGTTTCTTTCTGTCTACTTTCCTGTCCTTTTATTTCTCTATCAGTTTCCATTTTCTCCTCATTTCTACTGCTGCCTGTTTGTATCTATATGTATTCTTTCTCTAACAATCTGGTTTTAACATATGGTATACTGTCCAACAAAAAGTATGCCGTTCTAAATAGTAATTGCACGGTACATCATTCATCCCTTTGGCCCCTCCTTTTTATGAGATTGCCTACTATGGCTCTGACTGACCGGCTGACGAGACATCACTAGATACGTCCGTATTCCTTCCGCATCTACCCTCTTAATTTACGCATACGGTTTACGGCTGCCTTTTGAGCTTCATTGCATCTGGCCAACTTATCCACCATATGTACCTTATTATCAAATTGGAATTTGTAGGGCTACAATTTCGCTATCCATTCATCCCACCTATACCTCACTGTATAAACAAGTCGTTATAAAGTTCGTCAAAAACTACGCCTATACAAATTTTCTCCCCAGAACGCGAACATACCTGCCATACTAAAGCAAAAAACTCCTGTAAAGGAGAGCTACTCTACACAAAGTCTTTATTATGAAGTGCCTATATCTCACAAATCTAACATATGTCATATGATGCACATTTAAAAATTAATTACAGATTTATAGAATCATAAGTCGAATACTTTTAATAGACTAAGAGCGACTCCTCGTGTTCCAGAAATAGAAATGCCAATCTGTGATATTTTACAGGAAGGTATCATATTATAAGAATCTACCAATTTACGAATTGCTGGCGTAAGATTTTTATAACAACCAACAGTAATATGTGCTCGCTCTCCTTTCATATCCCATTCAATAGGAAGGACAATATCTTTAAGATATTTATCAAGTTCTTCCTTTTGCTGCATCAAAAACTCCATTTGTAAGGAATCAATAAACAAGTACTGCGGGGCAGTTAGCGAAACTCCTTAACAAAAGTCGAAAAAAATAAATCTATATCAAATTATACAATATTTCGCTTTAAATACAATATTATTCCTTTTATTTTATCCAATATATGAATAAAACAAATGCTTTCCAAATCGTTACATACCCTCTTGAACTAGACATCTGTGAAAAGACCATCTATAATTACATCGAAAAGGATATATTCCATGAGACGCATTACTGTCATGGATCTACACTGGATGGCGATATTACTTTTGAGACAAACTCACTCTGTTTTCTTTTTACAACTCCCCCAATTGCCCTGACAGAACAATCCATATGCCCTCAGAGTAAAAATTATCCAGGCAATCTCGCATAGCCTCTATCCATTTCTCCCAAAAATAAACCAGAAGAAAAATACAAAGAATCACTCTCCATCTGATTCAAACCGTATTGACACCTGATACCTCCCAATTCCAGTATTTTAAAGGCTTTCTCTCTCCATCCCTCTAACTTAAAATGACCTCATAGAAAGGAATCTTCCTCTCTACAAGGTCATTTGAACTTACTCTATTCTCTTTTTGGGGCTGCCCCAGATTGCCCTCACAGGATAATCGGGTGTGCCTCGGGATAAAAATCTCTACTTACTTAAAATACCCCACGCCGGACTCGAAGATCTTCATATCCTGCTCTCCGTAGATGTTGACGGCCACACCGTCCCCTCTTCTCTCTGAATGCGCCATCTTGCCAAAGCAGCGTCCGTCCGGAGAAGTGATGCCCTCAATCGAGGCATAGGAACCGTTGATGTTCCACTCCTCGTCCATGGAAAGACTGCCCTCCGGATCCGCATACTGAGTCGCCACCTGTCCGTTTGCAAACAGCTTGTCGATCCACTCCTTCGGTGCGACGAAGCGGCCCTCCCCATGGGATGCTGGGTTTACATAAGTATTCCCCAAAACCGCCCCTTGCAGCCAGGGCGACTTATTGGAGACCACTTTCAGATATACCATCTTGGAAATATGACGGTTTACCGTGTTAAAAGTCAGCGTCGGCGAATCTTCCTTCTGTCCTCTGATCTCACCGTAAGGCACCAGCCCCAGCTTAATCAATGCCTGGAAGCCGTTACAGATGCCAAGCGCCAAACCGTCCCGCTCCTGCAAAAGCCGTCCCACCGCCTCCTTGATCTTCTCATTCTGAAAGGCCGTGGCGAAGAACTTAGCGGAACCGTCCGGTTCGTCGCCCGCCGAGAAGCCGCCGGGGAACATGATGATCTGGGCCTGTGAGATGGCCTTCTCGAACACATCCACACTCTCTCTGATATCCTCCGCCGTCAGATTCTTAAACACCTTCGTGATCACGTCCGCGCCCGCCCGCTCGAAAGCCGCCGCGCTGTCATACTCACAGTTGGTGCCGGGGAAGACCGGAATAAACACGGTCGGTCTCGCAACTTTATGTTTACACACATAAATGTCTTTTGCTTCATACAGACCGGTATTCACGCTGCTCTTATCTTTGCCGACCGTGTACGGGAATACTTTATCCAGTTTCTGCGTCCAGGCCTGCAGCGCCTCGTCCATGGTGATCCGCACGTCCCCGCAGATAAATGCAGATTCCTTCGTGACAGTTCCGATCACCGTGTAATCCAGACCGAAATCTTGTCCTGCCATCGCCGCCATCTCTTCCACAGCCTCCGCCGGCATCTCCGCCAGGATCTCGCCAAGTCCGTTGTCAAAAAGCGCTTCCGCGAGAAGTCCGCTTTCCACCGTCACGCCAAGCCGGTTACCGAAAGCCATCTTACCGAGCGCCGCCGACACGCCTTTGGCATCCAGCGCGTAGGCCGCCGTGATCTTCTTCCCGGCCATCAGCTTAAGAATGGTGTCATATACTTTCATCACATCTTCATAGACCGGCAGGTCATAGGAATCCTTATGGATATGGAAGCGCACCAGCTTATCCCCCGCCTTCTTCAGTTCCGGCGTCACCATGTTCTGCTGCCTGCTGATATCTACCGCGAAGGAGACAAGCGTGGGCGGCACATCAATATCGTTGAATGTGCCGGACATGGAATCCTTGCCGCCGATGGAGGGCAGTCCGTATCCTATCTGCGCATCATAGGCGCCCAGAAGCGCCGCGAAAGGCTGGCTCCAGCGGCCAGGCTCTTCACTCATCCTTCTGAAATACTCCTGGAACGTAAAGCGGATCGTCTTATAGTCCCCGCCGTTGGCCACGATCTTCGCCATGGATTCCGTCACCGCATAGACCGCGCCGTGGTACGGGCTCCAGCTGGACAGATAGGGATCGAAACCATAACTCATCATCGTCACGGTATCGGTCTTTCCTTTTAGCACTGGCAGTTTGGCCACCATCGCCTGTGTCTCCGTCATCTGATACTTGCCGCCGTAAGGCATATAGACGCTGCCTGCGCCGATGGAAGCGTCGAACATCTCCACCAGTCCCTTCTGGGAGCAGACATTCAAGTCGCCAAGCAAGGTAAGCCATGCTTTCTTCACATCGCCTTTTTCCACAGCCTGCGCTACCGCAGGGACAGCGATCTTACGCAGGTAATTCTCCTTCTCTTCCGGCATGTCCACATAGACGGCCGTCTCCTGGTGCGCCCCGTTGGTATCCAGGAAAGCCCTTGCGATATTCACGATCTGTCTGCCGCGCCACATAAGCACCAGTCTCGGCTCCTTCGTCACCACGGCGACTTCCACCGCCTCTAAGTTCTCCTGTGCCGCATAGCCGAGGAAAGCCTCCACATCCTTCGGCGCTACGACTACGGCCATACGTTCCTGGGATTCGGAGATCGCAAGTTCCGTGCCGTCTAAGCCCGCATATTTCTTCGGCACCTTATCTAAGTCCACCACCAGACCGTCCGCCAGTTCCCCGATGGCAACCGACACACCGCCAGCGCCGAAGTCATTGCACTTCTTGATCAGCCTGCTCACTTCCTCCCTGCGGAACAGTCTCTGGATCTTGCGCTCCGTGGGCGCATTTCCCTTCTGCACTTCGGCGCCGCAAGTCTCGATAGAGCTTTCCGTATGTACTTTGGAGGAACCCGTCGCACCGCCGCAGCCGTCCCGTCCCGTTCTGCCGCCTAAGAGAATGATCACATCGTCCGGATCGGAGGTCTCACGGATCACGTTCTTCCTCGGCGCCGCGCCCATGACCGCTCCGATCTCCATTCTTTTCGCCACATAGTCAGGATGATAGATTTCCTTTACCAGGCCCGTTGCCAGGCCGATCTGATTGCCGTAGGAGGAATAACCGCTGGCCGCGCCGCGCACCAGTTTCTTCTGGGACAGCTTGCCCTTCAGGGTATCCGCCACCGGCACCGTGGGATCCGCCGCACCCGTGACACGCATGGCCTGGTACACATAGCCGCGTCCGGAGAGCGGGTCACGGATCGCGCCGCCCAGACAGGTCGCCGCACCGCCGAAAGGCTCGATCTCCGTGGGATGGTTGTGGGTCTCGTTCTTGAAGAAGACAAGCCACTCCTCAGTAACCGGTCCCTCACCGTAATCCATCTCAACCGGCACTACCACCGAGCAGGCATTGATCTCGTCGGACTGCTCCATGTCTTCCAGTTTCCCGTCTCTCTTCAGCTTGCGCATGGCCATCAGCGCCAGATCCATCAGACAGACGAACTTGTCCTGCCTGTCCCCGAAGATCTCCTGTCTGACAGCCAGATAGTCCTCATATGTCCTGCGGATCGGCTCCGCGTAATATCCCTCCCCGAAAGTAACCTCTTTTAACTCCGTCGAAAAGGTCGTATGCCGGCAGTGATCCGACCAGTAGGTATCCAGCACACGGATCTCCGTCATCGTCGGATCCCGGTGCTCTTCTCCCCGGAAATAATTCTGAATATGGGTAAAATCCTTGAACGTCATGGCAAGCCCCAGGGAACCATACAGCTCCTGCAGCGCTTCCTCCGCCATGTCCTGAAAGCCCATAAGGACCGGCACATCCGCCGGCTCCTCATAATCCGTCACTAACGTATCAGGCTTCACCATATCTGTCTGCCTAGAATCCACCGGATTGATGCAGTAAGCCTTGATCTTCTCAAACTCTTCGTCGGAAATTCCGCCCATGATCAGATAGGTGACCGCCGTTTTGATAATCGGCTCTTCATCCTCCTTAAGGAACTTCACACACTGCACCGCGGAGTCCGCCCGCTGGTCAAACTGCCCCGGCAGATATTCCACGCTGAACACCCTGCCGTTATCCGGGATCTCGATCGTCTCTTCATACAGAATATCCACCGGCGGCTCCGAGAAAACCGTCCTGCAAGCCTTCTCAAATACCTCTTCCGAAAGGTTCTCCACATCATAGCGGATAAACACGCGCACATCCTGCACCCCGCCGATCCCCAGATAGCTTCCGATCTCCTCCTTCAGTTCCTTCGCCTTAACCGCAAAAGACTCCTTCTTCTCCACATAAACCCGCTTCACGTTTCCCATGCTGCTTTCTCCTTTATCTTTGCGTTCTTGTGTGTCTGTTGCCATCGCATAGCCCGTTATCCATGTTCCTTTATCAGTTTCCTTTTAACTTAAAGATGGCTTAGTTATCCTTAAACTGTGTTTTATGCCGTCTTAACATAACTCCATCTTTTTCTATTATGCCAAACATTCCGTCATATTTCAATCTGCGATTTCAGATACTGCAGATTACCGTAACGTTTTGCTTACATTGTATCAACCATTTCCACTGTTGCTGCTAAATACTCCATACCTTTCCTCCCAAAAAACTTTCAACTTACGAATTGCATATTACCACATAACCGCCTGTTTCTCCATAAAAATGTGGCAATCCGCCTGATCTTACGAACTGCCACATTACTGCCTTTCCCCTAACTGCATTACCTTACATGGCGCTGGCACCATGTTCAAATCATCGCTAAAAAATATCATTTCTCTTACAAGCAGGAATCAGCCTTACTGTTTTTTAGAAAATCGCTAAATTCCTTTAATTCCTTTTTCGCAGCTTCTGAAAGTCTGTTAAATTCTGTATCACGAATTGCCCCCTCCAATGTATATAAATGTACCAGACAAACATTCGGATATTTCTGCTTTAGCTTAAGAAATGCGTCTTTTGCACCTATCGCCATCAGTTGTTCCGACGATTCAATACCAACAGATATTAACTTTTTCTCCATTTCTTTCCCAATATTCAGCATTGATGTTAATTCTGACATATTGCTCTCCAATTTTCTATGTTTTACTTACTCTTTACCAGTTCTTCAAAAGCCGGAAAATCCGCTGTCTTGCTATGCGGCTTCCCGGCTTTTCTGTTTACTACTCAGATCCCTTATATCTGTCTGCTTATGACCACAGGCGCTTACCCTTTCATCTTCGGCCTAAAGACCAGACTTGCCAAATACCCGAACACCAACGCCGCGCAGCAACCTACTGCTCCAGTCTTAAATCCCCCCTGAAAAAGCCCGATAAAACCTTTCTCAGAAACCGCCTCTTTTACCCCCTTCATCAGGATATTGCCATAACCTAACAGCGGCACGCTGGCGCCGGCGCCGGCATATTTCATAAAAGGTTCATACCATCCGAAAAAACTGATCACTGCGCCGAGGCACACAAGAAGCACCATCACACGCCCCGGAAGCATCTTCGTCTTTTCTAACAGAATCTGTGCCAGTGCACAGATCAGACCGCCTACCCAGAATGCATTTAAATAATCCATCATACCGATATCACACCTTTCTGATCCATTATGATCTGTTCTCTTTATTTTCTGCAAATTCAGGGTAAACTATACTTCATTTTACCTGCATTCTTATGTCGTCCTGACACAAATACGGGCAATTTCTTCCACGATCTCACGGATAGATCTATTTTCGCACTCTATCACGAGATTGGCATATTTTTCATAGAAAGGAATGCGTTCCTCATAAAGCATCTGCAAGTTCTGACCCTCACGCAGCGTCACGCCCCGTTCGTTCAGATCTCCCAGCCTGTGTGCGATCTCCGCGCAGGAAAGTTTCAGATATACGATCACCCCATTTTCTCCCAGATGATCCATGGCCCTTGGGCCGTAGATAACACTCCCGCCGGTTGCGATCACAGTTCGGTTTCCTTCTATGGCAAGATTTGCTTCCTCCTCAATCTCCCAGAACTTCTCCACGCCCTGTGCTTCAATGATCTCATGCAGCAGCTTTCCTTCCCTGCTCTGAATGACCAGATCGGAGTCCAGAAACGCATAGCCAAGTTTTTTGGCCAGCACGACGCCAACTGTGCTCTTGCCTGCACCGGGCATGCCAATCAGAACAATATTTTTTTGATTCATGTTAATCCCCATTCCGGAGCGTTTACGCAACGGGACGACGCAAATCTCCAATTTGCGTCTGCCATCAAGGCTTATTTGTGACGCTCCAGCGCAATTTTCAGCCTATTATTTCAGATAAGCTATCACTTCCACTTCACACAGTACACTCTTAGGAAGCTGTTTCACCGCTACACAGCTTCTGGCTGGCTTCTCGCAAAAATATTTCTCATACACCGCATTGAAAGCTGCAAAGTCCGCCATATCGGCCAAAAAGCATGTGGTTTTGACCACCTTTGCATACGTCGTTCCTGCTTCTGCCAGGATCTCTCCCACATTCTTCATAACCTGTTTCGCCTGCTGCGTAATATCGCTGCCTAAGATCTCACCAGTCGCCGGATCGATCGGAATCTGCCCCGACGCAAACAGAAAATCTCCTGCCACAATGCCCTGAGAATACGGCCCGATTGCCGCTGGCGCCTTATCTGTCGTTATTTTAGTTAACATAATATATACCTGCCTTTCTTTTTTATCATACATCCTTTTTCAATTGTATCTAACTGCCATGATTACTCACCGAATCTTGCTCTCACATAAAACCCTCTGGCATTTTCGATCACCTCTATCACAACGCCTTCCCGCTCCAGCATACGCTCTCTGAAAGGAAAATTTCCCGACATCGCAAGCGAAGGATCGATTGTATAGTAATAATTGCTCGGAAGAACACCTTCTGTCACCGTGATCTTGTCCCCTTCCTTTAACAATCCGGGGCGTTCCATCTTAAACTCCATCTCACGCACCGCCTCACACCTTCTTTCCGGTCATTTCTCCTGATTACCTGCTGCCGTTCCCTCCATCAGCCAGCAGACAGGCTCTAGCAGTCCGACGCGTTGATACGCCGCAGCGCCTCTTCCTGTGCCGCCACAACTCTGTCACACCACTGGTCGAATGCCAAATCTTCCTTCTGACATTCCGGATGTGTCTTGATATACTCCAAAGCTTTCTTTACGCCCTGGTCAAACCGGACCGTCGCCACGAAGTCCGGCACCAGTCGTTTCAGTTTCGTATTGTCGAAGACAACGCTGTTTGCCTTATCCCCCAGCAGCGCACCGCGAAGATCCCATTCTGCCGGACTGCCAGAAGCAATAAACTCACTGGAAACATAACAGGGTTTTAACTCAACTCCCAGCTCTTTTGCAATCGCCTCATGAATCTGATTCCACGTCAGCGTCTCATCACCAGTGATCTGCACCGCTTCTCCGATCGCATGAAGATTGCCCATCAGACCGATAAAGCCTTTGGCAAAATCGGTATGGAAAGTCAGCGTCCACAAAGAAGTACCGTCTCCATGAATGATCACCCGCTTTCCTTCCATCATCCGTCTGATCACCTGATAACTGCCGCCGGGTCCATGAACGCCCACAGGCACAGAACGTTCACTGTAAGTGTGGCTGGGCCGCACAATGGTAACCGGGAAACCATCCTCCCGATACCATTTCATCAGCAGTTCCTCGCACGCGATCTTATTCCTGGAATACTGCCAGTAAGGGTTGGCAAGCGTCGTTCCCTCATCAATCCGATGATCCGACAGCGGTTTCTGATATGCGGAGGCCGAGCTGATAAAGATAAACTGTCTCGTTTTTCCCTGAAACAATCTGCGATCCCGTTCTAACTGTTCCGGCACAAAGGCGATAAAATCCGCCACCACATCAAACGAAAGTCCCTCCAGTTTGTGTGCCACCGTCTCCTCGTCATTAATGTCCGCTGTGATGATGTGCGCGCCAGGAGGCAGCACATCGTTGCGCGTCCCCCGGTTGATCAGCCACAGTTCATGCCCCTCGTCCAGAAGCTTTTGGGAGATCGCCGTGCTGATCGTGCCGGTTCCTCCGATAAATAATACTTTCATTCTTGTTTTCCCTTCCTTTCTCTGATCTTTTGTATTTTACTGTACATATCTCCTAACCTCATGATTCCACTGAAACGGAATATCAGATCTGAAACAGATTCCTAATTGGATTGATCCCTTTCGCCTGCCGGATGATCATCTCTTTCTCTCCTGCAAGGTATTCCTGCAACTTCCCGATCTCCTCCTGCGAGAAACCTTCCGCTTTCTCGATCACACCGTCCGGCACAATTCCCTCTGCCCAATCTTTTCCCCGCAGAAAGGATACCCGCACAAAAGTCTTACCTTCGTGTCGGAGCACGCCAGATACCAACACTTTCATTTCCTCCACATCCATCCGGACAATGTCAGGACTGCTGCTATCACTGCCGTCAGATGAACGTTTCCCATCCCCGGCGTCTTTTAGGATCACCTTACCGTCTGCCATCTATCAATACCCATGCCTTTCTTTCAGGTTCCTTCACAGTATAACCCAATTTGTCCGTCTGAGAAACCCTATTCCACATTATTATGTGATTTCTCCCTCCATACCAGATTTGCACGCTCCCATGCTAAGGCTACGACGCTTTCTCTTCCATCTTCTTAAATAGCCGCACAAGCACCGCCACTGCCGCCACACACAGGATCCACTCCGTAACCGGCTGCGCATAAGGCAGTCCATACAGCGGAAACAGACCGTTCAGTACATACAATGCCGGAATCTCCAGCACAATCTTCCGAAGCAGCGCAAAGATTAACGACTTCTCCCCCATGCCGCAGGACTGGAATACACCCACCGCAATAAAGTCCATGCACATAAACGGCAGTTCAAGACAGAATCCCCGTAAGAACCGCTCCCCGTATGCGATGATCGCCTCATTGTGCATAAACAGCGCTGTGATCTGTCCGGCGCCCAGATAATATCCTGCCGCCACCACAGCCAGGAACGTGACCGCGATCCGCGCCGTAAAAAGCAGCGTCTTCTTCATGCGCTTCACATTCCCGCTGGCATAATTGTAGCTGATCAGAGGCATGATCCCCTGAGACATCCCAAAAGCGATCTGCATCGGCACCATATTGACCTTCTGCACGATCCCCATCGCCGCCACCGCATCGGAACCGTAAGATGCCGTAAAATTATTTAAGACCGTCATCCCCGTCACATTCAACAGATTCTGTATGGCCGCCGGAATGCCCACCCCGCACACACCTGCCACCACTTTCTTGTCAAACCGAAACATCGATGGCTTGATGCACACATAGGTATCTCCTCTTTTCTTCCACAATAAAAAGAAGAAATAGCAGCAGGCTGCGCAGTTAGAAAGCATGGTAGCCAGACCGGCGCCGGCCGCACCCATGTTCAATCCCATCGGCAGAACAAAAAAAGGATCCAGAATAATATTCAGCAGGCATCCGCTCATGGTCCCGATGCTGGCGTGAAGGGAGGCTCCCTCCGACCGTACCATATAAGCCATGACTACATTTAAGATCGCGGGAACCGCCCCAAACGATACCGTCCATTTCAAATACTGCGCTGTGGCTGCCATCGTTTCCGCGTCCGCCCCCAGCACACGCAGCAGCGAATTCTGAAAGACTGTATAAAACAGCGAAAACAATACCCCGGCCATCAGCGTACAGTAAAATCCAAAAGCAGAACTTCGCCGCACCAGCTCATAATTTTTGCCGCCCAGCGCACGGCTCATCATACTGGAAGTGCCCACGCCGAACAGATTGTTCACCGCATTAAATGCCAACAGCACCGGCGCCGCCAGTGTTACGGCGGCATTCTGTACCGGATTGTTCAGCATCCCTACAAAATAGGTGTCCGCAAGATTATAAATCACCATCACCAGAGAACTGAGCACCGTTGGAATGGACAGCGTCATCACTGCCTTATGTACCGGCATCTCCTCAAACAGAGCTATCTTCTTCGTATCTTCCATAATTTACCTCCACATGGATCCTGCTGTCGGTTCCCCATATTAGACTATTGTATCACCATCAGGGGCATGGAAACCATACTTTTTTAAAAAACGACAATATAAAAAGGGGACTGCGTCACTTGCCGTGATATGATACAGTCCCTCTCATGTTATTCCCCATTCCGGAGCGTTTACAAATAGCCGTGTGAAAAATCAGCATATCAGTGTGATTTTTCACACTATCAACACCCTGTTTTCACAGAACACTATCCTAATATAACCCAAACTCATTCCCATGCATCTCACAAACCGGCTTGTGATACTGCTTTCATCTATCCCTCATAATGCTCCAGCACTACTCCATGCGCGATTCCAGGAATACTCTGTCCCTCATTGAAGCTGGTCTTACTGAGGAGCGCCCCTGTGGGCATAAAAAGCACTCTGTTCCAGACCCCTTCTTCCAGCTTCTTTAAAATATACGCCGACAGTACCACCGCGCTGCATCCGCAGCCGGAACCTCCTGCATTGGTGTCCTGTCTCTCACTGTCGAAAATCTCGATGCCGCAGTCCATATGCTGTTTCGTGATATCAATCTGTGCCTCCGCCAGCAGGTCAAAGAGAAGCTGCTGCCCCACTGTCCCCAGATCTCCAGTGATAATCTTGTCATAATAATCCGGCTTCCTGCCAAAATCCTCCAGATGTTGTCTGATGGTATCCGCGGCAGCAGGCGCCATGCAGGCTCCCATATTCATAGAGTCTTTTAATCCATAATCTACGATTTTGCCAATAGTGGCTCCTGAGATGACTGCCCGCACCTGGCTGCCCGGCTGTGCCGAAAGTAGGAACGCCCCACTGCCCGTCACTGTCCAGGTGGCTGATTTCGGCCGCTGGTTGCCGTAGGCTAACGGAAACCGGAATTCTTTCTCCGCACTGGCAAAATGACTGGAAGTGATACATGCCGCTTTCTCCACAAACATCCCCGCTACCGCCATACTCCCCATAGTCAGAGATAACCCGCAGGTAGAGCAGGCGCCGTACAGTCCCACGTGAGGAAGCTGATAACCCGACAGACCGAAACTGCTGGCAATCGACTGCCCCAGCAGATCTCCTGCAAACACAAGCTGCAGATCCTTTTTCTTAAGCCCGACTTTCCCAAGCGCTATCTCCAAAGCTTCTTTCTGCAGACTGCTCTCTGCATCCTCCCAGGTATCGGCCCCGAATTTATCGTCATACCCAACCTTATCAAACAACTGTCCCATCGGGCCTGCCGCCTCCTTGCTCCCCACAATGGAACCGCTGCTGATGATATATGGCTTATTCACAAACTGAAGACTCTGTTTTCCCAGCATTTCCTATCTCCTCCGCACTTCTACAGGTAATTGATCCTGTTATTGATCAGGCAAAATTTCCAGATGGAGATAGTATGTATCTGATCTGACTGCTTTATACTTCTGATGCCCCATTCCTTTTTACAAAATCTTTCTTATTTCAAGACAGTATCCGCTCCGGATGATCAGCCGTCTCAACCCCCGCCCGACAGCACACTGCCATCCGATATCCTGGAATCTCATCATATTCCCTCATATAGTATGTCACATCGTCAAAGCGCTGTTTCCCATCAACCACCTTCGTCTCCCCATCCACAATCACCGAAAAATCCTGAAGCGGCAGCGTCATCCCTCTGCCCGTCACCTTGAGGAAGCTCTCTTTCATCGTCCAGATACGGAACATTCTCTGTGTGATCTCCTCCCTGTTTTCACTCTTGTGTCCCTGACCGCCCGCGGCACAAACGGGGTCCTTTCCGTATAGGAACTCGCGTTCCGGTGCCGTGAAGAACCGGTCCGCCACCTTAAGCCGCCCTGGCCTGATTCGCTCAATATCATTCCCCACCGGGCTCTCCCCGATGCTGCACACCGCATAGTTTCCCGAATGTGACAGGGAAAAATGGATCTCCGGGTAATTCTGAAAAGAAGGTTTCCCCCACTCGCCAAACACATATTCCATATCCTGCTCTCTCAGCCCATTCCCGTAAATCTTCAGCGCATGATCCAGCGCCAGGCCGGCGCCCAGGCTTCTCCACTTATCCTTTTCCTGCTGTAGCTGCGCGATCTTGTGTCTCCTGCAAGGCGACAGGAACTTTAATTTTTCCTGAAAAAGGGTCTTATCTTCAAACTGTGTCACATCCATATAATACGTGTGGATCATCATTTCGCCGCCTTCTTATGCCGATTTTCCGTCCAATATGGAACGGCTGTTTCTACCTTCTATTACGGTCATGTGGATATCTGTGCATGGAACGCCGCACCCGGTCATCCTTTACGCCTCCGTGATAGCATTCCTGGCAGATCGGGAAGTCATAATCCCAGGGCAGCGCCACGCCGCACCCGCGGCATTTCTTCTCGAACTGTCCCTTATCGTCCTCCAGCATCTCCCCGATCACAGACTGTGCCCACTCTCTGTTGACCGCCACCTCTTCCTTGTCGATCTCCCAATTCATTCTGCCGGAAAATTGGGTATACAGATCAAGCTGCTTATAATAAGATTCCAATCCCTCCAGTGTGAAATCCTGAGGCAGCATCGGGCAGTTATGATCCTCCGTCGGCTTCTCGCAGTACCATAGCCACAGACGCAGCACCTCTCTGTCTTTGACATCAAAAGGGCAGGTGATCAGGGACAACACAAATTTCCTGTCCTCCATATAGGACAGTTTCTTGCGGTAATTCTTGAGATACCTGTATTTCTTGACACTTTCCGCCATAGAGATCTTATCATAGAGGGACAGATCCTTCGTCCCTTCCCAGGCCTCAATGATTTCATCCATCTCCATATCAATATCTAAGAGCACCTCCGGAAATCCTGTTCTGGCTTTGGTCAATGGCTGCAATGGTTCCTCCAGCTTCTTACCGATATACTCCACATCCAGCGCCGACTGCACATAGCCAACATCATAATATCCATACCGTCCCGCGCGTCCGGCAATCTGTCTGATTTCCTCTGCTTCCAGACGGCGCTTGTCCGTGCCGTCGAACTTGGAGGTATTCATAAAGACGATCCGGCGGATCGGCAGATTAATCCCCATACCGATCGCGTCAGTGGCTACCACGACCTGATTGACGCCTTCCGTAAAAAGCCTTACCTGCTCCCGTCTCGTCTGAGGCGGCAGATTTCCGTAGATAACACTGGCTTTGATCCCTCTTCCTTCTAAAGTGGCTGCGATCGCCAGCACATTTTTCTTGGAAAAGGCAATCAGGGCGTCTCCCGGCTCCACGTCTTTACTCATGTCAAACCGTTTCGGGATAAATTCTAATCTGGTGTTGCGCTCGTGATAGACCGTCTCATAACTGTCGCCGCAGCGCGTAATCATCTTCTCCAAAAGCTGCTGTGCCGTGCCGGAACAACATACGTGGATTTCTTCTGCGCGGATACCCAGAATGGCTCTGGTCCAGAAACTGCCTCTGTTTTCATCTGCCATCATCTGCGCCTCATCGATCACTGCAATATCGTAGATCTCCCGGATATCCATGATCTCCACCGTGGAGGCCTGCACGAAACTGCCCGGCGTCCGGATCGATTCCTCCCCAGTCACCATACTGCAGGGAATGCCTGCCGCCGTCATCCTGTCATAGACCTCCAGCGCCAGCAGACGCAAGGGTCCCAGATAGATTCCATGGTAGGCCTGCTTCAGCCGCTGCAGCGCCTGATAAGTCTTGCCGCTGTTGGTGGGACCGATATGCAGGATAAAGTGACGATTCATTCCTCTTGCTTCCGGGTATTGTTTCTCCGGTTCCGCCTCCATCAGCTCCTCGATCCGCTGACCCACCAGATACTGCATATACTCTTCCTTATAGATCTCATAGAGCGATCTTGCACGCAAAAGCTGCACCACTCCCGGCATATGCGCGATATCTTCTGCATTCGCGCCGGCCGCCATCTTATGCAGAAAGGTTATATCCAGTCTGGCCAGCATGCGCAATGCATGTTTATATTTCTTCATCAGGCGGATTTCCTTACCTGCCACCGTGTAACCGATTGATGCCGTCTTCTTGTGCAGTTCTTTCATATCAGCCAGTATCTGGTGATTCTCCTGATTTCGCTTGCGGGCAATGCGCCGTTCCAACTGCGCGATCTGCTTCTCACATCCCTTCACCAGCCGCCTGTGGTCGTTCCCCTCAAACTCCAGAAAAGCCTGCAGATAGACCTTCCAGACAGACTCCGGGATATCCGTGGGACTCTGGTCCGTTTCCTCCGTCTGTGACATGACTGGGGTTTCGTTCTGGTCATGTTGATACTCCTGTTCCTTCGGATCATATGGAACCTTCTGGTTATTTCCTTGTGTTCTTCGTCTTGTGTTTCTTCTTGCCATATTGTTTTCCATCCTGCGACCGGTCTGCCATTCAGGCAAAAACCTTTACATCATGGCAGACTTTTGGTCACTTTTCCTAATATTATGTAATCTATAATCTTTTTCGCTTTCGTTATGATGATCAGGCTACCTTCCGTCATCCTGCTCTTTCATCCGATCCAGGTAAGTCGTCACTTCCTCCGAAGCCCCGTCTAACAGGTAGTTGTGCACTCCTGTCCTTCTGGCCTGTTGGCTCAGGAACATCTGCCGCAGTTCTTCTCCCGTTTCCATAACTTCTTCAAACAGCTCTCTGGCTGACATGCGCACTGCCCCGGCGCCCATGATAATTAACTGCTCCAACCCGTCAGACGTCGCTACCCTGACATGATGTTTCCTGCCGATCCTGTGAGTCACCTTCTCAATATACTGATCCGCAGTCTCCGCCTCCTTCGTGTACACCACATCGATGTTATGGTAACGGACCGTACTGCCCGGATTCCCCTTGACCTTATAAGCGTCAAATACCAGGATCAGGCGCATCCTGCGGTAGCCCTGGTAATTACTTAGAATATCCATCAATCGGCCTCGCGCGCTGTCCAGATTCCTCTCTGCCAGTTCTTTCAGGGAATCCCAGGCAAAGATGATATTATAGCCGTCCACCAGCAGATATTCTTCGTCCGTGCCGGAACCATCAGCGTTTCTATCCTGCATCTTGCTGCGTGCTGTTGTTGTCGTGTCGTCATTGCTGCTGCTTCGTCCTGCAGTCTCAGAAGACCGAATCGTCCTCGCCCATCCCTGCTTCTTTCGCTCTTTTACGCCATAGGTACGGTTCATGATCTCATCGATCTCGTCCTGTCCGATCACCTCTTTTATGGAATCCGATTCCCGTCCTGATTTCCTGCTGCTATACTGCACCGCACCGTCGGCAGCGGCCATTTTACAGACAGTCAGTGTGCTTTCCAGATGCATATACTCTTCCACCTGGTCCCAGGGAACCACAAATCCCGCCCCGTGGGCACAGAAAACAGATCCGCAAGGATTTTCCACATCATGTTCTGCATCGTAACCGATGGCTTTGATCACTTCTTCTGTATTGTGACAGGGGGCATAGCCCTTCAATTCTGTATACAGTCTTCCTTTTCCACCGGAATAGGCGCGCACTTGTGCCTGATAGCCTGTCATCTCCGAGACCGGCACTGTGCCCTGCACAACAGCGTACTCTCCCTCCGTCTTTGGCGCCTCGAATTTTCCTGCCCGACTCTGCAGATCGGTCATACCGCGGCCGATCAGGGCAAGCGGAAGTTCCAGCCGGAAAGCATAAACCGGCTCCAGCAGTAAGCTCTGCGCCCTGCACAGTCCCTGTCTGACCGCACGATAAGTCGCCTGCCTGAAGTCCCCGCCCTCCGTATGCTTCTTATGTGCCCGTCCGGCCGCCAGTGTAATCCGCATATCCGTGATCGGTGCACCGGTCAGCACACCCGGATGCTCCCTTTCTTCCAGGTGCGTCAGTATCAACCGCTGCCAGTTGCGCGCCAGATCATCCTCGCTGACAGCCGAGTCAAACTGCAGGCCACTGCCCGGCTCCCCCGGTTCCAGGATCAGATGCACCTCTGCATAGTGCCGCAGCGGTTCGAAATGTCCTACGCCCTCCACCCGGTCAACAATTGTTTCCTTATAAACAATGCTGCCTTCCTCAAAGGAAACCTCCACATCAAACCGTTTTTTGATCAGGTTCTGCAGTACCTCGATCTGAACCTCACCCATAAGCTGGACGTGAATCTCATTCAACCGCTCTTTCCAGATTAGGTGAAGCTGTGGCTCTTCCTCTTCAAGTTGACATAACTTATCATACATCTGGTGTACATCACAGCCTCCCGGCAGTGCGATCCTGTATGTCATGATCGGTTCCACCACTGGCAGCACCGTCCCCTGCTCCATGCCCAGACCCTGCCCGCAGAAAGTCGTCATAAGCCCTGTCAGCGCGCAGACCGTACCTGCAGATGCTTCCTGCTCTACCGTATATTTACTGCCGGAATATATCCGGATCTGATCTACCTTTTCCTCCTGCGCTGTCGAAACTCTGCTGCTGTCGTCTCCATCGCTGCCGCCGGAACTCCTGCCGCTCACAGAGATCATCTGCTTCACATGCAGCGTACCGCCCGTCACCTTCACATATGTCAGCCTGTTCCCCTGAGCGTCCCTGGCAATCTTATAAACCCGCGCACCGAAGTCATCTGTGTAGTCCGGCATCTCCGTATAAGTGAGAAGACCATCCAACAACGCATCGATTCCCTCCACCCGCAGAGCGGAACCTATATAGCATGGAAAAAGCCTGCGCGCCTTGATCAGTCCGGCCATTACAGAATCGGCGATCGACTCTCCCGTCTCCAGATACTGCTCCAGCAGCTCATCGTCACAGACTGCCACCTCCTCATAAAACGTCTCATCCCTTGATCCGAATCTCACACACCGTGCATCCAGTCTGTTCTTCAGTTCCGCAAGCAGGCTCTCTGCGTCGGCGCCAGGCTGGTCCGTCTTATTGAGAAAAAGAAAAACCGGAAGCCGATACTGTTCTAAAAGCCTCCACAGCGTCATCACATGCCCCTGCAGACCGTCCGCTGCACTGACGACAAGCACTGCATAGTCCAACACCTGCAGTGTCCGCTCCATCTCCGCAGAGAAATCTACATGTCCCGGCGTATCAAGCAGCGTGATATGCATCTTTCGCCACTGCATCTGTGCCTGTTTGGAAAAGATCGTGATTCCCCGGTCACGCTCCTGCACGTCGGTATCCAGAAAGGCATCTCTGTGATCCACACGTCCCAGCTTCCGGATCTGTCCGCATGTATATAGAATGCTCTCTGCCAGCGTCGTTTTTCCGGCATCTACATGAGCCAGCAGTCCCACATTGATATGCTTTTCTCTTTTCTTGTCAGGCCCCTGTCCACTCATGAAAACGCCTCCTCCCGTGATTATATACCGTTCAAGTATATCACAGGAGAAGGCGTTCGTCGAGCTGTCCCGTTGACACCGCAGCTTAAAACTGCTGTCTAATCCGCAAACAATACGATCTTCTGCGCCGTTCTTTTCTCGTCGGACCAGATCAGGCATTCCCTTCCTTCCTGGACATCCTGCAGCGTCACCACATTTCTCGTCAGATAAGGGAGCGTTTCACACTCCTGCGGCACCAAATACTGTATCTCATTGTCGCCCGTCAGCAGATAACTGCCATCCGGCTGCTCTTCCATCGCCACGACATGCACATAATCAGGAATCCGCAGATCATCCGGGATCTTGCACAGAATCAGTGAAGCGCTTACCATGGGAGGTTCGCTGAGCGCCGCTGTGGATCCGATATAGGCAAAAACCGCTTCTTCCTCGCTAAGCTCTGACAATTCCACCGGATAACCGTTCTCTGCATCCAGAATTCTGGTCCCTTCTTCCTCGATCGAAAGAATCATCTCCCCGCGGAAAGATAGATCCGACCGGTTATCGATCACAACAGTCCCCTCTTCCACGCTTAAGACCGGTCCCCAGACCCTCAGCGAAAAATCCGCGTTTCCCTGAACCTCGCCGTCTGGCTGCATCTCTTCTGGCTGCTGGGACTCTGACGGCTCTTGTGCCTGCTGTCCGCCCTGGCTTTCCTGGTCCTGCTGTTCTGCCTGCATCTCTTCCTGTTGGCGCTGCTGGCTTTCCTGCAGATTCTCCTCCTGTTCCTTTGTATTCTGCATTTCCTCTGTCTTTCCACATCCTGCCAGCGCTGCAATCAACAGGCTGCAGCCAAACAGACATTTCATTCTCTTATTCATTCTAAATGATCACCCTTCCTTTCCTCTCTCCAAACTATGCTTATGCATATCATAAGCTTAATTTGATGCTGAACCTTATTCTATCCTATAGCGTTATCAAAAACAATAAAATTTATAATTGCTTTTCTAAAGGTTTTCTAACAAAAAGCGAATTGTAACGCAGGTGGACGTATGCTATAATCTCAATATTGCATAGGAATAAGCGGGGGTGTGTGATGAAGAATAAGATAACCGACGTATCGATCAATAAGAAAACTTTTTATCAAAATCTGGCCCGGCTGGCTCTTCCAATCTCGCTGCAGAGCCTGATGCTCGCTTCAGTAGCCGCCGGCGATGCATTGATGCTTGGAAAAGTCGCGCAAAATGAAATGACTGCCGTCTCCCTGGCTACCCAGATCCAGTTCGTCCAGAATATGTTTCTTTCCGCCATCACCGGTGCCGGCGCTATCCTTGGCGCCCAATACTGGGGCAAGGGTGACAAGCATACCCTGGAAGATATCTTTAACATGATGCTGCGCATCGCAGGCATCCTGTCGATCCTGTTCTTCCTGGCCTGTGAACTGATGCCTGAGATGTTGATGCATATCTTCACCCATGACGATCCGCTGATCGCCCTGGGAAGTTCCTATCTGCGCATCGCGGGCTGGTCCTATCTGCTCACGGGCATTTCCCAATGCTATCTGACCATGATGAAAGTTTCGGAGCATGTGAAACCTGGCGCAGTCATCAGCTCCTGTGCCGTACTCTTAAATATAGGCTTAAACGCAGTCTTCATCTTCGGCCTGTTCGGCGCGCCCCGGATGCAGGCGCGGGGCGCCGCACTTGCCACCACGATCTCCCGCATGATCGAGCTGGCGCTATGTCTGGCCGTATCAGCGAAAGCTTCTTATATCCGTCCGGCATTTGACAGATTTATAAAGCTTCCAAGGCAGCTTAAGGCCGATTTTGCCAGGCAGTGCCTGCCGCTTATGGGCGGCTGCCTATGCTGGGGCGTCGGCTTTACATCCTACACTGCAATCATGGGGCATATGGGAACTGACGCCGCAGCGGCAAACTCTGTCTCCGCCGTCGCCCGTGATCTGATCTGCTGCATGTGCAACGGAATTGGCAGCGCGGCAGGTATTATGGTCGGCAATGAGCTTGGCGCCGGCCGCCTTGCCATGGGAAAAGCTTATGGCACAAAGCTTAAGAATATTTCCTACGTCATCGGATTCCTCTCCACAGCACTGGTACTTGCTGTGACGCCGCTGGTGCTGAGAATGGTCATTCTGACACCGCAGGCGCGGGAATATCTTCTGGGAATGATGGTAATCATGTCCATCTATATGATCGGGCGCTGCGTCAACACGGTAACAATCAACGGCGTGTTGGACGGCGGCGGCGATACTTTGTTTGATATGTACAGTCTGATCGTCTGTATGTGGATGATTGCGATACCGCTGGCGCTCATCGGCGCCTTTGTGCTGCACTGGTCGCCTCTTGCCGTCTATGCATGTACCTGTCTGGACGAAGTGGGCAAGATTCCCTGGGTAATGCTGCGTTTCCGGAAATATAAATGGGTGCAGGATCTGACAAGATAATTCCGCCGCTGCCATTGCAGCAGAAGCTGAAGATTCCTACCTAATTCGTAACCGGCTCATAACCTTGAACATGTTCTTGATATCCACAGGCTTAGCCAGATGCTCATTCATTCCGGCAGCTTTCGTCATTGCGATATCCTCTTCAAATGCGTTAGCCGACAGCGCTATGATCGGCACGGCTTTCGCATCTGACCGGCTAAGACCGCGGATCATGTGGGTTGCTTCATATCCGCTCATGACCGGCATCATCAGATCCATCAACACACAGTCAAACGTGCCGGGTGTGGATGCCACAAACGCATCCACGGCTGTTTTGCCGTCGTTTGCAGTCACAACCTTAGCTCCTGCATCTTTTAACATGAACTCCATTGTTTCACAGTTTATCTCATTATCTTCCACCAGAAGAACACACATGCCGGCAATATCAGCCGTCTGCTCCTCCTCTGCAGGCTGCGTGCCCCACTCCTCATCTATTTGAATGGGCAGATTGATCCGAAACACACTGCCCTCGCCAACCTGACTGTCTACCTCGATGGTTCCCTTCATCTGTTCTACTAGTTCCTTCACAATAGACATGCCCAGTCCCGTACCATTATAATGCGTTCTTGCGCCTTGATTCTGTTGGGTAAACGGTTCAAAAATATGCTCTTTGAAATCCTCTTCAATACCAATTCCGGTATCTTCGACCACAAATCGGTAATAAGAAACTCCGTCCCGGCAGGCAGTCTCCTTTACCTGTACAAATACGGAACCATTCGGCCTATTATATTTCACGGCATTGTCGATGATATGAATCAAAACCTGCTGCAGGTGCAGCGGGTCTCCAATCAATCTGCGATGCTGTATGCTGACTTCCCGACGTACCAGCCTGATCTTTCTTTCCTCCGCCTTCGTGGACATGAGCGTAATGCAGTTTTCCAAAGTATCGTGAAGATCAAACGGCTCCTCTGCCACTGCCGGTCTTCCCTTATCCAGTTTGCTGAATTGCAGCACATCGTTCACCAAAGACAGCAGATGCTCTGTCGATACACGGATCTTCCTGCGGCACTCTCTCTGCTGTTTCGGATCCTCCTGGCTCCTCTCCATAATCGCCAGCATTCCCAGAATCCCATTGATCGGTGTCCGAAGGTCATGGGACATATGGGAGAGGAACTCACTCTTAGCCGAATTCGCCCTTCTCACTTTCTCCAGCAGCTCCATAATAGCCTGTTCCTGTTTCCTCTTCGCCACCATGGTCTCTGTGATATCCTGATGATATCCATTCAGACAGTTACCCGGTTTCTTAAATGTTTTGTCCGGCACACCGCCGCAGCGAACGTAGATTTTCCCCAGTTCCGGGTGCTTCCAGGGGTAGATCACCTCACAGCGCCCATTTGCCAGCATCTCCCGCACTGCTTCCTGTACCATCTCCACATACTCTGGTTCGATGTTTTGAAACCAATGCTCATAACATGCTTCCGGCTCGATCTCATCCGGCACTCCTAAGAGGATGCGCATGGTCCGGTCCGTGTACATCCGCGGTTTACATCCTTCCTCAAGCTCAATCGTCCAGATCCCGGTTCTGGCCCCTTCCAGAATATCCTCCAGGCTCTGCCTTGCCGCCAGCTTATACTTCTCTTCCTGCTCCACCACGGCATTGACGTCCCGCAGGGCAAAGATTGCACAGTTCTCTTCTCCTGGCTTATTTGTCGCGGAAAAATGAATCTCCATATGCTTTAACCCACAGGAACTGTCTTTCACCTGATATCGAATATAGAACTTCTTCTTTGACTCAAGCTGCGTGAGCACATAGCCCTTCTTCGTCACAGCACGAAGCCTCTCCTGATCCCGCAGCATAACACACTGGGAAATATAGCGCTCCATCGCCGTCTGGTAACCCTCCTTGAAATTGACAGACAGATCTGCAGTCATCTGCTCACTGCTGCGGTAGATCTCGCATTCTCCCGTATCAAAATTCACCTGATAGATACCCAGATAGTCCACACTGAGGGCATGAAGAACATTAAAACTCTTTTTCTTCAGTTCCCGGAACAAATCCCGTCGTTTCAGAGAAGACACAATGAAGTATGCCGCTGTCTGGAGCATGTTGGATGCATATTCCAACGACTTTACCGGCGGATTATCCACGCCGTAAAAGCCGATAATCTTTTTACCATTATAAAGAGGCACTACCACAAGAGAATGCACACTCTGCTGTTTCAGATTTTCATACTGAAGGGGCTCCGTCTCCCGGATCGCTTCCAGATCCTCAATAACAATGTGCTTGCCAATCCTGAAATTCCGATACCAGCTTGCGCACACCTCCGGAGGAACATTCTGCAGATTCTCCTTCTCCGGTTTCACCCCATCCGCTACCCATTCATAAGTATTATCGTCACCGCCAGACTCATTCTGTTCAAATATGTAAGTCCGCTCTCCATGCAGCGCTTTCCCAAGATGGTTTAACAGCACCTCCAACGACTGATCCGGGGTTTCTTCCAATAGGGCTACGCGAAGGCCCTCGTTAATGACGGTCTCCAGATTCTGAACACTGCGTATACCGCTGTGCTGTTCACTACTCGTGACAGCCGGTGTACCCTCGCCTGTCCGTTCAGAAAACTCCCTTGTATAATCCATAAACCCATCCTCCATATAAGCCGTTTTCGGCCATCGTCGCTACCCCTACAGTTTCTCGTTCCTTAAGCGATCACCCGGCTCGCTGCCCTCAGGAATAAGGCATTCATTCCTGCGTCATGTGTCATAATACCATGCACTACAAGTCACGTCAATATAGGATTGGCTTAGGATGGCCCTCCTAAGCCATCCCAAGCAATGTGCCGATCCAATACACCACTCCTAGAACCCAGCTTGTAAAGATTCCATACAGGATCACAGGACCCGCTATCGTAAAAATCTTACATCCGATCCCGAAGACCTGTCCTTCTTTCTGGTATTCGATCGCTGCAGAGGCAACCGAATTGGCAAAGCCCGTAATTGGTACAAGCGCACCGCCGCCGCCCCATTCTACCAGCTTCGGATAAATATTAAATCCAGTCAGCAGTACGCTGAGCAGCACTAACAGCATGGAACACCATGATCCTGCCGTCTCCTGATCCAATCCCATCTGATTTGTCGCATAGTTTAAAAGAAACTGCCCGATCAGACAAATGATTCCACCCATGACAAACGCCTTGGCCATCTGCACCGGCAGACTGTACTTCGGCGTCACCTGCTCCACATGCTGCCTGTAATCCTGTTCTTTTTGCTGTTGTTCTGTTTTGGGTTTTTCCTGATTCTGTGCCATCGTTTTTTCCTGCCTTTCTTCTGAACTTGTCCCACTATCCACCATATAAATATACCTGCTGTGTAAAATAGATCAGACTTCCGACCAGTTTCCCAATCGCCACCGCTAAAATCGCAATCCCCAGCCCATGTCTGAATCCAATCCGCCGTGCAAAGACAGGAATCGTATTCAGCATCTCTGCTATGGCTAACGCCAGGCACCCTACAAAGATGCCGGCAAATACTCCAAACAGGACCAGAAAGACTGTCCCGATCATTTTCCATACCCCTTCTGTGACGCTGCGTCCGAACAGAGCATGTTCCCGAACGAATGCACCGATCTTTCCCCACTCGCCAAACACACTGAAAAATCCGCCGAACAATGTTCCGAATACCACCATTTCTTCCAGTACAAAAATCTTCCGTGCCACATGCATCTTGCCCGCGAAACGCGGTATCAATCCTACGGAGATCAACACCGTAAATACACCCGCCGACACAATCAACCCGCTGCTGACACCGATAATCCCCAATAAAATCTGCCGCATGATTCTTGTTCCCCTCCACAGTGCCTCTATTGCACGTCGATTGTCTTCCCTTCCCGGTCTGCCGTGGCGATCAGCGCCTTATTGACATCTTCTTCATAGATTCTCATCTCCACCTCGATTGGTGTCGGATCTTTGGTGATTCTTCTGCCGCCGATATGATTGAAGAATACGATAATACCGATCGCCAGTCCCAGCGAATAGGACAATTCCAGAATCCCGTATCCGTCTCCCGGCTGCCCCATCACCATCTCATAGACCTTTGAGAAAACATCATTGATCCCGATATCATTATGAAATGCCATGATCGTGAATGCTGTCCCGAAGAAACTAACCATCGCTACAAAGAGAAGCTTCATCCACTGCACCAATCCCTTATGTCTGTCAACATCGATATATTCAATCAGAGTCTCCGGTTCTCCAATGCTTTGAACACTGACATTAGGGTAGACTTTATTGATCTCTTCTACGGTTTTCAAGAGACTGATCACCTGCCGTTTTGGCTCACCCGCCTTAAAATGATGCAGCTTAATCGCCTTAACTCTGGCAAGCACATTTGCATCGCAGCAGCACAGGCTTCCAATATCTTTCACATACACGTCCTCTGACTGCAATTCTACGTTTTGCTCCGCATTGATATAGATGGTTGCGCTTGTAGTTGACATAACTCAAATCCTCTGTTATTCTCTCTTCTTATGATTATTCACTTGATTTCTTACTCTTTTGATCCCGGTTTTCGTTAGTATGCTGAAACAGGTCTTATTTTATACTATCTGCATTTCATTTCTTGTTTTTTATTTCCACACAATTTCAATACAACAAAGCCAGCCGGGCTTCTGAAGAAGTCCTGACTGGCTTTTAGGCGTCACGCTATGATTTCATACTGCATCATCTCATACCTTACTTTCGTTCCTTCCATGATCTCCGGTGGAAGCAGCGCTCTGGCGACCAGTTTCGTCTCATCGCTCTCCACGTCAATGCGTCTTAGATTCGCATAGTCTCCATCAATACTGGCAACTTCATATTCAAATGTATTCATCCTGACCGCAGTTCTCCTTTCTATCAGTGTCTTCCCGTGTTTATCCCGTCTGCGCTTCCAGACTGCCGCCATCCGGGCCCATCTTCTGTCTTACCGTTCCCGGCAGCACAGGCGCTTTCCGATGATCCTATTCTATCATACCTCCTGACGCATCTGCAACAGGATACGCTTCTCCATCCGGCTCACCTGTACCTGGCTGATTCCCAGACATTTTGCCACCTCCACTTGTGTTTTATCCTGAAAATACCGCATGCGGATCAGTTCTCTTTCCCGGTCGTTAAGCCGACCCAAAAGCTGCTCCAAAAGCATATGGTTCAACACTTTTTCCTTTTCTGCATCTTCGCAGGCGCCACTTGTATTCACCATTGTGCGCCCCATGGAGGCATAACCGTTCCCACCGCTTCCACTCACAACCTGATCCACCAGATAGATCTCATTTCCATCTGACTGATAGACCGACTTGTAAATAGACTCTACTTCCACATTGGCGTCCAGGGCCATGACAATCTCTTCCACTTCCAGCCCCGTTGCCTGCGCTAACTCCTGCAGCGTCGCCTCCCTTCCCAGTTCCTGGGAAAGACGCTCTGACGCCTGTTTGATCTTCCAGCCATTTTCCTTCAATGTTCTGCTGACTTTCACCATACCGTCGTCTCTTAAGAAACGTTTGATCTCCCCCTGGATCATCGGTACAGCGTAAGTTGAGAACCGCACTTCATACTGTAAGTCGAATTTATCAATAGCCTTCATCAGACCGATACACCCAATCTGAAACAAATCTTCCATATCATAGCCGCGTCCCGCAAACCGTTTCACAATATGACGTACCAGTCCCAGATTTTCCTCAATCAGTGTCTCTCTTGCCGCTTTATCTCCTGCCTGTGATCGTTCAATTAATACGGCAGTCTCTTCCATCGGCTATTCCTCACTGTCGATCCAGGAACTAACGCCAATCTTCTTGCACATCCGCACAAGCGTCCCGCAGCCGACTTCCGACTCCACCTCCAGGTTGTCCATGAATGCCTCCATAAAGGCGAATCCCATGCCTGACCGGTCCTGTTCCGGTTTGGACGTATACAACGGTTCCATTGCCAGTTTCACATCTTCAATCCCGGTTCCTCTGTCTGAGATTTCTACTTCCAGCACATCCCCCTTCAGCATACACTCCATGAACACTCGATCTTCCAGACAATTACGGTTTTCATAGCCATGGATCACAGCGTTGGTCACTGCCTCAGAGATTGCCGTCTTCACATCAGACATCTCTTCCAGCGTGGGATTTAACGGTGTGATAAAAGCCGCCACTACCATCCTGGCAAAAGATTCATTGTCCGATACCGCCGCAAATTCCAGCCGTATCTTATTCGTCGTTTTATTCCTGTTTTTCTTCTCAATTACCTCGATCATCTCGTCCTCCATTCCATCTTCACTGTATCACTATAGTTCACGACATGAAAAATATCGCTTTGCGCTTTCCATTCATGCAGGTATGGATCGTCTGTTGGCCGTCACTGTGAAATAATCTCCACAATACTCTGCAGCCCGGACAACAACAGTATCCTTCTGATCCGCTGATCTGTATTGATGGCATAAACCTTGCCGCCAAAACAGGCGATCTTCTTATATCTGCCCAGAATAATCCCAATCCCGGAACTGTCCATAAAGGTTGTCCGCTCAAAATCAAACACGACATTTCCCACTTTCTTTGTCATGATATAACGGTCCGCTTTTGTACTTATGTCAATCGACTTGTGATGATCAATCTCATCCGGAAGTCTTATCATAAGGTAGTTATCAATCACTTTGAAATCCTCCATGTTATGTAAACTCCTTTCTCTTCTTTCCCTGACGCCATGTCCTTTTTCATACGTGCGAAAAGGACATGGCATACACCATGTCCTTTCTCTTTCGTGTTTTATGTTCTTATCTCCATGCACTTTCTCTATGACTTCCTGGTCTTCTCTCCTGTCACCGACAGGTCAGTCAGATCTAATCCTCGCTTCCGATCTCCTCCAGAAACGCCTCCGCTTTTCTCGCTTTCTCCGTTCCCGGAAACAGCTCCATCACCTGCCGATAAGCCGCCTGCGCCTGTTCTTCCTGCCCATTGCGATAGTAAGAATTCGCCAGATTATAGAGGGCGTCTCCATTGGCTGCATCGTACTTGAACGCCTTCTCCAGATTCGGGATCGCATCCTCATAGTTCTCCTGTCTGTACGCTTCATAGCCGTCATCATAGTAAGCCTGCGCAACACTGGGCCCTACGAGGGCCAGCAAGGTATGATAAAGATTCTCGAAAGACTCCGAATTCTCCCCCGCATCCTCATTCTCTTCCGGCGCAATCTCCTCCAGATAATCTGCCACCACTGTGATCTCTTCCGGATTTGTCAGATAAGCATCCGCCGCCTTCAACAGACTCTCCACAGACCGCAACTGGCCATCTGTTCCCAGATACGCCTCCAGATTCTGCTGCAAATCGCCATTTGCCTTTGTCAGCTCATTTACCTGAAGCTGCAGCTCATCGATCGTCGCCGTCTTAGCATCAGACTGCTCACCCACTTTACGCAACTCCTCATCGATATCTGCCCTGGAAGCCTGGATTCTGGCCGGCAGAATCAGAAATACGGCGATCGCGATTCCAATGATAATGCCGATCCCCAGATTCAGCAGCGACGTGACGCCCTTGCCTTCCCTGATATTGACCGGCTGAATGATCGTCTCGTTCCCGCTCTGGTACTTAACGATATCTTCCGACTTCTGTTTCTTCCTCTGGGATTGTTTGACCCCATCCTCCGGCAGAAGCATCTCATCCACTTCTTTCAGATACCGCTGCGTCACTGTGTTATTCGTATCTATCTCACTGCACTTTGTCAGCTCTCTCTTGGCTCTCTCCCACTCTTCACTGTTGATATACAGAAGCGCCAGCAATTGATGCGCCCTGATAAACTTTGGATTTAAGGACAATACTTTCTTGAGCTGGATGACTGCCAGATCCAGGCTGTCCTGATTACAGTAAGTAAGGGCCTGGTTATACTTCTTGATCGTCTGATTAATGATATCCAGCCGGTTCTGATTCGTCTGGATCATATTAATATAGTCATCCGCTATGTTCTTCTTCGGTCTTAAGTTCTTACTGATCACCCATTCACTGAGCGCCGCCACCACTTCACCCGTCTCAAAATATACCAGCCCCAGCAGATTACGGGCTTCTACATTATTTTTATTGAATTTCAGACTCTGCCGCAAACTGGTGATCGCACCTGTCAGATCCCTGACGTTTGCCCTCTCCAAACCCTCATTGTAAAAACGATTGGAAATATATATGATCTTCTTATACAGGGCTACATCGGCACCACAGTTTGTGCAGAAATCATGCTCGGACAAAGTACATCCACACTGATAACAAATCATCTATGCCAATCCCCTATTCTATGTTTAATCCTGCCTGGATCTCTGCTTTCTTCGCTTCCTTCACAACCTTGACCATCAGATCTGCCATATCCGTCAGATCCTGATTATAAATCGCTTCCTCCGCGTCTTCAACCTCTAAACTGGGATGGAACTTCTTCAATTCTTCTTCGAAATTAATCATGCCGAGGCCTCCTTAAAAGGGCTTTGATCTCGCCCGCCAAATATAATGAACCGACAATATACACCGTATCCTCGTCATCCTTATCCTGCACCAGCTCCGTATAAGCTGTATCCAGTTCTTTATAAGCCTTGCATCTAAATCCTGTATACTGTCTGTAAGAATCTTCTAATACCGTAAGCGGCAGGGCGCGTTCATCTGCAAGCGCCACCACGCCGATCTCATCAAACAGAGCGGAACATGCAATTGCCTCCACCGTCTTTTGGTAATTCTTATCTTTCACGGTGGAGTATAACAGCTTCCGCCTCCCCTGACAGGGATGTGATCTTACTGTCTCAAGAAATGCGAGAATCCCGTCTATATTATGGGCGCCGTCCAGATAAACGTTCGGACCAATCTCTTCCATTCTGCCTTCCCAGACCATCCTGCGGATTCCCTCCTGCACGACCGACAGCGTAATTCGCTGATCGTTAAGCCGCGTAAGCGCCCAAACTGCCAGCGCTGCATTCTCCGTCTGGTAAACTGCCGGTGTAGACACAGTAAAACCAATATAATCATAATAGTTTAAATGAAGAGAAAAATCAATTGTTTTATTCTGAATCTTTATTTCTTTTATCGCCCATTCCGGCATTGGAACCGCTTCTGCGCCTGCCTTCGCGGCACATTCTGCTAACTTGCACGCCACTTCTTTCTTCTCTGCCGGATAGACCACAGGAACGTTACGCCGCATGATCCCGGCTTTCTCCGCCGCAATCTCAGGAAGCGTATCTCCCAGATACTCCATATGGTCATACCCAATCGATGTTATGACACACATTTTCTTCTGTTTCACCGCATTCGTCGCATCCAGCCTGCCGCCTAATCCTGTCTCCAGTATCACATATTCTACGCCCTTTTTCTCAAAAAATACCATCGCCATAAAGAACAGAAACTCAAAAAAGCTGGGATGGTAGTCTCTTCCTGCAAGCTTTGGCGGCAGCACGGAAAGTTTCTGGTATACAATGCAGAATGCTTCCAGAAATTCCTCCCTGCTCGCCATCACTCCATCTGCCACAAGCCGCTCCCGCATCGTAACCAAATGAGGGGAAATAAACATGCCCGCCGCAATTCCCGCCTCTTTCAGAACCGAACACAAATAAGCACAAACGGAACCTTTTCCGTTTGTGCCTGCCACATGGATCATCTTACAATTCTGTGCCGGATCTCCCAGATACGACAGAAAACTGACGGTATCTTCCATACTGCTTTTCCCGGTAAACTTTGGGATCCCGTTGATATAGTCTACCGCTTCCTCATAACTGCCGATCTTCTCCGCCATCCTTACTTTCCCGCCTCTTCATAACTCTTCTGTTCCCACATAACACCTCCGCCCCTGATCCCGCAAGGCATTCTCTTTCACAAGCCTGCCTGTGATCTGCAAGGGGTCAGTGCACAATAACATTTCCTTCCAGCACACCGTTATCCGCCGTATAGACCATATAGCCTGTGCCCCTGTTCAACGTCAACTGTTCCACATTGACACTGACCACTACATTCCGATAGATATTTCCATCTACTTTGACATATGCCCCCTGGCTCGCGTCCATGATCTCTTCCAGGGATTCCCGTTCACGGCTGATCTGGTCCAGCTCCTCGAAATACAGCTCTTTCATTTTATCCCGTTCCATCAGTCTGAGCTCTGCCGCCATGGAACTGCCAGAGCTTCCTGTGCGTCTCTCCCGCATCGCATCTGTCATATTATCGACAAGCTCTGAAAGTTTCTCCTTGAGTTCACTTTCCTTACGGCGCAGTTCCAGGAATCTCTCATAAGACTTCTGCTCATATCCGCTGTGCAGAATCGTCTTTACCTCCGCATCACTGCCTGCCGTGATCGCCTCGATCCCCTTGAAACCGTGTACATATCCTCCGATCACAGCCCCCTTCTTACCAGTCGTGATCACTTTATCCTCTGCGTGGATATTTGCATTCAGGATCGTATTGGAGAGCACGGTTCCTCCGGCAATCACCGTAGTATTCTCAATAAAGTCAGCGAAGACACTGCCCTTAGCCGAGATTGTACCGCCCCCCTGTATCCCACGGCTGATAATCACGTCACCGCCCGCCAGCAAAGTAGCGCTTCCCGACGTACCGTGGATCTCAATGTTCCGTCCAGCCCGGACGACGACGCCATTCTCCACATTACCATTGATGATCACATCGCCAAAGAATTCCACCTGACCGACGATCAGCGTCACATCACCAGCGATTTCATGCACTTTCTGGATATCGATCTTGCCGTTTTTCGCCTCGATCTTACCATCTGTCTGCGCAAAATATTCATCTCCGATGCGCTCCACTCCTTTGCCGCGCAGCGGCGGCTGTTCCTTGGACGGCTTCGCCTTAACTTCCACTCCCCGCACGGTATATCCATCCTTGCCCTGCTCAGCCCGGTGATAGATGGCGACTTTCTCCCCACTGTGCACATTGTGAAGTGCGCTCATACTCGTGTAATCTACCGTTCCGTCTTCCCTGATTTTGGGCACGCCATACTCTTCCGGCGTAAAAAGGTACTCAAACCAGCCATCCTTCCCCTTCTCGACTTCTTTGCCCTTCGCAACCAGGATCTCCCTCTCATAAACCTTCTTCTTGATCATAGCCGAGAGATTAGAACTGTGATATCCCGTGACGACACCGTTGCGCTCCAGATAAGTAATCAGTTCCTCCTTCGTATAAACCTGGCCCTGGTCCGGCGGCGCCAGATAAAGCCATGCCGCCATGCCATCCTTCTCCACCCGAAGTTTCGTGCCCCTTGCCAGATTCGTTCCGCAGGGATCCCATCCGAATCCCCGCTTCACCGTCTCCGCCGACTGGCCTGAAGAAGCTTTGAT
This sequence comes from uncultured Lachnospiraceae bacterium, assembly GCA_910578345.1. Taxonomy (GTDB): domain Bacteria; phylum Bacillota; class Clostridia; order Lachnospirales; family Lachnospiraceae; genus UBA3282. The sequence continues at coordinate 53,019 of CAJTRA010000008.1, read as the reverse complement.
CTCCTCCTCCCAGTTCATGGCGCTTTTCAGTTTATTCATCTGATCCCGTGAAAAATCTATCTCACCCAAAAGACTCCTCCTCACCTTCTTCAGCCATTATTCCCCTGGCGCTTTCTTCTTAACTCTGTACAGAGAACGCCTTGCTTCTTACTCCACTTTACACTAAATCTCTGTGCATTACCAGTCTTATTTCTTAAGCTGTCCCAGTCTCTCCTGCACTTGTGAGAGCATCTGCGTATATTTCTCAAGCTTCGCGCGCTCTTCCGCAACCTTCGCCTCCGGCGCCTTGGCCATGAATTTCTCATTCTTAAGCATACCGTTCACCCGCGCAAGCTCACCCTGCAGTCTCTTTTCTTCTTTCGCAAGCCGCTCGATCTCCTGCCCGATCTCCACAAGCTCCGCGAAAGGAATATAAACCGACGCATTCGGAATCACCACCGACACCGCATCCGGTGCGATTCCACTCCTGTCCGCCTGTACCGTCACCTCGGAAGCGCCCGCAAGCGCCGCAAAGAACAGCCTGCCTTCCTCGAAGACATTCCTGACAGACTCCGTCTCGCTGACGATAAACATTGCCGCTTTCCTGCTGGGCGCCACATTCATCTGCGTGCGAATATTACGGATCCCGCGGACTGCTTCCTTGATCAGCTCGGTAGCCTGTTCCTCGGTCTGATATGCCTTCTCCTCCGCATAAACCGGCCAGTCAGAGATCATAATGGACTCTTCCTCACTCTGGATCGTGCAGAAGATCTCCTCTGTGATAAACGGCATATACGGATGTAGCAGCTTCAGCGCATCGATCAAAATCTGCTTCAAGGTCCACAGCGCCGCATTCTTGCTCTGTACTGCCTGGTTCTGATTCTTGCGCTCGCCACATGAGACATCCTGCTCCCCGCCGTCCGCTGACACACTGTCTGCAGCAGCTTCCGCTCCATCCTTCCCTCTCTGATATAAGCGCGGCTTCACCATCTCGATATACCAGTCACAAAACTCATCCCAGATAAAATCATACACTTTCTGTACCGCGATTCCCAGCTCAAAGTGGTCGATATTATCCGTCACCTCTTTTACCAGCGTATTCAACTTGGACAGAATCCATTTATCTGCAGGCTCCAAATACTCTCTGATTTCATCATAAGAAACTTCCCAGCTGCGTTTCCCTGTCTTCTCCTCCACCTGCTCCATATTCATCATAATAAAACGGGATGCGTTCCATACCTTATTCGCGAAGTTCCGGCTGGCCTCCACTCTCTCATAGTAGAAACGCATATCGTTGCCTGGCGCATTGCCCGTAATCAACGTCAGGCGAAGTGCATCCGCGCCATACTTGTCGATGATCTCCAGCGGATCGATGCCGTTGCCTAAAGACTTACTCATCTTGCGGCCCTGGGAATCCCGCACCAGACCATGGAACAGCACGGTCTTAAAGGGCTTCTCCCCCATCTGCTCGTACCCGGAAAAGATCATACGGATCACCCAGAAGAAAATAATATCATACCCCGTCACCAGCACATCCGTCGGATAGAAATAGTTCAGATCTTCCGTCCTTTCGGGCCATCCCAATGTGGAGAAAGGCCACAGCGCGGATGAAAACCATGTATCCAGCGTATCCGGATCCTGGGTAAAATGAGTTCCGCCGCATTTCGGGCACTTTTCCGGCATCTGCGCTGCCACCACGATCTCGCCGCACGCGTCGCAGTAGTAAGCCGGGATCCGGTGTCCCCACCAGAGCTGGCGGCTGATACACCAGTCGCGGATATTGTCCGTCCAGTTGAAATACGTCTTGTCCATGCGCTCAGGAATCAGCCTGATCTCGCCGCTCTTTACCGCTTCCACGGCAGGCTTGATCAGTTCCTCCATCTTCACGAACCACTGCTTCTTGATCATCGGCTCGATCGTCGTCTTGCAGCGGTCATGAGTTCCTACGTTGTGCGCATAGTCCTCGATCTTCACAAGCAGCCCTTCCGCTTCCAGTTCCTTCACGATCTGCTTTCTCGCCTCATAGCGGTCTAAGCCCTCGTATTTGCCGCCGTTTGCATTGATGGTGGCATCGTCGTTTAAAATATTGACTTCCGGCAGGTTATGGCGCTTGCCCACCTCGAAATCGTTGGGGTCGTGAGCCGGCGTGATCTTTACCACGCCCGTACCGAACTCCATGTCCACATACTCGTCTTCCACCACCGGAATCGCTTTGTTCACGATCGGCAGCCACACCATTCTTCCTTTTAGATAAGCATATCTCTCATCCTTCGGGTTCACCGCCACAGCGGTATCGCCAAGCATCGTCTCCGGACGGGTGGTTGCAAACTCTAAAAATTCCGTCTTGCTGGGCATTCCATTCTCATCCACCAACGGATACTTGATATGCCAGAAATGGCCTGCCTGCTCCTCATACTCCACCTCCGCGTCGGAAATGGATGTATTACACACCGGACACCAGTTGATGATCCTGCTGCCCTTGTAGATCCAGCCTTTCTCATGCATCTTGCAGAACACTTCGGTGACTGCCCTGTTGCAGCCCTCGTCCATGGTAAACCGCTCTCTGTCCCAGTCGCAGGAAGACCCCAGCTTCTTCAACTGGCCGATGATCCGTCCGCCGTACTCCTTTTTCCATTCCCAGGCGCGCTTCAAGAATCCTTCCCGTCCCAGTTCTTCCTTGCTGGCGCCCTCCTCCTTCAGCTTCTCGATGATCCGCACCTCCGTGGCGATAGAGGCGTGGTCGGTGCCCGGCTGCCAGAGCGCATTGTATCCCTGCATCCTCTTATAGCGGATCAGGATATCCTGCATGGTATTGTCAAGCGCATGTCCCATATGCAGCTGCCCCGTAATATTCGGCGGCGGAATCACGATGGTAAAAGGTTTCTTCGTCTCGTCCACCTCGGCATGGAAATATTTCTTGTCCATCCATTTCTGATACAGTCTGTCTTCCAACCCCTTCGGGTCATAGGTCTTCGCCAGTTCTTTGCTCATGTTGTGTCCTCCTGTATGATCTGTTTCTTTGTTCTTGATCGTTCTTAGTCTGCTTGGTTCTGCGTTACTTGCATCCGCCGGCAGGTACAGCACAATTTTCGGGAAACGAAAAAAACCCTCTGCTGATCCTGTCACAGCAAAGGGCGCATCATACGCGGTACCACCTTAGTTTCTCACTTACCGATTCTCAAGATAGCTATCGTGAACGATGAAAAAAATTGCTATATCGTTTACGATAAAATATCTGTCTAAATCTGATCCGATAACGGGGATCGGACGGGAACATCTACTAAGCCGTCTGCTATATAACGACAGACATCTTTCGTTCAACATTCCGGTTCCGAAGCTACCTTCCACAATTCCTCTCCGAAGCAGCCTTCCAGCCTGCGGCTGCTCTCTCTGGCGGCGGTCAAAAGTGTACTCCTCTTCGTCATCACCTGTAAGGTATTCCTATTAATTTGTAGGTTCTGAAAATTACTATAAAACAGACTGTGTTTTGTTGTCAAGTACCTGGCCGCATTTTAACTGCATAAGTCATTTCGAAATGATTTTTCTATTTTTCAGATTGATCCAGCAAGTATTTCCGCAATCCTTCCGCCGCCGCGCTCTTCCCTCTGCCGCTGTCATAGACCAGCCCGATCTCCCGTTTCGGCAGTTCACAGGTAAGCGGGATCTGCACTAACTCCCCCTCCTCCAAATAAGGCTGTGCCATCCGCTCCGGCACGAAACCAATTCCCATCCCTGCCCGGATCAGCGGAATCAAAAGATCCGAAGTCGCCACTTCCGTGTCCGGCTCTATGTTCACATTCTGCCTGAAAAAGTATTCCCGATACAGCTCGCAAGTCGCTGTGCCGGCGCCGATTCCCACCCATGGGTACTCCGTCAGATCCTGCAGATCCCACGGTACGCTTCCTGCTTTCTCGTACTGCCCACCGCCCACTAATATCTCCCGAAACCCGGTCAATCTCTTATTTACTAACTGCCCGGATGCCTCAAAGGGCGTCGTGATCACTGCCAGATCCAGCTTCCCATAAGCGAGGCTTCGCAGGATCTCCGGTGTCGTGTGGTTGTGGATCTTGATCCTGACCTTCGGATATGCTTCCTTAAATGTCCGCAGCACATCCAGAAGAAAAAGATGCAGCGCCGTCTCTGTCGCACCAATCTCCACCGTCCCCGTGCCGTCGAGCATCTGGAATCCAATCTCTTCCTGCGCCTTTAGCAGTTGATGAAAAGCGATCTCCACATGGGCATACAGCTTCTCTCCTTCCTCAGTTAACATAACACCTCTTGCTTCCCGTACCAGCAGCTTACAATGCAATCCCTCTTCCAAAAGCTTCATGACCCTGGTCACATTCGGCTGATTGCTTCCCAGGGCGGCGGCAGCTCTGGTGATGTTCTTATATTTTGCCACATAATAGAAGATCTTGTAGTATTCAAAATTGATATCCATAATACTCTTTGTCCCATTCTGAAAAGACTGCTTGACATTTCCCATAGACCGCAGCATATTTCATATAATTTTCATATGTGTAATATATAATCAATATATTTTTAATATTTCTTTGGTGGTATTATAATACTGAACCGTAAGAATGTACAGTCTTGCTTTACTGTGAGAACTCGAAAAGCAACAGTTCAGCCTCCGGCTTCCTGTTACCTCGAAAAAGCAAATCGCTGCATTGAATCCAAAAGTTCATCAAACTGTCTGTAACAGCAAGAGAAAGGAATCTGACTATGAACAAAGATCTGACGAAAGGCAATCCGCAGAAGGTTCTCTGGGCTTTCTGCCTTCCCATGTTCGGAAGCATCATCTTCCAACAGTTATACAATATAGCCGACTCCCTTGTGGCCGGAAAATTCATCGGAGAAAATGCATTGGCCGCCGTCGGCAACAGCTACAATATCACGCTCATCTTCATCGCCTTTGCCTTCGGCTGCAATATGGGATGTTCCGTTATCGTCTCCCAATTATTCGGCGCAAAAGACTATGTGCGGATGAAAACTTCCGTCTACACCACCCTGATCGCCAGCGCTGTACTCTGCGCAGGATTGATGCTTGCCGGATTCTTGTCCTGCGATGTGCTGCTGCGGCTGATGAGGACACAGGAAGAAATCATGGCGGATTCCGCCCTCTATCTGGATATCTACATCCTGGGGCTGCCCTTTCTATTCTTCTATAATATCGCCACCGGGATCTTCTCTGCTCTGGGAGATTCGAAGACGCCGTTCTTCTTCCTTGCTTTCTCATCCACTGCCAATATCGCCGTGGATCTTCTCTTTGTCATCTCCTTTCAGATGGGCGTCGCAGGCGTGGCATGGGCGACCTTTCTCTGTCAGGGTGTTAGCTGTATCTGCTCTGTCCTGCTCATTTTAAAAAGGCTCTCAAACATCGAACTACCTTCTGGAACTGAGAAACCTGCCGTCTTTTCCTGGGATCTGCTCTGTAAGATACTGACGATCGCCATTCCCAGCGTCCTACAGCAGTCCTTTATCTCTGTCGGCAATATCCTGGTACAGGGGTGCATCAACGGTTTCGGCGTCAGCGTAGCCGCGGGATATTCCGCGGCCATCAAACTGAACAATCTGGTCATCACCTCGTTTACCACCATCGGCAACGGCATGTCCAACTTCTCCGCCCAAAATATCGGCGCGAGAACCTATCCCCGTGTCAGGGAAGGTTTCCGCGCCGGTCTGAAACTGGTGTGGACCCTCTGTATCCCGCTCTGCCTGCTCTACCTGTGTTTTGGCAGATATCTGCTCCTTCTCTTTATGGATCAGTCTTCCGTCAAGGCTCTGCAGACCGGACAGCAGTTTCTCCGGATCGTATCCCCTTTCTATTTCCTGATTGCCGCCAAGCTGATCTCCGACGGTGTGCTGCGGGGCGCAGGCGCCATGAAACAGTTTATGGCCGCCACCTTTACTGACCTGATCCTACGGGTGGCGCTTGCTTTCGCGCTCTCCGCCGGCCTGCACTCCGAAACCGGCATCTGGCTTTCCTGGCCCATCGGATGGTGCCTGGGGACGGCGCTGTCGCTTCTTTTCTACAAGAAGGGATACTGGTCGTAAAAGCTTTTTTCAGGAGCCCATCGGATATTCCGTCAGGCTCCTGAAAACTGCATGTTTTAAAAGACATGAACTCCCTGGCAATTTCACCGATACATCTTTTCCAGTGTGATCAGTTTCAGATTCTTCTCCTGCTTTGCCGTAAACCCTGCTCTGCTGAAGAAACCATATTGATAACAAGAAAGTCCTGTCTCTTCCACCTGCAGGATCTCAGTGCGGATCATCTCTGCCGACACGGGTTCTTTGCGAAACTTTGCCTCATAGAAGATATATCCTTTCGCATCCTTAGTCACAATATCGAATTCACCGTTTCTTTTCCGAACCGGATCGTCATAATAGTATTTACCGATCTTTTCAAAAGGTTCCTCCAATAATCCTTCTCTGTTTAAACGGATCAAATACTGTCTGCACATCACCTCAAAAACATGAGGCACATACTGCGTCTCAAAATCATCTCTAATATAACGGTCATAGAAATCTTCCGGATTCATGACATTCATCTGCGACAGATAGCGGAAAATATAGCGGTAATAAAACAGAGATAAATTGTCAAAAATTCGATAGCTCACTTTTTTCCGATTGTTTTCATCGTTGATCGGCGCCTGTTTCTCCACCATCTCCATGCGGATCAGTTTATCCAGAACATCGACCATGGCAGGCCCGCTGGACACATGGGACTGTGAAAGGATATCGCTGTACTTTGAGAAGCCGCGTGCCAATGCATCAAAGACTTCATTGGCATTGATGAGTCTGGATATCTCCGATCTCAGATACATGGACACCTCATTTTCCAGCCGTGCTCCGGGAGAGGCAATGAGTTCCGTTATATTCTCTCTTACCGTGAGCGCCGGGTCGATCAGTTTGTTAAAATATGGAATGCCGCCAAACACACTGTATAATCTGACTTTATCCTCATCGGAAAAGGAAGGATAAAACAGAGCTGATTCAAAATAGTCCATCGGTTTCAGATCGATCGTCAAGTCCACGCGCCCATACAGCGGATTTTCAACAAAAAGAAGCGACTGCATTGTATCCACAAAGGAGCCGCATAAAACAAGCCTGATCCTGGAACGGTCATTGTACCGATCGATCAAAGACTGAAGAATGCTGTCCATTCCTCTTACACAGTCCCGCAAATAGGAATACTCATCCAGAACGAAGATCAGGCTGTCTTGGCACGACTTTTGGAACAGGAAATCCAAAACTTCTTCCATATTTTCAAAAGCCGGTTTCGGCAGACCAAATTTCTCCGCGATCAACACTGCCAGACTATCCACATTGTTCAGCTCTGTCGTCTGTTTGCACTCATAATAAATACTTTGAATATTCGATTCCCGTAACACCTGCTTGATCAATTCACTCTTTCCGACACGCCTGCGCCCATAGATCAAAGATACTGTCTGGCGCTCTCTCTCCAACATACGATGCAGTTTTTTCCTCTGCTCTGTTCTGCCAAGAAACTTCATTTTCAATCCTCTCTTCAAATCCTGCTTCATGGCAATTAATATAACACATGAAAAGACTAAAGTCAATTTTTACTCGGACGCATCCGAGTCGGTTGCGTCCGAGTAAAATCTCGTTGACGTGATTCTATCGAAGAGGATTTTATTTCCATTCCAGTGTCCGTCTCTGGAACCTCACGCCCTCCGCGGCATCGTCGTCCAACCGCTTTTCGCTGCATTCGGGTATGACTTCCCGCCACACTTTAATATCCGACCCTACTGTCCCGCCCTGCTGCACGAAAGGCTCCATCACAACAGCCTGGTCATACTGAATCTCCCGCAGGGCGTCATGGATCTCTTTCCACGGCATCCTTCCCTGGCCTGGCACCATGCGGTTACATTCTCCCGTATGAAAATGACCAAGCAAGGAGCCTGCCGTCCGGATCGCACCGCCGATATCCCGCTCTTCGATATTCATATGAAACGTATCCAGCATCACTTTCACGTTCTCTTTTCCTGTCTCCTTTACAAAGGCTGCCCCTTCTTTTGCGGTATTCAGCAAGTACCCCTCGAAACGGTTCAGCACCTCCAGGCACAGGCAAATAGAATAGCCGGCTGCAAGATCCGCCAGTTTCCGTATCCCCTCAACGCTCCGCTTCCAATCTTCCTTCTTATTGATCGGTTTTGTATAATCCACCGGCCAATAAGAGTAGATTCCTCCGCCGATCAGGGTAATTTCCAACTGTCCCATGACATCAAAGAGCCTTTGATAAAACTCCAGCGCACCTTTCCTGACGGCCGGGTCCGCCGAGGCAATATTAAACTCCGGCGCCGGCCCATATCCTGCGGTCAGACGTATCCTGTTTTCCCTGGCGCAGTTACGCAGTTCACAGATCTGCTCCCCTGTATAATCCGGCAGAGGTCCCGCCGCAATCTCCAAAACGTCAAACCCCAGTCTCGCCGCTTTCTCTACATAATACCGGTAATCCGCGCGCCATTCTTTCTCCCAGTATGCATAATAGATTCCATGCTGCATCTTCCCGCCTCCTATTCCTGTTCGATCAACCGACAGGTTCTCTCTGTCAGTTCGTCTATGCTCACCTGGTGAAACCCTGAGACACCCGTTCTTAACATTCCCGTCAGGCCCCTCTTCCAATTCCGGGGAATTCCCTGGGCACCGGAAAGCAACCCCATGACAGAACCGACCGTCGCCCCGTTACAGTCCGTATCGTAGCCGCATTCTATCGCAATCCCCAACGCTTTCGTGAAATCTCCCTCCCCATAGAGAACGGCGATCGTAACCGCGGCGGCATTGGTGATGGTATGACACCAGTCATGGCTGTCCTCCTCTTTGAATTTCTCATGCAGCATCTCTATCGCTCTCTCACAATCCACGCCGGCTTGATAGTCCGCCAGGACCCGTTTGATCTCTTCATATAATCTGGACGTATATGGTATCTGACCAAGCGCGGTTTCCACAAGACGCACCAGATCATGCTCCTCATACGCCGCCGCCAGCATTGCAGCAATATACATTTCCCCGTAAATTCCATTCTTTACATGGGAGATACGGCCGTCTCTCCAGGCCATCCCGGCCGCTTCTTTCGGATTTCCCGGACAGACATAGCCGAAAATATCCGCCCGGATCTGTGCGCCGATCCACTCTCTGTACGGATTTTTCCACCATCCGCACTTCGGCGCGTCGATCAGATTGCCGATATTTCTGTAGGCGACTCTTTCCGACGTGGAAACATGCCCCATCGGAAGACTTGTGATCCACATCTGCGCCATCTGCTCGCTGTCAAACGCTCTTCCATGATTCTCCAAAACCTTCAGCCCGATAACCGTGTAATTCGTATCGTCGTCTTCCGGCAGATCCGTAATGTTATTGATCCAGTGCGTCACCGTATCGCAAAAGGCGTTCTCTCCGTTATCACTTACCTGATAACGCTCCCTGATCTTTTGATCGACCGCAGAGGACAGAAACCGGTTGACCGGATAGTTGTCCGTATCTTTCAAAAATCCGACGATCCTCTCCCGCTTCCATCCCTCAATGGGCTGCCCCAGAAGACATCCAATGCAGCGTCCCGTCCAGGCTCCCAGCACCTTATCCTTGATCCTCTCCCGGCCTACCGGATACCTTTTATCGCTGTCTCCCGTCAAAAGCTGTCTGATCTCATCCAGCTTGTCGGGTTCTTTGTAAGGATACTCCGCTTTCACTGGCTCTCCTTCTATTTCCTCCAGCAGATTCCACGCCAGTTTCTCTCTTATGGCGAAAGTCTCCCTGTCGTCTGTCATCCCTGTGATCTGTTCCACGCGCGCGCGATATTTCTCAACCTCTTTCCCCTCTTCCGCCGACTGTCTCAATTCGATCGGAAGATATTCGCTGTAAGTCATCCATACTGTATTCTCAATCATTTTCCTCTATCTCCTTAAAAAAACATAATCTTTTCCCTTTGGAACTCATGCCTGTGATCCTGTTCCCGCAAAATTCCACCGTAACGCTGTTGCACCGAAATCTATATGCCTTTCTCTCCGTTTGAAACCGGACAGGAATGCTGCAGTTTCCCTTTCCGTATAATCCGTATAAATACAGCCAGTTCCCGTACCTGAAAAAGGTTATCTCCTGCCGTTCCAATTCCTCTTCCAGCAATTCCCACTCCACAGACAACGGCAGACATACTCTGACACCCATATCCTTTTTCAAAAGAAGTTCCATGACGCCGTCCGGATAGGGATCCCGGTAACGGATCTTTTCATCTTCACAGGAAAACTGCATATTGACGCTCAAGATTCCGTTCACTTCCGAGACAACCCGTCTGTACGCCTGGCAAAGGCTGCTCACCCCGCCGCCCACGATATCCCAGTTAAAAGAAATATCGCTTCCCGGCGCATACTCATGTCCATACGGACAGGGGAATCCAAAGGCTCCTTTCATTCTGGAGGCCATTTTATGGACCGCATCATCATCACTTGCTTCATCCGACAGAAAACTGACGTCCAAAAGCTGCGCCGGAAGGAGATGGCACCGTATCATGCGATCCGCCCTGTCATAATATTCGCCGTATCCGGCATCCCCCAGGCAGAGACATGCCTCCAGGAAATCGCCTGTATTGTTGATCTCCCCCACCATATCATCCTCTCTTGCATCATTTTCCAGGCACCACCTGAAATCAAGCGCCATTTCGTAGTAGCCATTCTCCATAAACCGCCGGACTCTCTCCAGGATGGCATGATCCCGGATTAGCGCCCCCAGCATGGCGATCCCGGAGATCATGGAACTGGTGGAATGGAAATGTTTCGCAAACCTGTCCGCCGAGAAACCGCCATCCTCTCCAAGCACGACCCGGAACGCGGTCTGCGTCAGCCTGACGGCCTGCTCCAATGCTTTCCCCAGAGGAAAAACCTGATACAGCCTTACCAGTCCGCCGATATATCTGCCCAGCGTAGAGGAAAACCGATAGATCTCCTGTTTGCTGCTGGCGCCGCACTCCACCTTGCCCCCGCACTCCTCTTCATATAGTCCGCACTTCCATTCTCCAGTCTCAAAATCCGTGTATCTGTCCACCATGTCGATCAAATGCTCTGCACCCTGCTTCGCCTTTGCATCATCCGGGTTTCTTTTTAACAACGCCGCAAACCCATACATAGCCTCCCGCAGATTATGCAGATCACACGTCTTCTCCCAGCGGAAAGATTCCGGATCAAGATTACCCATCATCCCCGTCTCATTCTCAAAGACCGCAGAAACCCAGTAAGAAAGCTTCTCATAGATTTCCTCCGGCACTTTTTTTGCCGTGATCTCCTCCGCGTTGACCAGCGCGTCCAGCCAACGCCCCACCGTATGGACGCAGCTATAACTTGGATGGTGGCTGTTCCCGTACTTAGGACCCGTAACATAATTCCAGAAATAGGGCAAATCATGATGCTTCCTGTCGTACCACTCCGTCATAGGGTGCATCCCCTCACGGATCGCAAGAAGCAGATCCGTATCATTCACCGCAACATATTTCGGGAATCCTTCTTCGATTTTCATTTTCTTATCCTTTCTCCAGCTATATTTGACTTTTCTATCCTTTCACGCTGCCCGATGTCATGCCCTCCACGAACAGATCCTGCATCAGGAAATAGATCACCACGATCGGAAGGATCGATATGACTGCCGCCGCATAGACATAGCCATAATCCGCACCGCTCTTGCCTACGAAGCTGAAAAATCTCAGGGAAACGGTCCTCACCTCTTCCTTCTGCAAGAAGGTGTTCGAAAACAGGAATTCGTTCCACGTATTGACAAATACGATCAGCATCACGCTGGTGATAATCGGTTTTGCCAGGGGAATCACAATATGTACCATATTCTGTAGTTCAGAAGCGCCGTCGATCCGGGCCGCCTCATCCAGTTCCTTTGGCATTCCCTCGAAAAACGCATACATAAACATAAAATTAAAGGAAACATTCGTCCCAATATAAATCAGAATCATTCCGAAATACGTATTGATCAGATTGATCTTATAAAAAAAGAAAAACAGCGGTACAATCACGGCAAACGTGGGAATGGCCAGTCCTGCCACAAAATAGGTATAGAAGAAATTCTTCCCAAAACAATCCGTTTTCAGCAGACCGTACACCGCAAAGCCCACCAATACCGCTACCGAAACGGAAGTGCCAAACCCTATGATCAGGCTGCTGGCATAGGCATGAGCATATCCGCCTCTTTCCCATGCGGTAAGATAATTCCCGAAATGCAGTTTCCTCGGAAGCGCGATCATGATCTTGGCAATCTCGTCATTCCCCCGCAGGGAATTGATCACGACTACTACCAGCGGAATGATCTGCAGCATTGTGACGGCCGCCGCGATCATGACCCGCACCCAGACCCCCAGCTTTCTTCTTTTCTCCTGTGTCATTCCTCCCTGGCCCCCTTTCTCTGGATGATCCGCAGGATAAAATATACGGTGAGCGCCAGCAGGCACACACTCAAACTCATAGCCGCTCCATATCCCGCGTCATAATTAATAAAGGTTGTCTTATAGATCCTGGTGGCAAACACTTCCGTGGAGCCCGCCGGCCCGCCCTGTGTCATGATCCATACATAGTCAAAGGTGGTAAAAGCCGCTACGATCACAAACACAAAATAGGCAATGATCGTAGGCTTGATCTGCGGAATCGTCACATGCACCAACATCTGCCAGCCGTTTGCGCCTTCCGTCTTCGCCGCCTCATACAGGGACGTGTCCACCTGATGGAGCGCCGACATCATCAAGACAAGGACAAAGCCCCACCAATGCCAGTTGTCCACAAAAGCGGCGGCATAAAGCGCCTGCTTCTCATTTCCCAGCGGCGCGAAATCCGCCAGCGCCGAGACGCCGATCCGTTCAAAGAAAGAACCGATCCCGGAATAGGGACTGTAAAAGACAGCAAAGATCTTACCTGACACGGTTGCGCTGACCACATAGGGCAGAAAGCACAACGTGCGGAAGACCATCTGTATCTTCCCGATCTTCGTAAAAACAAGCGCCATCCCAAGACCCATAATGAAAGGCACGACCAGGAAAATCGTCATCCAGATCAGATTATTCTTCATGGCAAACAAAAAATCATAATCCTGTAACATTCTCCTGAAATTATCCAGGCCGATAAATTCCGGCGCATTTAACCCGTTCCACTTCGTAAAAGCATAATAGATCATGGATAACGCCGGGAGCACGATCACGGTCAAATGGAGCAAAAAGGCGGGCAGGATAAAGCAGGTGCCTTTGATCTTCCTTTTTATACGATATTTCATGTCCATCTCTCCTCGTTTTTATCAAGGCTGCCACAAAACGATCGTTTTGCAGCAGCCCTCTTCGTCTTATCGACAGCATTCTTACCCGGCAAATGTATAGCCGTCTTCAAAATCCTGTGCGATTGTCTCATTCGCTTTCTCGATAAAAGTATCCATATCCATCTTGTCGTAGAAGACCTTGTCCAGATTGTCGTCTAAGAACGTGGTCGTCTTGGCCGGGAAGAAGCCCCAGGGCGCATACCCAACGGACTCCAGTTCCATGTTCGCGCTCTGGACATCCAGCGTCTTTCTGATATTTTCATCCATATCGGCCGGATAATCTTCTTCCCCGATCGCAACCGCCGGCGTCGAAAATCCCTCCGCCACCGCTTTGCCCACTCTCTCCTTATCGCTGTAGAAATCCATCATCATTTCCACGCACAGATCGGCGACTTCCGAATTTGCCGTAATGCCGATAGCTTCACCGAGCGTGATGGCGGAACCGGCGGGCACCCCCTCTTTCATGGACGGCCATGCGCACTGTCCCCACTCAAAGTCCCAGTTCTTCGCCGCGCCGTCTGCCAGGATCAGCCACGGTCCCTCATAGTTGAAGACCGCTTTCTGGTTGGCAAACAGAGATCTCGCTTCGTCATTCGTGATCGCACCGCTCTTCTTATCGTTCACATAGCCTGCATCCCAGTCCGCTTTCAACAGTTCAAACGCACCCCTGATATCAGGATCGTCGAACCCGATCTCTCCTCTCAATAATTGTGCCGTCTTCTCCCCGCCGGCATAGCAAGTGAGATAATGCTCATAAGGCCATGTGATCAAAAGCGTCTGTCCGGGATACCCAAAGGAGATCGGGATCAATCCGGCCTCCAACGCAGCGTCGCATACCGCCACAAATTCCTCCCTGTTCGTGGGCACGTCTTTTCCAAGCTGATCCAGAAGATCCTTATTGTACGTCATTGCCGTAGCTTCCACCGAAGCCGGCAGGGCATACATCTGCTCCTGATAGAGGCAGGAACGGATTGCCCAGTCAAACATCTGATCATCCAGGCCATACTGCTCTCTGTACTTCTCCAGATTTAAGATCCGCCCTGTAGACGCATAATCGGGAATATCAATGCTGTCCATATAGAACATATCCGGTCCTGCTCCCGCTGCCACCTGCACGCGTACCGTATTCTGCAGATCCGGCAGGCACTGGAAATCAATCTCCACTTCCGGATGCTTTTCCAAAAAAGGCGCAAAAATATATTTTTCCCAGATCTGCTGCTGGCTGTCCATAATATTCGTCCAGGCGATCGTGATCGTCTTCTGCTCTCCGCTGGCTGCTTTGTCGTTCTCCGCCTTTGCCGTCCCGTCCTGCCCATTCGTCTCCGCTCCTGCGTTATCGGCGCTTTCCTCTACGCGCTCCGTTTCCGTGGACGCCGTATTCCCACAGGCTGTCAGGGAAACCGTCATCGCCGCGGCTGCCAGGAGCGCTGATAAACGTTTCATTCTTCTCTTCATGTTTTACCTCATTTCTGCGCTGCTTTTTGCGCATGACGAGTTTGTGGCAAGCAGCGCGCAGACACAAATCTCGCGATTGAAAATTTCAATTTTCAATCTTATCCCTCCATTTTTTTCTGTGTCTTCATTTTATTTTAATGATACAGAAATTAAAATTGAATTTTTTTCTCTCCTCTCTTATAAAATTTTCTCATAGAATGAAAATCCAATAATTTTATATATTTTCCATTATTTATCTGTTTATTTCTCTCTATTTTTTGTTTATTTTGTTGAAACAATGCCGCCGATTCATTATAATAGATGATAATCTGCATAGAAGACTGGATTTGATGGAAAGGTACGGTTCCCCTATGACTACCGGAAAAATAAATGTAACGTTAAATTTCAAAAATGCGATCTTAATTCCCTGCACGATCGTTGTGCTCTTTATCGCCATCCTTCTGTTCTGGCTCCCTTCCGGCATCTACGCCCGTCTCTTCCGGACACAGGCGCAAAGCTATAACCAGAATATCATCCGGCAGACAAATCTCGGTATCGCACAGTCTCTGCTTCAATTTGAGGAGAAAATAAAAAAAGTGATCGATGATCCCAGAATCCGCGGCTTCCTGTCTTCCGATCAGACCGTGGACAGTTTCCAATACGAGTACCAGAACCTGATCGAAGAATACTTCAATTTCCAAAGCCTTGATGCCTATTATCTGGAATGCTTTGATATTTATCCTCTGCACAAACAGGGAAATCTCCAATACGGTTACAAGGCCACTGACATCAAACAGATCGAGGACAGCGATTACTATGAATATGCGCTGATCTATCCGACCAATTTAAACTGGCTTCCCTGTCACAAAGAAGCGCGGTGTCTGGAACTTACCCGCTGTATCTACAACTATGAAGATTACTCCCTACAGGGAATTCTCGTGATCCGTCTGTCCCACGATTTCCTGCTGGATAAATTCCAGAACCTGAGCATTGTCGATGCGGACTGTATGTATATCCTTGACTCGCACAAACAGATCATCTGCTCCACAGACAGCGCCCTCTCCGGCGCAGAATATACGGATGCTTCCCTTCTCGGCGAAAACTCCGGTTCTTATTCCATGGACGGAAAATTATACAGCTACGCCTATGTCCGCAGCACAATCCCGGCCGTTCCCTATGACGACTGGATCACCGTCATCCGTCTGGATGAGAAAATGTTACTTTCCGATTTCCGGCACATCCTGTATCGGTTCAATATCCTGGCCGCCATGATACTGGCCCTTGCCGCCGCCGCGATCATCCTCTTCTCCAGATACCTGACGAAACCCGTTTCCGTCCTGACAGAGGCCATGGAACAGATCGCCCAGGAAAATTTCTCCGTCACGCTGCCTGAGAACTCGACCCTGAAAGAATTTGCCGCGATCAACCACGGGTTCAATCATATGATCAAGCGGTTAGATACCCTGATTAATACTGTTTACAAAGCCCGGCTTGCCCAAAAAGAGGCGCAGCTCAAAAATTTACAGTCACAGATGAACCCGCACTTTCTCTTTAATACCTTGCAGCTTATCAGTTGGAAAGCGCATGAATACGAGGCCTATCCCGTCTGCGATATGATCTCCAGCCTAAGTTATATGCTGCAGACGGATCTTCACTCCGACGACGAGAACAGTTTTACCCTCCGCACGGAACTCGAATATATCCGTCAGTATTCGTTTATCATAAAATGCAAGTATCACGGAAAAATATCCATCCTGATCCATATTCCGGAGGAACTCTTAGACTGCAGGATTCCCAAACTCATCATACAACCGTTTCTGGAGAATTCCATCCGGCACGGATTGGAGCCAAAATCCTCCCCCGGAACCGTAACCATCATGATCCGGAGGCAGGAGGAGGATCTTCTCTGCATCATTGAAGACGACGGGGTAGGCATGGGATATGATTTGTTGCACGGCATTCAGACGGCCAACGATACCCTGCCCGCCGAAAAAATCTGGGAAGAGAAGGGGCACCAGATCGCCCTCTCCAATATCCAACGCAGACTGCAGATTCTATATGGGGAGCAATACGGATTTCAGATCACAAGCCAGTTACTCAAGGGAACACGGGTCACGCTCCGCATCCCCTACTGCCTTAATGAGACAGGCCGCCCGGACACTGCGGGCAGATAGAATGAAATACGTCGCGCGGACTACGGCGCAGACACAAACTCGATATGCGCAAAAAGCAGCGCGGAAATGGAGTAAACTATGATTAAAATATTGATTGCAGAAGACGAACAGGGAATCCTTGACAGCATTTCCAACGCCTTTTCCTGGGAAAATATGGGCTGTGAGATCAGCGGACTCGCCCAGGACGGCATACATGCCCTGGAACTTTGTCTCTCCAATCCCCCTGACCTGATCATCTCCGATATCGTTATGCCCGGCATTGACGGCATTACCCTGCTGCGGTATATCAAGGATAAATACCCTCACACCCAGTTTATCATCCTGACGGGCCATCGCAGTTTCGAATATGCAAAAGACGCCCTGAACCTGGGCGCCGCCTTATTTCTGTTAAAGCCGATCAATTTTACGGAACTGGAAGACGCGATCCTAAAATGTGTGGAGAGAATCCTGCAGGAGGAAAAACAGCAGCAGGATGAAAACCAGCAGGAACATATCCTGAGCAGCCTGCTCAACGGCTATATCTATACCCGGAATGATTTCACGCCCAGAATCCAGTCGCTGCTCCATTCCCTGCACTCGTACAGAGTCTGTACCTTTCAGTTTGATGACAACCAGGAGCAGGATGTCTTCCGCATCCAGAATCTGGCGTTATTCTGTGCGTCAACCATACAGTCAACCCAGTTTATCCCCGTTAAGGTAAACGCGCTGCACTATGTCCTGATCGCTTCCGGCAAAGAATCCGGCCAGCTTGACGAACTGAAGAAAACGCTAAAGCAGCTTCAAAGCCGGATCTATCACTTCTTCCATACTACGATCTCCATCGGCATAAGCGCTCTCCACTCCGGCTATGACGCCCTCCACAGCGCCTATCTGGAAAGCCTTCGTGCGCTCAGCAAGCAGTTCTTCTCCGGCAACCAGAGCATCCATGTCTTCCTGACCGCAAACACAGACCAGGACCTTACTTATACGGATTATAACGCGCTGTTCCTTTATCAGAAAAGAATCGAAAACCTGATCGATAGCTGCCAGGGAATCTATCTCCACCAGCAGGCCGCTTCCCTGTTCTATGAGTGGATTTCCGCCCAGAACGGAAACGTTGTTTTGATAAAAAGTTCTTTCATCATGCTTGCCGTCCTCTGTATTCGCAACATTGTCGGCCAGGAGAACAAACAGACGGCTCTGTTCTTTGAAAAATACGCGAATTTCCAAAAGGTCATCCGCTGCGATACGCTGGAAATGCTGAAAGATATTTATCTGAATCTGATCCTCGATTTGAATGATTACCGCTCGATCAAAACCAGCAATAAACAGGAACTGATCAATAAGATCTTAGACTATATTCAGAATCATTACATGGAAGCCATCACCCTGAGCGCCGTCTCCAAAACCGTATTTCTGTCCCCATCCTATCTCAGCACCCTGATCACCAATGAAACCGGCAGGAGTTTTACGGATATTGTAAACGAAGTGCGCATCTCAAAAGCCATAGAATTGCTGAAAGATCCGAAACGGAAAATCGCTGATATCGCCTACTCGGTGGGGTTCAATGAGCCCCAGTATTTCAGCATCATTTTCAAAAAATGCACGAACCTTACGCCGCGGGATTACCGGGAATTCTATCTTTCCAATGCTTCTATGTGATATTTGAACTGTCCTGTATGCTGGCAAGTGTTTTCAATCTCACAGGCTGACAACTCTGGCGCCTGATTCTTATAAATCAATATCTATCTTGTACTGATCATCAATCAGCACATACTTTACATGATACTTTTCTGCACGTTCCAAAAACTGTGCATTTTCTTCTAATACCCTTTCCATAGTACATCCTTCATCTTCTAAACGACTTTCTATGGCACTTGCATATTTTTTGATATTGCTAAAATGATTTTGAATATAATTTTCGCTCAAGATAAGACAAACGTATCTGATATGATCAAGATATTCTTTTGCAAAGCTATTTGTCCAATCAAACGGAATATAACACCCTTCAATGATAAGGTTTTGCCCATTTTCTATCGCGGTTTTAATCATTTCACGAACGACAGGCCACAGATACTCTGTGAGCTTATCGTCATCTTCGGGTGTGAGTTTCGTATAGCCGCTGCGAATCAGACCCATTTTCAAATGGTCTATCGATAAATAAGGATATTTATACTTTTCAAGCAGTTTTTGAGCAAGCACAGTCTTACCTGTGTGTGATGCACCTGTTATTAAAATAATCATTATTTTCTCCATGCAGTTCCCGTCTAGGCGGAAAATCTTCTATTTTTTTCCATACAAAAATTTGTAAGAAATATCCCTTGCCGTTCTATCTTTTGCTCCATATACATTTTTTAATGGAAAAAGATTTTTATGGTCAGGGCGAAACGGTTTATCCGATTGAGAGAATCAACTTTGCAAAATATCGTAGTGATTTCGCTATAGGAAAACTCATGATGTTGACACTTGAAAAAATTGCGGAATACGCAGGACTTCCACTTGACGAAGTGAATTGACTCACCTTTAAGGCGTAACTCGTTTTGGGAGTTACTAAATTTCCTTATCAATCATCTGCAAATTTATCATAGCAATCATTTGGTTCTGCATATCTTCAACAGCTTCTATTCTAATTCTGCCTATATTTTTTCTTGTCGTGTCAAAGTCTACATCGGGAAACAATCTTTCACAAAAACTATTTGTTTGGGGAGACGCCCCCATTAAAGCTGTTACAAGCGACTTATTGTCAAACTGTTCTAACACTTCTTTCAGTTCCTTTTCAGAAATTGCTGAAATCTGTTCAAAATCAGTTATCCTCTGTGGTTGTATCTTCGGTTCTAATATATCATTTATCGTAATGTCATATAATTTAGAAATTTTCAATAAAACTTCTACGTCGGGGATCGTTGTTCCTGTTTCCCATTTTGATACTGCCTGTCTTGATATGCCTAATTTTTTTGCCAAATCATCTTGTGTGTAATGGTTGCTTTTACGCAGAAATTGTAAGTATTTCGATATTATCTTCATATTCATAAAAATCACGCTCCTGATATCCATTATAAAACACATGGAAATATGAATAAAGAACTTAGCAAGTGCTAAAAGGCAAATACCAGTTGCGCATTCTTTTAGTATTCCTCCAAATCCCTTTTTCATCACTAAAAACGAGATTTTGCAAAGTTAACTGTCATAGACATTTTACCTCTAACAGTTTCTGAATATCTTCATAATGTTCCTGGCAGATAATGCGATAATGGATCCAGCCGCCATCACCACAAGGATACTTATGATCAATGTATTCCTGGGTGTATTTTTTCAGTTCTCCATAAACTGCTTTATACTGCACATCTGTTAATCTCAGCATAACTGTAAATGCACCAGTCTCGGCAAAGATATTACATATCAGCTTTTTCTTTTTATAATGTCCAATTCCCCAGCCGTATTGATTGCCATAAGGGAAAACCACTTTCTGTTCTGTATGAAAAGTAGTTGTCAGCCAATTATTTATCATAGAAAAGCGCTCTGCATTTTCTGAACAGTATGCTGTCATTTCCTCTACGGTTGGAACGACCTGCTTATTCAGCATTCTTTCGTACATAATCAACCTCCAAATCCCAATTGCACTTGTTTTGACCCTCATCAACGGCAGCCCTGTCATGAGAGCATCAGGTATTGTCCTCCTCAGCCTCCTGTTCCCGCTCGGCTTCCTCCTTCTTTCTCGTCACATGAAGGTATCTGCGCAGCGCACACAGAATGCCTACGCTGATCACCGAGATGAAATCCTCGAAAGGCGTCGTATCTCCCAGAATCATATGCCTTGCCACAAGGAAGATGAGCACTTCCATGACATTGTCGGAATTCGGCCGGCACAACATCTGCAGAAACTCGATGCCGATCACAATCACAAAGACATCTTCCAGAAAGGGTTTAAAAGCCGACGTATCACCTGCCAGAGAGTGAAAGATCTCGAAATCCTGCAACAGGCTGTAAATGGAGAGCAGGATGCCGAACAGCACAATGACCGCCATCACGCTCTCCAGGGCTTCCCCTGTCCGTTGTATGTTTTTCTTGAATCTGCTCATGAATCGTTCCATGGAAATTCCTCCCTGTATTCTTACCGCCGCAGATACCCTAATCTGCTACACCACGGCCTCCACGATATAGTCTACAATCACATCCGTTCTCTTCGCATCCAGAGTCTAACAGATTCAACAGATACATCTCAAAAACTCGGTTTGCTATCACAACATGCCCATTTTCTTCCTTTAGAAAACCAAACATCATCCCAAGATTGATCGATTTCACTGCTGGGCTGAAAGATACCTGCCTTCCCTGATACAAAATCTGCTCTATCATATTCCGCAGATCCGGATAAAGATCCAACTGCTTTACCATACTGTCAAACAACGGCATATTTTCATTTAAAAGAAGTTTTACCGCCTCGACAATTCCCTCTCTGCTCCACACATCCATAGCTGTATCAAATCCGGTACGATTCGGAATCTCTTCGTCCAAAAATTTGCAGATTGCCGACACCAGGTAAGGATAACCCGCGGTATACGCATAAATACATTCGGAAACCGCGGCAATATCCATGCCGGTTCTCCTGTCCTCCTCATATTCCTGCAGCATGGAAACAATCTGCCCTGCCGAAAAACTCATATCAATCTGGAATCTTGCCGCAATATTCCAGGGACTGTTATATTGGTGCTCTCCCTCTGTGCGCATTTTCAGCTTAAGGTTCTTAATATCATAAACACTCGCCAGTATCACACAGCGGAAGATCGGTCTCTCCTCCCGATCCAGATAATATCTTCGAAGCAGTGCAAGGAAATCAATAAAAACCTGATTATTGGAAGCGCTGTACACTTCATCGATCATCAACACGACCGGTTTATCGGCTGCTCCACACAAAGTGCTTAATCCAGTAAACAGTTCCCGCAGACTCTCCCCCGCATCATTCTGCAAAAACTCTGCCTGCAGATCCAACAGGCCAAGTTTACGAATCTGCGCAGAAACAATCTGTGTAAAGGCTCTTACAAAATTGCCTGCATCCTCGAATTCTTCTGTTCCGATCTCCTGAAAATCCAACGATAGAACCAGATACTCCTTCTTTAAATATTCCGCCAACAGCATGAGTGTCGTCGTTTTACCGTACTGTCTTCCCTTGTTGATGACAAAATATTTCCCTCGGTCTACATACAGCCGTTTGATCCTGTCCAACCGATCATCCAGCCGTACCATATAGTGCTCTTCCGGACGGCATCGTCCCTCCGTATTAAAATAACGCTGCATTCTTACCTCCACGTGGATCTTACCGGCTTTGCCTGCGATACTGCACCAATCAATTCACCTGATACGATTTCATTCTATCATCATCCATCGGGGATGTAAAGAATCGCAGCGTCCTAGGCTGAACCAATGTCATTCAATTAAACCAGGCGCGTCCGGCTTAACTAAATGACATTGTGGACTTAACGATTACCTTATACCACAGAAGTATACTCTTCCACCGCAATCTCCTCCAGCACAGGATGCCTGCCTGTGCCCTGGCACCAGATCTGCACCGTCTCCTTTTCCACCCATTCTCTGCAAAGGTAAACCACATCCCGCCTGCCGCCGGCTACCACCGGCATATCTTCCTGTGGGAGGAGGATCCTTCCCGCCATATGTCCGCCGGCATAAACGGTCAGTTTCATATCCTTTCCCTTCAGGAAAAGTTTGATGTCCTTAGCGCTGCACTGATCCAGCGATAACAGAAGAAACCGGTTTTCTCCCTGTTCCATGCGGAAAGGAAGTGCGCAGGCCTCTCTGTCCTTTCCCGGCGCCGGAAGGACGGTTCCGTACTGGCATTCTCTTATTCTTTGTCCCCGAAGAAGCGTCACCCTTCCGGCCAGATCCGCATAATATCTACGGA
This sequence comes from uncultured Lachnospiraceae bacterium, assembly GCA_910578345.1. Taxonomy (GTDB): domain Bacteria; phylum Bacillota; class Clostridia; order Lachnospirales; family Lachnospiraceae; genus UBA3282. The sequence continues at coordinate 30,219 of CAJTRA010000008.1, read as the reverse complement.
TGATCCGCACCGTAAGCTCCATGCGTCCGCTGCCTGCGAAAGAAGACAGATCCAGATAAGGATTATCCTTCTGTATCATGCCCACGTACCGATTATTGACATAAATACCGATGATACAGTCCGCTTTCTCGAAATGAAGGAACAGGGCGTCTTCCCCTGAACCAGATTCAATATACCTCGTATAAACCGTTTTCAGCGGAGAAAGAGCCCGGTTATAGCCGTCGATCCCACAGATCGTATTGTAGGGGGAATGGCGGAAGAAAAAGGTATCTTCCCAGGGCATTTCATCCATGTCCATCAGCCAGCCCGCGCTGATCTCTTCTTTGCTCACGATCCTGACCAATTTTTCAATGCCCTTTAAGGAACCCATGCGGAGGCTGGCACAGCGGATATCATCGAAATTACTGTGCCCCCATATTTCCGTGAAGATATTCAGCTCTCCTTCCGAAAAATGATGCAGGCTGCAGCCGCCGTTGGAATAAAAAGATCTGGCGCTGTGTCCGTCATCCACAGTAATCAGATCCGCCGCTTTCGACAGCAGATATTCCCCCGTTTCGGGAATCGTGACATGATAACGGCCAATCCCGCGGTACTGCCCCATCCTCTCCATGGGCTTTATCGTCTCCGGCCTGGTCTCTCCCTGTTTGAGTAAACAGGGGGAAACATAGAGTCCTGACAGCTCGCCGGTTCTTCTTTGCTCTGCAATTCCCAGCACAAGATCCGGCAAGCCGGGAATATGCCCCGCTCCCATAGTTTCCAGGCTTCCGGCCGTAAAGACGACATCCCCATAGACAAAGGAAACGGTCTGCACAGTATCGTCATAACAGATCTTCTCCTGCCCGTGTCCGCCCACAAGCAGACATTCCAAAGGCCCGGAACCATAAAGACCGATCTCTGTTCGTTCCCCACACTGATCGATCCAGCCGATCTCATAATTGGAGTACCGGATTTCACAGGCTCCGTTCACCTGAAAATGCCACGGCAGCAGACGAGTTTCCTTCTCTTCCATCTCTATGCGCAAGACTACGCTTTCCTCTTGTCGAAGTTCCGATTCCAGTGTGACCGCGCCAGCGTCTCCCAGATTAGAAACAGCCACAAGCCCGCCTTCCGGAAGATACAGGATCGGAAGAAGCGTATTGACCGTCTGCGCCGAGACAAGCCGCAGACCATGCGCTTTCTCAGGCGTTGCGGCCGCCAGACTCCCTTTCAGGCTGTACAGCAGACCGGAAAGCAGACGCGCCTCCAGAAACTGGCGGTTTACTTCCCCGGCAGATCCGATCATCGAGTTGAAATCATAGTCCGAAGCCATCAAAGCGACCGGATTCTCTGTCGTTCCCCAGTTCGTAATGCCGTTATAGAAATCCATCGTAGCGCCCGCCGTCTGATTATAAGGACTTAACAGTCTCGCGCCGCAGGCTAGCAGCCTCTTTAGGAAACCATGCTCTCTGTTGGTCTCCGTGATCAGAAAGGGCATATTCCTTTCCTGTACGGAAGTATAGAGGTGAAATCCCCGTTCCTCCAGGTTTGGAGAACCGCCGTCTTCATAGACATTAAACGCCGTATACAGTCCCGGCGTCAGTCCGCCTCCTCTGAGAAGATCGTTCTGCCCGCAGCAATAGAACAGCGGAACTTCCATGCCAAGTTCTTCCGCCTGCCGTTTCAGCTTCGCCATATAGCTGACCGGACTGATACAGTTATAGAAATCCAGTTCATTCTCGATCTGCATACAGATCACAGTGCCGCCTTTTCCGATCTGATACTTTGCAAGGATCGGAAGGATATGGCGATACCAGTTCCCGATCTCCTGCAGAAAGTCCGGATCATCCTGGCGGATGGCGATCCCCTTTTCCCAGAGCCAGGCAGGAATCGCGCCGCCGTCCCATTCCGAACAGATATAGGGACCCGGTCGGGCAATCACAAACAGCTCATTATCTGCAGCCAGCTTCAAAAACCGCTCCACATCCCGGTTTCCATCAAAATCCCAGCTCCCCGGCGCGGTCTCATGATAATTCCAGGGAAAGTAGACGTCAATCGCATGATAGCCGGCCGCCTTTAACAGCTTCATCCGTTCCTCCCACCTTTCCTGCGGAATGCGGAAATAGAAAAGGGAGGAAGCAAGCAGCGTGCGGTATTCTCCGTCAATGCAGATTCCTTTTTGGTCAAATACGACAGATCTCATAAGCGTTATCTCCTATCATTTTTCTATCAGCCTTTCAGGCCGCTGTGTACCATTCCGTTCGTAATCTGTTTCTCAAACAGAAGAAATACGATAAGAATGGGGATCAGTGAACATACCGTGCCGGCCATAATAATAGTATACTGCATGGTATGCTCAGATTGGAAGAATTTAAGTCCAAGCTGAATCGTATATTTGAGCTTGGAATTCAAATAAATCAGCGGCGCCATATAGTCGTTCCACACCTGAATGAAAGTAAATATGATCAGTGTTGCCAGCGCCGGTTTTGCCTGCGGCAGCATGATCCCCCAGAAAGTGCGGAATTCTCCGGCTCCGTCGATCCGGGCGGCCTCGATCAATTCATCCGGCACAGTCAGGAAAAACTGCCTGAGCAGAAAGATGCCAAAGGCGCTGGCAAGCTGTCCTAAGATCAGCGCCAGATGCGTATCTGTCAGTTTCAGGGAACTGATAATCTGATACTGTGGAATCATGATTGTATGCCAGGGAACCATCATGGTCGCGATATACAGGCCGAAAACGAAATTTCTTCCGGCAAATTTGATCTTGGCGAAGGCGTAAGCCGCCAGCGCACTGATGAACACCTGTCCCGCCGTGGCGCAGACGGCCACAAAAGCGGTATTTTTGTAAAAGATCAGAAACGGTTCCTCCGTCCATACTTTTATGTAGTTGCTTAAGTTCACCGGATCCGGGATCCACTCGATCGGTACGGTAAACACCTGACTGTCGTACTTTAAAGAAGTGGACAGCATCCATAAAAAGGGAAAGACCATCAGCAACGACAGTAAAAACATCAAACAGTAAAATAGAGTATTCGATACCTTTTTATTCATTTCATCCTCTCCTAATCATAATTGACCCAATATTTCTGGACGGCAAATTGAACCAGTGTGATACCTAAAATAATGGCAAACAGGAAGTAAGCGATAGCAGACGCATATCCCATGTGCATCTGTCTGAAACCCTCCTGATAAATACGGAACGCCAGTACATTCGTACTCATCCCCGGACCGCCGTCCGTCATAACGCTGATCAGGTCGAAAACCTGGAAGGAACTGATCGTCACCAGGATCATGTTTAGGAAGATCGTGGGGCTTATGAGCGGAAGCGTTATCCGAAAATACTTCTGCCACCCTCCGGCTCCGTCCAGCGCGGCGGCTTCATAGAGACTGTCCGGCACATTCTGCAGCCCGGCCAGAAAGATCATCATATAATATCCGGCATTTTTCCACACCGATACGATGATGACCGCATACAAAGCCCATGTGGTGGAAGCCAGCCACTGCGGCGGCTCACTGACCCCAAGCTGTGCGAGTACGGTATTTAAGGGACCTCCCTGCGGATTGAAGATCATTTTCCAGATAATGGCTACCGATACCATCGACGAGATGTAGGGCAGAAAAAACGCAATCCGAAAGAACTTGCGGCACCGGCTCAGCCGATTCAGGAGACTTGCTAACAGCAGAGAAACGAACATCGTCAATACAGAATACCATACTGCATAGATGCAGTTGTTCTTAATAGATACTTTAAAATATCTGTCCTGAAACATTTTCACATAATTTGCAAATCCGATAAAGTTATAGTCACCGGACAATCCCGTATAATCTGTCAGACTGTACCAGAAGCCAAGAAGAATCGGCAGAAACATAAACAGCGCAAAGGCAATCAGGCTTGGCAGGATAAAACACCATCCAATCAGATTCTGCCTGACATGCCTTTTGCTGATCACCATCCCCTTTTTGACCATAGGGTCCACCTCCTTAAACTGAAAATCTTAACCGGCAGTCCGCACGACAAAACCGTCATGCAGACTGCCGGCTGCACTGCATCATGACAAAGCGGCACACAGGCCGGATGTCTTATTATCGATTCATAACCTCCAAACGGCGGTCTTCGAAATTCTTCAAAGCATCTTCCAGACTCTGCTCACCGATCAGATATAATTCTCTTTCCTCGATTTCTATCGTTGACAACTCCGTATACTCCGGTATGAATAAAGTCTCTGAAATCTTGGACGGCCCAAGGATATTCGCCGCGCCGGAAACACCGATGGCTTCCTCGAAAACGCCCGTGATCTCATCGTCAATGTATGCCGGGATCGCACCAGCCGCCGCGATATACTTCGCCGCCTCTTTGCCCGCCATATAGGAGATAAACTCAAAAGCCGCTTCCTGCTTCTTGGAAGAAGCATTGATACCGATGAATGTGCTTACGCCGCCGATGGTAACCGGGTCCGTTACGCCTTCCGGCTGGGGAACTGTGGCAATTCCCAGTTCAAAGTTCTCACTGATAGCAGGATCATTCTTCAACATGGTCAGCACATCGCTGATGGACCACTCGCCGCCCGGATACATATAACATTTGCCGGTGCAGAAGAAGTTGATCCCATCCGTGCCGGTGCTCTTCATATCCGTAAAGCTCATATGGGAATTATCTACATTATACAGACGGTTTTCCATCTCCCACCATTCCTGCAGCGCGCTTAAGTCGTCGTCCGCCAGATTGGAACCACGCTGAATGGTGATATAAGGGCAGTTATTCCAATCCGGGATATAGCCGCCGTAAATCCGGTCGTTTCCTTCCCCTTCCGTAAGTTCTGCCGCCAGATCCGCATATTCTTCCCAGGTCAGGTTGTCAGGATAGTCGATTCCTTTCGCGTCAAACATCTTCTTGTTGTAGAACAGTCCATATGCGGATGCACGGTAAGGCAGCCCGTAAAACTTATTGTCAATGGCCGTTTCCGCATACCCGGTGCCATAGATGGAAAGATCCATTCCGCTGTCGCTGATCATCTGTGTGATATCCGCCAGATTGCCGCTGGTTGCCAGATTGCTGAGCAGAGATCCTGAACGCATGTTAAAAACATCGATGTCATTGGAACCTGCCAGCATGGTCATCAGCTTATCATCGTACTCGTCACTGCTCACCTGCGTCATCTCCACGGTCACATTACTGCTGGATGCATTGAAAGCATTTACCATTTCCTGTAAGTAATCGCCTTCACTCCAGGAATAATACTGGATCGTTACTTTCTCGCCATTGTCGCCCGCTGAGGTCTCCGCCTCGCTTCCGCTCTCCTCGTTTTCTGTCCCTTGTTCCGCTTCCTGTGCAGATTGTGCCTCCTGCGTCTGCCCGGATGTTTCCTCCTGTGTTGCTGCCGGCTGTGAACCGCAGCCTGCCAGAAGACCTGTTCCTGTCACTGCTGCCATCAACAGGGCGATCGCTCTTCTTTTCATATTCTTATTCCTCCTTTTTCTGCGCCGTCTTGCGCATCTCGTTTTTCGAGTGATTCCATTCTATGCAAAACGCTGCTTTTCTCCAAGTCTATCCTTTCTCCCTCTTTCCTTTGCAATCAAAAAAAGATTAGAAAACCTAATCTTTTTTTGTGCAATATCACAACATATCTTTACTCTTCTCCCGGATCTTATCCATATAATAGAAAAATCCGCTTTGTTCTACCTTTTCTACCACGTCCTCTATGGACTTGCATTTCATCTTCTTAACAATATTACGGATATGCGTTTTCAGTGTCGCCTGCTCGATAAACCGCTCCGTACAGATATCTTTCGGCTCCTTGCCCTCATGAAAGGCTGATAGAATATCCCGCTCTGTATCCGTCAATAATTGCACCAGATAAATGGTATAAAGCAGACTTTCCTCATTGTTCTTGATCCTTTTGAACTCCCGCCGCAGTTTCTTGGCCACCTGAGGGCGAAGAATGGATTTCTCATAATAGGCATCCTTCACGCACTGCACCATGGCCGACGGCGAGGCGGTTTTTAAAATATAATCACAGGCTCCCGCCTGAAAAGCAGCGTAGACCATTTCGTCTTCCTCATAGACCGTCAGTATCACGATCTTGATCGAAGGAAACTCCTGTAAGATCTGCCTGGTAGCCGTAATCCCGGCATATTTGCTTTCCATCTCAATATCCATCAGAATCACATCCGGGTGCGTTACTGCACTCTTCATGATCGCCTGGTAGCCGTCATGGGCGACGGCGACCACCTCCAGCCCTTCTTCTTCAGAAAGTACCGATTCATATTTCCGGCACAGCGATACCATGTCGTCAACAATCATCACTTTGATCTTTTCTGGTTTCATACCTACTCCTCCCCTATTACCGGCAGCAGGATGCGGATGACCGCTCCTCTTTTGCCCTGATTGTCGGCCATAATCTTTCCCCGATGGCTGTCTATGATGCGTTTACAGAAAGTAAGGCCGATCCCCCAGTTCTTTTTCGTTGACTTCGTCGATACAAAGGGATTAAACAGCCGATTCTGTACGGAAGGATCCAATCCCGGCCCTGTATCACGAATCGATATTTCGATCTCACTGTCATAAAGATGCGTCTGTACATAAATGTTCCGCTCCCCCTCTACACCGGACATGGCTTCCATGGCGTTCTGGAAAATATTGCGGAATACCTCTCTCATATAGTAAGGATCCAGGAAAACGACCACATTCTCATTCTCCCCGTTCCACAGAATCTCACATCCGCCCTGACGCAGAAGAGCTCTGTTTTCTTCCACAGCCTTTGTGATCACCTTAGACAGATTCTGTCTGGACTGATTGAGAACGATACGGTTCGTGTTTTTCTGCAGATCATTCAGTCTGTCGTACATTTCTCCGCATGCCGCACGGATATTCGTAAGCTCCGCTGAATTTCCTTCCGGTTTTTGTGCAAGGATCTCCGCTTCCGCCATAATGCCGAGCAGTTCGTTTTTCACATAGTGGCTGAATGCACGGGTAGATATCTCTGAGGAAGCTATGATACTGGAAAAGACGTATTCCTCCTCCAGCACACATTTGCCCATTTTCTGGTATCGATAGAGCGTATAAAACAGAACAAGTAACAGAATTCCGATAAAATAGGTGATAAGACGCATGCCTCGCACATAGGGCGGCATACGCAAAGAATGGTATGCAATATAGCCCGTCGAACGGGATAACCACAGAAACGAATCCGGAAGCGAAAAATACATGTAAAAATACAGGCCGATCAGACACGCCTCCGTCAGCAGAATGGCACACTTAATACGCCACAGTTCCCGCAGCGGCTCAAGCCGCAGATCCATCAGAAACATCCAGACACAACCGGCCGTCAGAACAAGGAAGTTCCCACACATCGTCATACGATGAAACATACGGTAGAAACTGCGGAAAGCACGCGGTTCCGGAAAGAAACCAAATCTCCCGAAATAGATCGCCTTTTGCAGTCCTGTACTGTACAGGACTGCCTGCATAAGGAGAAAGAGAGACAACAGGATCAGAATCCCGCCTCTCTTTCTCCGCTCCTTCCTGGGACTTAGGAACCAGAACAGCAGGAAATTTCCCATCAGAAAAGCCAGTCCGCAGAAGTTCATGCCTTTGACCAATGCATCCTTATTGATATTCAGATAGATCAGCTTTCCGTACATTTCCTTACTGATGTTAAAGTACTGATAGATCATGTTATCGTAGTTGTTGTCTTTTGCCATATAGATCATGGAAAATGCAGTAACCCCAAGAAAAGAGATCAATAACACTGTCAGCGGCAGGAAGACCCACCAGATATTTGTTTTTTCCTTCATAACGATCCATCCCTCACTTCCAGACTACTGCACCAGATCAGTCCGCGGCATAAGAGCACGCCGCTTCCTTTATCATATCATAAACAGTGCAAAGATAAACGGACCGGAAGGATGAAATTTTGTGTGGGGGTTGGTGAATGTGACTAGGACGCAGACCGCAGTCTCTCCACCAGGCTGTCCTTCTCCACATTCCGAAAACACAGATACGGAACGAGCACCGCAAACAGGAGCAGCAGCGGCGTGCAGACTGTTAACGGCAGCAGCGTAAACCGGAATTTCGTAAAACCGCCCTCCACCATGGCGCGCACTCCGACTCCCACCGCCAGGGAACTGACCGCATACGTGCACGTCAGTGTGATCCATGCATAATCCAGCCCTTCATAAACAAGTAGTTTACATAACTGTGACTTTGTCATACCCACACTCTGCATCATGGCGAATTCTTTTCTTCTGGACACGATGGAAGTCACCACGGAATTAATGAAATTCAATACACCCACAAGCGCGATGACGATGCTGACCGCGTTGCCCATCACGGCGCTGGATCTTGTCTCGCGGTCATACTGCCTGGCTATGCCGGCTCTTGTTGTAAGGGAAAGATTCTCCCCCGTCACGGCGCTGTAGCGGTCAAGCATCTCCTGCGCTGCATCCAGATACGCATCTTCCACGTTAAAGAACAGTTTCCGCGGTGTATTTTCCGGCCAGCACACACGGAAAGTCTTAAACGGCACGATGAATTCGAGATAATGCCGATCCTTATTTTCACTTTCCAGACCGCCCTCTTTCGCCCCTTCCGTTATGACATTGAAGTTGTCAAGTACTGCCATAACGGTGTAGACCTGTCCTTCGATCTCCACAGTATCTCCTACAGATACTGTGGGCAGGATTTGCCCATCCTTCTTTTCCATGGCAAGGCCGGCGGCGATCACATAGTTTCCCGTGGCAAACTGTGCCTCGTCATAATTTCCGGCAAGCATATGCTCTGCCGTGACATAAGCGTCAAGTGCGATGCCGTCCAGACCATAGACGACCGCTCCCGCGCTCTTCTCGTCCACAGTTGTCTGTACAGACTCCGGCCCTGTGGGATCGTAAGACGCCCAGTCCGCCAATACCTCATCCGTATAGAACCCCTGCAGATTCGCGATTGTCTGTTCATTCAGTGCAATCTGCGTCTCATGGCTGTATACACAGCCGATCCCGGTAAGCCCTTTTAGCGCCTCCACCCGCGCGGTCAGTTCCGTATTCAGCGTGTCTCCGTGAGGATCGTATCCGCGTAGATAATCCTCGCTGGTGGTCTCGTCGATCTGGAAATCACTCAAAGTTAACGCCTCCAGATATTTTTCCATATCAAAAGCGGCATTTTTCGCATAGAAAACGCTCATCAGCGTCAGACCAAGCGTCAGGGAACAGATAACCGTCACGGTGCGCTTCCTGTTTCGGCCCAGATTCGACCAGGCAAGCGCTGGCAGGCTGGCGCTGCCGCTATGTCTTTTGGCGGCCCGGCCTCCCCGCTGTACATCATGATAGCGAAGCGCCTCGATCGGTGATACCTTTCCTGCCATCCTGGCCGGACGCATGCAGGAGATCAGCACCGTAATACCCGCAAACGCCGCCGAGCCGATGAAAATAAGTGGACTGTTTGATGCCGAAGCGTCATCCATCTGAATCCAGACCGGCACCAGCACCATTCCCAGCAGATAGCCAAGAAGCAGCCCCGCCGGGATACCCAGAAGACACAATCTTCCCGCCTGCCCATAGACCAGCTTCTTTAGCTGTCTGACTGTCATGCCCAGCGTTTTCAGCTTGCCATAGAACTGGATATCCGCCGTCACAGAAATCTGGAAAATATTATAAATGATCAGATAACCGGCCACAAATACCAGAAACATGCCCAAATACACAGGCAGGCTCTCCTGCGACGCCATGCGGTTCATATCCGGGTCATAGGCCAGATTCACGCTATACTCCACTCCGGTCAGACCGGTATCTTCCAGAATCCGATCCATGGTTCCCTCGATATCCCGGTCACGATACAGAGTTACCTGCGCCATATGAAGGCCTGCGATCCTAGAGGATATTTCTGTTGTGGCCACTGCCGCCTTCTCATTTGCATCCTCTGCTTTCTCCGTCACCACAGTGCTTCCCCTTGCCCCTTTCTCTTCCAGTTCCGCCACAACGTCGTCCGCAAACTCCCTGCTCACCCATGCCATACTCGCATAGGAAGACTCGTTTCCCTCCCAGAAGCCGCACAGCGTAAACTCCGACACCCTTGCCTCTGCTTCCGTATATTCCGCGATCCATGGAAGCGTCACACGCTGTCCCAGTTCTTTCGGAATGCCCAGCTTATCTAATACAATGTCGTCCAGTGCAATCTCATCCATCGTCTGCGGCATTCTTCCTGTCGTAGGCTTCGCAAAAGAATGTGCCGCATAAATTTCATCCGCGAAACGTATCTCTACCTGCCGCCCCGATAAAGCTTTTCCCTGCCCAAGCCCTATGACCGTACTCTGTCCGACTTCCATCACCTCCGGATGAGACGCGATTTTGTCCGCCTGCTCCTCGGTAATGTTCTTAAAGGATACCTGCGCGTCATACCCTGTCTGTCTGAAAGTCATCTCGATCAGATTCTTGTACATGCTCCGGCTCAACACAAAAAGCGTGGTAAACATAAGCGTCGTCAATATGATCGCCAGAGCCGCCACCAGGTTGCGCCCTTTGTTCTGCTGAAAAACTCTTTTCTTTAAAACAGAAATTGGATTAAAATTCATCCTTCAGTCTCCTCCTCTCCTCCTGGCTGCCAGGATCAATCCACAATCTTTCCATCCTCGATGCGGATCACTCTGTCGGCTCTGGCCGCGATATCCGGGTTATGAGTGATCATCACAATCGTCTGATGGAACTGTCTGTTTAGCACTTTCAATAATCCGATCACATCATCACTTGTCCTGGAATCCAGATTCCCCGTAGGTTCATCTGCCAGGATGATCGACGGCTTAGCGGCAAGCGCGCGGGCAATGGCCACTCTCTGCTGTTGTCCGCCGGAGAGATTGTTCGGCAGACTGTCCAGCTTGCTCTCCAGTCCCAGAAGCTGCACGATCTCCATGATAAATTCCTTATCCGCTTTCCTGCCATCCAGAGCGATTGGAAAAAGGATATTCTCCCAGACAGTCAACACCGGGATCAGATTATAGTTCTGAAAGATAAAGCCGATCTGCTTGCGGCGAAAGATTGTCGCCTGCTCATTTGTCAGCTCTGACAACTCCTGTTTCCCGATCCTGACGCTCCCCTCACTGGGCACATCCAATCCGCCTAACATATGAAGAAGCGTTGATTTTCCACTGCCGCTCGTTCCGATGATAGCGGTAAATTTCCCCCGCTCAATCTCCAGATCAACGCCGTCCAGTGCTTTCACCAACGCTTCGCCTCTGCCATAATATTTCTTTAATCCTGCTGTTTTCACGATCGCTTCCATACTGCGCTCCTCCTGTCTAATGGATTCCTTTTAGAGAAGCATAGCAGAAGCAAGTTACAGTTTTGGTACAGAAAAGGTACAGTTTTGTAACACAACCTCTTTTTCATGCTTATGCAGGAAATACTCTGTTTCTTTGTTTCTGATGTCCGATCGTCACATAGAAAACACTCAGGAAGACCGCACACAGACACCAGGTCACAGGTTCTGCCGCCACAACGCCCGGATAGCCCACCGCCGGTACAATAACCGCCGCAGAGAGCACCTTCACGCCAAGTTCGATCGAGCTGGACAGTACCGGCAGTATCTTATGTCCCATCGCCTGCATGGAATTGCGCAGGACAAACAGCACGCCCAGCGGAAAGAAGCAGACTGCACTTACCTTCAGGTTCAACAGCGCATTTGCAATCACACTTTCATCCGTCGTTCCCGTCATCCATATGACGATCATCCTTCCGAACAGCCAGGATAAACAGATCGAAATAAGCGACCATACCAATTCCATGCCGATCACTTTCCGGATTCCCTCCACGATTCTGTCATATTTCCTGGCGCCATAATTCTGCCCTACAAAAGTACTGCCCGCGCCGGAAAAGGCTCCCATCGGAAGCATGATCATCTCGCGGATTCTGGTGGAAGCCGTATGGGCTGTGATAACCGCTGTTCCAAGATTATTGATCGCCCGCTGCAGGATGACGGAACCCACAGAATATACCGCCTGCATCAAAGCCATGGAAAATCCCATGGAGAACATTTCCTGCAGCAAGTCTGCCTCCGGTCTGAAATCTGTTTTCTCCGGAATATACTCCTTATATTTCCTGAAAATATAACCGCCGCACAAGAGTGCCGATACCGCCTGGGCGATCACAGTCGCCAGTGCAGTTCCCCCGATGCCGCTTTTCATAACCACGATAAAAAGAACATCCAGCGTCAGATTCAGCAGACTGGAAAAGATCAGAAAATACAATGGTATTTTACTGTTTCCCATAGCCCGTAAGTACCCGGCGCAGGCATTATAGGCGACGGTAGTGACCAACCCCGCCAGTATGATCGCGATATAAAGATAGGACTGTGCAAAGATATCATCCGGCGTGTGAAGCATACGCATGAGTGGTTTTAAAAAACTCAGAGAAAAGACAGTCAGAACCACCGAGATGGACAAATTCAACAAGATCATGGCGGCCACTGCTTTCTTAAATCTTTTCTCGTCTCCTGCTCCAAAATAGCGGGAAAGGACAATACAGTACCCGTTATTGAGTCCCCAGGTAGCATTCATCAGCAGGGAATAGATCGCGCTGACCGCACCGATCGCCGCAATTGCCTCTTCTCCCAGGAAACGGCCGGCGATCACAGTATCGGCCAGATTATAGATCTGCTGGAAAATATTGCCTATCATCAATGGAATCGCAAACGACAGCAGCAGAGGAAGCGTAGGCCCTTCCGTCATATTGGTCGTCTTTGCAGTTTCCATCCCTTTCTTCATCATCCTCTCCTCCTTAAGTATCTCTCTTCTCCTATCCAGTACTCTATGCCAAACCCCCTTGCAGCAACCGGCCGCACAGACCATTTGCTGTCCTACTGGCTCTGCAGCCGTTTTGTAACGCTCTCCTTCTGCACCATCCCCAGACTGCATACCGGAACCATGACTGCCACTGTAAATAGCACCGGCAGCACTGCCCAGAGCGGCAGCAGGGAATAGCGCCACGTGATACACCATTGATTGGTATGCGCAAGCCACCACCGTCCCCACACCCACGTGACAGCCGCGGCGACGGGGACAAGAACAGACAGTAGCATCCCAAAATACAGGATCCCTTCCCAAAGGAGCATCCTGCGTAGTTGTCCGCCGCTCATTCCCAGACTCTCATAGACCGCAAACTCCTTGCTGCGCACCAGGATCCTGCTCACCAGGGCGTTGCAGAAATTCAGAATACCGATCAATAACATCACACCGCCCACAAACAGCGGAATCATATACCGGTGAAAAATCGCATTATGGAAGTTCCACTGATAATCGCCAAAAGACGTCACCGTGATCCCTGTGCCCTCCAGAAGCTGCTCCAGAAATGCCTCGAATTCTTCCTGTCTGTCCCGGTCGATGTCCACCGCCACATTGCGGATGCCATGCCCCGGAAAAAGTTCGTCGAATGCCTCCATAGGCATATAGTAAGTCACATTGAACTGCGCCTGTCGGCTGTTTGCCCCGGAAACGATCGTGCTCTCATAAGGCACCGCCGCCATGATTTCAAACGCCCTGTTCCCGATCATGAATTTACTCCCTACGGGCGGCGTTGTCCTGACCTCGTAAGAGTTCGCCCCGGCGGCGACAACATACGCGCCCGTGGCGAACTTCTCCGGCACGAACTCTCCCTCTATCACAATGCCCCTCGCTATTGCATTTTCCAGCATCAGGCCGCTCACACCTGTCACGATACCCGTATATTCGCCGCTCTTCCGCATCTTCTCATAGCCGGCCATCCAGTCCGGTTCATCCATCATATATTCTTTGCGGGTCACGCCATTCTCATCTTTTCCCTCAAAGGTATCTATGATAGGAGCACGCATCTCTTCCTCCGCATACAAAGGCACTTCCATCGTGCTGATCACCCCAATGTCTCTCACCGCAGGGTGCTCCGCCAGCTTCCGGAGAAGATCCGGCGTAATACTCCGGCTATTCGGATTATAACGTTGCAGCCCTATTGTCGCAGAAGCATCCTCCAAACGATAATCATTGAGCGCCAGGCCGTCCACATACTTATCCTCATCATAGCTTACCTGCTGTGTCCAGATCCCACAGAGAATGCACAACGACAAAAGCAGGGAAAAGACAGTAAACATCGTCTGTCTCTTATGCCGCATCAGACCAAAGACCGCCATCTGCATCGTTGTCGCGCGGCGTCTTCTGCTCCTGCGCGCTTTCCTTTTGCACCCTCCCTCTGCAAACCGCATCGCCTCCACCGGACTGCTCTCTGCCACCCGCCTGACCGGCAGCGCACAGGCCATAAGCGTAGTCAGCCAGGCAAGCAGCGCCCCCGCAAGCAAAGGCCAGATGCGGAAGAACTGAAACGCCGGATTCTGTTCCAGACCAATCACCACCAAAGGCGCCGCCGCTGCATACAACGCAAAACCACACAGCCACCCCGGCACAAGCGCCGGCACACAATAGAAAGCTGCCTGCCATGCCGCCAGCGCACGGATCTGTCTGGGCGTCATCCCCAGACTCTTTACCATGCCATAGAAACGAATATTCTGCTCCGTGGAAATACGCACGATATTGTAGATCATCAGCACACCGCACAATACCACAATGCCGTTCAACTGGTAATACTCCATAGCCTGACTGTCCGCAAACTCCCGTCTGGCCTCATTGTAAGCCAGATTTGTAGTATAGGAAATATCCCGCATCCCCAGACTGTTTAACATCTCCTGCGCCTGCTCCTCCAGATTACCGGGACGGTACAGTGTCACGCCAAGAGCCACCCGCTTAACCCCGCCAGGGTACAACTGCTGCGCTGTATCTGCCGTAATCCAGGCGCAGGTCTCCGTCTGTCCCATCAGACTATCCCACCAGCCGCACAGCCTAAATGTGTCCGTCCGCTCCGCTCCACCGTCTGCAGGCGTCCAGCGCAGCGTAACTTCCGTCCCGATCTCATGCGGAATTCCCAGGGAATATATGGTAAGTTCGTCCAGCGCGATTTCGCCCTCCTTTTCCGGCATCCTTCCCTGCATCGGCACCGCCTCTGTCGCTCTGGCCCATCCGTCGGAAACCACTGCCAGTTTCACACTGCGGTATTCCATCATATCGTCGCTCAGGACACCAATAGCCGACAGCATAACTGCCTCCTGTACCTTGCTCAGCCCTTGCAGCGATGCTGCCTGCGGCCTGCTCAAGTCATAGAACAGAATATGGCTGCTGGAGCCATACATCATCCTGTAAGTATGAAGATAACCATCCCGGATCATCCCGCCCAGAGAAAAAGAAAAGGTGTAAAGCATACACACCAGCGCCACTGCCGTCACAAGAAGGATGCTCCGGCCTTTATGTAATTTGATATCCCGCCACACCAGTTTACGGCAAATTTTCAGATTATTGTTCTGCAACATTGCTTTGCTCCCTCACTGATCCGCCCATCCTGCATCCTGATCACCCGGTCCGCCAACTGCGCCAGCTCCAGATTATGGGTGATCAGTACCAGAGTCCGGTGATAAAGCTCTGTTGTCATCTTCAACAGCCCCGCCACGTTCTGCCCGTTCTGCGAATCCAGATTCCCCGTCGGCTCATCGGCCAGGATAATGGACGGCTTCGTCATCAGCGCTCTGGCAATGGCCGCCCGCTGCTGCTGTCCCCCGGAAAGCATTCCGGGATAGTCCTGCATCTTATCTGTAAGCCCCAGAAGCTCCATAATCTCCTCAAAATATTTCTTATCCGGCTTAGAGCCATCCAGGTCCAGTGGAAAAAGGATATTCTCTTCCACGGTCAGCGTCGGCAGCAGATTATAATTCTGGAAGATAAAGCCTGCCTTCTTACGGCGGAAGACCGCCCGCTGTTCCTCACGCAGACCAGAAAGCCTGACCCCGTCCACGATCACCTCACCCGCCGTAGGTGTATCCAGTCCTCCTATCATATTAAGAAGCGTCGTCTTTCCGCTGCCCGACGCCCCCACGATGGCTGTAAAAGTTCCCTGCGCGATCGTCAGGTCTACGCCGTCCAGCGCTTTCACCTGACTGCTGCCGCTGCCATAGTATTTCTTCAGATTGTGTATGGTTATGATGTCCATTGTGTTTTCCTTTGGTTGTGCTTTGATCTATTCTTTGATTGCTTTACAGCGCAATTTTCATGAATCCGATGAAATCCCGCAATCACATTACAGTATAACAAAAACTCCTGTTCTGGTGCAATGGGCTTATTATACAAATCACTTTTAGCGAAAGTTGCAAAAAAAGGAAAGCAAGCCGAAAACGAATTACGAAAACTTCATAAATATTTGGTATACAATATCGTCAAAGATATGCTATGATAATACAAAACATATTTCTATTTCAAACTGATGATCTACGAACACTAGTCCACGGTCAATCCCAACATGCCGCTACTCGATCTGATCTACATGACCAAAGTACTGTAGAGCCAGTCCAGGGATTGCAATCTATACGGTTCCTCTTTGATACGAATTCCCACACCCAAGTTTATCGTATTCTATAATGGTATAGATTTCCAGCCGGAACTGCAGACTTTAAAACTGTCAGATGCTTTCGGAACAGCCGGAACAGGAATTGCTCGTAACAGTTTAGAACATTAATCTTAGATTTAATACAGAACTCCTGGATGCGTGCCATCTATTGAAAGAATATGCCCAGTATATAGAGCAAGTCAGAATTTTCGCAAAGGAACTGCCTTTTGCAGAAGCCGTGGAACACGCGATCTCACATTGCATCCACAACGGCATCCTTGCGGATTTTCTGTCAAAAAATCGGGCGGAGGCGATAGCGGTGAGTATTTTTAAATATGACGAAGAAAAACATTTGAAGAACATACGAGAAGAAGGTAAAAAAAGAGAAAAACATTTCTCACGGCTGATACAGGCGCTTCTGGATGCTGACAGAAATGATGACTTAAGGCGTGTACTTTCCGATCCTGAGTGCAGGGAACAACTACACTATGAATACAATCTTTAATCAAATACGCATCATGCATAAACCATAGCACGGCGGAGATGCCCTCGTATTTGAACTGACCCTTGTTATAAAAATAGATACTGGCCTTAGGATTTTTCATATACTGTTGTGAACACATAGCGGACGTATTGGTTGAAAAAAATAAAAGCAATCCTCCTCAATCCTGCGCAGAATACTCTTATTAACCATCCCGTTTACCACGATGGAAACCGTATTTTTCGCCAGCAAATCCGCTCACTGTTCTCGCTGACGGTAAGATGATCGGTTTTCCACAGAACAAACAGAATATGCCCTTGCCCGCCGCTCAATTCGATTCCGTTCTCCTGCAACATTTTCTCGCCGCTACAAGCATTCACTGAATCAAGATCGAAAAGAAGGGGGAAATCACCCACCAAGAATACTGGAATATGAAAACCGATTATGAACGGTAGGCTGATCCCCGCCAACACATAAACCCTTATGACAGTGCATTTTCCTAACCCAGATAATTTCATCTTTCCATGACCACAGCAATGGAAACAGGAATCTTACAAAGGTACCAGCCCAGTTATAGAAAATAAACGTTCTTACCGCGGACTGAACTTTTTTCAGAACATAACTTGCATATACTGGAAGTGATCAGTCGGGGGAATATATGACTTTCGGAATGCAAGGGAAAAGCTAATCATACTTTCGTGTCTCACCAATTCTTCTCTCCATCAATACCCTGCGAATATCCTCAAATCGCTGTATCTGCTCATCCCCATAATCCTTGCAGACAGTCAACCCATTTACGAATCTAACAATAGTTTCTACCGGTTCTTCACTATTGAATAAAGACTTTAACCTCTCTTTATCTTCCTGCCCAATATAGCGATATGGAACTATAATATCTTTAAATTCAGTTGGCACAAGTTCACATACTCCTCCCCCATAATATCGACCATTGAATTCACATTGGGCGAGAGTAATCGAGTTAAAAAAACAAAACACCAAACTCTCCCCATCAAACTCATCCCAAAGTCGCATATGGTACCCTGCATCCGTAGTATGTACTTTCGCTGAATTATAATAAATCCGAGGCAGATAGCCATAACGTTTAAAAAAAACTACTTCTCCCTTTCTCACAACAGGAACGCCATACCATGGTATACGATTGGAACATTTATAACAATCTTTCAGCGGTATATCGCCCACTTTCTGCTTTCCTGCCCAGTTCAGATATTCTTGCAACTTGATTGGCAATCTTTCTATATCCTTCTCCTGAAACAAGTTCAGCAAATAAGCCGGTTTATTCTTCCTCACTATTTCTTCTACTACTTCCTGAGAAATCTCTATCGTATTCTTCGTTATGTAAGAAGCTTTCTGCACAATGGGAAGTACGAACTCCCTACACTGATACTCTTCCACTTTTTTCTCTGGCAAAATGAAATAACGATTTCCCCCTGTTACAATACCAGGCGCAATCTCACCCATACTCTTTATTTTGGGGTATCTGTTCGTAGCATTTTTTAATAAAAAAATGTCATCGTCACTGAGAATTGCATTTGACCATTTTTTTAATGGTTTATTCCAACGTATACTATTTTCCTGTACTGGCACTTTGCTTTTACAATTTTCATACACTTCATACCGTATATGTCTTTCTGTACAATTTTGATTCGTCAGATATACCAGACATACCTCCTGTTCAATCTTCGGAAACAATGCCTCACGAAAAACTATAATGTGAATCTTATTAAATATTTTCTCCAAATACTCCCGCAACCTCTCCGCATACTGCACCTGCAAAAATTCCATCGGCAGTACAAAAAAAATGCTGCCGTATGATTTAAGTAAACGACACGATCCAACTACAAATGCCGTCCACATATTCTGCATCACTGTTTCACTTAACGTTGCCTCCACACAAATGATACGAGCCTTTTCAATATCCTCTTTACCCATTAACTTTTTATTAATATACGGCGGATTCCCTATGACCAAAGAATATTGCTCTGATGCATGAATAGAAAAGTCAAGAAAATTATCCCTTATTATTGTGCAGGAATCTCTATCATATTCCTGACATATTTGATCTACCTTGTCCTGAAATAGCTCTATGGCTGTTATATGCCCTGCACATTCCTGTAACAAAGGAAGGAACCTTCCATCACCTGCTGAAGGTTCCAGTACATTAGAAAAATCCTGTCGCTCTTTTTTTAAATAGTCCATCATAAACTGAATTGCATCGGGAGGCGTATAATACGTACCCGATAATTTATCTTCATTCATTTATTCGCCCTTTATAAACGCCTGGTCTATGTATTCACGAAAAATTATATTGGTTTCAATATAAATATCTTTTTGCTGCTCTGTTAATTTACCTTCTCGAAACAGTTCTTCCAGTTTTTTTAGTTGAATTCTCAACTGCGCTGCTTTCCAATAAATATCCGTTCTTCTAATATCCAAATGCAACATATTGCACATACTGTTTCCAACAGATGTTTTCGCAACCACATAACCCCTTTCATTCCGCTCCAAATGTTCGTCAAATTCTGAATCCGCCGGATCCACAAAGCCCTCTTCCTCATTATGCGAACACATAATATCTCCAGTTGGCCATTTATCTGACTTAGACAGATTACATCTTGGGCAAGCCAAAACAAGATTATAATAATCCTTTTCCCGGCTTTTATCCAGATTCTTCGGAACGAAATGATCCAAATGGAATTTTTGATGTAGCACGCTTCCATCTTTTCCACAATAGCCACACAAATAATGAAAATCCTGTTCTAACTGCTCCCTTCCGTCCTGATAATACTTCAATTCCGATACGCCTTCCCGCCTCCGAATTACTTTATCGCCATGTACTCTCAATATGTTCTCCTTTATCTATCATTTGCTATTCTGTCTTATGTTCCGCAAGAATCGTACTTCCTAATTCCAATATCTTCTGTAATCGTTCTTCAAACTCGGAATTCAGCATATTTTGGGGTAGCTTTTCTACCATTCCATAAGACGACAAAACCTTATACAATTCCAAAAACTCTTCCTCATCCGCTCCTAATTTCCCCCGATGTTTCTTGTCCAAAAGTTCTCGGTACCGTTCCAGTTTCTGTTGTTGACGAACCTTAAATACCTTCGCACTCTCCAACAAGACCTGAATAAAGTCATTTAACTCTTCTTCCTTTTTCTGGTCTGCTGCCTCCGTATCAAAAATATTCTTAGAATATTTATCTCGTTTTGCCACAAGCCCGTCCGTAATCTGCTCCGTATCCACGGCAGTCATGATAAAGCACTGGATATCACGCATAGAATCATTGATATAATTAATCAATGTAGTTCCATTAAACCCATAGTTCTTTACCATCTTATAGTCAATCAACAACACATCAATCTGCTTTTCATAAATTTTATCCAAAATATCCTGTTTACTATCACAATCCTCTATCAACACCAATTCAAGTTCTTTACACCGCCGCCATAATGATCTTCTATAATTTTCAAATTGTGTTGGTTCATCATCAATATATCCAACTCTATACACTTTAGCCTCCTAATATGATTGTACAATAAAATCCTGTCTCTATTTTGCGGTTTTTACTCAAGTCAATGGTTCCATTATACTCGGATATGGTACGATTTACAATCCACATTCCCATTCCTGTCCCATCATCTTCATCCTCTCCACTAAAATGATGTCCACTTTCAAAAGGTTCTAAAATAAGTTCCGGCCGCTTCTTATATTTAGGAATCAGCCCCCATCCGCTATCCCTATATTCCATGGATAATCCGTCTCCAAACTTAAATATTTTCAATTGAATCTCCCGTTTTTCCAGCCTTCTGTCCATTTCCCGATCAAAAGATGCCAGGCTGTTAGCAATCAGATTACTAATAATATTTTCAATATCGAACTCAAAACACCAAAGTTCTATATCCAAATCGCATTCATAAATCAGAACCGTATCGCTTTTATCCAAAATATCTCCCCAAGTGCTCATATACTGTTCCAACATGATTCGAATATTATGTCTTTTTCTCTTTCGTTTATCCTTCTTGATGGATTCGATGGTAATGCCAAACCATGATGCAAAATTTTTCTTTACTCTGATTGCACGCAGGATATTCTGTAAAGCATACTCTACATCATGGTCATATTCTATCGCTTCATAGGCTGCATTCAATTCAAGACCGATATTATTAGTAGATGTTCGGATCTCATGCATAAACATATTGGTAATAATCCCTGTTGTAGCCAGTGTCTGAAGCATTTTGTTCTCGTTCCGCAGTTCTTGTAATTCTTCTTCCTGCTTTTGCTCCATATTAACTACCAGACTCATAACGTCTTCCGGATTTGCAGAGGGTGGCAAACTCATTCTTAAAGATTGTTCCTTCGCCCCCTTTTTCTTTTCTCGTTGTTGCCCGTTTGCCTGCTCTGCCTCCCACTTTTTCCGTTCTTCCGCAAGTTCACGCATTTTTTCCAATTCAGCTGCAAGTTGATCCTTTTTATCTGCATATCTTGCCAACTTACGCCCTACAGACTGCCGATCCCGTTCAAACTCAGAAATCACAAATAAAATAATTCTTTTCAGTTGTGAGAAACCAATTCCTTCCTGAATTCCATTCCTGTTAGCCTCATCCTCCAAATTTGCATTTTTTCTTGATATCGACACTGTACCCAATATCTGTTCTGAGCCAACACGCCAATTTCCATGCTTTTTTCCAAGACCTGCCGGAGAGCGATTCCGTCTGGCCGAAAGTTCTAACCAGTCAAAATCATTATCCCCGTACTCACCGTAGGGGCGCACCCGAAATCGATCACGGTATATCTTAATCCCACCGAACTTTTTAGCAAAGTTTTCCCGCCCAGTAATATCTTTATAATAAAATCGTTCATAATCCTTTTTATTTGCACTTATTTTATAAAAATATAATACGCCTTCAAAGTTCCCGATAAAATTTTCTTTCTCTCCTATTTCCTCCATAGAAAAAGACTCTTCCTTCTTTTCTCCCTGGAGATACGCCTGCTCCTGTTCGTCAAATCCTGCTTCTGCATATACCTCCTGTTCCTCTCCGCGAAAATCAAATTCATTTCGTGTAATCTGAATATCCAACAAGTTCTCAGTAACTTGAAAATCAATTCTGTAATCATAGGACTCTATATTTGCACTGGTTATCAACGCATTCTCCACGCTGGTAGAATCATCAAAAAACCAAATACTAAAAACTTCTGTCACATCCGGCGGTAATAAATTCTCTAAATGATTCTTAAGACGATTCATTGTCTTTTCATCCCAAACATCATGAAGATGGTCCAATCGGAATGTTGTTCCAGTTCCTTCAAAATTACACTTTTTTATCTCGGATGCCACTGCCCGATTTCTCCAGCTTTCAATCCCAACATGCTCCAATAGGCTTTCATCCGTATCATAAACTTTTGCTTTTACTTCTGATATCCTTTTACTTCCATCAAAATCCCGCCAATCCACAACCCACTCCAAACCACCCTCTTCGGAAATCGTTAACATATCACATTGGTCGGACATACGATCCAACGCAAACCTGCCAATTCCTTTTGCTCCTGTCTGTATCCTTCCTTTTTTTGTGACATAAGAATTCTTTTTGGAAGAATTACCAATCGTCATCCAATGGGTGCGCAACACATCCTCTTTCATTCCGCATCCATTATCCACAATATAAATACACTCTTCTATATTAGAATAGTACAGACAACACACACTTGCATCGGCATCATAGGCATTTTTCACGATTTCAAGCACTGCGCCTTCCAACTTCGATACATTTTCCCGTCCAATCAATCTAGCCGTATAGGCATCTACATCAAACTCAATTTCTCTGGCTCGCTTTCTCATAAGAACTCCTTCGGTACCAATATTATTGTTATTGTATCAAACTGTAGACATTTCTACAACTTCTATAGAACTTTTCCCAAAAAGAAAGAACGCATTATTTCATTCTGAACATATATGTCACACAAAAAAATATCTTCCGGGCTGTCAGCATCTCTGACACCGGAAGATATCTTTATTTTGATAGTCTATTTGATATTCTCATCGACAAGCTCCTGCATCTGGTCACAGTAGCTGTCTAAGTCCAATTCCTCCAACATATATTTCTGGAACAGCTCTCCCACTGTTTCAATATACTCCATAGAGTTGGCCGGAATCGGGCGTACCTGCATTTCCACGGAATTCAGGAAATCACATATTTCCGCATATCCGGTAATATCCAGATCTTCACCCAGAAGATCTGCTCTGGCCGGAAAACTGTTCAACATCTCGGCATAGAGTCTGCTCCCCTCCCGGCTGACCGCATAGCTCATAAACCGCTTTGCGGTCTCTTTGTGTTTTGATGCTTTATTCAACGCATATTGCCAGGTTCCGATATAGGTCACATGATTGCCGCCCAGATCCGGCAGCGGCGTCACATGGATCTTGTCTTTTCCATATACTCCTGCATCCATATATTTCTTGAAGCTGCCGCTGTACATAAACACCATCCCATATTTTCCGTCAATGAATTTCTGGTTCATCTGTTCATACTGGTCAATCATCTGGTCTTTTGGCGTATACCCACGGTCGATACATTCTTTCAAAAAAAGAACCGCTTCCCTTGTCTTCTCATTATCCCAGTCAAAATAATCTCCCCCGAAAAGGTTAATCAATTCTCCCAGTTCGTTAAACACATACGTCTTCTCCCAGGATCCGCCATAAGCATAGCGTCCTTCTCCCCAATCATAGGCGAGAAAGCTCCTAAACTGTTCTTCTGTCTCGATCCCGGTAAGTCCAGCCTCTTTAAGATATTCCTCGTTGATCCAGAGCGCCAGAACATCCAGCATATAGGGCGCCGAATAGATCTGATCCCCTACCATCGTCGTCGTCCTCAGATATTCCTGTTGAAAGGCCCAGGCAGTCTCTTCATTCATGACATCATCCTGCAGCGGCTCCAGATATCCTTCATTCTTAAAGGCGTTGATCATCTCATCATTTACCGCAAAAATATCCACGGAGGAATCTCCTGCCGCCAAAAGCGAAGATACTTTCGCATGACGGGAATCGGCATTTGCCGGATAAGGCAGCAGATTGATTTTCATCTGCAGCCTCTCCTGCAATTCCTCAACATACGCCACAAATCTGGCGTCTCCTGCATCCACATGCATGACTGTGATCTCATCCTCCCACACAGGTTCTACCGCATCCTCTGCCGTCTTCAGCGTATTTTCTTTCCTTCCGCAACCGCCAAATCCTACGACCGCCAGCGCGATCCCTATGGTTGCTGTCCAAAATATCTTTCTATGACTTTCTCCTCTCTTTTTCATAATATAGCATCCCCCAATGCTAGGCCAGTACCAATAGTCTCTTTCCTATAGTCGTCTGTCCGTTTTCTTCCTCAATAACCTAAATGAATTATGCGGTTCTGACTGATACCAGTATGCCACAGACGCCACTTCCTCCAGACTGGCTGTATCTTTTTCCCCGAAAATCTCAGTCCTCCGAATCGTCACCTTAAGTTCCTCTTCAAAGATCACTGGATCCATGATACGCCAGCGATAGAATCCATTCTGTGGTGATCGCGTCCATGTAAGATAAGCTCCCACGTAGTGGCCGTTGCCCTTAACCTGATCTAAGAGTGTATATTCCTTTTGCCGTTGTGTGATCTGTTCCCCTCTCCACTGTGCATGAAAATATCTAATATCCATTGGCAGCTCATCCGTCAACACATAGTCGATCTGATAGGCGACTACCGGGATCTCCTCCGCATGTCGGTTTTCCAGCGTAACTTTTGCTTTCTTCTGGAAGGGCATCGGAAAATAACATTGCATACTATGAGCCGGATTGACCACGATCGGCATAGAATTGACTTTGCGCTCTCTCCCAAATCCACAACAGAAAAAGTCGCCCAGAGGAGCCTCGACCGATGGCACCTCTTCCTCATCCCAATATATCCTAAGCACCAGATCGCTCATCGCACGCTGTTTCGTCTCTGTGAATTCCGTCACCGTCAGGAGAACGTGTCCGATCACGCCAGGGCCATCAATCTCCGCCAGTGTCACTATGCTTTCTGCTGCCATTTTGACAAGAAACGGCGCCCCTTTTCTGGAAGGGCCGAGGCTGCTTTTTGCCATGCCGGCTTTCCCTTTTGCCCCAGAAGGATTTTCCAGGCTGACAGACCTGGCCCGGCCGTACCTTTGGAGCGCCAGCGATTCCAAGCCACCCCAAAGACTCTGGTCTCCGGAACAGAAGCCCCGATTCATCGGGGCCACCTGTCCTCTTTCTTCATCAACGGTCCAAATGGAGCATGCGGTTCTGACTGATACCAGTATGCCACAGACGCCACATCATCCTGACGTTCGAAATTCCCCTTATGGCATGTCCCGATCTGCTGGATCGTCACCCTAAGATCCTCCTCGAAGAGCACTGGATCCATAATATGCCAGCGATAGAATCCTCTCTGAGGCAGTGTGTCATCATTATGGTAGAAATTATGTACGTCCAAATCATGATGGGAATAATAAGGATATCCCATAAACGGCGTAGAATAGGTATTCTCCACGGTCCTGCCATCCCTCTGGCTGGCGAAGCTCCAGGCACCGCCGAAGTAGTCCTCTGTTCCCGTCCCACAGATCGTAGGATAACGATCATCTCCGTCCAGATAGAACTTGATCTCGCCTTCTCCCCACCAGTAGCGCTCTAACGCCGTCAGCGCCATATAAGTTCCCACATAGTGGCCTCTTCCTTTCACCTGATCTAAGATGGTGTAATCTCTCTGTAACTGCGTGAGCCGCTCCCGCCTCCACTGTGCATGGAAATAACAGATATCGTCTGGCAGTTCCTCCGTCAGAAGATAATCCACCTGATAGAAAAAGGCAGGCACCTCGACCTCATGCTGATTTTCCAGCGTGATCCTTGCGCTCTTGTGAAAAGGCATCGGGAAATAGCAGTTCATGCCCCGCGCAGGATTGACCACGATCGGCATGGAATTGACAATACACCCTCTGCCAAAGCCACAGCAGAAGAAGTCACCCAGCGGCGTCTCCACGGAAGGCGTCTCCTCGTCATCCCAGTACATCCTGAGCACAAGATCCCGCAGTACATAATAATCCCTGTCCGTTCTGTCCGTCACCGTCATCCAGATATGCTGGATCACGCCGGATCCCTCAATCTGTGCTAATGTCGTCACACTTCCGGGTGCAAGCCCATGAATACAGGGCGCCCCTTTTCTGGAAGGCCCCAGGACACTTTCAGCCATGCCGCCCTTCCCCTTCTCTCCATGCGGATTTTCACAGTTGATCGACCTGCTCTTCCCATGTTTCGCCAGAGGCAATGCCCCCAGCCCACCAATAAAACTCTGATACATACGAAATCCTCCTTATCTGTCTGTCATCTGTTTACCACTGCTGGGAGAATGCCCCGCTTTTGGGCATTTCTCCCGCACAAGATTAGTACTTCTTGGCGAAGCGTCCTATGGCGCAAGCCTTAGAAGTACTTCTTGTGCTACGCTTTAACCCCGCCAGCCATAATACCATCCATAATCTGTTTCTCAAACACTGCCACAAAAATAATGATCGGAAGCAGGATGATCCAGCCCATAGCGCTCACCAGATCCCATGGTACACCATACATATTATCACGAAGCGGCAGTTGTACAATAGCCACACTGAGTACTTGAATCCCATTTGAATAATATAATGGGGTAAAAAAGTTATTCAGGCAGTTGATAAAATTAATGATACACACCGTCGCGATCGCCGGCTTCATAAGCGGCAGCACGACTAAGAACAATCTCTGTACAAAATTCGCTCCGTCGATGGAGGCTGCTTCCTCCAGGGAGACCGGGATCTCCGACACGAAGTTTCTTAAGATCAGTACCGTAAAGGGAATGACTGAACTGATATAGAGAATAATAAGCCCTGGGTAAGTATCAAACAATTTCACCTTCTGCATAAATTCGTAGAGCGGACGCGCCGTAACGACTTCCGGGATCAACATCGTCGCCACGATGAAGCCAAAGGCCACACTGATGGCTTTTGAACGGAATCTTGCGAATGCATATGCGCCCATCACACAGATGATCGTACCCACTACCAGTGTAACACCGATGATGATGACTGTGCTGCCGATCTTCGAAAGAAGCCCTACATTCTCGATCAGAAAACGATAGCTATCTAACGTCGGGTGATCCGGCAGATAATCGATCGGCTTCTTGAACAGTTCTCCCGGCGGCGTGATCGAGGAAATAAAGATCCAATAAACCGGAAACAGAATGAAAAATGCCACCACTGCAAACAGAACCCACTTGATCACTACTGAAAGCCATCTGTATACTCTATATTTCATATCCATATTTTTTTCCATGATTTTCCTCTCCTCCCGATCAGTCTTCAAAACGGCTCATAAACCGCATATTGAACCATGAAAATACTGCCATGACAAGGAACAGAAGCACTGCCAGCGCAGCAGCATAGCCTACATTCAGATTGGTAAAAGCCTCCATTGTGATCCGGTAAGCAATCAGGGACGTATCCTCGCCCGGCCCGCCGGAAGTCATGGAGTAGACCAGATCGAACCCGGTCAACCGCCAGAGTGTAAAAGGAATACAAAGCGTGAGCACATTTCTTGTGATCAGCGGCAGAGTAATATAAAGAAACGATTTGATCCCATTCGCGCCATCCACTTTAGCCGCTTCATAAATATCACTGGAGATGAACTGCAGCCCGGATAAGACCAGAATCGCAAAGAACGGAAGGTCTTTCCAAAGATCTAAGGCAATGACTGCCGCTCTTGCCGTGCTCGTATCGATCAGCCAGCTTAACTCAAAGCTGGGAACGAAACGGCGGATCAGGTCATTGATCAGACCATAATCATTGTTAAACGCCCATTTGCCGGCCATACCGATCACGACCGCGGGCATTGCCCAGGGAATCAGGACAATCGTGCGCAGGAAACGCCGTCCTCTGAATTTCATATTCAGGATCAGTGCCAGCGCCACTCCCAATACAACATGGAAGAGCATGGATACGACTACAAAGATTCCGGTGAACTCCAGCGTCGTGAGCACTTTCTGATCTTTAAAGATATTGAGATAATTAGATATCCCGGCAAACTCATGGACACCGCTTAAGATCCTGATATCGTAAAAGCTGTTAACTACTGTTTTAAAAATTGGGTAGATCGTGGTAAATCCCCGCAGGAGCAATACCGGTAAGATCAGTACCCAGGCAATCCACTGAAGTGATTTTTTATTGATCATGCGATCCTCCTTTTTCCTATCCTCTGCAACAAAAACAGACAAAGGAGGTAACACAGGGACAATCTGCATGTTGTCCGCCGCATTGCCTCCGTCCTGTATCAAAATACTGATTAGTTGTTATAAGTCTCTACATACTCCTGCGCTTTTGCACAGAACTCGTCTAATGTAATCTCATCTTTTACATAAGACTGGAAGATCGTTCCCATAGCAGAGATGAATTCCATGGTCTGCGGCAGCATCGGACGTCCTTTTACCACACACTCATTTGCGTACCTGGAATACATTTCCTTCGCAGGATCCGTATCCGGCACAACTTTTGCCGCCACATCCTTCCTTGCCGGATATCTGTCGAACGCTTCATAGGAAGCTTTCATGCCTTCTTCACTGGCCATATACTGCAGGAATTTGATCGCGGCGTCTTTATTCTGGGATGCTGTATTAAGTACATAGCTCCAGGAATCTGTGAAGATGTATTTCTGATCAGAGAGCTGCGGCACCATTGCCATATGAATCTTGTCCGCTCCCAGCATGCCGGCTTTATCGTAATCTGTTCCCAATCCCCACATAAACAGGCTGCCATATTTGCCGTCATTGAATTTCGGATTCATCTGTTCGTACTTGTCAGCGATCTGGTCAATGGGCGTATACCCCTTTTCTACCATCTCATGGATGAACTCCATCGCTTCCCTGTTGGCCGGATTCGTCCAGTCAAGATAGTCGCCGCCAAACATATTGACAAACTGTGCGATCTCGTTGAATACATAGGTCTTCTCCCAGGAACCGCCGTAACCGTATCTGCCGTCGCCGGAAGCTGTCTCCAGATATTTCATGAAATCTTCTTTCGTATCGAGGGAAGTGATTCCCACTTCATCCAAGATCTGCTGATTTACCCAGAATGCCAGGTAGCCTGAATAACCAGGAACACCGATGATCTGTCCATTCTTGTCTGTGATCATATCTGCCACATAACCCTGTGGGAATTCCCCACGGATATCTTCTGTCATGACGGTGTCATTTAATCCTTCCAGCCAGCCGGAATTCTTGAAAGACGCGCTCATCTCATCATTGATCTCCAGGATATCCACGCTTGCATCGCCTGTGGAGAGGATTGTTGTGATCTTCTGCTGTCTTGTGTCAGAGTCTGTGGGCGCTGCGATCACATTGATCTTTAAGCCCGTAGCGCCTTCCACATTCGCCAGCCAGTCAGGGAAATCCTCATCCGTGGAGTTAATGGTGTATAAGGTCAGATCATAAGATCCGTCTTTGCTTCCCGTTTCTGCGGCCCCGTCGTCGGATGCCGCTTCTGTCTCGGCTGCAGCCCCGTCATCTGATGCCGCCTCTGTACTGCCGCTGTCTGAAGACGCTGCGCTGCTTCCTCCATCACTGCCTCCGTTTCCACAGCCTGCGAGCAGAGAACCTGTCATGGCCATTACCAGCAAACCGCTTACCAGTTTCTTCTTCATTCTTTTTCCTCCTTTTGTTCCGGACGGTCGTCCCGTCTGTTTAATTGTGACTTTAGGGTAACAAAAAGGAAAACCGATAAAAATACAATTTCTTATGATTCATTTATATCCCATCTTTGACAGTTGAGAAAAGATAAAAGCCTCACAGATAGCATAAATATGCTGTTTGTGAGGTTTTCTTAATCGAAGAGTATGTAGCTATTTTTGTTTCTTCCGGGTCTGGTTTAAAATTTTTCTCATATTTTTTTGAGAAGTAATCTGATAGTCTGTTCTAAAACCAAAAGTATCATGCAATGCATCTGTCAAATCTGTTCTTGTGTAAGCGGGAATATATCCCTCTCCGGGAGCGATTACCATATCCATCGTTCTCAGGGTTCCGAGGATTTCTTCGCAGCTGTATTGTTCTTTCAGTTTCTTTTCGAGTATTCTGTAGATTACGAGAGCAGCAAAGCATGTCGTAAAGTGGGCTGTAATCCGGTCCTTTCTGGAAAGATACACAGGCCTTGTTTTGAATTCTGTTTTCATGATCCGAAAGCATTCTTCGATCTCCCATCTTTTCTGATTGATCCTGATGATTTTTGCCACATCATAATCCAGATTTGTACATAC
>CAJTRA010000007.1:143145-143403 GCA_910578345.1 uncultured Lachnospiraceae bacterium | reverse complement strand
CGGAAACCATTCGGAGAGCGCAAAGGCATAAGGGAGCTTGACTGTGACACCGACGGGTGGAGCAGGTACGAAAGTAGGACTTAGTGATCCGGTGGTATAAAGTGGGATTGCCATCGCTCAACGGATAAAAGCTACCCTGGGGATAACAGGCTTATCACTCCCAAGAGTTCACATCGACGGAGTGGTTTGGCACCTCGATGTCGGCTCATCGCATCCTGGGGCTGTAGCAGGTCCCAAGGGTTGGGCTGTTCGCCCATT
>CAJTRA010000007.1:0-143135 GCA_910578345.1 uncultured Lachnospiraceae bacterium | reverse complement strand
GCAGGCGTAGGATATTTGAGAGGAGCTGTCCTTAGTACGAGAGGACCGGGATGGACGGACCGCTGGTGCACCTGTTGGCGACCAACGCCATGGCAGGGTAGCCAAGTCCGGCAGGGATAAACGCTGAAGGCATCTAAGCGTGAAGCCCCCCTCAAGATGAGATATCCCAGGATGAACAAGTTCATCTGTAAGACCCCTTGAAGAGTACGAGGTAGATAGGCTGAAGGTGTAAGTGCAGCAATGCATTGAGCTGATGAGTACTAATCGGTCGAGGGCTTAACCAAAAGCATTGTAGTAGGATCATCAGGTTCGGTTTTGAGGGTATGTCCCACAGAGTTATAATTTTCCTCGATAGCTCAATGGTAGAGCACGCGGCTGTTAACCGCGGGGTTGTAGGTTCGAGCCCTACTCGGGGAGGTTGATTGATGAGTTAGGAGAGGCTGCAGACAATAATGTCTGCAGCTTTTTTGTGATGCAAATGCATGGAGAGGGAAGCTGCCCAATAAAAGCGGCATGGGATTGTGCTTGTTTCTTACATAGATTCATGATAATATTAAGGCAATAACTTATATGGTCTGTATAAAATAGACTATAGAATTGTAAACGGGGAAGGGAAATGAAAGAGAAACAGAACAAAGGAAAGATAGATAAAGGAGTTACTTTGTTTCTTTCTATTATTTTAGTATTTTCCATTTTAGGAGCGGTAGTATTTTCTGTATCGCGGAAGATCTCTACGGAGATGTCTGCTTCAGCGGTTCAGAATTTGAACGAAACACTGGATTTGATCAAGTGTACAATAGAGGCAATTTTAAACAAAGAGGCAGAGTTTCAACAGTTGATGGCACAGGAGATTGCAGCGGCGGAGGACCCGGAGAACCATATACGTTCCTATAATGGAAGTCAGCTTATGACAAAAGTTTCTTTAATACGGGAGGGCGATACAGAAGGAATTTCCAGCACAGGAGAGGTATTTACAGAGGAGGGACTGGACTTTTCAGCCGGAGGAATGGTAAATGGCGTGGCGATTTCACAGTCCTATCTGAATTATATGGGTACATGGGCTTATAGCATGAAATGTCCTGTTGAAAAAGAGGGGGAAGAGATCGCAACGCTCTATGTCGAATATATTTATGATTCCTTGGACCGGTCGCTTCCGAATGGCTTTTATGACAAGAAAGCAATGCTCTATATTATGGATGCAGAAACAGAGAGGCTTGTCTTGAAACCGAAAGGAATGGGACAAAGAGATGCAGGACATCTGAATCTACAGGATTTTTACCGGGCGAATGATATTCAGGAAGAAGCGCTTTTGGCAGAGGCGAGTGCAGCCATAAGAAGCGGTAAGAATATCATGTTTGAACATGATATACGTGGTAAAGAAGCATTGAATTATATGTGGTCTGTGAATGACGGGACGATCTATCTGATTGGGTATGTGCCGATTACTGCCATTCAGCAGGAAGGTGCGACAGTGAATCAGAATATTTTTATTGTTGTTGCCGTGATGCTGATCGCTTTTTTCTTGTGTTGCATATTATATTATATCAACCAGAGACAGCAGAATAAGATCAGAAAAGAACAGGAAGAGGAGCGCGAGATCCATAACAGGCAGTTAGCGGAAGCATTACAGGCAGCGCAGATGGCAAGTAATTCTAAGACGACATTTCTGTCGAATATGTCCCACGATATCCGTACACCGATGAATGCTGTGCTGGGATTTACAATGCTGCTGGAAAGGGATGCGGGAAATGTAGATAAGGTAAGAGAATATACAAGGAAAATTAAAGCCTCAGGAGAACATCTATTGGGGCTGATCAATGATATTTTGGATGTATCGAAGATTGAGAGCGGTAAAGTGGTTCTCTCCGTGGAGGAATTCACCTTAAATGATCTGGTATCATCAGTAGATGCGATTATTCGGCCAATGGTCAGGGCTAAAGAGCAGAAGTTCTATGTAGAGGTTACAGGGATCAAACATGAATATCTGATGGGAGATGAGACGAGAGTCAATCAGGTATTGATTAATCTTCTCTCCAATGCAGTAAAATATACGCCGGAAGGCGGTAATATCTGGTTTCGGATCATTGGACTCAAACAGCGTTCTGATCAGTTTGAACATATCAGGATTGAGGTGGAAGATGATGGCTATGGTATGACACCGGAATATCTGAAGACGATTTTTGATGCTTTTACCAGGGCAGAGAACAGTACAACAAATAAAGTACAGGGAACCGGTCTTGGCATGGCGATCACGAAGAACATTGTAGAGCTCATGGGAGGAACGATAGATGTTTCCAGTGTGGTTGATCAGGGAAGTATCTTTCGGGTGGAGTTGGAATTTCGGATCCCCGAAGAACAGATGGATAAACAGTTCTGGAAGAAGAGTGGGATTTCCCGCATGCTGTTAGTGGACAGTGATGTGCAGAGTGGAGATAACATACGAGAGCTCATGCAGAATCTGGATGTGACAGTAGATACTGCACAGAGTATTGAGTCAGCAATTCAGTTGATTCAGGAAAATACTGCTGCACGGAAAGAGTATCAGATGATACTGTTAGAAGGAGATAAATTGGGTATGGATGCAGCCCAGATGATAGGAAAGATCAAGGAAATTGCGCCGCAGGCTTTCCTGCTGCTTCTACAGGGGTATGAAGAAGAAACAACAGAGGAATTACAGATAGAAGAGACAGCGATTATGCAGAAGCCTTTTTTCGTATCAGCTCTGAAAGAGAAAATTATGAGCTTACAGAGTGGTGGAGAAGAGGAGTATGGCGGACAGGAAGGAGAAAACAGCAATCTGGAAGGTATGTATTTCCTGGCGGCTGAGGATAATGAGATCAATGCGGAGATTTTACGGGAAATTTTATTGATAGAGAATGCCGGATGTGAGATTGTTGAGAATGGCCAGATGGCTGTAGAAAGATTTGCAGATTCCAGGATGGGAGAATTTGATGCGATCTTGATGGATGTACAGATGCCAGTGATGAACGGTTATGAGGCGACAAGAGCAATTCGCGCGTTAGAGAGAGAGGATGCTGTTACGATTCCCATCATCGCAATGACAGCGAATGCTTTTGCGGAAGATGAGAAGGAAGCGCTGCGGGCGGGTATGAATGTGCATTTGGCGAAGCCGGTCGATGTAACATTGTTGAAACAGATTATACGACAATATGTACAAGGGAAGTAAACGGAAATCCAATGCCATATTGCTGAGTAGATAGTACGTTCCCTTAGACTGGAAAAGTCTGCATTATGATTCTATGCGTTTGCAGCATGGAAAGTAAAAAATGGCGGATATAAGAATCAGGAAGAGAATTTAGGAGTTTAACAGGGGTACAGAGTATGGGAAGGAGAAAAAAATATAAAATTTTAGGAGCTGCGGCGAGTTTCCTATGGACAATGCTTTTGCTATCAGCTTGCGGAGATCAAGAAGGCAGTAGGAATTTGGTTATAGAGCAATCAGAGGAAGAAAGGAATGTGAGTTTCTACAGCCCGATGGAGAAAACAGAAGTAGACAGTGTTAATGTCGCAAGAAGCGCAGCAGATAAAACAGTGACCATGGCAGAAGAGAAGCTAGGCGTAACGGTACATTATGTGACTTACACGGCAGAGGATTATCAAGATAAGACTTACGATGAGGTTGCACTGGACAGAGCACGTAACAATATGGATGACATTTATCTGTTGAATCCGGATGTCATTAAGATCTTGGGGGAAGAAGGAAAGCTGATGGACTTGTCTGGGCTTTCGTGTGCGGCAAACTTGAGAGATATGGTAAAGACTGCGAATGTAGTTAATGGAAAATTAGTGGCGATTCCGCAGGAAGTGGTAGCTTATGGACTTTTCATTAACAAAGAGATCTTTGACAGGTATGACCTTACACTGCCGGAGACACCGGAGGAATTCCTGGAATGCTGTAGAGTATTGAAAGAAAATGGATATGAAACGCCAGTTGGCGCGAACAGGTGGTGGCTGGAGACTTTTGTTCTGGCGCAGGCCTATGCAGACCTGTACAATGGAGGAAATACGGAGGCTGAGATTGCAGCACTCAACAGTGGGGAAAGCAAGTATAGCGATTATATGCGGCCTGGTTTTGAGTTTTTACAGAGCATGATTGATGAAGGGTATATTGATGCCGCGAAAGCTTATGTGAGCGAGGCAATAGAGGGAGAAGGTGCTGATTTTATGGCACAGAAGACACCTATTGTGATGGCTTACTGGGGAGCGGCAAATACGGACACGGCTTATGGGGATCCGGATTTTGAGATGGTGGTGATTGGATTTCCCAGCAACAGGGGGCAGATGCCGGTGATGCCTATGACAGGACTTGGTATTGGCGTGGAAGCGAAACACGCACAGGAGGCGATGGAAACACTGGAGGTCATGTTATCTGACGAAGCGCTTCAGACCTATGCGGAAACGAATAAAGTGATTTCACCTTCCAAGAATGTGATGGTAGAATGTATTCCGGCATTGAAACCTTTGAATGATAGAATTCAGGAGAATATTTATGTTCTTGGCGCGAATGCAAATATGAAGCTGGAGCAGTGGGGAAATACCTGCCTTATAGTGCGCAAACTGTTAAACGGTGCAACCGTGGATGAGTGCATGGCGGAATTTGACAGGCTGCAGGAGGAAACACTGGACCAATAATAAAAAGACAAAAAAATTATTTTTTCCTTGCCAAACCGCTTGAAACATGGTATCATGTTTTTTGTTGAGATTGCTTGTTGGGCAATTGAAAAAAGAAGGCTCCATGGTCAAGCGGTTAAGACATCGCCCTTTCACGGCGGTAACACGGGTTCGATTCCCGTTGGAGTCATTGTTGAATCTTCTATTGTTATAAATATAAGGCGCAGTAGCCAAGCGGTAAGGCGTGGGTCTGCAACACCCTGATTCACCGGTTCAAATCCGGTCTGCGCCTCTTATGAGAACCTCGAAAAACATTTGCTTTTTCGGGGTTTTTATTTTGTCGTATTCAGATTTTGCTTCCGGGCAGGAACGGAAACGAACAGGAAGCAGAGAAGCATAGGGCCAGTTTAAGTTGTTCTACAGTGAAAGGGGAAGACTCAATGAGCGGAGCAAAAAACAGATTAGTTATTTTGGGATTTACAGCATCCATCAGCATGATCGCTGTTGCTGTTTCTGTGATGCTTCTTTCCCTCTATTATAGCCGGAGTATGTTTGATCTGGTAAAGGAAATCTGCGGTGAAGTGGCAGAGAGGGATCCGGTGGTAAAATCAATCTTGGCTGCCGCAATCAAAGAACATGCCGGGAAGACGCTTCTCTTTGCAAGCATCAGTTTTGCGACAGGAATCCTGTTCTTTTTCCTTACCTTTTGGCGCAGAAATCGAATGGAAGCCGTGCGGATCCAGGCGTTGGCAAAATATCTGGAGCAGGCAACTATTGGCAGGGCACCTGTTCTTTCTGCTTTCGGGGAGGATGAGTTTGCTAAACTGGAAGACGAGATCTATAAGACAGTGACATATCTCTATCACACAAAGGATTCTGCTGTGCGGGCTAAGAATGATTTTGCAGAAAATCTGGCAAATATTGCGCATCAGATCAAAACGCCGATCACAGCTATTCTTCTTTCTGTACAAATGATGAAACACAATGCTGCAGAGCATTCTGCTTCCTGTTCAGACAGCAGTAAGAAACACCTGGAACAGATGGAGAAACAGCTTGCAAGGCTGACACATCTGGAGGAAGCTCTGTTGGTGCTGTCAAGGATTGATGCCGGGACGCTGCCGCTGCAGGAGAGAGAAGTGGATGTTTTCACGCTGCTTGTCCTGGCAGCGGAGAACCTGCAGGAATTGCTTGCCGCCGCTGGTGTTTCTGTCGATATACCGGAGCTGGGCGAGCAGAGCATTCTGGTAGATTTGGATTGGACGATGGAGGCGGTGATGAACCTGATGAAAAATTGTATGGAGCATCATCGTGGAGGAACCGTTCATTGTTCCTATGCACAGAATCCTTTTTATACGGAAATTCTGATCTGGGATGATGGGGAGGGATTTGCGAAAGAAGATATTCCGCATCTTTTTGAACGGTTCTACCGGGGGCAGAATGCAGGTGAGGGTGGTATTGGGATCGGATTGGCGCTGTCCAGGGAGATAATAGAATGCCAGAACGGGAGTATACGGGCTGTGAACAGGCCTGACGGCGGCGCGCTTTTTGAAATTCATTTTTATTGTCACTGAGTTGTCACTTTCGTTTGCTATACTGTTCTTTAGAAGAGCGATAGAGACAGGCAGAGGGAAGGAGAAAATCAAACAATGGAGATTCTAAAATGTGAAGGAGTTAAGAAGGTATATGGCTCCGGCGACAGTCAGGTAGTGGCGCTTGATGGGATCGATCTGACAGTCAGCAAGGGGGAATTTGTGGCGATCATCGGGGCTTCTGGTTCTGGCAAGTCTACGCTTCTGCATCTTCTTGGCAGTGTAGATCAACCGACAGCAGGTAAAATCATCATAGACGGAACAGATCTTTCCGGATTAAACCAGACACAGGCAGCGATTTTCCGACGTAGAAAGGTGGGATTGGTGTACCAGTTTTATAATCTGATTCCTACGCTTACGGTGCGAAAAAACATCCTTATGCCGCTTGCTCTTGATAAGAAAAAACCGAATCAGGAGTATTTTGACAAAGTGGTGAATTCTCTTGGTATCGCCGACAGGCTTGAGGCATTGCCGAACCAGTTATCCGGCGGCCAGCAGCAGAGAACAGCGATTGCGCGTTCGCTGATCTACCGCCCGGCGCTGCTTCTGGCGGACGAACCGACCGGAAATCTGGATCAGAAGAATTCCAGGGAGATCCTGGATCTGTTGAAACTCTCCAACCGCAATTTGGAGCAGACGATCGTGTTGATCACTCATGATGAAAAGGCAGCGTTAGAAGCGGAACGTATTATTACCATTGCGGATGGCCGTATCGTCCGCGATGAGCGGAGGAGGTAAGGGATATGTGGAAAGATTACTCACTGGGGTATATCAGAAATAACCGTTCTGCAAGCCGATCTGTTCGATTCTCGGCCTTTCTCTCAGCGCTACTCTTATCTTTATTGTGCGGGCTGTTTTATAACGCATGGAAGTATGAGGTGGAGAGGATTGTGCTGGAAGAAGGCGGCTGGCAGAGCCGGATCATAGGAGAATTTGAGTCAGAAGAGATAGAAGCGGTCAGAAATTATGCCAATGTAAAAGAGGCTGTGGTTACGGATCAGGGAATAGAGATCTGCTTTGATGACATGGGATCTGTTTTCTCCGACATGCCTCGTATCGCCGAGATGGTTGGCGCTCCACCGGAAAATGTAATCTATCATTATGGACTTCTGGCAATGTATCTGATCCGGGATTCGAAAGATACGGCGCCAAGGCTGGTGTTTCCATTGTTTCTTCTGATCATGGCGCTGGCATCCTTTTCATTGATTGTGATCATTCACAATGCCTTTGCAGTGTCCATGAATGCAAGGATTCATCAGTTTGGTATTTTTTCAAGTATTGGTGCGACGCCAAAGCAGATCCGGCGCTGTCTCTTGCAGGAAGCAGTCCTTCTATGTACTGTACCGATCCTGCTTGGGGATCTGCTTGGCATCGCGGGCAGTCTGGGAGTAATACAGTTGTTGAATGGTCTGCTGGGAAATGACATTCCGGGACGACATAAATCAGTTCCAGGTTATCATCCACTTGTTCTCCTGCTGACATTGCTTGTCACGGTCATGACCATATGGATCTCCGCATGGTTTCCTGCCAGAAAGTTAAGCAGGCTGACGCCGCTGGAAGCGATCAGAAATACTGAAGAATTGCAGTTAAAGCGCCGGAAGAATTTTTATTTCCTCAAGCTGTTGTTTGGCGTGGAAGGAGAATTAGCCGGTAATGCCCTGAAAGCGCAGAGAAAAGCCTTACGGACGGCATCTTTGTCCCTTATACTTGCGTTTCTGGCCTTTACAATCATGCAGTGTTTCTTTACTCTTTCCGGGATCAGTACGAGGGAAACCTATTTTGAAAGGTATCAAGGCGTATGGGATATCATGATTACCATAAAAGATATGGAAATGAATGATTTGGAAGAAACGGGTGCCATTCAAGGGCTTACCGGGCTGAAAAGCGCTATTGTGTATCAGAAAGCAAAGGCAAAGAGACTGATCACAGCGGAGGAGATGAGCGACGACATGCAATCTTTTGGCGGATTTTCTCATGCTTCCGAAGCGCTTGTAACACAGACCGATGACGGATGGCTGGTAAATGCCCCGATTATTATACTGGATGATCATAGTTTTCTGGCTTATTGTGAACAGATTGGCGCTCCGCCGCAGCTTACAGGAGCAGTCATATTAAATCAGATCCGCGATGTGACAGATCCGGATTTTAGACATCCAAACTTTATGCCCTATGTAAAGATGTCCGGCACGGAAGAAAATGCGGTAAGCATATTAAGAAAGTCAGGGGAAGAAGAAAGATCAGCCAAGATCCCCGTCCTTTTTTATACAGAAAAGGTGCCTGCTTTGAGAGAGGAATATGCCTCGATTGACTACTATGAACTGGTGCATTTTATTCCGGTATCCCTATGGAAAGAGATGAAAGAGCAGATAGGGGGAACAGAAGAAGACAGTTATCTCTGTATCCGGACCAGGGAAAATGTAACATTAAATGAGCTGCATATGCAGCAGGAGAAAGTGGCTGCGCTTTTCAGTGGAAAATATACGATAGAATGTGAAAACCGAATCCAGGAATATGAGACAAATAACAAACAGATCCGGGGTATAATGGCTATATTTGGGGGATTCTGTGTTCTGCTTGCAGTTATCGGGATCGGAAATGTGTTTTCCAATACATCAGGATTTGTGCGCCAGAGAAAACGGGAATTTGCGCGGTACATGTCGATTGGCATGACGCCTGACCAACTGCGGAAGATGTTTGCTGTTGAGGCGCTGGTCCTGGCCTTACGCCCGATTCTTACTGCCCTTCCGCTGACGGTTCTTGCAGTGTGGTATATGCTGGAAATGAGTTATCTGGAAGCGGGGGAATTCCTGGCTCAGGCGCCGATGATTCCGGTGATTGCTTTTATGATAACGGTGTTGGGTTCTGTGGCTTTCGCATATTACCTTGCGTGGCAAAATGTGCGCAGAATCAGTTTGGCAGAGGTTCTCAAAGATGATACCATGATGTAAGATTCTTATGTTTTTTGCCGGATCAGTCGGATGTCAGCCGTCTGATCCGGTTTTCTTTTCGTCTGATACTTCGGACAGATGCATCGCAGTGGAATGACGGATTTCCAATGTGGGGGTGATGACTTTGTGGTAAATATTCATGTCATGTTCCTCCAGACGTCTTCTGAGAAGGCTGCCTGCTTCCTGTCCCATAAGGTATTCAGATTGGTTGATATGAGTGAAAAAGTCGGGTTCCCTGATTCCCTCCATGGGTTTATCAAAGGAAATCAAAGAGATTTCCTCCGGGATATTCACCTGCAGCCAGGTGCATAGGTTATAAAGATAAGTACAGGTATGGCATTCAGCGGCAATGAGAGCAGTGACGTTGTCTTTGGAGAACAGATTTACAAACAGGTCCCGATACTCATGGAAAGGATGGGTCACATCCAGGTTGTCAATCATGTGCACAGAGTCCGCCGGCAGATTCAGATTGTCTGCGGCGTCAAGCATTCCTTCCAGCCGGTATTGAATGGAGAAGGTATTACGATCCGAGGAGGTGGCAAAAGCGATGTGTCTGTGTCCAAGAGCATGCAGATGTTCCATGCATAATTTGCCTGACATTTTGTTGTCAGCAATCACATAGTTGGTGTTCAGGTGCGGCAGATAACGGTCTAAAAGAATGAGAGGATATTTCTGCAGGTTCATGAACAGTAATTCATCACTGAAAAAGGGCTGATCCTGGGGAAACAGTACGATTCCCGCAATCTTTGTTTCCAGACATCGCTTTAACAGGTAATTTTCAATCTGCGGGTTTTGGCTCTGGAATATATGACAGATATATCTGCTTTCCGGAAAAGCAGACAACACGCCGTTTATCATAGAAAGAGAAAAGGTATCCTTAAGAGAAGGGATGATACAGGCGATTTCCGGCAGAAGATCTCTGCGCTCTATATAGGCGGATTCCTTTTCGGGAGGAAACATTTCCGTTTCGCTCATGACTGGCAGGGCAAGAGCACTCCTGGGTTCAGACACAAAGCTGCCTCTATTGGGAAATCGTTCGATAATTCCTTCGTTTTTTAGCTCGCCTAAGGCCTTGGAGACCGTAATGCGGCTTACGTGGTATTGCTGCATGAATTCCTGCTCCGTGGGGAGTCTGTCTCCGGGAGAGAGGCGTCCTGTTCGAATCTGCGTTAAGAGGTCGTCCTTAATCTGCTGGTACATGGGTCGATTTGTAGTTTTTGTCATAGGGTGATCTCCTCTTTTGGCAATGAATCTGGCGGCTGAATGGATCTCTTATTATAACTATAACGGAGTGTCTTTGGCTGTGTCAAGACAGTAAAATGATATATTTGACATATCAATATATATCTATATAATCTATCAATTACAGGGACAAAAATTATGCAATATGACCAAAAATAGAATATAGAGGAAAAGATATTGCTTCATTCTGATAAGGATGATAAGATTGGAATTAATAAGATATATCCAATGACATGACAAAACGATGCTATGTTATTGGATAGGATCGGTGCGGTTGTTGCTTTTGGACAGAATATGCAAATTATGGAAGAAGGAGAAAGAAACATGAAACTGATGCATTCAGAATGGAAGGACAGAGTTGCTCATTGGATGCGGACTCTGAAAGATGATTTCTACGAGCCGTTGGGGGAGATTACCTGGGAAGCATTCCGGACGATGGAGTATTTAACGCCTGAGGATGCGTTAAAGCAGACGTTTGAGCCGGTGGATCCTGGGTATACCTGGGGAAAGATCTGGGAATACTGCTGGTTTAAGGGCAGCATAACATTACCCGAACAGGCTAAGGGAAAACGGATCGTGATGGACTTAAAGCCTGACGGGGAGTCCACTTTATTTGTTAACGGGAAATCTTTCGGCACTTACCGCGCCTCCTGGGTAGATGAACCGCATCACTATGTGGAGGATAATGTGCTCAGCTTCTGTGCAGAGGGCGGCGAGCATTTTGACTTGTTGATGGAAACCTACGCCGGACATTATTTTCCGGATGCGGCAGGCGGCGGATGCGCCACAGGCCCGGTGCTGCCAGGCGCTTATGAGGATCCTGCGGTGGAAGGTAAGAGAAGAGTGTTAGGCAAATGTACCTATGGAATCTGGAATGAGGATGCCTACCAGCTCTATATGGATGTGGATACATTACACAGACTTTTGAGCACATTGGATGAGACTTCTCTTCGCGCGGCGAAGATTGCCAGGGCATTGGAGCAGTTTACACTGATCGTAGATTTTGAACAGCCCATGGAAGGGAGGATCCGTTCCTATCAGGAAGCAAGAAAGGTGCTGCGCCCTGTGATGGAAGCGAAGAATG
This sequence comes from uncultured Lachnospiraceae bacterium, assembly GCA_910578345.1. Classification (GTDB taxonomy): domain Bacteria; phylum Bacillota; class Clostridia; order Lachnospirales; family Lachnospiraceae; genus UBA3282. Next base: position 131,640 of record CAJTRA010000007.1, on the reverse strand, counting down.
GTTCCAGCGCGCCGGTATTTTATGCGATTGGTAACGCGCACCTGGATCTGGCATGGCTCTGGCCGATGGCAGAGACGTACCGTAAGACGGAGAGAACTTTTGCAGCGCAGCTGCGTCTGATCGAGGAATATCCGGAGTATAAGTTTATTCAGAGTCAGCCGGCATCGTATGAGATGTGTAAGGAACATTACCCGGAACTGTTTGCAAGAATTAAGGAAGCGATCAAAGGCGGACAATGGATTGCAGATGGCGCTATGTGGGTGGAACCGGATACCAATATGGCCAGCGGCGAGGCACTGATCCGGCAGTTGGTGCACGGCAAACGTTATTATAAAGAAGAATTCGACGTAGACAGCAGAGTATTGTGGCTGCCGGATACGTTTGGTTATACTGCGGCTCTGCCACAGATTTTGAAGGGATGTGGCGTGGACTATCTGGTAACCCAGAAAATCTTCTGGTCCTATAATGAAGGAGACCAGTTCCCGTACCATTATTTTACCTGGCAAGGGATGGACGGTTCACAGGTGGTTTCCTTCTTACCTACCAGCTATACGTATCACACGGATCCGGTGGAAGCAAACCGTGTCTGGAAGAACCGGACACAGCTGCAGGATTTGGATGCATTCCTGTTGCCTTATGGGTATGGAGACGGCGGCGGCGGTCCTGCAAGGGACTATGTGGAGTACGCGAAACGTCAGGAAGATCTGGAGGGAAGCGTCAAAGTCAAGATGGCAGGACCTATGGAATTCTTCGAGGATATGGAGGAGAAGGGCGGTCCGGTTAACACTTATGTAGGAGAATTGTATTTCAGCGCCCACAGAGGAACCTATACTTCCCAGGCAGCGGTGAAGAAGAATAACCGCCGCAGTGAACTTGCCCTACGTGAAATGGAACTGTGGAGCTGCCTTGCCATGGATCACGGATTTGCGTATGACTTGGGCAGAGCAGATGCACTCTGGAAACAGCTTCTTTTACACCAGTTCCATGACATTCTTCCCGGCTCCAGCATCGGCCGGGTTTATGAAGAGGCAAGGAAGGCGCATCAGGGTATTATAGATGGCGCACAGGATATGCAGGCACAGGCTCTTGCAGCATTGGCTGATCAGACGGCACAGGACGCTGTGACAGTATGGAACTCACTCAGCTTTGCAAGAAAGGCGTTGGTAGAACTGCCTGATACGTTTGCAAGGGGTGCGCAGACTCCTGCGGGAGAAGCAGTTCCGATCCAGACAGCAGAAGGCCAGGTCAAGGCGCTTGTCTCTCTTCCTTCCTGCGGTGCGGTTTCTCTGCTTCCGGCGGAGAAGTCAGACAATCAGGCGGCTTTGGTGTCTGTAGAAGAAGTTAAAGACGGTTACTTGCTGCAAAACAGTCAGGTTAAGGCAGTAGTGAGCCATAAGGGAGAACTTGTTTCCTTTGTGCTAAATGAGTCCGGCAGAGAGTTTGCAGCAGAGCCGATGAACCGGTTCCATCTGTACAAGGATGTTCCCCGTCTCTTTGATGCATGGGATATTGATTCCAATTATATAGAACAGGAAGTGGAAGCGCTCAGAGATATTTCTGTTGAGGTGATCGGGGACGGTTTAGAAGGTGGGCTCAAGGTAAGCGGTAAGATCAGCGAATCCAGTTTCGTACAATATATCCGTCTGGCAGCAGACAGCAGGAGAGTTGAGTTTGATACGGAGGTAGATTGGAAAGAACTTCATCGGCTGTTAAAGGTTGCCTTTCCGGTGGATGTGTACACAGAAAATGGTATCAACGAGATGCAGTTCGGCTATGTGGAGCGGCCTGCTCATCGTTCCAGATTATACGATAAGGACAGATTTGAGGTATGTAACCATAAGTACAGTGCACTCTGCGACGGTGCACACGGGGCGGCGGTGCTCAATGACTGTAAATATGGGATCAGCATGAATGACAATGTGCTGGAGCTGACACTGCTTCGTGCAGCGGCGACGCCTCAGATGCGTGCGGATAACGAAGTGCACTCCTTCACTTATGCATTTACTGCATGGGAAGGCAGTTTTGCAGATTGCGATGTGGTCAGACAGGGATATGAACTGAATGTAAAACCTGCAGTGACACCGGGACTTGTAGAAACGTTCAGCGCAGTATCGATTGACAAGGAGAACGTGATCCTGGATACGATGAAACCTGCGGAAGATGGAAGCGGCGATGTGATTCTGCGTCTGTATGAGGCCAAAAAGGCAGCAGTCCAGACAGAGGTGAATCTGCATTTTGCAGCGGGTAAAGCTTATCTGTGCGATATGCTGGAGAATGTCAGGGAGGAACTGCCCGTGGAAGATGGCAAGATCAGCCTGCCGTTTAGAGCATTTGAAGTTAAGACAGTCAGAGTGCAGAAATAAGAAGCTGCTTTCTGGAATAGGCCGGATTCCGTAACCAGGAAGCCAAAGAGATTGCCGGCAGGATCCGGAACCAGAGAGACAGGGGATAGCAGACTGAGAGAAAGGAAGGATGGTTGCTATGAAAATACCGGAGAGTTTGAAAAAAAGGGCGGCGATGCTTGAGGAATATTACCGTTCCCATTATGAGGGGCTTGCGCCGCTTGCCTCACAATGTTTTCTAAATACGATGGAAACCACGGTAAAGCAGTTGGAAGACGGTTCTTATTTTGTCATCACCGGAGATATTCCGGCCATGTGGCTGCGTGATTCCGCAGCACAGGTGAAACCTTATGTGAAATTTGCGAAAGAAGATCCTGAATTACAGAAGATCCTGGAAGGCGTGATTGCGAAACAGGCAGAATTTGTCTGCATCGACCCTTATGCCAATGCTTTTAATGAGAGTGCGAGCGGCGTTGGGCATCAGGATGATACTATTTTGAACGATCATGTATGGGAGCGCAAATATGAGGTGGATTCTTTATGTGCACCTCTCTATCTGGGCTATGTGTATTGGAAGACCACAGGAATTGACCGGATCTTTACGAAAGAATACTATGACATGATCCAGGCAATCGTTGATACCTTTACGGTGGAGCAGGATCATGCCAGATCGCCATATTATTTCAGACGTTATGATTGCGTGAAGACAGATACGCTTCCGGGTAAGGGCTTAGGACGTCCGGTAAATGTAACGGGCATGACTTGGTCAGGCTTCAGGCCTTCCGACGACTGCTGTAGCTTCGGCTATCTGATTCCGGCCAATATGATGGCGGTGTGCGCGCTTCGGTATGCACAGGAAATCTGCCGGGAATGCTATAAAGAAGAGGATCTTGCGCAAAGATGTGGTGAACTGGCAGAAGAGATCCAGGATGGCATTCAGGATTATGGTATGGTGGATCACCCCAAATATGGAACGATATATGCCTACGAGACAGATGGTTTTGGCAACTATAAACTGATGGATGACGCCAATTCCCCAAGCCTTTTAGCTATGCCGTATCTTGGGTATTGCGGGAAAGATGATCCGCTCTATCAGAATACCCGCCGTTTTCTTCTCTCCGCAGATAATCCTTATTATTTTGAGGGGAGCATTGCGAAGGGGATGGGAAGTCCGCATACGCCGCAGGGATATGTATGGCACATCGGTATCGTTATGCAGGCCTTGACTTCTGTCGACCGGGAGGAGATTCTCGGATGCCTGGACCTGCTGTCAAAGACACATGCGGGGACAAATTATATGCATGAGTCTTTTGACCCGTCTTTGCCGGAAGAATATACAAGATCGTGGTTTGCGTGGGCGAATACCCTGTTCGCGGAACTTCTGGATAAGCTGATGGAAGAGAAATTCTTTTAAGACAGGCATAAACAAGCTCCTCACGGGACAGGATCCTGCGGGGAGCTTATTTGTATCTGGTCAGATAAACTGTGATCTAGTCGATTTTCTGGTCGTCTACCAGGAAGGAATCGCCGTCTTCGACAATACATACCATGGTCTTACCGGTGTTAAGTGCAATCTCGTTACCGTCATCGTCATAGTATCTTGTCGCGCCGTAATCGGAAGTCTTCTCCCAGTTAACATGAATTCCCTTGCCGTTGGTAAAGAACCATCCATCCCTCGTGTTGTCGATACATTGGAATGCGAGATAACCTTTCTGGTCACGTACCTCATAATAAGTATTCTGGATCAGAAGATTCTTGAAGGATAACTGCTTGCCGTTAGCTTTATCTATGTGAGGGCCATCACTGGAACCGGACAAGTGTTGGAATCTGTCATACATGCCAGTCTCTTCGTTATAGACGAAGTAACAGTTGGTCACAGGGTAAGTAGGCGACAGATCCACCTTGTTAGCAGTTATGGCGTCACTGTACTGCTCTAATGTATTCGGCTCATTGAATGGAGCGAATCTGTAATGATTCTCATCGGCATAGCCGTCACGGTAATGCAGGTCGTATCCCAGCTTGTCAATGTCAGCCAGAATGCCTTCGGTGTCTACATAAGCGTTGTCAGTGGCGTTATTGGCATCGTTCGCACGCCAGAAATTGCTGCTGGATAATCCGTCAATGTCGTCCGTATCACCACGATTGATTACCTCGTCTATATAGAAAGGACCACCGAAGTGTATGTAGAAGGAATCCCATTCAAAAGACCAGTAAACATAATAATCACGGCAGCTTCTCACATTACCGATCCTGTCATAATCACTCCAATCCTGGAATAATGCCATGAGACGGGTGATGCTGCCCTCCACGTTGCATTCATACAGGACATCTGCATTAGAGAGGCCATACTGTGCCGCTGTCTTCGTGTTCGGGATCATGACGGTGATGGGCCTTGTATTGTTGACTTCTTCCGTTACCCATTCATTCGTGATCCGGCTGCGGACCATACCATCCTCTGGCGGGACATCCTCGTCGGTCTCTTCTTCGGGTTCCTCTGTCTCCTCTGTCTCTTCTACAACTTCTGGTTCGTCGATGTCATCGATAACTTGTTCGACGGCAGGTTCTGCGGTTTCTTCTTTTCCACAACCAAATAATAGAAGAGTAGAAGATAAGGCTACAAGAAAAAGTACTTGTAATCTTTTCATTTCTAATCCTCTCTTTCTTTCTATTTCGGGAATAACCCAACTGTTCCTAGTATATCATAAGCAAAAGTCTGCGTCACTAGAAATAAATTGAAAAAATCCACAAAATGTTACAGGCTTCTTAGAAAAAGTTTGTGAGTATGTCTGGTGAAAAACTGACCGTTTGGCCGTAAAAACTTCTTTGCAGGGATTCTGTTTGCATAATTTGGCAGTAGGTTGTATGATAATACTATAATAAAAGATCAGAGCGTTATCACAGCATGGATCGTAATGCTGCAAGACGTTTGGCTCGCAGGGAAAATACGTCGGAGCCTAAGAGGAAAGGAACACGGAGGTAGGAGAACGGGATGAAGAAAGTGATAGTGACAGGCGCCAATGGTCAATTGGGGCGTGCCATTAATCTGCAGTATGCGGGTAGTGGAGAGTATGAATTGATCAACACGGATGTGGAGGAACTGGATATTACCAGCATAGATAAAGTCATGGAGTTTGTGCGTGATGTGAAGCCTTATGCGATCATCAACTGTGCCGCTTATACGGCAGTCGATGCATGTGAGAAGGAAGAAGATCTCGCTTTCCGAATCAATGCTGTAGGGCCGAGGAATCTGAGCATTGCAGCCACGGAGACAGGCGCTAAGATGATGCATGTCTCTACAGATTATGTTTTTGACGGAAATGGGACAAGACCCTATCGTGAGACCGATCCGACCGGGCCGCAGGGAGCTTACGGCAGGACGAAGCTTGCAGGAGAAAATTTCGTTAAGGAGTTTAGCAACAGACACTATATCATCCGTACTGCCTGGCTGTATGGCGACGGCAAGAACTTTGTCAAGACGATGCTGCGTCTGTCAGAGACGCATGATAAAGTCAGGGTGGTGATGGACCAGGTAGGTTCTCCCACCAGTGCAGGAGAGCTGGCGAAAGCGATTGCATATCTGCTCCCCACAGAAAACTATGGATTATTCCATGGAACTTGTGAGGGAGACTGCAGTTGGGCGCAGTTTACGGAGGAGATCTTCCGGCTGGCGGGTAAGAATACCATTGTCGAAGCGATCACTTCTGAGGAATATGGTGCGGCGGCGCAACGTCCCGCGTATTCGATTCTGGAGAATTATATGTTCAAAATGACGACAGATTTTATGTTTGCCGATTGGCATGATGCGATCGCGGAATATATGCAGTAACAGATAATTATAATAGAGAAACAGGAGAAAAGAAAGGAAATTATAGTATGCAGAAAGTAGCGTTGATCACGGGTATTACCGGTCAGGATGGTTCTTATCTGGCGGAGTTTTTGTTGGAGAAAGGGTATGAGGTACATGGTCTGATCCGCAGGCACAGTATTTCCAATACGGCAAGGATCGACCACCTGATCCAGTCTGATTATCATAAGGTAAAATTTTTCCTGCATTTTGCAGATACGACGGATTCCAGTAATCTGATGCGGCTGATCGCAGAGATTCGTCCGACAGAGGTCTATAATCTTGCAGCGCAGTCTCATGTAGGAATCTCATTCGATGTGCCGGAATACACGGCTGAGGCGACGGGTGTGAGTACCCTGAAACTGTTGGAGGCGATCAGGGTAAACGGCGGTACGTGCAGGTTCTATCAGGCATCAACGTCAGAACTGTTCGGCGGCATTCCGGAGACTGCACCGCAGAGTGAGAAGACGCCCTTTTACCCGAAGAGTCCTTACGGTGCGGCTAAACTGTATTCTTACTGGATCACGGTGAACTACAGAGAATCCTATCACATGTATGCCTGCAACGGAATTCTTTTTAATCACGAATCTCCGAGACGGGGAGAGAACTTTGTCACCAGGAAGATCACGCTTGCGATCGCCAATATCATCGCGGGCAGACAGGAGAAGCTGTCGCTGGGGAATATGAATGCTAAGCGTGACTGGGGCTTTGCGGGCGACTATGTGAAGGGCATGTGGCTGATGCTGCAGCAGGACAAGGCGGACGATTATGTGCTGGCGACGAATGAAACGCACACAGTCCGCGAATTTGTGGAAGAGGCTTTTGGCGAACTCGGCATTACGATCCGGTGGGAAGGTGCCGGGGTCAATGAGAAAGGGTATGACGCAGAGACGGGCAGACTGCTTGTGGATGTGAATCCCGAATTCTACCGGCCGGCAGAGGTGGAATTTCTCTGGGGTAACTGCGAGAAAGCTGAGAGGGAGCTGGGCTGGCAGCGTGACGTAGATTTCAAAAAGCTGGTTGCCATGATGATGGATGCTGATCTGAAAGAGATCGCAGGGATGAGCTGCGAGGAATACAGGCAGCATGGGAAAGAGATCGGTTTATGCTGTCGGTAGTAGGAATATGGCTTTATATCTTTCTGACCACTTTTCTTGTGGGTTATGGCCTGTTGCAGATTCTGCTCCGGTATATTCCATATCGGATCAGGCATAAGAACACTTATCTGCTGTGCGGACTGGCAGCGGTTACGGTGTATGCACAGATCTTCAGTCTGTTCGGGCGCGTCGGGCTTATGGCAAATGTGCTTCTGCTGGCAGTCTGTGCAGGTATTGCGTGGCACAGCCGGCATGCACTGGGCCATATGCTTCAGGAAACAGGGAGCGATCGCAAAGAAAAACGGTTTCTCCTGTTCGCTCTCTTTCTCCTGTTTGCCTATGGCACTTCCAGGGGGATCCTGCATTATGATACTGGACTTTACCATGCGCAGAGTATCAGATGGATTGAGGAATATGGGGCTGTGAAGGGACTTGGAAATCTTCACTGCAGACTGGCTTATAACAGTGCTTCCTTTGCTTTGTCAGCGCTGTATAGTATGGCATTTTGGGGCGGACAGTCTTTTCACTGTGCGGCCGGATGGCTGGCGTTTCTTCTGGCCGGAACTTGTATGGAGATAACAGATGCACTGCGTGCGGGCAGACTTCGGACCAGCGATTTTGCACGGTTGATGGGGATTTATTATCTGGTCAACATTTTTGATGAGATGATCTCACCAGCTTCGGATTATTTTATGGTGCTGCTTGCTTTTTATGTTGTGATCCGTTGGCTGGAACTGTTGGAAGAGAGCGTGGAGGAAGTCTTTCCCTATGCCATGCTCTGTGTGTTGGGCGTATTTTTGATGACCGTGAAACTGTCGGCAGCATTGATCCTGCTGCTGGTCCTGCATCCGGCCTTTGCTCTGGTCAAAGGCAGACGCTGGAAAGAGACGGGACTGTACCTTACGCTGGGAAGTCTGACGGCGGCGCCTTTTTTTATCCGAAACGTGCTGTTGTCGGGGTGGCTGGTCTACCCGTTCACACAGATCGATCTGTTTCAAGTACCGTGGAAAATACCGAAGGGACTGGCGGACTATGATGCGAGAGAGATTCAGGTCTGGGGACGGGGCTATACGGATGTGACCCAATATGAGCTTCCCATGAAAGAATGGCTGCCGGACTGGTTTGGCGCTCTGGCAGGCAGTGATAAGCTGTTTACGCTTGCGGCAGTGGCGGCGGTGGGAGTCTTGATCCTATATGCGGCGGGAATGACCGTGGGACTTTGGAGAAGACGATGGGACATGCTGTTAGTACAGATGACTGTGGCGGGATCTTTTGGGTTCTGGCTGTGTACCTCTCCGCTGATCCGCTATGGGTGCGTCTATGTGTACTTGATGCCGGCAGTGGTCTTTGGATCGTTATATGACCGGATTCTGGATGGGGGCGGACAGAAGGGAGAAGGAAGATGGCGCGGCGTTGTCAGAGTGTGCGGTCTGACGGTAGGGCTGGTTTTGCTATGTTACAAGAGCCTGGCGCTTGGCAGGCAGATCACGGCGTCCTATGAGAACCGTTATTGGCTTGTGCAGAAAGAATATGAGAATTATGAGACAGCGTCTTATGTGATAGAGGGAATTACCTTTTATTATCCGGTAAGCGGGGATCAGGTAGGATATGAAGACTTTCCGTCGGCGCCTGTGAAGAAGGAGCTTAAGCTTTTGGGAGAAGATCTTGCGGATGGATTTGCGGCGGTTCTCTGACATGCTGCCATCTGCAGCGACGCTTTGGCTAATATGGATTTGGACGGACAGGTTTTTTGAATGGAGGAGACAGGGACATGAACAAGACAGACAAAATTTATGTAGCAGGGCACAGAGGACTGGTGGGCAGCGCCATCGTGAGAAATCTGGAGCAGAAAGGCTATACCAATATTATCGGGCGGACCCACAGGGAACTTGATCTTACAAGTCAGCAGGCTGTAAGGGAGTTCTTTGAGGCGGAGAAACCGGATGTGGTAGTACTGGCGGCGGCCAAGGTGGGCGGCATCAATGCGAATAATACGGCGCCGGCAGAGTTTGCGTATGAGAATATGCAGATCCAGTGTAATGTGATCAACTGTTGTCATGAATACCATGTGAAGAAACTGCTGTTTCTGGGCAGTACGTGTATCTATCCGAAGATGGCGCCGCAGCCCATTCCGGAAGATGCGCTTCTGACGGGACCGCTGGAGGAGACGAATGAGGCTTATGCGATTGCCAAAATCGCCGGGCTTGAGATGTGCAAATTCTTCAAACGGCAGTACGGAGACGATTATATCAGTTGCATGCCGACAAATCTGTACGGACCGCATGACAATTATGACTTGCAGGGCTCTCATGTCATGCCGGCGATGATCCGCAAATTCCATGAAGCGAAAGTGAACGGAGCTGACAGTGTGGAACTGTGGGGAACCGGTACGCCGCTTCGGGAATTCCTGTATGTGGATGATATGGCGGACGCCTGTGTGTTCCTGTTAGAAAATTACAGCGGGGAGCAGCATGTGAATATCGGTACGGGCAAAGAGGTCACGATCAGAGAACTGGCGGAGACTGTCCGTAAGGTAGTGGGATACGAGGGAGAGATTATCTGGAATAAGGATATGCCGGACGGTACACCGCGTAAGCTTACAGATGTGACGAAGCTCCATGGCCTTGGATGGCGCCATGCGGTGGAATTAGAGGAGGGAGTAAAACTGGCCTACGAATGGTTTAAAGAGAATGTAGATTCCGCAAGATTGTAGGAAATATCAGGCTTTGGGCGATGAATTACAATTTACAGAGCGTATTATGTTTGATATGATGTAGTTGTAACAAGTAACTACAGCAACAATTTAATGCGCAAAGGAGTATAAGAAAGAATGATACAGGAAAATACAGTGACCAGTCATGAATTGGAGCAAGGGATCTCCAGTTTCATGTTGGAGCTGGGTATTCCTGCACACCTTAGAGGTTACCAGTATTTAAGAAGTGCGGTAGAAATGTGTGCAGAGGATATGGAACTAGTGGGAAGTGTTACCAAATTATTGTATCCAGATCTGGCGAAGAAACATAAGACCACAGATCAGAAGATTGAGAGAGCGATCCGGAATGCGATCGAAGTGTCATGGGAAAGAGGAAATGGTGCGCTATTTGAAGAATTGTTCGGTTACAGTAATTCAGACGAATACAGCAGACCTACAAACAGTGAGTACATTGCAGCGGTGGCAGATCATATCCGGCTGGAATATGAACTAATATAACGGACAATGGAGGAAGAGATACGTCTCTTCCTTTTTTTGCGCAATTATGATAGAATTAAAATGGTCATGTCCATCAATGCATGACTTTACCTCATAGTTTGTGAGAATAACGGAAAGGTATGACATGATATATGAAACTGCTCAGTGTGATAGTGCCTTGTTATAATGAAGAAGAAAATATTCGGGATTTTTATAACGAATTGTTCAGGAATGATTCCTTTTTCCGGTCAAAAGAGATAGAAGTAGAAGTGATCTATGTGGATGACGGTTCCAAGGATCACACAGTGGCTGAGGTTAAGAGGCTGCATGAAGAAGATAAACGGGTGCATTTGTTGTCGTTTTCCAGGAATTTTGGCAAGGAAGCGGCTATTTATGCCGGACTGCAGAAGTCCAGAGGGGATATGGTAGTGATGATGGATGCCGACTTACAGGACCCGCCTTCTCTCTTACCGGAGATGTACAGCTATATAGAACAGGGATATGATTCTGTGGCGACAAGGCGTGTCACGAGGAAAGGAGAACCGCCGGTCCGCTCCTTCTTCGCGAGGATGTTCTACAGAATTATGAATAAAATATCGAAGACAGAGATCGTGGATGGTGCGAGAGATTACCGGCTGATGACCAGACAGGTTGTGGATGCCATTCTTGCGATGACGGAATATAACCGCTTCACGAAGGGCATCTTCGGCTGGGTCGGGTATGAGACGAAATGGCTGGAATATGAAAATATAGAACGCAGGAAGGGTGAGACGAAGTGGTCTTTCTGGACATTGTTTGTGTATTCACTGGAAGGGATCACCGCCTTTTCCACGGTTCCACTGACTGTGGCGGCGGTGCTGGGAGCCTTGTTCTGTGTACTGGCATTTGGACTGATCATTGTAATTATTGTGAAGACCCTGATCTTCGGTGATCCCACGTCCGGATGGCCGTCCATGGTATGCATTATTCTGCTGGTCGGCGGGATACAGTTGTTTTGTCTTGGCATAGTCGGGCAATACTTGTCTAAGACTTATATGGAAGTAAAGAAGAGACCAATTTATCTTATCAAAGAGGATATCTGATGAAGGAACTGATCAGTATTATCGTGCCGGTATATCGGGCGGCGGACTATATTGCTGAAGCGGTCGCGATGGTACAGGTACAGACCTGGCAGGCATGGGAATTATTGCTGGTGGAAGATTGTTCGCCGGATAACAGTGTAGAAGTGATACGCAGCACTCTGCAGCGTGAGATGGAAAGTCTTTCTTCTGGCGGCCGGAGAAGAGAATTAGAGAGTAGGGAAAGGCCGGGGATCCGCCTGATTGAAACTTATACGGGCGTCGGGGGTCAGAGGATTACTCTTATCTGTAAGGAAAAGAATGAAGGTGCGGCGAGAGCCAGAAATACAGGACTGTCCATGGCACAGGGAAGGTATATCGCATTCCTGGACGCGGATGATGTGTGGCATATAGACAAACTGGAGAAGGAGATGCGCTTTCTGCAGGACAGACAGGCGGGATTTGTGTTCACGGCATATGAGTTCGGCGACGAGCAGGCCCGTCCTACCGGCAAGGTAGTGCATGTTCCGGCGGAACTTACTTATAGACAAGCTTTATCCAGGACGGTAATTTTCACGACAACGGTTCTGTTTGACAGGAAGAAGATACCGGACGGACTTCTGCATATGCCTGTGGTGGAGAGTGAGGACACGGCCACATGGTGGCAGATCCTGCGGGAGGGGTATACGGCTTACGGGCTGGATGAAGTGCTGGCGGTTTACAGAAGACCGGCACAGTCTCTTTCCTCAAACAAAATAACTGCCGTCAGACGGATCTGGAATCTGTACCGCAGACAGGAGAAATTGTCTGTGGCGGCCAGTGCATGGTATTTCGTTATGTGGGCGTACCGCGCCACGATGCGGCGGCTGTAGAGAGCCGGAAAGATTAGGGCGTAACAGGGAGCCGAAAGCCGAATTGTTACAATAAGGCTGCTTGGAACAGGGCAGTATCTGAACTGTTACTGCAGATGAGGTATCAGAATGAAACGAATAGAATCTTTAAAAAGATTGATCATATTACAGTTGTCTTTGATCGGACTGCTTTTCCATACGGTAGTCTATGCCTATTATTGGTTTAAGGAATACTACCCTTATCTGAAGTACCATGGGCACGCAAATTTCTATTTCAAAGGGCATGTGTTGATCATATTGATCTATTTTGTCTTGCTGCTTTTCTTTGCCAGCACGTATGGTGTGCTGAAGATCGGGTATCTGAAACCGATTGATGTATTTATCTCAGAGTTTTTTTCGCTGCTGTTTGCCAATGTGCTCTCGTATTTTCAGATATCACTGATGGCAAACTGGGTTGTCAAGATCAGACCGATTGCGGAAGTCATGCTGATCCAGGCGGTTTTTTCCGGGGTGTGGGTGATCGTCTGCAACACCTGTTATTTCCGGGTGTTTCCGCCCAGAAAGCTGCTGATCGTTCATGGTGAGCGGCCGATCGATGATATTGTCGCCAAGTTCGAATCCAGGAAAGAGAAATACAAGGTGAATGACAGCATCCATATTTCGGAAGGGATGGAGAAGATCAGGAAGAAGATTGATGCAGAGTATGATGCGGTCGTTCTGTGGGATATTCCTTCCGGAGATCGGAACAATCTGCTGAAATACTGCTACAGCCGTTCTGTGCGGGTCTATATGATGCCGAAGATATCGGATGTACTGGTGAAAGGGGCGACGCAGCTTCACTTGTTTGACACGCCGATCTATCTGACAAGAGAGTATGCGCTTAAGATTGAGCAGCGGATCGCAAAGAGGGCGATCGATCTGATATGCTCGCTTATCCTGCTCGTGATTGCTTCTCCCTTTATGTTGTTGACTGCTGCGGCGATCAAGCTTTATGATGGAGGCCCGGTGCTCTATAAACAGATCCGGTGTACGATCGGACAGAGAGAGTTCTATATTATGAAGTTCAGAAGTATGCGGGTGGATGCGGAGAAGGATGGCGTAGCGCGGCTGGCGTCCAAGAACGATTCCAGGATCACGCCGATTGGGCGCTTCATCCGCGCCGTGCGGATCGATGAGCTGCCGCAGCTTCTCAATATCTTAAAAGGAGACATGTCTTTCATAGGACCCAGACCGGAGAGGCCGGAGATCATCGCGCAATATCTGGAAGATATGCCGGAGTTTGCTTTCCGCATGAAGGTCAAAGCGGGACTTGCCGGATATGCGCAGGTATATGGCAAGTATAATACGACGCCGTATGATAAATTAAAGCTGGATCTGACATACATTGAGCAGTATTCGGTATGGCTGGATCTGAAACTGATGCTGCTGACGTTAAAAATCTTAATCAAACCGGAGAGTACAGAGGGTGTGGACAGCACGCAGGTCACTGCGGCCAAGAAGAAATAGCGAATCTGGGAAAAGATGAGGGATCACAGAATATGCGGGAGATCAGATATGCCGATGCGGGCATGGATATGAAGAAATTAGTGTTATGCTTTGCACAGAAGCTGTGGATAGCCGTCGCTGCGGCACTGGCTGGCGCTGTGGCGGGCGGACTTGTCTATCTGGCGGTCAGTGTGGTTCCGGAAGCGGAACGGCAGTATCAGGCTATGGCGAAGGTTTATCTGGATTTTGCTGCGGATGAGACAGGGGAAGTTTACCAGGAATACAACGGCTATACGTGGAATGACCTGATGGCAACAGATCCGATCCTGGATGTGACGATGCAGTATCTGCCGGAAGATTATACGCGGGAAGAAGTGGCGGCGGCGACCAGGGCGGAGATTCTTTCGGATCTGCGTCTTCTGACGATCACGATCACAACCCATGATATAGACAGATGCAATGCGATCTTAGAGGCGACCGGGCGTTCTTTGGTGGACCGGGGAAATACAGCCAAAGAGTTCAGACAGATCACCGTGATCCAGAAGACAGAAGCGGCGCTTGTGACGGCGGACTCCAGGATGGCGCAGGCAGTGATGATCGGATTGGTCCTTGCAGCAGCGCTGACGTTGTTGGGAATGATGTTTGTATATGTGTTGGACGACCGCATCATGGTGGCGGCGGATCTTAGACAGGTGACGGATGTACCTTTTGTCGGCTACACGGGCGTATGTGAACGTCTGCAGAAAGACTATGAGGCCAATCTGGCGTATCTTCGGAAGAAGCGTAAGATCGTGGTGCTTTCCGTACAACAGGGGGAATCCGTGGCAGAAGGGAAATGGCAGGAACTGTGTGAGGCGGAAGGCGTCGTGTTGGAGGTGCCTTACCGGAAGATGCACGCGGTATACCTTGGTTATCTGATTGAGATGCTTGCGGTCAGAGAGTGTCCGCTTGCCGGGATTGCGATTGCCGGAGCACAGGAACGGTTTTTGCACAGGTATTATGGAAGAGAGAGCAGGGCGAATGGCGGGAAAGATACAACTTCTGATATCAGCAGTGAATAAAGAGGCGGCATCGCTGGCACAGCAGATGAATATTTGCACTGATGCGGTGATCGTGAACCAGTGCGGCCGGTATGGCTATGAAGAGATGGAGAGAGACGGACACAGAGTGCAGGTGTTTTCCATGAGGGAAAGAGGTGTAGGACTTAGCCGCAATACAGCGCTTCTGCATGCAGATGCAGAGATCTGTGTCTTTTCCGATGAGGATATTGTACTGCAGAAGGACTATGCAGAACAGATCAGCAAGGCTTATCAGGAGCTGCCGGATGCTGATATGATCCTTGTTAATGTAAAGGTAGCGTCTTCCCGGCGCACCTATTGGAATGAGGACATCCATCGGATCAATTACCGGAATTACGGGCGATATCCGGCATACAGCATTACAGTGAAGCGGGAGGCGCTGCTTCGGGCGAATGTGTATTATTCCCTGCTTTTTGGCGGAGGGGCAAGGTACAGTAACGGAGAGGACAGCCTATTTCTAAGAGACTGCCTGAAAGCGGGATTGAAGATTTATTCCCATACGATCTGCATCGGAGAGGAAAAGGAGAGACCGTCTACCTGGTTTAGCGGGTATCATAAGAAGTTTTTCCGGGATCGGGGCGTCCTCTATCACAGCTTGTATGGCAGGCTCGCGCTACCGTTGTCCTTCCGGTTTCTATGGGTGCACAGGGAAGAGATGTGCCGGGAGATACCGCTGCGGCAGGCGTATCGATGGATGAAAGATGGGGTAAAGGAAGCGCGGAGATGATTCTATATATTACAGTGGCCGCGGTGACGGCTCTTATGGCCGGAATGGTAAACTGCAGGCCTGCGGTGCAGCCATATAGGACGACAAGACAGCAGATGTGCAACAGGGTCTGCCTGTTTGCAATCTTTTTGATCCTTTTTGCGTTGTCTGCGTGCAGGCTGAATGTGGGCAATGATTATGCGAAATATGTAGAATTCATGCATTTAGTCAACTGCGACGCTTATGTGCCGACGGAGATCGGCTTTAACCTGTTAGTCAAGCTGATCTACGGATTGTCTGGATATGAAAACTATCTGCTGGTATTTGCAGTGTATGCTTTTACCACAGTTGGCATTTTTCTGCTGGCGATGTACGAACAGAGCGTAGCGTTTCCACTCACGTTCTTTCTGTTCATGACGCTTGGATATTATTTCCAGACGTTTAGTACGGTACGTTATTATCTGGCGCTGGCGCTGGCATTATATTCCATGAAGTTTGTCCTGCGCAGACAGTGGGGGCGGTTTATCGTTCTGATTCTGTTTGGCGCTGCGTTCCATAAGTCGCTGTTGGTAGTGATCCCACTGTATTTTCTGGCGGTGCTGCCCTGGAAGAAGTGGCAGCTTGCGGTCGGGGCGCTCTTTTGCACAACGTTTTTATTCTGCCAGGAGTTCTATCTGAAGCTGGTAATCTTGCTGTATCCGACTTATGAGGATACGGAATATCTGGAGGGCGGTACAAGCTATATCAATATTCTAAGGTGTATCGCGGTGCTTTTCTTGGCAGGGATCGTGTATTTTGAAAAGAGGTATCATAAAGGCAGTGAAAGAAAAGACTTAGAAGGGGCACACTTAACAGAGACAGATGCAGAAGGGACTGCTTTTCAGGAGCATTTCTACTTTTATTTAAATTTGGGAGCGCTGGTCTTATATGTTTTCTGCTCGTTTTTACCGATCATATCGAGGATCGGATATTATCTTACGGTCAGCCATATCTTCTATCTGCCGTTGCTGCTTAAGCAGATCGAGCATGTAAAATGGCGCAGAACGCTGCGGGCAGGCGTACTGCTGGCGGCAGTGCTGTATTTTATGATCTATATGAGCCGGGCAGGCAATGACGGCACTTTGATCCTGCCGTATAAGACCTTTTTCTTTCATGATATGGTCAATATTTTGTCGGATGTGAATTAGACGCATGATCGATCACTGGAAAGCAGGAGAGAACAGAATATGACTTTCAGTATCATAGTGGTCTGCCTGAATGCTGGGAAGAAACTGCAGGAGACAGTTGAGAGTATTCGTGGACAGACAGAACAGGATTATGAGATCATTATCAAAGATGGAGACTCTACGGACGAGGTTACGATCAGTTATCTGAGCAGGCTGGAGCAAGCGGCCGTGAAGGATCCGCGAATCAAGGTATACCGGCGCGAGAAGGATACCGGCATTTATGATGGTATGAATCAGGCGGTCAGACATTGCAGTGGCGATTATATCTTTTTCCTGAACTGTGGAGATTGTTTCTGGGATGAAAAGGTGCTTTGGAACGTCCGGGAGCAGATGGAAAAAGCAGGGAAAGGACGGAGCGACGAGAGACAGCAGGAGCCGTATATTTTCTATGGCAACATTTGCGAGCGGCTGACGGGAACGTTGGTACAGTCAAACCCGAAGATCGACGACTTTGCCTGTTATCGCAATGTGCCCTGTCACCAGGCATGCTTCTATGCGGCGGCGTTATGTAAGGAGAGAGGATTTCAGGTCCAGTACCGCGTGCGCGCCGACTATGAGCACTTTCTGTGGTGCCGTTACCAGGCTGGAGCGAAACCGGTATATATGCCGGTGACGGTGGCATCCTATGAAGGAGGAGGGTTCTCTGAGACGTCAGAGAACCGGAGAAGATCGAGAAGAGAGCATAAGAAGATTGTGGCGGATTACCTGCCGGCGGGGAAGGTATTATGGTACAGGACGGTCATGATCCTGACGCTTGCGCCGCTTCGGACCTGGATTGCCCAGAATCCCTGTACAGCCGGGATCTATCAAAGTGTCAAGAAGAGGCTGTACAGCGTAAAGGGGTAAGACAGCATAAAGAAAAAGCAGGCAGGAGATACAAGTGACAAGGGCGGTAACGTTATGAGGAGCGATGGATGAAGTGCTCGGAAAAGGGGAAAGCATGAAGGTATTATGGATATGCAATATTATGATTCCTACGATCGCCAGACAACTGGGAGTTTCTTATAGCAACAGAGAGGGCTGGCTGAGCGGGTTATTGGAACGTGTTGTGCAGGAACAGGGAAGGAACCGTATTGAGCTGGGAATTGCCTTTCCGGTAGAGGAGACGATGGGTGATTTCGCGCGGAATATGCAGTTAGGCGAGAGTATGTCCTGCCGATGTTACGGATTCGTGGAAAATCTGGATACACCGGAAACCTATGATGCCGGCCTGGAGAAACGCTTTCAGGAGATCCTGCAGGACTTTGAACCTGATATCCTGCATCTGTTTGGAACGGAATTCCCGCATACCCTTGCGTGCGTCAGAGTGTTTGGACGTCCAGAGAAAACACTGATCAGTATTCAGGGATTGTGCAGCTGTATCGCGGAAGAATATATGGCGGATCTGCCTGTGAAAGTACAGCGGCAGGTGACGCTGCGCGACAGAATCAGACAGGACAGCCTCAAACAACAGCAGAAGAAATTCAAGAAGCGCGGTGAGCATGAGAAAGAGGCTCTGGGCATGACAGGCCATGTAGCAGGCCGGACAGATTTTGACCGTACCCAGACAATGAAGATCAACCCTTCGGCAAAGTATCATTATCTGAATGAAACCTTGCGTGGAATCTTTTATCATGACAGGTGGAAGAGGACAGCCTGCCAGCCTTACAGTATCTTCTTAAGCCAGGGAGATTATCCGCTCAAGGGATTCCACTATCTTCTGAAAGCTCTGCCGAAAGTGACAGAGCAGTTTCCGGAAACACATGTATATGTGGCAGGCAGCAATATCATAGATACGGAAACCTGGCAGGAAAAGATGAAACTTTCAGCCTATGGGAAATATCTGCGAAAACTGATCAAAGAGGAACATCTGACAGATAAAGTGACGATGCTGGGCAGATTGTCCGCGGAGGATATGAAAGCACAGTTCCTGAAAAGCCATCTGTTCGTGCTGCCGTCGGCGCTGGAGAATTCGCCGAATTCTCTCGGAGAGGCTATGCTGCTAGGGGTTCCCTGTGTAGCGGCTGATGTGGGCGGAGTGCATAACCTGCTGACAGACGGCGGGGACGGGATGCTCTATCCGGCGGGCGATGTGGAGGCGCTGGCGGACAGGATCATAGAAATATTCACAAAGGAAGCGATTGTTGAGCGTTTCTCTGACAATGCCAGAAAACACGCGCGTGTAAACCATGATGCGGAACAGAATTATTACCGTTTGATCCGCATATACCGGGAGATGTCTTCATGACTTTTACATTTGTGTCCAATTATATCAACCATCATCAGATTCCACTGTGTGAAGCTCTCTACCGGGAACTGGGAGAGAATTTTACGTTCATCCAGACGATGCCCATGGAAGAAGAGAGGGTTGCAATGGGATGGCGCGTGGAAGTACACAGTCTGCCCTATGTGCAATGTCTGTATGAAGAGGAATATGAGTGCCTTAAGAAGATTGCTGAGAGTGACGTTGTGCTGTTTGGATGGACGGGACGGGAGGATATCGTGGCTTCCAGGCTGGCTTTGGGCAAAACGACGATGCGCGTGAGTGAGCGTCTTTACAGAGAGGGACAGTGGAGGGCAGTTTCTCCGCGCGGATTGGCTGCCAAATATCAGGAACATATCAAATACCGCAGACAAAATGTCTGTATGTTGTGCGCGGGAGCTTATGCGGCGTCTGATTTTCACCTGATCAGGGCTTATCCGGGCAAGCTGTTTTGCTGGGGGTACTTTACGGCGTTTCGCACTTACAGCAGGGAACAGCTTGCGGCGAGGAAAGCACAGGATGGAGCGCTGCATATTGTGTGGGCCGGAAGGTTTATTCCCTTAAAACATCCAGAGTATGTGGTACGACTTGCAGAAGCGCTGCAGGACAGAGGGTTTTCCTTTCGGATGCATATGCTGGGGGATGGCGAGCTGGAGCCGGAAATCCGCAGAAATGTGCAGACGCTGGGGCTTGCGGAAGCTTTTCAGTTCTATGGGTATACGAAGCCGGAGCAGGTGCGGGATGTGATGGAGAAGTGCCATATTCACCTTTTCACCAGTAACTATCTGGAGGGCTGGGGAGCAGTGGTGAATGAAGGGATGAACAGTGGGTGTGTGGAAGTGGTCGACGCGCAGGTGGGCGCGGCTCCTTATCTGATCCGGCATGGCGAGAACGGACTGGTCTATCCGAAAGACAGTTATGAGAAGATGGAAGCGCTGGTAATCGATCTGTTTGAGAACTGGGATGCGCGTAAGGCTATGGGATGGGCTGCCTACGAGACGATACGGGATATGTGGAATGCAGAGCACGCGGCGGCGGAGCTTCTGCGCTTTTCGAAAGGACTATTGCAGGGAGAGATCGTACCGGCGAAAGAAGGGCCGCTGAGTGCGGCGCCGATCCTGCGGCCCTGAGAGGGCTGATCCGGCGCTGTCTGGGTTATT
The DNA here is from genome assembly GCA_910578345.1 of uncultured Lachnospiraceae bacterium. GTDB lineage: Bacteria > Bacillota > Clostridia > Lachnospirales > Lachnospiraceae > UBA3282. The sequence continues at coordinate 111,360 of CAJTRA010000007.1, read as the reverse complement.
GTGCATCCGTCAGAGATGTAGTTTTCATCGCATTGTGAGGAGCGCGGCGGGGAAGTGGAGTGAAGGATGAAGGAAAAGATCAGTGTGATCGTACCGGTGTACAATTCCATAAGCTGTCTGGAAAGATGTGTGCGCTCGATCTGTGCACAGACCTATAGGAATCTGGAGATCCTTCTGATCGACGACGGTTCTACGGACGGCACAGATGCGCTGTGCGAACGGCTGGCGAAAGAGGATGCCAGAATCCGCACGTTTCATAAGAGAAACGGCGGGGCTTCTTCGGCGAGAAATGTCGGCATTGAGATGGCGTCCGGGCTGTATCTGGGATTCATAGACAGTGATGACTATATTGAGCCGGATATGTATGAGCTTATGAGCAGGGCCATGCAGGAGTGTGAGGAAGATATCGTGCAGATCTCAAGGGATGAAGTGGATGAGATGGGCGGGAGGCTTCCGGACGTGTGTATACCGCCTGAGCGGATCCGTTTCTGTGAGGCAGAAGAATTTCTGAAAGAACTGCTGTTACATCGAGGGGATTGTTCTTTCTGTACGAAGCTGGTGCGAAGAGAGCTTTTCCAGAGACACCGGTTTCCGGAGGGCGTGTTGAATGAGGATTTTAGTCTGCTGGTAGATATGCTGCAGGAGATCAGAGGGATCGTGATCTTGCCAAAACAGTGCTATCATGTAGTATGCAGGCAGGAGAGTACGACCCGCAGAAGGTCGCAGGATAGTTTTTCCAGGGTCTTTCTGGATATCGTAGAGAATGCGGACCGAATGCAGGAGCTTGTGGATCGACGTTATCCGGTTTTGCATGAATATGCAGTACGGTTCAATCTCTATCAGAGACTTGATTATATGCTGCATGTGCCAATCCGGCAGATGAAAAGAGACAATGTTTTTTACAATCGGGTCAGGAAGTATCTGAGGAGACATAGCAAGGATACGATTACCAATCCGTACCTTACCGGGAAAAATAAGATCTATCTTCTGCTTCTTACTGCAGCGCCAAAAACGGTGCGGCGGATACATGCCTTTGTGCGAAGAACATTAAGACACTCTAAGGCAGCGAAGAACGCAGCCTAATTCCGCAGAGCGGAATCATGGAGATACATGGGGATAATCATGAGAGAATGGCATGACAGCGGAAAAAGAAAATTTATCATAGTATTTCTGGTGATCTGGGCGGTGCAGATGGCAGCCGCCTTTTATTTCTGTACACAGAAACAGGGATTTCATGAAGACGAATACTACACCTACTACTCTACGGCGCGCACAAATGGATTCTATGTAGAAGACGGGCAGTGGATGGACCGGGATGTGTACCGGAACGAATTCGTGGTGCTTCCGGGACAAGGCTTCCAGTATGGACTGGTGAAACAGGTGCAGTCCTGGGATGTACATCCGCCAGTATACTATTGGGTGTTCCATACGGCGGCATCTTTCGTGCCGGGTGTGTTTTCCAAGTGGACCGGATTGGCTGTGAATCTGGCGCTGTGGGGTGTAAATATCGTATTGTTGGCGTATCTGGCATATCGGGTGAGCGGCCGGGATGAAATGACGACTCTTCTGGCGACGGCCTTCTATGGATTGTCACCGGCGGCCATGAGCGGCGTTGTCTTTATCAGAATGTATGAAATGTTGACTACATTTGTGTTGTTATGTGCGCTTTTGCATGTCTGGGCGGCTGATCGTATGGCGGTAGGGAAATGGAAAAGACTTCCTGTGAGCCGGTGCCTTGTGCCGATGGCGGTCGTGACATATCTGGGATTTTTGACGCAGTATTATTATTTCATTTTCCTCTTTTACCTTGGAGCGGTCTTTTGTCTATGGCTGTTATGGCGGGAGAGAAAGATCTGGAACGGTATCCGCTACGCTATATGCCAGGGAACCGCGTTTGTCTTTGCCTGTCTGACGTATCCCTCCTGCTTAAGTCAGATGTTTCGAGGCCAAAGGGGGGCACAGGCGACGGAGAATTTCTTTGATCTGTCGAATACGGTACAGAGACTGCAATTTTTCTACGAGTTGTTGGATGAATATGTGTTTGGTAAAATGCTTTCGGCGCTGCTGTTGGGAGTGGTGTTGCTGCTTGTGACGGTCTACAGGCAAAGAAGCCTGCGGAGGGTAAGTGCACGATACGTAAGCACGGCAGGCGAGACGGCGGAGAGGAACAGTAAAGAAGCGGATGCGGGAGGAAAAGAGACATCCGTGGCGCTGCAAAGAGGAAACGGGAACATACAGGAAGAGAATGCCGGGAGCGGTGCAGCCTATTGGCTTCTTGCTGCCGCAGTTGTTGGTTATTTCCTGACGGTATCGAAGACGGCGCTGCTGTTGGGAGATACGTCGAACCGGTATCAATTACCGGTCTATGGGATGATCGTATTGCTGCTCTTTCAGGGAATACGACAGTTAGTGCGGCAGATCGTGACAAATGGCAGATGGAGTGTTCAGACAGTCGCAAGATGGGGAAAGTATGGCTGTGCGGCAGCAGTGGTTCTCTGTCTGCTGATCGATTTAGCGGGACTTGCGGGCGGCAAGGTGGTGTTTCTCTATCCGGAAGCGGAAGAACAGGTTAGATTTGCGAAAAGGCAGGCGCAGGAACATACGCCGGCAGTCTATCTGTATGCGCCCGGAGCGGAGTGGTGTATCTGGGCGGTGACGGAGGAATTACTCGCCTATCCGAAAGTCTATTTTGCATCGGCTGATGATGAGAAAGCGCTTATGGATGCAGAGATACAGGGCGCGGACGCATTGGTGGTGTATGTTGCTGACGGGGTCGATCAGGAGACGCAGACAGACAGGATCCTGAGGAGTAATGCGCAGGTTTCAGACGATGAGTTGATGTTTGAGAACAAATATTGTGAGGTGTATTATTTTCAGTGATCGATCAAAAATAATCTGAGAAATAAGCTTTCTCGACAGGGATCATACGCTCCAGCCAGGTCAGCATATAATATTCGGTCTTGATCTTTTCATGTTCATAGAGGTAGGAAGGCCTTTTATATCCCATCAGCATAGTAGTCAGCGTATTGATGGACAGCTCTACTACGTTGATGGACTGGTTGTTGTCAACCTGCTCACAGATGGTCTTACCATCGTGCCAGGACACCATATAATCGCTCTCATTCCAGGGGGCCATCTCGTCGTGCACCAGAAAATGCAGCTTAAAATCTTCAGGCTGGATCTGAAAAGGATACTCGGAAAGGAATTCCCGGACATCGATGATGCGGGCCATGATATAGGGCGAGATAGTCTCTGTGATCTCACTGTCTTCGAACAGATAGGCCATCGTCTCTCCGGAATAATTATCGCCCTGTACCTGTGTAATCATGGAAAAATGGGCGCTGATATAGTTCCAGAGACCATAGTTTGCCTCAATATTCAGATAGACCATTTCTTTGATGTGAAAAATTTCGTTGGCAATATAGTAGACTACATAACCCAGTGGTTTATGTTCCTTGCTGTAATAGACAGCGGCAATAATGTCGTCATTGTCCCAACGCCAGTATTCTTCCCAGGAAAGGGCATCGCGGATCAACGCGCCATGCCGTTGCAGTGCGAAGTAGGAGTGGACATTGTGATAATCTTCGGAATCTAAGCTGACGCGTTCTACCATGCCGTCTACCGGGCGCATCTTAGGAAGTTGGGTATCCTTGACGGTGAACGTGAGCTTGTCAGACACAATCTCCCATCCCATCCTGCGGTAGAAGGGAATGGAGTAAGGATAGAGAAAAGAAAGAAGCATCCCGTTTTGATGTATGTAATCGAGAGCGCGCCGCATCAAGGAGTGGATCAATCCGCGGCCGGTGTATTCAGGATAAGTGGCTACGCCAGTGATACCGCCCATAGGCATAATCGTATCGTGGATATTCACTCTCATGGAGTAGACCACGATCATAGATGCCAGTTTATCCTGGTAAAACCATCCGAGGACATAAGCCTCTTCCAGAATAGGACGTTTCGCATACTTGATCTCTTCCTGCTGCCATCCGGTCTGAAAAAGTTCATAAGAAGTGACCTGGAAAGCGTACTGAAGCAAGGCATTAAACTGCTCCAGATCGCCGTGATCCAGTTCACGCATCTTGAAGTCACCGTCGATTTCCAGGTAAGTATAAGTCTGTTGTTGGTCTTCCATAAATAGATGCCTCATTTTATTGATCGTTCTTAGTAACAGTTCCTAAAATCATAATCAGATCAGGTGTATCAGTTTGTGAAATAGTTACGGTATTTTCCATCATCTGCGTCAAAGAAGCAGAAGCCAACAAGACCACGTCCTGTGTGTGCGCCGATCGCGCAGCCTACCACAGAGATTAGAGTTTCTTTCGGGTGAAAATTCTCCTGCACCAATGAATTTACAAAATTGAGGGATTCCAGATCCTCCCCGTGACACAGGGCAACGGTCTGGTTTTCCAGATGAGAACCATTCTCCCTGGCGTATTCGATCAGGAAGCGAAGAGATTTCTTCCGGCCGCGTACCGTTTTCACTACAGCCAGAGCGCCGCGCTCATTCACGATCAGTACAGGCTTCATGTCCAGTGTTTCTGCCAGAGTCCCTTTAAATTTCGTCAAACGGCCTCCCTTGATCAGATAAGCCAGTGTCTGCACCGTGAAGACATGCCGGATGTGTGCGATGTAGTAGTCTGCTGCTTCGATCAATTCCTCTTTGGAAGCGCCCTTTTCCAGCATGGTGATGAGTTTATTGACGAGCAGGCCGAAACCGATGGAAGCACATTTTGAATCGATGATGGTCAAGTCAAAATCGGGGTAATCCTCGCGAATACCTGTCAGCGCTATGTTAGCCGCGTTGTAAGTACCGGCGATTCCTGTGGAAAAGCATAGATAAATAATGCTGTCTCCGGCCTGGGCATAGGGCAGGAAAGCATCGGTAAACATGGCAGGATTAATATGGTAAGTCTTGACATCCCGTTTGATATCGTCCAGGATATGGTAGAATTCTTCCGTTTGTATGGTCTTACCGTCCAGATAATCTACATCGTCGATCACGACAGGAGTCGGGATCACATGCAGATGATGCTGCTCGATGTAGCTTTTGGGCAGATCGCTTGCTGAATCTGTAATAATACGAAGCATATGGCATTTCCTCCGTTTCTCTCACAGATTATCATAATGCAACAGAAACGACTTTTCAAGTGAATTCTTGCTGCGCGATCTTTGAACAGTGGATTCATGGTTACCGTTCACGAGTCAGGAATGCGTACTGACTGCGCAACTTTGTCTTTCTCAGCCCTGATTCATCTGATCCAGCAATTGAATCTTGATATCGTATAATTTACTTGACAGATCAACATATACTTTGTGCGGGTTTACCAATCTGCGGGTCTCATCCCAGAGGGTGTTCTGCTCTTCCTGGCAATAAGCACGGATATCCATGACTTTCGGGGAGGTGTACTGGCATTCTCCATTCCGGAATACAGGAACCATGAGTTCGCGGAGGGTATAGCTGCCGCCGGGCAGTTTTGTCTTCTTCCAGGGTTCGTTGGGGTCGAACAAAAGCAGCGGATCTTTCTCATCGAACTGCTCTTCCACCAGACAGATCAGGTCTGCTTTCACTTTGCCGCTTTCTTTCTCGTAGACGCGGTAGATGGTCTTGTTGCCTGGGTTGGTCACCTTCTCCGAATTTTCGGATAATTTAATCTTCGGAATGAACCTGCCGTCTTCTCCCATAATGGCCGCCAGTTTATACACGCCGCCAAAGGAAGGGCAGTCTTTCGAAGTGATCAGGTGCGTGCCAACACCCCAGGAAGTGATGGCGGCGCCCTGCTCCTTCAGGCTCTGGATCAGGAATTCGTCTAAGTCATTGGAAGCGGAGATGACAGCATCCGGGAAGCCCGCTGCATCTAACATCTTGCGCGCTTTCTTGGACAGATAGGCAAGATCGCCGCTGTCTAAGCGGATGCCGTAGAAGGTCAGGGGAATGCCTGCCTTGCGCATCTCAGTAAAGACGCGGATGGCGTTGGGAACGCCGGACTTTAACGTGTCGTAGGTGTCAACCAGAAGAATGCAGGCAGAAGGATACATATCCGCGTAAGTCTTGAAAGCGGTGTATTCGTCCGGAAAGCTCATGATCCAACTGTGGGCATGGGTGCCCTTCACCGGTACGTCAAACAGCTGACCGCACAGAACATTGGAGGTGCCTACGCAGCCGCCAATGACCGCAGCTCTGGCGCCGTATGTGCCGGCATCCGGTCCCTGTGCACGACGCAGGCCGAATTCCATGATGCCGTCGCCATGGGCGGCATAGCAGACCCTGGCTGCCTTGGTGGCGATCAGGCTCTGGTGATTGATGATATTTAAAATCGCCGTCTCAACTAACTGTGCCTGCATGATGGGCGCGATGACTTTGACCAATGGCTCCCTGGGAAAGACGACAGTACCTTCCGGGATGGCATAGATATCACCCGTGAATTTGAAGTCTTTCAGATAATCCAGGAAGTCCTTGCTGAAAATACCGAGGCTTGCGAGATAAGCAATGTCCCCCTCGCTAAAGTGAAGTTCTTTGATATATTGGATCAACTGCTCTAAGCCTGCTGCGATCGCAAAGCCCCCGTCACAGGGGTTACTGCGGTAGAAGGCATCAAATATGACGGTCTCGTTGCGGTCCTTGTTCTTGAAATAGCCTTGCATCATGGTCAGCTCATATAAGTCCGTGAGCAGGGTTAGATTCTGTCTGTCCATTTTCATTCCTCCGTTTACAATGTCAGGCATTCCCTCTATCATGGAACATTGACATTTGTTCAGTGATTTATTATTTTCATATGCATTTTACACCAATTGCTGTAAATAGGGAAGAGGTTTGCACAATAAATGACATGACAAGTGTCTTGTCAATGGATATCTTTGATACAGGCGTTTAGTTATCTGAAATAACGTATAAATACCCACCAAAGATATGGTCCGATCATCGCCAGTACCAGAAAAGCCCACAGAAAGCTGCGACGGCTGATTGCCATGATGAGAAACAGCATCAGCAGGAAAAACCAGGGGCCATGTACAAATTTGTAGATCTGCTTCCGGGCAGGGGAGATGTCTTCCAGTCCGGCTTCCAGGTCCTCTGGATGTGTCAGAGAGCAGTGGACCGTTGCGCCGAAGCGGTCGAAGATACGTTCAGCCTTATATTCCAGGTTGTCAATTCTGAAAATGGGACACATACCCTCTTTTATGACAATCAGATTTAACTGGTTTTCTTTGGCATACTGTTGCAATGCTTCTGTAAATTCGTCAGGGTTCATTACCATAGTATCCGGTTTGAAAGAAAAACCTCTTAAATGTTCTGTTTCGGCAAATCTCTTATAATCTTGAATAATCGACATAAATTTCCCTCCATTCCTCTCCATTTCCTCCATTTTTCTGAGTGTCTCGTCTACATTCAGCAGTGCCAGCTGCGAATGCAGATGATTGTCACTGTGCAGGACGGTTTGCCCTGATTTTTCCCGCGCAGAGTCATATGCTGGAGATTCCTGCATTGTATCGTGCGGTGCAGACGCTGATGTCCGGTCGTAATGCATAGATGTTTGCGCTATGGCGGACCGGGTTTTGTACAGCAGGTTTCTACAGACATCGATGCAGGCGCTCAGTTCCTGCTGTTTCTCCTGCAATGCTTTAAGATGCTGCGCGAGCGTTTCAGCCAGAGGCGCTTCCTCTTGCAGGATTCTGCGGATATCTTCTAATGACAAATCCAGCTTTCGCAGAAGCTTGATTGCCTTTAGTCTGGTAAGATCTTCCTGTGTATATTCTCGATAGTTGTTCTCGGAATTTCTCGCGGGATGAAGCAATTCCTTCTTTTCATAGAAACGGATGTTTTGCTTCGTGATTCCCGTGAGACGTTCCAATTCATTGATATTCATGGGATAAGACCTCCTTTACCGCTTCTTTGTAAGCTCAATATAAAGGATATAGTTGGTATAAGGTCAAGGAAATATGAGAAATTTTTATAAAAAAGATCAAGATTTGCGAATTTTGATGAGACGGAACAGATCATAGTATAGATCGTCTTCATCTTCAAGATCGATCATGAGCCATTTCTGTCCATTTCCTTCTCTTGTCTGTTTATAGATCGTTTGCAGTTTCGTCGTGCAGTCGGGCAGAATGGCATCTACGGCGGCCTTTTGCTTTTGGCCGATTACGACCATGACTGTAAAATAAAGTTCCCTGGGATAGATGGTACACAGAGTTTTTCCAGCTTTTCGGAATTTAATGTTCCAGCCTTTTTCCATGCTGCAGGCGCTGAATTCTATTTTTTCAGTACAGTTATATTCGGTTTTCATTGCGCCGCAGAATTTGGTGAATAAGGGATTTCTGATATATTCTCCCAGTTCATTTAGTGTGGGACAATGATTCTTGTCCTGTAGATCAATCATTTTGGCCCCTCCTTTTGGATTCTATTTGGTTTAAGTTCGGTGGATATACATTCGTGACAGGTCAGGCTCGCCGTCTCCTTGTACCATGCAGAGGAATTCCCAGCCATAGCGTTCATAGAAAGAGGTATGATCTGTCACAAGATAAAGCGTGTCGATGCCCTGTGCTTTCATGTCAGCGCAGACGTAGCGGAGCAGTGCGCCTGCAATCCCCCGGCAGCGATAGCTTTCTTCCGTGTATACGGCGCAGACATTGGGCGTCAGGTCTTTTCTGTCGTGGAAATCGTTCTCGATCACGCCCAGGCCGCCGATGATCCGGCCATGTTCTATTGCCATATACCATTGAGGTACTGGATTTTTATCGGTAAGGCACTCCTGCATACTCTCCTGATAAGCTTCAAGGGGAATGCCCCATTTCTCATGGAACCATTTCGCGGCGGTCTGCAGCAGTTTTGGTTTGTCGGTTAAGCGTATGATTTCGTATTTCATGGAAATAGCCTTTCTTTATACTCAGTTAACAATAAGATCTTCCAATTCGAATTGGACAATCTTTTTCAGTTCCTCCAGAGAGGTTTCTACCTGATATCCTATTTTGCCGCCGCTGAAAATGATCGTGTCAAAATCTGCGGCAGATGCATCAATTACAGTCTTAAACTGCTTTTTCATGCCGACCGGAGAGCAGCCGCCATGGATATAACCGGTCAACGGCAGCAGATCCCTTGACTTGAGCATGCTGATATTCTTTTCATCGACTGCTTTGGCGGCTTTCTTCAGATCCAGCTCCTGGTGTACGGGAATTAAAAATACGTAATGATTGTTGGAATTCCCGACTGTCACCAGCGTCTTAAATACTTGATGAGGGTCCTGTCTTAAGACCGTGGCGACATCAATCCCGCTGATCACTCCGGAATCGATATAGCAATAGGATTTGTAGGGGATCTTCTTTTGATCAAATATGCGCATGACATTTGTTTTATCCGTGTTTTTCTTCATGTTTGTTTTACCGTCCTGTCACATTCCAATAACCGTTCTTGGTGGCGCCAATGCGCTCTAGCTTACCGACAGATTTCAGAGATGCGATTGCCCTTTCTATCTGCCGTTGGGATATATTTAAGTTGGCTGCTAACTGTAAAGCGGTCATTTTGGGGTTGTTTCTCAGCAGGAGAAGGATTTTTTCCTCCTGGGAGAGTTCCTTCTTATTTGTACCGACATTTGTACCGACATTTATACCGTCATTTATACCGTCATTTTGTGGCCTGACGATTTCCTTAAGCATATCCAGGATCATATGAAGCATAAAGGTTGTAAATGCATTGGAATTTCCCAGAGTATTGGAAGCATTAAGAGCAGCATAATAATCAGGCTGGTTTTCATGTATCATTGTTTCTACCGGGAGCCATGCGAAGAAATCTTTCCAGTCATGGAGAATTAACGTGTGCCATAGTCTTCCGGTTCTCCCATTCCCGTCGGCGAAGGGATGAATAAATTCAAATTCGTAATGAAAAATGCATGATTTAACGAGAGGATGCATTTTGGAAGATTTTAACCATTGAAATAATTCCTTTATAAGTCCCGGAACGTAGTTGGCTGGTGAGCCGGCATGGATTAAAGCATGATTGTGGTCATAAACGCCAGCATTTCCGCTTCGGAATACACCAGACTCTTTCATGAGTCCTGCGGTCATTACCTTGTGAACTCGAAGTAAATCTTTTACGGAGTACATATCCAGGTTTGGCAGCAGATTGTACGCATCATAAGCATTTTTCACTTCGAGAATTTCATTTGGTGGCGCCAATACTCTTTTGCCGTCAATAATGTCGGTTACCTGCTCCAGTGTCAGGGTGTTCTGTTCTATCGCCAGAGAGGAATAGATCGTTTTAATTCTGTTTTCGCGGCGCAGTTTCAAATTGGCAGACAGATGGTTGAGTACATCAATCTGGCCGACCAATTCACCGATTTCTATCACCATATTTAAAATCTCATCCGTCATTGTAAATGGCGGTGTGTAATGATCAGGCATTGTCTGTCACCTCTGGTATATTCTCACTGCTGTCGGTCTTGTGAAAGCTTCTTTATCACAAACGGGCACAGATATTATTTTACCACAAACCTCTGCGTCATTCCAGTAAAAGTCCATTTACAAACATAAAACGCTTAAAACTCCCGAACCGCTCAAAGTACGGATCGGTTTAAGAAAACTTTAAGCAAAAAGACATTGGTAAGACAGAGGGAGTATGGTATACTATCCAGAAAGTTGGCACTTGAAAGCGGATTAGATGGGGCAGCAATGTCTGCGTCCGGGCGGAAAGATTCGAGAGCTGTAAGAAAGGCATGGATAGGAATATGGAATTAAAGTGGAAAAGCTGTCTTCGAATCGGCGTGACAGTGATGGTTCTTTTTCTGTTGACACATTATTGGTCGGCATGCATGAATGTGGCGGGGATTGCGCTGGGGGCGGCCATGCCTTTATTCTTGGGCTGCGTCATTGCCTATATTGTAAATATTCCCATGACATTTATTGAGAAAGGACTGCGGAAGTTTGGCCGGGAGGGTCAGGACGGACAGAAAAAGCAGGAGATTCAGGAGAGCCGGGACAGTCAGAAGAAGCAGGAGGACCAGGAAGAGCAGAACCGGCAGGAAAAACCAAATGACCCGTCGGCCAGGAAAGATGGAAAGCAAAAGCGGCCGGGAAAGAATGGTATTCCTGCCTTGCAGAGGTGGCGCCGGCTCGTCAGCCTGGTGTTGGCGCTGATCAGTATTGTCCTGGTGATTTATTTGATTATTCGGATGATTGTCCCAGAACTTCTAAGCTGTATGCAGTTATTGTTCCGGGAATTACCAGGGGTGCTGCAGGATGTCATGCAGTGGTTGGAAGATAATCTGCGGATCAGCTCCTGGCTGGAAGGAGAAAACGGACTTATGGCAATGGATCTGGAGAATATGGGTGGCTGGCAGGAATGGGTGGCAAAGCTGTCTTCTTTCTTGTGGAGCGGCCTGGGCGGCGCAATGATCACGGCTGCCGGGATCGTATCGTCCGTCTTTTCCACGACGGTCACGGTGGTGGTCGGATTTATCTTTGCCCTCTATCTGCTGGCGGGGAAAGAGAAGATCAGCGGGCAGATGACGGCACTGCTGCGGAAATATCTGACGGTTAAGCTGGTGGATAAGATCTTCTATGTTCTGCATGTCTTCGACGGATCTTTTCACAGCTTTATCGTAGGGCAGTGTACGGAGGCGGTGGTACTGGGCTTATTGTGTATCATCGGTATGCTTTTGCTACAGTTACCCTATGCTGCAATGATCGGCTGCCTGGTGGGATTCACGGCATTGATTCCGGTGGCGGGCGCGTATATTGGCGCGGTGGTGGGCGCCGTTATGATCTTTACGGTGTCGCCCGTCAAAGCGGTAATCTTTATTGTATTTCTGGTAGTTTTGCAGCAGTTGGAAGGTAATCTGATCTACCCGAAGGTAGTAGGATCTTCCATTGGACTGCCGGGCATCTGGGTGCTGGCGGCAGTGACAGTCGGCGGCGGGGTGATGGGAGTCGGCGGTATGCTTTTAGGTGTACCGACAGCAGCAGCGCTTTACCGGCTTTTGCAGAATGATGTGAGGAGGAAACCGCCAGAGGCAATAGAGGAATAGAGCGCACGCCCATACAGATATTTTTGCATGGGCGTATAGTTTCTCCAAAGCTGTTTTTTACCACTGTGAAAAGAGCACTCCGGCAAGGGGTGACAGTACGATCATAATCATGGAAAAAGTAAAGGATTCTATGGAGATCAATGTCGCACGCTGCTGTGAGGGAAACAAATCCTGAAGGATCGTATTGGTCCTTACCTGCAGTGCATCATCACCGAGTGCGGCAAGGAAGCCTCCCGCTGTCATGATCAGATAGCTGCCGGAGTGTTCCGCCAATACGCCGGTGAGGACAAGCATGGCGGCTATGATAAACACGCTCCGGTAGCGCAGCTTTCCACATTTTAGGATGATTCTTGCACCGAGCAGCCCTCCAGTCTCCATGAAAAACAGAGCGAAACCAAGTAAGGAAGCAGACATACCGGATTCGGGCAGTTTGGCCTGTAGAAAAAACAGTAATAAGATATCGATGGCTCCGACCAGCGAATTACAGCACATCAGAAGAATTGCCCTCCTTGCAGTCTTCAGGAAAGAAAGACTTGTGACAAAGCAATCGATCATTTCCCGGCAGATCGTATGAAAGAGCATTCGGAAGCCGCCGTTTTGGGCAGTGGATTCTGGAGAGAAAGCCTGCCGGGATTTTTCGGCAGGAGGGGTTACGGATATCTCCTGCAAGGAGGTGAGGATCCCTATTTGTATGATGCAGATCACAAGATCCATGCTGTACGCGGCCCGATGGCCGATCAAAAGCGCGAACCCGGCACATAGGGTAGAGATGCCGCCGCAAAGCCGATAGATGACCATCTGATTGGAAGCATACTTCTCGTAATGCGCTTCGCGTGAGACCATTTTCAGAGAATCGTATGCAAGCGCATCCCCGGAACCCGATAAGAAATTATAACTTGCGGCCTGGAAGATCATGGAAGCACATATCAGGAACAGATTAGAGGAAAAGATCATAATAATATTGCCGACCATGGTCATGATAGTGCTGACGATAAGCATTTTCTTCCGCCCGAAGACATCGGCAAGAACGCCTGATGGAATTTCCAAAAGCAGGCTAGTTATATGGAAGATTGTTTCGGCAAAGCCGATCTCCACCAGACTGTATCCCCGTGCCGCTAGGATCGCTACCCAGGCACCGGTCAGTGACAAGTTCCCCAAGATGGAGGATAAATATAATCTCGATATTTGTTTTTTGATATTTAACATAAAAAATCTCCTTAACTTTATATTTTGACCGTTAAGGAGATAATGTACCAATTCTATAAGATTCCCATAAAGAGCCTGTTTACATCTGTTTTAATGGCAAATCTTCCTGGAAAAAGGCGCACTATCCCCCTCAAGTGAAGAAATGCTGCCTTTCTGAAGTTGAAGATTTATCATTTTCCAAAACATAGATTACACCTTTCTATATCCAACAATAGCATAGAAGTTATGATCTTGCAAGAGAGAAGTGAATATCAGGGTAGAGGAAAGTAACAGCTCAAGGTTATAACGCATTCTTAGGACATACCTTTGCACACTCAAAACAGAGAATGCATTCGGTTCCATTCTTACGATTTCTCGCGGGATCTGTCATATCAACATCCATGGGACAGACCTTTTTGCATTTACCACAGGAAATACATTTCTTTGCGTCGCATTTGACACGAATCATGGCAAAGTAGGACATCGGCTTCAGGAATACAGTGATCGGACACAGATATTTGCAAAAAGCACGATTATCCTTCAGTGCGAAAGCCAAACCTATTCCGCTGATATAATACAGGCAGTTGCCGATTAGGAAAGCCCAGAACATGATCTTTTCGATAGAGTGCACATGGGCAAGGAACAGGGCGCTCACAAAGAGAAAAGACAGGACAAAGGTGAGATAGCGCATCCATCCCCAATTTTTCCGTGGCTGCTGTGGAATTTTAAATGGAAGCAGGTCGAGGATCATGGCTGTCCAACAGGCATAGCCGCACCATCCCCGTCCGAAGATCAACGGTCCGAAGATCTTTGCCACCGCGTAATGAATGGTTGCCGCCTCAAAAACACCTGTACACAGGTAATACCAGAAGCCTTCAATCTGCATATTCTCCTGGCACAGCAGTCCGAGGTAGACAAGCATATAAGTTCCGACTAGAAATTGGGTCGCTCTGCGCGCATGTCGGCAGTGAAGCTGGAACAGGAGAATGCCGGCTGAGACAGCGGTGCCTATATAACTGAAATTGAATAGATAGAACGCATTCTGCTTTGTGCGCCAAAGGGTTACGGCTATTGTCTCGAAGAGCAGCCAGAGGATGGCAGGCAGGAGAAATTTCTTGATTTTTTGGAATGTATTTTGCATGCTGGGGATCTCCTCATCACAATTCAAACCGATAGATACATTTTTCTGTTTCACCGGCTTCAAGGCGCATCTCGTTGTCTTCCGGCAGTACAGCAATCTCGATTAGACGGCCGCCGGCGTATTCACAAGTTTTTCTTGAGGCATGATTGTCTGGATTGCAGGTAATGATCAGATAGTCCATATGATGTTTCCTGGCCAGCTCAAATAGCAGCAGACATGCCTTTCCGGCGTAGTGATGACCTCTGTATTCTTCTTGTATGGAATAACCGATATTGCCGCCGTAATAGGTTTTGTCGTTGTGGCCGATCCGCAGATCGCAATCTCCGATCTTCTGGCCGGATCTGTCACAGATGAAAAAGTGATAGGCTGGCAGCCAGTCTTTTTCCGGGTTGCCATCAACTGTGTTATGCAGACATAATTGGATTTCATCGTTTATCAGGAAAGCCGTATCAAGAAACATGGTCTATCCTCCATTCTGGTTCTGTGACTGATAAATTTTGTGGTACGCTGGCATGAGCATAGTAACGCCAGGAGCCGTGTATGGAAGCCCTTGCAAGGCCGAAAGCGGAACTGCTAATGTCATTATCATATATTATACGAGGAGGATTTCTTTTGCACAAGTATTCCGCGGGTAAAATCGCTCTGCGGTTGTGACAGCTTGGCCCTCGGATTCCTGTTACTGGAAGTTGGACGATTACAGTTTAATGGTTACACGTCCCGGTTCTTTTGATATAATCTTACTGAAAACTGACAGGATGCTGCATCGTTTCATGTAAGATGGAAACAAAAACAGCATGGGGAGGGCAAGTATGATCTTTTGTGTAGAGGACGACCGTTCCATCCGTGATCTGATGATATATACTTTACATTCCGCTGGATTTGAGGCGAAAGGATTCTGTGACGGCAGCAGCCTTTTCGATGCGCTGCGGGCAGAAGCGCCGCAGTTGATTCTTCTGGATATCATGCTTCCCGGTGAAGATGGCATCGCTATTTTGAAGAAACTGCGCATGCAGCCAGCGACAGAGAATATCCCGGTGATCATGGCGACTGCCAGGGGAACGGAATATGATAAGGTGACCGGATTGGATGCGGGCGCCGACGATTATCTTGCCAAGCCATTTGGCATGATGGAAATGATCTCCCGGATTAAGGCAGTACTGCGCCGCACCAATCCCAAAGAACCGGTGCGGCGTTATGAGGTTGGAAGTCTGGAATTGAATGCGGATACCCATACAGTCCTTGCAGATGGAGAGCGGATTCAGTTGACGTTAAAGGAATACAATCTGCTCAGGCTGTTGATTGAAAATCCTGGAAAGGTGTTTACCCGCAGCCAGCTTCTGGAGAGGGTGTGGGGCATTGACTACGTCGGGGAAACCCGTACGATTGATGTCCATATCGGCACGCTTCGTATGAAATTGGGAAAATGTGGGGATTATATTGAGACAGTGCGGGGTGTCGGCTACCGTATGGAGGAGAGACTATGACAAAACGTATTTTCCGATCAATCTGTCTTGTTGCGCTTACCGTTTTTTTGGCGTCTGTTATTTTGATTATGGGGGTATTGTATGAATATTTTTCGAGTGTCGGGCAGGAGCAGCTTAGAATGCAGACGAATCTTGCCGCACAGGGCGTTACGCATGAGGGGATTGCTTATTTCCAGGATCTTAAAGTGACAAATTACCGCATCACCTGGATTGATCGAGACGGCAATGTTCTTTATGACAGCATGTCTGACACGGCACAGATGGAAAATCATTTGGAGCGGGAAGAGGTACGGCAGGCCATCGGGGAAGGATATGGGGAGAGCAGACGATATTCCGCCACCTTACTGGAACGTTCCTTCTATTCTGCACAGAGGCTTGCCGATGGCACGATCCTGCGCCTCTCCATATCGCAGATGTCCGTATTGACGCTTCTTGTAGGAATGGCGCAGTCAATCTGTATTATTTTTGCGATTGCGCTGATCCTGTCCATCGTTTTGGCGGTCAGGATCTCGAAGAGAATTGTGAAACCGCTCAATCAGATCGATCTGGATGATCCGCTGACAAACGACGGATATGACGAACTTTCTCCGCTCCTGCGGCGTATTGACAGTCAGCAGAGACAATTACGCTGCCAAAAGGAGGAACTTATTCAGAAGGAAAATGAGTTAAATACGATTATTGGAAGCATGAACGAAGGAATGATTCTCTTAAACCAGAAGGGCAGAATCATTACGGTGAACGCTGCGGCGCGAAAACTGTTAGGTCTGGATGTCACCTGTATCGGCGAGGATCTGACGCTTTTGTGTGAGAATTCTGCGTTGAAGGAAATTCTTTCAGAAGCTTTACAGGGGAGACAGGCAGAGAGAATTTTGCCGCTGCAGGAGGGACATTATCAGGTTGACGCTGGCGCTATTATTTCGCAGAACAAGGTAAGGGGTGCGGCATTATTTCTTTTCAATGTGACGGAGAAGGAAAAGACAGAACAGATCCGCCGTGAATTTACCGCGAATGTTTCCCATGAACTGAAGACGCCGCTGCATTCGATCTCTGGCTATGCGGAACTTTTGAAAAATGATATGGTCAGAGAAAAGGACAGAGTACCGTTTGCAGAAAAGATCTATGATGAGGCACAGCGTATGATCCGGCTGGTGGAAGATATCATCAGCCTTTCTCATTTGGATGAAGGCGCGCAGGAGGAAAAGCGGGAGAATATCGATCTCTATGGCCTGGCAGAAAGCGTGATACAGGCTCTGGAGCCTCAGGCAGAGGCTGCCGGAGTTATTTTGGAGCTGTGCGGCATACCGGTGATCCTCAATGGGATACCACAGCTTTTATACAGCATGGTCTACAATCTATGTGATAATGCAATCAAGTATAACCGTGAAAATGGAAAGGTCACAGTAAGCGTGGGGAGGGAAGGAAATACGGTCCGTCTGGCGGTTACGGATACGGGGATTGGGATTGCGCCAGAACATCAGGAGCGTATTTTCGAACGTTTCTACCGGGTAGATAAAAGTCACTCCAAAGCGGCAGGCGGGACAGGACTCGGCCTTTCTATTGTAAAACATGCGGCCAGGATCCACCATGCAAAGATCGAAGTGAACAGTACGGCCGGCGTAGGGACAATGATCCTTGTCACATGGCAGGTTCCATAGATATGGCTTCAAGCAGACGCGGCTGGATCAGAGGATAAGACCAGTTCTCCACCAGAGTATCCGTGATCAGAATCTCTTCGATCTCATAGTGCAGTTCCTGTTCAAAGGAACGGATATCGGCAGTGAATAACATGCCAAAGCTTTCTTCGTCTTTGCTCCCGTTCACACTTGTTTTCCCTTTGACAGAATAGACACAGACGGGCGTGAGTGTAAAATCATCGGCGCCGGTCTCTTCCTGTAATTCCCTTCGTGCCGTTTCCAGTATGGCTTCTCCAGGTTCTCTGTGTCCGCCCGGAAATTCGTAGGTATTGCGCTCTTTATGCCTGCAAAAGACCCATTTGCCGTCTGTTTTTGCGATGATGACAGCGAATTTCAGAAGGTCTTCCTGTACTTGTTCATAAAAATTTACTTCTATCATCACTTCGCCTCCTTTTTTGCACTAACAATTATAGTATATCGTTAAAGACAACGGTTGAAAACAGGTGTTTGAAAAAATTGTTATACAGGAATGGAATAATCGATATATGCTTGACGACTTTGAGGGGAAACTGGTATGGTGAAGAAGCCATAGTGTATAGCAATGAAGAGAATGTTTTGGAATGGAGGAAGTAAGAATGAAGATTAAGAGAGCGGCCAGTATTCCGCTGATCGTAAGCGACCCCTATTTTTCAATCTGGTCGCCGGCAGATGCTTTGTATGAGGCGGATGCCGTACATTGGAGCGGGTGCCGACAGAAGATCAGAGGATACGTGACAGTGGATGAGACAGTGTATTGTTTCATGGGAGACCGGGAATTTCACCAGGTGATCGAGCAGAAATATGTGGATGTAACAGCCACGGCCACAGAATATTATTTTGAAAACGATAAGATCGGCCTTACGGTGCGTTTCTGCTCCCCGCTTTTATTGGACGATTTTACGCTTGTGTCGAGACCCTGTACGTATATCGATCTGGAAGTACATAAAAAGACGGCGTGCAGTGTACATACGGATTTCCTGCTGTACTCGGATCTGGTGCAGCGGGGCAGCGACAGGCTGGTCGGAGGCAGTAACTTTAAGGCACAGGGGCAGGATAGATCAGCTTTCCGGTATGCCTTTATGGGGCGGGCGGCACAGCGGCCTCTTGGAAACAGCGGGGATAACATTACGATTGACTGGGGGTATGCTTATCTGGCCTCGGACGCTGAGGACGCGATCCTCACCTATGATTCGGGGAATCGCTCTGTCGGCTGCCGCATAAACTTTGTGAAGGAGCAGGAGACGAAGGGGATGATCGCGGCCTATGACGATCTGCTTTCCATCAATTATTTCGGAGAGTGGAGAAAGGCTTACTGGACTAAGAAGTATACGGATATTCTTGATGCCGTCGGGGCCGGCTTCTTCGACCGACAGGAGGTGCTTACAAGGGCGGTTGCGCTGGATGAAGATCTTTACAGGAAAGCGGTGTCTTTTGGCGGCGAAGAGTATGCATTTTTGTGCAATTTAAGCTACAGACATTCTATTGCCGCGCACAAGCTGATCACAGATGAAAAAGGGGATATTGTCTTTTTATCCAAGGAAAACGATTCCAACGGCTGTATCGGTACGGTGGATGTGAGCTATCCGTCGATTCCTCTTTTCCTGCTGTATCAGACGGAGTATGTGAAAGGGATGCTGCGTCCTGTATTTCGGTTTGCAGCCTGTGATGTGTGGGAAGATGATTTCGCGCCCCATGATGTGGGCCGTTACCCTTATGCCTGGGGACAGGTTTACGGATTGAATAAAGATAACAGGAAGGGAGATTTTTCCGGGGAGAGCGGGGATGTCTTTCCGCCTTTCTATCTGTATCCGAAGGGGAGTGAGGTCTATGATCTCAGAGATCAGATGCCGGTGGAAGAGTGCGGCAATATGCTGATTATGACGGCGGTTGTGTGTCTGCTTGACGGCAATGGAGACTTTGCCGCACCTTACAGAGAGACGCTGAAAATGTGGACGAAATACCTGCTGCAGTTCGGCGCGGATCCTGGCGAGCAGCTCTGTACGGATGATTTTGCCGGGCATCTGTCCCATAATGTTAATCTGTCTGTGAAGGCTGTTATGGGAATCGAGGCTTATGCCAGACTGGCGGCCCTCTGGGATGAGGAAGAGGAAGCCGGGGAATACCACAGGCTTGCCGCGGACATGGCCGCAGACTGGGAGAAGCGGGCGAAAGCGGAGGACCATTATACACTGGTCTTCGGCGATCCGGCGACATGGAGCCTCAAGTACAATCTGGTGTGGGATAAGTTTTTCGGCAGCGGTCTTTTCTCTGAGGAGGTATATGAGAAGGAACTGGCATACTATGTGGACAAGAGAAATGAGTACGGAACGCCGTTAGACAGCCGGCAGGATTATACGAAGAGCGACTGGATCCTCTGGTGTGCGGCGATGGCGAAAGACAAGGAGCAGGCGAAACAACTGATTGATCCGGTGGCCCACTATCTGGAAGCGACGACGACCCGCTATCCTTTCGGCGACTGGTATGAGACGGTCACAGGGGAATACTGTCACTTCAAAGGCAGGAGCGTACAGGGCGGGATCTTTATGCCGCTGTTGATGGAGAGAAACGGCGGAAGGTTTCGATAGAAGGACACTGCGCACCGGTAAAATTTAAGAATTACAATTTTTGCTGACAAAATTATGGATATAAGACTGCTCCCTGTTGACAAAAGAGTCTACACAGAGTAGTCTTTATTTGTGTAAGCATAGACTACAGAGAGTAGTGCCGGAGCGGTATCAAGGAAAAAATCGGTATCAGAAAATTAATATCAAGGAGGAGAACGGTATGGCGGAAATACAACTGGGCGTGATCGAGGCGCGTTTTGCGGATATGATCTGGGAGCGGGAGCCGGTTACTTCTTCGGAACTGGTGAAGCAGGCGGCGGAAGTCTTCAAGTGGAAAAGGACGACCACCCACACGGTTTTGAAACGTCTGTGCGATAAAGGGCTGTTTGAAAACAATAAGGGCACGGTCACCTGCCGGATCACCCGCCCGCAGTTCTATTCCATGCAGAGCCGGAAATTTGTGGACGATTCTTTTGCCGGTTCTCTGCCTGCTTTTGTGGCGGCATTTACGAAAGACAGAGCCTTGACGACCGAGGAGGCGGAGGAGATCAGGCGGATCATTGATCAGGCGTAGCCGGGGCGAATATTGACCGGCGCGGTTGGGAGCAGCGGGCGTGCCAACAGAAGGGTGCGACGGAATTGTATGTACGGAACGGAGGAAGGGAATGGATGCAATCTTTTTAGAAGTATTCAATAGGAGTATTGCGGCAGGGTGGCTGATTCTGGCGGTCATTGCGGTGCGGTTTTTCTTAAGAAAAGCGTCGCGGCAGTTGTCCTGCGTGTTGTGGGCGCTGGTGGCTGTGCGGCTGTTGTGCCCGTTTTCTTTGGAAAGCGCCTTCAGCCTGATTCCCAGTGGGGAGACGATAAGCCCGGAGGTGGTGCGGTATGCGCAGGAGCCTGCCATTACCAGCGGCATTCCGGCGCTCAATGACGCACTGAATCCGGTGCTTGCTGAGAAGTTTACCCCGGAACCGGGGGTCAGTGTCAATCCGCTGCAGGTTTGGATTTTTCTGATGAGTATCGTGTGGGCGGCCGGCATTGCCGTGCTGCTGGGATACGCGTTAATCGGTTTCCTGCGGGTGCGTGTTATGGTGCGGGAGGCGGCGCCGCTGTCGGGTGATCTTGATGTGTGGGCTTGCGACACTGTGGAGGTTCCTTTTCTCCTGGGAATCATCAGGCCGCGTATCTACCTTCCATCGGGAATAGAAGTCGAATGGCTGGAATCGATCCTGGCTCATGAGCGGGTTCATATTAGACGCAAGGATCATTGGTGGAAGCTGCTGGGCTATCTGCTGCGGACAGTGTACTGGTTTCATCCGCTGGTGTGGGCGGCCTATTTCCTGTTCTGCAAGGACTTGGAACTGGTCTGTGACGAAAAGGTGGTGAGCGGCATGGATCTGGCCGGCAGGAAAGTCTATTCCCATGCGCTGCTTGCCTGCAGTATGCACAGGAAAACGACGTTTTCCTATCCTCTTGCTTTCGGCGAGGCAGGAGTCCGAGAGAGAGTCGGGAACGTTATGCATTACAGGAAACCGGCCGTCTGGGCCGTAGGGGCGGCGGTTCTGGCATGCGCTGTGGTGGCGGTGTGTTTTTTGACAGATCCGAAGGAAAATGCCGCGAATGAAGGAGAGGAGACGGGACAGAAGTATGATGTGATTCCGATGGTCATGGTGGATGACAGATATTTCTATGATACGGGAAGGAGGATCACAAGAGCAGACGGCATAGAAGAAGACGGGGAGATCACATCTACGGTGGAGGGATGGGAGCGTCCGCAGGAAAATGACCAGTCGAATTTTGGGAAAGGCTACCCCTATCGCTACTATAATGAAGATATGCTTGAGATTTATATAGGGGAAGATTGGAATCTTTTCGAATATCGGAGCGGCGACGGCAGTACGATACGTTATCTTGACCGGTGGTACAGCCGGAGCGATCTGTCTGAGGAAACGATAGAGTGGCTGGAGTGGTATAACAGTCTGCCGGAAGAGGAACAGCTTGCGGTGAGTTCCGTTCCTTATGATCTGTATGATCTGGCGGGAGATGGGAATGTATCCGGCAGGACGGTGGAGACAGAAGATGCGGAGCCGGCCGTCGATACCGAGGCGCTGTTTGCAGCGTTTGGGATTCCACTGCGGCTGCCGGGCAACGATACCTGGATCCAGAGCAAGGAATACAGGCAGCCGGAGGAAGATACCGTGGAAGTTTTTTACTGGGATGCGATTGCGAAGGCGGACTGTAAGCTGACGGCGGTCAGAGATGGCGAACCGGATCTGCCGGAACCGGATACCGCCTATGATGCGGCGCGGGAGGAATCCTGGATGGGGAGCACCGCTTCCGGGCAGATCGTGTATGTGAAGGTGCAGCGTTCCGGCGACGGGAGACAGGCGCTTGCCACCTGGGAATATGACGGTGGGGAGCACCGCTATCGGTTTGCGGTCCAGGCGAAATTTTCTGCGGAAAATGAGAAGGAGGCGAAAGAGACGGATGGCAGCCCTATTCCTAAGGCGGTACTGTCGGTGATCAGTAATCTGGAGTGAGGCGGGAGGGTGTATCTTTGATTTCTGACTCCATAAGGATGTATTCTCTTTCCCCGACGACCTGAAACCCGTTTTTCTTCCAGAAAGCAATGCTTTGCGGGTTTCCGTGATCGACGCCGAGGCGGATTTTTCTGCAACCGGTTGTTTTTAAATAGGCGCTGCATTCCTGAATGATTTTAGAGCCGGTTCCTCTTCCCTGAAAGTCGATATTCATCATGAAAAAGCCGACAAAATCCGTGCCATTTTCCGGGTAATCGAGGATCAGGTCAAGTACGGCGACCAGAGTTTGCGCGTCAAAGAAGCCAATATAGAATTTATCGGATAGGTCTTTGCCGGGCGGCAGCGCTTCCAGATCCTGTAAAATACGCTCTCTCGTGACGAAGGGCGGGTGATATTGATAGAAGATCTTATTTTCTGCGCATAAATCGTAGATGCGGTCGATGTCGCCGGCATGCAGCTGCCGGACGGTGAAAGTGGCGGAAAGGGATTCTACGTTCAATGGGATGTTCCTTTCAATGAGGTTTCATATACAGGTGGCTTTCCGGTGAGACAAAGAAAATATTGTAGTGTCTTCATATCATTATAGTGTGTAAAAGATCGTTTGCAAGTAAATTCTTATTATGCTCAATCTGCCGCTTGCGCAAAGCCGAGGGATGTTAAAATGATTGGCACAATGTTAATTTTCAGAGAACCATACAATGTTTGTCGATATTGACAAATTGACAACGCAAATTGCTTGCATCCGGATTTATTCTATCGTAGTCTGGAAAAAAAGGAGGCAATGTATGAAATGAAATTTAACGAAAAATTATTAAAACTGCGGAAAGAAAAGGGACTTTCACAGGAAGAACTGGGAATGGAAATGCAGGTATCGAGGCAGACGGTTTCAAAGTGGGAGGCAGGGCAGTCGTATCCGGATTTTACCCGATTAGTCATGTTAAGTGATTTCTTTGGCATGACTTTAGACGAACTTGTGAAGGATATCGACGTGCAGGAAGTAAGGGAAAATTCTCTTACAAATGAGAAGATCGATTCTATTTACCGGGTTTCCCGGGACGTGGATTCTGTTCTTCAAAATAGAACGCTGCAAGGTGCTATAAAAGGAATCAAATGGTTTATCGTGGGCAGTTGTATACTGACCTGTCTGGTGGTGATCGTTTCATTCGTACTGCATATTATTTACCCGGAGGCCGGTACATTCTGGCGCATCTATTAAGTGTAATAGAATGGATTGCGAAATAGAAGTCAAAATTACGGAAACTATATCGGAACACCTTGACAACGGCCGGTCAGATATACTATATAATATAGATAGCAGTAAGAAACCAATACAGACGTTGAAGAAGACAGTATCTGATCTCTCAAAGGTACAGCGAGCCGGCGGCGGTGGAAGGCCGGTGCGATTAGGGGATCAGGGAAGATCCCTTCCGAGTCTCAGACCGAACCTTTCTGTCTGATGGAGACGGGCTTTAGGCAGACGTTCTCCGAAGAGAAGAAAAAGGACAGGAAGCAGTAGGGAATGACGGCATCCCGCCGTTACCGGGAACCGTATCGTCAATGAGCACAGTCCGTTTCGGGACCGCATGGATCAGAGCAGGCCGCGGGATCCGGGGAGGCGGCAATGGTGTGACAGTGACGGCACGTCGTAACAGGTGGTAAACGAGAACTTGACCTCGTCCTTTTACGGGACGGGGTTTTCTATTTTTTTAAGAGAGGAGAAGATTATGTATCAAAAAGTAGACACCAGCCTCAATTTTGTAGACAGAGAGAAGGAAGTCTGTCAATTCTGGAAGGACAATGACATCTTCCAGAAGAGCATGGATTCCCGGAAGGAGGGGGAGACGTACACATTCTATGACGGCCCGCCGACGGCCAACGGAAAGCCGCATATCGGACACGTACTGACCCGTGTGATCAAGGATATGATCCCTCGCTACCGCACCATGAAGGGCTATATGGTGCCCCGTAAGGCGGGGTGGGATACCCACGGACTACCGGTGGAACTGGAGGTGGAGAAGCTTCTGGGACTGGACGGCAAGGAGCAGATCGAGGAGTACGGTCTGGATCCTTTTATCAGCAAATGTAAGGAATCTGTCTGGAAATATAAGGGTATGTGGGAGGATTTCTCCGGCACGGTTGGTTTCTGGGCGGATATGGACGACCCTTACGTGACTTATCATGACGATTTTATCGAGTCCGAGTGGTGGGCGCTCAAGCAGATCTGGGAGAAGGGCCTTCTCTACAAAGGCTTTAAGATCGTGCCCTACTGTCCGCGCTGCGGTACGCCGCTTTCCTCTCATGAGGTAGCCCAGGGCTATAAGGCGGTCAAGGAGCGCTCCGCGGTGGTGCGCTTTAAGGTGGTGGGCGAGGACGCTTACTTCCTGGCATGGACGACCACGCCCTGGACGCTGCCTTCCAACGTGGCGCTGTGTGTGAACCCGTCGGAGACTTATGTGAAGGTGAAAGCGGCCGACGGCTACACCTACTATATGGCGCAGGCGCTTTTGGATACGGTGCTTGGAAAGCTTGCGGAGGAAGGAAAACCGGCCTACGAGGTATTGGAGACTTTCGTGGGAACGGACCTGGAATACAAGGAGTATGAGCCGCTTTTTGCCTGCGCGGGGGAGGCGGCGGCAAAACAGCGCAAGAAGGGCCACTATGTGACCTGTGACAATTACGTTACCATGACCGACGGCACCGGGATCGTGCATATCGCGCCGGCCTTCGGTGAGGACGACGCGCAGGTGGGACGCAGGTATGATCTGCCCTTCGTACAGTTCGTCAACGGCAAGGGCGAGATGACGCCGGAGACTGCCTATGCAGGCATGTTTGTGAAAAAGGCGGATCCGGAGATCTTA
This sequence comes from uncultured Lachnospiraceae bacterium, assembly GCA_910578345.1. Taxonomy (GTDB): domain Bacteria; phylum Bacillota; class Clostridia; order Lachnospirales; family Lachnospiraceae; genus UBA3282. Next base: position 85,901 of record CAJTRA010000007.1, on the reverse strand, counting down.
AAGGATCTGGACAAAGAGGGCAAATTATTCGACGCGCCGAAGTTCGAGCATGACTATCCGTTCTGCTGGCGCTGCGACACGCCGCTGATCTACTATGCAAGGGAGTCCTGGTTTATCAAGATGACGGCGGTGCGGGACGATCTGGTGCGCAACAATAAGACGGTTAACTGGATCCCGGAGTCCATCGGCGAGGGGCGTTTCGGCAACTGGCTGGAGAATATCCAGGACTGGGGTATCTCCAGGAACCGTTACTGGGGCACGCCGCTTAACGTATGGGAGTGCGAGGGCTGCGGACACATGGAATCCGTGGGATCCCGTGAGGAACTGTTGAAGCTTTCCGGCAACCAGGCGGCGCAGACGGTGGAACTGCATCGGCCCTATATCGACGAGATCACCATCACCTGTCCGGACTGCGGTAAGACTATGCGGCGCGTACCGGAGGTGATCGACTGTTGGTTTGATTCCGGGGCCATGCCTTTCGCGCAACATCATTATCCGTTTGAGAATAAGGAGTTGTTCGAAAAACAGTTCCCGGCGCAGTTCATCTCCGAGGCAGTGGACCAGACCCGCGGCTGGTTCTATTCCCTGATGGCGGAGTCTACGCTTCTGTTTAACTGTGCTCCGTTTGAAAATGTCATCGTGTTAGGGCATGTGCAGGACGAGAACGGGCAGAAGATGAGTAAGTCTAAGGGCAACGCGATCGATCCCTTCGAGGCGCTGGAGACTTACGGGGCTGACGCGATCCGCTGGTATTTCTATATCAACTCCGCGCCCTGGCTGCCCAACCGCTTCCATGGAAAAGCAGTGCAGGAGGGACAGCGGAAGTTCCTGGGGACATTGTGGAACACTTATGCGTTCTTCGTACTGTACGCGAATATCGATCAGTTCGATGCCACGAAATACAGCCTGGAATATGACAAACTGCCGGTGATGGATAAATGGCTGTTGTCCAAACTCAACACGGTCATCAGGGAAGTGGACGACAATCTGGACAACTACCGGATCCCGGAGGCGGCCCGCGTGCTGGATGAGTTCGTGGACGAAATGAGCAACTGGTACGTGAGAAGAAGCCGTGAGCGCTTCTGGGCTAAGGGCATGGAGCAGGATAAGATCAATGCTTACATGACGCTTTACACGGCGCTTGTGACGATCTGTAAGTGCGCGGCGCCCATGATTCCTTTTATGACGGAGGAGATCTATCTGAATCTGGTGAAGAGCATCGATGCTAATGCACCGGAGAGCATCCACCTGTGTGATTTCCCGACGGCGGATGAAGCGATGATCGATCGGAAGCTGGAAGAGGACATGGAAGAAGTGTTGAAGATCGTTGTGCTGGGACGGGCGGCCCGCAATGCAGCCAATATCAAGAACCGTCAGCCTATCGGCGACATGTTCGTCAAGGCGGAGCATACGCTTGACAGCTTCTACCAGGAGATCATTGAGGATGAACTAAATGTGAAGAAGATCGAGTTTAGCGATGACGTTTCGTCTTTTACAAGCTATAGTTTCAAGCCGCAGCTTAAGACGGTGGGTCCGAAGTACGGCAAACAGCTTGGCGGCATCCGGGAATATTTAAGCGCGGTGGACGGTACGAAAGCCATGGAAGAGTTGAAGGCGCAAGGTGCACTGCAATTCGAGGTGAACGGCGTGGAAGTGGCGCTGGCGGAGGAAGATCTGCTGATCGAGACGGCCCAGAAGGACGGCTATGTGACGGAGGGCGACAACAGCGTGACCGTGGTGCTTGACACAAACCTGACGGAGAAACTGATCGAGGAAGGCTTCGTATATGAGGTCATCAGCAAGATCCAGACTATGCGGAAAGAGGCGGACTTTGAGGTAATGGATCATATCAGGGTGTCCGTGAACGGCAATGAGAAGGTAGCCGGCATCGTTCTGAAGAATCAGGATGCGATCGCCGCGAAGGTGCTGGCGGACGCGATCGTGACGGATGAGGGCCTTGCGGTGTCTAAGGAATGGAATGTCAATGGAGAAAAGGTGACCATCGGCGTGGAGAAGATTGTCTGATCAAATAATGGTAATTTTAAGCAGATTGCTTATGGTCAAAAACCTAAATACAAGATATAATAAAAAAGAATGTAGTTAAAACGCAACAGTTCAGGACTTTGCAGGCAGAGTCCGTGAGAATGTGTTACAGAAATAACAGCAGATGAGGAGGCGCATAATGGCAAAGAAAACTGCAACACCAACTTTTGATACGGAGCTTTTCAAGAGAAGTGTCCTGTACAATGTAAAGACACTCTACAGGAAGAGTCTTGAGGAGGCTACAGACCAGCAGATCTTCCAGGCTGTGTCCTACGCGATCAAGGATGCGGTCGTGGATCACTGGATGAAGAGTCAGAGGGAGTATGAGAAACAGGATCCGAAGATGGTCTACTATCTGTCCATGGAATTCCTGATGGGACGTGCTCTGGGCAATAACATCATCAATCTGCAGGCATATAAGGAAGTGAAGGAAGCGCTGGAAGAGCTGGGACTGGATCTGAATGTGATCGAGGATCAGGAGCCGGATCCGGCGCTTGGCAATGGCGGCCTGGGACGTCTGGCGGCTTGTTTCCTGGATTCTCTGGCAACGCTTGGATATGAGGCTTACGGCTGTGGCATCCGGTATCGTTACGGGATGTTCAAACAGGAGATCAGAGACGGATATCAGATCGAGGTGCCGGATAACTGGTTGCAGGACGGGAATCCCTTTGAACTAAGAAGGCCGGAATACGCCAAGGAGATCCGGTTTGGCGGTTATGTGAATGTCTATATGGATGAGAACGGCAGACAGCATTTCAGACAGGAAGGGTATCAAGCTGTACGCGCGGTTCCCTATGACCTGCCGATTGTGGGTTACGGTAACGGCAACGTTAATACGCTGCGGATCTGGGATGCGGAGCCGGTGAACTGTTTCCAGCTTGATTCCTTTGACAAGGGAGACTATCAGAAAGCGGTGGAGCAGGAGAATCTTGCCAGGAACATCGTGGAAGTGCTCTACCCCAATGACAACCATTATGCAGGTAAGGAGCTGCGCTTAAAACAGCAGTACTTCTTTATCTCTGCGTCTGTGCAGACGGCTATTGCGAAATATATGCGCAAGCATGACGATGTCAGGAAATTCTACGAGAAGGTGACCTTCCAGCTTAACGATACCCATCCGACGGTAGCGATTGCAGAGCTGATGCGTATTCTGATGGACGAATACTATCTGACCTGGGAAGAAGCGTGGGCGGTGACTACGAAGACCTGTGCCTACACCAATCACACGATCATGTCGGAGGCATTGGAGAAATGGCCTATCGAGCTTTTCTCAAGATTGCTGCCCAGAATCTATCAGATCGTGGAGGAGATCAACCGCAGATTTATCATTGAAATTGAGCGCAAGTATCCGGGCAACCAGGAGAAGATCCGCAAGATGGCGATCGTTTACGACGGTCAGGTGAAAATGGCGCATCTGGCGATCGCGGCAGGCTATTCCGTCAACGGCGTGGCAAGGCTGCACACGGAGATCTTAAAGCACCAGGAACTGAAAGATTTCTACGAGATGATGCCGGAGAAGTTCAATAACAAAACCAACGGTATTACGCAGAGACGTTTCCTCCTGCATGCAAACCCGCTGCTTGCTGACTGGGTGACGGCACATGTGGGAGATGACTGGATCACGGATCTGTCGCAGATTAACAGGCTGAAAATATATGCGGACGACGAGAAAGCACAGCAGGAGTTCATGAACATCAAGTATCAGAACAAAGTTCGTCTGGCGAAATATATTAAGGAGCATAATGGGATTGATGTAAATCCTCGTTCCATTTTTGATGTACAGGTGAAGAGACTGCATGAGTATAAACGTCAGCTTCTGAATATCCTGCATGTCATGTATCTGTACAATGAGTTGAAGGATCATCCGGATATGGAGTTCTATCCGCGAACCTTCATCTTCGGCGCCAAGGCGGCGGCCGGCTACCGCAATGCCAAGCTGACGATCAAGCTGATCAATGCCGTGGCTGACGTGGTGAACAACGATCCGGCTATCAACGGCAAGATCAAGGTGGTATTTATCGAGAACTACCGTGTATCCAACGCAGAGATCATCTTTGCGGCGGCAGATGTTTCGGAGCAGATCTCTACGGCAAGTAAGGAGGCATCCGGTACGGGTAACATGAAATTCATGTTAAACGGTGCAATCACGCTTGGCACCATGGACGGCGCCAATGTGGAGATCGTGGAGGAAGTGGGCGAGGAGAATGCCTTTATCTTCGGCTTGAGTTCCGATGAGGTTATCCACTATGAGAATTACGGCGGCTATGATCCGAACGAGATCTTCAACAACGATCCTGACGTGCGCAGAGTGCTGATGCAGCTGATCAACGGCACCTACTCGCCGCACGATCCGGAACTGTTCAGGACGCTTTACAATTCGCTGCTCAACACACTGAGCACGAGCAAGGCGGATATGTACTTTATCCTGAAAGATTTCAAGGCTTATACAGAAGCGCAGAGGAAGGTAGAGGCGGCCTACAGGAACGAGAGCGCCTGGGCGAGAAGTGCAATCCTGAATGTGGCCTGCGCTGGCAAGTTCACATCCGACAGAACGATCAAAGAGTATGTGGATGAGATCTGGAAGTTAGATAAGGTGGTAATGCCGAAGGAGACGGTGGAGCCGCAGAAGAGGTCTCTGTTGAAATAAGGGATAAATGATGTTTGTCATAGAAATGAAGAATTAAGGATGAAAGATGAGGGCTGTCCATGGTGTTGTTTTTGTGGGTAGCCTCATTTTTCTGTCATAATGAAGTTGACAGAACAACGGAGTCTGTGCTATAGTCAACATAGTCGCACGGATGCGAAGAAGCAGTGCAAGTTTTGTATCTGCAGAATGTGCGGCGGTTGATATATGAATAGTGAATATTAGAGAAGAAAGGCGGCATGAAAGTGATTATTATTATTCGTTGTGCTCGTACCCGTATCCAGGGGCAGTAAAAGCAAATACGCAGTCTCATGTAAATGGGATTTTTTGCCTACGAATAAAAATTGTCACAGGACTGTCATGCAAATAGGGTGTTGTTGTATTTGCATTGTCTGCCGTATCCTATCGTTTTCGCAGGAGAATTCTGTTTTATGGGAATTGTGCCTGCTTTTTTGTTGTTCTTTTTTAGGTAAGGCGGGAATATTTGGGCAGAGAACAAAGAGAAAAGCCTGTGCATGAGACGATTGAAAGAATATTGCATTCTGGGAGATCATGTCAGGGAGTAACAGATCGGAAATCATGAAAAAGAACGGAAACGGTAGGAGGTACTGTATGGAAAAAGCGTTTTTGGTTGGTGTGAATTTAAATGACGGGGAAGACTATCTGCTTTCCCTGGAAGAACTTGGCGCATTGGCGCAGGCTTGTGATATGGAAGTGGCAGGGATCGCGCAGCAGACGCTCTCCGAAGTGCACAAAGCATTCTATATCGGGACAGGCAAAGTGGACGAGGTGAAAGAATTGGCGATAGAATGTGGCGCGGATGTCATTATTTTTGATAATGCGCTGTCGCCCATGCAGCTCCGCAATCTGCAGGAGCGCCTGGAGAAGCCGGTTTTGGACAGGAGTGCATTGATCCTCGATATTTTTGCAGGCAGAGCCAGATCCAGGGAGGCGAAACTGCAGGTGGAGGTGGCAAGACTGCAGTATATGCTGCCAAGACTTGTCGGGCTTCACGCGGCGCTCAGCAGACAGGGCGGCGGCAGTGGGGCTCTGAGCAATAAGGGATCTGGAGAGAAGAAGCTGGAATTGGACAGACGTGTATTGGAACGGCGGCTGACACAGCTTCGACAGGAACTCAAGGAAGTGAGCGCAGAGCGGCAGACACAGCGGAAACGCCGTGCAGGTTCCGGTATGCCGCGGGTTGCTCTGGTGGGCTATACGAATGCAGGGAAATCTACGTTGCTGAACGCGATGCTGGATCTGTACGGCAGCGATGAGGTAGACGTGGAAGAGAAGAAAGTGATGGAGAAAGACATGTTGTTTGCCACACTTGACACTACAGTGCGGAAGATCGCGCCCGATAAGCATCATGCGTTCCTGCTTTCGGATACGGTTGGGTTTATACACAAGCTGCCACACAATCTGGTGGAAGCATTTCATTCTACACTGGAGGAAGCAAGAGAAGCCAGTTTGTTGATACAGGTTGTAGATTACAGCGACCCACATTACAAAGAGCAGATCGCGGTTACCAACCGGACTTTGCAGGAGCTGGGGGCAGACGGCATTCCGATGCTCTATGTCTATAACAAGGCAGATCTTGTGTCTCCTGACAAGATACCGGGGATGGCGGGTGCAGGATCGGATAAGGTAATGGCGGCGCTGCCACAGGTGACAGAGAACAGCATTTATCTGTCCGCGAGGGAGCGGATCGGAATGGAAGAGTTGATCTGTCTGATTGAGAAGAAGCTGGCCGGAGGGTATCGGGAATGTACCTTGCTGATTCCGTATACAGACGGACGGGCAGTATCTTATCTGAATGAAAATGGAGTGGTATTCCAGACGGAGTATCTGGAAGAGGGCGTGAAGATGCAGGTAAATTGTCGGATGGAAGATTACCGCTTCTATCGGAAATATGACTGTTCATTTTCGTAACAGGAAGTCGAAGGCTGAACTGATACGAATTTTCTAAGCTGTCTGGGACTTGTGCTATATAGGACATTCCTTTATAATAAGACATGTGGTTATCTAACGCGCTGCCTGTTATGCCTGTTTGCAGGAGATATTTGGATTGAGGAGGATGGGGATGGCAGGAACGTGAGATGGAATAAGGTCATAGAGAGGAGTTCATTATGATTCAATTAATGGAAGGCGGCGCCTATCTGCTGCATGGAACAGAAGTAATCCCGGAAGGGGCAGAAGCGGCGGCGCAGATAAAGAGTAAGACCGGACAAGAAGTGTCTAAGAAGGAAGCAGCGCAGAATACGATGGCTTATGGTATTCTGCGGGAGCACAATACTTCCGGTAATATGGATAAGTTGAAGATCAAGTTTGATAAACTGACATCCCATGACATTACTTTTGTGGGGATCATTCAGACGGCCAGAGCATCAGGCCTTACAAAGTTTCCGATTCCTTATGTGCTGACGAACTGCCACAATTCCCTGTGTGCAGTGGGCGGCACGATCAATGAGGATGACCATATGTTTGGCCTGACCTGTGCGAAGAAATACGGCGGGGTGTATGTACCGCCTCATCAGGCAGTGATTCACCAGTATGCCAGGGAGATGTTAGCAGGCGGCGGCAGGATGATCTTAGGCTCGGATTCCCATACGCGTTATGGTGCGCTGGGGACGATGGCTATGGGGGAAGGCGGACCGGAACTGGTGAAGCAGCTTCTGTCTCAGACTTATGACATCAATATGCCGGGGATCGTCGGCGTATATCTGACGGGAGAGCCGGTGAAAGGCGTGGGTCCGCAGGATGTGGCTCTCGCGATCATCGGTGCGGTATTTGGCAATGGCTATGTGAAGAATAAAGTGATGGAATTTGTGGGACCAGGCGTGTCTGCTCTGAGCGCTGATTTCCGGATCGGCATTGATGTCATGACGACAGAGACGACCTGTCTTTCCTCTATCTGGCGCACGGATGAGAAGATCAGGGAATTCTACGATGTTCACGGCAGAGTAGAGGAATATCGGGAATTGAATCCAGGAGAAGTGGCATATTATGACGGGATGATCACGGTGGATCTGTCGAAGATCAGACCGATGATCGCGATGCCTTTCCATCCCAGCAATACGTATACGATCGATGAAGTGAATGCGAACTTGAAGGACATTCTCCATGATGTGGAGGAGCGGGCGAAAGTCAGTCTGGATGGCGCAGTGCCGTATTCTTTGCAGGATAAGGTGTCAGACGGTAAGTTCTTAGTCGATCAGGGGATCATCGCTGGCTGCGCAGGCGGCGGCTTTGAGAATATCTGCGCGGCGGCGGATATTCTGAGAGGTTCTTATATCGGTGCGGACGGATTTACGCTAAGTGTATATCCTGCTTCTATGCCGGTTTATATGGAGTTGATTAGGAACGGCTGCGCGGCAGCGATCCTGGAGACTGGTGCAGTCTTAAAGACAGCATTCTGCGGCCCTTGTTTTGGCGCAGGAGATACGCCGGCGAATAACGCATTCAGTATCCGGCATTCTACAAGGAACTTCCCGAACAGAGAGGGTTCTAAGCTGCAGAACGGACAGATTTCTTCTGTGGCGCTTATGGATGCCCGTTCGATCGCGGCGACAGCGGCGAATAAGGGTGTGCTGACAGCAGCGACAGAGTTCGACGGAGAACTGCATCATTACAAATATCATTTTGATGCGAATATTTATAAGAACAGAGTCTTTGATTCCAAAGGCGTGGCAGATGAAAACGTGGAGATTCAGTTTGGCCCGAACATTAAGGACTGGCCGGAGATGGGAGCCTTGCCGGAGAATCTGGTATTGCGCGTTGTATCAGAGATTCATGACCCGGTGACAACCACGGACGAGCTGATCCCCTCCGGGGAGACGTCTTCTTACCGCTCTAATCCGCTGGGATTGGCAGAATTTGCCTTGTCCAGAAAGGATCCGGAGTATGTAGGACGGGCGAAGGACATCCAGAAAGCAGAGAAAGCGAGAATGCAGGGAGAGCATCCATGCCAGGCACATCCGGATGTGAAACCGGTCATGAACGTAATCAAGGAGCGTTTTGGAGAGGCGTCCCACGAGAATACAGGTTTTGGCTCCACGATCTTCGCAGTGAAGCCGGGAGATGGTTCAGCCAGGGAGCAGGCGGCAAGCTGTCAGAAGGTGTTAGGCGGCTGGGCGAATATCGCCAATGAGTATGCCACGAAGCGGTATCGTTCTAATCTGATTAACTGGGGAATGCTGCCATTCCTGATCGAAGAAGGCGAACTGCCATTTCAGAATCTGGATTATCTGTTCTTCCCAGGCATCAGACAGGCAGTGGCAGAGAAGACAGACGAGATCAAGGCATATAAGGTGTCGGTGGAGGAGAATAAGCTGACAGAGTTTACGCTGCGTTTAGGCGAGCTAACGGATGAAGAGAGACAGATTATTCTGAAAGGCTGCCTGATCAACTATAATAGAGTGGCAGACTAACCTAAAGGAATTGGAATCGTCGTCCGATATATAGAATACAAGGGACGGTTGTTCTTGGCCAGACGATTGTTTCTTGAATCTGAATAATGGATAGACCACGGACGGTATTTTTAAGGGAAAAGGATTTTCTTTGAGAATGCCGTCCTTTCTATTGCCATGCATCACGGATGGTGCAGTCGGTGGCACAGACAGGCATAGATTAGGGTCTTGGCAAAAGGAGGTTAGTTTGAGGATCGATTCCAGTGTAATAGGAATGCAGTCTTCCAGAAGGTATGCTTCAGTGACGGCCAAATCTGTGACAGGTTCTATGATGCGACGCACAGGCAGCCTGAACAGTAGTCTGGGTGGTCTCTTCGGAAGTCTGGTCAATACCGGCGAGAATGCGGAGCAGACCGGCGGGAATGAGGGGAACACTGCGAATTTAGATGATATCACAACACATTTTAAGAATTTATCCAATACGGGGCGGGTTTCCGGGACGGCAAGACAGCAGGATCCGGTCATGACGATCAGACAGCAGTGCGTGCGGTTTCTGATGGATCTTTTCTTCCGCTACCGTGGAGAAAGAGTCAGGGAGGAAGATCTGACCGGAAATGCAGGAACAAGTAGCCAGATGCCTGTCTATCAGGTGAATACCCTCACCAGTGAGTATTATCACAGGGAAGAGGAGCATACGACCTTTGCAACACAGGGCATGGTGAGAACAGCGGACGGGAGAGAGTTGTCTTTCAATTTGGAGTTTTCCATGAGTCGTAGTTTCGAGGAGTATTATAGAGAAACCTACACGACAGAATCCGTGAAATATTGTGATCCGCTGGTGATCAATCTGGATACGAATGTTGCGCAGGTCTCGGACCAGAAGTTTTTCTTTGACTTAGACCAGGATGGCAAGGAGGAAGAAATCTCAAATCTCAAGGCCGGAAGCGGTTTCCTGGCACTTGATTTGAACGGTGACGGGAAGATCAATGATGGAGGAGAACTCTTTGGAACGAAGTCGGGAGACGGGTTTGCCGACCTGGAGAATTACGATTCCGACGGCAATGGCTGGATCGATGAGGCAGATCCCATATGGGAGAAGCTGTTGATCTGGACAAAGGATGAGAACGGAAATGACAAGTTGTACCATCTGTCAGACCTGGGTGTGGGAGCCATCGGTCTAAGCAGAGTGTCTACGCAGTTTGCCTTGAATTCCGAAAAGGATAACCATAGCAATGCCATGATCAGGAAGACAGGAATTTTCCTGTATGAGAATGGAAATGTGTCAACGGTGCAGCACTTGGATCTTGTACAGTAACAGATTTTCTGTGCTTGGAAGGTTTGCCGGAAAGAGGCATGGTTATAAAATGAAACAAGACCACATACGAATAGGATAGACAAGGTGACTATGTGGGGTGTTTCGTGTGAAGTATGATAGAATCGTCTTAAAAAGAACAAACAAAAGAGAGGCAGGAGGCTTTCTTTTGTTTGTTTTTTTATTGCCTTATGTCTGTGCGAGCCTCTGGGGGCATGTGGGAGAGGAGACAGGGAAGATCAGGCAGTATGAAGCTGCAGGAGGAGAGGAACATAGTACGGACTACAGAATTCAGGTCAGGATGGAATGGGGTGTCTGGGAGATTCCGCTGGAGGAATATCTGATCTATAAATTGAGCAGTGTGATGCCGAAGGACTATGAGAAGGAGGCTTTAAAGGCACAGGCCGTGCTTCTGCGGACTGAGGCCGCCCAGGCGCTTAGAGAGCAGAAGAATCATAACCTGCAATTAGATGGCGATGGTCTGGGGAAATGGTATGAAGAGGATGCTGCGTCGGAAGAATACCGTGCCTGGCGCGAGGCGGTAGAGGAGACAGTAGGGCTATACCTGTGTTACCAGGGGGAACCGATTCAGGCGTCTTATTTTAAGGTCAGCAATGGGCAGACGAGAGAAGCGGCAGAAGTGTGGAACACGGACAGCCTTCCTTATCTGGCAGGCATATCCTGTACGCAGGACAAAGCAGCCATAGATTACAGCAACACGGTAAAGATGACGAAGAGCAATTACCTTCGGATCTTACAGGAACAGACCGGAGGGGACCTTTCAGAAGAGGAACTCTGGAAGGACGCACAGATTGACTATGACAGTGCGGGGTACGTGACGAATGTATCATTTTCCGCAGAGGGAAAGGAGACAGTAGAGATTGACGGGGAGACATTTCGATATCTTTTTGATTTACCGTCGGCTTCTTTTACAATAGAGCAGGAAAAGGAACAGATCTTTTTTCGGGTAAAAGGGGTGGGACATGGATTTGGCATGAGCCAGTACGGAGCCAACTGTATGGCACTAAATGGAGATACGTATGATGAGATACTGCAGAAATTTTTTTTCGGGACGGAATTAGCAAAATTTGAATAACCTGTCAAAAATGGGTAAGACTAACACCATGTACCAAAGTTACAGTTCTATTATGCATTCAAGAATCTTACAGGAAAGTCGGCAGAATTGCGGACTGAAGGAATGGTATGGTTAAAAAGAAGAAACAGGAGGCAGGGATTCATGGTAAGAAGAAATAGAAACAGTATCAGGAAAGAGCGGATCATCATGCTGGCATCGTCTGTGCTGGTCTTGACGGCGCTGACGGTTACGGGTGTATTTGTAAAGCGGAACAACAACGCGGAGAAAGAAGATTATGTGGTAGATTTTGAGGCGATCGAGAAAAGTGAGAATATGACCGCAGAGAATATGATGACGGGAGAGGAATTGGACACGCTGTTTGCCGAGGTAGGTACGGATGATCTGGATTACGACCCCAGTTTTCAGGAAGCAAATTCCCAGAATGTAGAGAATACAGAAGGAAAACTGTCTTCGGCGAAGAAAGAAAGCAAGAAGGAGAAAGACGATGAAGAGAAGTCAGCGAAGAAGACAGACAAAGACGCTGATGATACAGATAAGAAGCTAAAACAGGAAGAGGGGACAAGCCAGTCACAGAGTAAAGAAACAGATAAGAATGTGGCAGATCAGGAGAAGAGTAAGAAAAAAGAGGAAGAGTCTGAGGAAGGCATGTTCGACGAAGCAGTAGATACGGCACAGAGTAATGAGGAACCCGAAACGGCGGAGGCAATCTCTACGACAGTGCAGCCTACGCTGGATTTCAAGGAAGAGGACGGACTGACCTGGCCGATCGTGGGAGACGTGCTGATCAATTACAGTATGGACAAGACGATCTATTTCCCCACTTTGCAGCAGTACAAGTATAACCCGGCCATCGTGATCGCGGCCAATAAAGGGGAAAGCATCACAGCGGCGGCAGATGGAAGAGTGACTTCTGTTGGTTATGATCCGACGATCGGCAATATGATCGTGATGGATCTGGGGAATGGCTATGAACTGACTTATGGACAGCTGGAAAATATAACGGTTTCTGAGGGAAGTTATGTATCTGTGGGTGATGGAATCGGAACCGTAGCGGCGCCGACGAAATATTACAGCCTGGAGGGAACGAATGTGTACTTTAAGCTGACCAAGGATGGGGAACCAGTGAACCCGATGGGACAGCTTGGGAACTGAATCCTGCTTCCCACAGGATTTTACAGGTAGCAGTTTAGACCATGATGTTATTAAGTTAAGCCGGACGCGCCTGGCATGATGTAGTCCTCCTGAAGACGCGCTCTCGCTCGGTTCCAAACGCAGCGGTACTAAGCTCGTGAAGAACCTCGCTAAGTGCCGGCGTTTTCCAGCGGTCATCAGGAGGAGTACATCATGTCAGACGCTGTGCATTGGCTTAATTTAGTGACATTGGTTCATCCCAGGTCGGCGCATTTACTGCGCCGGCTGTGCCAAAATGCGGCGGTTTATCGCAGCCGGCTCATTGCGCAGCGATTTAGGATGGCCGGATACCGTAACAGGAAGCCGAAGGCTGAACTGTCACATCATATTAAGTGAGGTTTGAAACATGCTTGCAATCATACATGGAAAGATCAAGACAATGGAGGCGCAGGAGCAGGAAGACGGATTTGTGTTGATCGAGAATGGCAGGATCGTGGCGGTCGGCGATATGGAGACATGTGATCCGGGAATTCTGCAGGATAAAAAACGCATACAGGTAATCGATGCGAAGGGGAATCTGGTGATGCCCGGTCTGATCGAGGCACATTGTCATATGGGTATCACGGAAGAGAAGAAAGGCATGGAAGGGGACGACTGTAATGAAAATGTAGATCCCATTACCCCGTATCTGCGGGCGATCGATGCGATCAATCCAATGGATGCCGCCTTTAATGATGCGATCAAGGCGGGGATTACCTCGGCGATGATCGGTCCTGGCAGCGCTAATGTGGTGGGAGGCCAGTTTGCCTTTGTCAAAACCCATGGAAGGTGTATTGACCGCATGATTGTCAAGGCGCCTGCGGCGATGAAAGTGGCGTTTGGCGAAAATCCAAAAGTAAATTACTCCGGGCAGAACGTCTCTCCTTCTACCCGCATGGCGATTGCGGCAATGCTTAGGGAAGAACTGAACAAGGCAAAGGAGTATGAAAAACAGAAACAAAAAGATCCTGAAATGAGCCCGGACTTTCGTTATGAATGCTGGCTTCCGGTACTGCGCAGGGAGATTCCCCTAAAAGCCCATGCGCACAGGACAGACGATATTCTGACGGCAGTTCGGATTGCTAAGGAGTTTGGACTGCGCATGACATTGGATCACTGCAGCGAGGGACATCTGATCTTAGAAGAATTGAAGGAGGCAGGATTTCCTGCGATCGTTGGTCCTGACATGGCAAGCCGCAATAAAATAGAAGTAAAGAATATGGCATTCAAGACAGCGGGACTGATGAGCGGACAGGGGATCTTGACAGCAGTCACAACAGATCATCCGGTATCGATGATACAGTTTCTGCCAATCTGTGCCGGACTGGCTGTAAAGGAAGGGATGCTGCCGGAAGAAGGACTTCGTGCGATTACGATCAATGCCGCTAAGATCTGCGGTGTGGATGACAGAGTCGGAAGTCTGGCTGTTGGAAAAGATGGGGACGTAGTCATCTTTGACGGCAATCCAATGGAAGTATTTACCAGGACTTTATGCACCATTATTGAAGGAAAAATTGTTTATTATGATGAAGAGAGTGGATTTTTATGTTAGAATATAAACTTAGGGGAATTTAGGCTCCCTCAATCTTGTGATCGAACAGATCTGTTTTAGAATTTTGGAAAGTAACGAAAGAATGAAGAGACGATGAGGAAGAGATTTCATAGAACACGAAACTGCATAGTGCTCTGTGCGCTTCTGCTGGCGGGCTGTGGCTCGGTATCGGAGCTTTCTTTTGATACGCTGCAGGTGGGGAGCGAGGGAGAAGAGCTTACTACGCTGGGGATGTCTCCGGAGTTCGACTATGAGGTGCCGGAAAGTCTGCCCAGCGTTTTAGTCGATCAGGCGGGGTACGCGAGAAAGAGTGATAAAGAAGCTCTTTTCCGGGGGTCGGTGCTTCCAGATACCTTTACGGTAGTGAATGCAAAGAGTGGGCAGACGGTCTTTACAGGAAAGATTAAACAGCGGGAAACCTCCCAGGAGAGCGACGTGCAGATCAGCTATGGTGATTTTACTGCCCTGGAAGCCTCTGGTACTTACTACATACAGGCGGCGATGGTGGGACAGTCCTATCCTTTCAGGATTGAGGAGAATCCATATGTAGAATTGTACCATACGGCATTGAAGAAATACTATTATAACCGTTGCGGGCTGACACTTTCTTCGGAACTAGCCGGCGAGGCGGCCAGAAACGCCTGCCATTCCAGGGAAGCGAAGTTGAAGGATCAGGCGGAAGTGAATCTGGATGTATCTGGCGGCTGGCATGTCGATGAGACGGGAAGCAGAGATGTGAGCAAGGGCTGTGGAACGGCAAATTATCTCCTCACAGCTTACGAACTGTATCCGGATGTATTTGGCGACCAGGTGGGGATTCCTGAGAGTGGAAATGAGATACCGGATGTGCTGGATGAGGTGAAGTATGAGATCGACTGGCTCCTCAAGATGCAGGATGCCAAAAGCGGTGCAGTATACGCAAGTGTCAGCAGTGTGGACAACAAATCGTCCGGTTATCTGCTCTATGTGGACGGGATCAATATGAATGCGACGATACAGTTTGCGGCTACACTGGCCAAATTCAGTTATCTGTATCAGAATTATGACAGAGTTTTTGCGACACAGTGTCTTCAGGCAGCGGACAGGGCTTACCGGTATGTGGGGAACTATTTGGAGGATGTCACATCGGAAGAATATTTTCACGCTGCCGCAGAACTGTATCGTGCTACGGGCAGTTATCACTATCACAATGTAGTCAAAAACTATCTTCAGGATAATCTGATTACAGATATGCAGAATGATTTCGTATTCTGGGGCTGTGTGACTTATATGTCCACGAAACAGAAGGTGGATGTGGGCCTGTGCGGGGATGTGATGAAGATATTGATGCAGGAGGGGGAGAGAATTGCTGAAAATGCGAAAAACTCGGCGCTGCTGGTGAGCATGAAGGAGGAAAATAACGGCAGCGCGGAGCTTCTGCGGGATATCACAAGGCTTACGGTCGTCGATCATGTCATAACAAATCATGAATATGCCATGGTATTGCAGAATCATCTGCATTATATTCTTGGACGGAATCTGCAGTCGATCAGCTATTTTGACGGTGTAGGGAGTCGTAATTATATGGATATCGATGAGAGTCTGGGCGTTATGAACCAGATCGATCTGAATGCGGAACTGGTGTTGATGATGAGCGCTATCATGGAAGAGTTGGGATAGAAAGAACTGGTGGTTACACCAGTTCTTTATTTTTGAAATAGGCTTCTTTGATCACGTCCTGGACCAACGCGCCGATCCGGCGCCTGTCGCTCTTGTCGAGTTCCTTCATATAGATAGGTTTGCAGTACTCAAGGACTACATGAGTCTTGCGGATCCAGGGAATATGGTCTTCGAAAATATGACCGGCATTGTTGATGCTCATCGGTACGATGGCACATCCGGTTTTCTCTGCAACCTTAAAGCTGCCATTGTGGAATTCCAGAAACGTGTCTTCGGTCCGGTTGCGGGTTCCCTCCGGGAAAATGCAGATAGAAATTCCGGCCTTAATCTTGTCGATCGCCATTAGAATAGACTGCATCCCAGCCTTGATATCAGAACGGTCCAGAAAAACACAGTGCAGATATTTCATCCAGGTATTCAGGGAAGGAATGCGCAGGATCTCGATTTTCGACATATAGCCAGTCAGACGCGGCACACGGATATAAGTGATGAGAATATCGAAATAACTCCGGTGATTGCCAATATACAGGACAGGTTCATCCTTCGGAACATTTTCTTCACCGATCACAGTCACGGTGGTGCCTGACAGGAACAGAACGACACGGAAAGCCCACTTGACGATGGCAAGAGAGCTGCGGTCCTTGATCTCCGGATGAGACCGGCCGATCAGATATTCCACGAGCTGGATCGGCAGACTGACGATCAGGAAAATAACAACAAAGAGTAAGACCAGGATTAATCGGATCATAAAAGTAACCTTTCTGAAAGTGTCTTTAAAACGAGCTCTGCTCATTTTTTTATTATATAAGGAATTTTGGCATTAATCAATAGGAATAGACCTGGCAGTTTTGTAATAAATTAGATAATAAGAGTTTATCGCCGGGGTGGAAACATATGAGCAGATTGTATGAGTATCAGAGAAGGATCGTGAGCGTTTTCCTGATCTGTCTGATGTGTATGAGTGTATATGCGTGCGGAAAGAAGCAGGATGCGATGGAAAAGATCAAGGATCTGGAGTGTACAGTGATTACGGAGGATAATATACCGGAAGAACTGTTTAGCAAGATTGAAGAAAAGAAGACAGAGGCTTTCAAGATCACATTTGAGGACAAAGGGTTTCTCTATATCTGTGTAGGATATGGAACACAGGAGACTGGCGGCTACAGCATTGCCGTGAATGCGCTGTATGAGACGGCCAACGCCATCTATGTGGATACCAATCTGATTGGTCCTGCGCCAGAGGAAAAGAGCAACCAGGTGGCCAGCTATCCTTACATTGTCATCAAGACAGAGTTTATAGATAAGCCGGTTGTGTTTGATTAACGATAAAAATATGGTATACTAATCAGACAAACAGTTTGTGCCGGGAACGACAGGCGGTACAGGCAGGAAAAGAGGCAATGTTAGAATGTTGTATTTAAAGAACGGTTATCTGATCGATCCCGCATCAAATACAGAGGGCTTCCGGGATCTTATGATACAAGATGGAAAAATCGC
Source organism: uncultured Lachnospiraceae bacterium (assembly GCA_910578345.1). Classification (GTDB taxonomy): domain Bacteria; phylum Bacillota; class Clostridia; order Lachnospirales; family Lachnospiraceae; genus UBA3282. The sequence goes on along the minus strand of CAJTRA010000007.1, from coordinate 68,519 downwards.
GCGAATTCTGCCGCAGGGAACACCGGTGGAGGATGTCTCTGATTCCCTTGCTGCGATCGATCTCTCTGGTCAATACATAATTCCCGGACTGGTGGATGTCCATGTCCACTTCCGGGATCCAGGGTTTACTTACAAGGAGGACATCTGCTCCGGTGCAAAGGCTGCAGCCCGCGGGGGGGTTACGTCAGTAGTGTTGATGGCGAATACAAAACCTGCGGTGGATAATCCGCAGACGCTTTCTTATGTGCTGGAAAAGGGTCTGAAAACGGGTATCCATATCTACACTTGTGCCAATGTGACCAAAGGAATGAAAGGGCAGGAACTGACTCAGATGGAGGAGCTTAGCAGACTTTCGGCGGTTGGATTTACCGATGACGGAATTCCGCTGATGGATGCAGAACTTCTGCGGCAGGCATTGCAGCGTGCGGCGGCATTGAACAGGCCGGTCAGCCTGCATGAAGAGAATCCTGCTCTGATCAGCAATAATGGAGTAAATGCAGGTAAGGCGGCAGAGCATTTCGGAATAGGCGGTTCTCCCAGAGAAGCGGAGATTTCTATGGTAGAACGGGATTTAAGAATAGCGGTAACAGAGGAAGCGGATCTGTCGATCCAGCATATCAGCACGAAGGAAGCCGTGGAGTTGGTGCGGCAGGCAAAACGCCAGAGCAGACATATTTATGCGGAGGCCACGCCCCATCATTTTACATTGACCGAGGAGGCGGCGATCCGGCATGGGACGTTAGCGAAGATGAATCCGCCGCTGCGGGAGGAAGAAGACCGGCTTGCAATCATAGAAGGATTGCGGGACGGCACGATTGACATGATCGCTACCGATCATGCGCCTCACAGCAGAGAGGAGAAAACAAAGCCGCTGACGGAGGCGCCCAGCGGCATTATCGGATTGGAGACGGCATTGTCTCTGGGCATTCGGGAACTGGTGCAGAAGGGCTATCTGTCTATGTCTGAGCTGGTGCGGAAGATGAGTCTTGCGCCGGCCAGGCTGTACCGTCTGGATGCCGGATATGTAGCGCCCGGCGGCCCGGCAGATCTGGTAGTGTTCGACCCTGAGAAAGAGTGGGTGGTGGAGAACTTTGCTTCTAAGGCGGTGAATTCGCCGTTTATCGGAGAGACGATGCCGGGTGTGATCAGTTATACGATCTGCAGGGGAGAAATTGTTTACCGGGGAACGGATTGTGTCCTGGTTTAACTTGATGACACTGATTCAGCCCAGGCAAACGCGGCTAAATGGTAAAAAACGATCCAATATGTGATGCAGTGTATGTGAGAATATGCATTACGGGCATAAAAGCACGGAGATATAAGACACGAGATATACAGAAACACAGGAAGGATACAACAGAATGGCACAGAAAAAGAAAGTAACAGTGACAGTAGTGTCACAAAAACAGATTGCAGCGCAGGTCTATGACCTGTGGCTGGAGACAGAACTTACGGAGGATGCCCATGCAGGCCAGTTTGTGGCGGTATATCCGCACAATGCGGCAACGTTGCTGCCGCGCCCGATCAGCATCTGCGAGGTGGACAGAGACAGGGGACGGATGCGGCTGGTTTACCGCGTTGCCGGCAAAGGGACGGCAGAATTCTCCGCTTACAGGATGGGAGATACCTTGGATGTCCTGGGTGTGTTGGGCAATGGGTTTCCGCTGGAGAAAGCGGCCGGGAAGAAGGTATTTCTGATGGGTGGCGGTATCGGCATCCCTCCGATGCTGCAGTTGGCAAAAGAGCTGGAGGCAGAGAAACATATTCTGCTGGGGTATCGGGATCAGGATCTATTCCTGCAGGAAGACATGGGGCAGTACGGACAAGTCTATATTGCCACGGAGGATGGCAGCGTCGGCGTACAGGGCAATGTGATGGATATCATCAGCGTCAATGAGCTGCAGGCGGATGTGATCATGGCGTGCGGGCCGATGCCCATGCTCCGCGCGATCAAACAGTATGCTGCCGGACAGAAGATAGAGGCTTACATATCTTTAGAGGAGAGGATGGCCTGCGGCGTCGGCGCCTGTCTTGGCTGTGTGTGTACGACGAGCAGGATCGATCATCATTCGCATGTGAACAACGCGCGGATCTGCACGGACGGCCCTGTATTTGAAGCAGGAGATGTAGAGATTTGAAAGTAACTGTTTAGCCACAGTGCCATTAAGTTCAGCCAGAACATGTAAAGATTGACATCTGAAGTTGACAAAACGGTCTTTGAAATGACAGAAGACAGAATCTATGCTGAGGGAAGGATAATCTGATGAATACAAAAGTGACAATAGCGGGTGTAACCTTGAATAATCCGGTGATGACGGCCTCCGGGACATTTGGATCCGGGATGGAATACAGTGACTTCGTGGATTTGAACCGTCTGGGCGCGGTGGTGACGAAAGGGGTGGCGAATGTACCGTGGCCAGGCAACAAGGTGCCCCGCGTGGCAGAAACTTACGGCGGAATGTTAAATGCCATCGGACTGCAGAATCCGGGTATCGATGTGTTCGTGAAGCGGGACATTCCCTTTTTACAAAGGTACGACACGAAGATCATCGTCAATGTGTGCGGCAAGACGGTAGAGGATTATCTGGAAGTGGTGGAACGGCTGGGAGAGGAGCCTGTGGATATGTTGGAGATCAATGTATCCTGTCCGAATGTGAAGGAAGGGGCGATCGCTTTCGGACAGAGACCGGACAGCCTGTATGACATTACTTCCCAGGTGAAAAAGAAAGCGAAGCAGCCGGTGATCATGAAACTCAGTCCCAATGTGACGGACATTACGGAGATGGCGAAAGCAGCGGAGGCAGCGGGAGCCGATGCTCTGTCCATGATCAACACGATCACCGGCATGAAGATCGATATCCATAAGAGACAATTCGCCCTGGCCAATAAAACAGGCGGTCTTTCGGGTCCTGCCATCAAGCCGGTGGCGGTGCGTATGGTTTATCAGGCGGCGCATGCGGTGAAGATTCCGATTATCGGTATGGGCGGTATTGCCAATGCAGAGGATGCTGTCGAATTTCTGCTGGCTGGCGCCAGCGCGGTGGCAGTGGGCGCTATGAACTTCGTAAATCCCTACGTTACAGTGGAAGTGGCAGAAGGGATCGAGGCGTACATGGAACGGTATGGAATCGAGGATGTATCGGAGTTGATCGGAGCAGTGGAGGAATGAGAAAGTAAGATTCATATACAATCTCCATGCGGCATATACTTTTATTAAGTATACGCATGGAGGTTTATTTTTGTGGAATTAGTAAAAAAGAAGATACATATGGATCGGATCAGCAGCAGAGCCGGCACCCAGATGGTATTGGAAGAAGATGTGAATATTTCAGATAACAAGCCTGACGCCAGTCACCTGCTTAACAGCAAGGGTGAGATCATCATGGAGGAGATCCGTGCCGGGGAAAATGTGGTGAACCTGAGAGGAAAGCTGGTAGTTTCGATCCTGTATCTGACGGATATGGAGGGCGCCTGCGCCAGTATGGAGTCGGTGATTCCCTTTGAGGAACGGGTCAATATGGAAGGCGTTTCCGGCGGGGATCTTATTCTGACGGACTGGTCGATCGAAGATCTGACTGTTGGTTTGATCAATTCCAGGAAGATCAGCGTGCAGGCAGTCGTCTCCTTCGGGCTTGAATTGGAGGAACATGTGGAACAGGACACGGCGGTGGATATCTATCATGAGGAACCGGTGGAATACCGCAAGCGTACCTATCCGATGGTGGAGCTTGTGCTGCAGAAGAAGGATATCTTCCGTCTGAAAGAGGAGATGGAACTGTCGGGCAATCTGCCGAATGTGTTCCAGACGATCTGGCATCATATTACGTTTGACCATGTGGAGTTCAAGGCGCTGGATGAGAAAATATCGATCCAGGGCGAGATGCGGGCCTTTTTCCTGTATGAGGGGGAAGGGGATAATGACAGAACGCTGTGGTATGAGAATACGGTGCCCTTCAGCGGAATCATTGAGTGTCACGGCTGCCGGGAGAATATGATACCGGACATCCGGTACAGCCTCGGACAGTGTAATGTGGAGGTGCGCCAGGATTTCGACGGGGAAGAGAGAGTCTTCTGCGTGGAGCCGGTGCTGGATCTGGATATCCATCTGTATGAGGAAGAGAACATGGAGGTGCTGTCGGATCTCTATGGCGTGGAGAAGGAGATCGAGGCGCTGACGACGGAGGTGCAGTTAAAGAGTCTGCTGCTTAGCGGCAGCGGCAAATGTAAGATCGCGGAGCACATGAAGATCCAGAATCCGGAGATGCCCATGTATCAACTGATCCATTCGGAGGGCGAGATTCAGATCGAGGAACAGGCGATCGTGGAGAACGGGATCGCGATCACGGGAACCTTGACGGTAGTCACGCTGTATCTGTGCGGCAATGGGGCCAGATCGATCTATTCTTCGCGGAATGTACTGCCTTTCCAGTATGTGATTGAGGCGGAGAACATTACGCCCACCAGCATCTTTAAGCTGCGCTGCAGTATTGAGCAGTTGACGGTGACGATGCTTGACAGCGACGAGCTGGATGTAAAAGCGGCACTGATGTTCAAGGTAATCGTTTTTGCGGTGCAGAAGAGCAATCTGATCACAGATATCAAGGTGGAGGAGCTGGATCTGAATAAGCTTGGCGAACTGCCGGGAATGGTGATCTATATCGCCGGGCCGAACGATACGTTGTGGGATATCGGGAAGCGGTATTATGTGACGATCTCACAGCTGAAGGAGGTCAATGAGCTGGTGACGGAGGAGATCAGTGCGGGGGATAAGATCCTGGTGGTAAAAGGGAGTGTGTAGGCAAACTTTATAAATATTTTCGTGGAAAAGGGATAGGAAATTGTATATACTAGAAGACAGGGCCGTTGTGTGAGGCATGGCCCTGTCTTTTCTGTACAGACTCGTGCAGATGAAAGATGCCGCCGATGCGGCGCATGGGTTGCGCGCGAGTAGTGAAAAACAAAAAACACATAGGGATGAAGAAAGGGTATTAGGATGAACACGATAAAGAAAACGCCTGTACTAGACAATAAATTATTTCTGTATCTGACGGAGTTTTTTGCGGGGATGTCGGTGATGGCGGTGGAGTTGGGAGCCAGCAGGCTGCTTGCACCGTATTTCAGTTCTTCGCAGATCGTGTGGACAATCATCATCGGAACGATTATGATCGCGATGGCGCTGGGGAATATTTATGGCGGGCGCAGTGCGGACAAGAATCCAGACCCGGACAGGCTTTATGGCAGGATTCTGATCGCGGCTGTCTGGATTGCGGCCATTCCGGTAGTGGGGAAATATATTATTCTGGGGATCTCGGCGGCGCTGATCTTTACGGTGAATACGAACTTCCTGATCTGGGCGGCGTTTGCGGCCTGCATGGTGGTCTTTGTTTTCCCGCTGTTTCTGCTGGGGACAGTGACGCCGTCTTTAGCAAAGTATTCCGTGGACAGTCTGGCGGACAGCGGTAAGACGGTAGGGATGCTGAATGCCGCGAATACGATCGGCAGTATTATCGGGACTTTCGTGCCTACGTTTATCTCCATTCCGGCGGTGGGGACGTCGATCACGTTCCTGATCTTTGCGGGTATCCTGCTGATGCTTTCCCTGATCTATTTTGTGAGCGGCAGAAGAGGTGCGGTGAAGAGTGTGGCGGCGGCAGTTTTGTTTGTGGGATGTTGTTTTCTGGGCCGGTCTGACAGTTTTGCTTTCTGGGAGAATGGTCTGACTTATGAGGGTGAGTCTATTTATAATTATCTGCAGGTAAAAGAAAATGACAGATCTGTCATATTATCCACCAATGTACTGTTCGGCGTGCAGTCTTTGCTGGTAAAGGAGGAAGGACTGACCGGCATGTACTATGATTACGCGATGGCGGCGCCGCTGATGACGGAAGAGGAGAGACCGGGCGACTGTAAGGTGTTGATCCTGGGGATGGGAACCGGGACTTATGCGACGCAGTGCCGGAATTATTTCGGTGATATGGAGATTGAAGGGGTGGAGATTGACGAGAAAATCACTGCGCTTGCCAGGGAGTATTTCGAACTGCCGGAGGATGTGCCGGTGACGACTTATGACGGCAGGGCGTATCTGAATGCCATTGACGGTCAGTATGACGTGATCATGGTGGATGCTTACCAGGATATCACCATTCCTTTTCAGATGTCTTCCGTGGAATTTTTCACATTGGTAAAGGAGCATTTGACGGAGGATGGTGTGATGGTGGTCAATATGAACATGCGCGGCAGCGGGGAAGGAAGCATCAACGAGCATCTGTCGGACACGATTGGCAGTGTGTTTAGCGAGGTGTATACGGTGGATGTGAAGGGCTCCACCAACAGGGAGCTTTTTGCTTCTGACAATCCACGGATGCTTGACAACCTGACGGCCCATCGGGAGGAGATTGAAGCAGAAGACCTGGCTGAAATGATGGAGACGGTGGACGAACAGCTCATGGCCTATGAGGCGGGAGAGTATATCATGACCGACGACAAGGCGCCGGTGGAACTTCTGGGGATGCGGGTCATCGATGAACTGATCCGGGATGAGGTCGCGCTCTACAAGCAGATCTATGAGGAACAGGGAATCCGGGGCGTGCTGGATGCGTTATAAATTTACAGGCCGCAGCGCAGAAATGGGATAAAAGATGATCGAAATTTGTAATGTCACCAAACGATTTGGTAAATTTGTCTGTCTGGACCAGGTGTCACTTACGATTCCGGACGGCATCGTATACGGGCTGGTTGGAGAGAATGGAGCCGGAAAGAGCACGCTGCTTCGGCTGATCGCCGGTGTATACCGGGCGGATGCAGGGCAGATCAGGATAGACGGAAAGAAAGCTTCCACAGTGGCGGCGAAGAAGGAAATATTATATATGCCGGACAGGCAGTATTATGACAGGAATGCGACGCCGCTGACCATCGGGCATTTTTACAGGAATTTTTATGACGGATTTTCGATGGAGGATTATCGGGGGCTTCTGGAGATGTTTGGACTGGAGGAGAACGCGCTGTTGGATTCCTTTTCCAAGGGAATGAAAAAGCAGGTATTTCTTGCGGCGGCAATCTGTACCAACACCAGATATCTGTTGTGTGATGAAGTGTTTGACGGGCTGGATCCACAGGTCCGCAAGGTGGTCAATGGGCTGTTATTGAGTGCGGTGGAGGGAAGGAAGCTGACGCTCTTTGTCGTGTCTCATTATCTGGAGGAGCTTGACCGGATCTGCAATGAGAAGGGGTATCTGCATCGCGGCAGGATTCTCACAGAGGAAGAGTGGATGCGTCTGTTATAGCTGACGGCGCTGGAGATTCTGCTTTCAGAGGAAAGCTGAACGCTGAACAGGGTCATAGAGATCCGCATGGAGGAAGGGCAGCGGCTGAGGGTACAGAATGCAGTCATGCGAAAGGGATTGGCAGAGGACAAAGCGGAATGAAAAGATTGATCGGTCTCATGTTGGAGGACTTGAAAAGTAAATTGGGAATGATCGCGGCGGTTTGGTACAGCATGGGAATGTTGTGCCTTGTATTTTCTTTAAAGAATACGATTCCGGCTGGAGAGGTGCGCAGCCTTTATATAGGGCCGGGGAATAGTTCCTTTTTCGTACTTACGATCGTGTTTGGGATTCTGATGGGCGCCGGTGCATTTCGATTCCTGGGATCGGAATCAAGAACAGACCTGTATTTGGCGCTTCCCTTTACACGGCAGCAGTTGTTCGGCGTATCGTGGCTGAACAATCTGCTGATTTTTGCAGTGCCGTTGGTGGTGTGCAGAGTCCTTTTCTTTCAAATATCCGTGGCAATGGGGTACAGCCAGTATGTAGACGGGAAACTTTGTGTAGGAATGGGCTGTCTTGTGCCGACGCTTGGGTTTCTGTTTGTGATGGGCTTATCCATGCTGGCCTGTCTTCTGGCTCAGAAGAATGGCTATCGGATCGGGCTGCTTCTATTGTTTTTGCTGGGACCGGATATGTTTCTGAAACAAGTCGAGAAACTTCTTGGGGCTATGGTGCCGTCTTTCTACCGTTCCACATTTCTTGAGACTTTGAAGGGATATCTGTCGCCGATTACTTTGTTATCGAGGGCGGCGGGGGTACAGGAATATGCGGATGGCGCTTACTGGATCCTGGAGGAACATCGGCCATATATTCTTGCGCTGGCAGGTGCCTTTCTTCTGTTGACGGTCCTGTGTCTGCTCATCTTCTGGATTCGTCCGGCGGAGCGGATCAATGCGATGTTTACCTTCCGGCCTGTGGAATACTTTGTGCGGTATGGCTGTATGGTGTTGGCAGGGCTTTGGTTTGTGAATGGGTTCCAGGCATTTTCTTTTTACGGATTTTCCACAGCGCTGGCGGGAATTGCGGTGCTGTTTGGCGTGCCGGTTCTGCATGGATTGTTGAATATGATATTGGCATTTGACGCCAGGAAATTTGTGAGCGCCAAATGGCATCTACTGGCAGAGATCGTCGTCATGGCTCTGGTACTTGGGCTGTTCTCTGTTTGGGGTAAGAGCAATGAGCAAATGCCGGCAGCAGAAAAGATTGAGTCGATCGCGGTGGCACTTCCGGCTCTGGCCAGCGGCGGGAATGGGGAAGAAGCGTTGGAGCAGATGAAGATGGAAGGTGATGCGCTGTCCGATGTCTATGAATGGATTCAGTTTATCTGTGGGGAAAAGGGCAGAGAAGAGGATTCTTATGAGCTGTTAGTCAAATATGAATTGCAGGATGGCGGAAGTAAGTACTGCAGGTATTGGCTTCCTGGTTATGCACTTGCCACTTTCGATGAGATTTTTACAAAGGAAGGATATAAGCGGGGAACTTATGCGGCGCTGCGTCTGGATCGCGTGAAGTATGTAGAGGTACAATGGACAAACGGGGTGGAGGAGTATACGCTGGATCTTAAGGAAGAGGAACGGCAGACGCTGCTTAAGGCATATCAGGAGGATCTGGAGAAACTTACCTTTGCAAAGATCAGACAGAGGACGCCTTTGGGCCGGCTGACTTTTGCTTCTACCAAGAATCAGGGAGATATTGTGGGGTATCTTTATCCCGGATTCTCGAAGACCTTGCAGGTATTGTCGCACTATGGCATCGATGGGAAAAAGAGAATAGAAGACTATGAGATTGCCAGGATCGTAGTGGACAGATATCTTTTGAAAGACGGGCTGCTCTATCGTGTGCGGTATCTGGCAGACCAGAAGACCATGACTGACCCGCAGCAGATTAAAGCGTTGGCGAAGGAGCTTTCTGCAGAGGAACTTTGTGTGGATGAGCTGCTTCACCGGCACGATCAGAATGCAGAATATACGGTATATTACCGGGATTCGGCGGGACAGACGGTGAGGAGTGTGAAATGCCTGAAAGGGCTGTAAAAAACAGCTTCCGGTTCCCGCCAAAGCATATTCGGAAACTTTGGCGGAACCGAAAGCATCGTTTCATAGTCTAGAGAGTTACCGTGACAGTGTCAGTTTGAGGTGTCAGCAAGGTGTCTTTTCCGTCAAGCTTTATGGCAGAGCCGGCGGCATTCACAGCCTGCAGATTGACAAGCCGTATCGTATAAGGTTTGTCTGCGCTCTTTTCAGCTTTGATCGTGATCAAGCTGCCATTCTTCACGACGCTTATCTGCAGAGCATCTTTCTGCTGCATGTCATATACGACAGTAGAGCATTCCTGGCCGTCTATGAGCGCATATACCCGCAACTCTACGCCGTCAGCGTAATCGTAATCCGGTCTGTCGGCGCAGGAGCCGATCGCTACGATCGAGTTTTCACGCACCATCAGGGGCAGATGCAGATAATCATAGGATTTTTCCACCCAGATGCCGCCGTCTGTCACTTCTCCGGTAAAGAAGTCTGTCCAGGCGCCTTTTGGCAGATAGAAGGAGCCGATGCTCTCATCGTTAAAGATCGGGGCAACCAACAGATGATCGCCCAGCATATACTGTTTATCCAGATAATGGCAGTTTCGATCCTCTGTAAATTCCAGTACCATGCTTCTCATGGTCGGCACGCCGGAGCGCGAGGTGTCGATGGAAGTCTTGTACAGATAAGGCATCAGGGAAGCTTTCAATCTGGTGAAGGTTCTCACCACATCTACCGCTTCTTCATCATACAGCCACGGCACACGATAGGACTGGCTGCCATGCAGGCGGCTGTGGGAAGAGAGCAGGCCGAAAGCAACCCAGCGCTTGTACACATCTGCGGTGGAGGTGTGTTCGAAGCCGCCGATATCATGCGCCCAGAACCCGAATCCTGACATTAACAGCGACAGGCCGCCGCGCAGGCTTTCTTCCATGGATACATAATCGGACCAACAGTCGCCGCCCCAGTGGACAGGGAATTTCTGGCTGCCTACGGTAGCAGAGCGGGCGAACAGTACCGCTTCCCCCTTGCCGCGTTTGCGTTCCAGCAGTTCATATACAACCTTGTTATAGAGATAGGTGTAGAAATTATGCATTTTCTCCGGATCGGAGCTGTCGTGGTAGACGCAGTTTACGGGAATTCTCTCGCCGAAATCTGTCTTAAAGCAGTCTACGCCCATGTCTAAGAGCGTTTCCAGTTTATCCTGATACCATTTGCATGCTTCGGGGTTGGTGAAATCTACCAGAGCCATACCCGGCTGCCACATATCCCACTGCCACACATCGCCGCTTGGCCGCTTCACGAAGTAACCCTTATCTTTTCCTTCTGCAAAGAGGGTAGATTCCTGGCCGATATAGGGATTGATCCAGACACAGACATTCAGTCCCTTGGCTTTGATCCTGGATAACATGCCGGCAGGATCCGGGAAAACCTTCTCATCCCATACGAAATCGGACCAGTGGAAAGCCTTCATCCAGAAGCAGTCGAAATGGAAGGTGCGCAGCGGGATACCGCGGTCCAGCATTCCGTCAATGAAGCTCATCACCGTCTCTTCATCGTAGTTCGTCGTGAAGGAGGTGGACAGCCACAGCCCGAAGGTCCAGGGCGCCGGCAGCGCCGGTTTGCCGGTAAGATCCGTGTATCTTGTGAGGACATCTTTCATGGCAGGGCCATTAAAGAAGAAGTAATCCAGACTGCCGCCCTTCACACAGAAGGATGTCTTCGTCACATTCTCTGTGCCAAACTCCATGGAAACACGTTCCGGGTGGTTGACCAGAACACCATATCCCTTATTGGAGAGGAAGAAAGGAATGTTCTTATAAGCCTGTTCCGTGCTGGTGCCGCCGTCTTCATTGTAGATCTCAACGGTCTGCCCGTTTTTGACAAAGGGGGTGAATCGTTCACCGGTGCCGTACAGCAGTTCTCCCACCCCGATCGCTAATTGTTCCCGTATATAAGTGTTTTCCAGGTCGCCCTCTATCTCGTAGAAGTCGCCCTTATAGTCTGTCTTCATCAGAGCCAGATCTCGTCTGCCGCTGGAAGTCAGCGCCTTGCCGCCATGCAGATAAGTCATGGACCATGGATTCTTCGTGATAACCAGGGAGAGAGAGCCGCTTGTGATAGTGACCGTCTCCTCGGTATCTTCTACTTGCAGCTTCTGCGGCGTATCAAGCTGCAGATCAAAAGAAGGGGTGTGTTCTAATCTGCCCAGATGGTGGTCTGCCTGTATGCGCAGTACATCGGGCATGGGAGAAGAAATGCGGATGTTCAGATTGATGAATCCGAGCGTATCTCCTCGGTGCTCGATCGGATGTGTGGGTGCGCACAGCGTTACTTCTGTGTCAGTCACTTTCGTATAGTAGACCTCCTGTGGGGAAAAGCAGGCCGTTCCCTCCCGGAACAGCCAGCAGCCATTGTTAAATTTCATGTTCGTGATCCTCGCTTTCCAAATAATTTAACCAACTATAAGTGATAGTGGAGATAGATAACCTGTTATGCTATATTTGATATTATAACAGCAAAGAGTATTTCATTATAGAGGGTATAGAGAAGTTTTATGCATTTATGGCTATTGCAGGCATAGCCAGAAATAGCCATGTAGAGGTAAAAACGACAGTGTAATTTTTTGAGGTAAAAGGGATGAAATTTTTGCTATGGTAGAGAAAAAGGAAGAATGCTAAGATAGAAGAGAAATTGTTATAGGAAAAGTGGTATGAAAGTATGATCAAGAGATTACGTTTCACTAGGATTTTCAGCAGAGCACGGATCAGACAACAGCTCTATATAATGTATACAGCAGTTGTTGTGATTCCTGTCGTTTTGATCGGGATTTTTCTCCTCTTTCATAACTACCGTATGATGGTAAACTACCATGAGGATCTGCTAGAGTCAGACAACCGGCGTGTGAAGAATATCCTCTTTGAGATCACGACGCAGATCTACAATATCTCGGAGAATATCACTTTTGACGATACGATACAAAGTCTCCTGACAACGGATCATTCTTCGTCTGATGCCTGCAGGCTGGCAGTGTCACAGAATTTTCTGCTGGATCATTATCACAGTACCTATACAGAGATTCAGGAAATTGCAGTATATACGGACAATCCTACCTTTGCAGACTGTAAGCAGTTCTATTGTGTAAATAAAGATATTCTAGAAGAAGAGTGGTATCAAAAGGCGCTTTCCAGGGCTGGAATCTTTTGGGAAGGGCTGTTCTGGCAGGATGAATATGGCAATGAATATTGGAATCTTTGTCTGATCCGCAAGGTTCCACTGATCAATTCAGACTATCACGCGGTGCTGGTCATTCGGATCAGCGACGATTATCTGCGGATGAGACTGGACAGTGGGGAGTATATCAATGAGATATCCGTTGATCGTGGGCCTGTTTTCTACAGTTCAGACAGAACGAAGTATGGGAGGATGCCATACAGCGAGATTGATTATGCAGAACCGTATTTTCAGATGAGTGACAGGATCAGATGGGATGGGGAGACTTGTTTCATCGATATCTCTACGCTAGGTACTTACCAGTCGGATTCCCGGCTGTATATCTGCACGACGGATCCTGGCGGATACCGCAATATAGAGAACATTCTTTGGCTCTGCGGAGCAGTTTTGCTGTTGGCATTGGTGATTCCACTTATTATGATCCACTTTTTTACGGCTTATTTTGTGGAGAGGGTGGGTGTGCTCAGACAGGAGATGCATAAAGCCAGCAGGCAGGATTATGAGTTGATCCCGATGTTTCAGGGGAAGGATGAACTGTCCGAGGCGTTCTCTGATCTACAGATCATGGTGAAAAATATCAAAGAACAGGAAGCGAAAGTCTATGAGGCGCAGATCAAGGAACAGGAGCTTCTGATCAATCAGCAGGAAATGGAATTTAAGATGCTGGCAAGCCAGATTAATCCCCATTTTCTCTATAATACTCTGGAGACGATACGCATGAAGGCGTTTACGGCGGGAGACAGGGAAGTGGCGACAGCAGTTAAACTGTTGGGGAAATCGATGCGTTATGTGCTGGAGAACGTGGGGACTTCTTACACCACATTGGAGAAAGAACTGGATCATGTCGATGTCTATATGATGATACAGCATCTGCGTTTTGGAGACCGGATACGATATGAGAGGAAAGTGGAGGAAGGGATGGACTTATCCCGTTATCAGATTCTTCCGCTGTTATTGCAGCCCGTTGTAGAGAATGCCATCGTGCATGGGATGGAGGAAAAGGACGAGGGCGGCCTGATCTCAATTTCTGTCTATACGAAGACGTCGGATCAGAAAGAGATTCTCTATATCGATGTGGAGGATAATGGGTGCGGCATGACAGAAGAAATACTGGAGAAGCTGCGCAATGAGATTGAGATCCGTGACATGAGCCGCAGTAAGAGTATTGGATTGTACAATATCAATCAGCGCATCAATCAGCACTATGGAAATGGCTATCGGACCCATATCTATTCAGAAAAGCAGGAGGGAACGTTGGTCAGGCTGGTCATTCCGGTTAAGATGCGGTAGGAAAGGAGCAGGACAGGGGCATATATTCATCCGAAAACAATCACTGATACAAGGTAAATTTACACCTTATCATACTATACTCATTTCCATAAAGATACCATGAAAATCAGATCAAAAATACAGTTTTAATGATAGGCCCTATGATTTGACAGGGTAAAATTAAGACTGTATTTTTCATCTATTTTTTTCGGTATTTTTATTTTTATAAATTTTTTATAATAAACACATCGTCACAGAAATGTGTTCCTGAGGGGTACATGATGGGGCAAGACCGAAGTGAGGAGGATAAAACATGAAATTATTATTGAGAAGGGAGAGGATGCAAGATGGCAGCAACGACAAAAAATCCGAAAGCAGAAAGCTTTAGTGAAAAGCTTAGCCGGATCGGAAGAGAAATGGTGAAAAAACGGTGGCTATATTTTCTCTTGATCCCAGGCATTTTGTTCTTCGCAATTTTTAAGTATGTTCCAATGTATGGCTTGAAAATTGCGTTTCAGGATTATAACCAATACGATCCGTCGAAGAGTACATGGGTCGGCTTTCAGCAATTTATTGATCTGTTTTCAAAGCAGTCTTTCATACCAGTTCTCAGAAATACGATCGTGATCAGTTTGCTCAAACTGATTCTCGGATTCCCGATCCCGGTTATTCTGGCATTGATGATGAATGAAATGAAGAGTCTGAAGTTTAAGAAGATATCACAGACATTGCTTTATCTGCCTCATTTTATTTCATGGGTTATTTTATCCGGTATCATCATGACACTGCTTGATCCGGACAATGGTATGATCACAAACTTTCTGCAGATGCTCACCGGAGAACGTATTATGGTTCTGACGGATTCCAGATATTTCGTACCAATGCTGATTGTCACGGACATCTATAAGGGTCTTGGATGGGGAACGATCATTTATTTTGCGGCGATTAGTGGCATCGATCCTGTACTATATGAAGCGGCAGCCATTGATGGGGCAGGAAAATGGAAACAGGCGCTGAATATAACGCTTCCATGCATTATACCGACTATTATCATTCAGTTTATCCTAAGCTGCGGCAATATCCTAAATGCTGGATTTGATCAGATCTTTATGTTGTATACCTCGCATGTATATGATGTGGCGGATATTATTGACACTTATGTTTATCGAATGGGTATTATCAATAATGACTATTCCTTCTCCACTGCGGCGGGCATGTTTAAATCCGTTGTCGCATTCATTCTGATCGTTGTTGTTAATACGATAGCAAAGAGGACGAATAACGAAGGACTATTCTAAGGAAAGGTGGGAGAATGATATGGCAAAATCAAAAGTAGCCGGGACTGCGATCAAAAAAAGTCAGGCTGAAAAAACCTTTACGGTTTTCAATTATATTTTCTTTACTGTGCTGAGTATCATAATGCTGTACCCTTTCTGGCACGTTATTATGATGTCCTTCAGTTCGGTGGAGGCTACGGCAAAGGGCGGCGTTTTCCTCTGGCCGCAGGGATTTAACCTGGATACCTACTCCAAAGTGTTTAAGGATCCGTCTATCTGGAGCGGTTACTTTACAACGATCATGGTAACGGTTGTCGGAACGGCGCTGGGTACGCTGTTTACGGCGACGACGGCATATCCGCTGTCCAAGAAGGAACTGCCTTTTGGTAAGACAATGAATTTACTCATCCTGTTTACAATGCTGTTTTCGGGTGGTATGATTCCGGGTTACTTGCTGATCAAAAATATGTATCTGATCGATAACCGCTGGTCTTTGATCCTTCCAGGCCTGATCAGTGCATATAACGTTATCATCATGCGCAGCTTCTTTTCTACGATTCCCGAAAGCTTAGAGGAGTCAGCAAGATTAGACGGCGCTAATGACGTGACGATCTTCTGGAAGATTGTGCTGCCATTATCAAAAGCGAGTATTGCAACGATAGCTCTCTTTACGGCAGTAGGATATTGGAACGATTATTTTTCAAGTGTATTGTATATTAACACAAAGAGCAGATGGGCTCTGCAGGCAGTGTTGAGATATATGCTCACGAATACGAACCAGGCGATGCAGGCAGCAGGCGTTACAGTGGCGGCATCGACAAATGTGACTGCCGCTACGATCAAAGCAGCGTCTGTTGTGGTAGCGACAGTTCCGATCCTGTGTGTATATCCTTTTGTACAGAAGTATTTTGTGAAGGGTGTTATGATCGGTGGCGTAAAAGGGTAACTATATAATTAATTAAGGAAATAGGAGGACAAAGAGTTATGAAAAAAAGAGTGATATCCCTTTTCATGGCTGGCATTATGGTTGCCGGTATGTTGACAGGATGCGGCGGTGGAGCTTCTTCTGGCGGTGGCAATTCAGCAGGTGCAGAGAAGCCGCTTCTTGCAGAGGAGCCGATCGATGTGCTCAATCAGGAAGAGACAATGAAGATGAGTGTGGTATGTCTGCAAGGATATACACAGCCTGACAACGAGATTGAGCATTGGCTGGAGGATCGTTATAATCTGGATATCGAGGTGATTGCCCTGCCCGGCTGGTCAGATGCCACATCCAAAATTTCTCTTCTGATGGGCGATGAGACACAGCGTCCTGACATCATCTGGTGGTGGAATATGGAGGCGGACTTTACCAAATGGGTAGACGCGGGGCTTCTGGTGGATGTATCCCCATATATGGAAAGATATACCAATATGGTAGATTATTATAATTCTATCGATCCTGGCGTTATGTTCTATGCATCTTCTGAAAATGGAACTTACCGAATTCCGGGAGACGTTGCATAACCGGCGTGTGAGATATTGTGGATCAGGAAAGACTGGCTGGATAATCTGAATCTTGAGGTTCCAAAGACGTTAGATGAATTGGAAGAATGCTTATATGCTTTTACCAATGACGATCCGGATGGCAATGGAGTAGATGATACATACGGCTGGAATGGGGATGGATATGATTATAGAAGCTTCTGGCCATGGATACAGGGCTGCGGTGATGGAAATGGACGTATGGATTTCCTGCGTATGGAAGATGGCTCTTATGTTTATGGTCCGACAACAGACGACTGTAAAGAATGGCTGGGACGTGTGGCGAAATTGTATGCAGATGGTGTGATCGATCCTAGTATCATTACAGATACAGATCGCGATGAGGAAATGGCAAATGGTGGTTTTGGTGCAACCTATAGCTGGGTAAACTGGAACAATCCTTCCAGCGGAACGATGCAGTCCTTCTATGCTTCGAATCCAGATGCAGAGTGGATCCCGATCGATATGGTAAGCGGTGATAATGGCAATCCGCAGGATGAACCGGCAACGATCGCGGCATGGTGTTATTTCGGAATCACTAATGTATGTTCAGATCCTGAGCGTGCTTATGCGATCTGGGATGATATGGCAACTGAGGAGAATTATATCCACAGAAGATTTGGTGTGGAAGGCAGAGACTATGTAGATAACGGTGATGGAACCTATGAGATCATTCATGCAGGTGACGGTTCTGAGAATACGGAACAAAATCTTGGTATTAAGCTTTTCCAGGATCTGTTTGCCAGAAAAGATGCATGTAATATCGAAAATATTGAGGCGACAACAGAACTTTTCGAAAAGGTAAAGAACAGCAGCCGCGATGCCTATGCTAAATCGATCGAGAAGAAGAATCCGGATGCGTATGTTGTCAACAATGATATCGGTACTGATATTGGTGACGCTATGAAGGAATATACATGGGGTGTTATCGGCGGTAATAAGTCTCTGGATGACTGGGACAGCTATGTAGCAAATCTTGAAAACCTTGGACTGCAGAGGATCGTCGATGAGCTGACGGAGATTCATGGAGCACAGGTAGAGTCGTATCAAAAATATATGGAAGAATATAATAAGTAAGCTTCCCTTTGTAAAAAGGTATATAAGAAAGTCCGCAGGCAGGTCCGCGGACTTTTCTTATATTTAATGTTATTCTGGAAGTTGTGGTCTATGTAAAAAAGAACATCATCTAGAATAGTATTCCGGGTAGGGCTTCCTGTAGCGCTCATGATCATTTCAAATTGTTCCGATAGGAATTTGATGATCTCATAGAGATAATTTTGTCTGTTGATATAGGCAATTACAGAGGAATTACTCATAAAAGGAATATTTGCAGAAACATAATTCCGATTCATTGTTTCCTTGATCTGAAGATATAAGTCTGTCAGAAAAAGCTTGATCTCAGCAATTCCACCTGTTATATGAGAAAGATAATATTCTAATTCTGAAAGTGCTTCTACAGTCATCCTGCGGTTATAGGACTGGATATATCCAACAAAACGTTCGGAAAAATTTGTGAGCGTTTCGTCGGACAAAAGCACAGCATCAGAACGGTCAGCATCTTCAGTGAGATCAGCAGAAATATGTGCGGGCAGCATTTCGTAGCCAATGGCGTGTTGTTCCGGGGCACAGAAAAAGCGCCGGTCAAGTAACTTAGATGCATCTTCATAAGACAGATGGATTGTTTCGAGAGTGTAGACTGGTCTGCCATAAGTCAGGAACATGGATTCCATTGGACTGCCTTTCTGGAGAGGATATTCTTCATAATGTTCCACAAAATCTGCAAGTTTGGAAAGTCCGTGGCTGCCTTTCAACAATACGATATCTTTATGATTGACCGACAAATGCTCAAAAATATTATTTTCATGGTTGATCACCTTGAATAGATCAGCAAAGGTATAAGGCGCCGATGCCGAATGGGTGCGGAAATCTTCGCAGATCACAATCTGGTAAGCGTCAGCCTGCAGATGAAAACGCTCGATATCTTCTAAAGAAAGTGGTGCTGAGAGCGTATCAGTTATAAGCTCGTGAAGAATGACATTTTTCGCTTTGCTCTGTAGAATTGCAACATGGCTGGAATGTTGTTTCTCTGCAGCAAGTGCTGACTTTACTTCGGTGACTACTGCATATAGCTCATCCTCATCAATTGGTTTAGTGAGATAGTAACTTACACCGCTGCGTATAGCTTCTTGAGCATATTTAAAGTCTGAATATCCGCTTAAGATAATACACTTTCCCTGATATCCAGCTTCTCTGGCTTTACGGATCACTTCTGTACCATGCATTTTGGGCATTTTGACATCCAGAAGCACAAGGCTGGGATTGAGCGTAAGAATTTTGTCCAGGGCGTCTTCGCCATTGGAAGCTTCACCACACAGGCGAAAGCCAAGGGAATCCCAGTCGGCAATATATTTTAATCCTTCTCTGATCGATGATTCGTCATCAGCGATAAAAAGAGTTTCCATATAGGTTATAACAAGACCTTTCTGCATATATTATGGTGGGTTGCTATAGGTAATTTCATTTGGTATCGTAACATGAATCTGTGCTTCGCGCAAGCCAGGCACAAGGAGGATTTTTATTGTAATAGCGCAATCGCTTCAGCACGCAG
This sequence comes from uncultured Lachnospiraceae bacterium, assembly GCA_910578345.1. Lineage (GTDB taxonomy): Bacteria > Bacillota > Clostridia > Lachnospirales > Lachnospiraceae > UBA3282. The sequence goes on along the minus strand of CAJTRA010000007.1, from coordinate 49,261 downwards.
TTCGTTTTGTATGGCCACGTTTTGCAGATCTTCTTCCAGAACTTGATCATAGCCGAGACTCTCGGCAGATCGCCTCATCTCATCCTGTAAGAGGTAGAAAGTTTCTTCGTCCGGTGCAAATATCATTTGCCATGAATAATCAGTGATCAAACGACGGCATTGTCTGCGAAGGGTGGAAATTTCCAGGCTCTCACCAGATGTTTGATATTTGATACCAGGGCAAACCAGATATTTATCATGCTGCATCAAGTAGTCTAATGAATTTTCAGCTTTCATATCTTTTTTCCAGGTGAGTTCTAATGCGGTTCTCTGGGATTGTTTGTAGGAATCCCAGAGAGTATAGTAGTATGGATAACCATTGGGGGCATTGTCGATCAGTGAAATACTGTTAAAGTTCAATCTTGAAATACCGGAATTCCATGTGCCGCTCCCCCACTTATCTGGAACGGGGGGATTTTCATTGGATAAGGCTCTAAGTCCAAAGTCAGTTAGTGCGGGACCGTGATCAGTCATTGCCCATGTGAGATCTTCGGGGCCTGCAGTACCTGTTACGGATTGCGCGCTGTTAGCATAGATTCCTTCCGGCGAATAGAGCCAGTCAATAAACGCTGCCAGTCTTGCGGGATCCTCTGCGTTTGTACCGATCGCTATGATCTTGCCGGCATCGCCTAACGGAAGACATCCCTTAAGCAGAATCTGCATATCTTCGATTGGCACAAACATAAAACCGGAACCTTGATCCATATTTGCCTCGGTATTGTAAGCTGATTTTCCAAGCCAGGGCTGACAGGAAAAAAGAACGCTGCCGGAGGTACATTTATGGTAAACATCCTGATATGTTTGATTGAGCGAAGCTGGATCCAGAAGTCCCCTTTGATTGGCATCGAAATAGAATTTCAGAATATGCTGGTAGACAGAGTCTATCGCCAGGATACTCTGCTGATCGGAACCATCGGCCTTGTATAATACAAATCCATATTCATCATAGCCATACAGGCAGGCTAGCTGTCTGGCAGCATCCAGCATATTACTGTCCAAGTCCTTGAAAAGGCTGAAACCATAAACAGACTCATGGTCATTGCCGACAGGAGATACATTCTGCATTTCCTGCAGAACATCCAGCAGATCCTCAAGAGTGCCTATGCGAGGTGACCCAATCGCGGTATATAGATCATAACGCAGATAAGGTCCATAGGCAGGTTCCTCATTTTCGCTGTACACCAGGCAATTATTAAGAGAGATTTCGGAAGGGATTGCATAGATTGCCGTATCAGAAATAGGATCGTTGAGAGTGCGGATAGCGAGTTCGTACTGCATGATATCCTTATCTTTCAACAATTCCTGCATGTCCATGACCAAACCTGCTGTGACGAGGTCCTGTAGATTGCGATTGCTGCCATCGCAGATGATCAAATCGCCCAGCTCACCGGCTGCAGTTCGTGTCTGGTATATGGTATCTCCGCCTCCGGCGACATAGGGGGTAATGATATTTAGTTTTATATTAAATTTATCCAGTACAAGTTTTGCAAACCATCCTGATTGAATTCCCTGGTAATTGGAGAGAGAGTCAAATACATCTATAGTCAGTGTTTCTGCATAGATATTTGTACCATGTGAGTTGGAATATTCCCTGGCAAAAAGAGAGAGTGTGAATGTCAGAGCTAAAACAATAAGGGAGGCTATGAGCCGGCGGTGTAAAGAATTCATATCGCACATTCTCCTGTCCGTATCCTATATAAACTGTAGATCTATTTTATTTTATCACATAATGCAGATGATCGCTCATTTCATAAATAAAAAATATGAATTAGAAAGAAGCCAGACCCGATAGGCCTGACTTCCATCAGTTGCTACACAAAATGCACAAATGTTAATTTGTCGTCGTCAGTCCGGCTTCCTCAGCCATCTTGTCAAACTTCTCCATCACGGCGTCATACGTTCTCTGGGAAATATCCGGTAACTGGCCGCCCCAGGTCTCTTCTGCCTGCTTGTAGCCTTTCTTGAAAGCTTCACGCATCTCCTCGATCTTGTCAGGATCGCCGCCGGTCAAAGCATTGGCGAAATCAATGATCCTGTCGGATGTCTGTTCTACACCCCAGTAACCGTCCTCAGCAATATCCTTCTGTGCCTGCGCCTGTGTGGCCGCATCCACTTTCAGATTGCCGCTTGCCAGAACAGACCAAATACCGTTTGCTTTGTTAAAGGTATCTCCCTGCTGGCTCATCAGCTTCTCTACGATACTCTGCAGCTGTTTGGCATGCGCCTCAGCGTCCGCTTTCATCTTATTCACCAGATTGGTATTCTGTGTGTAGGTCTTGGTCACCGTGTCTTTGGATGTGTCTTTCGAAGGCTCATAGACAACGCCATTATCCTTTTCATCGGAAGCATTACCCGTAGAATTGGTCTCTTCAGATGGCTTTCCTGTAGTCTGGGTTGCTGCATAGACATCATACGCATTTGCAGCGCCGCTTGTAACTCCATTTACGCTCATTGGTATCCCTCCTTGGAATGATATTTATTATGTCGCTTACTATATATCATATATCGTACCGTTTTCCTGGAAAGATTAGGAGGTGGTAGAGAAATTTTGGGATTCGGACAATGTTTTATGACAAAAAAAGTGTAGTTCATGCGTAACAGTTCAGCCTACATTGTCGTTTAGTTCATGTAGAGGGCAGTCTGTTTGCCGGTTGACGAAAATGCAGAGATTGTATATAATTAAGTACAATCATTGTATACAAAATGCAATTTGAGAAAGGCGGTATTCACATCATGGATAAGATCACACAGAGGGCATATGCAAAGATTAACCTTGGTCTGGATGTCCTTCGGCGCAGGCCGGACGGTTATCATGAAGTGAAAATGATTATGCAGACGGTGGACCTTTATGACGAGCTTCTTTTGGAAAAGAGGGAGAAACCGGGCATTACCCTGTTGTGTGATCACGGCGGTCTGCCGTTAGATGGCAGCAACCTGATTTGTAGGGCTGCGGATTTGCTGTTTCAGGAGAAGAAGATCACCGAAGGGGTGAAGATTACTCTGACGAAGCGGATTCCCATTGCGGCTGGTATGGCGGGAGGAAGTGCAGATGCCGCTGCCGCCATGCGGGGATTAAATGCTCTGTTTGGGATGGGATATGCAATCCCGCAGCTACAGACGCTCGGCGTGAGACTGGGAGCAGATATTCCGTACTGTATCGTGGGCGGCACGATGCTGTCTGAGGGGATTGGAGAGGTTTTAAGTCCGCTGCCTGCGCCGCCAGAGGCTTTCCTTGTAATCGCAAAACCGGAGATTAATGTCTCGACGGCATTTGTATATGGGAACCTGCATCTGGACTCGGTGCAGTCCCATCCAGATATAGACGGTATGATGGAATCTCTCAGGAAAGGAGAGCTGGAGGGTATCACAGACAGGCTCGGCAATGTGCTGGAGACTGTGACGATACAGGAGTATCCCGTGATTGAAGAGATAAAGGAGCTTATGAGATCACAGGGTGCGGAGAATGCCTTGATGAGCGGCAGCGGACCGACGGTATTTGGTATTTTCCGTGAGAGAGAAGCGGCGGGGGAAGCGGCACAGGAAGTGGAGAAGAAGAGGCTGGCGAAGCAGGTCTTTGTGACGACTTTTTACAGGGAAAGAAATTGCTGACACAATACGCTTACGACTGCGCTCCAAGCGGCCAGGAAAACACATCCTGGTGATTCGTGCAGGAAGAAGGAACAGGAGAGGCAGGGGAAGAGACGACAAAGAGAAGGGAGATCTGTATGGGAATTGACTTTGAGATGACAATGAATGAATTCCTTCCACTGCGGGATGTTGTGTTTAATACACTGCGCAAGGCAATTTTGACAGGGGAATTGAAGCCGGGTGAGCGTCTGATGGAGATTCATCTGGCAAATAGACTGGGGGTCAGCAGAACGCCGATCAGAGAGGCCATCCGCAAGCTGGAGCTGGAAGGTCTGGTGATCATGATCCCGCGCCGTGGTGCGGAGGTGGCGCAGATCACCGAGAAGAGTCTGCGGGATGTGCTGGAAGTGCGTCGTGCGCTGGATGTGCTTAGTGTCGAGCTTGCCTGTGACAGGATCAGTGAGGAAGAGATCGGGAAGCTCAAACAGGCATGTAATGAGTTCGAGCGTGTGACACGGACAGGAGATGCAGCGACGATTGCGGCAGCAGACGTGGCGCTTCACGATATTATTGTACAGGCGACCAGAAATGAGAGGCTGGTCCAGTTGATCAATAACCTTTCGGAACAGATGTACCGCTACCGTTTTGAGTATATTAAAGACGAGAGCCGTCATGATAATCTGGTGCATGAGCATAGAATGATATATGACAGTATTGTCAATCGGGATAAGGAGAAAGCGGCTGAGGCGGCCAGACTCCATATTGATAATCAGGAGAAATCTGTGATCAGGCAGATCCAGCTGGAACAGGGCAATCCTGATCGTAAGCGGCGAAGCTGATACTTTGCGGCAATAACGTATAGAAACAGACAGAACGGTTACACTCCTTATAACAGCCATGAAAAGTGGCGGATGGGAGTGTAATCGTATGTGTATAAGACAATCAATCGGTACTCGTATGCGTTTGAGAGCGTTGGCGACAGGTGTTTTTGCGTTTGCGTGGTGGGGGATTTTATATCCGGAACTCTGTTTTACACAAGACACGTGCCAGCAGCTTATGATAGAAAACGGTGAAGAAAAAGTTGTGGAGGAAGCAGATTACAGAGATATTCTGACTGCCGATAAAGATGAGATTGTGATCGGAAGCAGACTGATGGAATGGCTGGAAGAACAGAAATGGTTTCAACATGAAAAATAGAGAAAACTTTAGACGTTGTGTTTGCAGACAGATAGAAAGAAAGGCATGGATATTACTATGTGTGAAAAAGAACAGGAAACCTTGTGCAACAGGCCCATAGGGGTTTTTGATTCAGGCGTAGGAGGTCTGACCGTGGCCAGGGAGATTATGCGGCAGCTCCCCAATGAAAGGATCGTGTATTTCGGTGATACGGCGCGGGTTCCCTATGGCAATAAGTCCAGAGAAACGATCATCAAATTTTCAAGACAGATCGTCCGTTTCCTGCAGACACAGCAGGTAAAGGCCATCGTAGTAGCATGTAATTCGGCCAGTGCGTATGCCCTGGAAGTGTTGGAGAATGAAGTGGATATCCCGATCATCGGGGTGGTCAAATCAGGCGCAAGGGCCGCGATCCAGGCGACCAGGAATGGTAAGATCGGGGTGATTGCCACGGAGGCGACGATTGGCAGCGGGATTTATAACAGATACATACATAGAATTGATTCCGGAGCGGTGGTATTAGGTAAGGCATGTCCGCTTTTCGTTCCCCTCGTGGAGGAAGGACTTTGGGAAGATCCTGTGACAGATGAGATTGCCAAACGGTATCTGACGGAATTGATCGATGTGGGGATTGATACGTTGATTCTGGGGTGTACCCACTATCCACTGATCCGTTCCACAGTGGGAAAGACTATGGGCGCAGACGTAACGCTGGTCAATCCTGCCTATGAGACGGCGCATGAGCTGAAGCTGATGCTGCAGGATATGGGGTTGGAGAGTGTGCACAGACCAGGGCTTGGCACAGAACTATACCGCTTCTTTGTCAGCGATGCAGCAGACAAATTTCAGAAGTTTGCAAACTCTATCTTGACTTATGGAATATTATCTGCGAAGGTTATTAATATAGAAGAGTTTTAGGCACAGAAGGATTTTACGCGAGGTAACTTATGAAAGCACATGTGAAAGAGATGACGGAGGGAAAGCCGACTCCGTTGATTTTGTCGTTTGCCTTCTCATTGATGGCCGGGAATATTTTCCAGCAGTTATATACAGTGGTTGATACGATGGTAGTCGGCAAAGGGCTTGGTGTACAGGCCCTGGCGGCGCTTGGCGCTGCTGACTGGCTCAACTGGATGCTGCTTGGCATCATTCAGGGACTGACGCAGGGATTCGGCATTATGATGGCACAGGAATTCGGAGCAAAGCATGAAGATATTCTGCGCAGAGTGATCGGCAATTCCGCATGTCTGTCAGTCATTTCCATGATCCTTCTGACGCTGGCGGGAGAGATCATGGTTATGCCCGTGTTACATATCCTGCAGACGCCGGCGGATATTATGGGCGGTGCATCTTTATATCTCCGTATTATGTTTGGCGGGATTCCGATCGTCATGTTATATAATCTTCTGGCGTGTATTCTGCGTGCGCTGGGGGATGGGAAGACGCCGTTAAACGCTATGATCGTGGCTTCTTTTACGAATATTGCGCTGGATATTCTGTTTGTCCTGGTGTTTCGCTGGGGGATCGCCGGGGCAGCCGCGGCGACATTGATCGCACAGCTTATCTCTGCGCTGTTTTGTATCTATCATATCCACAAGATAGAGATCCTGTCTTTTGAACGGTCTGATTTCCGACTGCATCAGGGTATGACGAAGAAGCTGCTGTTCCTTGGGTCTCCGATGGCTTTTCAGAATGCGATTATCGCAGTGGGCGGTATGATTGTGCAGTCCGTGGTAAATGGCTTCGGAGTTATCTTTATTGCCGGATTTACGGCGACCAATAAGCTGTATGGTTTGTTGGAGATTGCCGCTACTTCTTATGGATATGCCATGGTTACTTACGTTGGACAGAACCTGGGCGCCGGAAAGATACGGCGGATCAAGCAAGGGGTGCGTTCTGCAGTTATGATCGGGACAATCACAGCAGTTATCATCGCGGCTGTCATGTTACTTGGCGGCAAACATATCCTCGGTCTGTTTATTTCAGGTACGCCGGAAGAATATGAAAAGACTATGGGGATTGCTTATTATTATCTGGCGATCATGAGCATCTGCCTGCCGATCCTGTATCTTCTGCATGTGCTGCGTTCCGCGATTCAGGGTATGGGAAATACGGTGCTTCCTATGCTTTCAGGCGTGGCAGAGTTTATCATGCGAACCTTAAGCGCGCTGCTGCTGCCGCTGCTTGTGGGACAAGTCGGTATCTTCTATGCAGAGATTCTGGCGTGGGCTGGCGCGGATGTGATCCTCGTCTCCAGCTATATTGCAAAGATCAGAGGCTATCGTATGCTGGAACGCCAGGAGATGGAGCTGGAAGGATAGAGAAAGCGCTTGCTTTAACATAGGATGAGTGATGATATCAGAAAGCAGGAAGGAATCTATGACGCAGGAAGTATTATTGACTTTGAAAGGACTGCAGTTTGATCAACGCGAGGAGGACTCGGACAAGATTGAGACGGTTGTAGTCGGTGACTATTATAAAAGAAACAATAAGCATTACGTGGTCTATGAGGAAATAATGGAAGGGTTCACCCAGGGCACGAAGAACCGGATGAAATTCAGTGAGCATATGTTTGAGTTGTCCCGGAGCGGTCTTGTGAATGTCCATATGGTATTCCAGGAGAATAAAAAGAATCTGACCAATTACAATACCCCGTTTGGGCAGATTCTTGTAGGCATCGACACGAAAAAGATCCAGATCGCCGAACAGGAAGATCAGATTGTCGTGGATGTAGATTATGCGCTTGATATTAATTATGAGTTTCTTTCTGACTGCCATATCACGGTAAACATTGCGTCCAAACAAAACAGCAGCTTCGCGTTAAGCTAGAAGCTGCTGTTAAATGGAATGTCTCATTATTTGACTGGCTTAGCGCCTGCCTTTTCCTGTGCGCGTTCCACGAGCTGTTTGAATTTACTTTTCTTTTTCTTCTCTGTGACTACCGGCTTACCGTGTAATCCCCTGACGTCCGTAATATAGATGCCGCTGACGACTGCCTTTACTTCTTTCTTGACCGGAATGGAGTCGAAAATCTTCTCTTCACTGATCAAGGACATGATCTGCGGTCCTACCTTGGCCTTGACAATGGGGAGTTTGGAACCGCGCAGCCACTTTGGCGTCTGGTCTATGACTGCCTGAGGAAGTCCGGCGTCTTTCAGCTTCATGCGTTTCTTATCGATGATCAGCATGGAGACTGTCTGCTTCATGGCGTCAATCTGAGCCTGTTGTTCATCCTGTTTCTTCTGCGCCCTCTTGCCGAGGAAGTAAAGCGCTACGACGGCAACGATCAGAACTGCCAGAATAACCAACAAAACGATAGTTAATGTATTCATGAAATTACCTCCTGCATGGAACAAAAGTGTGCTTCGCACACTCCCGCACCCAACTACTCTGGCAAGCACAGCTTTTGTTCCGCGCGCGAAGCTGCGCATCCAGCATTATATCATAGGACTCACTCTCCTATGATATAAGAAATATTCTAACATTGATTGTCCTATTAGGCAAGGAAATTTGTTAAGAAACTCTTTTAAGGAGAAGGGATTTATGGTATATTAATTAAATATGGGTTTTGGGAGAGAAAGGGATGATGATCATGAAAAAAAGAGCTGGTGTGTTGGCCGCAGCACTTGTAGCGGCTATCCTTCTGACAGCCTGTGGGAATAAAGAATATCTGAAAGACATCAAGGCATCCAATTATGTGACTCTGGGAGAGTATACGGATATCAAGGCGTCTGCCGAGGAACCGGTCGTGGAGGATGGCACGGTAGATCTGTATATTGATATGTATTTCCGTTCCCCTCAGGCAACGATTGAGGAAGTGGCGGGCAGAACCGTGGTGCAGACAGGTGATACTGTCAATATAGATTATGAGGGTTACATTGATGGGGAACTCTTTGACGGCGGTTCGGCGGCAGGGACGAATCTGACGATTGGTTCCCACCAGTTTATTGAAGGTTTTGAGGATGGGCTGATCGGTGCAAAAATCGGAGAGAAGGTAACGTTAAACCTGGCTTTTCCAGATCCTTATCTGCAGAATCCTGGCTTGTCAGGAGTTCCGGTGGTGTTTGAGGTTGAGATCAACAGCATCGGCAAGCAGAAGCTCCCGGAGCTTACGGATGAATTCGTCCAGTCTCTGGGAATCGAAGGATGCAGCACAAAGAAAGAGCTGCGGGATCAGGTCTATGATTATTTCTACCAGAATGCAGTACAGTCTTATGAGAACAAGATTGAGGCGGCATTAACGGATGCAGTTATGGCGAACTGTACTTTTAAGAAATTACCGAAGAAGATGGAAGAGCGCTTTGCCAAAAATATTGAGGATGCGCTGACGGCACAGGCTTCCGTGCAGAGACTGTCTCTGGCGGAGTATATGTCGGATTTCTATGGGATGGATGAAGAGACTTACCGGAAGAAATTTGAGGAGGATGCGACCTTGATGACGCAGCAGTATATCATGTATCAGGCGATCGCTGACGTGGAAGGGCTGAATCCGACACAAGAGGAGCTGCAGGCGGAGATTGACTACAGAGTGGAGAATCTCCACTATGAATCTGAGGAAGACTATCGAAAGAACGCTGATGTAGAGCTATTGCGGGAACAGCTTATGCGGAATCATGTCATGAGCTTTTTGAAGAAACATGGGAAGATCGAAACGGTCACTGCAGAAGAGAGTAAAGAGAGTAATTAAAATGATCAAAGAAAGATAGGAGAAGCAGAAGTATGAGCAGCATGAATTTAACAGACATCAGAGACTTACACCGCAACAGCGGCGATCACATTGGGAAAGAAGTAACAGTCGGCGGCTGGGTGAGAAGCATCCGCGATTCTAAGACATTTGGATTTATTGTTCTGAACGATGGAACCTTTTTTGAGCCGCTTCAGATTGTGTACAATGATACGCTTCCAAACTTTGAAGCGATTTCCAAACTAAATGTAGGCTCTGCAATCGTTGCGAAAGGAAAGATCGTAGCGACGCCGCAGGCGAAACAGGCCTTTGAGATGCAGGCGGAAGAAATCCTGGTGGAAGGGGTATCCACGGCGGATTATCCTTTGCAGAAGAAGCGGCACAGCTTTGAATATTTGAGAACGATCTCGCATCTTCGTCCAAGGACCAACACATTCCAGGCGACTTTCCGGGTACGGTCTCTGATCGCATACGCGATCCACACCTTTTTCCAGGAGAGAGGCTTCGTCTATGTGCATACGCCGATCATCACAGGAAGTGACTGTGAGGGAGCCGGAGAGATGTTCCAGGTGACTACGCTGGACCTGGAGAATCTGCCCAGGACTGAGGATGGTAAGGTAGACTACAGCCAGGACTTCTTTGGTAAACCGACGAATCTGACGGTGAGCGGACAGTTGAATGTGGAGACTTATGCATTTGCCTTTAAGAATGTATATACTTTTGGTCCTACTTTCCGTGCAGAGAATTCCAATACCACAAGACATGCGGCGGAATTCTGGATGATCGAGCCGGAGATCGCTTTCGCTGATCTGATGGATGATATGATTCTTGCAGAAGCCATGCTCAAACATATTATCCGCTATGTGTTGGAAAATGCACCGGAAGAGATGAATTTCTTCAACCAGTTTGTAGATAAGGGACTGATCGAGAGACTGAATCATGTGCTGCATTCAGATTTTGCACATGTGACCTATACGGATGCGATTGCAATCTTAGAGAAGCATAACGATGAATTTGAATATAAAGTAAGCTGGGGATGTGACCTGCAGACGGAACATGAGAGATATCTGACGGAGCAGGAGTTCAAACGGCCTGTCTTTGTGACAGATTATCCGAAAGAGATTAAGGCTTTCTATATGAAGCTGAACGAGGATGGCAGGACGGTGGCGGCCATGGACTGCCTTGTGCCAGGCATCGGCGAGATCATCGGGGGCAGCCAGAGAGAGGACGATCTGGAGCTGTTAGAGAAGAGAATGGAAGAATTGGGATTACAGAAAGAAGACTATCAATTCTATCTTGACCTCAGAAAATATGGGTCTGCAAGGCATGCAGGATTCGGGCTTGGTTTCGAGAGATGTGTGATGTACCTGACAGGAATGGGCAATATCAGAGATGTGGTTCCTTTCCCAAGGACAGTGAATAATTGCGAACTCTGATCTTAGAGGCGGCGACAAAGCGATTGAAGGGGTACCGGAAGATGAAGAGAAGAAGGACACAGATTTGGTGTGTTATGTTGTCTTTCATATTGTTTTTAATGGCGGCAGAACCGGTATTAGCGACTACGATTTCTGACCTTCAGAAAGATATCAAAGACAAACAGTCCCAGCTCAACAATGTGAATAAACAGATTGCCGGTTATCAGGATGCGCAGGAAGGATTGGAAGAGGAGATCAGCGATCTGGATGCAGAGATGGTTGCACTTTTGACAGATATCAATCTGATCCAGGAAGCGATCGAAGACAAAGTAGAAGATATTGCTAATACACAGATCGCTTATGATGAAGCTGAGGCGATAAAGGATGAGCAGTATGAATCGATGAAGATCCGCATCAAATTTATGTATGAGAAGGGCGATTCTTCCTACCTGCAGTTGTTTCTGGGCGCTCAGAGCATGAGCGATATGATGAATAAGGCCAACTATATTGAAGAATTGTATGAGTACGACCGAAAACTGTTAGAAGAATATGAGGCGACAGTACAGCAGGTAGCGGCCTTACAGGATCAATTGGAAGAAGAAAAGTCAGAGCTGGAGACTTCGAAGACCGAGCTGCAGGAAGAGCAGGCGTATGTGAATGAAGTGCTGGCACAGAAACAGGAGGAATATGAGAATTACAGCGTAGTGCTTGCCAAAGCGAAAAGAGAGGCGGCGGCTTATACGGCTAAGATTAAGCAGGAGACGGCGCAGATCAGAAAGTTGGAAGAAGAGGAGCGTAAGCGCAGAGAGGAAGAAGAGAGAAGACGCAGAGAAGAGGAAGAACGAAAGCGCAAGGAAGAAGAGCGCAGGCGTGCGGAGCAGGAAGCGGCAAACGAAGGACAGAATGATGCAGAGGATCCGGAAGATGAGGAATCTTCTGACCGTTCAGAGAAGAATGATGATTCCGGTAACGATAAGAAGCCGGACAATTCTTCAAACAAACCGTCTTCTTCTGGCGGCGGGAAAGGGCAGCAGATTGCAGATTTTGCGTGTAAATATATTGGCTGCCCCTATGTGGCAGGAGGAACCAGCCTGACCAACGGCGCCGATTGTTCTGGTTTTGTGATGGCGGTTTATCAGGCGTTCGGCTACTCGCTGCCCAGAAGCTCTTATGCTCAGTCGGGGGCAGGAAAAGGGGTGTCCTACTCGGAAGCACAGCCCGGCGATATCATCTATTACGGCGGCCATGTTGGGATCTATATTGGGAATGGACAGATTGTCCATGCCAGTACAGAGCGTACCGGAATCAAGATTACTTCGGCGACATACCGCAGTATCATTACGGTGAGACGGATCGTGTGATTTGGCCTGATGCGGCGAGGCTTGTAATAGACGTGGAATTTATCGATTAGATAATTGATATATTTGGAAGTTACCTACATGTGCAATCAGTTGCACAGTAATGTTATGAAATAGACGACAGTTTTCTGCGAATCATTGATTGTGAAGCGAAAGTGGATGGGATATAATAGTAAAAAGTCTGTCTCTGCGGGGCGGCACTTTATTTCAGTCAGGTTTTTTGCCTCGGCTCGGAAGCATTTGGAGAAATGGTAGATGGATGACATATATTACATAATTGGAACGGCATATGCCGGAAAATCTACAATGGTGAAGCTCCTTGCTGAAAAATATGATGGTATCGCATGTGAGGAAAATTATCATGACAGTATGGTGAATGAGAAACTTGATAAAGAAGCGTTTCCATGCCTATGTTATACCAGAGACCTTCAGGATTGGCGTAAGTTTATCCGCAGAACGCCGGAGGAGTATGAGACATGGATAGATGGTGTTGCCAAAGAATGTGAAGTGTTGGAACTTAAGATATTGGAGGAATTAAAGAAGCAGGGACGCAGGATCTTCGTTGATACCAATATCTCGATAGAAACACTTAAGAGAATCTCTGATATCGACCATGTTCTTGTAATGTTGTCTGATCAGATGGTTTCCGTTAACAGGTTCTTTGAGCGTCCTGACAGGGAAAAGCAGTTCCTTTATCAGCTTTTGATGCAGGAGCCGGATCCGGACGCGGCAATGGCAAATTTCAGAGAGATGCTGATGAGAGTTAATTCCAAAGAAAGATATGACAGGTTTCTTCAATCGGGTTTTCAGGTTGTGTTGCGTGATGATAACAGGACGGTTGCAGAGACATTGGAAATCGTGGAAGGATTGCTGAAATTAAAGAAGTAACAGGAATAATTGGAGATAAGCAAATGCTAAGATAATTCAAAATTGCGATGAAGGACTATATTGAAGAGCATGCGATGAACTTTGCCAATTATATTATTAAAAACAATGCCACGGTGGGGCAGACGGCGAAAGAGTTTGGGATTAGTAAGAGAAAGGGATATATGGTAGTAACAAAATAGAACGACTTGAAAATAGAGTGATGTGGACCATGAGATAATGGAAAATAGGGCATTTGGAGGATCTGTTATAGAACTTCCAAATGCCTTTTTAAAAGATTCAATTGTGAAATGAAAGGACTACGGGTATAATAAAATCATAATGGTATGGGATGATTTTGTATGAAGATAGAAGAAAGGTGGCTGCTTCGTATGAATGAAATTGAGAAGTTAAAAGAATGCATTGTAGAACAGCTTTTACCTATACAGATATATTTATTGGGTTCTTACGCGAATAATACGTTTACTAGCGAAAGCGATTTGGATTTTTACATTGTTGTTAAGGATGATGTAGCAGATATTCCAGCAGAGACGACGAGAGCCTATAAAGCAATCCGGAGAGTAAAGCAGCATCCTGTAGATATTGTCTTAGGAACAAGAAGCCGCTTTGAAGCAAGAAAAGATATACCTTCTGTAGAGAATGAAGTATATCGAAAGAGAGGGGCTTTTATATGACGCCGGAAACTAAAGAATGGTATGATATGGCGGCGAGGGAGGCATGCCAAAACTCCATGATCTTTCATTTCTGCTGAATCAGATTAAGAATGAAGTTTATATTGAAGATAAGTATTATGACTATGCAGATACATTGATGTCTTATGGCGTGTCAGTGAGATACCCAAATGAGTTGTTTTTGGAAGAAAGACATGTAAAGGAAGCATTGCAATTTTCTGATGAGATTTTAAGGTGGGTACAGAGAATTTTGAGCGGTGATGAATAAAGGCAATTTAATTGTTCAGATAGTTTGACATAATGTGAAAAGTGTGCTGAGGGGCTTTACATACACTCGATGCAAAGATTTTAAGACCTCTTTGTGCGACCTGTAATAAATCAGAGTGTGAATTTAAGGCCAGAAAGATTCCGGTGGAACCTTTTGCCTTTTCAGAAGAGACAAGAAAAGAGCCAACGCAGTTTGAAGTGTTCTTTAGAACTGATGCGGCAGAATACCGTTATATTCTTCATGTGAGTCAAGATATTGTTGCATACGAGAGTCTGGATCGAATTAAGTTAGACACCGGGAGGCGGTCAGCGCTTTTTGTTAGAAATGGCAGTGAGGTGGAGTTAAAAGGTGCTTTTGGAAAAATCAAGATTAGTGAAGAAATTTCAGAGAATTTGCCGCTACTGTCTTATCTTGGGATAACTTATAAGAAGAACGAGATTATTTCTGATGTGATCCAGTGGTTTGAGGATTCTATTGACTTTTTAAATTACGGAAATTCAAGACAGGAGCTGCAAACAGCGATAGCGAAGACAGAAGAGTTAAAGAAACTTGTGCTGGATATGATCCATGAGATGGATTTAGACATTGAGGAAAAAGATGAAAACCATATAGAAGTTTATACCAGACATATTGTAAATGGATATAGTACGGAATTAACTTTGACAGAGGAATCCAGTGGAACTAAAAAATTGTTTGGATTGCTGCCTTTTATTGCAAAAAGTCTTGTTGCAGGAACAACATTAGTCATCGATGAACTGGATGCAAAAATTCACCCGGTATTGCTACGATATGTAGTCATGCTGTATAATAATATGGATATTAACAAGAACGGCACACAGTTAATCTTTACCTCCCATGATCTGTCAACTATGAATAATGATATATTCCGACGGGATGAGATCTGGTTTGTGGCAAAGGGAAAGGATCAAAATTCTAAACTTTATTCGCTGGTTGAGTTTAAAAATACAAAAGGAGAATCCGTTCGCATGGATGCTAAATATGACAAACAGTATTTAGAGGACAAGTATGGCGCAGATCCATATCTGAAAAAATATAGAGTGTATATTGCGGAGCAGGATAACAAGATTTTAGCTCATCCTGCTGTTCCGTATACACCTTGGCATTATGCCTATTGTTGCACCGATTATCCAAAAGAAACAGGCATAGATAGATGAACTGAAGTATAGTAGGTATCTAACGAATGCACTGCAGAGCCTTATGGCTTTATTCGGAATTATCTGCTGGGAAAGTTGAGTAATAGATAGAAACAAAGCAATGATTTATAGAAAAGAGCAAAATAAGGCTTGATAAGTAACGACAAGCGCGTTACGATGAACCGAAAGGAGATGAGTTTATATGGAAAAGACAGCAATATTAAATTTAAGCGTAGTATTAGAAGATTATAAGGCGGCGCGCTTTATGATACGTTCGGAGAGTTGATAGAAGTCTCAGGCATCAAGTATAAGCATAGAGGAAATAGATAAAAGCTTTGATATCATAGCAGACAATTACAAATAGTGTTGGGAAGGAGGCAAGGCATAGCTGAATCGGAAGTTAATGCCTATAGCATATGTTAGAGTTTAATCAAACGCATCTGAAGGAATTATGTGATTTAATCAAGTATGATAATGCTGTTCTGTTTCTTGGACAGGATTATCAGAATGCAATTTGTGGTAACAGTTTCTTTGTCAATGAGATTAATACTCAGCTTCGTAAAAAGAAAGTAGCCGATCCATCATATCCTACTCTATGGTCAAAAATGAGCGAACTCTCCAATTCTCGAAAGTCAGAAGGCGGGCATGCTATCCTTGATGATACACAAATAAACAGATTGATAGAAATTGGGAACAGAATCCCACAAGACAAAAAATTATCCGATATCTTAAACATTGGCTGGGCTTCAATTGTGACATCCGCTATAGATTCAGGAATTGTAAATGCTGAAGGGGTGAATTGTAATCCAATATATAATGTTAATACACGACCAGCCGGATTGGCAAACAAGCGCAAGTTGCATATTACTTATTTATTTGGATGTGTTACTGAAGAAAACAGTTTTCCTCTGTCATACAAAGTAAGAGGACAAGCAAGGACAAATGCGGATACGATGTATTCCAGAGTTCTAAAAGAAGCCATTCCGTATAGTGGTGCTTTAGTCATTGATGGATGGAATCCTGGTACAGATTGGGCAACAGTAGATACAATAGTTGGAAACAGCATGCTAGATGCAGATATGCCTTTTCCAAAGATTTATATTTTTAGTTGTACTTCTGAAGTCAAGGAAAAAATCTATGATTCTGAAAGAACGGAAGAATTAGCAGAGAGTGATAAGCTAATTACTACTGAATTAAGTTTGTCTGAATGCTTGGAGGAATTTATTTCGGAGGTATGTTTGGAGCGACAGACCGAACAGGAAGCACTTGAAACATCCGAAGTAATTTCTTTTCAACGAGGAAAGAAGACAGTTTCAATAAATATACCCAGAGAACAGTTAAGAGATCTTGATCCTGAAAGAATACATCTACTTACTCCGCGTGATCGTATGCAGGTGTCATTTGATCAGGAGGGAATTAGAAATCTGACCATAAAATTCTTGGCTAATTCTAATGGGAGTTTTCCTTATTGGCAAGGATATTTACAGAATTGTTACTTTGATCGTGATGTATATAAAAATAGAGAGAAAACCGGACTATATGATAGGACAGTTGCATTATTACAGGCACCAAATCTTCATAAGGTAAGCAATACTATTATTATTCATGGACCATCTAATAGCGGGAAAACCGTACTTTTAGGAAAACTGGCCTTAGAATTGAGTTCGAATTATCCAGTCTTGTTTATAAGCGGAGAAATTGAAACCGACGATCCGGAGATTTCGCGGTATAGATATCAAAATCTGGTTAACTTTATTAATATATATCTGACAAGAAACGTACAAGTGGGTGGGAGAATCCGTGCCGCCGTAATATGGGATAACAACGCATTTGTAGACAAACTACAGAGCTACACTGAATTATCCAGAGAATTAGCCGAAAGTAATGCTATACTCATCGGTTCTGCATACGAAATAAGAGATGCTGAGAATGGCTACAGAAAGTCACAAAAAGGAGTAGAGTATTTTTATATTTCTCCAATATTAAATAGTGGGTCTGAGTTTTGTAATATGGAAAAAATGCTTAGGCAGAACCTTGGAGAAGAATTTACAGAAGCCTTTTCCAAGGTAAGAAAGGCTTCTGCACCAAAAAGCGAGAAACCCGATTTGATCCGTGATGATAAAAGAATTCTTGCATTAATACAGAGGACTTTCCGTATAGCAGATGATGATGTATCACAGATCATTGATGAGACTATAAGCCGTACAAATAAGGAAACTGCCGGAATTGAAGAACTGATGCGGAATCAGTTTGAAAAAGCAATTCAAAAAGCCACAAAGACATACGATACAGATATTGGAGGATTGAGCGATATACTGGCACAATGCACAGAAGAAGATCAAAAGGGCGAAGAATGGTATCGACAATTAAAGATATGCGCACCAACATTAAATGATCTTTTAGCTGTTGCCGGACAGTTTGGTATAAGATTGCCGCTTAATTTGGTTAAAGAAGTAATTTGTGATAATGATATCTGTCCGGATATTAGATATTATATGAATGCAGTAGATGATATTTTACAGATTGATACGATGCTGGAGTATCCATTCCCAGTCGATGAAGTTGGACATGTAATGGTTGGCTATAGATCACCTGAGGAGGCGGAAATATACCTTACCACTCATTATGTTCGTAGAGAAAAGATAAGCCCACAAGTTAAGTATGATAGTGAAGGAAAGTCTTTTCTGGAGGATCGGGAAATCTTTCTTTTGGAAAAATTGATAGAACATAGTAACCTTGAGGATTATTCTCATTTCAATTGGCATACGGTTACAACTGTTCGAGAACTGTTGGATCAATATGGCTCGAATTCCAGAAAAGGAGAAATGTATGCAAAACAGTATGAGTATAAATATGATGAATTGGCGACGTTTATTTTACAACATGGTGGTAGCGAAAATCCTGAAATGGCGTTGAGTGCAGCATTTCTCAAGCGTGAGAAATTAAGGGAATCTATGCTTAATAGTATTTGCTATAATTATAATATTTCTGATGAGGAGCTGACAATATTAAACTCAGCAGCAGACGGATTAGAGCATGCAATTGAGATAGAGGAACGCGATAACGACAATGAGACATCAAGGATGATGAGACTCTATGTCGAATGGTGTACTAACCGAAACTACACTCTTAACAGAGAAAATCCGAGCACAAAAGATATAGAACTATTTCATCAAATTCATAGTCGATTTTCGAAAGCTTTATCAATCTATATGCGTTTAGATCATCATCGCATGAAACCTATGAGCATGCTGGATGTTTACTTGAATGCGTTCAATTATTACGTTATGGCGATGGATAAGTTATATCATGTTAAATCAGATGCAGAAGATATAGATCCAGTAAAAATGGCTGAGTATACTGATGAAATTTCGTATGCAATGAACACAGTATTAAGTAGATTGCTGGATTTTGATGATATTGTAGAAACTAGGGAAAATTTAAATAGCAATATTTTATTGGTCTATCATTTGTCCAAGCAATCAATTGATTCTTTAAAGACTAAAGCAAGAGCACATGGATCTGCTGCTTATATACTTCTATATGCACGCAGTATGTGGTTTCAGCAGGATGTAGAAATCACAAATCTTAAAGCTGCTGATTTGAAGACAGCTGATTTATTTCTTACATCGGATTTTGCTGAAAAACCTGGAAATACGTCTATGGAATTGATACGTTGTGCAAGAAATGTATACGAATACTTGACGCAGCAGGATAATCTGAATGTACTGCTCAGCAAACGTTCTAGTGGGGAAAAAGAAATAGCGGGGCTTGAGATGCTTATACGTGCCGCATGGATATCTAAAACGGGAAATGTTCCATTTACACTAAATCAATTTCCAAAACTCAATAAGGGGGATTGGGATGAACTTCATAAATATTGCAAAGCGTATGTTGAAAGTGGCAATTATCGTGCAAAATATGCATTTGCATATTATTTTGAGGGTATTTATTACTGGACTTTTACAACGGATACTTGGAATTCTGTATCTCAAATGACTAAGAGTAAAGAAAAGTTTGATCAATGTTATAGGTCTAGCATTATACCGAGAGGGGTTTATAAATCAGACAGTTATATTTTTCTTTGTGAGACCGGAACAGGAAATCCGATAAAATTGAATGCCAGAGTAAAAAGGCAAGCTTCTCTCAGGGATGTGGCAGATATTACTAGCGCAGTAAATCCTTCTATGATTGAAAAAATGCCTGAGATTCTTCACAGAAAAAAAGTGTTCTGCGCACAATCCTTAAAAAGACAATCACAAAGAAATAGTATTGAGTCACAAGTAATTACAATTAGATTTAATCTACAGGGAGCTTTGGCAGGACCTGAGAATCCGGAAATGGAGACGAATTCTTATGGCAAAGAATAACGCGAAGGTTTTAATGCCCAGATTTCTAGATATGAATGAAGCCAGAAAACTAAATAATCTTGTATATAGGAATACGGGATGTTTTCTTTTTTTGACTCTACCAGATGATAAGATGTTATCTCCAATTCCAGAAAGCGCCGGATGTGATAATTACAGATATAATGTGATTAATCTGTACAGAATGTATAACGATTATGGACATTACTTTCTGTGGTTTGCGTTACAAGCGTCCCAGCTGCCCCAAAAAGACGCGATTGACGATGCAGGGCAGTATGATAGAGTGAAGTCACTTTTTCAAGAACAAGATCGTGTAATGAAACACTATACTTTTATTGCTAGAATCGCAAGGCATGCCATTACACATGGGATTTTTCAACGACGAAATAAGCTTAGTTCCTATACTGATCCAAAGATTATTGAGCTGGAAAGAATCTTCGGATCGGTATTATCGGGAAAACAGTGGCCACAGATACAGGCGGATTGGGGCAGGATAAATGAATGGCTAGTTCAAGAGGCTGATTTTGCTTACAATTGGCTCAATTCTTGGGCTGAAATATGGAATTGCTGTACAAAAGGGAAAGATGATTTGCAAAGAAGATTTTATTATGGGAGATGGGAGTATTCTACAAACAGAGATGAATGCAGGTCTGTAGAAGATGAATCGATAATCTCAAAACAGGTTGAAGGGGGATTGGTTTTATTATATGAAGAAGGAGATAAAGATCTTACTTCTTTTGCGCGTGTGTTTTCTAAACAGTTTATGATTGACGCAAAGGATTATCTAGCAGCAGCCGCTCCAAACCGCAGATCTCAATATGAGGAGGGGAAAGGCTCATGGAGAAGCGATAGACCAGAGGTAAACATTGAATGTTTGTATAAAAACATAAACTTTGATGGAATAGAGAATGTCCGGCGAAAAATGTACCATCCAATTAAAAAGGAGACAGTATGTCCCGATGGTTATGGATTGTATCTAGAAGGATTAACGAATAAAATGCTATCGTTACCTTTAATAAATACTAAGCCGAAAAACAAATCGCGTTTTAATAGAAGATAGTTTTTTTGATAAAGGAGCGTATACGAGTTGATTGAAAGAACCTCGTAAATATGTTCATATAACAGGAAACTGTATCTGCTGACAGAGAAAGGTCTCTGTGTAAACTCAAAGTCTGATATAAGATAAGCGAATGGTTACTAAAGGGGCAGATGCCGGGTTTCGGGCGTAAGCGCTAAGTAATAGGGTATCTCTTATAGAATAATCTGGGAGTTTCCCAGATTCAATACGCTATGATTTATTTACACAGCGCTCCTGAACTTTAGGACTCCAAGGTGCCATATTCTCAAGTTTCCCGTCAGACATGTTTTTATTTGGTTTGACCTCAAGAAGATATTCCAGATACTTCTGGGGGAGGGCAGAACGGGCGATCCGTTGCTTTTGCATTGGCAAGAAGAACTGGGAAGTCATAGACACCATCCGTGGTGCCGAGAGTTCCGCTATCATCTACAGCACCGCAGAAACAGCCAAGGAGAATAAGTTGAAACCATACGAATACTTTGAATATCTGCTGACTGAGATTCCCAAACACCTGAAACAAACCGACTGGTCATTTCTGGAAGATCTGCTCCCATGGTCACAGAAGCAGCCGGACAGAATTCGCAAATCGGTGAAACCAGAACCGTAGACTACGTAAGTGGCCTTTCATTTGTTAAGGTACTCATGATGGAGCATTTGCGAACGGTTTGTGTGGTGGGTGAAATAGGAAAAGATATTAATGAGAAACTGGCAGTTATGTAAAAAAGATTGCCAGTTTTGATTAAGTGATAAAATTGGATGGCGTTGACCTATTGTAATAAAGTATACTTAAGCATCTGATAGGCGGCTTGTTTTGTAAGCGTCAAATAAGAACGTGTAGTGAAATATATGGCGTTCTTATTTGACGCTTACTATCAAACCTGCTGTGGCGTCGATGTTCACAAATCTTTTCTCATTGCCACGATTATCAAAACTATTTCCGGAGTTCAGCCTTCTTATCACAAGAAGCGTTTCTCCACTTTTAACAATTCCATCCTGCAATTCAAAAACTGGCTTCTTCAAAACCAATGCCATGATGTCTGTATGGAATCTACCGGTAAATACTGGATCCCTGTATTCAATCTTCTGGAAAACGATATCAACGTTACCATTGCCAATCCCAAATGGGTAAAGGCAGTCAAAGGCAATAAGGATGATACGAAAGATTCCATAGGCGTAACAAGGCAAACAATCAATAATTTGGAAGCGGGACGAAATAAGCTGAATAAAACACAGTATATTGCTATGAGAAGCGTTTTAGATGCAGAAATGAATCAGTACCCAGAAGAAACAGAAATGTTAAAGTTGATTTTAGATGTGTTTATTGACAATCCTCAAACCTATAGTGAGGAAGAGAAAGAGAAACTTCTCAGTAAGGCTAATATGGTTGCTCCTTCTATTCTGGCCGGCTCAACCAGTAGAAAAGATGTATCAAAGGAAATTATAGCTGTGGCTGGTGGGATTGGCATTCTTGCAGCAGGCCCTCTGTTTGCTACTGCCGCAACGAGTGCATGGTTGTTAAAAACAATATTTGATAAGAAAAAATAGGAGAACTTTTGCATGGGAGAATACGTAAAGAAAAAGAAAAAGATGAAATTCCAATCGGTTGAAGCCCTTCAGCAAGTGGTTAATGTTGTGAATGAGGAGGCAGCAGCGGTAAGTGACAAATACCGCACTATCAGAGTAAGCGCTATTCCGGAAGTCTTGCTGGGGGCATTGGCGGAATTGGATCATTTGCAGCATTGTACGGTTTAGGCTCTGTCATCGGACTGTCTGCTACGGGTATTACATCTGGATTGGCAGCGGCAGGCGGTTTTGTTGGTGGTGGCATGGTTGCTGGAGTTTTTGTCCTTGCAGCACCAGTAGCTATCCTTGCAGCAGGGGGAGTCGGATTTGCGTCACATTTGAAAAACAAGCAGCTTTGTCAGGAAAAAGAACGCCTATATAAAGAAGCCCTGGCAAAACACCAGGCTATTATAAAAGCACTGAAAGACGAAGCGGAGGCAGACAAAGAAAAGCTTGATTATCTCCAGAGCCTGAATATTCTGTTGGCACGAGCTATTGACGACTTAAAAGCCGACCTGGGTGTGGCTTAGAAAGGAGTATGCGGTGCAGTTGGATACAAAAGCAATAAATAAATTTGCTGATATAAAAGGCAACCAAGTGATGGATGCAATGGAGGCTATCGGATGTATTTTTGGTGGAGATAAAAATACAGGGATTATAATCAGTCTTTCTGTTGTGGTTCTTCCCATCATAGGTTTTGCCATGCGGGAAGAAGCGCAGAAGAGTGAACAGAAAGAAAAAGACCGCCTTTACCAAGAGGCAATACTCAGGCAGGATGGTGAAATTAAGGCTTTAAAAACGCTGGCTGATATTTTGCAATGGGCGTCAGACATATTGTAAGGAAGTGTTGGATGCCGTGCTGAACAGCAGAAGGGAGAATAGTTCGGATGAGCAGGTATAAATATTCCAAAACTGAACAGCAGATAAATAATGTACTTGCCTATCACGAAAAGGAACTGGCTGGAATATCATTCCCCAACTTGAAAGAAATGGATGCTTCTATAGCTAAAGCAGAGTCCCAGCTAAAAGACTTGGGGATTGACATCCCACAGCGTATAAAGGCGGAAAAGCCAGCTCAGGAAAAGAAAGTTATGCTGATTCCATCCTGGAATCAGATGGTCGCAGAAGCCAAGACCTCCTGTGGGAGCAATAATGCTTTGGAAGATTTATTTACACAAAAGGAGCTTAAGAGCAACCACGAAGCAATACAGCTCTTAAATAAAGAATATAATCAGCTTCATTATTTAGACCGATATGACGTAGCGATTTCTGCATTGGCGGGAATCGTAGGCGTTGCTGTTGATATTCTGTTGGTTGGAATACCACAGAGAGGCCATGGGGGTTTAGAGGCAGGTTCGCTGTCCGACTATATTCGGGACAGATTTGACAAGATTTTTCCTCCAGAAGAGATGGAGAAAATTGCAAACTCTAAAGCCAGTAAAGTTCCCTTTGATGCCCAGGATAACAGACACACAATAGAATATGTTACAGGACTGTCTGCATATTATCACCGCCTGTTGTCGCTGGGACATGATCCATTGCTTGGATTTGTCGTGGGAGTTTTTGATATCATTACAGGCCGCATGACCACCATTGATAAAACCGGGAAGATTGTTTCACAAGTGATGGACAATTATGCTGGCAGAAGAGAAAGCGATATATTTGCTGCTTTGGCTAAGCAGATAATTCATTTTAAATCAGACATTACAACCTCGATGGGATTGCCGGTTCCGCTGATGGGGCTGTTTAATCTGCTTCAGTTTGGCAGTATTGGTGAGGAAGAGCAGACAATTGCTGAAATTGTACAGGGGATGTATTACGAGGGGTATGATTTTATACACTTTTGTTCATTATCCATCCCGGTAATGCTTGTAGAAGTGATTGTAAGAATTGGCTATGCCATTAAGCATATTAAGGAAGGACACAAGATATCGGAGAGCATACCATTTTCAATAAACCGGGAAAAGCATCCAAAGTTGGCAACCATGCTGTTCATTGCCCATTCAGGTGCAACGGCGATAAATGCAGGCAAAGTGTATTTTTCTAGGAATCCAATGGAAATCAATTATCCTCAGTGGATAGCGTTTGCCAAATACTCGTATAAGCAGATCAAGTGGGTTCTGCTTGAAAAGCCAGAGGCGAGGGATGCTTATGTCAGAGGACAATTATACGATGATTTAAAAGGTACCTGTTTCATGGTTGATAGATATTTTGAGGAGTTTTCCGCAGGATATATAGTGATATTTGAAGGTAGCCAGATAGGCTGATATTTGTTATAACAGATACCATATCGCATTAATTGTGGAAAAGAACTAAAGATAAGAAATAATATTATAATAAATTGTAGCTGTGGTGTGCCATTGAAAATTGATTGTACAGCATTTGAATTTGGGGTAAACTGTTTATAAAATTATTTCTTAAGATTCTCTCTGTTAAAAAGTTAGTCATGAAATGAGGAGAAAGGAAGTGGCTGCGTATGCGATATACTATAAATGAAATAATGAACAAGACAAATCCCATTGCAAAAGCATACGGAATTGGACGAATGAGCTTATTTGGATCTTATGCCAGAGGCGAGGCGAAAGATGACAGTGATGTTGATTTATATATTGAGCGCGGCAGATTGAAAAGTTTAATACAGTATTTTGCGTTTATTGATGAACTTGAAAATGCTTTGGATTGCCATGTTGATGTTGTCACGACAGGGATTGAAGATAAAAAATTTCTTTCTAAAATTATGCAGGAAGGGGTACTTCTGTATGAAGAATGAGGATATTCAAATTATTAAGAAAATGATTAAATATTGTACTGATATTGGCACTCTTATGGCAAGATTCAATACAGATTTTAAAAGATATAAAACGGATATTTCTTTTCAGTATTCGTGTAACATGTGTATCATACAGATTGGAGAGCTTGCCAACAGATTATCGGATGAAACCAAAGAAAGCAGTTCCAACATTCCGTGGCGGGCGATTAGAGGAATGAGAAATTTGCATGCGCATGATTACGAAAACGTTGATATGGAAATCGTCTGGAATACCTTACTGGAGGATATTCCGATGTTAAAGCAAAATCTGCAAGCGTTATTGTATCAAAAGTAACTATCGAATACTATTTTTATGTAGTCATAACCCCTCAGAACACTTCATACAATGTAAAAAAGTGTTCTGAGGGGTTTCCTTTTGAAAGAGTATATCGAGGAGCGTGCAATTCAGATTGCCAACTATATCATTGAGAATAATGCTACGGTGAGACAGACGGCGAAAGAATTTGGGATCAGTAAGAGTACGGTACATAAGGACGTAACAGACCGCCTCGCGCAGTTGAACCCGTCACTGGCGGCAGAGGCGAGAAAAGTACTCGATGTCAACAAGTCGGAAAGACATATCCGCGGCGGACTGGCGACGAGAGAAAAATATCTGCATCAGCATATATATTAGATGAAAGAAAAGAGAAAGTCTGTCTAAAGTTTATGCGGTACGGTGGTTGGAAGGTACTTTACATTGGGAATGAATAGGCATAGAATAAGTTAAGGATCATTCAGAATCAATGTAAGGACAGTGGCGGCAATGTGGAACAGGGAAAATGAAAAAGTTCAGGGTACAATATACAGCAATGCTGACCTCAGGAAGTTGATCCTGCCTTTGATCATGGAGCAGCTTCTGGCGATCTTGGTCGGTATGCTGGATACTGTCATGATCTCCGGCGTAGGAGAAGCGGCGGTGTCGGGTGCCTCATTGGTGGATAATATCAACATTCTGGTCATTCAGGTGTTCTCGGCACTCGCCACCGGCGGCGCCGTGGCGGCGGGACATGCTCTTGGACAGCGCAGGGAAGAGGAAGCAGGATGGTCTGCGTGGCAGATGGTTCTTTTTCTGCTTTATGCTTCAGCAGTTACTACGACGGTATTGCTTGTCTGGCATAAAAGTATTCTCCGGGTCATTTTTGGACAAGTAGAAGAAGGGGTCATGAAGAGTGCGACGACGTATCTGATCATTACCGGACTTTCGATCTGCCCGTTGGCGCTTTACAATGGATGCGCGGCGCTTTTTCGCGCAATGGGCGACTCTAAGACTACGATGTATATCTCTCTGCTGATGAATCTGATGAATCTGGTCGGCAATGCGCTCCTGATTTTTGGGTTCCGGATGGGGGTTGCAGGGGCGGCAATTTCCACAACGGTATCCAGAACGGTTGCGGCGGTTCTTATTTTCAGGCTGCTATTTTGCGAGGACAGGGCGATTCATTTTCGCCACCGTGTAACTGCCAGGATTCATTTGAGGCAGATCAAAAAGATCTTATATATCGGTATACCGAATGGTCTGGAGAACAGTCTTTTCCAGTTGGGTAAAATCCTGCTCCTAAGTCTGGTATCTACTTTTGGCACGTCGGCGATCGCGGCCAATGCAGTATGCGGCACGGTGGCAAATTTCAATATTCTTCCAGGGATGGCGGTCAATCTGGCGCTTTTGTCGGTAGTGTCTTTCTGCGTTGGTGCGGGGGATTATGGCCAGGCGAGGTACTATACGAAGAAGTTGATGAGGCTGACGAATGTATGTATGATCGTAATTTCTGTGATCATGATCCTACTGTGCAGGAAAATGCTTCTGCTCTATCACTTGACGCCGGAAACAGAGGCACTGGCGGTGCAGGTCATCCGTTTCCATGCCTGCATGTGTATGTTTGCCTGGGTGCCGTCCTTTTCTCTGCCAAATACATTGCGGGCTGCAGGCGATGTGATGTGGACAATGTTCATCGCGATCTTTTCCATGTGGGTATTTCGGATCGGTACGGCTTATTTTGTCAGCAATGTATTTCACCTGGGGCTGATCGGCATTTGGATCGCAATGACCATCGACTGGATGTTTCGGGGAGTGTGCTATGAGATCCGGTATCATAGCGGCAAGTGGGAGAAAGCAATTAAGTCTGGATCAGGAAAGGAAGCATAGGAAGAAAACCGGGAAGTGGTACATAATATTTGTGCTTGCGCCCAAATTCGCAGGCTGAGGAAGAATGGGAGACTAAGATGGATAGAGAAATAATTATCGTGTTGGATTTTGGTGGACAGTACAATCAGTTGATCGCACGAAGGGTCAGGGAATGTAACGTATACTGTGAGGTACATCCTTATAACCTGAGCCTGGATCAGATCAGAGCATTCAATCCCAGAGGGATTATTTTCACCGGAGGTCCTAACAGTGTATATGGAGAAGATTCGGTCTTATGTGATAGAAAAATTTTCGAATTGGGTATTCCGATCCTGGGTATCTGTTACGGCGCGCAGGCGATGGCTCATCTGCTGGGGGGCAGGGTGACGACAGCGCCTGTCAGCGAATATGGTAAGACGCAGGTGGAAGCGGATGGGGATAGTGCTCTGTTTGAGGGCGTTTCCCGGACGACGATCTGTTGGATGAGCCATACGGATTATATCGAGCAGGCGCCTGCGGATTTCAGGGTGACAGCGCATACGCCGGTATGCCCGGTTGCGGCAATGGAGTGTCCGGAAAGACAGTTATATGCGGTACAGTTCCATCCGGAAGTCATGCACACGGCAGAAGGAATGACAATGATACGGAATTTCGTGAACCAGGTGTGCGGCTGCAGTGGAATGTGGAAGATGGATTCTTTTGTGCAGACGACAATTCAGGAGATCCGTGATAAGGTCGGAAAAGGAAGAGTGCTGTGCGCGCTTTCCGGCGGGGTAGATTCTTCGGTGGCGGCAGTTCTTCTGTCTAAGGCAGTGGGAAGACAGTTGACCTGTGTGTTTGTGGATCATGGCTTGCTCCGCAAGAATGAGGGCGATGAGGTGGAAGCGGTATTTGGACCGTCTGGACCATACGACCTTAATTTTATCCGCGTCAATGCGCAGGAGCGATTCTATCAGAAATTGGCGGGTGTGACAGAGCCTGAGCAGAAGCGGAAGATCATCGGTGAAGAGTTTATCCGGGTTTTTGAAGAAGAAGCAAAGAAGATTGGGGCGGTGGATTTTCTGGTGCAGGGAACGATCTACCCTGATGTGATCGAGTCTGGACTGGGGAAATCCGCAGTGATCAAGTCGCATCATAATGTAGGCGGTCTGCCGGATTATGTTGATTTTAAGGAGATTATCGAGCCGCTTCGGATGTTGTTCAAGGATGAAGTGAGAAAAGCCGGACTGGAGTTAGGCATCCCGGAACATCTGGTGTTCCGTCAGCCATTTCCTGGGCCGGGGCTGGGCATCCGTATCATCGGGGAAGTGACAGCGGAGAAAGTAAGGATCGTGCAGGACGCAGATTATATTTACCGGGAAGAGTTTGCCAAAGCAGGGGTGGATAAAGGATTGGGGCAGTATTTTGCCGCGCTTACAAATATGCGTTCCGTGGGCGTCATGGGAGATGAGAGGACCTATGATTATGCGGTGGCGCTGCGGGCAGTGGAGACCAGCGATTTTATGACGGCAGAGGCGGCACAGATTCCCTGGGAGGTTCTAGGGAAAGTGACAAACCGGATTGTGAACGAGGTTAAGGGCGTTAACAGGGTGCTGTATGACTGCACCGGGAAGCCGCCGGCAACGGTGGAATTAGAGTAACAACAGCCAATTACCAAAGAACACGGATTTCGAAGAAGACGACATGAAGGAGATACCTGTCCGGTTATGAAGAGCAGACTTACCACGCTGTGCTATATCGAGAGAGACGGTCAATACTTGATGCTGCACAGAATAGCGAAGAAGGATGATGTGAACAAAGATAAATGGATCGGGGTGGGAGGACACTTCGAGGAGGGAGAAAGCCCGGAAGACTGTCTTTTACGGGAGGTGCGGGAAGAGACCGGACTGACACTTACTGCTTACAGATTTCGGGGAATCATTACTTTCAGCTATGAAGACCACCCAACGGAGTATATGTGTCTTTATACCGGGGATGCGTTTGAGGGAACCTTAAAAGAATGTGACGAGGGAAAACTGGAGTGGGTGGACAAGGATCATATTCGGCATCTCAATCTCTGGGATGGTGATCTGTTATTCTTGGATCTGCTCCGTCAGGAGATTCCTTTTTTCTCGCTGAAACTCTGTTACCGCAAGGATGCCAGTTGGTATAGCGCTTTCTTGAATGGAACAGAATTGGAGCTGTTTGATATCTGTGGGGAAGATGGAATGCCTGCGGGTCATGTGAAGGAGAGAAGCATGGTCCACCAGGACGGGGATTTCCATCGGACGGTGCATATATGGGTAGTCAGGCAAAGGGCGGACGGCAGACTGGACGTGCTGCTGCAGAAACGCAGTCAAGATAAGGATGCCTATCCGGGATGCTATGATGTTTCTTCTGCCGGCCATGTACGGGCCGGAGAGGATTTTTCCTGCTCTGCAGTCAGAGAATTGCAGGAGGAACTAGGCATTACTGCCGTGGAAGAGGACTTAAGGTTTATTGGCTTCCATGAAGGATACGTGGAAAACAATTTCTGGGGACGGTCGTTTAAGGACTGGGAGATGAGCGCCGTGTATCTCTATGAGAAGACTGTGGAGCAGGAGCGGCTCATACTCCAGGAAAGCGAAGTGGAGGGCGTTGTCTTCATGGATTATGAGAAAGCGCTTGAGGGAATACGAGAGGGAACTTTCGTAAATTGTATTTATCCCAAAGAGTTTCTCATGATCAGGAAAGCTATGGAAGCAGGATTCAGCGCGGAGGGCGTCTGGGTGAAGGAGATCATAGCCGACTCATGAACGGTATTATGCGGTCTGCGGGCGTTCACGAATCGGAGATTTGGAACTGCCGCTTATACTCAGTCGGAGTCACCCCGGTATAGTTTTTAAACAATCTGCAAAAATATTTGACATTTCCGATCCCGATAGCGGCAGAGATCTCATGCAGCTTCTGGTCGGAATGAAGAAGCATGTTCTTGGCCTTTTCTAAACGCACATTCTGGAGATATGTGCTGAAGGAGAGGCCGGTTTTTTTCTTAAACTGGGAACTGAAATAACTGCTGTTCATCGAAACTAACTGAGAGAGCAGGGCGAGATCAAGCTCTTTGTAGTAATTCTGGTCGATGTAAGCGATCGCGCGGTCAATGGGGGAATGCACAGATTCGATGGCGGCGGTATTGCGCTTCCCGGTCACGGCATTGCGGTACTGCATCAGACTGCTGAGCAGGAAACCGTAGAGCGCCTCCAGATCGCGGCATATCATAAATCCTTCACCCTGTTCAGGCAAGGAAATGGCATGGTGAGAGAGGAGAGGGGCAATCTCTGCGTCCGCGTATTTTCCAAGCAGGATGTCCCCCAAGAGAAGCTGATGAAACTGGTTGAGACGAAGATCATAATCATCCAGGCGTTCTTTGAGGGCGCTGCTTTCTGTCTCGGCTTTCTGAATTTCTTCCATGACGCGAAGAAGCACATCACGGATTTCTGCTTTAGAACTGGGTTTCAGCAGATAATCCCGCACTTCATACCGCAGTGCAGTGCGTGCATATTCAAAATCATTATATCCGCTGAGAACAATGAAACGGCTTTCGTGGGATATTTCTCTGGATTTTTGGATAAAAGTCAGACCATCCATGAGAGGCATACGGATATCGGTGATCACAATATCGGGATGATAGTTTTCAAATAAACGCAACCCCTCTTCGCCGTCGCGCGCTTCCAGAATCAGATCGAATCTAAGCTCCAGTTTTTGAATGGTGACAAGAAAACCTCTGCGGATAATATCTTCATCTCCTACAAGCAATAGTATCATAGAAATCCTCCATGCCAGAGCAGACAATGTTGTGGCTTTGTTCTATCGTAGGAAAGCAGCGTGAGTGCCTGCTGCAGGATCCTTAAGAGTAGGAAAACAGCGGCAGGATAAGGACAATACACGCGCCTCCTAAAGCAGACTCTTCCAGATGCAGAGAAATAGAGTCTCCATAATGCAGGTACAGGCGCAGATAGACATTGGCAAGGCCAATCCCCTGACCTGGGGAAACGATACGGACAGAGTCGGCGGCAGCTTTCATGGACTCATAGAGCATATGTTTCTGTTGTTCTCCAATTCCGGCGCCGTTATCCTCGACTCGGATCTCTGCATAGTCATGCTGATCAGTAATGTCAACTTTGAGTATGAGTGCATCCAGTTTATCCTGAAAACCGTGTACGAAAGCATTCTCTGCGATCGGCTGCAAAATGAAATTAGGGATCTCAAAATCAAGAAGTTCCTCCGGTACAGTCAAGAGCAGTGTTACACGGTCATTGAGCAAAAGATTCTGGATCTTGATATAATCCTGCAGGATCTTCAGTTCCTGGCGGAGCGTACAGTGGTCGGAAGAAGCGCTGATATTGTAACGCATCAGACTGCCAAGTGCAGCGATGCTGTCCGAAAATTCGTCCAGATTATGTATGATCGCGATCATCTTAAACGTATCTAATATGTTAAACAGAAAGTGGGGATCGATCTGTGCCTGCAGTGCGGCAAGTTCGGTCTCTTTTTGCAGTACTTCCGCTTTGTAGACTTTATTGATGAGATCATCGATCTGAATGGCCATATAGTTGATGGCATTGGCAAGCTGGTCGATCTCATCCTCTCCGCTGACCGGAAGATGGACATGAAAGTCGCCCTCCTGGATTTTCTGCACACTTTCTGTCATCTTATTGATCCGGTGGATCAGGAGAGAAGACAGGACGAAGGAGAGCAGGATTGTTCCTGTGATCGTAGCAAGGATGGAGAGTGCGAAGGATTGTTTTGCCCGTTCCTGGGGTTCTAAGATATCCTCTGCGGGCACGAGCGCTGTGATCCGGGTGTTGAGTCCATCTACCGTGCGGTGGCAGACGAAATAGGGGGAATCATCAAGCGTGACCGCATAGGGGCTGGATGAATTGAGCAAGTCGCTTTCCGATGCCGCCAAAAGTTCTTCCAGAGAAGACAGGGATTCTGTTGGAACATTACCGGAAATAAATGTCCCATCCAGCGCAGTGTATGCCAGAAAACCGGAATTCAGGACGGGGAGCGCCTGTGCACTGTCGAAGAAAACAGAGGGCCGGATACAGATCTCCAGAAAATTACCGTCGGTTAACAGTGGGTAGAAGAGGGAGTATACAGTCTGTCCCTGTCCGTTTCCGAAACGCCTGTAGGAGCGTCCCGGATGAGCGCTTTCCCAATAATATCCGGTACGGGAGACCTCCTCCTGCATTTCCTGCATCCATGTCTCATCCCGGAAAGTATCACAGTGGTGAAGAAAGGAAGTTTCAGGAATGGAGGGATTGTCGGTAAAAAAGTGATACTGGAAAATATCAGGATTAGATGCTTCCAGCCAGGACATCAGGGGCAGGATGTCATTATTCATCGCCTTGATGATCGTGAGATCATCGTAATACTCCGGCATGAAAAAGCGGTTGATCGTTGTATTGGTGGACAGAAGATAGGCTACCTTGTCCAGTTTTTCCATTTGAGAAGAGACGGTATACAGTTCCTGATCCAGACGGCTTTCAATGGATTTCATCGCATTATCCTGCACGGGCTTGATGATGGAATTGTACAGAAGGACAATGGAGAGCGTGAGCGGGATGGAGACAAGGAGCAGATAGCAGAGGACCAGTTTGGATTTATAATGCATTTTCTGGAAAAACTTCATAGAACACCTCACATCGCATACAAAATGGGAAAAATACCAAAATAATGATACCAAATCAAAAGTTTCTATACCTTTTGCATAAATTTTAGATGATATATTTATAACAGGTATCGATGAAATATGCAATCACAAAAAAAGGAGGAAAGGCAGATGCGTAAAAAGAAAAAGCAGTTCCAGCTACAGATGATGGTGGTGCCTGCCATGATATTCTTTTTTATCTTTTCCTACATACCGGTTATGGGATTGGTCAATGCCTTTCTGGATTATTCTCTGACCGACGGTTATTTTGGGCACAGTTTTGCCGGACTGAATTATTTCAGGGAGCTGTTTGCGAGTGAGAGCTTCTGGCTTTCCATGAAAAACGCGCTGGGGATGAGTTTTCTCAAATTTTTCTTTACCTTTACGTCGCCGCTTCTGCTGGCGCTTTTGATCAATGAAGTGCCGTTCAGGGGATTGAAAAAGTTAACGCAGACGGGAAGCTATCTGCCGCATTTCTTATCCTACGTGATCGTGGCGACTCTGTGGATGGTCTTTCTGGACAGCAAAGGGGTGATCAATGAAATCCTGCAGGCGCTTCACCTTACAGAACGCCCGATCGAATTTCTGGCGGAGCCGAAATGGTTCTGGTGGATCGGCGTGTGGATCGACTGCTGGCAGGAGAGCGGCTGGAATGCCATCATCTATCTGGCGGCGATCGCGGGGATCAATCCGGATCTCTATGAGGCGGCGCAGGTAGATGGCGCCGGGCGGATGAAAAGGATCTTCTACATCACGCTGCCGTCGATTGCATGGACAGCCGGCGTGCTGTTTGTGATGAACTGCGGCAGTCTGCTGAGCGGCGGTCCTGTTGCCTCCAATTTCAATCAGTCTTATCTGCTCGGAAATTCTTTTAATTATTCGAAATCGTATGTGATCCAGAAATTTGTGATCGATGAAGGCTTAAGCCAAATGCGGTTTTCCTATGCGGCGGCCGGAAATCTGGTACTTTCCGTGCTCTCGGTAGGACTGCTGCTTGCGGCAAACAAGGTGTCTAAGAGGATCTTTGGCAAGAGCGTATTTTAGAGAGGCTGTCTGGAAAGGAAGGAGAAGCGGCTGGTATGAGAGGAAAGCATTTGATCCGGTCAAAAGAAGATAAAGTTGTGAATTATGTGACGGCAGTTCTGTGTGTGCTGGTTTTTATTGTGACAGTGTATCCGGTCTATTATTGTCTGATCTATTCTTTTAACGAAGGTGCGGATGCGGTAAAGGGCGGCGTCTATCTTTTCCCAAGGAAGTTTACGCTGGAAAATTATAAAGTCGTCTTCCAAAATGCGGCGATCTATCCGGCTTTTTTGATGACAATCCTGCGGAGTCTGGTCGGAACGGCGCTTACAGTCTTCTTTTCGTCCATGGCGGCCTATGCGCTTACGAAAGAAGAACTGCTGGGGAGAAAAATCTATATGTTGATGGGAGTTGTGACGCTGTATTTCTCGGCGGGCGTGGTTCAGCAATATCTGCTGTATCGGGAACTTAGGCTGTTAGACAACTTTTGGGTCTACATTCTTCCCAATATTTATCAATTCTATTACATGATCTTGTTTATGTCCTTCTTCAGAGAATTGCCTGCGGCATTGGAGGAGTCTGCAAGAATAGACGGCGCCGGTTATTTTACCGTTCTTTTCAAAGTGGTGCTGCCATTGTCCGGGCCTGTGCTGGCGACGGTTGCGCTGTTTGCGGGAGTGTGGCACTGGAATGACTGGTTTCATCCGGCTTTCTTCATTCAAAAGGAGCGTTTGATGACGCTGCCGGCAGTCTTACAGCGGGCCATGTCACTGGCTGAGGCGCAGCAGACGCTGCAGAAGATGACGGGATTTGCATCCCAGACAAGCACTACCACAATGGAATCGGTGCGGTATGCCATGTTGATCGTTTCCGTGCTTCCGGTCGTGATCATCTATCCGTTTGTCCAGAAATTCTTCTTAAAAGGAATGATGTTAGGAGCCGTGAAAGAATAAGTAAGTTATTGGCCGGCCAAAGCCAGGATAAATGACACCGGAAAGTGAGAAGGCGGCAGGGCCATAACAATAGAAACAAGCAAACCATAAGAGGAGGTATGATTTATGAGACATGCAAAAAGAATCATTGCGGGCCTGTTGAGTACGACAATGATAGTCACTGCATTGACAGGGTGTGGACAGGAGCCGGCAGCGCCGGAAACAGAGCCGGCACAGTCAGAGACGACTGCTGATGCGCAGGAGAGCCAGGGGGAGACGGCAGCCGGTGAAGAAGAAACTTCTGCCAAGACGGCGGGAGCCGGTGAAGTACCGGCATGGCAGGCGCAGATGGATTGGGAAAAGATTGGCTGGCAGCCGGATCCTGAGGGATTGGAGTGGAGAGAGGACACTTCTCCGATCACATTGGATTACTATGCCAATTTCTCCTGGTTTTCCCTGGACTGGACCGACAGTACGGCAAAGCGCGTGACAGAAAAGACAGGAGTGGATCTTAACTTCACGAAACCGGTCGTAGATGACGGACAGAAACTCAATATGATGATCGCAGGCGACCAGCTTCCGGATATCATGACAGTAGATCGAAATGATGCGGCACTGCAGACGATGATCGAT
The DNA here is from genome assembly GCA_910578345.1 of uncultured Lachnospiraceae bacterium. GTDB lineage: Bacteria > Bacillota > Clostridia > Lachnospirales > Lachnospiraceae > UBA3282. The sequence goes on along the minus strand of CAJTRA010000007.1, from coordinate 13,825 downwards.
GCAGGAATGCTCTGGTCCTTTGAAGACCTGATCGACCAGTATGCGCCGAAGATGAGAGACATTATTCCCAAAGAAATCCTGTCCAATTACCAGGCCGAGGACGGCAAGACCTATCAGTTTACTACGTGGGTACAGGGGGAAGCGTGGCAGAAAGCGGCCAGAGAGTATAACCAGATCATTGGCACGAACCAGTCTACGATCTCGGTGAGAAAAGATTATTATGATGAGATCGGACGGCCGGAGATCAAGAATATGGATGACTTCATCGAGGCGCTTGGCCAGATGAAAGCAAATCACCCGGACAAGATGGGATTCTACCCGGCAGATAACAGTATGGCGGCAAGCACCTTTGCCTCCAGCGCAAACTTGTCCCATTATGGCAGGTATGCAGGAATTGGCAGCGATTACAGTATCGATGGCGATACGGTGAGCTGGGTCGTGAGAGAAGATACGTTCAAGAAGCCTATGGAATATCTGAATCAGATGTACTTGCAGGATCTGCTTACCAAGGATCCGTTCATCGATACCAAGGATGTGGCGAAAGCGAAGATTGAGCAGGGCGATGTGATCTCTTATGCCTGGACGATTTCGGATGGGACGAAAGTGCCTGGGGACAATCTGGATACACAGTATGAGATTCTGCCGCCTTTTGAAGATTATGTGGAGATCAGAACGGGTACTGGGTGGCTTGCGACAGTCGTTCCTAAGAGCTGCAAGAACCCGGAAAGAGCGATCCGCTTCTTAGAATACTTGTCTTCTGTGGAAGGCCACAGCGATGTGTCCTGGGGTGTAGAAGGGGAAGAATATAAGAATGTAGAAGAAGGTCCTAACTGGCATATGGTAGACGGCAAGCCCGTTCTTCTGGAAGAATACCTTGTAGAGAAGAATGCAGACTGGGGCGGCGTGGCATCGAAGAATGGTCTCGGAGAATATTGGCTTACCTGTAATGAGCTGCTCTGGAATCTTGTCTGGTGGGATAATTCCAATGAGGAGATGAACAAGTACAATGAATGGTTTGGAAGTCATGTGCAGTTTCGGCCTGAGCTGGATATCAAGAGTCCCTCCCCGGATTCTGAGGAAGGTATTATCCAGCAGAAAGCTTACAGTCTGCTTCAGCAGTATTCTGTAGAGATGATCTTTACAGATGATTTCGAAGGAAAGTATCAGGAATTCATCGATAAGATCGATGAGGCCGGTATGGAACGGGTAGAAGCTTACTGGACAGAGGAGTATAAAGATAATATACGGTAAGGCTTAAAACATTTCACGTATTGTTTGTGCTGTCGATAGCGGTATGGTAACCGTATTTTTCATGGGTATTTATGCCAGGAGTGATGTGGAGGTGCAAGTATGAAATGGAGGAACAGATGATGTGGAAGAAAGAGATCACTTATCACACGGCGAGACCGCTTGTCTATTACCTTACAAAAGAAGATGGCAGACTGTTTCTAAACCATAATTATGCAGAAAAGAAGGATGAACTGGTGACGCAGGACTGCTTCCTGCTGCCTTCCGATCGTGATGAAGAAAACAAAGCTTACAGGATCAGCGCCGCCCGGCCCTTTCGGGTGGCGCTGCCTGATTCCGGGGATCGTATAGAGATTGCCGGTGAAGGGGAGGAAGAGGAGGTCATGATCGTTTCCTTTGCTGGAGTTCCCCACTGTGATATTATGGGGAATTCGATGGAACTTACTTTTAGAAATGGACAGGAGATGGAGGAAACAGCCTATCAATTTTACTGGCGTACCCTTTTACCTTCTGTTGTGGAGCGGACTGCTGTGTCCGGATATCGAGGATGTGACGGATATGTAGTCAGTACGTTGCAGCTCAGTAAGTATGCAGGCACTTACCCGGATGTGGATCATGAGTTCCAGATCAAGGGACGGATCGCTGTGGGAAGCGGCTTCGAACTTTCTTTAGTGCGCCGGATGTTGGAGCTGCAGTTGAAATTGATGGAGGAAGATCCCCAGCAGCTCTATCGGGATCCTTGTGCACTGCAGCCGGATGGCACAAGAGAATATCATGTCAGGAGAAACAGCATGGATGGCAGGACCAACGCAGTCATGTTCCTTGTGACCGGCAATATCGAGATTGTGGAAGAAACTTGCCTGTATCTGGAGGCGTCCGGGGATTGGAGTTTCTGGAAGCAGTATAAAAAGAGGTTGGAGAAAGCATTCTGGCCGGTGGAAGAGTGCGTGGACCATCTGGGAAGACTGTGGTCTGATGTGTATTATGAAGACCAGGTCATCAAGGATGGAAGAGAGTGCATGTCTGCGGCGCTGGCGGCTGATGCGGCAAGAAGGATGGCTTCCCTGGAAGAAAGAGCCGGGGATGAGAAAATGAGGAAGCATTATCTTGCACTGGAGCAGAGGCTTGCAGAAGCAATGGTCAGACCGTTTCCTGTCGGATTCTGGGATGAGCAGAAACAACGATTCATTGATTGGGTAGACCGCAGCGGAGTCAGCCATGACCATATCCATCTGCTGGCCAATGGACTTCCTGTTCTGTTCGGATATGCAGATGAAAGACAGTGTAGGGCGGTCAGACAGATGATGGCGGAAAACTTCGAGGCGTTTCAGCGGTTTCCCTCTTTTGTCGCGGCCAGGGTCGAAGAGTATACGGACAGTGAGATCGGAGATGGCGGCCCTTATGACCTTTGTGCCGCCGGGCGGTACTGGTGCTGGGATTTTGCTTTTTGGAAGAAAGAAGGCAGGAAGGACATCCTGGAGAAACAGCTTCTCGCGGTGTGCAGACAGGCGAAAGCGGATGGATATCTGATGGGAGAACGCTATGATATGAACCATGCCTACTATCAGAGTGAAAGGAACTGGCACGGCGCAGCTCATTACTATGAATACCCCTGTGTTTTCTGGTGGAATCTTGTACAGGGATATCTAGGTATCCGCAAAGAGACGGAGGATGATCTGCGGATAGAACCGATGTTAAATCAGAAGGGCCGTGTGTGCCTGAAGGGGGATGCCTATGGGGTTTCTTACGAGATTAGGGGAGATGAATTTACAGTGGCCAATCTTCTGGAGAAAGAGAGGAGTTTCCGGCTTATTTACGAAGGCCAGGAGCGGCAGATCACACTTGCGGGCGGAGCAGTCTATGATTGGAGGCAGGATGTGACCGTAGATGAGAGCCTGCAGGATTACATTTCGGGGAATCGGCTTGTATAGAAGGGAAGCAGAAGACGGAACCAATGTCCTTTGGTTAAGCCGGACGCGCTTGGCATAATGTAATGACATTGAAGACGGAACTGTCATAATTTAGAGAAGAGAAACAGAGAAATGTCTGGATAAAATGGCATATTTTTGGTAGAATAAAAAGGAATCTTTGTGAAAAATAACGACAGGGGGAATGAGATATGGAAACAAAAGGTCTTCTTGAGGCACCGATCAGCAGGATCCATATGGAGCCTATGGATGTGATCAATGGTTTTGAAGTACGTCCGGGCATGTATGAAGTGAATGGCGCGACGGCAATTCCCTGTGGGGTGAATTTTACAGTGCATTCCTATGGCGCTACTTCCTGTGAGCTGCTCTTATTTAAGCGTATGGAGACAGAACCATATGCTGTACTCAAGTTTCCGGAGACGTATAAGATCGGGAAAGTATATTCTATGATCGTGTTCGGGCTCAACGTCCATGACTTTGAATATGCCTATCGTATGGACGGTCCGTATGATCCAAAGGAAGGACTTCTGTTCAATAAGAACAATACCCTTCTGGATATCTATGCGAAAGCGGTGGCGGGACAGCGGATCTGGGGAGAACCTCAGATGGAAGGGGATGTCTACAGGGCAAGGGTCGTGAAAGATGATTTTGACTGGAAGGATTCGGGACAACCCTTGATCCCTATGGAAGATCTGATCATTTACGAGATGCATGTGAGAGGATTTACGAAGGATGCTTCTTCCGGCGTTCGATATCCGGGTACTTTCGCCGGGCTTCGGGAGAAAATTCCTTATCTAAAGGAGCTGGGGATCAATGCGGTGGAATTGATGCCGATCTTTGAGTTTGATGAAATGCGGGATTACCGCGTGGTGGATGATAAACCAGTGATGAATTACTGGGGGTACAACACGGTCTGCTTCTTTGCACCCAACACCAGTTATACGGCGAAGGTAGAATATAATAAAGAAGGAACAGAGTTAAAGGAGCTGATCAGTGCGCTCCATGAAAACGGTATCGAGTGTATCCTGGATGTGGTATTCAATCATACGGCAGAAGGAGACGAGCGCGGACCCTGCTTTTCTTTCAAAGGATTTGACAATAATATCTACTATATGCTGACGCCGGACGGACACTATTATAATTTCAGCGGCTGTGGCAATACCTTAAACTGCAATCATCCGATCGTACACCAGATGATCCTGGAATGCCTGCGGTACTGGACGACAGCCTACCATGTAGACGGATTCCGGTTCGATCTTGCGACCATTCTGGGGCGGAACGAGGATGGTTCGCCTATGAGCAAACCCCCGCTGCTGCAGAGTCTTGCTTTTGACCCGATTCTGGGCAACGTGAAGCTGATCGCTGAGGCGTGGGATGCCGGTGGTCTTTATCAGGTGGGGAGCTTCCCGTCCTGGAGCCGCTGGGCGGAATGGAACGGCAGATACCGAGATGATCTGCGCAACTTCCTGAAGGGAGACTTTGGCATGTGGGAAGTGGCGGCACAGCGGATCACCGGCTCACGGGATATTTACAATCCAGAGTGGAGAGGCAACAATGCTTCGGTGAATTTCCTAACCTGTCACGATGGTTTTACCCTCTGGGATCTGTATTCGTATAATGAGAAACATAATGAGGCCAATGGCTGGGGCAATACGGATGGCTGTAGTGACAACCGAAGCTGGAACTGCGGTGCGGAGGGAGACACGAAGGATGAAGGAATCCTCACACTGCGAAGACGTCTTGCCATGAACGCTTTTGCAGTGCTGATGTGCAGCCGTGGTACGCCCATGTTCTTTTCCGGGGATGAATTCCTGAATACACAGTTTGGCAATAACAACGCTTACTGTCAGGATAATGAGATTTCCTGGCTGAACTGGGAGGATTTAAAGAAAAACAGGACACATTTTGAATTCTGTAAATATATGGCGGCTTTCCGCAAAGCCCATCCGGTACTGCGCAAGTTTTCAGGAAATAGCTGGTGCGGATTCCCGGAGATTCAGGTGATGGGAGCAGATGCCGAGACGAAAGTCCTTCGCGTGATCTACGCTGGAAGAGTAGAAGTGGACGACCGGGGGAATGGACATGACGATATCGTCTGCCTGGCGATTAACGTCTTCTGGGAAGACCAGGAATTCTGGCTGCCCGCGATGCAAGGCGGAAAGGTCTGGTATGTGGCGGCGGACACCAGCGGCAGATATCTGAAGAATTATATACCGGGACAGCAGGGCATGAGCAGACTGCCTGAAAATAAAGTTACGGTGGGAGCCCGAAGTGTGTGCATTTTTGTTGCGTAAACTTGGCGATTTCCTCCTATGCCGCTGCGGAAAGAAGATTTACAACAGAGACTTATGAGTGAATGCCCCGCTCAATGATGCCAAACCCCAGCGGATAAGGGCCTGTGTGGACGCCAATGGTGGCGCCGATCTGGTAAACGGGCATTTCAGAGACAGCATAGCCCTTTTCCCGCAGTATGGTCAAAGACTGATCGCGGAAAGCGATTCCCTCTTCACGGTCATAACCATATCCTACGGCAAGACTGTAACACGCGGCGTCTAACGTGCTTTCCTGCAGATATTCTAAAAGAAGATTTAACGCTTTTCTGGTGGTGCGTTTTCTTCCCCTGTCAATTCCAGAGGGGAAGATTTCGCCCTGCTTTAACGTGATCACGGGACGAATATCCAGCGCGCCGCCCGCCAGAGCAGCGACCTTGCCGATGCGTCCCCCATGCTTGAGATATTCCATATTTCCGACAGTAAAGAAGATCCTGCCAGTGCTCTTGATCTCTTCCAACCGTGCGATGGTATCCTCATAGCGCATGCCGTGATCCCGGAGATTCGCCGCTTCCAGAACATACTGCCCTTGCAAAACGGTATTAATGGTGGCATCGATAACCGTGATCTGTGCCTGAGGATATTTTTCCAGAATAAGAGTTCTGGCATTGAGGGCGGACTGCATGGAACCGCTGAACTTGGTCGTGATACAGATACAGATCATGGGAATGTTCTCCGCTGCATACGGCAGAAAGGCTTCTGCATAATCTTGAATGGAGGGCATGGAGGACTTGGGATATACCCCTTTTCGATCAACCATCTGTTGATAAAAGTCCCGGATGTCGATTTCTGCCTTTTCCTTAAAATAATGTTCATCATCGAAAGACACGTAAAAAGGTACTACGGTGATATTCTTTTCCTGCACCAGCTCCGTGGGCAGATCACAGGAACCGTCACTGATAATATGAAATGCTTCTGTCATGTTAAAAACCCTTCTTTATCTGATCTTTTCCAACTAACTTCCATGAAACTGCCGTCTGCAGTAATGAACGTATGACTGGAATACTCTTTGTTGGTATATAGTAAACGACATAACAAATTCTGCTTTCGGTTCTTGCCCAAGACGTATGTGAAAGTTATACAAGGCCAAAAGCGAAATTTCTAATGTCGTTACCTATAGAATACTACGTTGATATGGGAAATGCAATGTTTTTAGGTATGAACAGGACGATTTGTGGGTATAAAAACAATTTTTTGTGGTTTTCAATGCCGGATGGTGTGACGGGACAAAGAAGAGAAATTCGTTGCTTTTCGTGGCAAAGATACTATATAATAGGAAACAACTGCATTTCGTATGCGCATAGGCTGCGGAACAAGACAGCATAGAGTAGACAATCAAAAGACAAGGAGGCTGTTTTCTATGAAACAAGATTTGATCGTAATTTTGGATCTGGGCAGTACACAGAACACTGTGATTGCCAGACAGATTCGTGATCTCGGAGTGTATAGTGAGATTCATCCTCATGATATTACCGTGGAAGAATTAAAAGCGTTAAACAATGTGAAAGGTATCGTGTTAAACGGTGGAGAAAACCGCGTTGTTGATGGAAAGGAAGTGGAAATTAGCACAGAGCTATACGACTTGGGCATTCCCATGCTTTCCATAGATTATCCGCAGTCCAAATGTAGCACACAGTTAAACGTGCTTCCTGACCAGGAAATCTTAAAGAAATTTGTCTTTGAGGAATGCGGGGCAGAAGCTAACTGGAATATGAAAAACTTCATCGAAAATCAGGTAGAGCTGATCAGACAGCAGGTGGGCGACAGAAAAGTGCTGCTGGCACTGTCCGGCGGAGTAGACTCGTCAGTGGTGGCGGCGATGCTGATCAAGGCGATCGGACAGCAGTTAGTGTGCGTACATGTCAATCATGGCCTGATGCGCAAGAACGAATCCGAGAGTGTGGTAAAAGTATTCCGAGACGAGCTGCACGCAAATCTGATCTATGTGGACGCCTCCGAGCGTTTCCTTGGCAAGCTTGAGAATGTGGCTGACCCGGAGCAGAAGCGAAAGATCATCGGGGGTGAATTCATCCGCGTATTTGAAGAAGAAGCAAGAAAATTGGAAGGAATCGACTTCCTGGGACAGGGAACCATCTATCCGGACATTATTGAGAGCGGTACGAAGACGGCGAAGATGGTGAAATCTCATCACAATGTAGGCGGCCTGCCGGAGGACCTGAAATTTGGATTGGTGGAACCGTTAAAGCAGCTTTTCAAAGACGAAGTGCGGGCATGCGGTGTGGAACTGGGACTTCCCCATGATATGGTATACAGGCAGCCATTCCCAGGACCGGGACTCGGCGTGAGATGTCTGGGCGCGATCACAAGAGACAGGCTGGAGGCAGTCAGGGAGTCGGACGCGATCTTAAGAGAAGAGTTTGCGAAAGCCGGATTGGATAAGAAGATTTGGCAATACTTCACGGTAGTTCCTGACTTTAAATCTGTGGGAATGAAGAACAATGCGAGAGTGTTTGAGTATATGGTGATTATCCGGGCGATCAATACGGTTGATGCGATGACAGCATCGGTTGAAAAGGTCGGTTGGGACGTGCTGGAGCGGATTACCGAGCGGATTCTGGCGGAGGTTGAGAATGTGAATCGGGTTTGTTATGATATGAGTCCGAAGCCGCCGGCGACGATTGAGTTCGAATAGTCTGAGGTGAGCCGCGGAGCCAGTAAAATCAAGGCTTTGCGGCTTTTTTTCTCATTTTATTGCATTACGATTGCATTTTTTATTTCACTTCTTTGTGATAGGCTGCGGTGTGCTGGTTGCTCGTATAGTCTGCTACGCTCTGGGTGGCAGGCGTATACTGAAGCACCCCGGTCAGCTTATTGGCAACTTCAAGATTGGTGTTAGGATACAGATGACCATAGGTTCCCAGGGTTGTCTGTATTTTTTCATGTCCCAGGCGCTCTTTGATCAACAGGGGATTTTCGCCCATGCTGATGAGCAGGGAGGCGTGGGAATGTCTCAACGCATGGATTTTGATGCGGTGTACGCCGGCAAGTTCCGCAAGTTTTTCCAATGCCCGTGGCAGGGTATGCTTGCTGGTAGGTATGCCGTTGTAGCTTAACACATAGTCACAGTTTTTCAGTACCTTCTTTTGGACTTCCTGCCATGCCTTCAGTTCCTTTATGGTATCCTTGTCAATGTAAATGGTGCGGACGCTCGCCTGCGTTTTCGGTTCCACGGGTTTGAAATCGTCCATTGACTTGTAATACATGGTCTTGGTTATGCTTAACAGTCCTGTATCAAAATCAATATCTGACCACAGCAGCGCCGCAGCCTCGCCGATCCGCATTCCGGTCATAAACAGCACCCAGAAGGATATAAAGAGGTAATGTTCATAATAATCCCCCTTGTAGAGTAGGGAGATTACCTTCTGAAATTCTTCCAGCGTCCAGAAATCCACCTGTGTCTTTTTGGACTTGATGTTCCCGATCATCCTTGACGGATTCTTTTTGGCTATGCCCAGTACAATCGCCCGGTCAAAGGCAAGGGAGAGCAGCCCCTGCACCACATGGATATAGTTTGGGCTGAACTGCTTTGCAAGTTCCAACTGCCAGTTTTGGACATGGATGGGTTCGATTTCGTCCGTTGCCATTTTGTAGAAGTACGCAAAATGCTTCTGAATGGTGGAATAGCGGTTCAGGTAAGTGCTTTCCTTTACCTGTGTTTTGTACCATGGAAGATAGGTATTTTCAATAAATGTCTGAAAAGAAACAGTCTTCTTTTTTTCATCCAGTTCTTTGACAGATGACAGGATCAGTTTGGAATATTCTTCCCTCGCTTCCTTTTTGGTAACAAAGCCGCTGCGGTATTTCTGGATCTGCTTTCCGGTAACGGGATGGTAGCCTAAATTTGCACGGAAGTAATAGGTTCCGTTGCCTGCTTTTTTAATTGGATCTTTTGCCATGATTTCACTCCTCACATAGATGTGCAAGAAGTACAATCAATTCTGTTTGTCGGGAATGGTAATTCCCAGTAGTTCTTCCACAGCTTCTTTGGGAACCCTGTCCAGTTTTCGTGACTGGTAGTATGTATGTCCCCTTGATACCATAAGCTTTTTCGTTTCCCTTATGATGTCCGCTGCAAAAGATGGTCCATATCCCAGCGCTATTAAATCGCCCTTCGTTACTGTGACCATACGCCTCCTTTCCTAGCCAGGATATGAGAAAACACAATATCTGGCTATAAGTATAACATATCTGAAAATATTGGTGATCAGCTTCTTGCAAAAAATAATGATAAAATTTTGATCGTTACACATACCTTCCCCCACCGTTTCCTGCGCCCTTCCCGGCCACGTTGACTGGCTGCACTGTGTGCAATTATATCCGGACGGATAGCAGACTTTTAGGAGTGAGCCATTCACCGGAACCCATATACATGAGGGTGTATGTTCTTCAGTTGTCAAAGAACGGATGTCTGATACAGATGAACTGCTGTAACAGGACAATCTAAAAAAGAAGTACCTGACAGGGAAGCGGATACTTGAAAAAATTTATAAAATTTTTTGTGTTCAAAAGAGTATATGGAATATATAGTATGTTTAAGTTGACAGAATACAAGATATTGTGTTAAGATAAACCCGTAATTGATTTTTATGCAAAACCTGTAATCGGGGAACGGGGGACAGGCAGGACATACCCGATATGTCCGCACCCTTCAGGGAAACCGGCAGGTTCCGGCTCTTTTTTGGAGAACCGGGGCATACGCTGTTTAGGATTGTAAGTAGTGTCAGAGGATACCATGTATAAACATGGCAGTCTTTTGGCACTTTTTTGTTTCTGAGGTATGTGCATAACTGCCGGGAGCAGGAACAGATTTGTGGATCACCACACGCAGTCAGGAATGGAAACCTTTAGAGGACCATTCCTTTTTTTGTGCGCAGCAACGAGCCAATCAGGGATGCCTGCATCCATAGTTGGCGACTGCTGTATCGGCGAGCAGCTTTGCTGTGAGCGTGCCAGAAATGCCCTTGAGGGCTTGCCCGCATAAGCGGCTGGATAAAGATGCCTCCGAAAAAGGAGAGAAAAAAGAAAGGTGGAAAAAAGAATGAGTGAAACAAGAGTATTTGCCGACGGGTACCGCGGCGTATTCCAGAATCAGGAGGATTTCCTTGAGTGCTTAAAGAACATCGGGAAAAATTCCTTCTGGGAAAGAAAGACATCCAAAAACCTGCGTCTTGTGGCGATCACCAGCGGGAGTAAGGTGGAGGAAGAACTGAAGGAGAAGTATGCGGATGAGGGGCTGGATGAGGACATCATCACGGATACCATCCTCAATACGGGACTTCTCCTGAAGATCAGGAACCAGTATTACCCTGTCAGGGACTGTGCGGTCAAGAGCATCCTCGACCGCGCGGGTATCTCCGGTGCGGGACTGCGCAGGGTGGAAAAGAGCGTGTATGCACGAATCCTGAACGACTGCCTGAAGGTGGCAAAGGGAGAGGCGCTTTTACGCATCTCGGAAGGCAAGGTCTCCGCCGTACTGGGAGGCGACTGCCATGATTATGCCGTGCTTGACATGGAGCAGGTATTTTTACATTCGGTGGATTACCTGACAAAGAACTTTGAGGGCTGCAGCTACCTTGCAGGTTTTTATGAGCATGACATGTCATCCGCGCTCTGGGAACTTTCCGGGGAGGACGGACTGCTGGATGCTTATAAAAAAGAGCTGGCGCTGCATGGGAAGACAGCGGAGGAGATGAAACCCGTTGTCAGGATCACGACCTCGGATACCGGTTCCGGAGGGGCGAACATCTACCCCATGCTGGTATCGGGAAGTGAGAACACCACCATCAACTTAGGCAGCCCCCTGCGGCTCGGACACCGTAACGGCACGCGGATTGCGGAGTTTGACGCACACCTGAAATTGCTGTACGGGAAGTACCAGCTCGCTGTCGGGAACCTTACAAGGCTGCTGGGCATTGTGGTTGTGAACCCCGTCAACTGCATGAAGGGCGTCATGGATAAACTGGGCATCCCGCGGAAGTATGAAGCGGAGGCGGTGGATCTGTTCGTGGCACAGTATGGGGAAGCCCCCTGTACCGCGCATGAAATTTATTTTGGCATTTCCGAGATCCTTTACATGCTCGCCTGCGAAGGTGAGGAGGGGAGCCGGATCACGCGGATGGAGGAGACCATAGCCAGGGCATTGTCTGTCAACTGGACGGAGTTTGATATACCGGGTGCATATAAGTGGTAAGAAGGAGGAAAAGAGAGTGGATGATTTTAGAAAAGAGGTCATAAAGGAACTGGAGAAAAAGCTTGGGGATGATTATAAGATCTTTCCCCAGGACAGGACAAAAAATAACGGTTTTACGGCGCATGGCGTCTGTATCCGTAAAAAAAGTGAGAACATAGGAGCCGTGGCATATATAGATGAGGCCCTCCTTATGTATGCGGCAGGGGCTACATCCTTTGAAAGAATTGCGGATGGACTGATACAGCAGTGCTGCCATGGCGGGATTCATCCGGATGCAGTAAAAAACATTGAGGATTTTGGCATGATGAAAGACAGGTTAAGGCTGCGTCTCATAAATTATGCCGCCAATTCCGCAGAGATGGAAAATATCCCACACAGAAGGTTCCTTGACCTTGCAGTTACCTACTGCCTAGATGTGGATATAGAAAATGGCAATGCTGCCCTCATCGTTTCAAATGTGCTGCTGAAGATATGGAATGCCACGGAAGAAGACTTATACAGGACCGGCATGGAGAACCTGCATATGCAGGATAAATGCCTTGCTACGGATCTGTTTAGCATTGTCAGGGAACTGGCTGAAGATGAGGAAGCAGCGAGGGCAGTCCTTGACAAGTTTGAAAAAATGAGAGGTAAAAAAGCAGAAATGTATGCAGTGTCCAACCAGAAACAGCATTATGGGGCCGCGTGTATGCTGGATCACTCTTTTTTACAGCAAATGGCGGATTCCAAAGGATGCGACCTGATCATTTATCCGGGCAGCATAAATGTACTGGTTATCGAGCCGGTAAAGGATGGAAACGTGGACCGCATAAATACAGAGGATGTCTGGGAAGTAAACAGGAACAGTGTCCCGAAGGAGGAGTGGCTGTCCAACAGCATCTACCGGTATGACCGGGCAAAGCAGGAGGTCTGCATCTACAGGGAAGGAGCGCCGTTTTAACGATCAGACAATAAACCGGATAAGGGTAAGGACAGGGAGAGAAGAGAAGAAACCTTCTCTTTTTCTGTCCGGATGGCACACAGCCGCATCAGGCGGCGGAAAGTGAGGATATTTATGGGTCTGGATATGAATTATGAGGCAGAGGTGTTCGTGGATACGGAAGATTTAAGCAGGGAGGACTGGCTTGCCTGCCGCCGCAAAGGGATTGGCGGGAGCGACGCCGCAGCTATCATGGGAATGTCGCCGTTTTGTACGAAGCGTGACCTGTACTATGACAAGCGGGGCGTACAGGCGGTCATGGACGAGGAGGAAGATAACTGGGTGGCAAAGGAAGTGGGGCACAGACTGGAGGATCTTGTAGCGGAGATTTTTTCCCGGAAGACAGGTCTGAAGGTGTATCCCATCCGTAAGATGTTCCGCCACCCGCTCTATCCGTTCATGCTGGCAGATGTGGATTTCTTCATAGAATTTCCGGACGGCAGCAAGGGCATCCTTGAGTGCAAGACCACCAATTACAACTGCCAGAACAAGTGGGCAAATGACTCCACCCCTGTCAATTATGAGTACCAGGGGCGGCACTATATGGCGGTTATGAACATCAATAAGGTGTACTTTGCCTGCCTGTACGGGAACAACGAGAACGAGTTCATCATCCGTTGCATGGAGCGCGACCTTGACATCGAGGAAGACCTGATCGCGGAGGAGGAATTTTTCTGGAAGGAAAATGTGGAGAAAGGCGTGGAGCCGCCCTATACGGAAAAGCCCGACCTTGTGCTGGAGAGCATACGGAAGCACTGCGGACCGGCGGACAGGGATGCGGACAAGGTAAAACTTGACCGGAAATATCTTGCCGGCATCAGGCGGTATCTGGAGCTGAAGGAACAGAAGGCACAGCATGAGGGCGAGGCAAAAAAGCTGGATGAAAAAATGAAAGAAACCTATGCGGAGATCGTGGAGGAGATGGGGACAAGCTGTACCGGCATTTTAAGGAACGGCAGTGAGGAATATGTGGTCTCCTACAACCCGGCCTACCGCACGGGGATAGACAAGAAGGGGCTGGAGCGCTTAAAGGTGCAGCATCCGGATGTCTATGATGACTATGTGAACACCACGGAGAGCCGGAGGTTTTCCGTCAAAGTGAAAGGAGCGGCATAAATGGAGAGAAATG
>CAJTRA010000006.1 GCA_910578345.1 uncultured Lachnospiraceae bacterium | reverse complement strand
TGGTTCCTATCAACAAAGAATTTTACCCATAGACACAGAATTTTTTACAGCCTCCTCTATTCTGCCGGCGCTTTGCAAAGCTTTACTCCTTTTCTAATGAAATCTCCTTTTTCCATAGTGCCAGATGTTCTAATTCCTCACGAAACGCCCCTGGTGTCATAAGAGTCTTATCGATCTCCATATAAGCATCATAATCACAGAGATAGACTGTGATCACGGAGATATCGTGCCGCCCGATCATCATCTCACACTTAGCCCCATCGTCAGTCCAGTAGGCATTCCCTGTCGGTATTGCCAACCCATCTGCGTCCAGCACAGCCGTATAGATGGATCTTCCTTTCGGTTCCACTGTGAGCACAGACAGTTCTACCGGCGACAGCTCGATCCGGTCTATACCGATTCCCTGCTCGTTCACTTCACCCACCGAAACACTGCGTATCCCCTGATCACTCTGTGCGATTTGGAAAGAAAAGTTCCATTCCCCTGACTTTTCGTATTTTCCAGTCAGCTCACTGCTGTAAGCCCAGATCCGGTAAATCTGCATATCCACTTCAAACGCATCTGGAACCTCAATCTCATCCAGCCAGTAGTCGCGCGTATTTTCATTGATTTCCGGCAGCGGTTCTCCCTTCCTTTCCGCCTCTTCACAGGCTTCATCATATCTTCTTGCATCCACACTGATTTCCTCATAGTCTATTCTCATGATACCGACAAACGTATGCGCATCTTCCTGTACCCCCTCCACGGGCCACGCCGAAGAAATCACATCTTCCCGGAAAGAATATTTCTGTTTCATGTGCATCTGCATGAGCTGGTAACCTGTCTCTCCCATCTTCGCAAGCTCCGGAAGTTCTTCCTCACTTTCAACACATACCCCTAAGTAAACCGCCTGATCGGTCGCATAATACTGTGTGAAAGTGATCGAAAAGCCAGAATCCTGCACGCTTTTACCGACCTCCTCTTCTGTACTCTGGTCCTCTGGTCCTGGTTCTCCACTCACCCCATTCTTCCCCAGTTCCGTCACCTCATCTTCCGGCATCCTTCCAAAAGAAAAAACATCCCTCACCTTTTCGAAGATATTACCCACCACGGGAATCTCTGCGGCCAGCGCCGGATTGACCGCACATAAGCCAAGCACCAGAAGCAGCACGGCGGCGACGGCGCCAAAACCCTTCGCTGCGTTTTTCCATAAGCTGCGCTTACGTCTTCTTCTCTGTCCTATACTTCTTATCGGATTTTTCCTGCTGTCCGCTTCGCCCGTGCGGATCATCGTCAATGTTTCCGCAATCCTTCCGTCGATCTTATCACTTCTGATCCTGGCATTACCAAGAATATCCCTTACTTCTTCCTCTGTATAACTCGCTATTCTATTCATATTTTACCATGCCTTTCTTCGTCTACCGCTCTATCAGTGCAAGTCGTCTACCCTTACCCCTGCGTTATCCTTAAGCTACTGGTCTATCTGCCGCCGCAGTTTTTCTTTCCCTCTGTGTATCCTGCTCTTGACCGTATTTTCTTTCATATGGAGCATTCCTGCGATCTCTGCTGTCGTAAATTGTTCCCCGAAATACATCTGAAAGATCACTCTGCTATCCTCCGGCAGTGCCCGCAATAAATCACTAAATTCCAGGTCCGCATGTCCTGCGTCGGTTTCTCCCCGCACCCCATAAAGCCACTCTTTTCCAGATTCGTGCCCATCTGCACTGATCTCAAATTTCGCATGTTTCTTATTCTTTCTATAAATACGTGTACAGTTATTGATCAGAATCCTCACAATCCATGTTCTGAAATAGGCCGCTTTCTTTAATTGTCCAATGTGTTCGTAGGCATCCAGGATCGTATCCTGTATGACATCTGCGATATCTTCTTCATTGTTCAGCCACGCATACGCGACTCTTTTCAAGGTTTCTGTCTGGCCTTCCATCAATGTGATGAATGCCTCCTTGTCTCCCTTTTTAGCCCGCTTGACCAATTGTTCCATATTCTTTTCCTCCTTAGCAAAGGCAGATCCACACCCCTTATACTAAATTAGATGTTCAGAAAAGTCATTTCGTTGCCATTTTTCTTAAACAAAAATAAGGACTGCCGTTCTACACGACAATCCTTCTATTCTTCATGCATGCCACAATCCTGCCTGTGATACTGCTTAAGTTGTCATTAGTTCGTCAGCCCCATGACATCCTCCACGGGAAGCGCCAATACTACGCCATGGGCCTCCGTACCCAGCCCGCATACGGACGCGATCGCTGTCATGATCTCTGTCTTTCGCTCTTTCGGCACAACAATCATGACAAAATCCTGCTCCTCCTGTACTTTGATCCCAAAGTGCCTGCTGACGCTCTTAGAATTGCGCCTGCGGCCCTTCATGACCGTACCGCCCTTCGCGCCTGCATTTCTCGCAGCATCTATCACCTCATCACTATATCCACCGTCTACCGAAACCCAGATCACCGTATACTCTGTCTTCTCTCCCATCTGTTCGTCCTCTCCCTTCGGCATCTCTTTCTTCGCTGCTTCTATCTCTATCCATGCCTGCTCTTCTTCATCTAACACCTGTAAGATATGATTCTGCAAGGCATTCAGCGGAATCGTGATCGCAATACCGCCGCCTTTGTGACGAAAATGGAGCTGCTTATACAACATATCAAATACCGTCTTTACCTGGCTCTTTGGCAGAACAGCTCCCGAAAGAAGCCTGGTGGTGCCCCTCATCCCGAAAATATCCATCATTTCTGAGGGCGCTGTTCCTTTTCCTCTGAATTGAAAATAAACAGGCACATTCATAGAATCAAAAAGTTCTTCCAGTTTCCGTTGATCTTCCTCCTTCGTGATCGTAAGAAGAAGCCTCGGCACTACCTGTGGCTTTTTATTGTCTGTCATACGAACCCCCATGCATATCACAAACTTGCTTGTGATACTACTTAAATAAAAATTGCAATACCGCCTGAGTACAAAACGCTACTCTAAATCCACAATAAGATCCTCGATCGCCTGCACAGGCTGTTTTACCACTTTAGCCTTGCGTGCAGATACCACTCCCATAAACTGTATCGCGATCAACGGCGCAAGTGCGACTAACGCTACGATTCCAAAGGCGTCTGCCACCACGTTGCCTCCTATGGCCGTACACGCTCCCATCGCTAACGGCAGAAGAAACGTTGACGTCATAGGACCGCTGGCAACACCGCCAGAGTCAAACGCAATGCCGACAAAGACCGGCGGCACAAGTCTGCTCAAAACAAAGGCCAGCGTATAACCAGGGATAATAATCCAGTAAATACTAACTCCAGTCAGCACTCGCATCATAGAAAGGGCAACGGCACAGGCCACCCCCGCAGACAGCGCAGCATTCATCATCTTAAAAGATACATTGCCGCCTGTGATCTCCTCTACCTGCTCATTCAGGACCTGCACAGCCGGCTCGGCCTTGACAATATAATAACCTATCACAATGCCTACAGGAATCAATGCCCACTTAAAACTGCTGTCTGCAATACCGCTTCCAAGCAGACTCCCCACAGGTGCAAAACCGATATTCACACCCGTCAGGAACAGAATCAATCCCAGCACGGTATAGATAAAACCAACCGCCATTCTCTGTACCTGACGCTTGCGGTAAATCTTTCCGCGCAGTTGGAACAGAAGAAAAACGCCGATCACCGGCAGAATACTGCTCAGCACTTCCCGCACATAATCCGGAATTGCGGCTGCAAATTCCCTCACCACATCTTGTGTCGTCACAAGCTCCGGTATCTTGACCGCCGTATAAACCGCCTCCGTCGGATGATAAAAGATCCCCAACAGAAGGACCATCAGAATCGGTCCCACACTGCACAGCGCAATCAATCCAAAACTGTCATTACTCCCCTGCTTATCGCTCCGCGCGGCAGACAGGCCGACACCCAGCGACATAATAAAGGGAACCGTCATCGGTCCTGTTGTCACGCCGCCCGCATCAAAGGCGACCGCAATAAAATCCGACGGCGTCAGAAATGACAGAACAAACACCACTATGTACAGAATTGCCAGCAGCATGGATAGTCTTACTTTAAACAGTATCCGCAAAAGCGCGATCACCATGAAGATTCCTACGCCAACCGCTACCGTCAGAATCAGCACCATATTCGGGATCGCCGATACCTGATTCGCCAGCACCTGCAGATCCGGTTCTGAGATTGTGATAATAGCCCCCATGATAAAACAGACTACTGCCATCAGCACAATACTGCTGCTCTTAACCAGCTTACCGCCAACACCCTGACCCAAAGGCGTCATGGCCATCTCAGCTCCCAGCTGGAACAGCCCCATTCCCAGAATCAAGAGAATGGCTCCCGTAAGAAACAGCACCAGTGTACTGATCTCCAGCGGCACCAGTGTAACGCTTAAAATCAAAACGATCATCGTAATCGGCAGCACGCTCGAAAGGGATTCTTTCGTCTTTTCTTTCAGTTTTTCATTCATCCGTTATCCATATCCTCCCTTCCTCTGTGCACAGACAATCCATACAAAGAATGCCGTTCTTTGGCACTCTCTTGTGTTTTCCGTCCCACTTTTATCCTACAGAAAAATCTGTCAAAAAGAAATAAAAAACCGTGTTAAGAAGTTGTTAAAAAATCAGGGCAGTGAAAAGTAATCTTTTCTCTGCCCCGTTCTTTGGCGTATCTCATCTTCTGTATTCCAGCCTGCAATGCCTACTCATCCTCCCCGATATCCTGCGCCGCCGCTACCGCCGACACAACGGATGACACCACTGCAATGACTACGGGAATCAGAACTACAACCAACCCGCCTGCTAATAATAAAAACATGACAAAACCTCCTGTTAACCCCAACATGATCAGGCATACCGGTATCTGCTTACCCTTGCCTGCCGTTCTCTCTTTCGACCTGTAATTATCATATCAGATTATTGAAACTGTGTAAAGTACAGAAGCCGACTAACCCACAATCAGCGTAACAGTCCCTCTTCGGCTTCCCTGTCGCGCGTGGCTGCTATGTAACCGCAATACACCCCAAATAGAGTGCATTATGGCGCTTTCACGTATGGAATGTCATGTCATAAGACTGAATTTTGCCTGCCAGCACATAAAATAAAAGAAGCGCTGACCGCAATCAACACTTCCTATTTCATACGATAGTATAACGGAGAAAGAGGGATTTGAACCCTCGCGCCGCGTAAACGACCTACACCCTTAGCAGGGGCGCCTCTTCAGCCTCTTGAGTATTTCTCCACAGTCTGAACTATCCTCTACCAATATGAAGTTCTGCGTCCTACAGCAACGCAAGAATTATTATACCTAAAGTATTCCCACTTGTCAATCTTTTTATTGTTTGAGTTTCCCCGAAAGTGAAAAAAATGATTAAAATGATTAAGCGGCCGTCCTGCTGTCCTTCACCTTGCTGTTGCTTCCCATGGACAGCCGCTTGTTCCGATTCACATCAATGGTCAGAGGCTTCCTGCAAATACTTTATATAATCATCACAAAGGATCACATCTCCTAAAGCTCGTCCATTGTTCAGATTCCTGAGGTTGTAGAAATACACTGGCAGTTCTCCCATGACTTCACCTTCAGCATTATAAATGATACTGACGATCTTATCATACTCGTTTTCCATCCTGCCTTCGCCGTAGAATCCTTCCATCAGATCCACTGCGTCCTGGACCTCAGCCGGCACTTCGTGAATCTCGCCCAGAATCATACGTTCCCCTTCGATCAACGCAGGATATTCCTTCCCTTTGATCGCATGAAGCTCCCCCTTCACATAGCCATAACCCCGAAAAGAATCATGCGCTTTATAATATTTCTCATAGTTATACATGCCTTTGCGCAGCGTTCCGTATACGAACATCCTCTTCCTCAATGCGTTGCACCGCCTGTCACTTTAATATCCTCCTGCGTATCTGCGATCGCCTCAAGCGCCGCTGTGATCGCCTCCACCATCATCTCCTGCGACATAGACGGCATATTCTTCTTATCGATCACCTGCTGTGGCAGAAAAGGAATATGGATGAAACCGCTGCGCTTACCAGGATATTTCGTCGCAAGAAGATGGCATACCCCGTATGTCACATGATTGCAAACAAAAGTCCCCGCCGTATTGGACACCGACGCTGGGATATTCTTCTCCTGAATCCGCTGTACCATTGCCTTAATCGGCACCGTCACGAAATAGGCGTCCGGTCCATCCGGATAGATTGGCTCATCAATGATCTGTTTCCCTTCATTATCCGGTATTCTACAGTCATCCACATTGATTCCTACCCGCTCTACCGTGATATCCGGTCTTCCGCCTGCCTGCCCGATCGATAAAACCGCATCGGGATCATATTTGGCGATCGCTTCATCGATCACATGAAGCGACTTATGACATACTGTTGGAATCTCCAGTTTAATAATCTGCGCCCCACCGATCGTCTCCGGCAGTCTCTTGACTGTCTCGATCGCAGGATTGATCGGCTCACCTCCAAAAGGATCAAATCCGGTAACTAATATCTTCATTCCTCTGTTCTCCTTTCCTTTTATAATGTACGCCTCAACAGAATCTTCTATCCATCTCTCAGATAAGTCCAAACCATCATAAACACGATGCGATCCAGCGTCTATCGAAACCCGATCGCCAGCATTAAAATGATATGCACCACGATCATCATCAACGCCATCGGCAGTTGTGCCTTGATCACCGACCATTTCGGATCCTTCGTCTCCAAAACTGCGCAAGGAACAATATTAAAGTTCGCTGCCATAGGAGTCATCAGCGTCCCACAATACCCTGCAGTCATCCCAAGCGCGCCAATAATCGCCGGATTACCACCCTGAGAGATGACAAAAGGAACGCCGATTCCCGCCGTGATAACTGTAAACGCTGCGAAAGCATTTCCCATAATCATTGTAAAAATCACCATACCAAAAACATAGATGATCACCCCAATCACAATATTGCCCTGCGGTACAACAGAAGAGATCATGCCGGATATTACTTCTCCTACTCCTGCCTCCGCAAAAACACTTCCTAAAGCACCCAGAAGCTGGGGCAGCAGACAGGCAGCGCCCACCTGCATCAGAAGACGGGAGGTGTCTTCTTTGGTATCAGATAGTTTTGGCTTGCAGATTACAAAGGCTAACACCAGCGCGATGACACAAGCGACTCCTGTCATAATCGCCCCATTAAGCGCGGTGGGGGTCGCTACACCATCTTTCACAACATCATATTTAACAAAAGAAAGGATCAGGGCGATCAGGCCAACTGTGACTGCCGGTACGAAAATCTTTGAACCGATCTTTTCACTGGCGGCCCTACGAAACTCTGGGGTAGATTCCGTAAACTTACCGATCTTTACCTGCTTTGTGACTGTCAGACATCCCATGGCAATCAACATACCGCCTACCACTGCCGAAGGCAGAACCTTACCAAACATAAAAATAATGCCAGTCAGCGTCCAGAAGATCATCGTCCCCAGCTTGGCAGACGTGTTCTTCCTGGCACGAACCGCTGTCAAAAAGCATACCAGTCCGCAGAGTACATAGAAAAATTCCGGAAAATAAATGCCTAAAAAGTCTGTCATGATCTCCTGCCTCCTTTCACTTTCCTGTCAAACCACATCACCTGTACGATCGTAAGAATCACAGAGATAACCATTACGTAAATCGCAGAAGACGCAATATCTGACAAGGTAACATCATATCCTGCAACCGCAAGCCCTGACTGGATCAGTACAACACTGGCAGACGCCGGAAAACAGTTCTGTGCGAAGAAATTACCAAAGTTCTCTGTTGCCGCCGAAAGACCCTTAACTTTCTCTTCTTCCTTCGCGCTTAACGGGCTGCCCTTCGACGCCTCCGCCGCCGCTGACGTCATTGGAAGGATCAGCGGACGGATAAACTGTACATGACCACCAATACGGATATTCAGAGCAGACGCAATCGAACGGATCACGATCCAGATAGAAAGCACTTTACCGGCAGAAGCATTCTTGATCTTTCCGATCAGATAAGCCGCCCTTTCTTTCATTCCATATCTCTCAATAATGGCAATCACCGGGAACATAATCAAAAAGATCGACATCAACCGGTTACTTACAAACGACTGTCCGATAATCTCCAGGATATGTACGAAATCCAATCCTGACACAAGCCCCGTAACGATCCCGGCAACCAGAACCACCGCCAGGACATCCAGTTTCAGTGCAAAGCCTAAAACAATGATCAAAATACCTATTAACTTGATATACTCCATCTTATAACTCCCTTCTTAATTTATTCTCATCCAAATTGACATTCCCCCATGTATTTTACACGTTTCTCTCTTCCTCCTTCCCACTTGTTCATTATACACAATTTGCAGTTGTCAGACAATTACTTTTGCATAATAAAGTGAATTTTAATTTGCTGTGTCTAAAGCGCTATATAGAAAAGACAGCGGTCACCCGCTGCCTTTTCTGTATAAGCCAAAGCTTATGCCTGGCCGCTGTTCAAAGATCCTGTCACACCTTCATTCATTTCTGAAATCTGATCTTCTAACTCTTTCTCCTGTTTTTTCACATCATGATGCTTCCAGGCAAATACTACGATCACCGCGATCAGGAGGATGAGCGCTGGTAAATCCCACCAGCAGAAACCGAGTACGGTATGTTCCAAAATATATGACATTTTCACTCCTCCTTCCTGCTAAACCGACGCTGTGGTATCGCCGCCTGCTGTCTGACGCAGCGTTTCCAGTTTTTCTTCTCTTTCTTCCTCGAACTTCTCTTCCCGTTTCTTCTGTTTACGGCTGTGCACAATCAACTCTACCAGGGTAACTACTCCCATAATAAGCGCTGGTACTTCCCAGAAGTGCATGCCCAAACTATCATGTGTAAATCTATATAAGTCCATCCACATATTGTTTACCTCCTTCTACCTTGTGCGCTTTACATCGTTGCCTGCCAGTCATCCGGTAAGCCAAGCCGCTTTTTCAGTGTTCCTTCTTCTAACTGGTCTTTCAATTCTGCCAGCTTCTCCTGATGCTTCTTCATGCTATGCGTATACCATGTATAAATAAGCCATGTTGCAAGCATCAACAGGAAACTTAAGATACAACACTTATGGTCATCCAAATCCCTGTTCGTCAACGGTACTCTGTCGTCCGTCACTGCTCTTAATACTGGATCACCATTTTCATCCAGGTCTAACATTGCTCCCGCAACTTCCCCATCACCAATCTCTGTCAGATCTTCCGGTACTGCCAATGCTACTGGCAAACCGCCTCCTGCCACAGGGGTAGGCGCTACCGGTACGACTGCTACTGGTATCGGATTACCTGGTACTGGCGCCGGAGTCGGATTGGTCGGATCCGGTGTCGCCGTCGGATCTGTCGGTCCTGGTGTCGGTGTTGGATCTGTCGGTCCCGGTGTCGGCGTCGGGTCTGTCGGCCCTGGCGTCGGTGTTGGATCTGTCGGTCCCGGTGTCGGCGTCGGGTCGGTTGGTCCTGGCGTCGGTGTCGGATTTGTCGGATCGGTCGGCTCTGGTGACGATGCACGGTAGATTACAGTAATTTCATAAGTATCTTTATCTCCCGGCATTACCGGTATTCCATTCTCACCACTTCTTACAAAACGCATATTGGGTCGATAGCCATTGACTGCCGGTGAATAAATAGGTCCAAAGCTTTCTCCTGCCAGATACTGGCCTACATAATCCTCTGCCGCCGTACCGCCTGCCGCATATACATAATGTACAATCAGTGTATACAGCTTTTCGATCGGCGTATCGCCTGTTTCACCAGGCACCGGTGTTGTAATCTCATCCGAAGTAACTTCTGCCTTGTTGCTGATAGAAGCATTGGCATCTCCTCTTACTACGGTATACTCACATTTGATAAACTTCTCTTCACCTGCCTTAAGTTCACTAAACAGGATATCACCATTGCTCTGCTGTGTTCCTCCTGCCAGATCGGTAAAGGTCACTTTACCATTAGAACCACTCTTTAACTGATCAACCACTCTTACGTTGTGAAGAGTCACATTCCCTGTATTCTTTACAGCGATCTGGTATTCAATGATGTCGTCTACATCATACTGTGTCTTAGGATTCACAACCGTCTTAATGACGCTCATGCTTTCCTGTAATGGCACTGTATTGACAGTTTCGGTCGCCTCCGTTTCAACAGGATTTCCTTTTGGATCCAAACCTTTGACTGTGACAACATTGACGATCTTACCGCTTTCATTTCTGATATCTTCTTCTTTTACCGTATACTTCGTGGTAAAAGTCTCCGGCTTCCCATCTGTTGCCAACTGGTCAATATGCCATGTTTTTCCGGTCAGGTCATCCACTATATCAATATTGTAGATTGTTTCATTGCCATTGTTCACTACGCTGATGGTATACTCAACTTCATCACCCACCGCATAACTCTTGTTGATATCTTTTGCTTCTTTCTTGGCAAAGAGACTCGGATTCTCTGCCACCACCGGTGCAGTCACTTCTCCCGGCTCTATGATCAAGTCAGGCTGATCCGTCGGCGGCTTAGGTTCAAATGCGGATGCTACATTATATACATACCCGTTCATGATATCCGCTTCTTGTACCACATAAGCTGTCTCCATTGCGGCGCTTTGCTGGCCAGGTTTGATCTCCGGAATTGTCCAGCTCCATCCTGTCAGCTTATCGTCTACCTGGATATTATATAATGTCTGATTGCCTTTATTCAGCGCTCTGATCTCATAAGTGATTGTCTCGCCAAGGGCATATGCTGTACCGTTAGCCGGAGTGCTTGTAACCTTCTTGCTGAGAATCAGAAGACGGCTTTGTTCTTCTGTGTCATCTTCTGTCCGTCCTTCGATCACTGTCGGTTTCGGATCGTTATCATTGACACCTTTTACAACGGTCTCATTTACTACCTTTCCTCTTATGATATCCGCTTCCTGCACTACATAAGAAGTCTCCATAACTGTACTGCTCTGATTTGGTTTAATCTCCTTAATCTCCCAGGACTGGTTGGTCAGCGGATCTGCTACCACCACATTATGCAAGGTTATATTTCCGTCATTCAGCACGCCAATCTTATACTCGATCGTTTCACCAAGTCTATAGGCGATACCGTCAGCCGGTATGCTGGTCGTCACCTTAGTTACTGTCAGATGACTGTTTGGTTTTTCTGTCTTAACGGTCGCGCTTGCTTCCTCATTAAGGTCCCCGCCAGTCGCCGGTTTTCCCCATGCATTGGCTTTATTTACCACCTGGCCTTCGGAAATCTCCTGCTCTGTTACCCTATGGGATTTGGTTTTAATCTCCTTCTTCTCATTCGGCTTCAAGGTTCCAATAGACCAATTCTCTTCCGTCAGAACATCATCGACGCCAATCTCATTAATATCCACATTACCAGTGTTTTTCACTGTGATGATATAGTTGACTGCCTCACCGAGTTTATACTGCTTATCAGGATCATTACCAACTACATGCTTTTCAACCAGAAGTCTCGGCTCGCTGACAACCGTATACGCCTTTACCTCCCCCGGTGTTACATCGCGATCAGGATCCAGACCGATTCCTGTCGCCGTTACAACATTAACCACTTCGCCCTTCGCGATGTCGTCTGCTGTTACTACATGTGATGTCCTGATCAGATCGGTAGACTCTAACGGTTTGATCTCAGAAATCTCCCATTTCTCGCCCGTCAGAGGATCTTCCAAAACAACATGAGTCAATGTCTGGTTTCCATCATTTACCGCCGCGATCACATAATTGATCGTTTCTCCCAGCGCATATGTCGCGCCATTCTTCGGCGTACTTTCAATCTTCTTGCTAATCGTCAGATGCGGCTTCTTTGCAACCGTCTTAATTGTTTCTTCCGCCGATACATTCTTTTCATAGCCATTAGCAAATTTTGCACCAGCGTTTACCTTATTGATGACTTCTCCTCTCCTGATGTCATCTTCTGTTACCTTGTATTGTGTTGTAAAAGAGTCTGTAGCGCCTGGAGCCATATCCTTAAAGTTCGCCTCCCCGCCTGTCAGTGCGTCTTTGACATCAACATTTGTCAAGGTTACATTACCTGTATTCGTCACCGTGATGGTATAATCAACTACCTCATTCAGCGCATAGAATTTCTCGGAATCATTGCCGACCGCTTTCTTCTCTACCGTGAAATCAGCATTGGCCTTAGCAGTATCAACTGTTACTGTTCCCGTTCCTACCACATTTTCCTGCGGATCCGGACTGCAGCCTGCCGCCTGTGCTACATTTGTTACGCTGCCTTTTATGATATCCTTTTCCTGTACTTCATAAGTTGTAGTTCCCGTCCAGGTGTCTCCTGGCTTCATTTCTTTGAGCCCCGGATCCTCACTTGAATCCCAAACCTTACCGGTCAGTTCATCCTTAGGAGATACATTCGTCAAAGTCTGGTTTCCATCATTCTTGACCTCAATCTCATAGACGATCTTCTCACCCAGAGTGTACGCATCTCCATCCTTAGGCGTACTTATGACACGTTTTGATACGGTCAGATGGCTTTGAGCCGAAACTGTATTGACTGTTGCAGAAGCTGTTGCCTTTATTTCCTGCGTGTTATGATATTTTTCATAATAACCTACCACATCCACAGTATTCGTAAATTTTCCTGCCTGAATATCACCTTCTTTTATTTCATAACTTACATGATACTCAGCAGAAGCTCCGACAGGAAGGTTGAGAATAGATTCCTTTAATTCCACTTCTTTATCAGCCACACTGATATTATTTACCGGTACCGTTCCATTGTTCTTTACAGTGATCAGATAGTTTACTTTATCCCCTAATCCATATTGCTTACCAGCCTCATCTGTCACTCTCTTTTCTACAAAAAGGCTCGGCATTTTCATTTCCACAGCGGTATCTTTTGTTGCCGGCGTTACTTTTGCTTCATGACCATTTTCATCCTTCGCCGTTCCTGTAACGGTATTTAATACGGTTCCATTCACAATATCATCCTCTGTCACCGTGTAAGTTGTCTCAAAGGATACTTCTTCTCCTGGAGCGAGTTTATCTTCTTCCGGCTTCCATGATTCAACGCTAACGCCTTTCAGATGATCTACTATCTCTATGCCAGTCAGAGTCATATTTCCTGCGTTCTTCGCCGTAACTCTATAGTTGATCGTGTCGCCCAGTTCAAACGAACCCTGCTCAGGCAAATTAGTTATTTCCTTGGATAGTGCAAGAACGGCTTCGCCGTCTTCTACCTGTACCTCTGCCTCAAGTGTAGACTCTTCTTCTAATTCAATCCCTTTGCTCTCCAGACTAACAACATTCTTGATAATCTGGCCGGCATCATTCTGCTGCACAGAATAATCATAGCTTACAGATTGAATATACTCTCCACTTTGCGGTGTTCCTATGTGATCAAACATAAACTCCTGGGGAGAAATCGTACTTTTTGAAGTTGACATGGAATCCTTGATAACCACATCACTCAGCTCACAATTGCCGGTGTTTTCAATCATAATAGTATAGTGGATCGTATCTCCAACACTGCATCTATCGCGGTCAGCCTTCTTGAAAATTTTGACCTTTGATTCTTCCTTAATCTTCGTGTAATACAAATTGAAAACATTCTTATCTGAATCTTTCTCAATGGTCAGCCATTCTGGATCCGCTCCCTCAAAAGAATACCCGGAAATTTCCTTCTCATAATCGCTTGCAAATAATTTTTCTCCAATTTTTTCTTCTCTGTTAATTGGATCAGCAATTTGCTTATTATCCATATCGAAATAGTATACGGTATACTTTGCTTCTACAGACTTCTCTTGCCATTTTGCATAGTAAACTTTCATTCCTTCTGGATATGTCTCTGGCAATTCTTTTACTGGTGAGCCGCTAAAATCCTTATTTTCATACCAACCTTCAAACTTGTCGTCTCCTCTTTTAGGCGTTGGCATACTTCTATTTTCAATTTTCTCTCCCGTTTCACCTGCTATAGATGCAACAGACTCTCCACCATTTGTTTCAAATACAATCAATGATTCACATCTGTCATACCACAAGTCAATTTGATACTCTGTTTTATCTATTGGATTTCCTTTCGCATCCTTCCCAAAATACAGACATGTTCCCTGTCTATAAACGTTATCTTCAAAAGCATAACTTACGCATCTATGACCATTAAGTACAGGATATTTCTCAGTCTGTAAATATAACCCATCTATGCTTTTCTCAGTCGTCGTCCAGGTTTCTGACTTTTTATTCATAGGATTTTCATCATCCTTAAAATTGAAAGTCACCGTCACTGTATATACAGGGGACTCAACTCTTCCTGCCTTGAACATCTGAGACTGTATCTGATCAATCACAGCATCCCCATACGCAACCTCAACCACCATATTCCCTGTCATGGTCACCTTATAGGTATACGAACCATCCTGTTCCTGTTTTCCCTTCAGCTCGTCGCCGCCCTGAACCTTAACAGCGGAAACCTCAGATCCCTCTTTTGCCGATACTGCAAAAGTTACTTCTGTCCCCTTTTCATATGTATTCTCTGCAACTGCTTCCGTACTTGCTGATACGATCTTGACAGATCCCTTTTCAGAATCGTTATCAAACTTAAGACTGTACGTCTCTGCCACAGGCTGTGGAACTTCTTCCGGCGCCTGCACTTCCGGCGTCTCCTCGCCGCCTACAAATAACATCGCCGTGATGATATTGTGAATTGATCCTTGTATACACAACCAGATCCCCCTCTTCCAGGGTAGATTCCATTGAATTCCCTTTTACAAAAGAAAATCCGATGATATTGTGAAAGATGATAAAAAGTACTATGAGAAGCACTATGAACTTTTTGGTATCCTTCAGCCAGCCATATTTAAAACCGTCGTATTGCCCAAGAAACCGGCGGTTTCCGATTTTATCTTTCTCCCTTCTCAACACTGTCACCTCAATCATCTGTTTCTATCTGCAATACTCCTCGATCGCTGTCTCGTATAAATCATTCCCCTTCGAATCGACCACTACAATCACTGGAAAATCCTCCACTTCCAGCTTACGGATCGCTTCTGTCCCAAGATCATCATAGGCGATCACTTCAGACCGCTTAATAGATTTCGATAATAGTGCACCTGCACCGCCGACTGCCGCAAAATAAACCGCTCCATTCCTAACGATGGCCTCCTTGACAGCTTCACTGCGTTTCCCCTTGCCAATCATACCAGTCAATCCCAGATCTAATAAGGCAGGTGCATATTTATCCATTCGACTGGCCGTCGTGGGACCTGCAGAACCAATCGGCCTGCCTTCCCGCGCCGGAGACGGCCCCATATAATATATGATATTATCCTGCATCTCAAACGGAAGCCTCCCACCCTGTTCCAGAACTTCCTGCATCCTCTTATGAGCCGCATCCCGCGCTGTATAGATGGTTCCCGTTATATATATATAATCACCGGCCGCTAATCCAACTGCCGTTTCCCTCTTCATTGGGGCCTGTATCCGTCGTTCCATGTAATCCTACCCTTCTTGCATTCCGTCGATACGTATCTCTTTTGTCTGGCATACCTGCTGTTCTCTAACCATTGTCCAAATCCTATTGTGCATGGTCTGTTGTTTTGTGCTCTCACAGCACACGTACTGCATGCCTGTTCACATGACAACAGATATTCACTGCCACCGGCAGACCTGCTATATGCGTCGGATACGTATCAATATTCACTGCAAGCGCAGTGGTCGTACCGCCCAATCCGCCAGGGCCGATCCCTGTCTGATTGATCTTCATAAGCATCTCTTCCTCCAGCTCACGTACATAAGGAATCTCCGAATGTTGATCAACTGGCCTTGTCAATGCTTTCTTCGCCATCAGGGCACACTTTTCGAAAGTACCGCCGATTCCTACCCCCACTACCATAGGCGGACATGCATTGGGTCCTGCATCTTTTACCGCAGTCAGTATCGCATTCTTAACTCCCTCAATCCCATCTGCCGGTTTCAGCATAAACACCCTGCTCATGTTCTCACTTCCAAAACCCTTCGGCGCGACAGTAATCTTAACCTGATCACCAGAAACCATCTCATAATGAATCACCGCCGGTGTATTATCCCTGGTATTCTCCCTGATCATCGGATCCCTCACGACAGATTTTCTAAGATACCCTTCCGTATAGCCCTGTCTGACACCCTCATTGACTGCATCTTCCAGAACTCCGCCCTCAAAGTGCACTTCCTGTCCAATCTCCAGGAAAACCACAGCCATACCTGTGTCCTGACAGATCGGTATCTGATCCTCCCCGGCAATCTTAAGATTATCCTGGAGCTGGCAAAGAATCTTTCTGCCAAGCGCTGCTTTCTCTTCCACCACTGCATTCGCCAGCGCTTTGTCCATATCCTCCGTCAGAAAATGGTTCGCCTCAATGCACATTTCCTTAATATTCTGTGTAACATACGATGTCTTCACTACCCGCATGATCTTAATCTGCCTTTCCGCCGGACCGCACATACGCAGTCTTCTTCTATCCTGATCATCTGCCCGCTTCAGGGGAGTCCTCTGTGATCTGATTCTTAATCTCTTCCAGTTCCTCCTGCGTGACTTCGCCAGGCTTCCATCCAATCTTCTGGCCATCCTCCCGATATCGGGGAATCAAATGCATGTGGAAATGAAAGACTGTCTGTCCTGCCAGCTCTCCGTTATTCTGCACCAGATTAAACCCTTCACACCCCAGACGTTCCGTCATCCGTATCGCTAATTTCTTCGCCAATTGCATGACCTGCGCTGCCACCTCGTCTGGCAGTTCATATAGATTCGCATAATGCTCCTTCGGCAGGATCAATGCATGGCCCTTAGTCGCCGGCCCTAAATCCAGGATCACCCGGAATTGATCGTCTTCATACAATGTCTTAGACGGAATCTCACCATTTGCAATCTTACAGAAAATACAGTTTGTCTCTTTCATATAGATGCCTCCTTTAAAAGACCAGAACCTGATCCAACGCTCTCAAAATCTTAAAATCACCCTTCATTCTTATATCTCCTGCCATAAAGGATGTCTGGAAAGTATTCTCCCCTCCAATGATATCCGCCAGCGTCCCTCTCGCCATCTGCATCTCTACATCTGCCCGGCCGCCGCTTCCATAATAGCATTGAAGAGTTCCTCCCTTGATCTCTATGATGAGCGGCATCTTCTTCCCCTCTACCGTTATCTTGTAATTCGCATTTATTCCCGGTTGCGGCTTGAAATGCTCCTGGATTTCCTTCACAAATTCGTTCGCATCCTCTCTTTCGCTGCTTCCCATCATATCTCTGAACATACTCGCAAGTTCCTGGATATCGGCTTTCTGCCGCTGCACATATGTATCGTCAGATACAAACTGCGAAAGCTGTTCCGATTCCTGCGGCGTAAAATTAATATTCTTCGTGATCGCGACCTTCTGTTTCACAGCCTGGTTGCTGGCTGGCAGGCAAGGCAGTTTCTGGTTAATCGTGCGGTATAGGTTCTCCGCTTTCTTCTCAATAATACGCAGATAATCCTCACTCTCCTCCAACATGGAGGTATCTGCAATGTAACCGCAGATGCCGCTGCACGGCCGTCCACCGAGAATTTCCCACGCCGTCGCAAGATTCAGCTTCCCTTCCCGCTCTCCATAGGTCGTGGACATAACGATCGGGCACATATAGATCTGGCTGATCACTTCTTTGTCTCCATACAGCCAACAGGAATCCAGGAACTGATACATATAGCCGCCAATCCCATACCACTCCACCGTGCTTCCCAGAATAACGCCATCCGCCTCTTTTAACGTCTGGGGCAGCGTCGTGATATTATTCTTCAGATCATAAAGATAGAATGTTTCTACTGTAACACGGAGTTCTTCCAGCACTTCTTTCATTTTATTCAGGACAAAAAGTGTCGGATCGTCCATCAACCCCCGTCCGCCATAATAGATATTTACTTTCATCGAGATTTCCATCCTTTCTAAACATTATCTATCGGAATTCTTAGCAGGGTACAGCATACAGAAAATAGCCGCCAGTGCAAATCCCATAAGAATACCTCCCACATGCGCCGCGTTATCGACGCGAAGACTTGTAAAGCCGCAATAAAGGGAAAATAAAATCGCAAAGATGATTCTCCTGACCGGTATGGATCCCGCCCTGAACCATCCTAAGATCACCAGAAGAAGAAATGCCCCCTCCACCCCAAAAACTGCGCCGCTGGCTCCCATGGAAAGAAGTTCCCGCTCCTGCAGCATGGCGTATCCTATCGATACCAGATCCCCGGCAATCCCTGAGAGAAAATAAAGTACTGCATAGGGAACATGTCCAAGTTTCTGTTCCACAATCTTTCCCAGAAAATACAACATGATCATATTATTGAAAAGATGACTTATGTCTGCATGCAGAAACATGGATGTGATGAGCTGGTAATACGCCCGGTCCTCTGCCATTTGCGGAAAGTCCAGCATACCTATATTATATAACATTCCCCCTGTAATTGTACATATGAGAAATATGATCACATTCGCCGCTACCAGACAGATTGTGACCCAGGGACGGCCTTTGACGCCAGTCGCATCTTTCCCGTCCTGCCCCCTCTTCGCCATATCCTCTTCTTCCAGAAAGGCTTCCAGGATTCCCCGCCATCCATAGAAGTCTCCCGTCTGATCCTCATAGATGATCAGACGGTCACTGTCTGGATCTATCATCCAACAGAAACTGTCACAGGCACACAGCTTCTTTCCTTTCTCCGTGTCGCTGCTCAGAATGATTGACAGCAGATGAACCTCCTGCTCACTTTTTGTGCGCATAAACTCCAGAATCTTAGCCTTTAAATGCGCATACTGCTCCTCGGAAAGCTCCATGCCCTGTCTATAATCAATAACATGCAGAACAACCGCCCCCTGGCTCTCCTCACGGTAGTATAAGGTAAACTCCGGAAGATTCGAAGGGACTTTACAATATCCGTTTCTCTCAAAAAGATACTCCATCTGCTCCAGTCTCATAACATGCTCCCCTACCATAAATTATCAGGAAAACTGCTTATGTCCTATATGAGGGTATCATTTTCAGTATGTCATGTCAAATAAAAGCATCTCTTTACCTATCGATAGCAGTAATTCAGACTTCCAAACCGGATCTCATCTCCCGGTTCAATCTCCACCGTTTCCTGTGGCTGCATACGCAGACCATTCTTGTAAGTTCCGTTTGTCGAATTCATATCTGTCAACAGAATCTTATCTCCCTGCCTGTCAAATCTGGCATGAATCCTGCTCACAGAATTATCCGCAAGCACATGATCGACGCATCCCGCCATCTTGCCAATCGTACAGGGAAACTGCTGCAGCTGGATATGCTGCTTGTTTCTTCTGTCTGCTGCATATAATTTATGTTCCGCTACCTTACTTCCATCAAAAAATATGGTATTCCCATAGTAATCTGTCTCCTGATCCTTCTGGGATGTGGAAAACGCTGCATTGTGTTCTGATGCTGTGTTCACAGACTCCGCCTGCACTGCGCCCATCCCGAAACTGGTATCTTTGTCTATGATTTCCTTCATGGAAACAGGGGGCTCACTGGAAACCCTGTCCGGCACACCTCCTGTCATACCCGCGAAAGCTGCCTCAAACCCTCCGTCTCCTGTCATACTTTCTCTTTTCCCGCTCTCCGCATTCTGTCTCTTACTGCCAGCCCGGAAGCTTCCCCATAAACAGAGCAAAACACAGACCCCCGATACGGCCATAATCCCATATAGCGCAATCTCTTCCTCCTGGGTCAGTTCATACAGATAGCAGACTGCCGCCGCGCCTGCCAGACTAAGCAGCGAAAGCAATGTGAATACAGGATAAAATAAGCTCCTCTTATACTGCACTGTCTCTTCTGGCTGTGCATCCATCGGCGGCAGTTCCTCTGCAAAACTGTTCTGCTTTCTCTGATCCTCTATTTGATCCGAAACGTTCTCTTGTCTGATTTCTTCTCTTTCCTCCAGAATCTGCAGTGCATCTTCCAGGAGAAAATGCGCCTCCCCGGCCAGCTCACAGATCCGATACATATTCTCTGCCAGTTTACGGTCCTCCGTATCAATATGCTCTAACAGGAAATTCATCAAAGGTTCATAGACCGCCCCGTTTTCAGGCCGATAATCCGGATAATACAACCCAATATACTTCCGGCTGGAAAAATCATAGTAAATATGTTCCGGCAGCAAAACAAGTCCCGACTCCTCCAGGAAAAAGCCTGCTAATCTGGCGTAAATTCCATGAAGCTGGCATAGCAGATCTTTCACCTGTTCATAAGACATTCTGCTGCTCTGATAGAGACTTTTGAGTGTCGTTCTGGAACTGATATCATAGTAATAATATGTAGTGCCGTTAATATGCCGTACAGAACATCTGAGAATCTCTTTGATCTTATCTGATGTCAGGATCTTATACTGATAGCTTCTAACTGTCGCTTCCTGGCCGCATTGCAATATCATATAGTTGTGCTTATAATCTCTAAAATATTTTGCTTCCAACCTGTTTTCCCCTCTTTCCTGCCTGACAAAACAGATTCCCACTGCAAACACCAAAGAATCTGTCTCTTATGGCAATACATTTTTCACCCATCTGCTCTTACGTATTATATGCGTGGGATTGATGATCTGCGCCCTCGCCTGCGTGCGAATTTTCCATCCTTTTGCATCATGCATCGTAAAGAGCGACCGGATCGGAACCTTAACCTGACACTCCCCTGTCACATCCGTCACATGACCTTTCCTGTCAACGCTTCCCTGCACTTTTCCTGTTCCAAAATATTTCCTGCCGAACTGTTCCTGTATATGGGCGCTGATATAGGGCACTACGTTATTCTCATCCTTCTGAATGCTTCCCCGGAAGCAAACCGTATAAGCATCCTGAAACAGCACACATTTGTCATAAGAGTAGAACGACAGATAGATTAAAAAAACAAAGAGAAACACTGTCCATGAAATCAGGAAGGAAGCTTCCAGTGTCATAGATCCTCTACTCCATCCTGATATTTTACCTGCGGCATTCTTCTCTCCCATCCTCTCCCGCTCTAAGCTTTGCTTGTCACCTTTTAACCTTTTCCTTATAACCACACTACTACCCCCATTCCCAGCAGCAGAAACGGCGCAAACGGCATTTCTTTGTCTGTTGAGATCCTCCTTAACGCTAACAGGATCAATACCATCGCTGATTCCAACATCAATCCGACTAACAGAATCATAAAGCACCGCCTAAAGTCCGTAAAAAGGCCAATCATCACTAACATCCACCCGTCTCCATACCCTACCTTCCCACCACTGATCCTGCTGATTCCCCAAAAGGCTGCGCCAGGAAGCACTGACAGTACAATCTCCATCCATCTCCCTTCTTCCATGCCGCCCCGTATCTGGCAAATAACCGCAAAGACAATCCCAATCCAGACCAGCACTAATGGAATCTCTTTCCTTATGCCATCCGTCACCGCGCAGACTGCCAGCAGAAGAAACAGAACAACCTCTATCCACATTTCGAACACGCTCCTCTCCCCTGTGCCTTAGACAAAGGCACCGTATAAATTGTCCGTTTCAGTCCTGAACACTGAATCCGGCTATGATAACTGCTTCCCTGTGCCGTGATATAGACCTGTCCCTGTGCTTTTTCTCCGTCGCATATTTCACACGGACGATATTTCCCGCCAGATTGATTTCTTCTCTCCGCCAGGGATGCCATGGCAGCCGATTCCACTGCAGGATTTAGATACGTGCAGTTCCTGTCCATATGGTATACGATCCCTGTCTTTGTGACATACACCATCGGATCTTCCTGCCGTTCATCACTGACATACTGTGTCACATCATATCCTGTCCACGCTCTGCCATAATAGCGCTGCTTCATAACAAATCCCTGAAAACCCATAAGATCTGAAAAAGGCCTGACTCGATAGGAAACCTGTAAATCGATCATATCCCCTTCTTCCATCACAGAGGAGCCGGCCATAGAGATACCCCCTGTACCACCCACGACACAGGACTGGTCAAGATAATCCCTTCCTACATATTCCAGGATCTGTCCTCTGGCATACAAACTCGTCAGCACAACACCAGCTACGCTGTCCGGCACGACACCACCGATTGTCTTCTCATAAACAGATCCCGAAAAGGCCATTCGATTGCCCACCTGATGCAGCGCTGCATTGATCCTGCTCTGCGCTCCTATGATATTGACTGCGAACAAAATGTTAATCACAGCAAACAGGAAAAAGGGAAGCGCAAAGACTGCCTCTAACGTCATAGACCCTTTCCCTTTGCCATTGTTCCTCGTATGGAAGATCATCAAAGACACCCTCTTTAGCAGTCTGCAGATAAGTAGAATGATTTGACCACCTTGATCGGTATCAAGATCTGCCCGGAGAGAATGTGCTGTCGATTTTTTAGAATAATGCTGCATAAACTGTAAAAAGGGCATCTTTGATCACCTCCCACGTCCTTCCCTCTAATAAAATCCATATGCCCTGGTCATCTCGTAGGCATAGCCAAATTGACTCGACACGGAGAGTTTTGCCTGGTAAGTATCAAAACAGGCGTCCAGCCGAAATCCTGCATTGCCCGGTGTCCTGCGGATATCCATCTCCATGACATCCATTGCGCAAAATGTCCGCTTCTCCGGGTTCTGCAAAAAGAGCATAAGCTGCAGATACTCTCTGTAGTTCAAACCCCTGCCGCCCTCGTCCGCCACAAGACTTCCCCTCACATTCGTCAGGCTGTTAATTCCCGTCTTCCAGTCGGCTGCCGTCTTGATGATCGGCACTCTACCGCCTGAGAGAAGCGTCTTGACATCCTGCAGGCTTTCTACATAGGCCCAGGCAAATAAGATCGTATAGGCCACTGGCTCTAATAATGCCGGACACATAAGCACCGCTGCCAGCGCTCCGGCCATTGCCTTTGCCTCCGCAACTTTTGCTGAATCCGATAGAATATAGATGACATTTGCAACCTCACGCCAGCACAGAAGCCTCTTTGCAACAGCTTCCAGATTCTCCCAGTCCACATCCCTGCCCGCCACAAGATACTCAATCTGATACTTCAACAGAGATTTCTCCATCTCATGACCATAATAGCCGCATTTTTCAAACAGATATGCCTGAAATGCCAGTTCATTCGGCTTACCGGATATTGCTGCCGCCTCTTTACACATACCTGTTCCCCGCAGACATGTCCGATGGGAAATATAGTCATTCAAATTGACCTTAACCGCTGAGACTGCAGACGGATTCTCCAGCACCAGATTCAACACGCCGCTGCTTCTTGTCGCATTGGCTACATCTGCGGGATTATTGAGCGGCACTTCCTGAAAAACTCCTTCTTCCACTTCCTCCTCTGGAAGTCCGATCTCCTCGATCCTTGCCTCATACCGCGCCCGCTCTGCTCCCACATCTCTCGTCTCCAGTCCATACTGTTCAAGCTGCGAAGTCCCCAGATTCATCTTCTCTAAGACTGCTCCCAGCGGATAATCCGACATATAGTCGCTGACTTGTCGTTTGAGCACGGCGCCTGCTTCATCCGATGCAATGGAGTACTGGACGATCTTAACCTGATCTGCCGACATTGCCAGAAAATCTCTGCCGCCTCCCGGCAGCAGATTTTTCTGCATATATTGTTTCAGATGCGCTTCTGTATTCCCGATGCCTGCTTGTCTGGCGCCATAAGTAGTGTCTACAAACAAAAGATCATATTGTTCCAGCAGTTCCCTGTGATACTCTGCCAGCACCGAATTCATGCCAATGTCTGCTACACACTCGAATTTCATGCGTATGGCACTGATTCGTGCCCCTTCTATTACCGTAAATACAAGGGACAGAATCAATGTGAGAGATAATGCCAGGAATACCGTTATGTACCCTTTCCTCATGACATTACCGTATTGCTGTCTCTTGTGATCTTCTCGAAGACTTTCTGTACCAGGGAACGAAGCTGTGTCTTAAAGATAATAACCAGCCCGATCAACACCACGATGATCAGTATGATCTCCACTGTGCCCATACCTTCCTCTTCCCGCCAGAAATCCCGCAGTCCTTTTAAATTCGTTTTTTCTTTTCTCTTCAACATCCTTTTTCCTCCTGTAATTTTATTTGCATCATACCGCTTACTGCCAATCCGGCGCAAGCGCCATATACCCCATAACTGTCAAAGAATCCCTGATCGGTCAGGATATTGCCGCTGCGCAGGTGCGTCCATATGCTTGATCGCCGCCTGACTGAGTCTCTCCAGTTACTGGATCATGAACGAAAAATACGCCGGAATCATAATAATTACCATCACAATACATAGCATCATCATCATTGGCAGAAGCAGCTTTGTGCCAGCTTCCTCGCCCAGTTTCTTCGCCAGGCTCTTTCTCTCTGCAAAGGCATTGTCAGCTTCCTGCCGTAATATTTTCAACAAATCATTGCTGCCTTTTCGCAGATTTTGTGACAACAGCGTGCTCAGCTTCCTGTAAGCCTGCACCTGACATCTTTTTCCAAAGTGATCATAAGCCTCCTTCTCCGACCGACCGCTCTGCAATTCATAACATGTCATCAAGATTTCTTCGTATGCATAGCGTTTACTCGATTTCTGTTGTCTCTTATAATCCTCCCCCATCTTAAAGAAAGCGTTTCTAATCGTCATGCCGGCTCCCATATACAGCGCCAGCTTATTGACAATCTCCGGGTAATCCATCATTAATTGCTGTCTTCGGTTCTCCAGTTGTCTGTCCAGTTCTCTGCCCCTTGTCCAGTACAGGCAGGCCGCTGCTGCCAGGATCAGAAGAAGCAGATAGCCGCTGCTATCTTCTATGACTTCCTTCCAGGTAATGGGCAAGGATCCTACCTGTACCGGCAGAATCATATTCTCCTTACTTCCGGTGCGTTCTTCCTGCAGATGCAGCAACTGCTCAATTTTCTGTCGCAAAAGTTCCTGCTTTGTATAGACCATGGGATTGACTCTTACAAACATCTGATAGTCCCAATCCCATTCCTCATACTGAAAATGCGCTGTCAGCGCTACATTGACTCCTTCTTTTAACGTTTCATTATCTACAGTTCCGTCTGTATTGATCACTGAGTAATCATCGCTCTCCCATGAGATCGTAAAGGGATATCCCTCCAATTCCGTGATCAGATCCAGATGAGTCCGCACATCTTCAAGACTCTGATTCTGCCCTTGTATGACACCCGGCAGAATCCTCACCGCCTTTGTATATAATTTCTCTGCTTCCTCTGCTGTGTACTTTCTCTCTTCCACAATATACTCAAAAAGTTCCTCCTCATTTCCTTCCACCTGTGCTTTCAGTGCAACCGGTACGTCTCCTGCTCCGTATGGATTTCTCTGCAAATAACTGCCCTCCTGCAGAAGCGGACTGCTGTGCGCTGCGATCCAGATCCCCAGACATAATACCGTTCCCACAAAACCTATCAGTAAAAGCGCCCTGTACTGCGATGCATAGTAATTCTTCACCTGTGCCTGGACTGCCAGTCCGGGCTGCAGCGTCTTTAATTTATTGCCTAACTGTCTGCGGTATATCTCCTGCTGCCAACTGTGCTTTCTTCCTGTCTTC
Source organism: uncultured Lachnospiraceae bacterium (assembly GCA_910578345.1). Taxonomy (GTDB): domain Bacteria; phylum Bacillota; class Clostridia; order Lachnospirales; family Lachnospiraceae; genus UBA3282. Next base: position 121,522 of record CAJTRA010000006.1, on the reverse strand, counting down.
TTCCGTCTTGTCTGCCCTCTGCGCACAAAATACGAAGCCATTCTCCAAAAAGGTCCTTTCCCTTCCTCCCGCCAGGATACCATCCACAACACCAGATAACCGCATAATATTGCTGCATAAATATATATCATCTTTACCTCTCATTCCTGAGATCATTATCATCAGACTTCAATCTCTACGATCCTCTTGGACAGCTTATACGCTGCCCCGTAGAATCCAAGGCAGACTGTCATCACCGTAATACCCGCCAGATTGTGATACAATACATCAAAAAAACCTCTGGACGTGCTGCTCACATAGAAGATAATCAAAAACGGAACTGCATTCATGATCTTCTGTTCCAGCCTCTTTGCACTGATCATAAGCTGTATCTCCTTATCCGTGTCCATCTTCTGTTCGATCACTGCCGCTGTTTTGGCCAGAATATCCGTCATATTGCCTCCGCTTCTCTTGGCAATATGGAAGACCTCTGCAAACTGCATGATATCCGGCTCATGGCTTCGCACGCCCAGATCATACAGCAGCTTTTCCAGCACCACATTATTGTCCAGGCCGACCATGATATGTCTGATCTCCACACAAATCAGTTCCTTAGCACCATACAGCATCTCCATGTCCCGATAAGACTCTCTGAATGCATTCTCGATCGAATAACCCGCCCTTTGATTTGCCGCCACGGAAAGGATCATCTCCTTAAACTGCATTCCCAGCGCCTGTCTTCGCTTCCGCGCAAGCTCCTTCTTCCTGTCTTTTAGAAACAGGAAGAGTACTGGTACAAGACACAGACAGGCAATCCATGAATGATAGAAGAAATAACCGATCGTTATGACGATCACCGCTCCTTCCAGAACGCATAATACCCCTTCCCTCCCCTGTAAATGATAGTCACCGTAATCCGGCAGTCTGTAGTTTTTCGACATATGACAATTCCCCCTTCTTCTGCAGAATTCCCTGTACTCTGCCCTCTGCGTCCTCTCCTGTTTCGCTAAACCGGTACAGAACCTGAAGCGCTATCTTGTCTTTCTCGTATCCCAGAACCTCTGTGATCTCCATCACTCTTCTGGACCGGTCCCGCAGCCGCCCCAGATGAACGATGATATCCACACCGGAAGCGATCTGCTGTCTGATTGCCACGAGTGGAATCTCGATTCCCATCAAAATCATATTCTCCAGACGGCTTAACATATCCTCACAGCTATTGGCATGCCCTGTTGACATGGAACCGTCGTGCCCGGTATTGAAACACTGCATCATGTCAAATGCTTCGCCGCCTCTGACTTCTCCGACAATAATCCTGTCCGGACGCATTCTCAAAGATGTTTTGATCAAATCCCGTATACTGATCTCACTGCATCCCTCCACATTGGCATTTCGTTTCTCCATGCGAACCAGATTGGGCAGTCCAAGGAGCTGCAGCTCCGCATTATCCTCAATTGTGATAACACGTTCTTCCTTCGGGATATAATAAGATAACGCATTTAAAAAAGTTGTCTTTCCAGAACCCGTTCCGCCGCTGATCATGATATTATACTTCGCCTGTACAAGCTTCTGCAGCCACATGCTTACCTCCCTGTCAATCGATCCATAGGCGATCAGGTCTTCCATCATGATCGGTTTGTCCGGGAAACGACGTATCGTCACAATAGGGCCATTTAGCGCCACCGGATCAAGAACTATATTGACACGGGAACCATTCTGCAATCTTGCATCCACGATCGGAGACGCTTCATTGACCACTCTGTTGCAGCCCGCCACAATCTGCTGGATCACGTTCTGTAGCTGCTCTTTGCTCTCAAACCGCAGATCACTCCGCATAAGCCTTCCGGCCTTTTCCATAAAAATATTGTCAGCCCCATTGATCATGATCTCCGTGATCTGCGTATCATCGATTAGATCCTGCAGGATGTCCAGCTTACGGACAGCATGAAATAATTCCCTCCGAAGCTGTCCCCGTTCTGCTAACCCCAGCGGTACGATCTTGCTCTCTTTCGTCAGCATTTCGTCAATCAGCTCCTGAATTTCTTCGTCCGACTTCTCTGCAGAATAGTCGATGCTTTCCGCCAGCTTTTCCCTTAGTCTCCTCTTTCGTGCCTCCTTACTTTCCATACAGATCCTCTCTGATAATGGCTTTCACATATCCTGCCAGTTCTCCGTGTGTCATCAATTCCAGATTCACAGGTACTTCCTTAAAAACCGGAAACCTGCATTTTACAGTCTTATCCGCAATCTCCTCCAGTTCATGAAACTTCAGGATCTGTTCATATTGATTCAGCTTCGCCACCGCAAAACTGTCGTCCCGCGTAATCGTATAGATCTTATAACACTCCCGCAACAGATCAAACAGCCCGCTCATTCCATCATCCAGATCTAATATGATATACTCATACCCTCCAACCTCCACAATCTTTCTGCACAGTTCCAGCCACTGTCTCCCATCTGTTTCCCATAATTCCGTCTGGGACTGCATCGGTGGTATATAGTCCAACCCATTGATGTTCTGTACAATTGACGGCAGATGCAGTGCCAATTTGTCTTTATCGCATCTGAAATAGTACATAACATCCGTTACATCTGCGAGAAATTCCCGTCCCAGCATCTGTCCAAACCCAGAATAGCTCTCTAAGTTGAAATACAACACTTTGTGCTCCCGCGCCAGAATCTGCCCCATTGTCAGTGCGAAGGTCGTCTGCAGACAACGTTTAACCGGTGAATAAACCCCGATCAATTTCACCTCCTCTGACGTCTGCGTCCCTATCCGGCACCAGTCCGCCAATCCTTGTGCCGATTCTAAAAGCGTGGCAACGATCCTCTCCGGACTCTGGAATTTACTGATGTAAGATACTGGTACACCGCGTTCCTGCCTCTCGTTCCTTTGTACCAGATTCTCTTTCATGTCAGATTCCTGCATGTCATTCTCCTGCAGGATAAACATCTGCACAACCTGACCCCTGATGTACTCCTCCCGCAGCATTTCCAATGCACTCTCTGCAATCAACAGAATCTCAATCTGTTCCCGTTCCATGAATTTCTCCAGTTCCTCCACTTTCGTAAATAAATGCAGTGCATATGGAATCCTCATTTTTTCCAGCATGTATTCCGCCATTCTGAGCGCATACGCTTCCTCCCTGTCACAGATCGCAAAAATCTTCTGTCTCAAATCAGCCCTCCTATTCTAAGCGCCGCGCCAAACAAGATTGGAACCGTAAAGTGTATCTTGTTGCTGCGGTATAATTCCTGATCCTGTAGCAACTCTTCTCCGTATACCTTAAAACGCCTGTTTTTCGCTGTTTCTACCACATAGGTTCCCAGATAGAACAATCTTTGTCTTCCATTTCTTTCTGCTGCCAGTTTAAACAGAGAGAAGACCGCTCCGATCACAAATGCCGCTGCCAAAATAATCAAAAACTCCTGTACCTTTAGGAAACTGCCTGCCATGATAAGCGTCTTACTATCGCCAGCTCCCATTGCGCCAATCTGAAAAAGGGGATACAAAAGCAGAAACGCCAGAAACATAGATACCGCCGAATGAAACAAACCCGGTCCATACAGATAGCTACCCGTTAACCCTGTCGCAATACCGATTGCAATAAAGCCATTCGGAATATGATCTGTCTTAAGATCTGCAAGTGCAGCAAGAAGCAGAAAAAGAAGTAGCAGAGATTGATTGTAACTCAGTCCAATAAAAACACCTCCCTATCTCAACATAATCTGACTCAATGAAATAAATGGGATGAATCTCCCGATGCCGCCAGGCAATAGAGTGAAGTAAAGAGGAAAAGAGCTTTCCTTAGCTTCACATAGAATTTCTTGAGTTGTGAATTGAATTATACTCACATATGAACTACTTGTCCAGTTGTATTTTTCACAAAAAATAATTTTGTGAAAATTCTACAACATTTTAAAAAAATGAATGCCATAAAGTACAACAAGACCCGGAAATCCAAGGAATCCCGATGTCAAAACTGTAAGTGGATTGATTCCCACCGCAAAGGATAACTGCTGTGACGCCAGAAAATAATTCAGAAAGTAAATCCCTACCGTTCCCATCACCGCACGCAGGATAAAGTTAACCAGCCATTCTACTTTTCTTCCCATTGCGCCAATGATCAGCACCACCAGGCAAACTCCTAAGATCGCCAACATACCATTTCCATTCATCATTTTATAACTACGCCTCTTTCTACCCCTTTTTTACGAAAACATTTCATGTTCTCCTTACTTTATACCTATGCATGGCTTGTTCTGGAAATTACATGAATATTTTTCCATTTCTTACCTATACTTTAATATGAGAACCACGGTATTGCAAAAATATCAGAAAGGCATGGTAATCCTATGAGAGTTCTTTTTCATCAACAACCCTGTATTCCGGCAGAAACTAATACGATCGTGGATGAACACAGACTGACCCTGCAGGAAGAGCTGGCACAATCACGTTTTGCTTTGGAGATCGCCTATTCAAATTTCGACAATGTGACCGATCCCGATCTGATTGACTGTTATATCTATGAAGTGAATGCTGTCATGAAACGTTACAAATACTTATTGGAACGGGCCGCGGAAACGGAACTGCTGACGGAAAGCAGCCAGGGGGAGGCGTACCGCGCTCTGTCGTTATTCTCTTAAATACTCTGGACGCGTACCTGTGATCTTCTTATGAATGGTTACAGTTCAACCCAGTAATGCGCAGACCTGGACCTAACTGTTACTATGGATGCACAAATCCCGGAAATGTCTATTGACATCTCCGGGATTGTTGTATAGAAATCGTTCCTCTTGTTCTGCAAAACTTCTATTTATCGCTTTCACGGCCGCCAAAAGCGCCTCTCTGTCATATCGCTTACTATAGTGCACGGCGTCACACACAGAATCCCCGGTTTGTCGTAGGATCTGCAATGTTCTCTGTCAGCGTATTCCTGCCATAAGTAAGCCCTGCATAAACAGTCTGTGTATTTCCCATAACCGGTCCTGACCGGTCCTGACCTTCAATCTTCTGGTATGCTTGATGCAGCTCCATAATCACCTTACGGATATGCTCCAGATTCTCTTTCTCAAAATGAGAAGATGCCTGAACCAGTTCCCGGTTCACATACAGATAAAGCTGCAACAGATTCTGCGCCAATTCATACTCCAGATTCAGAGATGCCGTTAACTCATTCATACAGCCCCGGAGTTTACGGATCACACCCTTAAACTCTGCCTTATCATCCGCTGCCAGCGCATCCTCTGCCTCATCAAGGTAAAGCAGGACCATCTCATACAGAATCGTGATCAACTGCGTCTTATTCGCCTGCGTGATCCGCAGCGTTAATTCCTGTTTCACTTCCTTCGTCATACCCTCTGCCCGCTTCTCCTTCCCGTCCTTATGTTTTCTATATCTTACCCCGGTCCAACCATGACCGCTTCCTGATACCAGGAGAATGCATGCTCCACGCATTCTCCCAGACATGACCTAGTTATACTTAGGCATCGTATTTTGATGCCTTAGCATAACTTCATGTCTTCTTATTGCAGCAACTGCAGCACCTGGGAAGGTCTCTCATTGGCCTGCGCAAGCATAGACGTCGCTGCCTGTGAGATAACCTGTTCTGTCGTATAAGCCGTCATCTCCTCTGCCATATCCACATCCATGATACGGGAATAAGATGCCGTCATATTCTCCTTCGTGATATCCAGGCTGCTGATCGTATGTTCCAGACGATTCTGATATGCCCCCAGACGGCTTCGCACGTCTGACGTATACTGGATCGCCCCCTTAATCTCCGTAATCGCATCACTGCTGCTGTCCTGCGTAGTCACTTCTGTCTTCTCGATACCCAGACGGTTTAAGGAAATCTCCGGAATACGAATCTCCAACTGCTGTCCTTCATTTGCACCGATCTGCGTATCCATGGCGCCGATCCGTGTAAGATCAAGCGTTACACCCGCACACTGTACGGGATTCCCCACAGTCGTACCCTGTCCATCGATCACTGTTCCAGGAGGCGTTACCATGATCGTCACTTCAAAATCCCCGCTTCCTTTGATTGTCACCTTATCCTGCCCGACCTCTGTCACAACAGCATCGTCCGGGAATCCATCTCCCGCCTGGAAGGACGCTTTCGTCGCATCCAGATCAATCGTTCCATCCGCATTATACTGCACATCAAGCGCATCAATCTTGTACTTCTTGGCCAGCACTTCGTCCGTATAATAATCTACTTTGACAACCTGGCTGTCTGTATATCCTTTCAGGTCAAAGCTGCCGTCTAACAATGGCTGTCCGTTAAATTCCGTATCATTGGCGATCCGGGTCACTTCTTCCTTTAACTGCTTAAGTTCCTGATTCAGCGTCTGTCTGTCCTCTGTCGTAAGTGTTCCCGTCGCTCCTTTTACTGCCAGCTCATTCATTCTCTGCAACATATCATGCACTTCTGTCAAAGCGCCGTCCGCTGTCTCAATGATAGAGATACCATTATTGGCGCTCTGGGTCGCTACGGTCACGCCGCCGATCTGTGCATTCATTCTGCGCCCGATCGCATAACCGGATGGATTTTCCTTAGCCGCTGTAACCTTTAAGCCCGATGAAAGTCTTTTCAGAGATGTCGTCAGTCTCTGATCCGATCTATTCAATGCATTGTTGGCGCGCATTGCCGCCGCGTTGTAACTGATCTTCATAGTAAGTTCCTCCTGTCTGCCTTATTCCTACTCATTTTTGTTCTATGCTGTGATCACTGAAATAAATGTCTTAGCTGTCTGATACAGGTCTGCCGTCTCGACCGTCGAGGCATCCTCCTGCATCTTCTGCGCTGTAAAATAATTCAGATCCAATTCGCTGCTGTAAACAACTCCAATATCGCCTACTGTCGCCTTGCCCTCTCTTGAAGAGAAAAGATCCTGCAGGTTTTCTCTTAACTCTTGGCTCTTTGTGCGGACTGCCTCGGCGCCTTCCGGCGTGGAACAAGCAATATAACCGGAAACCTTGCCGCCTCTGATGCCAAACTCTGCCGCAACCCGGCCATAACCAACGGTCTCAAAAGTCGCCTTAACCTTGCCGCCCTCGGTCTGGTCGTGCAGCACACGCAGATGAATGGACGTCGTCTCGCCATTGATCTCTACCGGAATCTGGTAATTCTCCTCTTTCGCAAGACTGCCTGCTAAAGCAAGCTGTCTGTGGCAGCTCTGGATCATCTTCAGATCAATGTAACTGATCTGCGTGCTATAGCTGGCCTCTTCCAACACTTCTTCATAGACCTGCTGCATCTCCTCATAGGCTTCCTGCGCTGTATCCCGATCCGTCAGCGCTTCCTGCAGATGCGCCATGGCATCCTTTACTTTCTCTTTCCTGCCAGGGGTCGTGTACTCATTTAATTTCTTATAAACTTCACCCGGTTTATTCATCAATAGATCGGCGGCAGATAGATTATTGATCGTTACAGGCTGTCTGTTGTGCAACAGTTCCTCGATAACAGCATCTTCGGCCTCGCACGCTTTTCTGCAGTCCTGCATCTGCTCCTGTTCGTATTCCCTCTGGGTAGAGGCATCCTGCTTCGCCATCCGGTCGGCAATATTACCAACGATATCCCGATAATATTTCGGGAATCCCGTCTCAATCTGTTTTGTGATGGACATGCCTTTCTCGATCGCTTCTACACCGGCAAACGCGTCATCCACCATGAAATCCATGCCTGCCCTCTTCTGGCTGCGCACCGCGCTCAACAGATTCTTGAAGGAAACCTCTGCTCCTATATTGACCAGCGCTCCGACACCGGCATTGTCCGTCTTCTCAAACTGTCTGAGCATACGGTAGATTCCGATATAGGATGTCCGCTCCTCCTCCGTGATCGCCTTATTCTTATCTAATTTATACAAAAACTTACTGAATTTCTCAACATCCTGTTGCTCGCCGCGCTGTACGGAATCCAGATAAGCATCCAGCTCTGGCAGAGTCATCTCCAATGGATTCTTTCCATCCCGGATCGCCTGCAGAACGGTTGCCGGCGTCATCTTATCTACTACACGCTGCAGCTCCATATCCGATGCCCGTACTGTCTCAAGATTCTCACGCGACATTTCCATTCTATTATAGCCTAAGATCCTGGCCGCCCGACGGTTCTCCTCATTTACTTCCATGCCCAGATCTTCTAAGATATCATCCACATTCTGGAAAGCTTTCTGAATGGAATCTCCCAGATCTTCCCTGGGTGACGACATCCATGTCTCATATCTTTCCTTCGCCTCATCATAGTGCTTTCTTAAGGCGGTGCCATCTATATGTACCTGATTCAGCGTGAAATCTTCATCGGTTACTCTGAATCTTCCCGCAATGGCGATCGGCAGATATGGAATCTCCGATACTTTACTCCGCGTCTCCGCATATAATGCAGCTTTGCGTGCTGCCCTGTCAACATCTGTCTCTCCAAACAAAAGCTGCCTGTGCTGCGCCTCGATCTGCTTTAAGGCATCCACCAGCTTCTCAAGTTCTGTGGTGTCGATCGCATAGCCGCTTTCTAATAGCTTGCGGTTGGCTTCCACCGTCATCATCAGGCGGATCTCTTCCAACTGTCTCCTTGCCGCAATACTTGCAGACTCCTCTGCTGATATGGCGCTGATGCCCGCAGATTCCTCTGGTCTGCCGCCGGCGGCTTCCTGCATTTCCGCCTTAACGCTGCCCTGGTCATTCGTGCTGCCGGAAGAGCCGGCATTTTGATCTGCTATATCCTCTCCAGAAACACTCTGATCCCCGGCATCTGCAGAAACTGACGCCTTTTCTAAATTAGCCAGGGTAAGGTCTTTGCCTTCTTCTATAACCTGATCGACCGCCTGTGTTGTAACCTGATCGAACCGCTCTACATACTGCGCCGCTTTCTCCAGATTGCTTCTGCCGTCTGCGAGATTGGCCTCCCCCGCGCTTCTGCCGTCTGCGATGGCCGCCGCAATGGCCGATAAGATCTTCTCTTCCTCCTGCGGAAGCGTCAAAGTGTCCAGCGTATATAAAGCTGTCACCGACTCCGGCGTCAGAGGAATACCCTTTTCAATCAGCCACTGCGCATCTTCCAGAGTCTCTTCATTGATTTCCAGACCCGCTTCTTCCAGAACCCGCTCCATCTGCGGACGTAACTGCTGCCAGTTAAACTCCTCCGCCTTTTTGGCATAATAGCCTGCCCCGTCAGCATAATAGCCTCTGCCCTGTCTGTCGCCGTCCGCCGTCGAACTGTAGCCTGCCCGGTACAGATTATCGATCGTCGGCTCCATCTGGTTCTCTATCATATATTTCGCAGCGCCTTCTGTCAGCCCCTGAATCTCTGTTGCCTTATCATAAGCTTTCTTTGCATTCCTGACATTCTCCTCCGTCAGGGGAACATCATGCTGTCGAAACTGTTTCGCCAATTCTCTGGCAAAAGCCTCGCTGCCCGTGATCTCTCTCAATGTCTCCGCATCGATCTGATCCGTATAGCCGACTACCTGTGTGCCGCCTTTGATCAGCTCCGCTTTGATCTTGTCAACAATAGTAACGATCTCTTCTACATCCATGTCGCCGACATCATAACCTTCTTCCATCATCCGGTTATAATCCTCCGCAGACATAGTATTAGACATTACTGTCATATAGTCTCTCTGCGTGGCAACATTCATCTGCCCCGCATCCTGCATAACCTCTTCTGTGGTCTTTCCCTGACCCTTGTAAGCCGTGTTATCCATAACTGTGCCAGAAATGTCTAATGCGAATGCACCCGCCTGAGTTGTCCTCTCTGTGTGGGTATCTCTATGTGTAGTTGTCGTTACCTTGTCTACATTTTGATTTGTGTTGTTATTGTCAAACGTAATTTTCATACACTCACTCCATGCAGTAGGTCTGATCGCATTGTACTTTTGTACATTTGCCTTTTATTTCGGCAAAATCATCCACTTTCTTAACCCTTCAACACAAATCCCCGGACCGCTGCGCCTCGCTGTATCTGCGCCGCTTAACGGTCCAGGGATTCCACGAGGAAGTTCTCCGATCTCCTTGTCCTCCTATGGATCTTATCATCCAAGCAATTCCAATATCATCTGATGGCTCTGATTCGCCTGCGTCAACATAGAAGTACCAGCCTGCGCCAGAATCTGATTGACAGAATATTCTACCATCTCCTCCGCTATATCTGTATCACGGATCTGAGATTCCGCTGCCTGCGTGTTCTCCACGATATTATCCAGATTAACACCCGTATGCTCCAGACGATTCTGTACGGAACCATATTCGGAGCGCATCGTAGATACACACTGGATCGCTTTCTTATACTTATCAATTGCCTTACCGGCATTCTCCATGGAATCAACCTTAACATCTGCCACGCCAAGATCCTGCGCCGACAACTTAAAAGTGCTGAAGGAAATATGCTGGCCCGACTCAGAACCAACCTGCACGAACATGCTGCCGGAACGCTGCACTGTTCCACGTTTTGCGTCTGAAGAGCTCCCCCATTTCGACGCCGCATCAGGATTGGCATTCCCGCCTCTGTCCAGCCCGCCGGTCGTTGTCGCACCGCCGCCGGTGTAAGTATTCGTATTACCTAAAACTTGACTGTTGTTGTAATGATCACTCTGATCCACATTCAAGACGAAGTAGTCGTCTGTGCCGCCTCCTTGTAAAAGAGAATCTTTCCCACCAGATAATCCGTCGGGTGAAGCGATAGAACCTGTACCATCCGGCCTTTTTCTGATCTCCGCAACCAGTTCTTTCGTAAACTCTACCGCATCCTTAGGAAAACTATCCTCAAAGTCTGCAAGATCATCATATTTCCCCTGGGTTTGTCTGGAGATGGCCTGTCCCAGAGAAAACCCGTTCTCAATATCTTTCAGAATATTGTCCAGACCTTTCGCGATTGTCCCTGCTGTGACTGCGCCGCCTCCCCCGGCGACATAACCCAGATACATACTCCCGATATATCCCTGGGCATACGCGTTATAGTCATTCGAAGTGTCTGTCAGTTTCGCAAGCCAGTTCTGGATCGCTTTATCTCCCTGCGACATCACTCTGTTGGTAAGTTCCTGGCAATAATTGAGCGCACCGCCGACTGCCTGCGCCGTGCCCTCCACAAACCAGGAAGGAAACCGATCTGCCCCCTGTATGCCCAGCATACCGTTCGTCACAGCATCAAACATAATTGCATGTGTCATCTCATGGGCAATTGTGGTGGCCAGATCATCCGTCATGGCAATCTGTTTATTATTCTCCGACAGATATTTCATATTGACTCCTAACTGAAACGAAACCCCGTTAGAAGATACATATGCCAGCGTAGAGTCATTCTTATAATACATTTTCAGACTGATCTGTAACCCTTGTACAGTAGGCTTGGCAGACTGCGGCAGCGCACCTACGATTTTGCCTAACAGCTTAGGCATGTAAGTACCCTTGATGGCATTGGCAAAGTCCGCCAGTCCGTCCTGTGTAAAGTTTAAGCCTGCTGCCTTCGCCTCATTAATGGCGCCCGCAAAACTCTGCATATCAAAAGATACATAATCCGCATCCAGAAAGATGATATCTGAAAAGTGATCTGGAGCGCGACGCGCATTCTTTGTCTCTGACGACGCATTGGAGGAATCAAAAATATTCATCTCATTAAACTGAGAATCTCTTGAAATCCGGTCGATCTCATTGCCAAGCTGCCTGATCTCCGCATAGATTGCTTCCCGATCTTCGGCCATATTTGTATCATTGGCCGCCTTGACCGCCAGTTCATTCCCCCTCTGGAGAAGCGCATGGACCTCATTCAGCGCACCTTCCGCACTCTGGACAAAGGAAATCCCGTCCTGCGTGTTTAGGGACGCCTGTGTAAGGCCTCTGATCTGCCGGCGCATTTTCTCCGAGATCGCAAGTCCTGCCGCATCATCCGCCGCACGATTGATCTTATAGCCGGATGAGAGCTTCTCGGTATTCTTTTCCTGTTTCCCGGTCACTGTATTGAGATTACGGTTGGCATTCAATGCCGTAATATTATGTTTGACGACCATACGTTCCCCCTCTTGTATGTTCTATCTTAATCTTCCAAAAAGTCTTAAGGATTCCAGCGCGACATGCTAATCCCAAAGCCCTGCTTCTTTCCAGCTCAGATCCCCCTCTTTGCAGATCGGGCATGGCATATGATGCGTCCTTAAACTTATTTCCACCAGCTCACTTTGACATTTCTCACACCGCCTGCCAAACACCACTTTCGTCCCGTCTGTCAGATCAGCTTCTACCGTAAACTGGCACTGCAGGTCTTTACAATGTTCACAGTAAAACACCTTCTGTTCTGCCTGAAAAAAATCAATCTTCTGCTGGCTGTTCAGTTCACGCCACGTTTGTGCTTCCTCCTTGTTCAGACAGGAAGCTATGACCGCTGGATTATTACTCATCAGCCCCACTCCGACTGACATTTCCTTCTTACAACCGCATCTTTCGCATGATAGTAATATAACTTTTCCCATAAATGATCTCCCTGTCTTCTCATTACTGCAGCAATTCCAGGATCGACTGACTGCTCTGGTTTGCCTGCGTCAGCATACTTGTCCCCGCCTGCATCAGAATATTATTGATCGAATATTCCATCATCAAGTCCGCCACATCAGAGTCCCTGATGCGGGATTCCGCCGCCTGCGTGTTCTCCTCCACATTTGCATTGATATTCCTCGCATGTTCGATGCGGTTCTGATAGGCGCCGAATGTAGAACGCTGTTCACTGACCATCTGAAGGGCGCCCTTATTACTTGCCGTATATTATACATGATGTTCTTACAAAATAACAGGAAAAAGTCGTTTCCAAACAGAAAAAGAGACAAGAATTTCTCTCATCTCTTTTCCATAGAAAATTATATTAATAAAGACTCCTCATTCCTTCAACCTATCGTCAAAACACAAACACTGCGGCCGTATATGGCGGCAGATCAAAGGAGATCGTATACTTCTTAAAATTACATTCCCCCTTAACCGCATTCAGCTCCGCCGGAATTTCATGGCCCTGGCCGCCAAAGCGCTTCTCGTCACTGTTCAACAGCAGTTTGTATTTCTTTTTCTTCGGAACGCCGATCATATAGTTCTCCCACATCATAGGAGTCATATTGAGCACAAACATAATGTTGTTCTTGCCCGTCTCATCTTTCCTGAAGAAGCTATAAACGCTGCGGTCCGCATCGTCCGCATTCAGCCATTCAAAACCGCTCCAGTCATTGTCGATCGAGTACAGCGCCGGGTACTTACGGTACATCTTCAGAAGTTCTTTCACATACTCGTGCATTCCCTTATTCTGTTCTTCCGCCAGCAGGAACCAGTCAAGCTCTCTCTCTTCGCTCCACTCCCTCTCCTGTCCGAAATCCTGGCCCATGAAGAGAAGTTTCTTGCCGGAATGACCGAACATATAGGTATATCCCACACGCAGATTTGCATATTTATCCACCGGATAACCAGGCATCTTGTTGACCATGGAACACTTCAGATGCACCACCTCATCATGAGACAACGGCAGAATATAATTCTCACTGTGGTTATAAGTCATGGCAAATGTCATGGCATAGTGATTATTCTTACGGAAGTACGGATCAAGCTTCATATATTCACAGAAATCATGCATCCATCCCATGTTCCACTTAAAGCAGAATCCCAAACCGTCGTCCTCTACCTTGCCAGTCACCTTCGGCCATGCAGTTGACTCCTCTGCGATCGTCAAAAATCCGGGATATGTACCACATACAACAGAATTCAGATGCTTAAAGAACTCGATCGCCTCCAGGTTCTCATTGCCGCCGTATTTATTAGGCACCCACTGGCCGTCACGCTTACCATAATCCAAATATAGCATAGAAGCCACAGCATCCACGCGGATTCCGTCGATATGGTACTCCTTGATCCAGAAAAGCGCATTGGCAATCAGGAAGTTCCTGACCTCATTTTTACCATAGTTAAAGATCTTCGTTCCCCAATCCGGGTGCTCTCCAATCCTCGGATCTGGATGCTCGAACACGCATTGACCGTCAAATCTGCCCAGACCATGCGCATCCGTCGCAAAATGCGCCGGAACCCAATCGAGGATCACACCGATCTTATTGCGGTGCAGTGTATTGATCAGGTACATGAAATCGTCCGGCGTTCCATATCTTGACGTCGGTGCATAATAACCTGTCACCTGATATCCCCAGGAACCATCATAAGGATATTCCGCGATCCCCATCAACTCGATATGCGTATATTTCATCTCTTTTAAATATTCTACGATTCTGTCTGCAAACTCACGGTAGTTGTAGAATCCTTCTTTCGTGCCGTCCGGGTGCTTCATCCAGGAACCGATATGACACTCATAGATCGCCACAGGCTCTTTGTTATAATCTTTGCCATTCCTGTTCGTCATCCACGTGCCGTCTGTCCATTTAAACTTCGTAATATCATAGGTTTTCGATGCATTGCCAGGACGCATCTCCGCATAGTTTGCAAAAGGATCTGCCTTGTACAGCTTCTCACCTTCGGGTGTGCGGATCAGATACTTATACATCTCATTCTCACCTACCCCCGGCACGAATAACGTATAAATACCGATAGGACCGATCTTCTCCATCACATGCAGTTCTTCATTCCAGCCGTTGAAAGTACCGATCACATTGACGCTCGCCGCATGAGGCGCCCACACTGCAAAAAACATACCCTTCACGCCATCTTCCACAGAAGGATGTGCCCCTAACTTCTTATAGATGTCATAATGCGTCCCCTGACCAAATACATATTGATCCGCTTCCGAAATAAAAACCTTATTTTCTTCCGGTTTCTGAACTTCCTTCTTGACTGCCCTCCCGGTCTCTTTTTTTACTGTCTTGTTTGTTTCTCTCTTTGCCATAAGCATCTCCCCCGTTACTTTTTCTTCTTAATGTCCCCAACTGCAGAACGGCATCTGCAGTTCTTTTCTTAATAATGCATGAAATCCTTCTCTCGTAAAACGATCATATCCTCTTCATTATATCTTTTCGCCAGTAAAATATCCATAAAATGTCCTGGCGTCTTTTTATTCGCGTAGTAGATCGCCTCGTCAACCAGATCCCTGACCTCAGCCATATTCACTTCGTGGTCGCTCGTCTGCATATCTGCGATCCTTGTGTGAAGCGCCAGAATACCAAACTCATCAATGGAATATTCCATCTCCTCAGCATACTGCTTTGCATAGGCCACCAACGCCTCATCGTCCAGCGCCTCAATATCCATACGGAGATTAAAGTGATCCTTCAGCGCCGGATTCTTCTCCAGAAGTTCATTGATCTTCGCCTTCCGGTCAATCATAAGAACGAGCAGTCCTCTGTTCTCCCTGTCCAGCGCCTTTACCATCTTCGCCGCCGTCTGAGGTTTTAGACGGGAAGCCGACTCTATGATCAGTGCACCGTTATCCAGCTTGCCGAAAGTTTCTTCGATATCTTTCTTATTGAGCACCGCGGCAGAGATCTTAGCCACCTTGCCTGAAAAATTATTATCGTTAAGCTGCATCTCACGGATCAATGCTTTTGCCAGCGTCAGTGTCGTCTCTTCTTCTTCGCCTGTAACCAGCACGTTACCCGTATATGGAGCAAGACTCATATTGTCAAGCGTATGTACAAGCTGTCTCTCTGTCTTCCGGTGATGAATGAATTCTCCGAAAAGCTCACGCTCTTCTTCCGTCAGTTCACGGCTTCTTGCCGCATCGCTCTCCGCGTGTTCTTCTTCTGCCACAGGTTCTTCTTCCGGCTCGTCAGAAATCTCTTCCTCTGAGACAGCTTCCTCGGTTTCTTCTAATTGCCCCTCTTCATCATACACCTCATCCTCCGAAAGAATCTCCTCTGTCTCCTCTTCCGTTTCCTCCGGCTCAGGCTGTATTCGTTTGGAGGAAGCCTTCTTGTCTGTGTCATCCGGCAGAATCACCTTCTTGATCGGCAGTTTCTTGCCTGACTCTTTCATGATCGCTGCAACGAATGCTCTCTCCAGCTCTTCCAAAAGACCGTTCTTCGTCGCCTCATCAAAGTTCGCAAACAGATCTCCTGTATGTTCCAAAATCCGCTGCCTGACATCCTCCATGCGCTTCTGCTCATTGGTCTTCTTCATCTCTTCCCACTCAGCCATAATGTCTTCAATACTGAGCTGGCCGGTGATCTGCTTCTCTACCCGCTCTGCCTCCGGCATCACAAGGCTGATCTGACCATCATATTCCTGAGAAAGAAGACTGTCATATTTTGACGGTTTGGTATTTAACGGCGTCAGAACGCCTGCCGCTTCCGCTGCCCGTCTTCTTTCCACTTCCTCTGCTTTTCTCTGCGCCTCTTTCTTCATCTGTTCTAAGATTTGCTGGGCGTCAAAGACCGCTGTATCTTTCTGGTGGAGCTTCTTTTCTACTTCCTTCGGATCCGGCAGACGGATCGTCTCCTGCAGCAAAGGAGCAATCAACGACTTCGTGATCGCATCGTCATCCGGTTCGTATGGATCTTCTTCCTGCATGATCTCTTCTTCCGGACTGACGGCATCCGTCTCTGCAGCCGGTTCAACCGGTACACTGTCCGCAGCGTTCCATTTGCTGTCCTGTATCTCCTCATCTATTACTGTATTCTCCGGATTCTTCGCCTCTTTTCGCGTAGCAAAATCCACTACGGCAGCTGTTTTCCCGGAAGGTTCTTCTATAATTGCCGTCTCCTCTACAAGTTCAGTGGAATCTTCTTTCTCGTCTTTTGCTTCTGTCTCTTGTGCTTCCTGGACGTGATCTTCTTCGTTCTGCACCGCCAAAGAAACATCCGGACTATCTTCCTCCACCGGCATTTCCTGCTTGTGGAATTGCTCCTCCTCCGAAATCTCCTGCTCGGATGGCTCATCCTCATCCAGGATCTCTCTCATACTCTCTGCCAAAGCCATCTGTAAATTGATCGTATTATACTGGCCCACATCTACGGTCTTGACTTCCGGAAGCTCCGTAGTCGGTGCATCCGCCACTGATCTTCCATATCCGGTCTCTTCCTCCTCTGCAGCGTACCCCTCATCACTATAAGAGTAAGCCTCCTGGGAAGTCTCTTCCTGATCACGGTCCTCCTCAGGCGCCTCTGTCTCATAAGGCTCTTCCTTAGTTTCCCTCGCCTGCATCCACAGAGCATATTTCTCCTGCTGATCCTCATTCAAAGGCTCATGCAGCCGTTTCAGCTCCAGTGCCTTGATCACATACTTGCCTTCTCCAAACCAGAGGAACATCTCATCGCATTCTTCCACACATTTGGTCGTCAGGCCGATCCTGTGATACAGATACGCCAGTTCATATGCCCATTTCTCTCTATAATCACGCTTCTTAAATTCTTCCAGAACCGCAATTCTCTCCTCCAGACTGACATCCTGCGCCTCATAAAGACGGTACTGCAGAATATATCTGCTCGTATCGTTGGGCGCAATCTCCACGAATTCTCTGTAATACTTAAGCGCCTGTACGTACTCGTCGCCTGTAGTGTCGGAAAGTTTGATGGAAAGCTCACACAGGGAGTAGAGGATCAGCCTGCCCGACGGATGTTTCTCATATGCCAGCAGCAAGATATCCCTGCTCTCCTGATATCGTCTGTTGATCTTATACAGATCACTGATCTTGCACAACATCATGACGCTCTTCACTCTGCGCCAGTCGATCGTGTCAGCGATCTGAACGGCTTCTGCGTACTTTCCCTCAGCGATCAAAGCATTGATCTCCTCGGCACGTATTTTATATTCATACTTATCCAAGGTGCTCACCTCATCATTGTATTCTCACTGCCAGCCATTCTCTATCCAGCTAACTTCATCTTATGCGGCCTGCCCTCTGTCAGGCATATGGCCATATAAACCCTATTTTCACTGTCTTAGTTTACCATAGCCTCTAATCAATGTAAATAAAGATGTAGAAAATGATGATTTTATTCCATCATATACCAATATATGGAAGTGCATCAATATACAATCACTTTATATTGTATGACTGCATTTTTGCCAAAGCCGGCTGCTCAAATCGGCAAACTGTTCTAATGTCAATGTTTCCCCGCGCACGGTAACCGCCAGCCCCATTTCTGTCAATACCTCTTCCACCTGTTTCCTGTTAACTCCCAAGTTTCCCGCATTGGCGAGCCCATTTACCAGCGTCTTTCTTCTCAGATTAAACGACGCCCGTATGACCGCAAAAAGCCATGCCTCATTTTCTGCCTTGACCAGCGGTTTCTCATAACGGGTCAGCTTAATCACCGTACTGTCCACGTTCGGCTTCGGCATAAAGCAGGATGCCGGAACCCTGGCGACAATCTCTGGTCTTGCATAATACTGTACCGCCAGCGACAATGCGCCATAATCTTTCGTGCCAGGTCCAACCTGCATACGATCCGCCACTTCTTTCTGCACCATGATCGTCACGCTTTTAAGCGGCACTTTTTTCTCAAAGAGCGCCATGATGATCGGCGTCGTAATGTAATAGGGAAGATTCGCCACCACCTTAACGGCATTACCTCCTCGCTCCTCAACGATTTGATTTAAGTCAAGCTTCAAAATATCCGCATTGATAAGCGTCACATTATTGTACGCCGAAAGAGTGTCATGCAGCACCGGAATCAGATTCTTATCAATCTCCACAGCGATCACCTCTCCCGCCTCTTCCGCCAGGCGCTGGGTCATCGTGCCAATGCCAGGTCCAATCTCCAGCACACAGTCCTGCTTCGTAATCTGCGCTGATTCGATGATCTTGTCCAGTATGTTGCTGTCTACCAGAAAATTCTGCCCGAACTTTTTCTGGAAACAGAAATGATATTTCTCAATAATCTCCGCTGTATTTCTTCTATTGCCAAGTGTCGCCATATCGCTCCCCCGTTTCTCACCTTTCTTCACAGCCAGTCTCTCAAACCTGACTTTCCAGATCCTCACGCCTGTCGTATGATCAAAAATCCGCTGATGCTCTACGCTGTAAGCTTAATGCTCCGACAAGAACAACCTGTCTGCATTCTTCCCTGTGATCTCTACCACTTCTTCATACGTAATGCCTTTTATCTTTGCAATTTCCTGCGCAATATAGGGCAGATTAAGCGACGAATTTCTCTTACCGCGGTTTGGCTCCGGTGACAGATAAGGGCTGTCCGTCTCAAGCAATATTTTTTCCATTGGGATCCACTCTACCGCCTCTTTCAATTTCTTCGCATTTTTAAAAGTAATGACGCCGCCGATTCCAAAATAAAAATCCATCTTCAAATATTCTCTTGCCATTTCTTTCGTATAAGAATAGCAGTGTACCACGCCGCCGACCTCTTCTGCATGAAGCGCCCGCATCATATCCAGCGTATCTTTGGCAGCATCTCTGGAGTGAATGATCACAGGCAGCTTCACTTCCCGCGCCATCTCCAGTTGTCTCTCAAACCATTTCTTCTGTACCGATCCTTCGGGTTCCTTCCAATAATAATCCAACCCGATCTCACCCACTGCAACCACCTTATCCAAACTGCATTGTGCCTGAAGCCATACCATACTATCCTCCGTCAGCTCTGCTGTTTCGCTGGGATGTACCCCCATCGCACCGTAGACAAATGGATACTGTTCCATCAGCCTCAATGTATGCCTGCAGCTCTCAAGACTGGCACCCACATTGATCACCGTGCCAATTCCATGTGCAGCGAGCGAAGTAAGCAGTTCCTCCCGATCCTCCTGAAACGCTTCATCATCATAATGTGCATGACTCTCAAATATCATCTTGCTTTCTGTGCTCCCTTCCATCCTGTCAGCCGTCTGTTATCGGATCCGGCTTTTCTGTTTTTCCTGTCGCATAATTACAAAAATTAATATTTTTGAACTTTTTTCTTAAATTTCTTAAAAAAAAGACTTGCAATGCCTAAAACATTATACTATAATAACACTTGCGCGTAGGTAAGCGCCAAACTGAAAGTGTGCACCGCTAGCTCAGTTGGTAGAGCACCTGACTCTTAATCAGGGTGTCCAGGGTTCGAGCCCCTGGCGGTGCAGGAAAGTACTGTTTCTGAAGGTTTTAGCTTCGGGGACGGTGCTTTTTTTTCTGGCTTAAAAACCGGGAAAGGTGTCTAGCCTTTTACAGATTATTTATGACCCGTCACCTTTGCAGTAAAAAGCCTGCAGAGAAAAATTCCCACAAGCAACAGAATCGGAAACACAACTCCCGCCAAAATCCCTGTTTTCAGATTGTCATGAAATGCCCCTGACACCATGCCGACCACCGTAGGTCCGCCGGAACAGCCTACATCTCCCGCCAGGGCAAGGAGTGCAAACATCGCCGTACCGCCGCGCGCAATCAAAGCCGTCGCCTTGCTGAAAGATCCCGGCCACATAATACCCACAGACAGTCCGCTCAAGGCGCAGCCCACAAACCCAACTACCGGATTGGGCACAATAGAAATACAAAGATATGCAATCACGCACAATACACTGCTGCCAATCATAAACTGGTCCAGATCAATGCGATCGCCATATTTCCCATAGAATGCTCTTGCGCTTCCCATCAAAACGGCAAACAGCATAGGACCTGCCAGATCTCCAACTGTCTTACTCACGCCAAGTCCTAACTCTGCAAAAGTAGACGCCCATTGGCTCACCGCCTGCTCACTGGCGCCGGCACATACCATCATCAGCATTAATACCCAGAAGATCTTATTGCGGAACAGTTCGCCCATCGTCAGGCCTTTTTCGCCTTCTTCCATCAGGGAAGCGATCGGCACCCTGGTAAATGCAAGCATATTTACGAAAGGTACAATCGACCAGGCACATGCCATAATCTTCCAGTTCTCAATACCAAACACTCTGAAAAACAAAGTCGAAACCAGTACTACCGCCACATGTCCCCAACAATAGAAAGAATGCAGAAGGCTCATGGCTTTCTCCTTATTCTCCGTCGGGCATGCTTCCACTACAGGACTCACCAGCACTTCCAACAAGCCGCCGCCTACCGCATAGATTGTGACTGCAATCATAAGTCCTGCAAAGGCATTGTCACACGCATCCGGCAGGACTGTCAGGAGTAAAAATCCCGCCGACGCACAGACATGCGCAAGGATCATGGATGCGCGATACCCGATTCTGTCCACAAATGTCACTGACAAAAGATCTACCAGCAACTGCAGTCCAAAATTGAAGGTGATCAACAGCGTGATCTGTGTCATCGGAATTCCGTAAGTACTATGAAAGGTCAAGAATAACAGTGGTACAAAATTATTAACGATTGCCTGTACAATATATCCAACAAAACAGGCATAAATGGTCTTATTATAATTTTTTTCCATACTAATCCCCTTGTATCTCACAAGCTTGCCCGTGCTACTGCTCAAATTGAAATACCCAGCCAGTTCACCGCAATGCCGCCCAAAACGCCAATTCCATACAGCAATCCAAGAATCCTGAAATTCTCCCGGTGATCGTCATTCACCCGAAACAGCACCAACAGCCCCACGCCCGACCCGGCCAACAATCCGGCCGTCATTGCTCCCGCACTCATCACGCCCTCCAAATATAGCTGCGTAATGGCCACAGAAGAGGCACAGTTGGGAATCATGCCAAGAAGCGCTGCGAGAAGTTCCCCCACCACTGGGCGGTTGAGGAACAGACTGCCAATCGCATCATCCCCGATCCATCCGATCAGCAGATTCAGCACAAGCGAAATTCCCATGACATAGAGAAAGATCTCCACCGTATGATGCAGCGCCGACTTCCAGATACCGTTTTCGCAGTGACAATGGTGCTGTTCACACAGATGCTCAATCTGCATCTGTCTGTGCTTTCCCCGAAAAAGGAAATCCACCGCAAATCCTGCCGCCAGGGCAACAGCCACTTTGACCGCCAGGATCTTAAAGATCACTGCGGCGCCAACATTCTCGGAGATCATGATCGGAAGCATCTCATCGGATGTGGATAGGAAAACAGCAAGCAACGTCCCCATCGTGATTATTCTGCCAGCATATAGATTAGAAGCCACCGTCGAAAAACCGCACTGAGGGAAAAGCCCAAGCACGCTGCCAATCGCTGGTCCGCCTCTGCCCGCACTTTGTATAGCCTCCTGCATCCTCTGCCCCGCCTTATGCTCCAGATATTCCATCGCAAGATACGTCAGGAACAGGAACGGCAGCAACTTAACGCCGTCTATGAAACTGTCTGTCACTGCATCTATAATCATTCTATATCCTCAATCGCTTTCCATTCTCAGCCTGTTTCACTGCATCCCTGTCAAAATCACTTTATTCACTAGAATACATTTTTATCAGAAAAAATGCAAGCAAAACGATTCGGGTTCGTTTGCGGGATTTGCTTCTAAACATCCTGAATTCGGAACAATTTCTGATGCAGAAAAAATTTCTCATATTGCAAAAGCCAGACCCTACGGCCTGACTTTTATTTTGTCAAAATAATTTTCCTTTCACTGGTATGCTGCACCGGCATCAAACCGGGCTCTTCTTCTTCCTGACTGCGTCTGTAATATACCCCTGCACTTCCTCCTTGGGAATATTAAGCGCTATGGACATCTCACTATAAAGCAGCGACTCAGCCTTACGCAGATACTGTTCGTCAGAGGAGAGTACCTTCTTTCCTTCCTTGATACGACTCTGCTTACGCATATAAAGCGTCTTGATAATCTGCACCAGACTCTGGCAGTCGTAGGTACGGATCGCATCCTTGTACATCTGCTCCCTTCCCTTCTCCTCCTTGATCCATACCGTCTCGATCTCAGTGATATTGTCGATCAGTTCCTCCGCTTCATCCCTGTTCATAACTCTGCGCATAACAACCTTATCATTATCCACCGGCATATAAACAGTGCTCGCTTTCTCGAAGACCGGCTCCAGCACATAGAACATACGCACCTTATCAAATCTGTCGAAGGGGTTGCCTGTAACGTTAACAACGCGGCAGACGCCGTGCCCGCCGCACATAATCAGTTGATCCTTCTCAAACATAGACCCTCCATGTTTCCGTGAGCATAAACTCACTTCATAAAACGCATTCCGCTTTTCTGACTCTGTCTTCAATGTCCAGAGTGTGCCTCGCTCAATACAGACCGCTTAGAGCAGCATGTGTCTTATGAAAGAAAAATATTGTCGGGCAACATGGTGTTGCCCTCATATTTTCGCCGATAATTTCCTTAATATATATTATGGTAACATGAATTTGTCCTGTTTGTAAGTATTTTCTGAAAATTTATCAATGTTTATTAATATTTCTGACAAGTACAGGGCTCTTTTTTGTGGAAAATGACGAGTAAAATACCCATCGCGGCTTTCACACCCTTGCATATCGCAAGCCAGGCCTGCAATGCAACCTCAATAAAAAGTTTAAAAAGAACTTTCCTACTTTTACTTCGCCTCTTTTACTCCGCCTCCCGCAGCCGCTCCACCACCGACCGCTTCGCCACATAGCGGTAGGACATGAGCGGAACCAGCACGCCCAGCAGCAGAAAGAACGGCGCAACCGCCAGGATCGGCATGATATCGATCCTGTAAGTAAAGAACCAGAACATGCCTTCCATCGCCCGGCCGATCAACGGTCCCATGACCACGACCAGCGCCAGCGTGACAGCCACGGTGCCGCCCGCAAAAAGAAGCCCCTCCGTGATCAGCATGATATTCAGCTGTTTTCCCGTCATGCCTACGGACTGCAGCACGGCAAACTCCTTTTTCCTGGTCAGGATACCGGTGAGGACCGCATTGAGGAAGTTCAGCACCCCGATCAGCCCCACCACCAGGCTGACCGCCGTTCCGACAAACAGGAACATGTTCTTTAACTCATAGAACTCCTGCGCACGGGTCGTCTTGCTCTCATAATCATAGAAAGAACCTTCCCCCTCCCCTTGCGTATATTCTCTCAAGTACTGCTCCATGGCCTCCGTCTCTTCGTCTGCGCAGTCGAAAGCATAGTATAAAACCGCATCCGTTCCGGTATGCTCCTTAAAGGTATCCGCGTTCATCACATATTCGTCATCCCCGTAAAAGCGATATGTCAGTGTATTCGGCACGACCACGGTGGCGACCACCTCATACGTTTCCTCCCGATACGCCTTCGCCCGCTGCGCCCACAGGAGACTGCCCAGACTCACATTCTCCGGATAGACCTCTCCCGTCTGCGGGTTATAATACTCATATACATCCACATACCGCAGCGTAACCTGATCCCCCACTTTCGCCCAGTGCCAGTCCTCATAGAGATTGTGGTAATCATCCGTGTCATACACCGCTGCCACGTAATTGCCGCCCTCCTTCAGCCTGCTCAGATCGCCGTCTATGACCACCAGCTTATCAAGCAGGAATTCTTCCATGCCATACAGTCTGGTCTCCAGAACCCGCTTGTCCCCCACATGCTCCAGGAGATGATCGACCATATAGTCAAGATCCTCCCCGGAAAGCGATCCCTTCCGCCAGTTTCCATACATTTCCCTGGCCCTCTCTTCCGTGACCAGTTCTTCCACATAAGACACCGTGCCGTAAGCCTTGCCGCCGGTAATGCCGCCCTGCCGTTCGATCGCCGCGATCGCCTCCTCCGATACCGCCGCCTCTTCTCCGGCTTTCCTGTTCCTCCATTTCTGGTTTACCTGAAAATAAGAAGCCTCCGCCAACAGAAAGTCCTGCGTCACGTCGCGCAGATATTTATCCATATCAAACCCGCCCGTAAACACATGGGTCATATCCAGGATCACAATAGCTAACGACATAGAGATCACGCTGATCACGGTCTTGCTTTTGTTCCTGCCCAGATTCGCCCAGGCCATCTTCGGGACGGATGCCCCCGTCCTGCCTTTCTTCTGTTTCTTCTTACTCTCATAACCTTCCGTATACCGCAGTGCTTCTATGGGCGACACTTTCGCCGCCATTCTGCGCGGTTTCCCACAGGATAAGAATACCGTGATCAGCGAGAAGGCCGACGCCCCGATAAAGATCAGCGGATCGATAGACCTGACCATTGTAATGCCGTCCATATTGACCGCCGTAATGCGGGTGATCGCTATGCCCAGCACATATCCGGCCGCGGCGCCCACCGGGATACCGATCGCGGAAAGAACTGCCGCCTGCAGTACGATGATCCGTTTGATCTGCCGCCCTGTGGTGCCGATGGTCTTAAGCAGACCGTAAAACCGCACGTCATTTGACACCGCAATACGGAAAATATTGTTAATGATTAGATGACCCGTGAACATGATCAAAAGCAGGGCCGCCGCAAGAGCCAGCATCATACCCGGATCCATAGTTTCCCCCATCTGGGCGGTAACATACCCCCAGTTGACGCCTGTCGCGATATAGTTCTCTGCTCCCGGCTTATCGTCCTGATACCCGTGCCTGTCCAGAATCTCCTGCAGGTTCTCCTGGATCCGGAATGCGCTCTCAAACATAAGATTCATCGTATGGTAAGTGCACATCCCGTTTTTGCCCTCCGTACCCAGCTTCTCAAAGATCTCTTCCGCCCGGCTTCTGGGAATCACCACGTTATTTGCTGCCATCGCCGTATCATATTCCCAGTAGCCGCTTAGCGTGAAAGTCTCCGTCGTCAGGGCGCCGTCCACATTGAAAGTCATTGTAAAGGAATTGCCGATCACTGGCTCCACACCCAGCAGCTTTAACACTGTAGTGTCCGTGGCCGCCTCGTTCGTGCCCTCCTCTGGCAGACGCCCTTCGACCGGCGTACAGAATGACCATTTCGCCGAATTTCCATCGTAATAATTCACTTCCACATGGTTCTTATGAAAAGGCGCTTCCATCGGCATCCCCACATACAGCCTGTCACCATACTCCTTAATCAGCGGATCCTCCTTCAAATCGTCGAACTGTTCCTGCGTGATGTTCTTGAACACCGCATGGTTATAACCTCCCGCCTGCCGAAAGTTGGCCTGCTCGAACCCTTCCTTCAGGGAGATTCCCGCGGTAAAAAGCGCCGTAAATAATACCGTCGTCAGCACGATCGCCAGTATCGTGATCAAATTTCTGTTTCGCACAGACCTCATATGCGCCATGCTGAGCCTGCAGATACATTTCCTGTTTGCCACTCTCATATTTTTAGCCGTTCCTTTCTATACGATTCTTCCGTCCTCAATACGGATAATACGGTCCGCAAGCTGCGCGATCTCCTCATTGTGCGTGATCATGACGATCGTCTGGGCAAGCTTCTGGCTGCTGACCTTCAACAGGCCGAGCACATCCTGACTGGTCCTGGAATCCAGATTGCCGGTCGGTTCGTCCGCCAGTATGATGGCCGGTTTCGCCGCCAGTGCACGGGCGATCGCCACTCTCTGCTGCTGCCCGCCGGACAGGTTATTCGGCAGGTTCGTAAGCTTCGCCGACAATCCCAGCATATCGATAATAGTATCGATATAGGTTCCGTCCGGCTCATTTCCATCCAGCTGTACCGGAAGCACAATATTCTCATACACATTGAGCACCGGCACTAAATTATAATTCTGGAACACGAACCCGATCTTCCGACGGCGGAAGATTGTAAGCGCCTCGTCTTTTAATGTAAAAATATCCTTGCCGTCCACAGCCACCGTCCCCGACGTGGGACGGTCCAGTCCGCCCAGCATGTGAAGCAGGGTGCTCTTGCCGCTGCCCGACGTCCCCACTACGGCCACGAACTCCCCTTTATCCACTTTAAGATCCACGCCGTCCAGGGCGCGCACCTCATTTTGCCCCGCTCCGTATATTTTTCTTAAGTTTTTGGTTGATAGTATTGTCATCGTTACCTCCATTCCAAAGTGCCACAAATTCCGACCAAACTTGCGCAGTTTGTTGAACTAAATTGCTCATCGCGTTTCCCAAATGGGCCCAGGCCCAAATACGCAAAAAATCTGTACCGTGAAGTATCGTAGACGAAATTTCTGATGTCGCTACCTGTATTTCTCTTCACAGTACAGATTATCGCACAATATTCTTACTATTTTCTTTCCGGTACAAAATAAAATCTAACAGTTTTGAAAGATTTGGGCAGACCAGGATCTCTCAACGGCTTTTCCTCCCGCTTGTTGTTTGAAATAACCCTTTTATTGATTTTTATTTTTCCTCGTAGTATGCTATCTCAAAAGAATGGAGACCTTCTTTCAAAAAATTCACGAGGTGTCAGAGTTTTCATATAGAAATAAACCACATGCAGCAGCATATAATTTACAAGATCCAGCATAATAAAAATCTAAAAAGAGAAATTTCTGTGTCAACTTTAGAAAAAACCATTCTCCTGCTTCGGGAAATGCCGGAACAGTCGCTTGAATCCTTATATGATTTCATTCGTTCAATATGGATTTATCAAGATGGCAAAACAGAACATGCGGAAAACTCCGTTGATATTTCCGAAAGCATGGAAGGATTCCGTGTGTTGCAATCCTTTGCCGGTACGCTTCCCGCCGATTCCGATTACAAGAAAGAATTGGAGGAAATGAGGGAGGAAAAGTGTGCTCGTTTTAATTGATACGAATGTTATCTTAGGCATGCTTGAAAAGCGTGAACCATTTTATGAAGCATTCAATGATATATTATCGCTTTGTGCGTCCAAAAGATAAAAGGATGTATTGCGCTGCACACCGTTTCAAACATTTTTTATATTCTCCGGAAAAATTACTCCGCTGAAAACCGCAGACATCTAATTCTCGGAATCCTGAAATTCCTCCAGGTAGCAAATGTCAGTCACGAAAATGTACGACACGCTTTAGAGAGAAATGATTTTCCTGATTTTGAGGATTGTTTACAGGATGAATGTGCGGCACAAAACCATGCAGACTATATCATCACCCGAAACACCGATGATTTTTCGAACTCAAACATACCCCCGATCACTCCATCAGATTTTTTGAAACAATACCACCTTTAACGAGAAGTATTATAGAAAAATATGGCAGGCATTCTCCCTGTCTCAATCCACCGGCAGATACAGAGAGAATACCGCGCCCATGCCCTCTCCTGATCTCACCTTGATATAACCCGACTCCTGTTTGAGGATCTCCCGCGCCAGGTAGAGTCCGATGCCCACGCCCTCCTGATCTGCCGCCTGCGGCGAACGGTAAAAGCGTCCGAATATCTTCGCCTGCTCCTCCTCCGGAATCCCGCTTCCGGTATCCGCAACCTCGATACAGACAAAGAGTTTATAGGGCTTCAGGCTGACCGTGACACCCCCCTGGTCCGTATACTTGATGGCATTGTCTATAAGGTTGCCAAGGGCTTCTTTCGTCCACTTCGGATCAAAGCAGGCTGTCGCCTCCCTCACCTCCTCCACTTCCTCAGAATGGATCTGCAAATACAGTTCCTTCTCACGCGCACGGCTCCCAAACGCCTTCTCCATCTCAAAAAGAAGCGGCATTACAGCGTTCTTTTTCGGCTGTAATGCAAAGACCCCTGTCTCCAGTCTCGACAATTTGACAAGGGATTCGATCAAAAATTGCAGCTTCCGCGCCTGATCGGCAAGCAGCTCTAAGTTTTCCCTGTTCTCGTCGGAGCCGGACTGCATCTGCTCCTGCAGCAGTTCCGTGTAGAGCAGAATATTCGCTAACGGCGTCTTCGTCTGGTGGGAAATGTCTGCGATCATCGTCTTGATGCGGTCTTTCTCCTGCGCTGTCCTTCTTGCCGAGATCTCCGAAGCGCTCAGATATTCTGCCATTCTGTTTTCCAACGCGGAATACAGCGATTCGTCAAATATGCTTTCCCGGAATGTACCGTCCATAGCGGCATCCAGCATTCGGTTCAGCCGCTCCAGGCTGCGTCTCCTCTTATAGTAATCCACAGTCACAAGAAGCACTGCGCCAAGCAGGCAGAGGATGCCTGTCATCAATATGCTCATTGCCAGCCTGTCATCTGCCATGGGGTGTCTCCTGTCTGTGTGCTACGTCTCGATATCGTTATTCCTTTAACAGATATTTTCTTGCCTTGCGCTCTCTCTATCAAAAGCTTCCCTTCCATCACCATTTCTTTCAGAATTCTCTCAGTTGTGGAATCCGCTAAACCCAGCATTTCCCCCTGCCTGCTTATTCGTGATAAAGCCATTTTCCGATACATACTTTATAATAATTGCTTTTCTGTCATCTTTTATCGGCTTTCTTTTAACGCTGACCGGCTTTTTCTCAGATTCGTTGTTTTCGCGGAAGAAGCACACGACAAATCCGGATTTTAATTTTTTAAATTCGAACCTGACATTTGCTTTTTCACATGCATCCGTAATTTCCGCCTGTCTCTCTACTCAAACCGATACCCAACCCCATACACCGTCCGGATCCGCTCCTGCGCCCCCAGCTTGTCCCGCAGGCGCTTGACCGTGACGGACAACGCATTCTCGTCCACAAATTCAGCTTCCGAGGACCAGATCCGCTCCAGAAGCCGTTCCCTTGTCAAAGAGATGCCCCTGTTCTCCACCAGGATGCGCAGCAGCTTCTGTTCCGTCCTGCTCAACTCGACCTGCATATTCCCACGGTAATATTCCATCCGCCCGAAGTCAAACCGGTACTCATCGATCTCAATGATCTGCTCCCGTCCGGCGTGCCGCTTTGCTTCTGCCTGTTCCCGCGCACGGCGTAACTGCGTCGCTACCCGCGCACGCAATACCGCCAGACTGAAGGGTTTGGTGATATAGTCGTCTGCGCCCAGTTCCAGCCCCGTGACAATATCGATCTCCATATCATTGGCCGTCAGCAGGATAACGGATATGCCGTACTTTGCCTTTATCTCCTGCAGAAAGTCAAGTCCATTCCCATCCGGCAGATTGACATCCAGCAGTACAAGATCATATCCGGTAACAGACGCCTGCTGCCCTTCTCCCTTTAACCGCCTGTCCGCTTCCTGTAAAGTACCACAGCTGTCCGCACTGGTTTCTGCGCTTTGCAGCGCGCGGCACAGTCCGGCAGCCAGGGCTTTATCGTCTTCTATGATCAGGATATGCTGTCTCTTCCTGCCCTCTGTTTCCATGTCGTCCTCCTTGCAGGCCCCTCTCATCCCATAAACCGTAACACTCCCATTCTCATCATACCTAATGTCTGCTCTGCATCCGACGCGCCTATGCGGCTCGTCTACTTCAGTTCATTCGCAGTCACGTAGAAATGATGGTAAATGCCGCCCAGCGCAAGCAGGCTCTCATGGGTGCCTTCCTCCACGATGCCTTCTTCCGTCAGCACCAGGATCCGGTCGGAATTGCGGATACTGGATAACCTGTGGGCAATGGTGATGGTAGTCCTGCCCTTCGCCAGCGCCTCCAAAGACCTGGCCACCTGAAACTCACTCTCATTATCCAGTGCCGAGGTAGCCTCATCCATGATCAGGATTGGCGGATTCTTCAGGAAAACCCTGGCGATACTGATCCGCTGCTTCTGACCGCCGGACAGCTTCACACCGCGTTCGCCGACATAGGTATCATAGCCATCCTTCAGCACACGGATAAATTCATCGGCCCCGGCGCGTTTCGCCGCCTCGATCACTTCATCCCTGGTCGCATTCTCTCTGCCGTAAGCGATGTTCTCATACACCGTGCCGGAGAACAAATAGACATCCTGCTGTACCATACCGATATTCTGCCGCAGACTCTTGATCGTATACTTATGGATATTCTTTCCGTCCAACAGGATCTCTCCCTGGTCGATATCATAGAAACGCGGGATCAGGTTACACAGCGTCGTCTTGCCGCCGCCGGAAGGTCCCACGATCGCGATCTTCTCCCCTGCACGAATTTCCAGGTTCAGGTCCCTGAACACTACATTGTGGTCATCCGGATACTCGAAGCTTACATTATGAAAGGCAATATTCCCCTGCGGCTGCTCACAGGGCACCGCGCCCGGCTCGTCAAAAATCTCGATATCGCTGTCCATGATCTGCACGAAACGCTCAATCCCTGTCATACCGCGCTGGAACTGTTCCGCAAACTCGATAATCCGGCGGATCGTGGCGATCAGTGTACTTACATACATCACATAGGCTACCAAATCGCCCGGCATGATCTTTCCTCTGATCATAAAAAGGCCCCCGGCCACCAGCAGCACCAGATACATCAGCCCGTCAAAAGCTCTTGTCGTCGTGTGGAACGCCGCCATAAACTTGTAGGTTTCCTTCTTAATGCGAAAGAAATTGATATTGTCTTCCTCAAACTTGGCCTTTTCCTTCTCCTCGTTGGTAAAAGCCTTCACCACCTTCTGGCCAAGCAGGCTGTCCTCAATACGGGCATTCAACTCACCGATCTGTACGCGCTGCTTACGGAATGCTTCCCGCATACGCAGATTGATCACCGTACAGGTCACCACCATGACCGGTATCACCGCAAATAGGATCAGCGTCAATCCCAAGCTGATCCGTGCCAGGATCACGAAGGAGATGATCGCCTTGATCCCCGCGATAAAAAATTCCTCCGGGCAGTGATGCGAAAATTCTGTCACATCAAACAGATCGTTGGTGATCCGTCCCATGATCTGGCCGACCTTCGTATTATTATAGTAAGTATTCGACAATTTCTGCAGATGGGCGTAGGCGTCCCGCCTCATGTCCGTCTCAATGCGCGTCCCCATCACATGACCTGTGTACGCCATATAGAAATTGGCCATCGAATCCACGATCCGCAGGATCAGGTAAAGCGCCCCCAGCCGCAGGATCACCGCCACAGTGAGCGATGCCAGATCGTTCATCCCCGTATTGGTGATAAAACGGATGATCATCGGCAACACCAGTTCGCAGATCGTCGTCAGACCTGCACAGAACAGGTCGATGACCACGATCTTCCAGTATTTCTTATAGTAGGGCAGAAAGCGTCTGAGCAGTTCGCCCGATCTGTATGTTTTTACATTACTCTGTATCTCCATGATAATACTCCTGTTTCTTCTGCTATCATTCTTTGAATCAGAACCGCATCCTCTAATCCCTATGCGGATTGAAAGCCTGCTTACAATACTATAACTACCGCCCTTATAAATTTCGCTTTCGGATCTGCTAAAGCTGCCGTATATATATAAAGCAGGGAATACCAAAATCGGCGGTTATAAAACCGCCGATTATAAGTTTAAAGACATTTTATGCCAAAGCTTTTAATTTCGTCTCATGCATGTTGATATAGATATCCTGCATTTCCTGTCTGCTTTTGACTTCAGAAGACAATTGAATACATTCATGCAGATTTCTGGACAGATCCAAATGCCCCTCAGCAACTCGCTGAATATTGACACGAATCTCATTCTCAAGCGTCATTTCTATATTGATCACCCTGTCCTTGATCTCGCCTGTATCAACTTGCAGCTTCTGTACCTCTGACTGCACCTCCTGCATTTTAGATGTCAAGCTCTTAAGATCGGATCTCATCTCCTGCATGCCGGCTTTCATGCTGCTGGCATCAGCCTGCCTATCCCGCATGCCGGTCTGCAAATCTTCTATATCAATCCTCATTTCCTGCATGCTGAACTTCATATCCCCGACATCGGTCTTCATCTCCTGCATACCAAGTCTCATACTTGCGGCATCTGTCTTCATCGCCTGCACATCGCTTTTCAGGCCTCCGACGTCTGTCTTCATCGCCTGCACATCGCTTTTCAGGCCTCCGACGTCTGTCTTCATCGCCTGCACATCGCTTTTCAGGCCTCCGACGTCTGTCTTCACTTCCTGCATATCGCTTTTCAGACCCTCGACATCCGTCTTCATTTCCTGCATATCGCTTTTCAGACCCTCGACATCCGTCTTCATCTCCTGCATGTCGCTTTTCAGACCCTCGACATCCGTCTTCATCTCCTGCACATCGTTTTTCAGGCCTCCGACGTCTGTTTTCATCGCCTGCATATCGCTTTTCAGACCCTCGACATCCGTCTTCATCTCCTGCATGTCGCTTTTCAGGCCCTCGACATCCGTCTTCATCTCCTGCATGTCGCTTTTCAGACCCGCAACGTCTGTCTTCAGTTCTCCGACATCCGTCTTGACACCCTGTACTTCATCTTTAATTGGCTGCAGTAAACCTGAAATCGCCTGCAGATCTTCCTTTGTTAATGCCATAATATTTCCTCCTTAATCTATCGTCCGTATTCGCACTGCCGCTCACGGCCATGCCATTGACCGTATTGTCCCACTTCAATACCTGGCATTATCAGTTCTAATCACAAACTCTTTTTGGAAGTCTTATTATACATTAAAACAAACAAAACCGCAATATTAAACCGCATAACTATTTAAATATTTTTGCTGCTCCGGTGTGAGTACGTCAATCTCCTTGCCGAGGAATGCCAATTTACGCTTCGCCACGTCTTTATCTACTTCTTCCGGCACATCGATCAGCTTCTCTGTCAGCTCGCTGCCGTGTTCCACCAGATATTTCGCAGACAATGCCTGGATCGCAAAACTCATATCCATGATCTCCGCCGGATGTCCGTCGCCTGCCGCCAGATTCACAAGACGTCCCTCTGCCAGCACGAAGATCCACTGACCGGTGGGCAGCTTATAGCCCATGATATTCTTCCGCTGTTCCTTTTTCTCCACTGCATTGGCTTTCAGCCACGCCATATCGATCTCACAGTCGAAGTGTCCTGCATTACACAGAATCGCACCCTCTTTCATCACTGCAAAGTCTTCTTTGTCAATCACGGCATCGCATCCTGTCACGGTAATAAAAAAGTCACCCACCTTGGCAGCTTCCTGCATCGGCATCACGTCGAAACCGTCCATCACTGCCTCGATTGCCTTGATCGGATCGATCTCCGTAACCACCACTCTCGCGCCTAAGCCCTTAGCTCTCATGGCCGTGCCTTTACCACACCAGCCATATCCTGCCACGACTACAATCTTGCCGGCCACGATCAGGTTCGTGGTCCTGTTAATGCCATCAAATACCGACTGTCCTGTTCCATATCTGTTATCAAAGAAATGCTTACATGCCGCATTGTTAACGCGCACCATCGGGAACTTCAATTCGCCCGCCTTATTCATAGCCTCCAGACGGATGATGCCTGTAGTCGTCTCCTCGCATCCGCCGATAATATTCGGGATCAGATGCGGCATCTGCGTGTGCACCATCGTCACCAGATCACCGCCGTCATCGATGATGATATTCGGCTCCGCCTCCAGCACGTGACGGATATGCATCTCATATTCCTCAGGCGTTGCGCCGTACCACGCATGTACTTCCAATCCAGCTTTCACCAGTGCCGCTGCCACGTCATCCTGTGTAGATAAAGGATTGGAACCGGTCACATACATCTGCGCCCCGCCGGCCGCCAGCACCAGACACAGATACGCCGTCTTTGCTTCCAGATGTACGGACAAGGTCACCTTCTTGCCTGCGAAAGGCTTGCTCTCAGAAAATTCCTTCTCCAATGTGCGCAGCAGGTCACAGTTCCTTTTCACCCACTCAATCTTTCTCTCACCGGATTCGGCAAGATTAATGTCTCTGATTTCGCTACTCATTTTGATAGTTTCCTCCTTAAAATTAATCAGCCGAATTTTTATTATAGTGATGGTCGTCTGTCCTATCATCACTTTTTATAATTTTCACAGGCAGTCCATATAGATCCTCCTGTAAAAAGCGCACTTATAAAATCATACCGTCAAAAAAACATTTCCTTATACCAATGCACCGCCGTGATATAAGCCTTAAACACCGCATCATTGTCGATATTCTTAAGGATCTGTCTCCGGCTGACTTCCTGCCAGTCCGCATTCTCGTAAGCCGTCATGAAATCATAGATATCCGCAAACTCGCCCGTATGGCTCAAAAGCGCCTCTCTGATCTCTTTGGCAACATTGACCTTGTCAAGCGCCTCTTCCATAGGCATACGTAAAATGATATCCAGCACCGAAAAAAGTCCCATCAAAAACAGCTCCGACGCTTTCATGCCCAAACCAAAGGAAGGTGCCAGGCACTCCATGAACTTAGCGCGCAGAAGCGAAATTCTTGTGATCTCATTGGGTCTGTCCGCGCACAGCTCCTTCGTGATCACAGTATTGATCCATTTCTTCAATTCTCTCTGTCCCAGCAGAGCCGCCGCATGACGGATCGACGTTACCTCAGATTTTACCGCAGTGCGGTTTACCATCTCCAGCAAAGACACCACGAGCGCCGTGTCCCTGCCGATCACGTCTGCCGCTTTCGTCAATTCGAAGTCTACATCATTGACGATATTCATTAACTCCAGATAATTTACCTTCAAAGGTTCTACTTCCGTCTGCCCCTTCGTGACTGGAATACGATAGAATGCTCCCTCGAACAGATGAAATGCTTTATCCATCCTGACGTCGTCAAAGATCTCCTGTTTCTCAATATTACCAACACAGATCCTGATATTCGGGTACTGATGTGCAAAATAAATCTTGGCCTTGAAGACATCCACTTTCTTATGATCCAGGATAATATAGTCCATCAGTGAAAGAATCTCCTTATAGTTCTCATACTCTGCGACAGGGAGCTTACGGATCGCCAGCTTATAACCCTTCTGCTTCAACTCCTTAAGTCTGCCCTGATAATCCGGCTTATTCGTGACAGAGTTGTCAAACAAAAGAACCAGCCGCCCCAGCATCATGCTGCTCTGTGCCTCGATATCAGAAAAAACCGCGATAGAACCTACCGGCAGAAACACATCTGTCCCCGGCGACAGTGTATCGATACCAATGCTCTGCAAAATATCAAGACCATCCACCCGTGACGCGCCATCATTCACCCCCGAAGCTTGGCGTGCCGGGTTGAGAAGCAGATTCTCCTTCTGTGAAAAAAGGGAATAAGCACACACTTTCATATCCTTATCAAAAAAAGGTATCAATGTAGCAAGCATATTCTATAATCTCCTTTCGGATTATTACGTTATTACGGTCCGATGCCGTTTCTCTGCAAATTTCTTATATTATATCAAACTTTTTTGGTGATTGCTATGGTATTTTTGCTACAGGCTGAATCAATTTCTTTTTTGATCAACAAAAGAAATACTGTGAAAAACTACAACAGTATGATAGAATGAAACACAGTAAACGATAGGGAAAATATGGAGAAATCGGAGGATGGATATGAAACTGGTTGTATTGGAACGAAATAGTGCGGGGACGGATATCGACGTATCCTGCTTTGAGAAATTCGGAGAGGTTGTCTGTTATCCGAATACGGTGGCGAATAACACGGCCGAGCGTGTAAAAGACGCAGACATCATCATAGCAAACAAAGCGCCGATGAACGAAACGACTCTGAAAGACGCTTCCAATGTAAAATTGATCTGTCTGTTTGCCACAGGATTCGACAACGTGGACCTGTCCTACTGTAAAAACCGCGGCATCAAAGTAGCCAACGTGGTCAACTACTGTACCGCTACCGTAGCACAGCATACTCTTCTGTTGGCACTGGCGCTGTCCGAGAAGATCGCTTTCTATGACAATTATGTGAAATCGGGCGCGTACAGCGCGCAGGACCGTTTCTCTAATTTTGACAGAACCTTCTATGATCTGGAAGGAAAAACCTGGGGAATCGTGGGCATGGGTACGATTGGACGCCGAGTAGCCGGACTGGCACAGGCTTTCGGCTGTAAGGTCGTCTTCTATTCTGCCTCCGGTCAAAGCAGCTGCACCGATTATGAGCGCGTGGAATTCGACAGGCTGCTGCAGGAATCCGATATCCTGTCACTTCACTGCCCGCTCAGCGACAGGACAAGAGGGCTTCTCAACAAAGATGCTTTTGCGAAAATGAAAAATACCGCTATTTTAGTAAATGTAGCCCGTGGTCCGGTGGTAGACACACAGGCGCTCTACGATGCTCTCGTTAGCGGTCAGATCGCAGGCGCAGGCCTCGACGTGCTGGAACAGGAACCTATGGCAAAAGATAATCCACTTGCACAGATCAAAGACAGCACGAAACTGATCATCACACCCCATATGGCATGGGCAAGTCTGGAATCCAGAACGCATCTCGTAGAGGAAGTGGCGAAGAATATCGAGGCTTTCCTGCACGGAGAGAATCGGAATGTGGTGAACCTGTAATATAGACACGTGGAATTTATACGATGCTAAGCAGATGCCTCTGTTCATATCGATGTCTGGAGATCTGTATCATTCATATTCTCAGCAGGATCGATAAAAATACCTGCCCGGCTAAGTGCAAAATGCAGATGTGCACCGGTGGATCTTCCGGTGCTTCCTACTGTTGCGATACAGTCCCCTCGTTTCACCTGCTCCTCTTTCGACACAGTAATATCACGGCAATGACAATAATAGGTCATATCACCGTTCTGATGCAGAA
The DNA here is from genome assembly GCA_910578345.1 of uncultured Lachnospiraceae bacterium. Classification (GTDB taxonomy): domain Bacteria; phylum Bacillota; class Clostridia; order Lachnospirales; family Lachnospiraceae; genus UBA3282. The sequence goes on along the minus strand of CAJTRA010000006.1, from coordinate 84,396 downwards.
GAACGACATAATTACCATACTCTACCAAAAACCCTGTCTCATACACGATGCCATCGGCGGCTGCTACGATATCCGTACCTTCTTTCGCCGCATAATCGATGCCTTCATGCACTCTGCTCTCTCCGGTATAAGGATGCACCCTTTTGCCAAAAGTATCTGAAATTCTGGAGTATTTACAAGGTTCATCATATAGAATCAGCACATCCTGCACGTTACCGTCGCCGCGGTAGGGAAACTTCGCATCATCTGCCGTCCGGTCTGATGCCATACGATCCTTATCCCACAGAAGAAAGACCATATCATCCCAAACACACTGCAGATTACGCATTCTCGCCGCCTCTCCTTCCGAAGGTGATGCGTAGAGATAAATATATGCAGTCTGCAGGCCTCTTTCATCCCTATACTCTTCGTATAGATAATTAGAGCGCCATCCGATATATTGCTCCTCCGTCACCAGATACCGGTCAAAAAGATCCTCCCTCTGCAGATCGATCTGAAAACTTTTCACAAGCGGCACCTGCCAAAGCTGTTCTTCCTCCACATCATAGCGGAACAGATATCTCTTCGAAAGCGGATGCAGCCACACCTTTGTTCCATCTTCAGACACTGCAACCTGACAGACATTATCCCCCTGTGTAAAATGACATCCGATCGCCGACAGATCCAGACTGTGCACAATTGTGCCATGCGTCAGGTCATAGACCACCAGGCCAAAATAATCATGGAAGATAATGACACTGCTATTCTCCCCGTCAATGTCCATCTGTCCCGCATAATCCAAGGTTGGCCCATCTGCTCCCAGTTCTGTCTCTTCAGACACTGCCGCCTCCATTGCTGTTATCTGACGTGGTTTTGTGATATCCACATCCGGATTAAATTCCATCATGGTTCCAGAAGCTTTTTCGTTCCTGCCGCTGTCCTCCCCAGGTCCATTTTCATGATCAGGAACAGCCTGAATTTCTTCTACATTATCTTCAACAAGTTCCTGGTTTCCTGCTGCAGTCCCCTCCGTTTCTGTCTCTGTCCTTTGTTTTGTCCCTGTAAAAGCACAGCCCGCCATAGCAAGCATAAATAAAACCGTCAGAATCCCTGCCGCCATCCTGCTGCCATTCCCTCCCGCAAGACGCAGGATCCTCTCCTCGATCTCAGATTTGCCAGGGTGCAGCATCGTTCCATAGGAATACATCTTCCTGCCGCAACTGCTGCGGGAAAGCGCAAGCAGCATTTCCCCGTAAGTCAGTCTCTCTTTCTCTCCAAGCCGCCGTATTGTGCCGTAGTCGCAGGCAAGCTCCCCATCCCTGACAGAAGCCGCCGCCGCAATCCAGACAAAAGGATGGAACCAATATACGCTGACCAGCACAACGCGCAACAAAGCCCAGAGATGATCCCCGTGCAGATAATGGACTTGTTCATGCGTTATGGTATACCGGAAATAGTCTGAATCTGTCTTAAGGTCAGCACCAATATAAACAGCCGGATGCACAACCCCCGTAAGACAAGACGCCTCTAAACCATTCACATGATACACCCGCAGCCTGCATTTCGTCCATGTCTGCCCTGAAGTCTCTTCCAGCAGCCTCCCTTGGCAGATCTCACGTGTTCTGTATAGTCTTCTGCGAAAAGAAAGTTGGGCCGCCGCAAAAAAGCCTCCGACACTCAGACCGCCTGTCACCCAGATCACAGTTAAAATCCAGGCAGTCCTTTCTTCCTGCCGGTCAAAAGCTGCTACCTGCTTCCTTACATCGTTTATTCCATTCGTATGATCCTGGGCAGACTCACTTACTATGCGCTCCCGCATTGCTAATCGTCGTTCCGCAAAATTACTGCCTTTTTCCTGTGCACTTTCCGGCTCTCTTTCCATCCGCTCACTGCCTGTCAGAAGATCCTCCGATTCTCCCATCTCAAAAGCCCGCTCTGTCAGCCGCGCCGCCAATACATTTTCCAGCCGGAGCGCACTGACCGGACTGTCTATGAGGTTGACCGGGATCACCAGCCGCAGAGCTACAAGCAGCCATAATCCATACCTGATATACACGTGCAGCCTCTCTCCCAATGCTTTCCGCACAATGAGGATTGCGATCACCAAGATTGTTGACTGCAGCACTGTTTCTGCTATAGCGCTCATCATGATTCTGATTCCTCCTTTTGCCGCTTTTCCTTCTCCACTCTGGCCTCCTGGATGATCCGGTACAGCTCCTCCATCTCTTCCTCCGGAATATTCTGCTTCTTCACAAGCGTATTCACCATCAGTCCAAGACTTCCATTATAGATCCTGTTGATAAAGCTGCTCGTCTCCGATTCGACTACTTCTTCCCGTCCCAACAGTGGATAATATTCTCTCGCTTTTGCTCCATCCTGATATGCAATGCAGCCCTTCTGTTCCATCCGTCTAAGAAGTGTCTTCGTGGTACTCTTTGCCCACCCGGTCTCTGCCTCCATTGCCCTGATCAACTGGGTCGCTGTTTTGGGGGATTTCTCCCACAGATTTTCCATAATGCGCCATTCGCTGTTCGAAAGGCCGATCGTTTTGTCTTCCATACGTTTTCTCTCCAAATACTGTTGTGTGATGCGCAGTATCTCTGTCACTGCCCTGACTCATGTATCCACTTTCAATCTTTTCTGCCATTGGATGCCTGCATCGGACTGCTCCAGCAGAAATCGGATTCTTCACAAAAAAGGTTGACTGATGTAACCCTATTGATACTGTAGCACAAAGGGTTACATCAGTCAACCTTTTTTGTAAACAATCGCCGTTTACAGATACTGCTTCAAATTATCCAACACTACCTGATACCCATTGGCATACATATGGATTCCCTCGATCGTAAACTCCTTTTTCAGCTTACCATCTTCATCTGTCAGGCCCTCGTTGACATTGATGAAACGGCATCCCATTCTTTTCACCAGCTTTTCCACCGCGTCATTGGCGAACGTAATATTCTCATTCGTTCTCGTGACGAAAGCCGTCTTTCCCCATTCTCCATCAGGGATCTTATCCGTCTCATTGACTGGATAGTAAGCCATCACATAAATCTCTGCCTCCGGCAGTCTTTCCTGAATGATGGAAAGTATCCGGGCATATCTTTCCAACAGATCCTCCAGCCGATACGCCGGATTCCCAATATCATTGGTGCCTATATTGATAAAGATTCTGGAAGGCTCTGTCCCGAATACCATCTCCTCCATATGCTGTAACATATCCGTTGTCGTAAATCCACCAATACCCCTGTTATAGATGACTTGCCGCATGTCATTTGTCATCAGCAGCTCATTGATCGGAAACTGTTCCATCAGAGAGGATCCTGTAAAGAGAGTCTCCCCTTTTCTCACATTCCGATTTAAAATCCGATATCTTTCCAATTTATCCTCCTGCTCCCGTTTCATCTGTTCCCGTAAAAGATCCATGTCATTCTCCCTCCTAAAAGCATCTTTCCTCACACTGTATTCTTTTTTATGAAACCATAATATAAGTATTTCACACAAAAGTACAGCGAAAATTATTTGTTTATCTGAACCGCCAGAAAACCCTCCTTCGTTATAAATTGACTTTTGACCGTAATCGTTTATAATAAAAGTATGGTAACAGACACGCATAACCCGCCAAACAGGGACGATAAATTTATGCATTCAGGGATATTACAGGCGCCGTCAGCAATATCCACGTAGAGGTAAGAATGAACAATTTATTTTCAGAAGACCAGATTTCCATGATCTTCCAGAATATTCCAAAATATATGTACATTAAGATTTCTCTTATCAATAAATTGAAATCTGGTGAGTTGGTGGAAGGAGATAAGCTTTCCACCGAGAAGGAACTTTGTGAAAACTATGGATGCAGTCGTCTTACCGTCCGCAAGGCTCTCGACGAGTTGATGCAAGAGGGATATATCTATAAGATTCAGGGGCGCGGTACTTATGTGAAGAATCGTATCCCCCAGAAGCAGAATCTACAAGGCATCTCAAGCTGCTCTCTTCTGATCCGATCCCAGAATATGACGCCGTCCAAAACAATCCTGCATAAGGAGATCGTTCCCTCCTCCGCTTTCATCGCTGAGAAATTTGGCATACCTGAGAATTCGCCTGTCTTGGAATATGAGCGTGTCTATTATGCAGACGGAACCCCTGTGATCTACAGCAAAAGTTATTTCAACGCATCTCTGCTCCCCCATATTGAGCAGTACGATCTGCAGGATACTTCCATCATCTCTCTGATCAAGGAAAAATATAATCTTGAGATCGTCTGCCTGAACCGTGAACTGCGTGCCGTCATTTCCGATGAGCATTCCTCGAAGCTGCTGAATCTTCCTGAGAAGTTTCCGCTCCTGCAGGTGATCGATCTAAAGGGCGGGAAGTTTCAGGATCAGGAGATTCCGATCGAATACTATACTTTTTTGTATGTCACAGAACGGATCCGTTATTCACCCTAACTGCTAAATATATAAAACAGGCCGTTGTGAAACGACAGATTCCCATGGTCCATGGCATTATCCTATTGAATCATCGCCATATCCTGTCCATCCTAACATTTCACAACAGCCTGTTTGTCTGTGAACGCTGTCTTTTTTCACGGATCCCCCGCATCCAGCACACCGACATGTTCATCATTTACTGCAAGATTCTGCTCATGCACAGGAAGCCGCCTGTATGATTTCCTCCGCCTTCACCGCATCGATCGGCTCCGACATTTTTCCATTGGTCCGCAGGCAGGTCCCTATGATCAGTCCGTCTGCCACTTGAAGCTGCTCTCTAATATTCTCTTTATTGATGCCGCTTCCCACAACTACCGGTATCTTTACCTTATTCTTGACATGTTCCAGATCTTCCATAGAGGTTTCCAGACCGCTCCCCGCGCCTGTCACAATCACGGCATCTGTCCCTTGCCGCTGCGCCCATTCCGCAGACACACTGATCTCTACCTCAGGATTCACCATGTAATAATGCTTCACCTGAATATCCGCCAGAATGCTGATCTGTTGTGCACCGATTGTCCTGCGGTAATCGATCGCTTTCGCACTGCAGGGAAAGAGAATACCGTTATAATTCATCACCGTATCTACAAAGACCGGCAGACGCACAAAGCTTCCTCCTCCTACCAGCGCGATAGAAAGCCCTTCTTCATAATTAAGGCTGCCACAACAAAGACCGAGCGGCAGGCTGACAGCTTCGCGGACTGCATACATGACCATGCTGAGTCCTGCGATCTGTATCTTTCTCATCTGCACATCACAGCAAAGATCTTCATTCTCAATGATCAGCGCGTCATACCCTGCTGTCTCCAGGGCTTTTGCATCACTGACGGCTCTTTCGGCAACCTGCTGTATATCGATATCCGCAAGATAGGTTCCCGGAAGCGGCAGACAATGTACCATTCCAATCAGAAATTTTTCTCCGCTTTTCATCTTTTCTATTATATCCATTTTTATACCAACGCCTTTCTCTTGGTCTGCCAGTTTGTGTCCATATTGAAGGTATCGTTCTATCATCTGTTCCCGTGTCGGAAGATTCGTAACACTTCCTTCTCTTTCGATTACAAAAGAGGCTACACAGCTTACATAGCCGTCGCCAGCGCCAATCGTTTCTATTTCCTTTGTAGAAGGCGGCAAGACGCCAGCCATCGTTACAAGAATCGTTCCGTCCTTTTGCCTGGAATAGATCCTGCTGCCCTGACCCCCTAATGTTTCTATATAAAGTTTTAATTTCCTGTCTTGAAAGATCCCATCCATACTTTTCGTGGAAAGCACTTCCCTGATATAGACCGTCTCGTCCTCATTGGCAAAGATGATCTCTGCCTCTCCCATGATCTCTCTTAACAAATCATCGGGAAGCGCCACAGGATCACGCCGCATGGAAAAACACAGGGGAACTTGATTGCGCCTGACTGCCTCCAGGGCCGGCCGCATATTCATCGCCATCGATACCGTAAGGATTGCCATCCTGCTGTTAACGAAGAAGGAATCTTCCATCCGCTGCGGGCTAAAATAAGTGCTGTCCGGCATTCTTCTGCCATATTCTGTGATCAGCGTCATGTGATTCCTGTTCTCATCCTGAATCATCAGAGTCGTTCCCGCCGAGTCCGGCGGCGGATTCATGATGCCCTCTAAGGGCCAATCGTGCAGGCGGACAAATTGATACAGGTATTCTTTCTGCCTGTTGTCCACATAAGTCAGCACCGGATGAACCTTCATCCCCAGCCTGGATAATCCGGCGCAGATATTAAATCCCATACCGCCGTTCTCCCATGCCTGCAGACTGCCGCCTGTCACTGCCGTGGACTTACTCTGCTGCGGCATTTCGCCCGTTTTGAGCACCGTTACCGTCGCAACAGTCCCGATCACAGTGAAATCATACTGTTTCCTCATATCTTAATCTATTCCTTCCTCTGACCCTGTAGATTCCTTCATGACCCACAAAGTCCTTTTGCCACAGGTGCATCCTAAAATTCCCTTGCCTGCAGACACCTGATCGCCTCTTCTGAAGTAATCGCCTTAGCGAAATATTTCGTCATCTCCTGCAGATGAAAATCATTGATCTGCGCTGTGTTCGTCCCCAGCATGTCACTGATCATATAAGTGCGGAACCGGTGGCTGTAGGCATCTGTGGCGGTGGCTCTGCAACATACATTGGTCTTCACGCCGCACACCAGCACATTTTCCACCCCTTTCTTCCTCAGAACCTCATTCAGACCGGTTCCGAAGAAAGCGCTCGGCACATACTTGCGCCACAGAAGATCCTGTCCCTCCCGGTAAGGAATCCTCTCATCTAACTGCGCCCCTTTTGTTCCTTCCACAAGGGATGCTTTCCTGCCATCCCGGAACATCCGCGTCAGTTTCGGATTGATCTCCTCTTCGTCCTCGGAGTGCGCCGTGTATACGATCACGATCCATGCTCCCGCCTCCCGCATTTGATCGATCTTATCAGAAAATGTCTCCATCATAACGCCGGTTGTCTCAGGATAGTAGAATCTGCCGTCCGGCTCTGTAAAGTCTTTCTGCATATCGATCACAAGCACTGCTGTTTTGTACATCAGATTTGTTTCCTTTCCTTTTGTTTCCTGTTTGCAAACTTATCCGGAACATTAAGCCCCCTTGAAGATCCGCAGATGATTCCTGCGCGCATTCGGTATCTCCACGATCAGCAACGCCACAATGATCGTCACATACGGCAGAATACCGATCAAAGAAGAGATGGCTGCAGGAACATAATTATTCAGGATCGTCTGTAACGCCCTGGCAAAACCGAAGATCACCGCATAGACACAGGCTCTGTGAGTCTCTTTGCGCCCGCAGTTGATCGCGCTTAAGCAGATAAACCAACGGTTTGCCGTCATATTGATTGTATAAATGCCAAATTCCTCCACAGAAAGATTTAATCCTGCCAGAGCACAAGTCGCCGCAGACAGCAGCAGACAGATCAGTTTGACCTGATTGGTCCTGACACCTACAGACTTCGCCGCGCCGACGTTCTCCCCGGTGACCCTGACATAGATGCCAAATTTCGTCCTGTACATCAGAATGATCAGGCAGATTACAATGCCAACGGTCAAATACGTGATCCTGGTCTGATTGTTGAAAATACTGCCGAGAACCGGAATCGAACGTAAGACTGGAACATCCACTCTCATCTTCATAGGATCAATCAGGTCTGTGGCCACGAGATTACTTCTTGTCCCAAACAGCGCCTGCAGAAGACAAGCCGGAATACAAGCGACCAGCAATGCCGAAAACGCTCCGATCAGAATATTTCCTGAAAGAACCCCAAACAGAATGCCCGCAAACGCGGCAAACTCCGTACAGCCCTCTAAAGATATATTAAATACGCCCGCTCTTGCCACAAATACACCGCCGATTGTGATAAGCAGATACGGGGTGCTTGCTTCTACCGTCATTTTTAGCAGGTTCAGAATCAAATCAACATTCATAGTCCATCCTCCCCTTCTGCTGCAGGTATGCCATCCGCCTTTCGTCTTCCTTTCGCAAAAAAGTCGATCAATGCGCCTCTATGGTTGACAAACAGTTTCAATGCCATAAACAACACCAGCGTACTTTTCACAATATTGATCAGATCAAGCGGCACGCCCAGCCCTGTCTGCGCTGCCAGTGCGCCGTACCTGAGCGCACCGAACACGACGGCGTATAAGAGAACGCCGACCGGCTCACTGCCAGCCAGAATACAGGCGAAGAACCCATCCCAGCCGATTCCCGGATTCGCAGAAAAAGTATTTACAAAGTTATAGTTGACTCCCATGATCTCCGTTGCACCCGCAATTCCGCCAAAGGAACCTCCGATCAGAAAGATCCACAGAATCTTCTTTCCCACGCGCATCCCCACGGCGTCCGAAAACTCCATCTGTTTCCCAATGCAGTTAATGTCATACCCAAACTTCGTCTTTTTCATTAAGAAGAACACGAAAGCCCAGACGGCCAGCGCGATAAAGATCGCCGTTGTACAGCGGTATTTACTGTCTAATTTCACGAGTCGCGCCGTCTGCAGGATATTCTCTGTGTGGGCATAAGCGTCCCCCGTCCCCAGATAACTCTGTGTCAGAAATCCCGTCACGATCGTCGCTATGCTGTTTAACATGATTGTCGTCACAACTTCATTGACATTCAGCTTCGCTTTCAAGATCCCTGGAATGAAGGCATAGAGGGCGCCCGCTGCGGCCGCAATCAGGAGGCACAAAGTCACGTGCAAAAATGTAGGAAGCCATGTGATCATATAACCGGCAAGCGCAGCCGCAAAGGCTCCGACAAACACCTGTCCTTCCACTCCCATGTTGAATACTTTCGCTTTCAGGGACAGAGAGGTCGCCATACCGGTAATGATGATCGGCGTCGCATACCCTAATGTATTCAGGATACCTCCCATGGAAAAGAAAGCTTTCTTAACGATATATCCGTACAGGGTAAAAGGATTACAGCCACAGATCAGGGAAAAGACGGCTCCCTTTCCCTGGCGTATTTTGGACGCATTTCTTCCGCCGACATATGTTTGACCCCAGACATATAGAGTCCCAATTCACTAAAGTTCACTTCGTCCGCCCGAAAGCAGCCCGTGATTTCTCCATGATACATAACGATAATCCTGTCAGATAAGCCCACTACCTCCGACAGATCCGAGGAAATGACCATAACAGCCGCGCCTGCATCACGCATTGCAAGAATCTGATTATGAATAAACTCGATTGCACCGATATCTACCCCTCTGGTCGGCTGGCTGACTAACAGTACCCTCGGCTCTCTGCTGAACTCCCTTGCTATGATAACTTTCTGTGCATTACCGCCAGACAGGCATCCTACCGTCGGATCTGCGTCCGCACTGAGCCGGACATCATATTCTTTCACCATCTTTTTGCTGTTCTCGCGGATCACCTTATAATTCATGATCCCTTTCTTACAGTAGGGCGGCAGATGAACATAATACCAAAAATCTTTCATCTCACTCATCCTTTCTTTCCTGATGCACCACTTCCAGCGCTGCACCAACTACTGTACCGCTTCTTTGTATTCCCGTATAAGCTTTACCAGTTCCTCCGGTTTCTCATACAGTTTGATGATGGAACTCCCCACAAAGAAACCGTTGCCTCCCGCCGCTTTTACCTTTGCTGCATCTGCGGGGCACTTAATTCCCGCGCCACAATAAATCGGCTCTGACACTCTGTGCTCCCGTAAATACTGTATACATGTTTCCAGTTTCTCAAATCCAGGCTTCACATACTGTCCTTCACCGGGGAAAGCCTGCATATAAGTAAAACCGTCTGCCTGCATGCACCGCCCAATATCCGCTTCTTCCATCTTATAATTCACAGAGCGCGCAAGTTTCACGCCGCATCTATGCAGTGTCCCTATCGCTTCTTCATCGTGCAGATCGCCGGATATGATATTCGTGATATGATGACCCCTGCAAAAACGCCCCAGTTTTTCGGCTCCGATCGCCATGATCACTTCATGATACAGCACGAAGAAAAATTCTGTCTCCGGGTGCTTGTCTGCCATCGCGGCAATTCCTTTCAAATATTCTTCATAGTCAGAGCAACGATCCATTGCCTGATAGAACAGCTCCTGCAGATATGCACTGTCACGATAAGGATTCTTCGGTGGAATACTCACCTCAATCGCATCGCATCCTCCCTCAATATAATACTCCGCCATTTTTGCGCTCTCTTCTATCGTCGGATAACCGAAAGAAAGATAGCAGATCACTTTTACACTCATTTTCTCCTCCATTTCTGACATTATGTCCTAACTATTTGCCGCGGCTTCCAGATCAAGCAATAAACGTTCCATCTGCGGCTCATCCTCCCACAGCTTCATCAGACAGTTCCCCACGAAAGCGCCATTCGCTCCAGCTTCTTTCGCCTCGATCAGATCGGCGCCGCAGGTAATCCCTGCAGTCGCATAGATCGGCGCCTGGATCCCATTCGCCCGCAGATAAGAGATCCGCTCCTTCCAGCTTCGCATTCCCTCTCTCGGCTCCATTCCTTCTCTGACATTGCGCAGCATCACTCTGCGGCCGGTCTGCCTGGCAAGATCGATATCCTTCTGTTTCATGTCATAATCAATAAAGGTCAGCGTATCAATGCCGGCTCTGTTGAAATCCTTTCTTGCCAGCTCGATCACACCATCGCCGGAGATACGGCAGGTCTTGACTGCATTCTTTCGGCAGAAATCGATATAAGCCGTGGTGCCGATCGTCATAACAACATCCTCATAGGAAACCATCTGCATCTCAAAATCAGGATGGCGGCTCCGAAAAGAAGTCAAAGCTTCCAGGAAATACGCATAATCTCCATATTTCGCATAAGCATATGCCATCTTCTCCCGAATCAGCGACGTTTCCCTGCAGTGCCTTTTCCAGAGAATAGGCAATATCCGGCGCACCCAGATTGACGTAGTAGATCAGGTGAAACTTTCCCATAACAATTCCTCCTCGTATGGTACGATGCACAACCAGTGTGCACTCCTGTATTGTGAATCGTAATTCCCCTACACTTGTACTATATATCATATTATCCTGTTGTCAATACAATTTATGCTATTTTCAATTTGCTTTGCAAAAATCGCCCCTCACACCTGAATCATGTTCTCATGAATTTTATTTCCAAAGCCCTGAACTGTTACGATAAGGAGAATAGCGCCCATAATACCACCCCAGCACTCCGTTGATCTTCCCATAGCAGCCGACGGCGCCACGACACACAACAGATATTTTATCTCCAGGCCTTACCTCCAGCATTGCATCACTATAGTCATCCACATGCCAGGTCTCATCATTTGCCTGATAGAGGAATCCAGAAGGCGCAAAGAACGTCCTGCCGCTGCTTAAATGCCGGCAAAGTGTCATATTTCCCTGTTCCTCCAGGATATCGACCTGGCTGTCGAAATATTGAATATACAACGACAGTGGTTTTCCTTCCTGCCCATCCAGCGCAGTCACGACAGGAAACCCATCATAGCAGTCCCACTTGATCTCTTCCATCGCAGCATTTTTATCCGGAAAAATAAGCGCGTTGAGCTGACCCATGCTTTTCAGTCCGCAGCCGCCATCCATGCTGATGATCCTGCGGTCATAATCAAATAGCGGTTTTAAGTCCGCCTCTTTATGACGATAGAGACTGACTGGCCAATGCCCTGTCACCACACATTTGGAAAACCGGTATCCCTTCTCCCAGAAACCATCATTTTTTAACCAGTCATGCCGATCCGTCTCTTTTAAGCTCTCCAGGTTATCCGTAGGAATGCCGCCATGCACAAAAAGATACGCATCCATTTCCAGGATCGTGGGCAGATTTCGTAGGAAATGAATCTCCGGCGCGTAATGTTCCCACAGACGTCTCCTACAGTCATCGGCATTCCCGATGGTCAGATGTTCCACGGAAATACCTAGTTCTGCCAGCATATCTATTAGCAGGCCGCACTGCCACCTTTTCTGCTGCTCATAGATCAGTTCGCAGAAACGCGCTTCACTCCCTTCCGTCGTATCGCAAAGAATCTCCAGACGGTGCGCTTCCACATTTCCTTCTGAAATATATACCTGTCTCTTTGCCAACAGCTTCATCAGATAACGGACCACGCCCAGACTCTCAGGTCCCTTGTCAATCAGATCTCCCACCAGGACAAGAACATCATCCTCACTGTAATTTATCTTAGTAAGCAGACCTGTCAGATTGTCCAGGTGCCCGTGGATGTCACTCATCGCAATAATCCGTTTGCCAGGCGCGGCGCTGATCTTTTGTATTGTCGTTTTCATATCCTTTTTCCCCAAACAGCAGTCTCGCGTAACAATTTTATCATGCGTTTTTTATCCTGTGCAAGCATCAGTTCTTTCTGCTCTGCAGGTATCTGTGTAATGGATGTCTATTTCCGTTTCCTCCTGTTTTGTGTTATACTTACAAAAATAACTCCATTTGAAAATATCAGAAAGGACTCTGCCCCTTATGAACGACTTACTTGCCCGTATCAAAGACAATATAGCATATGTGATCATTGGCAAAGAACACGTGACGAAACTGCTCCTTGCCGCACTGGCAGCGGGAGGACATGTTTTATTAGAGGATCTACCCGGAACCGGGAAGACCGTACTGGCGAAATCAATGGCCCGCTCTATGGACTTTTCCTTTCACAGAATTCAGTTTACGCCAGACCTGCTGCCCAGCGATGTAACAGGATTATCCTATTACAACCAGGAAAAGGGAACCTTTGTCTTCAGGGAAGGACCTGTATTCACCAATCTTCTGCTGGCCGACGAGATCAATCGAGCTACTCCCCGGACCCAATCCAGTCTGCTGGAATGTATGGGCGAGGGCCAGGTCACCGTGGACGGTGTGACTCGCTCTCTGGGCACGCCCTTTTTCGTCATCGCCACGCAGAATCCGGTAGAGACGCTGGGCTGTTATCCACTCCCGGAAGCGCAGATGGATCGTTTTCTAATGCAAATCAGCATGGGCAGTCTAAGCGAAAAGGAAGAACGGCAGATGATCGACCATTATATCAACGACCAGCCTCTGGAAAAGATCCAGCCGGTCTGTACGCTCAAAGAAGCTGCGGCCTTACAGCAGGAATGCTGTAAAGTCCATGTGCACGAGGATTTGAGAAATTATATTGTAGCCCTTGTACAGGGAACAAGAAAGTATCATTCTTCTTCGGAAGATCCGCAAACGCGCAGCGCCACGCAGGGCGTCAGTCCCCGCGGAACCCTTGCGCTGCTTCGCGCCTCGCAAGGGTATGCCATGGTACAGGGGCGGGATTTTGTCGTGCCGGAAGACATCAAAGAAGTCGCCGTCCCTGTGCTGGCGCACAGAATGATCTCAGAGACCGCTTACACACAGCAGAAAGAAGCCTTCATCCGTGGACTGCTGCACAGCATTCCTCTGCCCACGGAAGATTGGACGCGGCCATGATCAGTTTGTTTTTCCTGAGCTTTCTGCTCCTGACAGTTCTTTGGAATCGGTATTATGCAGCGCATTGGAACCGCAGCCTGGCAGTGACCTTAAACTTCCTGCAGGATTTTGTCTATGCAGGCGAACAGGCTAAGATGACAGAACAGATCGAGAACCGTAAGCGGCTGGCGCTGCCTGTTCTGGAAGTCTCCTTTCATGTCGATAAAAGGCTTGCTTTCCACGATTGTGAGAATACTAACGTCAGTGATTTTACTTATAAAAGAGATATATTCGCTCTGCTGGGTTATCAGCGTGTCACCCGGCAATTAACGCTCGACTGTACCCACAGAGGATACTACCGAATCGATCAGTCTTACCTGGCCTCCTTTTCCCTGCTGCACCATCGCCGCTACTCTGTCGATGTTCCGGCAGACGCACAGTTGTATGTCTATGCTGCGCGGACGAATGTTACAGATATCCTGCTTACCTTTGAACGTCTTATGGGTAGTGTGCAATGCTCGAAACGTCTCTTGGAGGATCCTTTTGCCTATGCTTCGATCCGTGAATATACCATTACCGATCCCATGAAAACGATCAACTGGAAAGCCAGCGCCAGAACCGGGGATCTGATGGTCAATACTTTTGAATCCACTCATACGGAGAAAGTGCTGCTGATCTTAGATGTGGAAGACAGCGGCATCCTCAAATACGAGTATCTGACGGAAGAAGCTGTCTGCGTCGCTGCTTCCCTGGCGCAGAAGATGATCCTGCGGGGAATGGACGTCGGACTGTGTACCAATATCGCAGATGCGTCTGGCGCAAATGCAGGCTGTACTACGTATACTTATCTTGCGCCGGCAAACGGCCAAAAATACCTTACCGATATAGAGCGGCTGCTTGCAAGACACAGACTCGGCACAAAAGTGCTTCCTCTTCCAACGATTCTTGACACCTTTGCAGGACAGTCTATGGATCAAACTAAGGATGCGGTCGTGATCTTTATCTCCAAAAACGCCGTTCTCAACCATACCGCGATAGAAACGTTTATCGGCAGGCAACGGCAAGCCGTCTGGGTTGTTCCCTACCCGCACAATGACCCCTGTCTCATCCGGACATCTGACAATATCCGCCTGATTCTTCGAGAAGTAAATGATGTATAAATGGAGGTTCCCTTGAGAAAGCTGATCAAAACATCCGCCGGTTGGATCCATACAACGCTCCTTCTGGCCATCCTCATACCGTTTCTTTATGCCCTCTGTGTGCAGGATCAGACTGCCGTCGGATCTTATCTGTATCTGAAATGTCTCATTATCTTGTTTCCGGTCATTGCCACCGATCTTGCCGCAGACCGATGCAGAAGTCTCCTAGCCTATCTGTTACTGTGCACGCTGATTTTTGCCGCTACCGGAGTATTGTGCTGGACACTGGCAGGCGCTCCGCGCGCCGGCATGCTGTTTTGGGGATATCTTTTACTGCTTCTATGTGAAACATTATTTGTGATCATCAGCCGGCTGACTGCCAGACTGCAGAAGAAAAAGGACCAGGACGCAGCATTCGGCGCTGACCCTTCCTTTCAGCCCTTTTCTGATCTTCTCAAGGAACCTGCCTTTCCTGCTCTGTTCTATTTCGGCGGTGTTTATGTTATTGCGGTCAACTTCAACAGTCCTTCTGTATGCAATATGGCTCTGTTCAGTGCCGTTTTATATACTGTGATCACTTTTCTCTATCAATATGTAACAGAAAGCGAACGCTATCTGTCCCTCAACAAAAGAACCTGTCATCTTCCTTCCCGTAGAATTTACGGAATCGGAAGCGGCATGCTGGCAATCTATCTGCTCCTCCTTATGATCCTGGTGCTGCCTTCGCTACTCACGATCCCTCACCGCCATTACCGTGATCTTCGGGAATTGACTGCCGACCTCGAAATAACATATCCTGAATTCATGCCGGAGGAACAGACAGACGCACAAGGGGAAGATTTCATGGCTGCCCTCATGGCGGAATATGATCCTGCTGCGCCGCCGCCATGGTGGCTGGACTTCATCTTCTATCTTTTCACATCCCTCATTTCATTCCTCCTCATACTGCTGCTCTTAAAGAAAATATATACGGTTTTCCAGGATTTTCGGACAGCAAAAGATGAAAATGGCGATGTCATAGAAGAACTGCAGGATACCGTCGAAGACAGTCAAAAGATTACCTTATCTGTAAGACGCCGCCGATCGTCAGAAAAAGAACAGATCAGAAAACAATACCGCAGACTGATCCGGCGCCACCGCAAGGATCGCCCGGCTATCTACGAATCTCCGACAGAGATAGAAGCCAATGCCGGAATCCATCACACGGAAGAGACCATGGATCTTCACAGGCGATATGAGCTGGCACGGTATGGTCAGGAGGAAACTAGCATATATAAAAAGGAAAGTACATTCAGAAACTAAAATGACATCCGAAGAATTCTATGAATTATTAAATCAGATCAAAAAATTGCGCTGTGAAACGCAAACATTGGAATTGAAAAGCGCCGGTATGGGATGCCAAAACGGCTTTATGATACTTTATCCAGTTTTTCTAATCAAGATGACGGGGGAATCATTGTCTTTGGAATTGATGAGCAGAACGATTATGCACAGTCCGACGTATATGACGCACAGGACCTTCAGAAAAGAGTCAACAAACAATGTCTGCAGATGAAACCGGTCGTCCGTCCACTGATGACCGTTACCCACATAGACGATAGAAGTTTTGTCGCGGCAGAGATTCCCGAAATGGATCTGGTGGAACATCCCTGCTATTACAAGGGGCAGGGAAGGCTGAAAGGCTCCTTCACCCGCATCGGGGACAGTGACGAACCGATGACTGAGTACGAAATCTACAGTTATGAAGCCTTTCGTAAGAAGTATCAGAACGATATCCGCAGTGTACCGCGCGCTGCCCTTTGGTCTGTATCCACAGGCATATTTTCCACAGTTGTGCATTACCGCTGTCGTCGTTCCCGGTAACGAACTGGGGGATGTCGGCGCCGTCGGGGAACGTTTCCTGGACAACAAATGCATAGAAGGAAGTATCCCTGAAATGCTGGATGACGCGCTCGTCCATCGGGATTACAGCATCCATACAGAGGGCATGCCCATACAAATCCTCATGTTTGACGACCGGATGGAAATTCATAATCCGGGTGGAATCTATGGCAGGCTCAAAATCGATCAGCTGGGCAAAATGCAGCCGGATACCCACAATCCTGTGCTGGCTACCGCGCTGGAAGTTCTCGGTGTAACAGAAAACCGGTATTCCAACGATCCGAAGGGAGAATCTCGTAAGACAGTCTCTATGGTTCAAGACAACATCGCATATCTCTATGACCTGCTTGCTTTCTGCAAGATTCCCCGGACCAGGAAGGAGATCTGCGATCATCTGGGACTATCTTCCATCTCTTACACCATGCAGGTCTACATTATGCCGCTTGTAGAACAGGGATTGATCAAGTTGACCATCCCAGATAAACCCAGAAGTCCCCGGCAACTATACTACAGCTAATAGCGGACTTGCGCCCCTTTTCACAACACTCCTGTTTCGTGAAAAGGGGCACCGCAAACTTATATCGCTTTCTTTCTCCACCATACGATCGCTTTGGCAAATCTCTTTGCCGTCTCATGAAAATGACCGCCCTCGTTCCATTCCAGGCAGATTTCTCCTGCTCCACAGTGATCAGGCTCTTCCAGTCCTTCCGCACTATGCAGCTGCTTCTCCAGAATATCTTTTGCTCTTTGCGTACATTCTGCCACTCTGCCCATGCGTGGATTTCTGCTCAACTTCTCTTTCTTTCCAAGAGAAAGATACAGGTGCAGATCCAATCGAAGCGGTCTTGTCTTTTCCATAAATTCACAGAATCCGTCATACCACAGCGATCCCGAAAGACTGCCGATCCAGCCAAACCGATCCGTCAGGTATACCGCATAAAGCGCCGTCAGCCCGCCCAGAGAATATCCAAACAGCGCCGTTTGCTCCGGCTCTGGTTTCGTGCGGTACGCCTCGTCCATATATGGCTTGATCTCCTTCACCAGACGGTAAAGATATGCCTGCGCTTTTCCCTTCGGCTGCTCCTCTCCCCTGCGGAAAGAGGGCGCCCTCCACGGCGTAAAATCATCATTCCAGTTCTCTGGTTCAATAGAAAGCACAATAAAATCCATCGGGATGCCTGCTCTTCGTACTTCTGACAGCACTTCTCCAATGGGCATCTGTCCATTGACATAGAGCACCGGATAATATTTCTTCTCATCCCCGTAATCTGCGGGCAGACACAGACTGCAGGAGCAGCCTGCAATCTGTAATCTCTGCACTGGCAGCGTATGCGGCTGTGCCGTATCTGTCTGGATATCTGCCGCCCTCATCGCATATACAATCCTTCCAGCCTCAGATCCTTATCAAAAGAGATCGTATAAACAGTGCTGACCTTCTCATAGATCACATCCACCTGCGTCACGATCATAAATTTTCCTTTTTGCTTTATACCCTGTAGATAGACCTTGCCAATCGACTGCATCTCACCCCAGTCGTCTGCAATATTCTGACGCGCCTGATCAATCGTCTCCTGTGTCCATATTGGCTGCATTTTCTCTATCGAAATACTTCTCAATGTCTCAAAGTCATTCTTGTTCAGCAATTCGATCACATTCTCTACACTGGCAGTAATCTCTTCCTGTGAAGGAGAATCACCAAGAGCCACTGGCTTCGGAATCATCCACCAGGAGAGAGCCGCCATAAACAGGATCACAAGCACGATCCCGCCCACGGTCTGTCCGATCTTTCTTCTGCGATATGCCTTTCTCTCGGCATCCGAAAGATTCTGACAGAAAGCCTCTGCGATCTCCTTCGGCGAACCCATGCCAGCCAGGATCTGTTCCAGCGCCTCTCCCTGTTCTCTGCGGGCTGCAATATCCGATAGCAGTTGATTCTTGATCTCTTTCTTCTTCTTTCCTGTACACTTCAATCTGTTGACAATATCCTTGACATACTTCTCTGCATTCATCTCTGACTGTCCTTTCTGAAATAATCTACGATTCTGATTCCTCCATGTTATTTCATAACCCGCTCCACACCATCTGCGATCTGCCGCCAGCTTAGCTTCATCTCCTGCAGCGTCTGTTGGCCTTTGTCCGTCACAAGATAATACTTCCGCGGAATCTGCTTCTGCCCCGCCTCGGACCATCTGCTCTCCACCAATCCCTCATCCTCCAGACGATACAGGATCGGGTAGAGCGTCCCCTCCTTCAGGCAGAAAGTATCGCCGCTCTTCTCCCGCAGCTCCATGATCAATTGATAGCCATATTGTTCCTTCTCCATAAGAAGCCGCAGGACAAGCATATCCAAAACACCTTTCTTCATCTGCCGCTCATACTTCTCCTGCATCCCTTTCCAATCTCCTTCTCTGAACTCTTTTACTTCTATAATACTTTGTATAACTAAATATATGTCTTAACTAAGATTATACTGCAAGCTTTCTTTCCTGTCAACAGATTCCCGGTCTTTTCCATCTTTTACTTTAAACGCAAAAACTGCCCGGCCGGGATTGATTCCCCGCCAGACAGCTTTCTTCTGCCTGCCTGCATACCGCAGGCTATGCTCACCTATGCACCTGCCATAATCCGGATCATTGCCTTGATCCACTGCTTAAAAGGATACCAGTAGCTGCTCACGTTCTCGTCGATCGCCCTCAGTACATCCTGTGGATCAAAACCGCTCTGCTTACCCGTAACCTGCTGGAAAATGGTTCCCGACGCCTCGCTGAAACCCAACGCAATATTTCCGTGCGCTACATCGCCCACCGCAACCTGTTGTCCAATGGCCATTGCGCCCAGGCTAAACTGCCCTACCGCCAGCGCTCCCATCGAAAATAATCCGACGCAGACAGCGCCCAGCGCTATTATGCCGACCGCGAAATTTCCCAATGCAATTCCACCGACTGCAATAACCCCCATGGACAACAGAAGACCGATCCCGACTGGCGCCAGTGTAATGATACCCAGACCAGCCAGGCCGATTGCAACGATCCCTTTCGCAGCAAGGCCGATCGCGATCACTCCTTTCGCCGATCTCCCAAAACCAATATTCACATGTACGAGAGGAAGTCCCCGCCAGCTCTTCTTACTCTTATACTCATAGAAAACTCTGTGTTTTGCCACCACATAGATCTGATCCCCACATGCATTCCGTTCGATATACGCAGATCCCTGTTCCATGCCCAGGCTTCCTTTCTCTCCCACCGCCGTCTCATCGCTTATGGTTTCCTTTAACAGATAATCCGTACTGACCATGAATAAGTTGCTGATCAACACGATTTTATCCAGTTCCGGAACCGACTGGTCTGTCTCCCATTTCGAGACAGACTGCCTCGATACCGAAAGCTTCTCCCCAAAAGCTTCCTGGGAAAGCCCACTCCTTATTCGAAGCGAATAGATCTTTTCTCCAAGTGTCATAATATGTCCCTTTTCTGCACATTGCTTTTATCGTTCTTCCTGTGCAATATCTCCTTTCCTGTTATGTCGTTTACTATATATCATGATTTACCTCATCTCTGCGCTGTTTTATTGCGCATCTTCCCTTCTTTTATACCCTAAAATACAGAGAAAGGCCATCAATAGCACTTGGAAATTTGTCAACTGACAGTTGCACCATCAAAAACCGTACAAAAACTCTCTCTGCTATCGTTAACGACAATAGAAATGCCGCTTACGATAAGTCAGTGACAACCGCCGCAATGTCTGCAGTCTCCGCCGCAAGAAAGAGATCCCCCCGCTTTCCTGTTCTTGATCATACTGCGCACTGCAAGTACAACACAGGCCGCTACGATCGCTAATACAATAATTGTTCCCATACTGCCCTCCGTTCCACATAATGCCCAGACCTGCTTCACCGTCTTAAGCAATTAACCTTTACGGTATCTGTCAACCCTTTCATCTGCGATCACACCGTCGAAATTCATGCCAAATCCAAAATCATAGGCATGTCCTTCTCCGTCTTGATAGCATTCCATATCAAACGCCACATCTTCCTTCTGCCTCTCCACGGTCTCCATATTGGCCGGCATCTGCACCGGAAGCAGCCCTTCCGGGGTAAATCTTCCTGTGATCACGTCCAGGACCGCCTGTGGACTGACACCGTACTCTACAATGAGTGCATCCGAACAGGGTTCCAGTTCAGCCATAACGGTCGGGTTCTTCAGCGCCACTACCGTGATAACAGGCTTGCTGCCCATCCGCTTTCTCATCTCCTCCACCAGATCCAGATCCGCCTCATTGGCAGCCCTGTTCCACTTACCGTGATAGCTGCGATCCGTGAATTCTTCCAGAGGATCCCCGCCCGCCAGACTATGCGGTCTCGCATGCACTGCCTGATAAGGCCGATACTGCAGTGTAACCGGCACATAACCGGTTCCGCCTGCCTCCCGGTCTTTGGGGGAATAGCCGGCAGAAATTGGAGATTCTATGAAACACACTGCTGCATCTGCTTCTTCCGGCGTGTCCACTACTGTAAAATATTGTGCCGCCGCCCGTTTTCCTGCAGGAGTTATCGTCTGATCGCCCGTGGGCGTGCTCATAAAGCTCATATGGGATCTGATAAATCTGTCCGGTATGTAGACTTTGATCCCTTCCTTTAAAGGCAGTGTCTTATCTCTATTCTTCAATAACGTCACTGATTTTAACTGAGATTCATATCCTTTCTTTGTATATGCCGGACATCCTACTGTCTGCAGGGACTTCTCCAAATCCAGATAGGGATTCTCAAACAACCCTGTCCGGAAAATATTCAATAGCAGTCTGTAAGCCGAACGCCGAAACCGGGCGTCCGCCGCTTCTGTACCATACTTCTCACAAAGCATCCGATATGCTTCCATCACAGGCGCTACCTTGTTATTTCCCCCAAACTGATCCACGCCCGCCTCTAATGCCTTGCAGTGCCGCTGCGCCTCCGTCAGATGCTCAACGCCCCAGCATTTTCCGGCAAAAGTCTCTTCTGCTTCCCCGATATCATGTGTGATCCCCCAGTCTGTACAGACCACTCCCTCATATCCCAATTCTTCCCGGAGCAGATCCTGAATCAGATATTTGCTGTACGAATTGCCTACATTCTCACCATATTTCTGGTCCAATCCATAAGAGATCGTATAATAGGGCATCACCGCACTGGCCTTTCCGGTCCTGCCGTCAAGTGCAAAAGCGCCCTCTGTAAACGGCCGCAAATGCTCCTTGTCATTTCCACCCGGATAAACTGCGTACTTTCCGTAACCATAGTGTGCATCCCTGCCGCCTTCACACGTGCCGCCTCCTGGGAAATGCTTGACCATCGTGTTCACACTGTCTTTTCCCCAGCCAGTCTTACTCTTCTCTGTCGTCTGGAACCCGTCGCAGTAAGCCTTCGTCATATCGATCGTCATCTGCGTATGCTCGCCGAAAGTATCTGCAAACCGCATCCAGCGCGGCTCTGTGGCCAGATCAATCTGTGGCGAAAGCGCGGTCGTGATTCCCAGGGCGCGATATTCCGCGGAGGCAATCTCTCCAAATTCCCTCACAAGCGCTGGGTCAAAAGATGCGGAAAGACCGATTCCATTGGCCCACTTAGAGATCGACTCCCCGGTCACGCCCATATACTCTGCCGTTGAACCTGCTCCATGACGCGGATCGGAACTGTTATTCGCCGGAATGCCGAAACCCGAATTCTCCGCCAGCGCCTGCAGCTTATTATTCCAGCGGACCGCTGTCTCTGTGCTCTCCAGTCTCATGACCAGAACGTGACGCACTTTATCTTTTACAATGAATTCCTTCTGTTGGTCTGTCAACTCCCAGGGATCGGCGCCGCTCTCCTCAAAGCTTTTGCCTCCATAGGTCCCGCCGAACACTGCAGCCCTCGGTCCCCTTGCCGGGATCAGCTGGTGCGCGCTGTACAGCATCAATCCTGCGATATCCTCCATGGACAATCTTTCTGCCAGATCCCTGGCACGCTCTTCATAAGGCAAACGCCAGTCTTCGTAGGGCACCAGCTCACCGCTGCCCAGAAAGTCCTTGAAAGCATAGCCGTCCACCGTCAAGATCCTGACTTTACTGTCCGCCGCAAGTCCCAATGTCTCTCCGTCTGCATTATCAATCAGAATATAGTCATCCTGTCTGGTTTGGTTCCATTTTCGATCCATTTGTTCTCACGCTCCTTTGCCTTTTATTCTTTCACGCTTCTTATGTTGATTAGGATCCCGTCTTCCTTATGATTAAGGTTAGCATTATCTAACCTCGATGTCAACAATCATAACCACAAAATCTGCACTTCCTGGAACATCACATGAAGAATTTCAACCTACTTACAATATGAAGCAAGATATGCTATGATAATGGAAAAGCTTCTTCCACTGCACACAAAAGTGGAAAATTCCCTGACTGGAAGAAAAATAAAATCACAAAAGAGGTGGGTAAAATGAAAAAATTCCTTGGAGAATTCAAAAAATTTGCATTGAAAGGAAATATGATCGACCTGGCTGTAGGTATGATCGTCGGAAGCGCTTTTACCAGTATCGTCGGCTCTTTGGTAAACGATATTTTTATGCCGCTGCTCAGTATCTTTACCGGTAAGATCAACTTTGACGCTCTTATGATCGTCCTTGGAAGCGGAGACAATGCCGCCACGATCAATTATGGTACGTTTCTGACGCAGTTGATCAACTTCCTTGTCGTCAGCTTCGTGATCTTCCTTCTGGTCCGTCAGATCAATAAGCTCCAGCGCTCACACGAAAAGGAAGAAAGCAAAGAACCAACCGAAAAGGAATGTCCCTACTGCAAAACACAAATTTCGATTCATGCTACCCGGTGTCCGCATTGTACTTCTCTTCTGGACGAAGCGGATAAAATCTGAAAACATAAGGAAAACGGCAGACAGTGCATCTCATCCATCCACTGTCTGCCGTTTCTTTCCATACAATCTTCTTCTGTGACCGTTTCCTGTCACCGCAGCACTTTCTGCCGCCTACAGTCTCTTCAACAATTCCTCTCTCTGCGCCTCATATCCCGGCTTGCCAAGAAGCGCAAACATATTCTTCTTATAGCTCTCCACGCCCGGCTGATTGAACGGATTCACACCCAGCAGATAGCCGCTGACGCCGCAGGCAAACTCGAAGAAATAGAACAGTTCGCCGAGATAGAACTCATTTACCTCAGGCACATTCACCATGAAGTTAGGAACCTGTCCATCTGTGTGCGCCAGAATCGTTCCATTCATCGCGCTCTTATTGACGAAGTCTACATTCTTGCCAACCAGATAGTTAAGTCCATCCAGATCTACCGGCTCCTCGCCAATGATGATCTCCTCTCTGCTTGTCTCAATATTGAGAACTGTCTCAAACATCGTTCTGGAACCATCCTGGATAAACTGTCCCATGGAATGCAGGTCTGTGGTCAGATCAACGCTCGCCGGGAAGATCCCCTTCTGATCTTTACCCTCGGACTCGCCGTACAGCTGCTTCCACCACTCAGACACATAATGTGCACTGGGTTCATAATTCGCCAGAATCTCGATCGCTTTCCCCTTGCGCAGCAGAATATTACGAAGCGCCGCGTATTTCACAGCATCATTTTCTTCAAAGGGAGCCTCCAGCGCCATCTTCCTGCCCTCTGCAGCGCCCTCCATCAGCTTGTCAATATCTGCGCCGGACACCGCGATCGGAAGCAGGCCGACTGCTGTGAGCACGGAGAACCGTCCGCCCACATCATCCGGAACGACAAAACTCTCATATCCCTCTTCCTTCGCAAGATTCTTAAGAGATCCTCTCGCCTTATCGGTCGTCGCATAGATTCTCTTCGCAGCGCCTTCCTTGCCGTACTTCTTCTCTGCCATCTCTTTGAACACACGGAACGCGATCGCCGGCTCTGTGGTCGTACCGGATTTAGAGATCATATTGATCGAGAAATCTCTGTCGCCGATCACATCGATCAGATGCCTGATATAAGTAGAGCTGATAGAATTCCCTACGAAATAGATCTCCGGTGTCTTCCGGATCGACTTATCCACTACATTATAAAAGCTGTGACGCAAAAACTCGATCGCCGCCCTTGCTCCCAGATAGGAACCGCCAATACCGATCACAACAAGCACTTCTGAATCACTCTGGATCTTAGCCGCCGCCTGTTTGATCCTCGCAAACTCTTCTTTGTCATAATTGACCGGCAGATCGATCCAGCCCAGGAAATCATTGCCTGCCCCTGTCTTGTTCACCAGTACTTCCTTCGCATCCAATGCCAGTTTCTTCATGGACTCTACTTCATTCTCTCCAATAAAGGAAGCCGCTTTGGAATAATCAAATGTAACTTTGCTCATTGTCTCTCTCCTTTTCCGGCAGGCAAAACTGCCTTGATCTTGTTATCATGTGCTCAAACGGTGCGCAGCACGACTCTCTTTTCTCAAATATAAGTGTAGCATCGCAATTATTCTTTTTCAAGAATTTTCCTTCTCGCTCACCACATCTTCGATCAGCCCGATGATCGCCCCGATCGCATCCCTCTGGCTGCTCTTGCGCATCGCATCGATGTAAGTTTTCCTGTTAAAATACAATTCCTGCACTTTCTCCAGCAGCAGCTTGTTCGTCAGATCGTCCTCGTCAATCACGATGCTGAAGCCCTGTGACTCAAACGATCTTGCATTCAGAAGCTGGTCCCCTCTGCTGCTCGTGGATGGCAGCGGGATCAGGATATTCGGTTTCTTCAGGGACAACAGCTCGCTGATCGCGTTTGCGCCCGCCCGCGAGATCACGAGATCCGCCATCGCAAAAAGATCTTTCATCTCGGATTTGATATACTCAAACTGCTTATAGCCAGGCGTTGTGAGAAGAAGGTTATCCATCTTTTCCTTACCACACAGATGCACGACCTGAAAATCTTTCAAAAGCTCTGGAAGCACGTCCCGGACTGCCTGATTGATCGCCGCTGACCCCTGGCTGCCGCCCACCACCATAATAACCGGCTTCGAATTGTCGAAACCGCACAGTTTATAGGCTGCTTCCTTGTTCCCCGCAGCAAGTTCCTGCCTGATCGGAGAACCTGTCAGCACAGCTTTGTTGGGAGGAAGCTGCTGCAAAGTCTCCGGAAAATTACAGCACACTCTCTTCGCCACCGGAATGCAGAGCTTATTCGCCAGTCCAGGCGTCATATCTGACTCGTGTATAACACAGGGAATTCCTAGCGAACCCGCCGCACGCACTACAGGAACACTGACAAATCCCCCCTTGGAAAAGACAACATCCGGCCCTATCTCCTTCAAATATCTGCGCGCCTCGCGCACCCCTTTGATCACGCGGAAAGGATCAGAGAAATTCTTAGGATCGAAATATCTTCTGAATTTCCCGGTTGCAATGCCATAATAAGGAAGGTTAAAATCTTCCATTAATTTCTTCTCGATACCATCATAAGAACCCATATAGCTAATCTCATATCCAAGCTCCCTCAGCTTAGGGATCAATGCCATATTAGGGGTCACGTGTCCGGCAGTTCCACCGCCGGTAAGTACAATCCTCTTACCCATGATGAAAAGAACCTCCTAATTATCCAAGATCTCCTGCAATGCGCATGCAAGCTGGTCAGGACAGGATGTACTCTTAAGACCACATTTAATACCCCGCAATTTACTGATCGCATCCTCGATCCTCATGCCCGCCACCAGACTTGAGATCCCCTGTAAATTGCCATTACATCCGCCTGTGAACTTCACTGATCTGATCACGTCACCTTCTACTTCCACGTCAATCGCTTTCGAACACACACCTTTAGGTTGATATACCATTTCTGTCTTCTCCTTTTCCCTTTTGATCTTTCATTTCTTACCAAATATTGCTTTCTAATATTGTTCCTTATTTTACCACATTCTGACTATGATTGCCAATATTCAGATCGCCAGACAATCAGACTGCAAGAACGGAACTGTTGCGTATGGTCAGAATTTGTCGGCGCCTTACAGCTTACATGATCTGGTCATCGTATTATAATAAATATGAGAAGATACGTAGACGCCCGGACATCCTAGTGGTACATTCTGCGGTCAAACTGCCGGGATAACGACCGCACTTGAAAGGTGTGATCTTGCATGCTTAACTTAATTTTTCTACATAAAAATTATATCATCGCAATCTTAGTATTTCTTTTTTTAAGTATCATATGCCAAATTATTGTTGGAGTGATATATCACAAGCTGATCTGGGAAACAGAACATATGTCTTCCACGACCAATAAATCTCTGCAGCAGTTAAAACTGAAATTCTCCGGCTGCCACAAGATCAATGAAAGAGTCTCCAATGTCCCTGTCTTCGTGGACAAGTTCATCAGCCGGATCAAAGTTGGCGCGCTGCCGCTTTCTTTCATCAAACATCTGTCCGGCCAGTTAATGCTGCTTGCCGTGTTAACCGCCGGCATCGGCGCATGTATGGGAATCGTACACAATGAAAACTTTATCAGTATCGCACCCTTTTACGCGATCAGCTTTCTCGGACTGTATTTCTACTTTGCTGTCGCTTCCCTGGTAGACATACCCGGCAAAATCAAGATTCTGCATATCAATCTGGTCGATTATCTGGAAAATCATCTGGCAAGCCGCCTGGAGCAGGCTGAACTGGACATGCAGTTGATCCAGCCGGAATCCAAGACAAAAAACCGGGCCAAAAGAATCGATCCAGATACTGCCATAGATTCTGCCGCCAATACGGATCCACAGGAATCTTTCGTACTGTCGAAAGATGAGGCCGAAGAACTGGAGCATTTATTGAAAGAGTTTCTCTTGTGATCCGGATCACTTTCTATGAGTTATTGCCCATAGATCGTGATCGTAGGCCCTATAGAATATTCTTCTGGTCCATACCGGAACAGATCCGTATATCCAATCCGGTATTTCCACTCCTTTCCATAGGAAATGCCAGCGTATTTCTGCTTCAGCGGATATTCCCCCGTCTTCTCAGCATATGCCGCTTTCAGTTCCGGGTACATATCCCCTCCTTCTCTGATCAAATAGTCCTTCGCCTGGTTGAAATACCCTGTGGCATACTCCACATCCACATAATATTCTTCCTCTCCAAGAAATTCGGGAAGCAATTCAATATTCTCACCGATATCAATCACCGTATACCGCTGCGTATCAATCTGGGGAGCAAAAGAAGTGCAGTAGATCAACGCGCCCTCTGGTATCTGCGCCTCGATATATTCTGCCGCCTGTGTATATGTCAGATCATAACGGTAATCATCGACCACCACCTCAACATTAATCGCCACCAACAGTATCACAATCACCGTCAACAAGCCCTTTTTATAGAAGCGACTTTTCTCCATCCAGCTCTCTGCCTCCATCAACCCGTACACCATAAACAGATAGCTAAACGGCAGAACCAACGACAGATTTCTTCCCAGCACAATCTGATATTTGGACAGGAACAGGATCACAAACAGCGGCATGATCATAAACACAACGATATGGCGCCAGTCTTTTCTGTGTGCAAGCCGCCAGATTCCCAGCAGAAGCAGAATGCCGCCCACTGCTCCATAACTGGTCAGGCCATACGCTTCCAGATATCCCAAAAGCGGCAGATTATGTTCAATCCCCGGATGTCCCCATGCATAATGATTAAAATTATACATGTTATCGCCCACAAACGTCCTGAAATAGAAAAACATGGAATAGTTGCAAACGCAAAACACTACAACGATCAGAAAACAATTTAGGAAAAAGAGAAAATCATTCCGATAACTCTTCCAATACTTCTTGCTGAAATGCAGGGCCAGCCAGAAAAGACCAAACAGGATGCCATGATACTTCGCCGCAGCCGCAAGGCCGATGCAGATTGCCATCAAAGGATACCATATATACACCACCCTGTCTGCCTGCGTATCTTTATAGATCAGGCATCCCAGAAATAAGATCCCATTCGCGATCGCATAGATCATCGTATCAGGCCCCGTATAATACAGATAGGCATAGCCATACAACGAGAAGACCGACAGGACCAATCCAATATACGCCCATTTTCTCGACCCCGTCATGATTTTAACCACAAAATAGACGAATACATTAGACAAAAGCGCTGTGCCGCATACAACATAGCGAATTAAAACAACCGTATCTACCCCCGAAAGAAACCTGCCCAGAATACGTACTCCAAGCACCGCATAATAAAAGGTAAAATGCGGATAGCGGAAAAAATCCAATAAATATATGTCACCCGCATACAGATGCTGATTCAGCAGATCATAGATACAGTCCAACGACAACTGTTCATCCACATTCGGATAGAATGGCAGTTCGAACTGCCAGTGCCCGCAGAAGACAAGAAGACCTGCGAAAAGCGTCGCCGCCACCGCAGCCGCCATACCAAATCTCTTCCTGACTTCTTCAGCCGGTTTCTTCGAAAATCTCATATGCTCCCATTCCCTCTCTTCCCCGTCATTCCTTTCTCCATTTCCATCCAGTCCTTGATATGATACTGCTTCGTGCACACCGCATCAAGCCGGAATCCCTGTTCTTCCAGATACTTCCTGTACCCGCTGATTTTCTCCTCCTGTGCTTCCAGCTCCGGCGAAACAAAACACAACTTATACCCTAATTCTCTCAGTTCCCGGTAGCTATCCTGGTCAAGCGGAATCTTTGTGAAACAGTCCACCCATACCCACTCTGCCTTTCCGGCCATATTGCGAAGGGTGTCCATTCCCTCCAGCTCGCTGAACCGGAGCGCGATCTCCTTTACGCCCTGATCTGTCAGCAGCTTGATCATCGGAAACGAGGAATCCAGAAAGAAATATTTTTCAATCTGATATTGTTTCATATACTCCAGTACCTTATGTTCAATCCGCTCGCTCTTAATATTTAAAATCATCGTACCGTGATGATATTCCTTACAATACGCCTCAAAATCCTCTCCCGGCTCAAAGGGATTGTGGGAAAGATAGATCCTTCCATTCAAATCATCCCGCAGATCCAATTCTACCCCATAGTGTATCGGAAGCTGCCGCAGTTCTTCTACTGTATTAATTCTATGCGCTATGTATTCCATCTTTACCTCCCGTCTTGATAAACATATTGTTTAAATACCATATTTCTTCTGCATACAAGCAAAGCTGTCTATAGTGCTGTCTATCCTTACATAAAATAGCTGCACTTCTCCCAATAAAACTGCTGTTCCTTTTCAAATAAACCAATTAACCGCCTAAGAGTCTCTTGTTCCCTGTATTCTTTCAATCCTTCTAAATACTCGTTCCTATTTGCATCCTCGATCACAACGGGCACCAATCCATTTTTCAAACACTCTCTGAAAAGAATCAATCTACCTGTACGGCCGTTGCCATCCTGAAATGGATGAATCCTCTCATACTTTGCATGGAACTCCGCCAACACAGAAAGATTTCGTTCCTGACCGTCATACCACTCTATCAATAGATACATCTCCTGCTCAACATTTTCAGGTCTTATCGTCGGATACATCCCGATCATATTAGGACGCTTCTTATAATCACCGATCGCGTATCCATTCGCACGATCTTCAAATACTCCCGATTTTAATTCAAAATGGAATTGTTTGATCAATTCTTGCGTCAACGGTTCTTCTAATGTATCAAGCATTCTGTTAAACATGAGAAAATGTCCGTTCATTTCTTCGACATCTTTGGCTCTATAATAATCATCGGATTTCGGAAGTGTGCCATTGTCAAACAGGGAGGCTGTCTGTTCCTCTGTAAGTGTACTGCCCTCAATCTTATTTGAATTGTAAGCAAGTAAACGTTGTGTATACGCATACACTCCCGATCTGTCGAATCTTTCCCTCTCCACTTTAAATCTACGCAGTAGGAAATCTAAAAACTCACCGTCTTTATCTTCTCTCATATCCAACCTATCACCTTTCCTGCTTTATTTCCTTCTTAAGCTTCACGCTAAATTCCATCGTCCTCTTGATAAACTTCCACTTTGCCTGAAATCCTGTATTCCATTTCGAATGTCCATAGATCCGCTCCGGGAAAAGCACAGGAAAACGGATCACTTTCAGATTCTTTTTTCTGGCCATGTACAGTGCGTACAGATCTAAGGAAAAATCATACGGCGGATTTTTCCATTCATCAAAAAATACCTTAGGGAAAATATTGGGCTGCGCATTAATATCATACAATTTCGTATGAAGATAGCAAGTCTCGAACAGACTCATGCCTGCCGTAAAGAATACATCAAACAGCGGTCTTCCCTTCCGGTTTCCCTTGACGAAGATAAGTCCCTTTTCCATCTCTATGATATCCAATGCTTTCAGAATATCGGCCGGATCTGTCTGCATATCCGCATGGGTCCATCCAATGTATTCTCCTTTACATTCCTTTAATCCTTGCAGAATGCCGTATCCATACCCCTGGTTTACTTCCACCCTGACTGTCCGCGTAAAAGAATACTTCGGCAGCAGATCTGCCAGTACGACTGCGCTGTCGTCTGTCGATCCATTATTCACCAGAATGACTTCGATCTCTTTCCCACTGATCACTTCGTCGAACCGCTTTAGGATCAATGGAATATTCTGTTCTTCATTATAACATGGTACAACAATCGATAGTTTCATGCTCTGTCAGTTATCCCCCTTCTCACGCTATGGTTCCTTCTATGCCGCTAAGTACCCTCTCCTCCAAAGCCCGGTATTGCGGCCTGCTTGGCCTTTCTGGATAGAACTGGACTGCCTGCATGCCTGCTGCCAAAGCCGCTTTCACATCCCGTTCCAGACTGTCACCGATGCAGCAGACCTCTTCCGGCCTCTTTTTCAGTTTCTCTAGACAAAGCGCGAACATCTCTGGTGCAGGTTTCTCTCTTCCGGCCTCCTCACTGGTCACCAGATATTTGATGTCCTCCGCAATCCTAAGTGCCTCAATCTTTCGGTGCTGGATATGCGCTGTCAGATCTGTGCAGACCATCATCGTAATCCCCCGCTCATGCATACGATCCATAAACTCCCGCGCCCCGTCAAACAACCGCATCTTCTCCAGGAAGATTCCCCAGTAAGTCTCATACATCCGCAAAGACAGCGGCACCGGATTCACTCCCAGATACTCAAGCGTCTTCTGGCAATACAGCAACCTGTTATGCGAAGCCGCCACATTCTCCAACTGCCGCTTCGTCTCCCTCCTGCCATAAGAGTACGCTTCCTCATATACCGCCACCGAAATCCCCAGCTCTCCACAGGCCAACTCACGTACTTTTCCCCACGCTTCCTTATCCAACGGCCCATACTCATACAACGTATCATCCAAATCAAATATAACTGCCCTTATCATCTTATTCCCTACCTGCCTGTCACACTACCCTCGCCACTTCCCCTACTTCTCCGCTTCCCTTACTTCACTCCTATTCTCACCGCCACAGAATAGAATGCATATCCCTCTCCACTTTCCTCACTTCACTCCTACCCTCACCACCACAAGGAAGAATGCACGTCCCTCGCATTCTTCCGGACATGACTTAGTTATTCTTAGGCTGTGTTCTTTACAGCCTTAGCATAACTTCATGTCCTCTTTATGTCCACTGCATGATCTCCCCGATCACCACCATCAGCATCAACTGTACCACCCCGCCTGCTCCATCTTCCCAGACAATCTGGCCACCTGTCAGATCCTCGATCTGTACAATCGCCGTGTGCGCAGTCTCCTCCCAAACCCGCTTATCCACCTTCAGGTCAGCCGCCTGAAACAGAATTCTCTGTTGCTGCAGACCATCATAGGTAAGGCGGCTGTGCACGCCATGTTCCTGCATAAGCACCAGAATCGGTTCCACATTGATCCGAACATCCATCACAAATTCCACCCCTAACGCAGCCTCCCCGGAATGGTCTATTCTGCTTCCATCCTTCGATAGTCCCTCATCAAAATACCGGATCACAAGGTCGGCATACTGCCGCTGAGGATAGATATATTTCTCCGCATCTGCCCGGCGCTTTTCGATCTGCGCCATCACTTCCTCTCGGCCATGACCTCTGTTATCCTGGTCTCTTTGCTGCTTCCAATAACACCGCAGAGCCTCCTCTGTGTCCAGATAAATCTTCATATCCAGCACTTGTCTCATCTGCGGCAGATACAGGGAATGCAGACCACACATAATGATATAGGGCTTTGGCGACAACTTCTTCTTGGCAGTAAACGTACCCGTCCTATGATCATATTCCGCTCTCTTTACCGCATTATTCCCGCGCAGTATGCGCAGATCTTCTGCCTGTCTGTACAGATAATTCGCCTGCGGGTTTAAGTGGGTCATCGCTTTCCAATTCGCATCCCCGCGCTCCCACCTATGGTCGCCGTCCCCCTCTATATTCAGAATATGATCCTCAGAAAGCAATTCCCCCAACATCATAAGCAGCCTGCTCTTGCCCGCCCCGCTGTCCCCGGCGATCCCGATCGTAAAAGGACGGCTCCGCCTGCGATAAAAGGAATTACTGTTGACTCCATACAGGTACATAGAAAATACCAGAATCAGGAAAACACCCACCATCAGGGTAAAAACAATATTTTCCATACTCTCATCCATATATTTCAAGCTGTTCAGGTCTTTGCCCAGAAAAGACAGATCCGTAAACTGCGTCCTATGGAAGCATATATAATAGATCAGATAGAGAATATGAAAGACGCCATAAACTATGACCATCTTCCCTCGATTCTCCATAAGACCCGCAAAATAAAGCATAAAGAAAGGAACGACCCAGATATACCATCCCGGCATCGCCGGCACAAATGCCAGAAAGACAGAAAACAGAAGACCTGCCATGCTGATCAGAAGATCCCGGTTCATCTGGTTAATATGAAATGCCTGGAAGTAGATGAAGAGCAGTACCAATACTGACAAAAGCAAATGCGCGCTTCCATATGGAATATACACATTATCGATGGCGCTCTGCTCTTTGTTGAGCAGCACCATATGAATAAACCCGCTCCCCCAGAACGGCGCAACAATCAGTGCAGTCAGCATAACAGGAACCGCGATCATGACGACGGACTTTCCGAAACCCTTTTTCTTATAGATATAGAGGAAAAACAAAGGCAGGACTGCCGCAATATGGAATTTGGAAGCCAGAGACAAGGTCAAAAACAGCATATACTTCCATTCATTCCCTGTCGTCTTCCCAGACTGCAGAAACCGCACTCCCCTATGACCGCCGGCAGATTCCCTGTCCCTGTCTGCCGCTGGTGCGCCGTTCCTAGTCAGATAATAGATCGCACCGATCAAAAACACCGTGGGGATCAGATCCAGCTGTCCATGCATATACCCCGCATACAGAATGATCGGAGACATAAAATACAAAACCAATATATATTTACGCCGCGATTTAGAAATGTGCATCAGATAATACAGCCCGATCAGATCCATCGCCAGCATTGGCAGTTTGAAGAGCAGATTCTGGAAAAAGAGTGGACACGTCCCGCACAGCGCTGTCAGAATCCCTCCAATACTCTCCAGAAACAGCATCACTGGCGGATAGGGAAAGGAAGAGAGCAGATGATTATCATAATAATATTGATACGGATTCCTGCCCTCCAGAAAACACTGCACGAAAGGAAGAAACATCAGATCCTGATAATCTGACGAAAAAAGGCCCATCAACAGTAGCTTAAATAAGACGGTCATCACAATGGCCGCCTTTAACAGCTTGTTGTAATTCTTCTCAAAGTCCAAAGCCTTTAATCTTTGTAACATGAATCCGTAAAACCTTTCCATGAGATAACATAACACAACCAATCCCGGCAGAAAATCCTGCCCGGAAAAGCAAAGTGATCAGCGAACGACATTCCTGTATTTCTCCACAAAAGCGGCAAAATAATGCCATGTCTTTTGATAGGCCTCGTAATCTGCCGGCGTTCCCCAGCCCACATACCGGTCAATATCAAATATTCTAGCCCGATACCCCAAATCTAACACGTGTTTCACCGTCTGATCTACATAGAACTCCTGGTTGATGCGGTCATTCTCTGCAATCATCTTCTTCGTCGCCTCTAAGAATATCTCCGCTCTCCTGAACCAGAAAGTGGCCACCACTGCCGGATCTTCCATGGGCGTATCGGAGATTGCTTTCTTGATCGATGTACCTGTAATCTCTCCGTTTTCAT
This sequence comes from uncultured Lachnospiraceae bacterium, assembly GCA_910578345.1. Lineage (GTDB taxonomy): Bacteria > Bacillota > Clostridia > Lachnospirales > Lachnospiraceae > UBA3282. The sequence continues at coordinate 49,896 of CAJTRA010000006.1, read as the reverse complement.
CCGTGATCATCCAGCCATAGGCATTCGGATTCGCCAATACCGTCTCATTATGCCTGTAAGTGAAGACAATACAGTCGCACTCCTGTGTCAATGCTTCAAATGTTTTGCAATCAATATCCATACCGTTATCGCATCCCGCGATCAGCAGTGGTTCTTCCGGATTCAAATATGGCTCGGCTAACATGCAGGTACAGGCCTGTCCTTCTGTCAGATGGTCCACTGTAAGAAAGACTGCCTGTGGATAGTACTCGCGAATCGCATCTTCCACCCCGTCTGTCCTGTGAAAAGTCCTGTCTACATAGATCACATTCCTTCCATCCGCTGTCACTCCCGGCAGATCTTTCGTGGCACAGACCACCATCGGCTTTTCTGATCCCGTCTTCCTGTCTACCGTCATGATCGCCGGTTTATGTACGGTATATCCCGCATCTGCAAACCGCTGGCCCGCTCCCGCCATCGGAATCAGAATCCGGCCTCGCTTCGCTTCTTCCTCCGGACAGGCGGATACTTCCCGCTCCTTTTCCCTTGCCTTCTCCAAACCTGCCGCGCCTGATCCATGTTCGGCCTGACGCACCAGATCCGTCCAATAGACGAATTCCTCCATATCCTCCGGGGTTCCCCACTGACAGAAATATTCTACATTGACCGGAACCCAGACTTTCAAACCATCCCGCACCATGAAATTATAGGGCAGGGATACATAATATTCTCCACGGATAGCACATTCTTCATGCTCCGTCAAAATCTGGCAGTATTTCTCCATGATCATGCCGCTTTTGAAATAATATACGCCCGGAGAATGTTTCGCCTGCATTTTGTCCTTTTCAAAAGAATACTTCTCCCGGATCTCTATGAGATTATCCTCCCCGTCTGTCAGGCAGGAAGCATAATAGTTCTTCTCCGGCAGTAAATTAGGGTGAAATCCTGAATAGCAGGGCACCGCACCATCACAGTCACGAGCCGCCGCCTGCGCGGCAAAAGCCTTATAGTCCCAATGCATATAGAAATCACAATAATTAATAATACAAGCCTCCTGCGCATCTATGGCATTCTGCTCAAGCAGTTCCCGATAGCCGCGCAGTACGTCATAAACCGGGCCTTTCTTAACCCAATCCTCTATCGATACAATCTTCGCCTCCGGTGCAAGCATAGACAGCCTCTCCCGCATGGAAGGATCTTCTCTCAGATGCTCCCCGCGGCAGATAAATATGTAATTGACCTCCGCCGGATACATATCCTTCACGATCCACTCGATCACCGGTCTGCCCATCACTTTAATAAATGGCTTCAGCTCTTCATAGCCTGCCGCCACGAACCTGGAACCATATCCTGTCATCGGAATGATCACATTCATCTGTGCTTCCCCTTTTCTCCTATGATTACTTTCTCTTCTGTCGTTTACTATCAATTCTATCTTAACACAGATCCCATGAATAATCTATCGACGTACCGAAATTTCTGCCTCCAGACGTTACCGTTCATCCCTCGGCCTCCTGTTGCGTCGGTACTCCGGTTATGCGCTGTCTGTCCTATTATGCCAGACAGAAACTCCTAGGATGTACTTTCGTATGATATGAAAAAGAACAGGCCAAAGATATCCTCTGTCCTGTCCTTCTATCATCTTATTTCCACTTCTCATTTATATTCCAGATTCATAATGATATTCTGCGGATAATCTCCATACTTTTCCCCAAAAATATTGAATCCGCCTATATACTGTGCATCCTCCTTATTCCCGATGCGCAGTACGACGACTCCATTGCTCTTAAGGCCCAATTCGTCCACCGTCACATCTCCTACCCGCTCCTCATTGATGTAGCATCCGTTCTGGCGGACACTCCAGCTGACCAGCAGGCCATACTGGCTGCTGCCGGATTCCCATACTTTAGGCGTATAACGTCCGCGCCTTGCACCGAAATCCCCCGGCGACAGAAACGTACCACACTCTATGCCATTGATCCACACTGTGATCTCCGACTTCCAGTCTTCCCTGTAGTTCGCCACCTCCGAACAGATCTCCATCGAGAAGCTGATGCTCTTGAGAAGCGCGTGTTTCGGCAGCTTGTTAGGAAACCGGTACTCCACATACCCTCCGGCGCTCCAAAGAAGCTGTGCTCTCAAACGTTCCGGCATATAGAAGCATGCTATCGTATCTTCATTCCCAATGATCCCATTCTCATCAGCAATGCCGCAGGTCGGCCTGGCTTCACATACCGAGTAGGCACCCACCGGCATATCCACTGTATCCACATCATTGACATACTGCGCCACATCCGTCAGATCAATATTGATCACATCTTTCTTCCGGCTGCAAAGTTTCACAGCGCCTCTGGTGCCTGGCTGTACTTCTGCATTGATTAACTCCGCAGTCTCAAGCATCTTAACATGCAGAGCCGCGCTGGAAGGCGCAATGCTGAGTTTCTCCGAAATCTCTACAATACTCAGGCTTTCCGTATAGAGCAGCTTTAAAATATCCAGCCGTACCTGTGAAGATAAAGCCTTTCCAACATTACACAATTCCTGCCCGTCCGACAGATCCAACGACAGTGGTTTCGCCATGTCACTCCTCACTTCTCTTTTTGTTTCTCTCAGTTCTTTCCCTGCCGCAATGTTTTCCCTCTGCACAGTCCCTGCAGATACCAGATCACCAGCAGGATTACCACAAACAGCCCAACACTGTAGTTCATCTGTTTCTTATAAAACTTCGTCGCCGTGACCGCAAAGATGATCAGGTTGCTGAAAAGCAGATAAAATAAACTATTCTTCCCAACTGCCACCAGGTAACGGACCGGTAACGCCGACTCTCTCCTCTCCAACGCTATTGCCAGCAGATAATACAGATACACATAAAGTGCCGCGCCGATCAGGTAAGAAACAGACAGTGGAAACCGGGACGGCTGCTGCCCGGAAATCCAAACATAATCAATAGTATGCCACAGAGTTCCGGCGCAGGCAATAGCCATAAACAATTTTTGAAAACCAATCTGTTTCCTTGCAAAATAGATTCCGGCGACAAGATACAGGCTGTAGGGAATGACCGGAAAGTAAGATCCGTTCACACCGCCTGCCAGACTCCCGACCACGAAGGCCATACTTCCATCTTTGACAGGAATACTGCCTACTTCCCGGTACGAGAGCAGGCAGGTAAGAATCGATATCGCTGCCATGGCCAGCAGACTCCTGTTGTACTTTGCTGTAAACAACGGAAAAAGAACACATTCCAACACCATAACAAGCGCAAAACTAAATAAAAACTCCGACCATTTCCCCAGACGCCGAAATAATAGAAGCTCTATGACCAGATCCATTCGTAACGGCATCCTCTCTACAAAGATCACGTAACAAAAACTGGACAGATAGAATCCCATCAATAAACGCAGTGCATTTTTCATAAGCCGTCCGGCGGCGTCCCGCCATTCCTTATTAAAATAAGCAAGGCAGGACGCATAACCGAAGCAAAAGAAAAATCCAGAAAAAGTCGTCAAATTGATATACTCTGATACATGAAAGGCTGCTCGGTCTCTCTCCATATCTACATAGAATTGGATGCAATGAGCTAAGATCATCTGAATCGTCAAGATCCCTTTCAGGATGTCAATTCTGTATGCTCTCATTTGTCCACCTTACCCCTGCCACTTCCCTTCATTGATCTCGCGAATGATATCCACAGAAATCTTCGGCTCCCTGTCATAGGTCAGCAGTCCATTGATCTCCTGTTCCACGTCAGTCAGTTCCGTATAACAGAATCCCTGTACATAAGGGGAATCAAGAAGCGGTGCGATCACATCGTTGTAGCGCTTCGCAAAATCCTCATCCGACTCTGCATTAGAATAACCCCAGCCCGCAGATTCTCCCTTCTGGTAGGAAATCCCGCCAAACTCCGTCACTAAGATCGGCTGTCCCTCATATTCCCAGCCATTAGCAAACAGCGGACGCCCCGCCGCGCACAACTGCAGAATATTTTCCAGAGAATTGTAACGCTTCTCCAATACTTCCCGCTTCCACTCATAATCATGAATGGTGAGAAGGTCCGTACAGGTATGCTCCCAGCCGTCATTGGAAATAACCGGTCTGGTAGTATCCAGAGATTTCGTCAAATAGATCATCGCCGCAGAATGACTCTGCTGCTCTACATTGTCTTTGATATTCGGCACGCCCCAGGACTCATTCAAAGGCGTCCATGCCACGATACAGGGATGATTGTAATCCCTGATAATCTCCGCCATCCATTCCTTCGTGATCCGCTGCACATACTTTCTGGAATATACGTAGGCTGCCGCGATCTCTCCCCATACAAGAAATCCTAACCGGTCGGCATGATATAAAAATCTTGGATCTTCTATCTTCTGGTGCTTGCGCACTCCATTAAATCCCATAGATTTCGCCAGTTCAATATCTTTTACAAAATCCTCATCTTCCGGCGCTGTGAGCAGAGATTCTCTCCAGTATCCCTGATCCAGCAGAAGCTTCTGGAAATAAGGGCGGTTGTTCAGAAGGAATCTGCCATTCTCAACAGAGATCTTCCTCATACCAAAATAGGAAGTAACCTCATCCACTACCTTCCCGTCCACTGATAATGTAAATACCACATCAAACAATCTGGGGTTCTCCGGCGTCCATGCAAGATCCTCCTGGAAATTCCAGTTCCGAAGAAGCTGCTGGTCCAACATCACGGAGAAACTGCCCTCACCGCGCTCCGTATCTACTGTCAGCGCCGCCAGTTCACATCCCTCAAAGCTGATCCTCGTCTTAAGCTGCGCTTTCACCACGCCATTGATCTCATACTGGAATTCCGCTTTCATATGATCCAGATCCGGCGTGATATGTACATGATCCAGATAGCCTTCTCCCACTGCTTCCAGCCATACACTCTGCCAGATTCCCGTGCTGCGGGTATAGAAAATACCTTCGCTCTCAGTCTTCCAGAACTGCTTGCCTCTCGGCATTTCCAGATCTTTGACTCTGTCTTCTACTCTGACTACGACCGTATTCTCTCCGGCTTTCAGAGCTTCCGTGATCTCCATCTCGAATCCGACATGACCGCCCTCATGGAACATCATGAAATGATCGTTCACCCACACCCGGCAGGAATAATCAACCGCCCCAAAATGGAGCAGAATCCGTTTCCCCTGCATATCTTCCGGCAGAACAAAGTTCCTTCGATACCAGATCACATCGCATTCCTCATTGCTACCGATACCGGAGCGTTTGGATTGGTATACATAGGGCACTATAATCTTCTGGTCGAAACTGTCCGTCTCAAAGGAGAAATCCCATTCTCCATTTAAACTCATCCAGGAGTCTCTCACAAACTGCGGTCTGGGGTATTCTCCTCTTGGAACTGTCTTATGATTGTCTGTCTGCATATTTCCTTCCTCGTCTTTCCATAAATTAATCTATCATTCCCTGTTCCGCGATCATCCTTTAACGCCAGAAGAAAGTGAAATACCTTTCACAAAGTATTTCTGTGTAAAAAGATATAGTACGATCATCGGCACGATAGCAACTGTAGCAATAGCGCTCATCTGCGGCACCTTGTTGGCATACACGCCCTTGGCAAGCTGCAGGCCTGCCGTCAATGTCAGTCTGTCCAGATTGTTGATCGCAATGGACGGCCAGAGGAAATCATTCCAGCTTCCCGTAAAGGTAAACAACCCTACTGCGATCAAAATCGGCTTACAACTTGGCAGCACGATCTGTCTGTAGATCCGAAACTCATTTGCCCCATCGATCCGGGCAGATTCCAGGATCACATCCGGGATCGCCATCATAAACTGGCGGATCAGGAAAATATTATATATTCCTGCCAGTCCTGGTATGATCAGTGCGATCGGTTTGTTCAGCCAGTGAAACAGATGCATCATCTTATACATAGGTATGATGTTTGTGATCGCCGGGAAAGAACATAGGAACATAATCGTATAGAAGATGACATCCCTGCCCTTAAAATGCAGCTTCGCATAGGCGTAGGCGGCCAGCGAATAGATCAGCACTGCCAGTACCGTCTGGCTTCCCGACACGATAACAGAATTCACAAACCAATAATAAATAGGGAGCTGCTTGTTGTCAGCAGACAATAGCTGCTTAAAATTATCCAGCGTCCATGTCTTAGGCAGATACAAAAATCCGCCCGCCTGAATCACTTCCTGATCTACCTTAAAGGAGGAAATGAAGATCCAGAACAAAGGAATCAGAGCAACAAATGCCAATACACACAAAAGTCCAAACGCAAACCAGGATGATCTTGCCGAGCAGTAAGCCTGCTGCTCCATGCTCTCATCCACTCTCTTTTTCTTTGCCATATTACACCCCTCCTTAATCTTCCTGACGACGCATCATAATCAGCTGCACTACCGATACGACTCCGATGATCAGTCCCAGACAGGTAGACATTGCGCTGGCCATACCTGCGACGGACTTCCCCGTGCCGAAAGCCAGATTACGTATATACATCAAAAGCACATAGGTAGATTCACTGGGACCGCCGCCGGTCATGATCAGCGGCTGTCCGTAAATATTAAACTGTGCAACGATCGATATGACGATCGTATACGTCAGGGGAAACTTAATGCTGGGTACCGTGATATACCAGAATTTCTTAAGTCCCCTGGCGCCGTCAAGTGACGCGGCTTCTATTACAGACCTGTCGATTCCTGAGAGGGCCGCCACATAAATAATCAGGTTTCCTCCCAGCCCCCACCATACGGTGGTGACCACGATCGTGATCCATGCCCAGGGCTGCTCTCCATACCAGTTGATGTCCGTCCCAAACATGTGATTAAACAGACCCAGCGAACGGTTGAAGATAAACAGCCACGTCAATGTTACAGAAGTAATGGAGAAGAGAGTCGGCATGTAGAAAATTCCCTGAAAAATATTCCGCCCCTTCGGTCTCTTGTCCAACAGTATCGCTATAATAAGCGGAAGCAATACCTGGAACGGCACACAGATAATGACAAATATGACTGTGTTTTTCAGGCCATTCCAAAACTGCCGGTAAAAGGTTGACTCCGTGTTGGTAAAGATTGTCGCGTAATTCTGCAGTCCGACCCACTCCGGGCTGCCGAACAGATCCCACTTAGTGAAGGACGCATAGATTCCATAAACCATGGGAATCAGAAAAAATATCAGAAACATCAACAAATGCGGCGCCAAAAACAAATACGGCGTCAGTTTCTGTTTCTTCTTGGTTGCCGTTCCTGCCATGCCTTCTCCCTCCATTCTCCTTTTTGGTAATGATTATTCGCTCATCTCAATCTTGTCTTTGGTCTCCTGTACAGCCTGATCCAAAGCTTCCTGAGGTGTCATACGTCCCCAAAGTACCTCGCCCAATACAGTATCAAGACTCTCTACTGCATAACCATAGTACTTGTAGTCGTAGATCTTCAACTCATCATTCTCATCTGCCAAAAAGGCCTGCGGCATATCCTGGAACTCAGGTACGTCCTTGATCGATACATGAGCAGGACACTGACCCGCTTTCGCCCATTCGAGGGAGTTATTTCCCATAAAATTAATGAAATCTAATACTGCCATCGTCTTTTCATCATCTCTGGAATCGTTCTTAGGAAGAACAAACTGATGAGAAGACGTCCAGTTTCCTTTGGTGCCTGCGTCAAATACAGGGTAATCAAACATCTGCGCATTCAGGCCCGCTTCTTTCACGTTATTGTACATCCAGATTCCTTCCGGACAGAACAAAACCTTGCCTGCAAGGAACAACTGCCAGGGGTCGTCGCCTTCCTTCTGGCCATATCCGGAATTCATAATATCATTCCAGTTCTCCAGAACCTGAACTGCCTTGTCATTATTGAAGTCCGGTGTATTACCGTCTGTACTTAAGGTTCCGCCAAGCTGTGCATAAGAGGCGAGGAACTTCACACGAAGCCATGCCATTCCCATAGGCATAATCTCATCCGCCAAACATGCGTCAGCAACTGACTTTAACTCATCCCATGTCAGAATGCCGTCGTCCAATACGCCATTGCCGTATTTCTCATACAGATCCATATTGGCATATAATACATACGTATGTACATCAAGAGGAACACCATAATGCCCGCCGTCTAAATCGGTCATTGCCCATGCCTTGGGATTATAGTTCTCTTTCTTAACTTCTGAACCATCCAGAAAACTCGTGTAATCTGTTAAGAAACCTTGCTCTTCGAAGAGCGGCACGCGTTCTACATGATTGATACATACATCCGGCACGTCCTCACCAGACTGAATTGCCAGAGGCATCTTAAGATACAGGTCATTTGCTTCCATTGCCCTGTGGTTTACCGTATAGTCAGGATCTGTTGCATTGTAAGCGTCAACCATCGCCTGCATGGATGTACCGTCTGCTCCGGTAAACACCGTCCAGAACTCGATCGTTCCTTTCTTGCCGGGCGCTACCTGAGGCGCTTCTTCCGCAGAGGCATCCTCTACTGCTGCATCACCTGAATCACCCCCCCCGACTACGTCTGTAGACTCTTCCGCCGGCGTATCAGAAGTGGATGCTCCTGAACCGCCGCATGCCGTCAACGACATAGTCATGACTGCTGCCATTAACAATGCTGTAATCTTCTTGCACTTCATTTCTTTACCTCCCGTAAGATTCTTCTTAAATTGCTGCCTTCATGTTACCTTGTGTCCTTGCAAAGACTTTTAAACAGAAATTCTGTTTAATAAAACAGATATTCTGTTCTTATAAGCCTGATACTACAACATATTGGCAATAAAAGCAATACTTTTTTTGCAATAATTATAAATTTTGCCCATTTATTTATCTTATTTATACAGTTTTATTGTTTTTAAAGCAGTTTTATTGTTATGATCATAAGAATTTATCTGCTGCCAGTCCTTTTCGGAACATTCTTATGGCTGCCACAAATGAAAAAAGTGCCAGGAAGCTGCCCTGACCGGCATAGCCTCTCTGACACTGAACCATATCCTTATCTCTTTATTTTATCAATGTAATATTCCTCAGATCCCTGTCGGCCTGAAATTCTTTAACTGAGCGACAAGCTCCTCTGACTGTTTTGCCAGCGCCCTGTTACGTGGAATCAGCGTCAGCCAGACCGCTGTCAACAGAAGGAGCAGAACATAAATCCATGAGATCACGTCCAACGAAATCAAAAACGGGTTTCGTCTGAAGCCGTCCGAAACTGACCAGACAAAATCTCCTAACGATTGAATCCCGATCTCAGACAACATATTTACAAAGTTCATGATCTGCTGCGCCGCCAGCAGATATAGGACACATGCAAGCTGCCACTTAGGAGCCAGCGCTGCAACTAAAATGATTAAGCTGGGCGCTACACCAATGATCAGACCCAGGATCGTCAGACCCAGCGGACCCTGCATCGCTTGTCCTTGAACGCAACCTACTACTACCAGGAGAAACAAACGCATCAGGATCAGAAATCCTATCCATCTTTTCTTGTTTTTCTCAAATCTCTCTACCTGTGGATATGCTTCATAAATTTTACTGCGGTATACTTTATACTGTTCTTTGACCTGCCCCTGTTGTTCCTTTGTAAGAGACCTCCCATTCCAGCCTGGCTGTCCTGCCCTGTCTTTCTTTTGCTCTTCCATTTTGAATTCCTTTCTTTCTCGTGGTCACACTTTCTTTCTACGATACTTCTCCGCATCCCAGTTGAGCAGTTCTTCTTCCTGAGCATGATTCAGATAGTGCATTTTCCGCCCCTGATTGACATACTGCACCCTGGCTGCAAAGCTCATCACATTCTCGATTTCCTGAGCCTTCTTCACGCTCTCTGCCAAGATGTAAAAATACCCTTCATAATATAGAAGCGTCGGCAGACCGTGCGCGTCCACGAAATCCAGAATATCCTGCCTGTCATACTCCTTCTTAAGCCATAACAGCTTCTTGCCCGCATACACGACACAATCCGGGCAGAAAGCATGCTCCCACATACCTTGCTCCACCAGGCTGCTGCCCGCATACTCTCGCGACAGATAACGGTTCTCCGAAAGATAGACAATATTTCCTGCAAGCACGTCAATCGTCCTGGTCACCCTGTAAAGCTGCGTCGCGGCACGGTATGCGCTGTCGTCCAACTCCAGATATTCTGCAACCTGCGCCAATATCTGCTCTGTCTTCCCGATCACCTCATCTCCATCGTCTCCGCTGACCAGCAGACCATGATTCTGTAGGAAAACGATCGTTTTGTCCGTGCCCCTCGCCTCCTCTGCACGATAAATCTTGTCGTAGGCTTCCGCCAAAGCCGCTCCCGGTTTCCGATAAGGCACGAAAACGGCTTTCGGGAAAAGCTCGTGAACGATCGTTTCGGCATCTTCCCGCGCCGTCAGAATATTGACAAGCAGCGGATGCGAATGCAGTGTATATTTCCCGGTGATGGCATGCAGGAATGTCTCGATCGAGGCGTGTCCTCCCTCGATCTGTGCCTCCTTCAGAAGTTGATTTCCTTGCTCCTCCGTAAAAACATCCTCCGCATATGGCTCCACATGCTCTCTGAAATATTCCACGATCATCTTATAATCCACCTTGGAATACCCCGTCTGCTCCTTCATATCCGCCAACTGGAAACCGGAACTCTTCACAAGCATGATGCGATCGTCCAGCTTAACAGAAGTATTGCCACCTCCCGCCTGTGCCAGATCGTTGCGCATGCCTGCGTATTTTGAAATATTGATGAAATCCTGCATGATCCTGTACTCCTATCCTTGCTCCTAACGATCTTATACTATAACATTTATTGTAACAAGATTCTGACAATACAACCAGTCCTATTTTGAAAAAGCTTGAAACGCTGCAAGTTCCCTCACTATAAAAACTGCCCTACCGGTCATCGATACCGGTACGGCAGTTTTCCCTCAAAAAATCTATCCTCAATCTATTCTTTTACCCTAAACACAAACTGATATGCGAGATACTCTCCCATCTCCACAGGAATCGGTATGCCCGCCTGCATCAGTGCAGATCCACAGTAACATCTGCCGCTCCCCGCTTCCTCGTAGACCACATCCGGCAGAAGTTCCTTCAGACGCACGTAATTCACCGTCATATTGCCATGATTCTCCAGAAGCACCACATGCAGCAGCACACATTTCCTGTCCGCTGAGACAAACATCCATGCCGCACAGGCATCTTCAAAAGGATTGGAAAGGCGATAGTAATCTCCCGTGTTGATCAGCGGCTCAAACTCCTTATATTGTCTGATCTGCTCTCTGATCTCCTCTTTCTCTTCCGCGCCCAGCTTACCAAGCGACAGTTCATACCCGAAAGCGCCCGTCATGGCCACGATGCCTCGTGTGCGCAGGCTGGTGCTCCGGCCCGTCTGGTGGTTGGGCACCGCTGATACATGGGCGCTGACTGTGGACATCGGATAGAAGAAGGAGGTCCCATACTGGATCCGCAGCCTGTCCACCGCATCCGTGTTGTCACTGCACCAGATCTGCGGCGTATAATACATCATCCCGGCGTCGAACCGTCCGCCGCCGCCGCTGCAGCCCTCGATCATCAGATTCGGATATTTTGCCAGCAGCTTCTCCATGAAATCATACAGACCGATCACAAAATCGTAAGCCACCTTACCCTGTCTGTTCTTCACAGAATAGAAATCCGTAAGACTCCTGTTCATATCCCACTTGATATACTCGATATTGCCCTGGTCAAGCACTCTGCAGATCTGGTCGAAAATATGCTCCCGCACATCCTCCCTGGAGAAATCGAGCACCAGCTGGTTCCTGCCCCTGGCCGGATTCCTGCCGGGATTCTGCATCGCCCAATCCGGATGCTCCCTGTACAGATCACTGTCCTCGGAGATCATCTCCGGCTCAATCCAGATACCGAACTTAACGCCCGCTTCATTGACCCTGCGCACCAGCTCGCCAAGGCTTAAGCCTAATTTCTTCTCGTTCACCTGCCAGTCGCCCAGACCGCTATTGTCATCCTCCCGCTTGCCAAACCAGCCGTCGTCCATAACAACCATATCAATGCCCAGCTTAGCCGCGTCTTTCGCCAGTTCTACGATGGTCTCCCCGGTGAAATTAAAGTACGCCGCTTCCCAGCTGTTGACCAGCACAGGCCGCGGGGTAACTACCGAATATTCAGGTACGCTGCCATTTTGCCGCATGCTCGCTCTACGCCTGCTGCGCGCGCCATTACAAATATGATCTCTGATACAACGATGATACTTCACCGACAGATCGCCAAATCCCTTATCACTGTAACACAGAATCGTCTCCGGCGTCACAAACGTCTCCCCGGCATTCAGCGGATAATGAAAGAGATCGCTCTGCAGTCCCATCAATACCCGCGTCTGATCAAACTGGTCTTTCTCCGCCTCGCAGAGGAAATTGCCGCTATAGACAAAGACCATCCCATAACAGTCCCCGGTATCCTCCGTGGTATTCTTCCCCGCCACGATCACCGCCGGATTGTACTGATGGCTGGAAGTCCCCCTGCGGCTTCCGATACTGTGGCTTCCATGCCTGATCTCTGACCGCTGCAGATTCCGCTCCATGGTATGTCTTCCATAGAAACTGAGCAGATCATACCGCCCCGTAATAAAATCCAGACAAGCCGACGCCGCCTTCTCCACCACAACACACTCCGTGCCATAGTTGGTAATTTTTACGCTTCTCGTGATGATATCCTCATCCTCCAGCACCCCGTACAGAAGCTGTACCCGCACTTTGCTCACGGCATCTTCCAATACGATCTGAAGCGTCTGGGCTTCCTGCTGTCCCGCATACACCGCCGGCAATCCCGGCAGTTCATATTTGCCCTCCCGGATCTCATACCCGGCATAGCGCAGGTCGCAGCACTCCGATTCATCATGGTTCCGAAGCACTAGCGCGCTGTTTCTGTAATCTCCTGTTCCCAACGTCGGATATTCCTGCGGCAGCACGTCCATGGAATATGTCCTGTTGTTCCCAACGTCGTTTGGATTTCCTGAAAACCCCCTGTCATAATACGTCAAAAGATAATCCATCTCTCCGGATACTTTCGCCCCATAATACAGATGCAGAAGAAATCCGAAATCGTCTACCTTCATCTGGTAGGTCGTCTGCTTTGTCTCTAAAGTGAAGATCCGCTTTTCTTCCTGAAATAGAATTGCCATACGCCGCACCAACCTTTTTCTAAATATTTACTGCTTTCCGTCTTTCTTACAAGCATTTTATAGCTGACAATATTGCACAATATACTTGAAGCAAGCCGCAAAGCCTGCCCCAAGTATACCATAATTTTACATATTTCATCAATGAACTTCCTTATGTCGATATTGTCAATGATTATTTCACCGCTCCATTGACAACTCCGTTCAGGATCTGCTTCTGGCATACCACATAGAAGATCAGGATCGGAATCAACGACAGCAGATAAGACGCAAACGCCAGGTTATAATTCGTGCCGAACTGCGACTGGAAATTCAGCTGTGCCAGCGGCAGCGTATTCTGTCCGGAACCGGCCATGATCACGAGCGGCGTCATAACGTCATTCCACACTGCCAGCGCCGTAAGCACTGCAACCGTCGCGTGCATGGGCTTCATGATCGGGAAGATGATCTTCCAGTAAGTTCTCCAGGTTGAAGCGCCGTCTACCTTGGCCGCCTCCTCCAGCGCCATCGGGATATTCACCAGATAACCGGAATAAAGCAGCACATTCATAGGCATATAGAACACCACATACAGCAGGATCACGCCGAACCAGTTGGCCAGTCCCAACTCTGCCGTCTGCTTTGCCAGAGGCATCATCAGGATCGCAAAAGGCACAAACATACCGCTGACGATAAACAGATACACGAAGCTGTAGAACTTGCTGCCGGCCTTGTTACGTCCAAGCGCATATCCCATCAGGGAATGCACTGCGATGGACAGAGCTACCGTCGCCACCGTGATCAGTAAACTGTTGCTTAAGGAACGCCAGAAATCCGTGATCTCCATGGCCTCTCTGAAGTTGTTCAGGCTCCACGCCTTGGGCAGCGACAGGATACCGCTGATGCTGTTTGTCATTTCCGAAGGCTGCTTGAATGCAATGACGATAGTCAGGTATAACGGTAAGATGATCGTGGAAAGACCAAGGATCAGGACGATCATTGCCGCCTTGTTTGTTTTCTTGATTGTCATAACTGCTCCTCCTTTTTACCGGAAAATTTCATCTGCGCCACGGAAACCGCCACGATCACGATAAAGAACACAACCGCGTTGGCACTCTGGAATCCGAACTGTCCGCCCGACATACCGTTGTTGTAGATCAGGTAGGAAATGGACTCCGTGCTCTGCGCCGGGCCGCCCTTTGTCAAAGCCATGATCTGGTCAAATACCATCAGGAAGTTCTTCACGCATAGAACCATGTTGATGGAGAAAAAGGGAATGATCAGCGGGAAGGTCAGGTATTTAAACTGCTTCCAGCCTGTCGCTCCGTCGAGACCGCCCGCCTCGTACACATCCTCCGGCACCGTCTGCAGACCGGAGATATAGATGATCGTATTCATGGCGATCGCCTGCCATGCACAGACAACCATGATACCGATCCACGCCGCATCCGGATTGGACAGGATGGAAGTGCGCAGCGCGTCGATTCCGATCATATCCGCCAGAGCCGGCAGAATATAAGTAAAGAAGTAATTGAAGATGTAACCTACAACCAGTGCGCCCAGGATATTCGGCAGGAAGTACGCCCCGCGGAAAAAGCTCTTTGCCTTGATGGAGCTGTTAAGCGCCAGCGCCAGCAGAAGACTCAGGACGTTTACCACAACGGTGGTCACGATCGCCAGTTTAAAAGTGAACCAGTAAGACTTGCCCACACGAAGATCCGAAAACAGATCGACATAGTTTCTGAAGCCCACCCAGTCATATTTTCCGAATCCCTTAAAATTCGTAAAGCTGTATATCACGCCGCGGATCAGCGGAATGGTATTGAAGCAGATAAACAAGGCAAGAATCGGAATGGTGATCAACAAAAAGGTCGTTTTTCTCTCATTTTTTCCTAATTTCATAACTCATGCTCTCCTTTCTCACTTGCACCCCATATTGTTCCCATACAAGAATATTGCAGAAGAATCGTCATAAAGCGATTCTTCAAGAGATGACATAGATTTTCTCAGGCGGCGTTCTCTGACGCCTTAGAAATTCTTCATCTCTTTTTCGTAATCCTGCACCAGACGGATGATGTCTCTGTTATACCGCAGCCAGTCCTTATCGAACTTCTCCAGGAATGCATCCACATCCTGATTCAGCAGGAAGGTCTGGATCTGCGCATCCACCGCCATCTCGGACGGATAGTAGTGATCCTGATAGTCCGTCATATTGCCGGATGTGATATAGTCTGTCATACCGTCCAGAATGGAAGGTAACTGGAAATCGCCCTCTTTACACGGGATTGCCGTCTGTGCATCGATATATTTCTGAATATTTGCATCCTCATACAGGAAATCAAGCACCTCATAGACCGCTTCCTTATTCTTACAGCCCGCCGTCACACAGAACTGCAGGTCAATACCGGAGTTTAAGGTATTGCCATCCGCCGCATCATTTGCCGGCATAACGAAGGAGTCCAGATTCAGATCCGGGTTTACGGACAAAATCTGCGGTGCCGCATAGCTTCCGATCGGATACATGGCCGATTCGCCTCTTGCGAAAGCCGTACATGCATCATTGTAACCGTAAGCAAACGGATCTTCCGGACCATACTGCAAGAGTTCCAGATATTTCTCGGATACCTCTCGGTACTCCTTGGTAAAAGTAGTCTCCCCACGGTTTACCTGCTTGGATGCATCCGCCGGTGCAAGGTCTACCGCCATCGCATTCCACGGCGCAAGACAGGTCCATGTGTCCTTGAAACCAAAGTAGAAAGGCAGGATGCCCTCACCCTGAATAGTGTCACACAAGGTAAGCAGTTCGTCCCAGGTCGTCGGAATCGTCCATCCATGCTCTTCAAACATATCCCGGTTGTACAGAATACCCGCCGCATTCGCCACATATGGCACTGCATAAGTACCTTCTACAGGAACAAACTTAAGAGCTTCGTCGATATCCAGATAGCCCTGATTGATATTGTTAAGTCCTTCATAATCTGAAATATCTTCCAGAATCTGTGCATCCACGAAATAGGAATAGTTAATGTCGCCGCCGATTCCTATGATCTCCGGATAGTCCTCTCTGATGAACCTTGTCTTCAAGATTGTCATCGCATCGTTGGGCGAGCTGATCTTTAAGTGAATGTCATCATGTGTCGCGTTAAATTCCTCTTCCACCGCAGTGAAATAGTTGGCCGCCTCCGGCTTATACTGAACGATCTCAATCTCGATCTTGCCGTCTCCAGCCGAGCTTCCACATCCCCCGGCCACCATCATCGCAGTCACGCTGCAAACCGCTGCGCCAAGGTATTTTACTTTCCTCCTTATCATAGCTTATCTCCTTCCCTGATTTGATATTTGCATTGTAACATACCATTTTGCTGTCAATAAATAGCCTTATATTGGATGTTATATACCTTTATACTGTATTTATACCAATTATTTGAAATCAGCTAGCATTTTGGTATATAATAATTTATAAATACTTTAAACTTTTCATTAACCTTTTATAAAAATTACCTGACTTTTTATAGTCATATCAACTTTCATGCCGTTTATTAAAAAAACAAGGCACAGATAAAATTTGGCAGATACATTTTTAAAAGGAGGAAATGTATGAGCGAAGTGATCTTTTCTGTTTTTCCAAGTGAAAATTTTGTCGATCTGGGACTGTACCAATTCGGATGGGAACAATGCGATCCTTCCCACTCCTTCGGTCCTGCCGCCAGAAACCATTATCTGTTCCACTACTGCCTGTCCGGCACCGGCACCCTCTATGCCGAGAATACCCAGGGTAAATCCATACAATACCAGGTAATGAGCGGCCAGGGGTTTATGCTTTTTCCCCATCAGGTCTGTACCTACATAGCGGACCACGAAATCCCCTGGGAATATGTCTGGCTTGAATTCGACGGACTGCGCGCCAAGGAAACGGTAGAACTGACTGGTTTAAGTCCCAATCAACCCATTTACAAGGCACGATACAAGGATATCGCAGATACGATGAAATCGGAAATGCTCTATATTGTCAATCACAAGAATGAATCCCCTTTCCATCTGATCGGGCATCTCTTTCTCTTCATCGACAGCTTTATGCGCTCCGCCTTTTCCTCTGAAATCAGCAAAGGAAATAATCTGCGGGATTTCTATATTAAGGAAGCCTTTTCTTTCATCGAACAGAATTTTCAGAACGACATTTCCGTGGAGGACATTGCCGCCGCCTGTGGTCTAAACAGGAGCTATTTCGGCAAGATCTTCCACGAAAATATGGGAAAATCACCCCAGGAATTTCTCATCTCCTACCGCATGTCCAAAGCTACTGAACTGCTGCGGCTGACGCAACTGTCAATCGCAGACATAGGAAATGCAGTCGGCTATCCAAACCAACTGCATTTCTCCAGAGCATTCAAAAATGTCTATGGGATCTCTCCGCGGCAGTGGCGGAATGAACATGTTGCGAAATAATAGACTTGACCGTACAGACATCTGAAAAGAAACATTCCATAAAATAGGAGCATAATGATAAACATGAAAAAGATATTTCTGATCGAAGACGATAAAGCAATCTCCAAAAACCTTACGCTTCTGCTGCAGTCGGAAGGGTTTGCAATAAGCTGCGCTGCCACCCAAAAGAAGGCCGCCGCCATGCTTGCAGAGAACAAATTTGACCTGGCCCTGGTGGATATTTCCCTACCGGACGGCAACGGCTTCGCCATCTGCACACAGATCAAGCAAAGCCAGGATATTCCTGTTATCTTTCTGACTGCCTCCGGCGATGAGGCCAGTGTCGTCACGGGACTAAATATAGGAGCGGACGACTATGTGACAAAGCCTTTCCGGCCGCGGGAACTGGTGGCAAGGATCAAGGCCGCTCTGCGGTGCGCCGATCGCAGCCCTGCTGCTTTTACAAACAACGGGCTTACCGTGGATACCGCCAGCGGCATTGTGAAGAAGAATGGCGGCGAAGTATTCCTGTCCGCGCTGGAATATCGTCTGCTGTTAGTATTTATCAATAATCCCCGGATCATCCTCACGAGAGAGCGGCTGCTTGATGAGTTGTGGGACGCCGCCGGAGAATTTGTCAATAACAATACCCTGACCGTCTATATCAAGAGACTGCGGGAAAAGATCGAGGACGACCCCGCAAACCCACAGATCATCCTGACCGTCCGGGGCACAGGATACCGGCTGGGAGGCAGTTATGATGCGAAATAAGGAGATCAGGCAGGCGGTGCTGTGGTTTCTTTCCATGACCCTTATCCTCACCACGGCAGGTTACACAATCAGTCCCTTATCAGGCGTTCTTGTATTTGTCATGGCCGGGCTGTCAGGGACACTGTTCTTTGTCATTACGAGGAAACGCTACCGGCGCATTGCCCGGCTTTCGGAACAGATCGACCGGGTACTGCACAACGATGAAAGACTTAAGATCGGGGAAGCCGAGGAGGGAGAACTTTCCATTCTGCACAGTGAGATCGTGAAGATGACACTGCGCATTCGGGAGCAGAACGAGGCGCTTCGAAATGAAAAAGAGCACCTGGCTGATTCCCTGGCTGATGTCGCCCATCAGCTGCGCACACCGCTTACTTCAGTGAATATCATCCTCTCTCTGGTGGAAAAGGATACCGATCAAAAGAATCAGAAAGCGCTGCTGCGGGAAGCCGGAGCACTGCTTGAACAAACAGACTTCTTGCTGACCTCTTTGTTGAAATTGTCCCGTCTGGACGCAAAGATCGTGGTCTTCCAGAAAGAACAGATCAAGGTAAAGGATCTGCTGTCGGCGGCGCTTCGCCCTCTGTTTGTCTCCATGGATCTGCATGATATCCGGGTACGAACCGATATTCCGGAGGAGGCGGCAGTTTCAGGCGACCTTAAGTGGCTTGCAGAAGCTTTCCGCAATATCATCAAGAACAGTATAGAGAGTGTAGGAGATAATGGACAGATCGAGATCACCTGCGAGAACAATCCACTATTTACGGAGATCATCATTCACGATGACGGCGCAGGATTTTCTGAAGAGGATCTTCCATATCTGTTTGAACGTTTCTATCAGGGGAAATATAAAGAAGAGAATCATGAAAACATGGGACATGCCACGGGATATGGTATTGGACTTGCCCTCTGCCGAACCATTATTATGGAACAGGGCGGGACTGTTTCTGCGAAAAACCATCCCCAGGGCGGCGCTGTTTTTCAGATTCGGTTCACGCACTTTCCTACTGATATCAAAAAGTGACGGATCTGTCACGCAAAAGTCACGGAAAAGTAAGGGCAGACTTCTATGATATGAGTATATAGTAAACAGAAGGAGGCTCATAGAATGGAGTTTTTAAAAATCGAGGACCTGTGTAAAGAATATGGAACAGGCAATAATAAGGTCATAGCCTTAGACCATGTATCGCTGACGATCGAGAAAGGAGACTTCACCGCGATTACCGGCACTTCCGGATCCGGTAAATCTACTTTGCTTCACGCCATCGCCGGCGTGGACGTTCCCACCAGCGGGAAGATCTATCTGGACGGACAGGACATCTACGCCCAAAGCAACGAGAAGCTGGCCATCTTCCGCAGGCGGCAGGTAGGCCTGATCTACCAATTCCATAATCTGATCCCTACCCTGAACGTGGTGGAGAATATCACCCTGCCTATTCTCATGGATAGAAGAAAAGTCAATACGAAGCGGTTGGAAGATCTGCTGGAACTGTTGGGGCTGCAGGACAGGAAAACCCATCTGCCCAATCAGCTTTCCGGCGGGCAGCAGCAGAGAGTCGCCATTGGACGGGCACTGATGAACGCGCCGGCAGTCATGCTGGCGGATGAACCGACCGGCAGTCTGGACAGCCGGAACGGGCAGGAGATCATTCGTCTTCTGAAAGAAAGCCACAGCAGATATCATCAGTCATTGATCATCGTGACCCATGACGAGAATATTGCCCTGCAGGCGGACCGCATGATCAGTATTGCGGACGGTAAAGTTGTGCGGGATGAGCGGCAGACTGCAAAATCTTTATGGATTGCCTCCACCGAAAAGGAAACGGAGGTGCAGGCATGAATATTTTTCATAAAACAGCTCTGGAAGGGCTTCGAAAAAACCGCACCCGCACCTTCGTGACTGTAATCGGTGTATTTCTGTCCGCCACGCTGTTTACCACGGTGGCGACATTTGGCACATCACTTCTGCAATATCTGATCAATGACTCCATCGACAAGTATGGAGGCTGGTACATTGATTTCGTGGATGTGGATGAGGACTTTCTGCAGGAGCGGATGCAGGATCCTCAGGTTACGGAAGGGATTTCTTTTGAAAATATCGGATATGCCCTGTTAGATGGGGCAAAAAGCAGCGAAAAACCGTATCTGTTTCTGGCAGGTTTTCAGGCCGAAACCTTTGACCACCTGCCAGTGACGCTTATTTCCGGCAGACTTCCCCGGAATGAAATGGAAATACTGATCCCCAACCATATTTCCGTCAAAGCAGGAATACGAATCCCGATCGGAGAACGGTTAACCCTTGCAGTGGGCCGCCGTGAGATGGATGAAAAGGCGCTGACCCAGCATGACCGCTTCATCGAAGGAGAGCGCCTTGATCCCGTAGCAAAGATGACCTACACAGTGGTAGGAATTTATGAAAGGGCAGGATTTGAAGAGCACGATGCACCAGGTTATACGGTGATCACGAGAGCAGATGCACCCCAAATGCAGGAGACAGGATGCTATAGCCTGTTTCTGACACTGACAAGCCCACAACAGGTGAAGTCGTATACTGCCCCTTATACAGATACGGTTCCTTTTGCTTTGAATGAAGATGTCCTGCGCTTTTACGGGGTATCGGAAAACAGGATGTTCAATGCCGCTATGTTTACGGTAGGCGGGATATTGGTGGCTATTATCATGATCGGATCTGTGTTTCTAATCTATAACTCTTTTCATATTTCGCTGAATGAGCGAATGCATCAGTTTGGCATTCTAATGTCGGTGGGCGCCACTGCCAGACAACTTCGAAGTATCGTTTTATTCGAGGCTGTCTGCATCGGAGCGCTTGGGATCCCGTTCGGCGTTGCGGCAGGCATCGGCTGCGTGACTCTTGCCCTACCGGTAGTGGCACAGAACTTTGCGACGATCACCACAAGCAATGTACCACTTACTCTGTCTGTGTCCGTTCCGGCGCTGGCGGCGGCCATCGCGGTCAGCCTAATGACAATCCTGCTGTCAGCCTACATTCCGGCGAGAAAAGCCGCCAGAGTACCGGTGATGGAGTGCATTCGACAGACCGGCGAGATCAGGACCAAAGCAAGAAATAGAAAGACATCCGGTTTTGCGGGACGCATTTTCGGCCTGGAAGGAATGCTGGCATTGAAAAACTTCCACCGCAACAGACGCCGTTACCGCAGCGTAATCTTATCTCTGACGTTAAGCATGGTGCTGTTTGTAACAGGCAGTGTTTTTAGCAGTGCCCTCAAAGGGATGGCGAAGACATTGACGGTAGAAGTTGATGGAGATATCTCCTTCTATGCCCAGAATATGCCGAACAAAGAACTGTTGATGCTGTATGACCGGTTGAAAAGTGTGGAAGGAGTCAGAAAAGCTACATGGCAGTCGAACCTGTCTTATCAATGCACGGCGAATGGGATCGCGGATGATCAGAAGCAGGACATTCCGATGTATGCCCAGTTTATAGAAGATACCCTCTTCTTCGATTTTATTGAGGACCTGGGATTTGCCAGGGAAGAATACTGCACAGAAGACGGAAAAGTACTGGCGCTTGCCCTGGATACCTCGGAACATATCACTTACTTTGTGGGACAGGATGCATCCTTTACTCTGTATGCGCCAGACGGGAAACAGACAAAAACAGTACGCGCCGCTATCGTGGATTATTATCCGCTGGATCTGCTGCCCTTTGATGCCATGCCGCAGTATATTTATATTATGGTTGTGCCCTGGTCGAGGAATGCCGAGTTTGTTGGTTTGGAGAGCGCCTCCAATTCGGGGCTTACTTTCTGGACGGATACGCCCGCACAGACTATGGCACGGATCCAGTCCGAGATCATCGATGCGGGAATTACAAGAGAATATACCTTGATGAATCTGTCTATGGCGGTAGATCTGTTCCGCAGTCTGACTTTCGTGGTGGATGTGTTCACTTACGCTTTTGTGGTGATGATCTCCCTGATCGCAGTAGCCAACGTATTCCATACGATCTCCACGAATATACAGATCAGGCGGCGGGAACTTGCCATGCTCCGCTCGGTGGGCATGTCAGAACAGGGTTTTGACCGGATGATGAATTTCGAATGTTTCTTCTATGGGACACGCACACTTCTGTTTGGCGTACCCATCGCCGGACTATTATCCTGGCTGATCTATAAGGCTATGGCCGCCAGCGAACGTATGGAAGAATTTTCCTGGCAGTTCCCATGGAAGAGCATAACGATCAGTATACTCGGCGTATTTTGCATTGTCTTTCTCACAATGTTGTATGCCACCAGCAAAATTCGGAAAGAAAACATCATCGATGCACTGAGGGATGATATGACTTAATGTCATTCCTTTTCATGAAAATATACATGACTGTTTATCCGAAACTTGAAATATTCCGTCATGCAGACTGGCCGAATTCTATCTTAAGAATTTATCTTAATACAAGCCAAGCAGAACGCTCATCACCCCATCCTCATCATTAGAAGGCGCGATATACTTCGCCTTCTCTTTCAGGAGGGGGTGCCCATTCCTCATAGCATAACTCTCCGTGCACTGTTCCAACAGACTTTCATCATTGAGAAAGTCCCCGAAAGCCATGCTCTCTTCGGCGCCTATCCCATATTTCTCCTGCAGGAACTTAAGCGCGGCGCCCTTGCAGACCTCTTTGTTGGCGATATCAATCCAGCAGGTGCCTGACAATACCACACTCAATCTGTCATTAAGCTTTTCTAATTTCCTATAATATGTATCTGCGTCATAATCTCCAATAAAGACCGCGATCTTGATGATGTGATCCTTCTCTATACAGCCTCTCAGATCATCTGTGAACTTAAGCTTCTCGTAATACATATGCGCATTCCGCTCTGCGTCTTCGCTGGAATGATTCATGTATGCCGACTGTTCTCCACAGAGAATAACCGTATGGCCGTCTTTCTCCTGGAAACGTTCGATACAGGTTATGACATCTTCTGTCCTGATCGTATTGGTATAGACCACTTCCCCCTTCTCCACTACCATGCCGCCGTTTTCTGCCAGATAGATCAGGCTGTCTGCTGCTTTTCCAAACAGCTTCCTGATATTATAGTACTGTCTGCCGCTGGCAATCACCATTTTGATCTCAGGATGACAGCAGACCCATTGCTCAAACCCTGCCGGGACTTCTTTGCGGGAATTGAGCAGTGTTCCATCTAAATCTGTAGCAATCAGGCTGATCATTCTATGTTCTGTTTTCATCTTAACATCCATACCTTTCTTATCATCGGTAAGCTGGCATCCAAGTCACACTGCCATCTTTCAACAGCTCTTATTTTACACAAACTCTGCGGCTATGTCATCCTGAAATTACGACATAATCTTCCCAATCTCTATCATAATGCCTGAATTTGCCGTTTCGGAGCATGATTTGCAAGATTTCATAATCGCTGCATCAGTCCCGCAGCTGTTCCAGAATATCCTGCTCCAAAACATACAGCGCCCGTTCGTTCTCTTCCTGGCAGAAAGCGATGAGCTGATCTTCCCCCTGTCCTGCCACAGCGGTTGTATCGGCTCCTAACTGTACGAAACAGACATAATTGTCGATCGTTTCCATACGGGAAGCCATGGCTTTGCCCAGATTCTGAGGATGGTCGCGGTTTTCTTCTATGATTGCGGAACGGTAATTCTCCAGCGCCTGCTCCACCGCCCCCACATAAGCCTCCTTTGCCTGGATAATGATCATCGTGTCAATATGGGCATCCAATACCTGCTTTTCTGCCAGAAAATCTACATACATTTCTTCTGTAATGCCGGTTTTCTGGGCAAGCTCTTCTTCCGTTAAGTCTACTTCCGGCCAGTAATTATCCCCCAGCAGCTCTTTGACATTGTCTTTCAGTTCCGTAAGCGGTATGAACTTCTCTCTGTCGAGCATCGGAAAATTTCCTGCCTGCAGATCATCTTCCGCCTGCTTCATCTCAAATGCCTGTCCATTGTTGACCAGCTCATCTTCTGGCAGTTGATTCTCGCATCCGGTCAGCAGGAATACAATTCCGGCCATAACGATCGTAGTCACTTTTCTCATAACAACCTCCTGATATTTCTTTATTGTTTCTGCACGGCCTATTTGATATACTATATCCGGTATTAGTTTTTGTTTTAATTAGAAAAATATGTATATTATCATAAATTTTTCCTAGAAAGGGACATTTCCTACCCATGCTGTTTAATTCCTATATCTTTATCTTCCTCTTCCTGCCAGTCGTGCTTCTTGGCTGGTATGGATGTAATCATTATCATCAGTACAAGCTGGCCAATCTCTTTCTGGCCGGTATGTCTTTGTGGTTTTATGGTTACTTCAACGTATCTTATCTTGCTGTCATTCTGATCAGTATCGGCTTAAATTACACGCTCAGTTTTCTGCTGACGCTGATTCATGAGGATACCATGCACAGGAAAGCATTGTACCGGATTGGGCTCTTCTCCGGAATCGGTCTAAATCTTGGTATCCTATTCTATTTCAAGTATTACGATTTCTTTATAGAAAATATGAATTATGTTTTTCGCACAGATTACACCTTAAAGCACATACTGCTGCCGCTTGGAATCAGTTTCTTTACTTTCCAGCAGTTATCTTTTGTGATCGACCGGTGCCTTGGGAAGTCAAAGCACTACTCTCTTCTCAATTATGTTACGTTTGTCACTTTCTTCCCGCAATTAATTGCAGGACCCATTGTATTATATAAAGAGATGATCCCGCAGTTTGAAGATCTCTCCCGCAGGCATTTTGACGCATCTTCTTTTGCCCGCGGCATATATCTGTTTGTGCTTGGACTTACGAAAAAGGTCCTGTTGGCTGATACGTTTGCTCTGGTGGCAAATTATGGGTTTGCACAGACATTTTCCTTAGACAGTATCTCTACTGTAGCGGTGATCTTAGCCTACACGTTTGAACTGTACTTTGATTTCAGTGGTTATTCCGATATGGCGATCGGCCTGGGCAGGATGTTCAATATAGAACTACCCGTTAATTTCAACGCGCCGTACCGTTCCTGCAGTGTCAAAGAATTCTGGCAGAGATGGCACATCACGCTTTCCCGTTTTTTCATCACTTATGTCTATATTCCTCTGGGCGGAAGCCGTAAGGGCCGGGCGCGTATGCTGCTCAATACTTTTCTTGTCTTCCTCTTAAGCGGTCTATGGCACGGGGCTGCCTGGACTTATGTGGCCTGGGGCGCCATGCAGGGACTGTTGGTCGTGTGGGACAATCTTGGCATCATTGGCATAAGCGGCCGTGAAGAGAAACGGCCGGCACGTTTCCATATCCCGCCGTGGCTGGGATGGATCTTTACTTTTACTTTATTTAACCTGTCCCTCTTCTTCTTCAGAAGTCAGAGTATGGCCGGCGCGATCCAACTGTTCAAAAACCTGTTCTCCGGAAGTTACAACGGCAAGATCTATGAGATCGCCGCGCAGCTTGATATCTCCGAACTGTATGTGGTAAAGCAGATGTTCGATCTGGCGGCGCCAGATTTCGTCCGCTATCTATATCTGGTCTTTCTGCTGCTGTTGTTTGCATTGTCATTCTTTCTGGTATTTCGTCCCACTGCCTATGAGAGGACTGTGCGGGGCGAATTGACTTCACGAAGATGCTGGCTGATCTGTATTCTGTTTGTATGGTGTATTGTATCGCTGTCACAGGTCAGTACGTTTTTATATTTTAATTTTTAATAAAAAGAGGAAATAAATGAATACGGATAGAAAATTCATTCAATCTTTTATCATACGGACAATTTTTCTGCTTGCAGTGGTCATCATGACTGTTGTGGTCTTTGATCCTTTCTATCAATACCACAAACCGCTGCCGGGACTCAAAGCGGTGCTCACTGACAAAGAATACCAGTGCATCGGCACGCTGCGCACTTTTGATTATGACGCCCTGATCGTTGGTTCTTCTGTCTGTGAAAATTACAACAATCACTGGTTTGACGAGGGATTTGGCTGTACGGCGATCAAGGCGATCCGTTCCTATGGCGCTACCGCAGACCTGTGTTATCTGTTGGATAACGCTTATGAGGATCATGAGCTGAAATATGTGTTCTACAACATCGATCCGTCGTCTCTCTCGGCCAGCACAGAGCCGACTTATGAATCCACGGGCTGTCCGATGTATCTGTATGACAAGAATCCCCTCAATGACTATCCTTATCTTCTCAACAAGGATGTCCTGATGGAAAAACTGCCTTATATGCTTGCCTATTCTTTTATCGGCGACTATGATGAGGGTAACTCTTATAACTGGGCACAATGGAAATATTTCGGACAGGACCTGGCATTGGGACTTTACACAAGGCTTCCGTCTGTCAAAGACATGCAGCCGGAAACTGTGAACGAGGAAAAGATTGCCGGTAATATCACGCTGCTTACAAGACAGCTTGCGTCACACCCGGAAACCACCTTCAAATTCTTCTTCTCTCCCTATTCTATGCTCTGGTGGGATAACGCCTGTCGAAGCGGCGAGAGAGACGCTGTGATCTATAATGAGAAACAGGCGATCAAAGCGCTGCTTGCCTATGACAACGCAGAAGTATATTTCTACCAGGATGATCGGGAAATCATTACGAATCTGGATCATTATATGGATATGGTACATTTCTCTAAAGAAATCAACTATGTCGTCTATGACAAGCTGGCAAAGGGAGAGGATCGGCTGACTATCGATAATTATGAAGAGCGGCTTGAAGGTATGCGCGATCTGTCCCAGGAGATCGTGGAAGAGATCATGCCGGAATATTATGAGACAAAAGAAGAAAACGAGCATAACCCGAATAAGCGGTAAAATTTCCTGTAAAATCGAGTAAATCTCGAATCTGCGGGGAAACAACAGAGAGGAGCCTATATCATGAAATTAATATCCTGGAATGTGAACGGCCTGCGGGCCTGTGTCGGTAAAGGATTTACCGAATTTCTACTGGAACAAGACGCCGATCTGTTCTGTGTGCAGGAGACGAAACTGCAGGAAGGACAGATCACACTGGAACTGCCCGGATATCACCAATACTGGAATTATGCCGAGAAAAAGGGCTATTCCGGCACGGCAGTCTTTACAAAAACAGAACCCCTTTCGGTATCTTACGGTATGGGAATCGAAGAACATGACCATGAAGGGCGCATGATCACACTGGAATATCCGGATCACTATTTCCTTACCGTCTATACGCCCAACTCCCAGCGTGAGCTGACAAGGCTTAACTACCGTATGCGCTGGGAAGAAGATTTCCTTGCCTATCTTCAGAAACTGGAAGAGAAGAAACCTGTCGTCTTCTGCGGTGATCTGAATGTCGCCCATCAGGAAATTGATCTGAAAAACCCGAAAACAAACCGTATGAATGCGGGCTTTACCGATCAGGAACGTGCAAGATTTACAGCGCTTATAGAAGCCGGGTTTATTGACACTTTCCGCTATTTCTATCCTGATCTGGAAGGCGCCTATTCCTGGTGGTCTTACCAGTTCAGCGCCAGAGCCAAAAACACAGGGTGGCGTATCGATTACTTTCTTGTCTCAGGCAGTTTGAAAGAGAAGCTGCAAGACGCTGTCATCTACAAAGATGTCTTAGGATCCGATCATTGTCCGGTAGGTCTGTCGATCGATCTGCCATCAGAAAACAATTAAATATGAATGCATTAAACGACATAAAAACGGGGTAGAAAATGAATAAAAAATACATCGCCTGTCTGTATGCCGGCATTCTTTTAGCCGCAACGATCTGTGTAACCACTGCCGCCCAGTTTCTGCAAAAAAACTCTATAAATATTTTTTCCGATGCTAATCAAGGCGTCCCATCCATGACAGCTAAAGGCGTAGAGACAGATCATCAGACAACTACTAATATAAACACATTCACTTTTACTGTAGCGCAGCAAGAAATTAAATTATGGTCTAAAAACGGAAAATATTACGCTTTTCTGCCTTCCGCCTGTAAAGAAGCCGGTCTGGCACCAGAAATCTCTGAGGAGATTGACCCTGACGCAATTGTCCGCATGTACTCTGAGCACATTCCCGCCGTGTTTATCAATACACAGTCTGGGACATCCGACCTGATCAATACCAATAAGGATGCAAAAGAAGCCGGAGACATAACCGTGCTGGAACCAGACGGCAGTATCAGCCTGAAACATTCTCTGGAATATATTAAAGGCAGAGGCAATAGCTCCTACACAGAATTCGATAAGAAACCATATCAGATCAAATTATCGGATTCTGCGCCTTTACTTGGCATGGAACCTGGGAAAAAGTGGATCTTTATTTCCAACGCAACGGACGCTACTCTGATCCGAAATGCGCTCTCCAGAAATCTTGCGAACTATTTAGGACTAGCACAGTCAGAGGAAGGAACCTTCGTTGATCTTTATCTGAATCAAGAATACCAAGGCAATTATTATGTAGTGGAAAAGATAGAGATCAAGAAAAACCGTCTTCGGATCTCAGATCTGGAAAAAGCCACTGAACGCGAAAACCTGGACGAGGATCTGGACAGCTACGAAACTGTCTGGACTGACACCACCAAAGCCAAACAGATTCCTAAAGACCCGAAAGACATTACCGGCGGTTATCTGATCGAGAGAGATTTCGATAACAGATTCCTGAAAGAGGTAGAGATCAACGGAAGCTATTTCATCACGGAATCTAAAGAATGCTTTATCGTCCGCTCTCCGGAATATACTTCCGAAGCACAGATCGCTTACATCAACGATTATGTACAAAGTGTGGAAAATGCGATACTTTCTTCAGAAGGGATCGATGCCGCTACGGGAAAAACCTATGAGGAACTGATCGATGTAGATTCCTTTGTGGACAAATATCTCCTGGAAGAGATCACTGCTAATTATGATGGCGGTGTAGCCAGCTCTTATTTCTATAAGGATTCCGACATAATAGACGGTCGATTGTATGCTGGACCAATCTGGGATTACGATGTCACCTGGGGAAATTCGCCTGACTATCTGGGCCAGATCTCCACTTCCCCAGAGAGACTCACCCGACTTGCCTCCCACATTGATTCTTCTATCTGGTTTCAGAGCCTTTACGGGAAACCGGAATTTTATGAAAAAATCATCACCTGTTATCGGGAAAAGATCAGTCCTTATCTGCCGTTTTTGGAAGAGGAAATTTTGCCCATGCTTGAAGGTGCCACAGCCGCTTCAGCGAAAATGGATCAGGTGCGCTGGGAAGAACAGTATGTGGAAAACGGTTACAGCGGCGACAGGATAACGCAGATTGATTTCTTAAAGAATTATATTGCACAACGGAAAGATTTTCTTGATCAGGTATGGATCGAACAGACTCCCGTCCATCAGATCACTCTACTGATCGAGGGAACTGTCTATGATACTCTATATGTTCTGGATGGTGACACGCTTCCGGAATTCCCACAGATACTGGAAGAACATGCGCAGGTGACTGGATGGACATCTATAAAAGATGGCTCTACTCCTGACCAATCCACTCCGGTCATCACAGATATGACTTTCCAGGCAATCCTGTCTCCACAGGATGTGACAACTGTATCTGGCCAAAAACCATAATAACCAATAATAGGATAATAGAAACAGCATCCAGATTCAGGACAAAGCTCCAAACCCTGAATCTGGATGCTGTTTTATTCTATCTCTTTTCTATTATTGCTATTTAATAATTTTTTATTGATAATCGATAAATTTTTATTGACATTCATTTCTAATGATGCTATCGTATGAGGTAACAATTATAGTTGTTTCCCTGTCAGATCTGTTTCCGTCTCCTGTCAGAGCCATATACGGAAACATATACAGGGTGGAAAAGGAAATCTTTAATATCATTACCAAGGGAAAGGATTCACCTCATGAAAGACAAACTGACTCTATTTACCAAATATCTGTTAGATTTCATGTTCTACTCAGGAATCATCGTGATGATTACACTGCCGTTTAGTGTAAAATTTTATGGCAGATACAGCACTTATTTTGCGGAAAACTACTATTCTCTCTGTGTCGTCTTATTTCTGTCCGGCATCTTTGCCATTCTGATTATCCAGCAATTACGCAGGATGTTCCAGACTGTGCTAAATGACGACTGTTTCATCCGCGAGAACGTCAAGAGTCTTGAGAAGATGAGTACATACAGCTTTTTCATCGCGGTCATCACTGCATGCCGTCTCTTTATCT
Organism: uncultured Lachnospiraceae bacterium; assembly: GCA_910578345.1. Classification (GTDB taxonomy): domain Bacteria; phylum Bacillota; class Clostridia; order Lachnospirales; family Lachnospiraceae; genus UBA3282. Next base: position 19,468 of record CAJTRA010000006.1, on the reverse strand, counting down.
TTATTACGCCCTCTATCTTTATCATCATACTGGTATTCGTGATTGCGGGGCTCTTCAGTAAAGTGCTGGCAGGCATTTTCGACAAGGCGGTCACTTATAAGCTGGAAAATGACCTGACGATCTAATGAAATACCCTTAAACAAGCTGCGGAGCACCATAGTGTGATTTTAGTCACAGCAAAGCTGTAACATAGAAGTTAGCTTGAAAAAACCATAACACAGAATAAGGAGGCTGCTATGGCAATCATCATCAATCTGGATGTTATGATGGCGATGCGCAAGATTGGACTGACCGAACTGGCAGGCGAAATTGATCTTACCCTTGCGAATCTGTCTATCTTGAAAAATAATAAGGCAAAAGCGATCCGTCTCTCCACGCTGAATGAGATCTGCAGGGCACTAAACTGTCAGCCCGGAGATCTGCTGCAATATGTGGAAGACGACGATCCCCCGAAAGATCCCGGAAAGCCGACAGATTAAGAAAACAGCATCTATGAAAAAGAAACATCCTATTATCAGAAAGGAGTCCATCATGGAACAAACCAGTCAACAGACAAAGATCCCCCATACAAACCAGGCTTCAAACAATTCTCCTGCTTCCCCCTACCTTTCCGGGCCGCCGGCCTACACACCAAAGCCCGATACGGTCTACACGAAGCAGCTAAAGGCACACTTCTCTTTCTTCGGGATTGGAAGTCTGCTCTATGCAATTTTCTATACGTTCTGTCTGTATCAGAATGCATCCGGTATCACCTACCCTTTTTTCGTCGCAGGAACCCTCTTTTATTTCTTCTTCTCTATGCAAAAGTTAGGGGTTCCTTACAAAAAAAGCAGCATTTTTTATCTCATCAGTATTCAGCTTCTGGGGATCTCTAACTGTCTTACTAATTCCCCACAGTTATTGTTCTTCAACAAATGCGGTATTATGCTGCTTGCCGCTATCCTGATGCTGCATACCATGTACCTGGATCAAAACTGGGATCTTCCGAAATATTTTACTGCCTGCTTCCAGTTGATCGGTACAGCGCTTAGCTGCCTGTTTCGTCCTTTCGTAGACATGGTAATTTATTTTGATATCCAAAAAAAGAACAAAACAGGTAAGAAGAGTTATTTTATTCCTGTTCTGATCGGTGTTGTCATCACGATCCCCTTACTTTTATTTGTAACGGTACTGTTAGCCAGCGCAGATGCCGTGTTCGCTGAGATTTTTTCCAGAATACTGGAGTCTGTCAATTTCTATACCGTGCTGGGAACCTTATGCATGACGATTGCGGTGTTTTTCTGCTCTTATGCCGCCTACGCGGCGCTTGCCATGAAGAATATCAAGGAAGAAACGACAGATCACAGAACGTTAGAACCTGTCATCGCGATTATCATTACCTCGGCGCTCTGCGTTCTCTACCTGATTTTCAGTGTGATTCAGATTCTATATCTTTTTGTGGGCAACATGAAATTACCTGAGGGGCATACCTACTCCAGCTATGCCAGGGAAGGATTCTTCCAACTGCTTGTCGTCTGTATCTTAAATCTGATCATTGTACTGATCTGCCTGTACCTTTTCCGAAAGAACATTGTGCTGAAAGCTGTCCTCACCGTTCTTTGCGGATGCACTTTTATCATGATTCTTTCCAGTGCGCTGCGGATGCTCATGTATATTAACCGGTATAACCTTACTCTGCTCCGGATTCTTGTTCTCTGGGCACTCGCAGTTATTTTCCTGTTGATGATGGGCGTTACGGTTTTCATCTATAAGAACAGTTTTCCACTCTTTCCTTATGGAATGGCGGTTGTGACCGTATTTTATATCTGCCTGTCTTTCGCGCACCCCGATTACTGGATTGCCCGCTATAATCTGGATCAAGATCACCTGGCTTATCTGGATGATTATGATATCCACGATAACCAGAACTATCTTTCTTCCTTATCGGCAGATGCCGCGCCCGTCCTGCTCAATGATAAGCTTAATTTCTACATTACGGATATCAACGAATATATCCGCAAGGAAGGCTTTCCGGAAAGCTATGCGGAAATAGATCCTTACCTGAACCGGGAAGAGGGGGCTGTGGAAGAATTGTCCTGGATGCGCCTGTATTATCTCAAGATACAGGAACTGTCAGAAGAGATGCATATCCGGAACTTTAACTTCTCCGTGCATGCCGCAGAACAATACTTGTGGTGAAATACCAGCTCAAAGGAAAGGAAAATCCAATGAATATCTTATTAGTAGCCATCAATGCCAAATATATCCATTCGAATCCTGCCGTCTTCTCCTTGCGCTCCTGTACAGGGAGACAGGCATCCTTTGTAGATCTGGCGGAATTCACGATCAATCAACAGCCATCCTATATTCTGCAGGAGATCTACAAAAGACATCCCGATGTCGTCGCCTTTTCCTGTTATATCTGGAACCGCAGCATGATGGACGCCCTGATCCCTGATCTGCACAAGATCCTTCCTGATACCGACATCTGGGCCGGTGGACCGGAAGTTTCCTATCATGCAGAGGAAATGATTGTCAGATGGCAGCTTCGGGGCGTTATGTCCGGCCCCGGAGAAGGTTCCTTCCCGCACTTAGTCTCTTCCTACATAGATGGCGCTGCTGACAGCCTGCCCGCCATCCTCGATCACAGCAATACTCCCACCCTCTCGCTCGATGAGATTCCATTCTGGTATCAGGATCTGGCGGATCAAGATACGACGGACTTCGATCACCGTATCGTTTACTACGAAAGCAGCCGGGGCTGCCCCTTCTCCTGTAGTTACTGTTTATCTTCCCTTGATAAGACCATGGATTTCCGGTCCGTTCCACGTGTCTGTAAAGAACTGCATTTTTTTCTGGAGAAAAAAGTGCCACAGGTGAAATTCGTAGACCGCACTTTCAACTGTAAGAAAGAACATTCTCTCCCAATTTTACAATACATCCTGGAACACGATAACGGCATAACAAATTTTCATTTTGAAGTGGCGGCAGATCTGTTGGATGAGGATTATTTTACAGTGTTACAACAGATGCGTCCCGGCGCTGTACAGTTGGAGATCGGCGTGCAGTCAACCAACTTAAAGACCATTGCTGCGGTAGACCGCCAGATGGACTTCCAAAGAGTCTCCTCCGTGGTCCGCCAGATTTCTTCCTGGCATAATATTCATATACATTTGGACTTGATCGCGGGACTTCCCTTTGAAAACCTGGCTTCTTTCCAATCTTCCTTCAATGATGTCTATGCCCTACAGCCGGAACAACTGCAGCTGGGCTTTCTTAAGGTACTCAAGGGTTCCAACATGGAACTGCGCGCTGCACAATATGAACTCCAATCGAGCTGCCTCCCTCCTTATGAGGTACTGTCCACCAAATGGCTGTCTTACGATGATATCTGCCATTTAAAACAGGTGGAGGAAGTCCTGGAACTCTATTATAACAGTGGACAATTTATGCATTCGCTGCGGTTTTTATGCAATTACTTTGAAACACCTTACAACTTATATGCCAGTCTTGCTTCCTGGTATGAGAAGCATGGACTTTTCGGCATACAATCATCACGGATACGAAAATATGAGGCGCTGCTGGAGTTCGGAATCGCGCAGATCACTACCTTCTCATCCAACCCAGACAGAGAATCTTCTCTTCTGAAAGAGTATATCGCTTACGATCTCTATCTGCGGGAACACATGAAAAACCGGCCGGCGTTTCTTCTTTCTTCAGACAGATGGAAAAGTAAGATACACTATCTTCTGCACAAAGAGTCCGAAACACACACATTATTTCCAGAACTTTCAGGCTGTAATTACAGAGAACTGACCAAATTGTTGCATGTTGAGATATTTCACTATATTTTTGACAGTCCTGCTGCCGTAATATTTCATTATGAAACGCGCGATCCTCTCACGAATAATTGCCTGATTCAGAAAATCATGGATTTTGATTAGAATCTTTCGTTACATAAATTAACTACAGATGAAAATTAATATCAAAATAACAACGATCTGTGTTATACTATGATAAATAACAAACTTTATTTCTTACAACAGAATACGGTATTCAATATCAAACACCCCGCTACTGGCAATCACTTTACTCGTTGATCGCGGGAATAAAATCATGTGAAAGGAAGGTTATACCTATGGTCAAAACATTTAATTATGATGACGTTCCCGTTTTGGAAACGACATCCGGGCAACTGAAGGGGTACTTTTATGACGGGCAGTATATTTTCAAGGGGATTCCATACGCCCATGCAGACCGTTTTCAAATGCCGACAGCTTCCAAATGGGAAGGCATCAGGAACGTCACATCTTACGGTTTTGTATGCCCTCAGGAACAAGACACGCCAAGTGGAGAATTGCTCGTGCCACATCGCTACTGGCCGCAGGACGAGCATTGCCAGAATCTGAATATCTGGACGAAATCTATCCAACAAAACGCCAGAAATCCGGTAGTCGTATGGCTGCACGGCGGCGGTTATTTCGCTGGATCTTCCATCGAACAGGAAGCCTATGACGGTTTCCAAATGTGTCTTTATGGAGATGTGGTCGTAGTCTCTGTCAATCACAGACTGAATATCCTGGGTTATCTGGATCTGTCTCCTTTTGGCGAGAAATACCGCAATTCCGGCAATGCGGGCCATGCAGACATCGTTGCCGCATTACAATGGATTCATGACAATATTGCTGTATTTGGCGGCGATCCTGACAACGTAACAATTTTTGGACAATCAGGCGGCGGCATGAAGGTTTCTGACCTGATGCAGATTGCAGAGGCAGATGGCCTTTTCCACAAAGGACTGATCATGAGCGGGGTAGCAACAGAAGAATTACTGCCCTCCTGCACGGGAGATGGCCGTAAAATCGTCACCGCTCTTTTGAAAGAGCTTGGACTGGAAGAAACGGAAGTTGCAAGGTTAGAGACAGTCCCCTACTATGAACTTTCTAAAGCTTATGCAAAAGTAAGCCCGAACATTGCTGCAAAAGGCGGTTATATCGGCGGCGGCCCACTGGTCAACGACTACTACAGGGGAAATCCTCTGGGATATGGATTGCGCGAACATGCTTATGAAATTCCTGTGATGATTGGCAGTGTATTTGGTGAATTTTCTTTCGCTCCTGCTGCCTTTAATAAGATGAAACTGACACAAGACGCCATAGAAGAGATGATACGGAAAGTATACGGCGACCATACCAAAGAGGCAATGGAGGCATTCGCCCAGGCATATCCTGGCAAAAACCCTACAGATTTGTTGTATCTTGACAGAGCAATGCGCCAGCCCTCCAAACAGCTTGCAAAGGCACACGCCGCAGGTGGTAAAGCCAATGTATATTTATATGATTTCACCTTGGAATTCCCCTATGAGCACAATAAGATCGCATGGCATTGTTCCGATATCCCCTTCTTCTTCCATAATATCGACAAAGTAGAGATCTGCAGCATACCAAACGTCAGCGATCAATTACAGGAGCAGGTATTCGATGCCTTTATGGCATTTGTGAAGACCGGAGATCCAAACCATAAGAAGCTGCCTACCTGGCCGAAAGTGACCACCGATAAAGAGCCAACCATGATCTTCGATCGGAAATGTGAAGTAAGGATGAATTTCGACGACCGATTATATGAATTGATCGACAGTGTTCTTCCTCCCTTCAGTATGAAAGAAGTCACTGAGACACAGGATGTACAGCATTAAAACAATATCATACGTGCAGTGATAGTAAACGACATAATAAATTGCTGCTTCCGGTTTCTGTCAAAGCCATATACGGAAGCTTTTGCAGAACCGAAAGCACAATTTCTAATGTCGTTAACTATAATATCATTCCTTCCTTCATCGATTTCACATATTCCCCAACATATTTCGGCGCCTCTTTCCCATATTGCTCCACAATCTTAATGATTGCGGAACCGACGATTGCCCCGTCAGAAAGATCTGCCATCTTCTTCGCCTGTTCCGGTGTGGAAATACCGAAACCAATCGCACACGGTATATTTGTATTCTGTCGTATTACCTTCACGATAGAGGCAAGGTCTGTCGTGATCTCATTTCTCATCCCTGTCACTCCCAGGGAAGATACCAGATAGAGAAATCCTTCCGCCTCCCTGGCGATCATAGCAATGCGGTTCTCTGAGGTAGGAGCCACAAGTGAGATCAAGTCTACTCCATTCTCATGACAAACCGGCAGGAATTCTTCCTTCTCCTCAAAGGGAAGATCAGGCAGAATCAGGCCGTCAATCCCGACTTCCTTGCAAGTCGAAAGAAACTTCCTGGCTCCATAGGAAAACACTACGTTTGCATAGGTCATAAAGACCATCGGAACCTTGATATCCTGCCGAAGCTCCATGACAAGCGCAAAGATCTGATCTGTCGTTATGCCGCCGCGAAGCGCCCGTACATTTGCTCCCTGGATCACCGGCCCCTCTGCGGTAGGATCCGAAAAGGGAATTCCCAGCTCAATCAGATCCGCTCCGTTTTCTACTGCCGCACGGATAACGGCAGCAGTCGTCGAAAGATCCGGATCTCCACAGGTAACAAATGCGATAAAGGCCTTTCCATTCTCAAAAGCTGTTTTGATCCTACTCATATATATCCTCCCCTCTGTAGCGTGCAATGGCTGCACAATCCTTATCTCCTCTTCCTGATATTGTGATCACAATGATTCTATCCTTCTCCATTTCCGGTGCGATCTTCTTCGCATAAGCAACCGCGTGTGCAGACTCTATGGCAGGAATGATCCCCTCTGTCCTCGACAGATACTCAAAGGCGCACACTGCTTCTTCGTCAGTTACCGGCACATATTCCGCCCGTCCGATATCGTGCAGATAAGCGTGCTCCGGCCCCACGCCAGGATAATCCAAACCTGCCGAGATCGAATACACCGGTGCGATCTGTCCGTACTGATCCTGGCAGAAATAAGATTTCATGCCGTGGAAAATACCTACTCTTCCCGTATTGACTGTCGCCGCTGTCTCGAAGGTATCGATACCTCTTCCCGCCGCCTCACAGCCGATCAGCCTTACATCCTTATCTTCTATAAAATGATAGAAACTGCCCATAGAATTTGAACCGCCGCCTACACAGGCGATCACTGCGTCCGGCAGCTTTCCTTCTTTCTCAAGAAGCTGTTCTTTGATCTCCTTCGAGATGACTGCCTGGAAATCTCGGACCATTGCCGGAAAAGGATGCGGCCCCATAACAGAGCCGAGACAATAATGGGTATCTGCGATCCGGGAAGTCCACTCACGCATCGCTTCCGAAACGGCATCCTTCAACGTCGCTGTCCCTGTCTTCACAGAGACGACTTCCGCTCCAAGAAGCCTCATGCGGTACACATTGAGCGCCTGTCTGATGGTATCCTCCTCTCCCATGAAGACGACACACTCCATTCCCATCAGGGCCGCAGCGGTCGCCGTAGCCACACCGTGCTGACCGGCTCCTGTCTCCGCGATCAGACGGCTCTTTCCCATCTTCTTCGCAAGCAGAGCCTGCCCCAATACATTATTGATCTTATGGGAACCGGTATGGTTCAGATCCTCTCTTTTCAGATAGATCCTGGCGCCGCCCAGATCCCTCGACATCTTTTCCGCATAGTAAAGTCTGGACGGACGGCCTGCATACTCATTGAATAATTCTGTCAATTCTGTCTGAAAAGCAGGATCGTTCTTATAATAAGTATAAGCCTTTTCCAATTCGATCACGGCATTCATCAAAGTTTCGGGAATATACTGTCCGCCGTACATCCCAAAACGTCCGTTTTTGTTTGTCATTTCTCTCCTCCTTATTTTTCCTGAAAACACATATCCGTTAACTTTCTCCTCTGCCTGTCATCTACCCACAGCCCTCAGAAACGCCTCCATTTTCCCTCTGTCTTTCTTTCCATCCGTCTCAATCCCTGAACTGACGTCCACGGCATAAGGTTTGAGCCGACGGACGGCCTCTCCGGCATTCGTAATGTTAAGTCCTCCGGCAAGAAAATAAGGACGATCCATCTTTCCGATCAGGTTCCAGTCAAACACTTTTCCTGTCCCGCCTTTGCCGGAATCCAGGAGAATATAATCCGCACTGCTTGCATTCGCCTCTCTCAGATCAGCTTCTGTTTCTACAGAAAAAGCCTTGATAATCGGCCGGTCTGTCAGCAGGCGCAGTTTCCTGATCTCTTCCTCTTCTTCCCCGCCGTGAAGCTGAACGATATCGATTATACCCTCTCTCACATATCTGGCGATTGTTTCAGGATCTTCTCTGACAAATACCCCGACTGCCTGGATATCCGGATGTAATGATCTTCTCAATTCGACCGCTTTCTCCTCTTCTACATACCGCCTGCTGTTTTTCACAAAGACGAAACCGACATATTCCGGTCTTAATGCGTTGACAGCCTCTATATCACAAAAGTTCGTGATACCACAGAATTTCACTTTTGGTTTATTCAAGATCATAGATACATCCCCGCTCAAAACACCATTCTGAATTCTTTTAGTTTCGCGCGCCTATCCTCTGCCCGCATCAGCGCTTCTCCAACCAATACCGCGTCCACGCCTGTTTCTTGAAGCTGCCTTACATCTTCCGCACTGCTGACACCGCTTTCTGACACAAACAGGACATCGTCCGGTATCAGCCGACGCAGTCTGCGGCTGTTTTCGGTATCTACAGAGAAATCTTTCAGGTTACGGTTATTCACACCGATCACGCGCGCCCCGGCATCTATCGCCATTCTGACTTCTTCTTCCTCATGTGCCTCGACAAGCGCCGACAATCCAAGAAGATCACAGATATTAATGGCTTCCCGGATCTGCTCTGTCCTTAAGATCGAACAGATCAGAAGTACTGCGGACGCGCCAAGTATTTTCGCCTCATAGATCATATAGGGATCTACCGTAAAATCTTTCCGCAGGCAAGGGATCTTCACTTCACTGGCAATCTCTCTCAGATACTCATCACTGCCCAGAAACCATTTTGGTTCTGTCAAGACGGAAATACCGTCTGCTCCTGCCTCTTCATATTCCTTTGCAATCTGCAAATACGGAAAATCCGGCGCGATCAGTCCCTTAGACGGGGATGCCTTTTTGCATTCGCACAGAAAAGAAATGCCAGGTTTTCTCAGTGCATCTTCAAAGGCAAAATTTCCCTTCGGAAGTGACTGTGCTCTCTTTCTGATCTCTTCATAAGAGATCAGGTTCTTCGCCTGTTCCACACGCTCTCTTGCATGTTCTGCAAGCTGGTCTAATATTGTCGTCGTCATATTGATCTCCATCTCCTTCAACGGTTACTCACTTCTATGAACCGGTCTAATGTCTCCATCACCTTACCGGAATCGATCAATTCCCCAGCGAGTCGGATTCCGCTTTCCATACTCTCTGCTTTCCCGGCAAGATAGAGGGCCGCTCCGGCATTCATGAGCACCGCATTCCGTTTATGTCCTTTGTTTCCGCGTAAGATACCGCGCACAATCTCGGCATTCTGTGCAGGCGTACCACCAATCAGATCTTCTTTCGTGCAAGAGGCAAATCCAAACTGTTCTGGTGTAATTACGTATGATTTAAACCAGCCATCCTGAAATTCGCAGACTGTCGTCGGTGAACTCAAGGAAATCTCATCCAGTTTATCCTGGCCATACACAACCATCCCTCTTTTCACGCCAAGACTGATCAGCACCTGCGCCAACGGCTCTACCAGATATTCGTCATACACGCCGAGAAGCTGTAAGGAGGGACTACCCGGATTCGTCAGCGGTCCAAGAATATTGAATACTGTGCGGAACCCTAATTCTTTGCGGATCGCGCCTACATATTTCATAGAAGTATGGTATTTCTGGGCGAAGAAGAAACACATGCCCACTTCTTGCAACAGTTCAATACATTTTTCCGGGCTTTGCTGGATATTCACTCCCAGAGCCTCAAGACAATCTGCCGTCCCACACTGTGAAGAAGCCGCGCGATTACCGTGTTTTGCAATCTTCACGCCTCCCGCCGCACATACAAGAGCGGTGGTCGTAGAAATATTAAAGCTGTGTGCGTTATCCCCACCGGTTCCTACGATCTCCATGATCTCCATGCCTGTCTCAACCTTAACGGCATGATCTCTCATGGCGGCAGCACATCCGGCAATCTCATCCTTAGTCTCTGCCCTTGCACTTTTCGTGGAGAGCGCCGCCAGGAAAGCGGCATTCTGGGTCGGTGAAGTTTCCCCGCTCATGATCACATTCATCACTGTGTACGCCTCATCATAAGTGAGATCCTGTTTGTTTACGATTTTTTCAATTGCTTCTCTGATCATTCTCTGCTCCTTTACTGTATTATTTTATGAAATTATTAAGCATCGTCTTTCCGTCCGGCGTCATAATGGATTCTGGATGAAACTGTACTCCAAAGATCGGATATTCTCTGTGTTCCACTGCCATGATCTCTCCATCCTCTGTAACAGCCGTGATCTTAAGCTCTTTTGGCATCATTTCCGCCTTTGCCGCAAGAGAATGATAGCGGGCCACAGGAGCTTCATCGGGACAGTTCCGAAACAGGGGACATTCTTTGTCGAATCTGACCTGCGACTGCTTTCCATGCATCAGTTCTTTCGCATAAGTAATCTCGGCACCGAACGCCGCACAGATTGCCTGATGTCCCAGACAGACGCCAAGGATCGGAATTTCTTTTCCTAAAGTTTTGACTGTATCGATCATAATTCCCGCATTTTCCGGCCTCCCAGGGCCGGGTGAAAGAAGGATCCGGTCAGGATTCATCTCTCTGATCTCTTCAACCGTTTTCTCATCATTGCGGATCACTTTAAGATCAGGATTGATCTCTCCAGTCAACTGATAAAGATTATAGGAGAAACTGTCATAATTATCGATCAACAAGATCATATCTCTACCTCCTGTGCAAGTTTTAAAGCGTTAACGACTGCTCTGGCCTTATTGATCGTCTCCTCATATTCCTTTTCCGGTACGGAATCTGCCACTACGCCGCCTCCGCTTCTGACGAACACCCTGCCGTTTTTCTTATAGGCAATACGGATCGCAATGCAAGTGTCCATGTTTCCCGTAAAATCAATGTAGCCAATCGCTCCGCCATAAATACCACGTTTATTATTCTCCAACTCTCCGATCAACTGACAGGCACGGATCTTCGGCGCGCCGGAAAGTGTTCCCGCCGGAAGCACCGCCTCGATCGCATCAAGCGCGTCATATTCCTCCCGGATTTCACCCCTGACCGTAGAACCGATATGCATGACGTGGGAATATCTCTCGATCGAATGCAGCTTTTCCACCTGAACAGTGCCAAATTTGCTGATCTTGCCCAGATCATTTCTGCCCAGATCCACCAGCATATTATGTTCTGCCAATTCCTTTTCATCTGCCAGAAGCTCTCTTTCTAATGCCTGATCCTCAGCTTCTGTACGCCCCCTTGGCCTGGTTCCTGCAAGCGGGAAGGTATGCAGTATTCCATTCTCCAATTTGACAAGCGTCTCCGGTGAAGCTCCCGCGATCTCTACATCTGTTCCCGAAAAATAAAACATATACGGCGACGGATTGATCGTCCGCAGAATTCGGTATGTATTGAACAGACTTCCTTCAAACGGAGCGCTCAACCGATTAGACGGTACGATCTGAAAGATATCTCCTTCCCGGATGTGATATTTGGCTTTCTCGACGATCTCGCAATACTGTTCTTTCTGAAAAAGCGGCGTCACTTCTCCGAGAAGCCTTCCGCCGGGTTCTTGCTTCTTCTCACCATTGCGGAGCAGATCACATAACTGTTTTAGTTCCATAATGGCTTTATTGTAACCGGACTCAATCTCCTCTAAGGACATATTGACAATCAAAATGATCTTCTGGCGGAAATGGTCGAACGCGATCACTTTATCAAAAAGCATCAGATCCACATCTTTGAAATCTTCTGTATCTTCAACTTCAATCCTGACACTCTTTTCCTGATACCCCTGGTAATCATAAGCGAAATATCCTACCAATCCTCCTGTAAAGGAGGGAAGTCCATCAAACCGCGGACTCTTATGGTCTGCAAGGATCTGACGCAGATACATGGAAGGATCATCCGTGTGAAATTGAATATTACCGATTTTCATCTCCCCGTTGATACAGGTCACTTCCAGCTTCGGATCAAATCCCAGGAAAGTATAGCGTCCCCATTTCTCCTTCTCCGTGACTGACTCCAGCATATAACAGTGCGTTGACACGTTTTTTAATATTTTGAGCGCTTCGATCGGTGTACAGATATCTGACAGGATCTCACAACTGACCGGAAGTACTTTATACTCACCTGTCCTGGCAATCTGTTTAACTTCCTTTAAATCTGGTGAAAATTTCATGATACCATAACCTCCTTTTGATCCGTTGAAATAAAAAAACGCCCCTGACAGAAAAATACTTTCTGTCAAGGACGAATCAATACAAACACTATCCGCGGTGCCACCTTGAATTCACGGAAACGACCCCGTGCACTTAGCAGAATACCTACATATTCCCGGCAACTCACGTATGCCCACACGTTGCAGAATACTTTGCGCACTGCGCATTTGACTGCACCCTCAGCGGTCCATTTGACAACTTGTTTCTCACCCGACTCTCAGCGCCACGGGTTCTCTGTACAGGCATCATTGCCGTTATCTCCGCTTCAACGGTTTTATTTATTTAATTTTTTGTATATTACCACTTTCTTTTTTGGATGTCAATACCAAAATTTCTATTTTCATCTCATTTTCTCTCTGACAATTTCTGTTCAAATCTGTCTTTTCTTGTATCGACAGGCACCTTCGTAGGATAATTTCCATCGAAACATGCACTGCAGTATCCACAATTTCCGATCAAGGAAGAAAGCTCTGATACTGGCAGATATCCTAAACTATCTGCGCCAATGATCTGCGCTGTCTCTTCTATGTTATGATGGCAGGCAATCAAGTGTTCCTCGGAATCAATGTCTGTTCCGTAATAACAGGGATGCAGAAAGGGAGGCGATGAAATCCGCATATGAATCTCTTTCGCACCGGCCTCCCGCAGAAGTTTGACAATACAGCCGCTTGTCGTACCGCGCACGATCGAATCATCGATCAGAACGACTTTCTTATCTTTGACGCTTTCTTCAACGGCGCTCAACTTGATCTTTACCTGATCCAGTCTTACACTCTGCCCCGGAGAAATAAAAGTTCTTCCAATATATTTGTTTTTGATCAGCCCGATCCCGTAGGGAATTCCCGATTCCATGCTGAATCCCAGAGCTGCATCCAGACCTGAATCCGGCACACCCACCACGATATCGGCAGATACCGGATGCTTCTTTGCAAGAATCCGGCCTGCCTGGATACGCGCTCCGTGAACCGATACCCCATCGATGACAGAATCCGGTCTGGCAAAGTAAATATACTCAAAGATACATAACTTCTTATCCTTCTTTCCGCAATGTTCCCTGTGAGAAACCATTCCGTCTGGACCAAATACGAGAATCTCTCCCGGCTCTATATTGCGGACAAAATCTGCGCCAATCGCCTTTAGGGCACAGCTTTCGGAAGCGACCACAAACATGCCATCCGGCGTCTTACCATAACATAAGGGCCTAAAACCATAAGGATCCCTGGCGCAGATCAGTTTCTGCGACGACATCAGTACCAGGGAATAAGCGCCGTCTAACGTATTCATTGCCGCACTCAGCGCTTCTTCGATCGAACGTGTTTTCAGCCGCTGCCTTGTCACGATATAAGCGATTGTTTCTGTATCGCTGGTAGTATGAAAGATCGCTCCTGACAATTCAAGCATATTACGAAGTTCTACCGCATTGCTGAGATTGCCATTGTGGGCAAGCGCCATCTTACCCTTCTGATGATTGACTTCGATTGGCTGGCAGTTGTTACGGTTATTGCCGCCTGTCGTTCCATAACGGACATGCCCCACTGCCATATTTCCCTGTGGAAGACTGGAAAGTGTACCGGAAGAAAATACATCGCTGACAAGCCCCAGATCCTTATGAGAAGAAAACACACCGTCGTCGTTGATCACGATCCCACAGCTCTCCTGTCCCCGGTGCTGCAATGCATACAGACCATAATAAGCCAGACTGGCCACATCGGCCCTGTCTGGCGAAATCACCCCGAAGATTCCACATTCTTCATGTAAATCCACTACTATACCTCCCAAAATTCTCTGAAATACCAAGAAACCCCAGGCAGCCTTTTCGCTGCCATAGAGTTTCTTAAATTTCTATTCAACATCCTGCAATGCCGCCTGGTTCTCTTCTCCTGTCCTGATCTTGACCACACGGTCCACATCATACACGAAGATCTTTCCATCACCGATCCGGCCGGTATAAAGCACTTTCTTAGCCGCCTCAATCACATCATCCACAGGAATAGAACTTACAACGACTTCTACTTTTACCTTCGGAAGCAGGGTCGCATCTACTTCAACACCACGGTACTTCTCACCAGAACCCTTTTCGATGCCGCATCCCATAACCTGCGTCACTGTCATGCCAGTCACACCCAGATCGTTCATTGCCTTTCTGAGCTTATCATACCGGCTCAATTTCGCAATGATTACTACCTTGTAGATATCCGTAGCAGAGATATGAGGCTGTTTCACGACAGGAACAGCAGCATTCTTCATGGCATCAGAAGCCGTCACATAATCATCATTTCCAAGATCTGTATTTTCATTGACAGCCATCATCATTGTATTCGATACATCCATGATGCTGAATCCTGAGTAGGCAGATGCAAGACCGTGTTCCATCGCATCCAGGCCGACAATTTCTTCTTCCTCACTGACACGAAGACCGATTGTCTTTTTCAAAATCAGGAATGCGATCGTGATCGTCACCACCGTCCAGGCCGCTGTGATAAACATACCGATCAACTGCAGACCAAGCTGTGTAAGGCCGCCGCCGTAGAAAAGACCTTCGCGAATGCCCGCCAGCTCAAAACCAGGAGCAGAGGCTGTAGCAAAAAGACCTACTGCGATCGTTCCCCAGATACCGTTAAACATATGCACTGCAACTGCGCCTACCGGATCGTCCACATGCAGTACATTATCAACAAACCAGACTCCAAATACGACCAGAACACCGGAAACTGCGCCGATGATCGCCGCACCCGCACAATCCGTCACATCACAAGGAGCTGTGATCGCTACCAGACCTGCCAAAGAAGCATTCAGACACATAGAAACATCCGGTTTACCATACTTGATCCAGGTAAAGATCATACAGACAACCGTTGCCACTGCGGGTGCTACCGTAGTCGTAAGGAACACACTGCCCAGAGTAGGAATATCCGTTGCAGCCGCGCCGTTGAAGCCATACCAGCCAAGCCACAGGATAAATACGCCCAAAGAACCGATCACCAGGTTACAACCCGGAAATGCATTGACTTTCGTGATTTTACCATCTTTGTCCCTGGTAAACTTACCGATACGGGGACCTAACATCGCCGCGCCAATCAGCGCACAGATACCGCCTACCATGTGGATACAGTTAGAACCTGCATAATCGTGAAATCCCATGTTTACCAGGAATCCTCCGCCCCATGTCCAGTGCGCTTCTATGGGATAGATGATACCGGATATGATCGCGGAATACAGACAGTAAGTTGAGAATTTCGTTCTTTCTGCCATAGACCCGGACACGATTGTTGCGGTCGTCGCACAGAATACCAGATTGAATACAAATCCAGAATAACTAAATTCTGCATAATCTGTAAAGACACCGAATCCCGGCGTACCGATCACTCCCATGATATCACCGCCCGCAGACGGAAGCATCAGGGACGCACCGATCAGGAACCACATGACCGTACCGATACAGAAATCCATCAGGTTCTTCATGATAATGTTACCTGAGTTCTTCGCCCTCGTGAAACCGGCCTCCACCATAGCGAAACCGGCCTGCATCCAGAATACTAACGCCGCGCCGATCAGGAACCAGACTCCAAAAACCTGTTCGTTGACAAAACTCATCATTTCATCCATAACAATCTCCTCCTTTTTTCATAGGAAAAGCATAAAAATAAAAAAGGACAATAAGGTTTTACCACTTTTCACAAAACCTCATTGTCCTGCTTTTCCGTATGTACTTTTTGTTCCGGCATTTCTTTCAAAAAGAAAAAAAGAAAGCGCCGCGGAATGATCCACAGCGCCTTTGCCTGATACGCGTTTATTCTACATCCATTTTTTTACAATGTCAATCACTGAAAAATTCTGTAAAAAAGCATGGGACAATCCCTTTTTACAAAAAGGAGACAGAGATCACAAAAAAAGAAAAAAAAGAAAAGAAAACTTATACAGGATATCTAATCTTCTGTATAAATTAATTCTAAAATTTTTGTAAAAATAGAATAAAATAAGATATTTTGTGATACCTATTTTGGCAATCAAAATTGTGTCTTCTCTTTATGGATGATTCTCTGCATCTGCTGCTTTCATCTCACGGATCACGCTAAAACCAAGCGGAATCGATATCGTCAGCGCAAATACATCCGAAACCGCCTGGCAGGCTTCCACTCCAGTCAGTCCAAGAAGTTTTGGCAGAATCGCGATCAACGGCAGGAAGAAAATACCCTGTCTGGCAGAAGCTACAATCGATGCTTTCAGACCTTTGCCGATCGACTGCAGCATCATATTGCACATGACGATCCAGGCGCTCAGCGGGAAAGAAATCACTGAATATCGAAGGGCTGCCGTTCCTACTTTAATAACATCCGCATCCTCCTTCTGAAAAATCGCTACAAACTGCGGCGCAAATAAGAAGACAACCACCGCCATCACAGACAGTACAACAAAAGAAGATTTCACACAAAACCAATACGCTTTCAAGACTCTGTCATTCTTTCCAGCGCCATAATTGAATCCACAGACAGGCTGGAATCCCTGCCCAAATCCAATCAGGGCAGAATTCGCAAACATCATGATTCGGGAAACGATAGACATACCGGCGATCGCCGCATCCCCGTATACCCCCGCCGCGTGATTGAGAAAGATCGTAGCCACACTGGCAAGTCCCTGTCGAAATAACGCAGGAATTCCACCGCGTATGATCTCCTTGTAGAAATGCAGACTTGGTTGAAAATTACGGAACCGTAATTGGATATTCCCACCTTTCTTCACCATGATAATCAAAAGGATAAAACTTAAATACTGGCTGATCGTAGTGGCAAGCGCCGCACCCGCAACGCCCATACCGCAAATGAAAATAAAGAAAGGATCTAATACAATATTCACGACTGCACCGGATACAATCCCAATCATCGCATAGAAAGCGCTTCCCTGAAAACGCATCTGGTTATTTAATACCAACGATGCCGTCATGGCGGGCGCCCCTAATAAGATAATGCGCATATAAGCTACCGTGTAAGGCTGTACTGTCGGCGTAGAACCAAGCGCATAGGAAAGAGGCTCAATCAGACACATACACACAAGCAGGATCACAACACCGGCAAAAAAGGATGTAAAAAATCCGACGGCAGACATCTTCTCTGCTTCTTCCATATTTCCTGCCCCTAACTGCCTGGAAATATAATTGCCGGAACCATGTCCAAACAGAAAACCAATTGCCTGTATGACGGCCATAAGCGAAAAAACAACTCCCACTGCCGCTGTAGACTGGGTATTCAGCTTTCCCACGAAAAAAGTATCCGCCATGTTATAGAATGATGTAATCATCATACTGAGGATCGTCGGCACCGCAAGCGTACAGACAAGCTTTTCCACCGGCTCCTGCGTCATATAGATCCTTTTTTCTTCCGCATTTGCAAACTTCATTCGACCGCCTTACCCTTTCCTCGATTTTGAAACTAAATTGTGTATTTTATAGTATAGTTTAGAAGATTTTTCTTATACTATATCTGTATAAGCAATGTTGTAATAATTTAACCTTTATCTTCACTGAAACACAATATGCTGCTGTATCCTGCTATCCTAAACCACTTCATGAAAACTTGACTGCCACCTGATAACATTGTATATTGAATAAACGAATACTGAAAGGAATCCACCATTACTATGAATGCAAAAGCACTCTTTCAACTATCTTATGGACTCTACGTTGTATCTACAAAACATGATAAGAAAATGAACGGTTGTATCATCAATACCGTCACTCAGGTGACAGATGATCCGAAGCAGATTGTCGTCGCCATCAATAAGAAGAATCTGACCTGTGAGCTGATCCAGAAATCGGGCATTCTCTCTGTATCGGTACTTTCTGAGACAGCGCCCTTCTCCCTGTTCCAGCATTTTGGATTTCAGAGTGGAAATACCGTTGACAAATTCGTTGACTTCCCTTTCTCCATGACAGCGCAGGAACTTCCTTATCTCACAGAACATACTACCGCTTATCTGGACTGCAAAGTGGTTAACAGCTATGATCTTGGAAGCCATATGCTTTTTCTTGCTGTTGTATCAGACTGTGATGTCATTTCTGGAGAAAAAGCAATGACATACTCTTTTTATCATGAATATGTCAAACCTAAGCCGGAAAATACCTCGGCAAAAGGCTGGCGCTGTGTTGTCTGCGGATATGTCTATGAAGGAGAAGAACTCCCCCCTGATTTCATCTGCCCCTGGTGTAAACATGGTATAGAAGATTTCGAAAAAATTATGTAGGAAACTCTAACAGACCTTCCTCTTCTGCCCGCAGCTTACAGCCATTCTCATAGGAACCAACTTCACAGATTTCTGCTTTCTTCTGGTTTATGCAAAATTCACAAGATGGGCAGGGCTTCTTTTCTCCGGCAAAATCACGGGGAACAGCCCTGCTTTCTGCATTATGTTTACAAGTGCTGCACCAGCAGACAGAGCATTCCGGAAAAAATGAAATCGTATCCAAATGAGAACCATCCTGATCTTCTGCTGATATATAATCAAAGAGAGTTATCTGTCCATGAATCTGTTTTTTCATAATGTATTGTCTTTCCTGATAAAAAATAACATAAATACGGAATCTACAGCGCATCTATTTTCATTTTATCACCTTTTTGTCTTATTTTCAAAGATTCACCGTAACAGTCATCTTCCAGTGAATTGTCTTCGGACGACTTTTCTGAAGTGATCTATGTATCTTTGGCTTTTCAGGATAATGATGCTATACTGTAAACAGAACCAGAGGAAAGTGAGGTGCCGTTTTGAGACAATTACCGATCGGTGTAGATGATTTCAAAAAGCTCAGAGAGGAAAGCGGATTGGACCGAAGTGATATTATACTGTTGTCACCCTCCTATGAAGGAATTGCCGTTATTCTGGAATTAAAAGTAGCTGATTTAATCACAGATCCGGAATCTTTATCAGAAAAAGCACGAAAACAGGTAGAAGAGAAAAAATATGATGCTGAACTTCGTCTCGACGGCTATCACACCTTCTTTCTGTATGGAATCGCATTTTATAAAAAAATCTGTAAAGTAACTGTATGATAAAATCACCAAAAGGGTATTATCAGCAATCTGGAGGCTGTAAAAAATTCTGTGTCTATGGGTAAAATTCTTTGTTGATAGGAACCA
>CAJTRA010000005.1 GCA_910578345.1 uncultured Lachnospiraceae bacterium | reverse complement strand
CTTCCTTCAGTTTATTCCTGATCTTTCGGATATGCTCTTTTATGACTCCGCTATCTCCTTCGGCATTCAGCCCCCACACGGCTTCATAGATCCGCTCCCTGTCGAATATCTGATTGGCGTTACGCATCAGAAACTCCACAATGTCAAACTCACGGTTTGACAGGTTCAGCGGCTTTTCCCCATAAAAACAAGTACGTTCCGCAAGATTTACAATCAAGCCCTGGGAAGAAACGATTTTAGGCGCAGACTTGCTTCGTTCATCCCTTCGCAGGTGAGCCGCCACCCTTGCAGTCAACTCTTTCAGGCTGAACGGCTTGGTTATGTAATCATCACCGCCAACCTGCAGGCCGTTTATTTTGTCCTGTTCCGTAATCCGGGCTGTCAGAAACAAAATGGGGCAGACGACATTCTGGCGGATCATTTTACATAACTCCAATCCGTCTATTTCCGGCATATTGATGTCAAGCAGAATCAAATCCGGATAGATATTCAGCATGGATATTGTCTGCTCCGCATTTTCCGCTACAAAAGCCTCATATCCACACCTCTGTAAGTGACTTGACAATAACTCGGTCAGCATTTTTTCATCATCAACAATGAGTATTTTGTATGCCATAGTGACCTCCTCTCCCAGAATATGATACTGCAAATAAGTCAAAAAGTGGTCAATTTCCTGCTTTTCAGAGCGTTTTCAACCGTTATTTTCATGACAGTGCTTCATCACTCCCCACTGTCTGCAACAGAACAATACAACATATGAAAACCATACTCCGCTTTTCCCATTAAAAGACCTCGTCTTCCGGCTCAAAATATTCCAACAGGGAAAGATACAATTCTTCTGGACGATCTAGCAAGTAATCCTCATAGCTGCAAATATCCTGATTTGTATGGTTTGTGTATTCCACCTGCACCCGCCATGACGGACTGCCCTCCGGTTCCTTTGTTGGCTGTACTTCCAATCCATTCTTCAAATCTTCCATGAAAAAGTCTTCTTCCCCATCAAAAAACGGGTCATAATCCCTCTCATCAGGACGCAGGGAATAGTCTTGCTCCCACATAAAAATTTCCAATGTATGCATGATCTACCGCAACAGCTTCGCCATCTGCCCGCCCTCCAGCGTGACAGACTGCTCCACACCCCCTGTATGAAAATCCGTCATGGTAAGCACAGAGCTTTTTCGGTCAATGGTAAATCGCCGATCCGCCAGCTCCATATCGCCGTATCCATCATAAACCTCTGTATGTACCTCAAAAAGCAATGCATTGATGACAAGCTGCTTTTTCATGGCATTGCGCTCCGCATGGGGAAAGCATACATTATAAATTTCCCTGGTCGTGTCCGCCACTTTCTCCGCTGCGCTTAAACGGGAACAGGCTTTATAGATATGGGCTGTGTGGCCTTTCCCGGAAAATTTCTCATTTGCTTTATATTCGCCGCATATTTTACAGTAATGCCCGTGTGGGCGGTTTTTCTTTTTTGACATCGCAGATTCCTCCGTTCCTATACCTATTATACAGTGAACCGCCAAAACTTCAAAAATAGCTGTGGGTTATTTTAGAAATTCTTTATGTCGGATATGCTGTCCCGGTTGACGCATACAACAGAAAATACGTTTTCGGATTTTCTGTTGTCATGAGTCAGGACCACCGGCTAAGCCGGTAGTCCTGACTGGAACTATCTATTTCCCGACAGCCCCTTAGGAATCTGTGAATTTACACTGATTTTGTTGGACTCCGAGATGAAAACTGCATTATGGCGTATTATGATGTACCAACGCAAAAAATTTTGTTGGACTTTCGGTATTTTTGTTGTACCGAAATCCGCATCACACGGGGCAATTTTACTCCGAATTTTGAATTGTCAATCTTCTAATAATACACGTTTTCTTTCAATCATTTCCCCGATTCTTGCGATATATTGGGAAACATCCTTCACATTCTCGCTTCGCTCGATCCGCCCGTCCGGGTACACCCGTTTGGAAATCGAACCGGCTCCACAGGCGACTATGGTCTGTTTCTCCTCCATAATCAAAATATTATAGATCCCATACTTCCCTTCCACAGAATATCCCACATTCTCAAAGTTCCCGGACATATTCTTCTGGCGGTACAGATAGTAGGGCACCATGTTCATGGCCCGTGCCCCTGCCGCCGCGATCTCCATCGTCTCCTCGGTATTGTTGTAGGCGGTAACTCCGTTTTCTGCGATCCATTTCTGTAAGCCAGAAGCTCTTTTCACTGCCAGCGAATGAACCGTAAGCGAATCCGGCCCCAATACCTGGATCGCTTCTATAGTGCCTCTCACATCCTCACTTGTTTCTCCTGGAAGTCCCAGAATAATATCCATATTGATATTGTCAAATCCCACTTTCCGTGCCAGCCGAAACGCTTCCTCTACCTGCTCTACGGTATGCTGTCTGCCGATCAGCTTAAGTGTTTCCTGCTTCATCGTCTGGGGATTGACAGAGATTCTCGTCACACCGTGGTGCAGCAACACAATAAGCTTTTCTTCCGTTATGCTGTCTGCACGTCCTGCCTCCACTGTAAATTCCTGTACTGTATTAAAATCAAAAGAAACCTTCAGCTTTGTGATCAGCCTGTCCAGCTCACTCGGCGACAGGGAACTCGGTGTGCCTCCTCCAATATAGACTGTATCCAGTATCTTATCCTGGTACATCTGTGCCACCGCCTCTATCTCCTGTTCCAGTGCCGTCAGATAGTCTGCCACCCGTTCCTTCCATACATTGATCGGATAAGATGTGAAAGAACAGTACAGACATGTCGTAGGACAGAACGGAATGCCAATATAGAGGCTGTAACCATTCTCATAGTGGAGACTGCTCAAAATCTTCCGCTCCCGTTTTGCAATCTCAATCCCAAGTGCGATCTTCTCTTCGCTGACAAAATGTTTCTCTCTGAGAAAAGCTCCTATCGTCTGTTCTCTTTCCCCCCGCTCCATCATTGTCATGGCAATCTTTGTGGGACGTATCCCCGTTAGATTCCCCCAGGGAAGTAACCGGCCTGTCTCTTTCTGTAAAGATGAATAGAGAAACTGTTTGAAGCGGTCCTTATATTCGGATGGCTCTACCAAATCCGTATTCTGCCATAGATAGACGTTTTCGACATTATGTAAACTATTATAAATTGTAAATTTTACTTCTGTCTCACTAAATTCCAGCTCCATCACCGGAACGGTCTCACGTACTTTTCTATCCTTCACAACAGACTCCGGTGTCAAAATTTTTAACTCCCACGCAGGATAGAACGCCTTGACCAACGCATGGATATCATATTCAAACTGTGCCTTATTACTCTTTAGTACCTGCAAAGCTCTGTCCATTCCTTTCTATATCTTATCTCATTTTTATTTTCCATTTTTTCGTTGCTTCTTCTATCCAATCCTTCAATTTCTTCTGCAATTCCTTCTTATTTTCCTGTTCAAGGCAGTTTATCTTTTGTGTAAGCTGTTTTGTTGCTGCCCTGAATCTGACACTTTCCTTTAAAATTATACCACAATCAAAACTGCAACAGAAATCATTTTTTCTCATTTCTGCATAGACACAAATCGCTGTCATCCGTACCTCGAATGACAGCGTCTGTTTTCTTCTCATATTTTATTAAAAGGATCCTTGTAACACGCCACGCTTCCCAGGTCTTCTTCGATCCGCAGCAGTTGATTGTACTTCGCCACACGGTCGCTTCTGCAGGGCGCTCCCGTCTTGATCTGTCCCGCATTGACTGCCACGGCCAGATCCGCGATAAACGTATCTTCCGTCTCACCGGATCTGTGGGATATCACTGCTTTATAGCCGTTCTTCTGCGCCATCTCGATGGCATCCATCGCCTCACTGACCGTACCAATCTGATTCACCTTGACGAGGATCGCATTTGCCACCTGCAATTTAATCCCTGCGTCCAGGCGCTTCGTGTTGGTCACAAACAGATCGTCTCCCACAAGCTGTACACTGTCACCTAACTTCTTCGTCATCATCTGCCATCCGTCCCAATCGTCTTCCGCCAGACCGTCTTCAATCGACACGATCGGGTAACGCTCCACCAATTCCTCATAATATGCAATCATCTCCTCTGTGCTTCTGGTGATCTCCTGTATTTCCGTCTGATCTGCAAACTGGATCCCCGCCTCATAGCATTCTGTGACGCGGCTCCCCTTCACTTTATTTCTCTTCTGCTTTAATTCTGTCTCGCCCGGAAAATGATACACTCCATCTGCCTCATTATACAACTCGGAAGCCGCTACATCCAGCGCAATCTTGATATCCTGACCGGGCGTATAGCCTGCCGCCTTGATTGATTCTACGATCAGATCGAGCACCGCAAATGCATCCGGTAAAGAAGGGGCAAATCCGCCTTCGTCGCCCACACCGGTAGACAATCCTCGATCGTTGCAGATTTTCTTCAGATTATGATAGATCTCCGCACAGATGCGCAGGCCATCCCGGAAGCTCTCCGCCTGTACCGGCATGATCATGAATTCCTGAAAGTCTACGGTATTGTCTGCATGTTTACCGCCATTTAAGATATTCATCATTGGCACAGGAAGCAGTCTCGTGTAAGCGCCGCCCAGATAGCGGTACAGTGGGATTCCCATCACCTCTGCGCCCGCCTTGGCGCAGGCCATGGAAACCCCCAGCGTGGCGTTAGCGCCCAGATTACTCTTATTGTCTGTCCCGTCCTGCTCAATCAGAATGCGGTCGATCAACCCCTGATCGAAAGCATTCATCCCCATCAAAGCCTCTCTGATCTTGGTATTTACATTATTCACTGCCTTGGTCGTTCCCAATCCGAAGTATCTCGTCTCTCCATCCCGCAGCTCTACCGCCTCGAAGCGTCCGGTACTGGCGCCGCTGGGTACTGCCGCCCGCCCTACATACTGGGTTCCGCCCACTTCTTTTTCTACCGTCACTTGTGCTTCTACCGTAGGATTTCCTCTGGAATCCAATATTTCCCTTGCATGTACATCCACGATCCTCAATTTCATAGCCATAAAAAACCTCCTGTGCGCACTGGCTCATCACCGGTCAGATTTCTACCACAATGCCGATGTAGCACAAATCTGAAGCATGATACCTTTTTCCATTATTATGCACACAGAAGGTCTATTTTATACGATGGTCAATTACTCATTCCTGATCGCTGCCAGAGGACTGAGCTTCATGGCTCTTCTTGCCGGAAAGAATCCCGCTATCATACCGACTAAGATCGCGAAAACGAGGGATAACAGCACAAGCCAGAGCGGAATATAGGAGATTCCTCCTACCCCTCCGCTTATGATACCCTGGTTCGCACTGCCCGCAATCCGATTGATTACAAAAGAGATGAGAAAACTCAATATCAGACCGATCACACCGCCGATGAATCCAATAAATCCCGCCTCCAGCAGAAACAGACTGCGGATATTCCTAAGATCACATCCCAAAACTTTCATGACACCGATTTCCTTAGTCCTTTCATAAATGGACATCATCATCGTATTGGTGATGCCGATCGCCGCTACAAACAGGGACACTGCACCGATTCCTCCCAGCACCGCCTGTACATAACCTAACGATTGCATCGAAGACTCCAGCCACTCCGCATTGCTGTAAGCTTCATACCCCCACTCTGTCAACTGATTCTGTATTTCCATGACATGCTCCATACTGTCTACGTTGACCAGAATCTGGTTATAGAAGATCTCTTTATAGGGTTTGCCCGTCTTCGTCTGGGGCTGTCCGGGAATCACTTTATTCTTGAATATCTTCTTTAGCTGGGGCATCAACTGCTCCATATCGCAGTACGTATACCATCCGTTTGGAGACCAGGAATCCTCCTCATTGGGCGCCTCCACCCCGCAGGTTTCAATCATATATTTCTTCGGCGCTTTCACGGCAGGCTGTCCTTCCTCCGGCGGATACATAGACTGATAGTAGGCATCCTGATCAAAAATGATAAAGATCGGATCATGCATCAGATCAATGTCCGGCGTATCACTGTACGGATTGCTCGCTTTCGGGTTATAGAAGTTCTGCAGCACCTGGTTTCCATAGAAAAAGGTAAGCTTGTCATCTTCTCCCGGCAGGCGGCCCTCTCCGATCTTGATATCCATATCTTCGAATACTTCTTTCGCCATTCCTCTGATCTGGAGATAGCCCTCATAGTTTCCATACTTGGCCAGCGCAGAAAACTGCAGAACCGGATGAACCGATTCCACGTATTCCAGACTTTCTATCTCCTTCACCAGCTTATCATCCAGTCTCTTCTCCTCTGAATCCTCGCTGTTCCATGGCTCATTCACCTCGATCTGTGTAAGGCTTCCATAAGACTCATACTGCTCTATCATAGAACGGCTCAGCCCTAATCCCAAAGAGACCATCACCACAATAGACGCCACACCGATCACAACGCCGAGGACCGTCAAGACGGTCCTCACCTTTCTTTTCCACAGATTACTGCTGCTCATCCGCAGCAAATCAAGCAATTTCATACACGGCTCCATTTCATGGTTATTACCGGCAATTAGTTCTCCGTCTTTTCATTCTCCAACTCTGCTTCCAGGTCATTCAGCTCGCTGGCTAACAGTGCCGCCGCCTTTTTCTTCTTGCGAATTTTGAGAACGACGACGAGAATGATCCCCGCAATGACGGCCACACCGACAATGATCCCGACGATCAGGCCTGTTTTGGAACCGCCCTGTTCTTCCATCATCATATCATCGCCCATCATGCCGTCCCCCATCATCTCATCGAAAACTTCCTCCGTCACAAAGAGTGTGATCGTCTTCTCCGAAGTCGTCACATTACCCGCATCATCTTCATAAGAAATCTCCATCTTCACTGTACCGTCATCCATCGTCGGTGCAATTCCGGTTAACATAACATCAACATTGCCTGTCGCACCAGACTGCAGATTTCCAACGAAAGCCGACGCCTCATCGATAGAGTCCGCTTTAAACTTCACCTGCACATTATAGAGTGTCGTCTTCCCGGTATTATAGATGCTGCACATCACATTGGACTGCGATCCCACTGTGATATCTGCAGGGACTACCTCCGGGATACTTGTATCAAACCGGCTCTCCTGTAAGATAGGAATGGAAACGCTCGCCTTATCTGTCAGATCGAAGGAAGTTCCCGCATCGTATTTCATATTCACATCAAGCACATAAGGTTTCTGCGCCAGATCAGCCTTCGCCGTCATCTCGATCACAATATCCGCTGATGTATTCGCCCCGATCCGGTCCATATAGACAGAGCTTGCTCCCGATGTAGGCAGGAACGCGGAATAAGTATTCGTCTTGTCCTCTCCTTCCTGTGCCGCCTGCATATCAAACAGAACATTCGTTACCGCCGTATCTTTCGCCGTATTCTGTACATGGATCGTCAGTGTGAAGGTATCTCCTGCATAAACTGTGGAGGGGTTTGTCTCAAACCCGGTCACCACGATACGGGGCTTTGCTCCCTCCGCATCCTGTCCATTGCCGCCGATAAAACCGCTTCCCGGTTTACCGACCGTCTTCACATAGACCGTCAGTTCTGCCGGCTCCTCACTCCGGACACCCGCCTTTGTATACCAGACATTGAATACCAGAGGATAATATCCCGTCATAACGTCATTCCTGGCCGTAAACGTGAACGTAAATTCTCTTCTATTGGCCATCGCCGCTTCCTTCGTCTGATTGCCGGGAATATAAGGTTCTGTCTGCAGATAACTGGTCATATCCGGTTCAAAAGGCCATTCGGTAACGACCGTTGAGGTTTTCGGCTCTATGATCAGATTATTTAATTCTTCTGTACCGAAATTGATCACGGGAAGCACGATAGAAACCTGCTGTCCGTAGCTCACCGTCGGCGTCTCCCAGTTATCTCCTACCTGCAGGAATTCACTGGTCGTCATCGTGACTGCCGCTACCGCTGTGGACTCCATATTGCCCTTGACCTGCGCCACATAAGACCACAGCTCCGTCACCGACATCTCTGTATTGGCGATATAATACACGGCGCTGTCGAACACCTTGTGCAGGTTCTCCATCACCTTCGCATCCAGCTTATACCGCACTTCCAGGCTCTGCATATAATAGAGCATGTCCTCGTCGGCGTCTCCCCTGTCGTCGTCCGTGATCAGCCGGTCCGAGGTGCGGCTGATGGTCGGCGGCTCGTTCTCTTCCGAAGCAGACTCTTCGTCATTCCCGCTGACAGCCTCGACATACCTCATCGCTCCCGGAATCTGCGGAACCACCACACCGATCACAATACTGAGCAGGCCTGCAAGCAGCAGTCTGCTCAGTATTCCTTTCTCTTTGCCCTGTCTCTTCTCATTCCATTCTTGTCTTCTCATCTTAGTTATCCTCTTTTACTACATACTCCCCGCCGGATTGCTCTTCCGGCACACCCATTCCTGCCATGCCGCATATCTTCACGCTCCGAGATCGCTTCTTCTAAGATTCCTGCTGCAGGATCTCATCCGGCATCTCCTGCCCTCGCCTGTCCTCGATCTCGATGATCTTACCATCCTTGATCCGCAATACCAGATCTGCAAATCCCGCCAGATAATTGTCGTGCGTTACCATGACTAAGGTCTGGTTCTTCTCCCGCACCACTTTCTTCATCAGATTCATCACTTCCACCGAAGTATTTGAATCCAGATTCCCGGTAGGTTCGTCCGCGAAGATGATCTCTGGTTCCACCACCAGCGCACGTGCTACCCCTACACGCTGCTGTTGTCCGCCGGACATCTGATTCGGTCTGTGCTGCTTATGCTTCTGAAGCCCTACCAGATCCAGCATTTCCTCCGCCTTTCTATTGCGGCTCTTCCTGTCCATCCCCTGGAAGGTGAGGGGAAGCGCCACATTCTCTATGGCATTCATCGTGCCCATCAGATTAAAAGATTGGAAAATAAATCCAATATGCTCTCTCCTGAATGCCACGAGCTGATTCTCTGTCTTGCTTTCCATATGCTCCCCGGCGATCACGATCTCACCTTTCGTCGGTTTCTCCAACCCCGCCAGCATATTAAGAAGCGTTGACTTACCGGAGCCGGAAGTACCTACGATCGAGCAGAAGTCTCCTCTGTTAATGGTGAAACTGACTCCGTTTAACGCCCGCACCTTTGTCTCACCGACCCGGTAAATCTTATATAAATCGTTGACCCTGATCACAGGTCCCGTCTGTCCTGCGCCCATATCCTGCCTTTCTATTCTTCATCGGCTCCCATCGCTGTCGCCTCATCCACAAACTTCGGCACACGTTCCGCAAAGAACTGATAACTGAATCCATAGCTGCTCCTGTCATACGGATAAGTCGTATCTTTCTTGAACGTAATAAAAACATCATAATTGCTGTCGATCTCGGCATAGTCACACCAGGGAGTCGATAGCATATTCGGATAGATCTCCGGCACAATCTGTGCAAACTGCTCTTCCTCATAAAACGTCTCAGAAACTACGTAATCCTCTATATAACCTTTCGCAACCACCGCATTGCTCCTTGCATCATAAGCTACCTCTGAATCATCAACTTCTGCCGCTCGCTGCAGTTCATAATGATAGTTCGTCACGGTAATGCTTGCGATATCCTCCGGGTCTAACTGCAGCGGATAATATGCTTCCTTCGACTGCAGATAGGCGATCGTATTCTCAAAGCCCTCGTAGATCTGCAGCGTATAGGTCATCCAATGCGGAAACCGGAATGAAATCTCCCCGCAGGGCCGATTCTTTCTGGCCATCTTGAAATGAAACCCTTCCATGTCTTTCAGATAAGCTCCCCGAAGCGCAAGGGCATCCTCGATCGGCAGCACGGTCTGCGCCGCTCCATTGCTATATGTGACTGCCTGAACCTGTTCAAAGGACTTCTCATCTGTCATGATCTGGAATGTGCCTTCTTTATATTCTTTC
Organism: uncultured Lachnospiraceae bacterium; assembly: GCA_910578345.1. GTDB lineage: Bacteria > Bacillota > Clostridia > Lachnospirales > Lachnospiraceae > UBA3282. The sequence continues at coordinate 145,798 of CAJTRA010000005.1, read as the reverse complement.
GTAGCCACGATCTGATCTAACAATGTTTCATTGTCCGGATCTGCGAAATCCACATGGAAACCCCTGCCCACTCTGCGGCCGGACTTTAAACGATACAACACATGCACATACCTTGGATCTGTCATATCCTCTATTTCCACCTGCTGTGCCCGCTGCGCCAGCGCAAGCACCGGCGCCGTATTCTTAAGATACATACGCTCTTCACTCGCTTTCGCAGTAGAAAGATAAGTGAAATCCTCATCCCAGAAATCCGGGTAGGAATCCAGTACCAGCGCGACGCTCTCCAGCTTCTCTTCTGCGGGTATGTACTTATCATATCCAAATACGTCTTCTTTAAAGATAAAAAACACAATTACAATACCCGCCACCGCGATTCCGCTCGACAGCAGATGTTTGAACATGCTCTTGATATCAAAGTCATAAATCACTTCCATCACGGCACAGGCAATCACACCGCTGGCTGTCATCGCAACAAATGCTAATGATTTACTGCCATACCCTACACTGTATACCCACATACCAAGACAGACCGCCACCGGAATCACCACAAGCACTTTGACATATGGTTCCAGGATCGGGAAAGCCAGCGCCTTACCTGCAGCCTCCGACGGCCGCTTGCGGTAACTGACCCATGCCAGCGCCAGGATCACGACCGCCATAAGAATCCACTTCCCATAGAAGGGCACTACATTGACAGCCATCTCCTTTGCCTCTTCCATCCCCTTGATCTCCCAGGTATGGGAAAGATAGTCGCTTAACACCGATAGCTTCGGTTCATGGGAAACATAGAAATTATCTTTCGTTGTAAAAAAGGCATACTGCATGGAACTTCCCATACTATAGAGCACCAATTCATACAGGCTAAACACGCCCACCGCACATAGTGTGATCAAACGGCTTCCTGTCAGCATAACCGCCAGGATAACTGTATGGTACATCACCAAAAACACAAGGAAATTCCAGACAAAACCCAGTCCAACAACCGCCATCACGCCGCCGTTTACCGCATGCTGTACCATTGCCATAATAACACTGATGAACAGATTTAGCAATGTCGCCGCCAGATAAATCATAATACCGTTCGCGTAAAGCGTCAAAAACCTTCTGTTCTTATCTACAGGAACACTGTGGTACATGTCCACTTTCTTCCTGTCATAAAGATAGGAAAACCCCTGCATGCCGATCATGGCAGCAAGTACAACAATTACAATGCCCAGATTATCCTGAAATCCCAGCGCATCCTGTGTGGCCAGATACAAGGCCGCCTGAAAATTTTCCGGTTTCTTGTAAGAACCTTCTGCATTCCACATCCTGATGCGGCTTAAGTATACAGTCAGGACACCCACATAAGATACCGCCTGCATGAGACAGGCAACGATCCAGACCCAGATCCGTCTTCTGTGGTTTTCTTTACAGCTAGCCCAAAATGAGTTTCTTGATGTCATATCCCACTACCTCCGTTTCACTGATGAAGATTTCCTCTAAGGACAGAGGAAGCACTTCATAAAATACGGTATCTACCGTGGCGAATCTTGCCGCCACTTCTTCTCTTGTACATCTCACCGTAAATGTGCGAAGAGAACCTCTCTGTTCCTTCTTCAACACCTCCATGCCGTTTACTGCTTTCAACTCTTCCTCCACAGAGGTAAACACACACTGGATCTTCTGGATATTACATTTCATATCCTCCAGATCTTTCGACAACAGCACGCCTCCCTTGTGCAGCAGACCCACATGATCGCAGATGTCTTCTAATTCCCGCAGGTTGTGGGAAGCGATAACCGGCGTCAACCCTCTCTCTTCCATCTCCTTGGCAAAGATTGATTTGATTCCCTGCCGCATGACAGGATCCAGCCCATCGAAAGTTTCATCACACAGAATATACTTTGTGTGGGCACAGATTCCCAGTAAAAGCGCTAACTGCTTCTTCATCCCCTTCGAAAAGGTATTGATCTTCCTGCTCTTATCCAGATTGAAGCTCTCCAGATATCTGTAGAATTCTTCTCTGTCAAAATTCTCATAGACGCCGCTGTAATAACGCTCCATTGATTTAGCGTTGGAGTTGGCAAAGAAGTATGGCTCGTCCGCAATGAAAAATAACTGCTTCTTCGCCTCCACATTATCGTATACCGGCATACCATCTATCGTCACTGTGCCACTGTCAGGTTTCAGAACCCCCGCTATCATGCGCAGCACGGTACTCTTGCCTGCGCCGTTGGTTCCGATCAGCCCAAACACCGTGTTGTCTTTAATCGTGACACCGACTTCATCGACCGCCTTGATCTTCTCAAAAGTCTTGGTCAGGTTATGTATCTCAATCATGTTTTCCTTCCTTTCTGTCTAAAGCATTTCAATCTCACGGATCAATTCTGCCTTGGACATTCCAATCTCCAGGACCTCGCTTACAAGCAGCAGGATCTTACCCAGATATTCCTTCTTCCGCTTATCCACCAGACCACTGTCTCCTGATACAAAGTTTCCCCTGCCTTTCACAGTATAGATAAAACCCTGCCGCTCCAGTTCCGCATAGGCTTTCTGGATCGTATTCGGATTGATGGAAAGCTCCATGGCAAGATTCCGCACAGACGGTATCTGCTCATCCGGCTGTATGGCGCCTTTCAGGATCAGCGTCTTGAAACGTTCCACGATCTGCTCATAGATTGGCCTGGTATCTTTGTAGTCTATAATGATCATTGCTTCTCCTTTCTACATCCTCGTTGTATCTTCCTCCAATATCTTCCACTACACTCGTTACCATATACTCCCACACTAAGTGTACTATCAATGATGGTACACTTAGTATACGCGTAAGCGAAAACACTGTCAAGCATAAAAACAAGTACAAAAAAAGGACATCTGCACTTTCCTACAGACGTCCTCTCCTGATTCTCTTACACTGTTATCTACCGAAACCCTTTCCCCTGGAAAGCTTTCCCGTACACTGTCTTATTCCTTAACCAGCAATGATTTCCCTGTCATCTCCGCAGGCTGTTCCATTCCCATCAGTTCAATGAGCGTCGGCACGATATCTGCAAGACATCCCCCTTCTCTCAACTTGTAGGAAGAATCTGCATTGACAAGAATGAACGGCACTGGGTTCGTAGTATGCGCTGTGAAAGGCGCTCCGGTCTCGTAATCAACCAATTGCTCTGCGTTACCATGATCGGCACAGATAAACATAACGCCGTCCACCTCTTTAACCGCCTCCACAGCACGCCCAACGCATACATCAACTGCCTCTACCGCCTTGATCGCTGCCTGCTCCACGCCGGTATGTCCTACCATATCAGGGTTTGCAAAGTTGATGATAATCACATCGTACTTGCCGGACTGAATGCTTTCCACCAGTTTATCACAAACTTCGTAAGCGCTCATCTGCGGTTTCAGATCATAAGTCGCCACGTCCTTCGGAGAATTGACGAGAATTCTCTCCTCCCCTTCATTTGGCTCTTCCACACCGCCGTTGAAGAAAAAGGTCACATGCGCATACTTCTCCGTCTCGGCGATCCTTGCCTGTTTCATGCCGTGTGCTGCCAGCCACTCACCGAAAGTATTGGTAACAGAAATCTTATGGAATGCGACTTCCTTGTTCGGGATCGTCGGATCATAATCGGAAAAGCACACATACGTAAGATCTAATCTCTTGCCCCTGTCAAAGCCCTTGAACTCATCGTCGCAGAAGCTTCTGGTAATCTCTCTGGCACGGTCCGGACGGAAATTATAGAAGACTACGGAATCGCCATCTTTGATAAGCGCTACCGGCTCACCGTTCTTCTTCACCACAGTAGGCTTCACGAATTCGTCCGTTTCATCTCTGTCGTAAGATGCCTGGATCCCTTCCGGTGCGCTGGAAGCTTCCAAACCTTCTCCTTTTGTCAGAGCAAGATACGCTTTCTCCACTCTGTCGTAATTGTTATCTCGATCCATTGCATAATAGCGTCCGGTCACAGATGCCACTTCACCTACACCGATCTCATGCATCTGCTGTTCTAACTCTTCCACGAAACCTTTACCGCTTGTAGGCGGTGTGTCACGTCCATCCAGGAACGCGTGAACATACACTTTCTGCAGACCATTTCTCTTTGCCAGCTCCAGAAGGCCATAGATATGCGTATTATGGCTGTGTACGCCGCCATCGGATACCAGCCCGAACATATGAAGTGCAGAGTCATTCTTCTTACAGTTATTCACTGCATCAAGAAGCGCTGGATTCTCGAAAAAGGTGCCGTCCTGGATCTCTTTGGTAATCCTTGTCAATTCCTGATACACGACACGGCCTGCTCCCATATTCAGATGACCCACTTCGGAATTCCCCATCTGGCCGTCCGGAAGCCCTACTGCCATACCACTGGCATTTCCCTTGACAAACGGGTACTGTGCCATAAGCGCATCCATCACAGGAGTGTTCGCCTCCGCCACCGCATTGCCCTCTTTCTTTTCATTCAGGCCATAGCCGTCCAGGATCATCAATACTGCTGGTTTCTTTTTCATACCCTTCATTCTCCTTTTCTTATCTTACATCGATCATACAGCCGCAGAACTTCTCCTTTGCAGCTCATCTATTTGCAATCATTTCCCTTCCTAATTATAGGAGATTCCTCTTCTATCGTCAACTGCCGAATTCACGATCACTCTTCCGATCCCGTCTGGATCTGCGCCATATCCGGCTCATTGATCGCGGCGCCGATTTCTGTCAACAGTGTCTCATAAGATTCCCGATGAGAATCTCCAATCCTTACATCCGGCCGATCGATCAAAGCATACCTCTTCAGTACCGCTTTCAGTTCTTCCGACGGCCTCTCTTTGTATACCTTGATCATTCTTAAAAGCAGCCCCTCATATTCTGTATAGCTGCAGGTATCCTGTGTCGCATCCTCGTCATAGAGCAGTATGCAGGCGTCTTCCTGCGTTTCCGGGAAAAGTCGTTCATGGCAGTCGCCCAATAACTTAAGCGCCTCTTCCTCCACGCTTCCCATCTCCAGTACCCTGACACACATATCTACCGTCTCCAGCGTGCATTCATGTGCATTGATCTGCGCCACCGCCTGATTCAATATCACCGTTCCATAATAGCGCAGAACCGTTTCATCTTTCGTCTGCTCCCATCCTGCCGCCAGAATCTGCTCTGCCTCCGTAAACATCTGCCTGCCTCTGTAACTGTCTGCCAGGCCGCAGTATGCTCTCACGGAAGAAGGTTTCAGTTCCACTGCCTTCTCATAGGCACTTAACGCCTTTTCATAGTCTTCCTTTGCAATTGCCCTGTCTCCCTGGAACAAGTAAAGGGATACCCGTGCCGGTGACAGGAAAACAACCGCGATCCCGATCACACAGAGCAGAATAATACAGGAAGACACTGCCATTACGATCTTCTGTCTTCTGACTTTCCGCTCCCGCTCCGCTCTTCTTCTCGCGCGTTCTTCTTCCCGTCTGTTCCCCTGTGCGGAAGAATGAGACACAGCGTCTCTCACTGCTGACTTCTTACCCGCTGGCTTCTTGCCAGGGACTGGCCTCTTCCGATTCACCGTACTCTTTCCAGCGACTGGCTTTCTCCCGCCGGCTGTCTTCTTGCCGGAGGCTGTCTTACCCCCGCTGGTTATTTTCTTACCGGAAGCCGGCTTACCCCCGCCGGTTGTTTTCTTACCGGAGGCTGCCTTTCCCCCGCCGGCTGTTTTCTTACCGGAAGCCGGCTTCTTTCCGGAAGCGGGCTTATTCCCGCCGGAAGGTTTCTTCCCTGTTGTTTTATTTTGTTTTACTGTTACGCTTCCGTCATCACGCCCCATTACTTTCAACTCCTGTTTTATCCTTACAGCGATGTATCTTTTGCATAATTGCCAGAACTTTCCATGGCTTACACCGATCTTTTCTCATAGTAGCACATTTTGTCAGAACTTGTCCACCATTTGTCCGGATGCACGCCGCGCCTTAGTAACACACAATAGGTAAAGCCCTGGCCGAACTGCTGTATCTGTGCTATAATAGCGCCATGGACAATCAATTACGTATCAAATACCAAAGCAAACTCTATGAACTCCCCTATACCCTGATCCGCAGTGACCGCAAAAGCTATGCGGTCAGCATCTCACCAGAGGGAAAGATCACCGTGCGGGTGCCCTTAGGCGCCAGCGACCGGGACGTCAGCCACATCCTCACAGACAGACAGCATTGGATCATCACCAGATATCTGGAGCAGCAGAGCAGACAGGCTGCCAAACCAGTCTCCGATCTGACCCCGGCGCAGCGTGCCGCCCTGACACAACGGTATATTGCCGCTGCCAAAGAATATTTTCCAAAAAGAGCCGCCTACTTCCAGCAGTTCACCGGCGGCACTTACAACCGCATCACCATCCGGGACCAGAAGACCCGCTGGGGAAGCTGCAGTGCGAAGGGAACCCTCTCCTTTAACTGGCGTCTCATGCTGGCGCCTCCTTCTATTCTGGATTATGTCGTGGTCCACGAGCTATGCCATCTGACCCATATGAACCATTCTTCCGCTTTCTGGCAGGCGGTAGAAAAAGTCTGTCCCGACTACCGCACCGCCCGCAAATGGTTGAAGGATCATGGTCAAGAACTGGTATTATGATTCCCTTTTCTTCGTTTTGACCCGCAGGGATGCATAATAACCATTCCTGCTGTCCTCCCGCGGTCTTCTTCTATCCTCTTTTCTTCCAGACTTCCCGGTGTAATTCTCTCTGCCGCTCCTGGCATCACTTCTTCCTCTGCCCTCGCTCCTGTTTCTTCTGCCTGCATCGCCGCCTCTGCTTCTGCCACGGCTTCCTGCCTTTCTGTCAAAAGAAAACTTCTCCGGTCTGATGTCTTCGATCTCATCTCCAAGTTTCATCTGCATGAACGCTGCCGCAATCTCCACCGCACCGTGCTCACCCAATGCGATCTCTTCCAGAATATACTCCGTCGCACGGCTGATATCCCTTTGCTCTGCCACATGGACGGCCTCCCGCAAAATCTTGGAAGCTTTCCTGGCCGTGATATCGGCGGCGCCGGGGATCTTCCGCTCTCTGATCTTCGTGCGGCAGGCGCGTTCGATATCCCGTATCTTATAGGCTTCTCTTCCCACAACCAGCGTAAAGGAGCGGCCCGTCTTACCGGCACGGCCTGTCCTGCCGATACGGTGCACATAATATTCGATATCCTCCGGCACGTCATAATTGTAGACTGCCTCCACATCATTCACATCGATTCCTCTTGCCGCTACATCCGTTGCAATCAGAATTCCGGCTCTGCCGCTGCGGAACAGATTCATCACAGTATCCCGTTGATGCTGGGACAGATCTCCGTGCAATCCTTCCGCCTCATACCCTCTCTCCTTCAAATGCTCCGTCAGCTCATCCACCATACGTTTGGTATTGCAGAAGATCAACGCCCGCTTTGGATCATAGTAATCGATCAGGCGGCACAGTACTTCTTCCTTATCCTGTCTGCGCACCTGATAATAAGCCTGCTTGATCAACGGGATCGTCACTTCTTCCGGTGTCATCTTGACATACACTGCATTCTTCTGATAGGTTTTCGTCAGCTCCAGGATCGGACCCGGCATTGTGGCTGAGAAAAGCCCTGTCTGCCTTTGTTCCGGCATCTGCCGTAAGATTGTCTCGATGTCCTCTCTAAATCCCATATTGAGCATTTCGTCGGCCTCGTCAAGCACCACCGTATGCACATTTTCCATCCGAAGCGTATGTCTGCGCATATGATCCATCACACGCCCCGGCGTTCCCACAATGATCTGCGCTCCGCCCTTCAGATTCTTAATCTGACGGACAATATCCTGCCCGCCATAGATCGGCAACACCTTGATCCCATGCATATATTTGGAAAACTTACGCAGTTCTTCCGCCGCCTGCATCGCCAGCTCTCTGGTTGGGCACAGAATCACCGCCTGCAGATTCCGATTATCCGGATCGATCTTCTGCAGGATTGGAATACCGAATGCTGCCGTCTTACCCGTTCCCGTCTGTGCCTGTCCAATTATATCCTGGCCTGTCATAAAAAGCGGGATTGCCTGTTCCTGAATCGGCGTCATCTCTTCATATCCAAGTTCCTTGACAGCGCGAAGAATCCTTTCGTCAATCTTTGCATCTTCATAGCGCATCCGCGTCTCCCTGGGCTGGTCATTCTCCGGTGCCTGACTGTTTTGTCCATCGCTCCCTGCTCCACCATAAGCCACAGTCTGGCTGCTATACATTTTATCATAGCGCTCCTGCGTCAATATCTCCTTTTCCAAAAATTCTTCAAATCCTTCTCTTTTTCTCTTCTTACTGCTCATATTCTCTCCATTTCTTCTTTCATACTTGTACCTATATCTTCTGCAGCACTAACTTTTTATCTGGTGAAACTTCTCCGGAGTCTATCCGACTTAACACAAGAATTGCTGCCAAACCCGAAAGCTCATCTGGGGCTGGCAGCATATACATACCTTACCTTTTCATTTATGATAGAATTGTCCCAATCCTTTTCAAAAACTGCCTGCCATGACGATACCGCAGATCATGCCAGATAGATCCTGCGAAGCCTGCTCACCGCCCGGTCTGTAATCAGACACTCTCCATGCTCCTCCAGGTACTGCATTCTCTCCTCAGAAACCGCAATCAGATTGCCGAATTCCACGGCCTGGGCACTGATCTTATTGAACATCTTATAAGAAAGTCTGTTCTTCTCCAGTACCAGATAATATACCTCTCCCTCTTTGTAAAGGTGGCTCCTGACTGACAGTGTATTCGGAATGGACGCCGTATACTGCATCACCTGGTGAAGCGTGGCAAAGGCGAACATCCGTCTATTCTCATCGAATTCTTCTGCTTTCTGTCTCTGCGCTTCAGACTGCTCCTGCCTGTCAAACTCTTCACTCACCCCCTGCAATACATCCTTTAAATGCTGTAGAATATCCTTAAATGCCAGAGGACTTTCATCTGTAAAAGTGACCACCAGGCCTTTATCCTTCAACGGCGTAATCTGCATCGCAATATTCTCACCGTTGATCTGATAACCAATCTCATCATGGGCGCGCTCAATGATATCTCGCAGAAATCCCTCGCCCTTCTCATTCCTCTCAAAAATATCCGACAGTGTCAGCCCATATTCCACCATATCTTCCGCTGTGATGATACATTGTACTGTCGCATCGTTGATCTTCTTATATTTCATATAACCCGTTATCCTCTGTTTTCTGCCTGCCATCCTCCAGAAGTCTTTATTATGCCATCTTTAACTGGCCAGGCCGTCTTTGTGTGCTTCCTCATTTTCAGGTGCAGTATTATTCTAACACAAAAATACGCAATAAGAAAGAATCTTATCGCGTATTATTTTCTAATTCGATTTTTTCGTGACTTTTCCCATATTCTTTCCTTTTTCCGGCTGGCAGATGTCATTTTTACTCATAACCTTCTAGAAGTTGAGCTTTCCGCTGACATAGCTGTCGTCAACGTATGGCGCCTCCAATATAAAACTGCGATCCCCAAAAGTCCCAATCTCTACCGGAAAATCAATCAGCGGAATTCCCTTAAAGAGCACTTTGCCGCTCTCTGCTTCCTGCAGACCGATGCCTGTTACCAGAATGATCCGTCTCTGCTCTTCCTCCAGACGATAGCCGATCGTCCCATCGTCCCACAGAATCTTGTCGATCTGCTCTTCTCCGTCATAAGATGCGCAATCGATCGTTCCCAGGATTTCTTCTTCCTCCCGGATCATGAATACCTTCTTGTCTTCTTCGTCTACACGAAAAGTGAGATTCTGCTCCTCTCGCTGGCTTCGGTATGCTTTCTCCTCGAAACTGACAAGCTCAATCGTACCCGTATCATATCTGTCCGCCACATAAAGCTGCCATTTCTCACTGTTCCTTTGATTCTCAACACATACTGTAAAGGCAAAACTGCGAGGCAGTCCGTCTGTCTCAGACTCTTCCAGGATCAGCACATCCGGATTGAAAGAAGTGGGCGTCCAGGTCTGATCAAAGGTATTGACATCGCCGCCGATTTCAATCTTCATCCCTCTGCATCCGTATTCCTCTGTGTAAAGACCATAAAAGGAAATCTCTCGTTCTTTCTCCTGGGGCAGCCGATACCACGTACCGTCTTTCAACGGGGTCTCCTTTCCTTCATAGAGATAATCCCAATATTTTTCAAGATTTACCGGTTCCGCCGCCGCAAGGCTGCTGTCGTCCATTCCAGCTAGCAGCTCGTTGAATCCCATCTGCGCTGCACCAAATGTCTCCACGTCTGTATTGTCACGTTCCTCCTCTTCCCTCTGCCGTCTGTCTGCCCGCTGCAGTACGGCTGCCTCTTCCCCCAGCTTCTCTCCAGATTCTGCGCTCTGCTCTCCGTTCTCCTCTGCCTTCCCCTCTTGCTTCTCCTGTGACCGATCTTGCTCCCCTGTGTTCTCCGATGCTTCCTCCGACAAACTGCCGGGATTGGTCAACAGAATCTTCTTTCCCTGAGTCTGCTGTGCACCTGTAAAAGTGCATCCACAGGCAAGAACTACCACCAGGGCCGCAGCCAGCGCTACCGCTTTCTTCTGTGTTCTCCTACCCGCAATCATAGAAACTCTCTCCTTTATGCTATGTTGACTGCCGCCCATGATCAAGACTGCCCCTGCGTATCCGCTCTTCTCCTCTCTGCCGGAAAGAAGATCCAGCAGTGTTCTTCCATAGGCAAACCGTTCCGACTCTCCCAAGAACAGAATCGCCCGCTCGTCACAGGCAAGTTCACTGTCCCTCTTCGCCGCACAGGCCGCGATCCAGACAAAGGGATAGAACCAATAGATTACACACAGCGCGCTGCGCAGAACGGCCCACAGCGTGTCTTTCTGCACTGCGTGCGCATATTCATGCGCCAAAACATGCTGCAGCTTACTGACATCTTCCAAAAGCTGCGGTCTAAGATAAATATCCCGTCCCACCAGGCAGGGACTTGGCAGTCCGGCAACTGTATAGACATGCATCCGGCGTGCCTGCAGCCGCCTGTTCCAGGCTTCCAATATTATTTCTCTTTCCACTTCCTTCCGCCTGTGCCGCAGACAGCGCACAAACCGTATCTGGCTTACCAGCATATAACCGCCCACAGCCAAGATACCGGCTGTCCACAAGCACATTAACAGCAAACGCATATTTTCGGCAGCTCCTGCTCCCACAGTCTCCTGTAAACTGATGCCTCCCAGAATCCGCTGCTCTTCTGCAGTACTGAAACGTTCCGCCCAATGCGCAGAGGATTCTCTGCCCAGATTGCCTGTGTCAGCGTCAAGTGGGCGCTCCCAGACTGCATTCCTCTGCCCCTCCGCCGGTCTTCTGCGATCTTCCATCTCCGTGTGCCCCATCCCTGTCCTCTCTGTCTGTTCCCACTGAAAAACTCTCACCACATGCATGATATCTTCCGGCAGTCCTGCAGTCAGATTCAGAATGCTAAAAGATGCGCTACCGAAGGAAACTGGTACGAGCAGCCGAAGAGCAACAACAATCCACAAAGCATAGCGGAACCGCATACTGATCTTCCCTTTCGTCCATCTCCGCAATAACAAGATCATACCGATCAAAAATGTCGCACCGATCAACCTCTCACCCATATCTTTTCATCCCCCATTATGCCGGCTCTCTTCTTCAGCTTTCCGCAGAATTTCATACATCTGTGTAATCTCTTCCCTGGACAATGCTTTCTTCTCCACCATCGTATTGATCATCAGCCCCATCTTACCGTCAAACACTTTCTCCAAAAAATTCTCTGTCTCCTGCAGAACTGCCTCCCCTCTCTCAATATCCGGATAATAAAGTTTCGCCCGCTCTCCCTCCTCATAATGGATTGCTTTCTTCTCCTCCATACGTCTGAGAAAGGTTAACACCGTATGCTTGCTCCATCCTGTTGTATTCTTAAAATGGTTGGTTAACTCCATCATTGTCTGTGGCGCCCTCTGCCACAACTGCGTCATTACCTTCCACTCTGCCTCCGATAACTTAATCATACGCTTTCTCATTCCTCCACTCTCATCATTCTTCTTTTGGTTGACAAATGACTACCTACAATATAACATTTGGGTAGTCATTCGTCAACCATATGTTTCTCATTTTATCTCAAGAGCATGACCAGATCATATTCCCTGAGGTCATATCACGATCGCAAATACCAGCTTAGCAAATCGAAATCCATGTATTCCCACTGTACACCAAATTCATTCTATATAATTTTCAGATAATATTTCTTTTTATCTTATATATTTTATTTTTATCTTTTATTATTACTAATTATCTGTTAAAATAGTGTTAGGGATTAGAAATATATGACGATATAATAAGTAGAAGAAGTAATAGCGAGGAGGGATTACCGCAGCATATGAAAGAAATTACAAAGTCGAAGCGGTTATGGCGATCACCCCGTTGAAGAGGGTTTCCTCGGAAGACAAAAACCGCCAGTCCAAGCAGAGTCCGTCTCAAACATTTGCCAGCACGTTTTTTTCCAAAGTACTGGACGAAGCATGTGAACAGGCGCGGGCAAAAAATATTCACATCTATACCAGCGGGTATACAAAGGATGCCCTCCCTTTTCATAATTTCGTCAACATGCATGAGTATAATTAAGCACATCGAAAGCCGGCGCGATCTGAGATCAGATCCGCCGGCTTTCTGTATCCTTTTATCATTCTTATGATATTGTCACTATTGATCGTTTACTGCAGCTGTTTCGCAAGACCAAAAATCTGCTCCAAAATATCTTTACAGTCCTGCATATTTCTCACAGTCGTCTCAGAATTCCTGAGCCCTTCCATGCTGGAAGCCGCTACTTCTTCGCTGGCCGCAGACAACTGCGAGATATCGTCAGAAATCGCATTCGTACTGTCCAGGATCCCGGCGATGATTGTCTCGCTGTCCTTCACGTGCTGATTCAGATTCTGTACTTCTTGATCCATTTCCTCAAATTTCTCCTGTGTAGTCTGAATCAATTCACTCTGCTTCGCAATAGACTCCGCCGCACTGTCAACACTCTCCGACACACTCTTCGTATCATGAATCAACTCATTGATGATATTGGTAATGTGATTGGATGCTTCCTGTGTCTGCTCTGAAAGTTGACGGATCTCCTCAGCGACTACCGCAAATCCTCTTCCCGCCTCGCCTGCTCTGGCTGCCTCTATGGACGCATTGAGTGCAAGCAGATTCGTCTGACTGGAGATTGCCATGATCGCACCAATGAAATTCTTTACTTCTTCTACTTTCTCACTGAGCTGGTTGCAGACTTCTACCGTAGCGCTACTGGCTGTCTCTACATTCATTGCCTGTTTCCGCAGATTCTCTACCACTTCTGATCCCTGTGTCACCACGTTTCCTGCCCTGCCGGAAGAAGCGATCATCCCGCGCATACATTCTTCCGCCGCATCTGTATTGCTGCGGATATCCACACACATATCCGCCTGTCTCTGAATGGACTGTGCCGTGGCATCTGTGCTCTCCGCAATATTGCTCATCGCAAAATTACTCGTATCCACGCTGCTCTGCAGATCATTCAGCTTACCCATCGCATCATCAAAGTTCTCAATGATATTGCCTGCCACTTCCAGCATCTTCTTACGTCCGGCTTCCTGTTTCGCAGCGCCTTCTTCGACTGCATCCATGTTCTCTTCATTAAACATCGTCAGCAACTTACAGATTGCAATAGACGCATAGGCTACCAGAAACAGAGTAAGCAGCGCCATAATCGAATCCTCTATCTGAGACTTATCCATATAAAAGATCCTGATGACATTAACCACAACGACAAATACATTGCCGGCGAATAGCAATTTCTTGTTATAATACGCCATAACACCAAACAATACCGGAAAGGCATACGCATAGACTCCGGCACTTGTCCCGAATAATACGACAACTGCATAGGCAACTGCCGCACAATCGATCATCGCCAGCGCCCCCTTTTTCTGGTCTTTCCAGAAGACATATGCCGCGATTGCTCCAGCTAACATTAACACCGGCACACCTACACGCAGATAGGTTCCTAAATCTGCATCCAGCGTGAATGTTCTGGCTCCCATCACCATCATAAAATACAATAAAATTACGACAATAATCGAGAGCACTGTCTTATTCGCTCTCCTGTACTGTGACTCTGTCATGATCTTACCACCTTGCCTTTCGCTTGTTTTGATATGTACTTCGGCATCGCCTTAATACTCTCTTATTGTACAATAAAACCCTCTATGTGCGCAAGCAATATCGCATGAAATTATGCCTGTATTAAATTCCCTGTTAACTTTCATATCAGGGCCTCAAATTCTAATTTCCACGGTTAAGTATCCAGACCGGAACTACGATATATAACATGAGAAGCGTTCTACGCAAGTAAACGGATTTACGAAAGATAGCTAAGGAGGGCAATAACATGAATAAAGTAAACGGATACGGTATGTATCAAAACAATTATTATGACAATGGCATTAACAAGAAGAATCCCACAAGAGGATCCCGCGCTGCCTCTTCCCGAATCGAGTCTGCCAGGAAGACAGATAACAGCAGCGTACAGTTGAGCGAGAGGGCCAAAGCGCTTCTTCAGGAACTGAAGCGGACCTACTCCAATATGGATTTTATGGTTGCAGATTATGAATCCGAAGAAGAAGCAGCCGCTTACCTCAATCGCGGTTCGAAAGAATACAGCGTACTGATCGATCCGGAGGAATTAGAGCGCATGGCCTCTGACGAGGATGTAAAGAAAGAGAATCTCTCCTTGCTCGACAATGCTGTCGGCAAACTCGATGAGATGAAAGAACAGTTGGGCGACATGGAAAATGAAGTCGTGCGCCTGGGCGTTTCCATCGGGAAAGACGGGGAAGTATCTTATTTTGCCGAACTGGAGAAAACCGGGGAACGTCAGAAGGAATTCGTAGATAAGATCCGCGAAGGAAAGAAGGAAGCGGCCAAAGAAGCGGCCGGCAAATATGATTATGCACACAGTAAACGCACCACTCTGTATGCTTCCACTGCTGAGGAACTGTTAGACAAGATCAAAAATGTCGATTGGGATACCATCAAAGAGGTGCCTTCTCTTCCTACTCCAGGCGGACGGTTTGATTCTACTATCTAAATACAAAATATACGCCGTCGGGCGTACACAACAGAACGAGCAGGGAATCCTCCCTGCTCGTTGTCTATTCACTCTCTTCTCTGTTTTCCTAGAATCCGGCCAGCTCCTTACGCCGCAGTCCGCCGAAGAAATCGTCGATCGCCTGAATGATCTCCCCCGGCTCCATACTCTTTAACAGATAACCTTCCGGCTTCAGCGCCATGGCGCCCTCTTTCGTCTCAGGATCCTCCCTGCTGGTCAAAAACATAACTGGAATATCAGCAAAATCATGTTCGCTGCGAATCATCTCCAGAACCTGCTTACCATCTACGATCGGCATCTCATAGTCTAAAAGCACCAGATCCGGTCTGTTTGTTGACAGCGCCTTAATCGCCATCGCCGCAGAATTTGCAAGACTCACCTGGTAAGATTCCTCCAGCCATCCTTTGACATTGCGCAGCATCGTGCCGGAATCGTCTACCACCAGAATCTTCTTCTTATTGTGACGTCCATGTTTCTTCTCATAATGACTGATGGAAGACACGACTTCATGGACATTGATCGGCCGCTGGAATCTCTGGCGGATCAGATTCTTCGATATGATCGACTCCGCGCTGTTGAGCTCATCCATGTCTCCCACTGTAAAGATCGGAATATCTCCTTCTGCCGCCTTATCCTTGATGAAGTTAAGCGTCTGCAACTCTTCCAACATCTTCTCATCTACATAAAGTACCATAGCGGCAGGCGTTTCCTCTATCTTATTGATGGCGTTAATATCCGCCCGTACCATCGTCACCTCATATTCCGCATGTTCAAACCAGCTCTTCAACGACAGTATAAGATAACTCTGTACTTCTGAGACAATAACTATATTCCCCATCTTAATCCTCTCCCAAAACAGCTCTCTGTTATATGAAACTCTTTCGTCTTAATAACCGTGCCTCTCTCAATCTGCAAGTTTCGCATTCTTTCGATCTTTGCACACTTTCGAGTATAGCAAATTTTCCCTCCGATAGCAAGTCTAATTCTGCATCTGTATCTGTTCTTCCTGCATCGGCTTATAGCAGATCAGGCTGCTGCCACTCAGATCCTCCCGATGCAGATCGACTGCCGTGATCTGATGATTCCCGTATGTCGTATAGTAATAGATGCCTTTACTGGTATTGCAGCAGGAAGTAAAAATAGTCACCTCACATTGTCCATCTTCCAGGATACAACAGCCCCTCGGCTGATCAACCGCTCCAAGAATATGGAAAAACTGACTTACGCTCTCCGTTTCCGAATCTCCCGATATGGAATTCATCTTCACAAAAGCCGCCCGGACAAAACGGGACTGTGAAGACAGATCGCCCGGAAGGCCGATTGCCCCCATCCCCCGGCTGTATGTCTGTAATTTCAACTTATCACAGAAATGATTGACCGGCGCCTTCGGAGACAAGGCCATATAGTTATTCAGTTGAAACATCTGTTCTCCAAAAGGAGGATTGTTCGTCAAGATTCCAACCGGATTATCGTAAACTTCAATTCCAGATGCAACTGCTTCCACCGTGACAGACTCCTCTGCATCAGCTATAATCCAATGAAGCTGGGCTGCCGGCAGATTCTGATCAAAGGCCTCATCTGTCAGATTGATCTTTGACAACAGCGCTCTTGCCTCTTTCACCGAACTGCACTGACACAAAAGCCAAGGAATAAATTCATAGGTCGCCACATTATCCTTATCTGCCACCCAGCCGCCATATTTTGCATTTCCTACAAAATTCAGACCTGCCATGGCAAGCCCCTTCTCATTCACTGCGTCATAATACAGCGGACAGTCATTCACTACATGCGCCATCCCTATGATCGCGTAATGATCTGTGATCACACCCATACTCCGGAAGCGGAAAGGATATCTGCGAGGGGTGATCGCTACGTCGTCTCCATAAGAAAAATGATAATCCAGCGTCCGTCCAAAATAGAAATCTTTTGTTTTATAAGTTGCTGCTGTACACATATCACTGCCTCCTTTATGATGCTTCTTCCTAAATTACAGGCTTCCCAGAATACCTGCATAATAATCCAGCATGCCTTACTGCCTGTCATCCCGACATATACATTTCCCGTCTGTCTTATTATATGTCAAATAAGTGTGTCCAACTACAACTCATGCTGACGCATTCCATCTTACGCTCAGCTCCCTGTCACTATGTACTGTTTTATAAAGGCCCTATGCACGATCTAAAAAAAATCGTGCATAGAGCCTTTGCTCTGCATCAAGACTTTTGACAGCCTCTGTTACAGAAATTGTACTGATTTATTTTACTTTCCATTTCCCATATAAGGTAATATCCCCGGCACTGCCCTTCGGAATGGACGTCACTTTATTCGTGTATTCTCCTGTAGCAGCGTTATACCCTGTGTACCAGCCTTCAAATACAAATCCATATCTTGTGGGCTTTTTCAGACTCACCGCCCTGGAGGCACTGTAGGTATAAGAAGAAGGATTCGTCACTTTTACTCCCATGATCTCCTCTGCGGGATTCTCCGGATCAACATGCCTGTATGTGATCTCATACGTCTTAGGCTTCCAGATGGCATAAAGAGTTACGGTTCCCTTATTCTTCGTGCCTAACCCTGCCAGATTGACAGAAGTAACACTGTTATTCTCCCCTTCTTTACAATCCGCTGCAATCCCTTTTCCATTTGCCTTTGTGTTCCAGCCTGTCAACTCATAGTAAGCAGGAATTGTTACGACATCCTGCGTCACAAAGGAGACCGTCCCAATATCATACGCTATACCGGTTCCTATCGTATCCCCGTAAACAGTCTGCGCATTCGGCTTAAAAGATACCCCCTTATCCTTCACGTTGAGATTCAATTTTACTGCATACGTGATCGGCGTCCAGTTCGCTGTCAGAACCACGTCTTCTGCCGCGCCTGCCTTGATCTGTTTCTTCACCGGATCAAAATAATCCTTGCCTGCAGGCGCTGTCCAGCCAGCAAACAGATACCCTGTCCTGGTAGGCGCTTTGATGGAGACAGCTTTCCTGGCATTATAGGTATAACTCGTAGCAGCCGAATTCTTAACACCATCCGCAGTGTCGCAGTTTTGATAAGTGATCTTATAGACCGCCGTTCCCCATTTGGCATACAGGTCTATCCGGCCTTTGTCGGTTTCCCTATCAAAATTATCCGCGCTCAGTTTCGAGAACCCTTTCCCGACGGCATATGCTTTTCCCTTGCCGTTCGGTTGCGTCGTCCAGGCAGAAATACTCACTTTATTATCGTCTGCTTCTTTCAGGACAAACTCTTTGGCAGGTGTGATCGCATCCGCAAGTTCCGTATACTTATAGTCCTTTTCCACACGCTCTGTCTCTGTAGGGTATTTCGCGTCTACATTATGATAGAACACCTTATATGAATTCTCACTCCACACTGCCCGAAGCTTTATATGGCGGAAAAACTTCTCTGGAATTACCGTGATCGCAGGCGCGGTATCCGGATCCTCTTCCTCCGCATCTACCCATTTCACAAAAGTATGCCCCGCTTTCGTCGGCGTAAGAAGCACTGGTCTGTTTGCCGCAGTATAACTCTTCGGATTCTTAGCCGCATTCTTGCCGCCCTGCAGGTCATAAGTGATCTTATAGCTGATCGGCTTGCTCCACTGTGCATACAGAAGGATTTTCTCTCCCGGTTTCGCCAGGTTCTTCGCCTTCAAGGCATATTTCTTGCCTTTGCCATCCGCTCTCGTATTCCAGGAAGCCAACGTGTAGCCCCCTCTTGTGATCTTCGCCGTCTCGCTCTGATCGGACAACAATTCACCTGTATTCATAGTGAAACTTACAGGCCCAGTACCTTTCCCGTCATTCGTATATAGTTCAACCGTGTACGGTATCGCTTCCCACTGTGCATACAAAACAACTGTGGCGTTTGTATCCTTCGCATACGCATTCTCAAGCGCTGTGCCGATCACCGCCATACCACTGACCGTTCCATCTGCCTCTTTCTGCTGTCCCAGCGTTATTCCCCGGCCATCTGCTCTGGTGGCCCAGCCGGTAAACTTATACCCATCGATCTTGAAAGCATTTGCCGCAGTTTTGTTTGTTTCCGAATGGAATGTCATGACCGTATTGGCTACCCTGCCTTTGGCCGGAAGTCCCAGGCTGGACGCATTGCTGTCATATTTCACTGTATAAGTCGTAGAGGCCCACTGCGCATACAAGGTACAGTTTCCTTCTTCAGCCAGATTCTTCACAGAGGCGCTTGCCTTATATGCTGTTCCGCTTCCGTCTGCTTTCGTATTCCATCCTGTAAACTTATATTGATATAAAGCAGATTTGTTAGCGGCAAGTCTGACTGTCGCATTATATTTCACTGTCACGCCGCTAACCGGCACTTCCGTCTTGAATGCTGCGCCCGCAGGTACATTCATATCATAAGACAGCGTATATTCATTCGTCTTCCATTTCGCATAGAGATTCAATATTCCCGTCTGAGAAGAGGTATCGATCGTTCCTCCTTCCGGCCCGATCAACAACGTGCGAAACGCCTTATCTGCAAACCATCCTTCAAAAGTATGTCCTGCTTTCTCCGGCGCTGCAAAAGTCAGCACATCTCCTGGCTCATAAGAGATCGGATTCGTGGGCGCATTCGTCCCACCGTTCAAGTAATAAGTTACTTTCTGCATGGCATAATCTGTCTTTGAGATCGGATGCGAGTCTGTAAATTCCTTTTCCCTGTAAATCTGCAGTTGATTCTTGGGATTAAATTTGGAGCTGCCTTTCATGAACTTATTCTGATCCATGCAGTCTACATAATACCAGAGTCCCTGTACTCCACGATATTCCAGGCATGAACCCCTGCTCCGCCCCAGTAATTATCTTTCACTACGCGGGCATTAATTCCCATCTCCCGGCATAGTCTTACGAAAGTCAGGGAAAAGCACTCACAGCTTCCTACTCTCTTCGTCACACCGCTGTAGACCGTATAATTCAAAGGATTCTTTGTGCCGTCAACCCATTTGATCCCGTTCGTATAGCTAAATGCCGCCTGGATCTTTTTCAACGGATTGTCAGAAACATACGCCTCATGAAGCACGCCGCCTTCTCCTAACAGCCCCGCGATCGCGGCATCCAGTTCCCGCTCCTGTTCTGCCGTCGTAAAATATTCGGCTGACCAGCGGAACATATGATAGTATGTTCCATTCAACAGTGTCTGTTCACCGGTGAACTCACAATGTCTGATACAATCCTGCAGATTGTCTCCGGCCCATGGTTCCATCCAGTCCTGTTCTGCATATTTTGTAAACAACCATGTATCTGTGATCTTATCGTCTGCCAGAGATACATAGTCTTCATGCATTTCGCCTTCCCACTCTGTATATCTGCGATATCCATACTTATCCAGGAAAGCATCATAGGCCTCTTCACTCAGCAGTAAGATAAATTCTTCTTCTCTTTCATGAATCTTCTGTCTTGCTGTCTGCCACAGTTCCTCTCCTGAACCGCATATGGTAGATGCATCCAGGTCGTCATAGATCACGCCTTCCTCTGCTTCTTCTATCACCACCGGCACAAAGAATTCGAAACACATCGCATTCTTCGGATCAAAAAAGATCGAGCCATAGTCGGGAGGCATTGAATTGTTCATCGCCACCGCCAGATACATTGTTTCCGACGTCGTCTGCTCTGCCTTAAATCCTAACCGATCCGAAACGGTATTCCCCGCATATTTGACAAAAGAAGAAATATGCCCAAACTGAGAAGTTAAGACATCGTCCACTGCCGAAAGATTCTCAGCGATAAACCATGTAAAACCATATGTCTCTGCATAGGAGACATTTTTATAATTTCCAAAAATAGGTTCATGCGCTTTCTCATACGCGGCGATCGCATCCCTGATCTTAGGATAAGCTACGCTGGAGCCATCCGCACACTCTGCCCATAGGGTCAATCCATCGATGCTTTCCCCCTGATGAAGCCGAATCGGATTCGCCTCGTTATATTCTCTGCCTTCTGTATCGCCCAGATAAAACCTGACATATTCTCCACTTCCAGGTAATTTATACGCTTTCCGTTTGCTGTTAATATAGGGCAGGCTGTCCACATACATGCCATTGGCTGACACAGCTTCCGAGAAGGAACTTCTGTCTGACTCACTGCCGTTCGTCTGCCTGGTATTTGTCTCGCTATTGTCCGACTGCGTATCATCTGCCTCATTAACATTCCGCTGACTGCTAACCTCCTCACGATCGTCTGGCGCACTGTCATCTGCCTCGTCGGCATCCGTATGGTTCCTGTCTGTCCCATCGGCATCCGACCGGTCTCTGTCTGTCCCATCGACATCTGGCTGGTCCATGTCTGTTCCATCGGCATCCGGCTGGTTCCTGTCTGTCTCGTCGGCGTCCGCCTGGTTCCTGTCTGCTTCATCAACATCCGGCTGGTTCCTATCTGACTTGCCAACGTCCGATTGGCGGACATCTGCCTGACCGACACTCTGCTGACGGACAGCCTTTACACGATAACTGTAATATTGCTTTTCTACCGGATAGTGATTAAATACATGCTCTGGATTTAACGCTTCATTCTCAGACAGATTACTCTCATATAGATTCTCTTCTGTCGTTCCAAGAAGCTTATAATCCTCCAGGGTTAAATTACCAACCCCCTTTAATGCAGGGTCCACAGCATAATAAACCTCGTAGCTGTCGGCTCCTTCCACAGCATCCCAGGTCAGAACAATACTGAAAACATCCGAGTTATCCAGTTGCAAATTCTTCGGTGCCGTCAACGCTGCCGCCGATCCCCCGGCCTTCTCTTCAGAGAGTACCTTATTCGCCGGTTTTTCCTCTTCTACAGAATCTGAATCCTCAATCTCGTCATCTTCCTCCAAACCATCCTCCGGATCATCTTCTGGATTTTGCTCCAGGTCTTCCTCCGGGTTCTTTTCCTGATCCTCTCCTGGATCCTTTTCCGGGTCATCTTCCGGAGTCTTCTCCGGATCCTCTCCTGGATCCTTCTCCGGATCCTTTTCCTGATCATCCCCCGGAGTCTTCTCCGGATCATCTTCCGGGCTCTTCTCTTGATCGTCCTCCGGATCGCCTCCTGGATTCTTCTCCGGGTCATCTTCCGGATCCTTCTCCGGATCCTCCTCCAGATCGTTCTCCGTGTCGCCCTCCAGCTTCTCATTTTCCTGCGAAGAAGGATCCCTTACACTCGCCTCTTGCCCAGCATCGACCGCCGGATCAGAATCGATCGTTTCCGCACAGACGCTCATTCCCGGAGCAACCAACAATAACGCTGCCATAAGAAACGCTATCACTCTGAAATAACGCTTTCTTTTCCTCATTTTCCACTTCCTCCTCTACCTCTTCCGGTCAATTTACTTGATGTCCTTGCAGTCCTGTTGTTTCTCCTCCTTCCTCAAATATATGGCCAAATGCCTATATTCTATTAACAATATATCATCTGCCGGCATTGTTAAAGAATTACGTCCCCTTTTTACGGCCCCTAAAATAATACCACGCCCCAGCCAGATCCGCCAGTACCCATCCGATCGGCACAGACATCCAGATGCCCGTAACGCCGATCGCCTCAACGGAAGACAGCACATAAGCCAGGACAACGCGGGTTCCCAGAGAGATCACCGTAAGAACCACCGAGATCCCCGGCTTATGGACTGCCCTGTAATATCCGTAGAACAGAAACAACAGACCAATGCCAAAGTAAAACGCCGCCTCGATCTGGAGATATCCCGCTCCGATCGCGATCGCCTCTGCACTCTCTTCTTTCAGGAACAGACCCATCAGCGGCTTTGCAAACCCTACTACCAGCACAGAGATCAGCAGACAGAAAAGGAACGCGCTCAATACGGCATCCTTCATTCCCCTGCGGATCCGCTCTGTCTTGCCAGCCCCGTAGTTCTGGGCCACATAGGTGGAAAAGGCATTGCCGAAATCCTGTACCGGCGCATAGGCAAAAGAATCGATCTTCACCGCCGCCGCAAAAGCCGCCATGACCACCGGACCAAAACTGTTCACCAGCCCCTGCACCATCAAAATTCCAAAATTCATGATGGATTGCTGCAGACAAGTCAAAGAGGATAATCCGGCAAGCTCCTTTAAGATCTGCAGATCAAAACAGCGGTTCTTCCCGGAAACCCGAAGTTCTGGATATCTGCCAACATAATACAGCACAATGCCGATACCGGCCAGATACTGAGAAATAACTGTCGCCGCAGCAGCACCGCCCACACCCCAGCCAAACCCTCTGATAAAAAGCAGATCCAGAACAATGTTCGTGAAAGCCGATATCCCCAGAAACAACAGCGGAATCACGGAATTGCCCACCGCCCGCAGCAAGTTTGCCACAAAATTATAGAGAAAGACCGCCAGGATCCCCGCAAAGATCCATACAAGATACTCCCGCATCAACGCCACCACTTCTTCCGGCACCCGCAGAAAGATAAAAATGCCGTTGATCCCGGCATATACGGCGATATTTAAAAGAAGCGCCACGATGCCGATGGAAAGAAAGGCGATAAAGATCCCCTTCTCCAGCCGCTCCCGGTCCTTACTGCCGAACTGTATGGAGAAAAAAGCGCTGCTGCCCATGCACAATCCTATGATGATCGATGTGATAAACACCATCAGCGTATAGGATGATCCCACTGCCGCCAGTGCATTTTCTCCCAGATACCTCCCTACGATCAGCGTATCTACTACATTGTATAGCTGCTGCAGCAAATTTCCCACCATAATCGGGAAAGCAAACCGCAGCAGCTTATGAATGATTTTCCCTTCTGTCAGATCATAATTCATGTCTGTTCTTAATCTTTCTATCTTCTGTCATCCTGTTCTTAACTCAAAAACCCGCCACGATCACTATGCCCTGTAAGTTTACGGGCATAGCGGACCGGGCAAATCTGCAATACGCTTCATACTGTCACAGATCAAAGGTCATAATACATCTTAAATTCTGCCGGATTCGGTATCTGCTCCAGCTTCTTTAACTCTGCTCTCTTACGCGCCACCCAAATATCGATCAGTCTCTGCGGGAATACACCGCCCTTTATCAGATAGTCATGATCCTCTTCCAAAGCGCACAGCGCTTCTCCCAAAGATTTCGGCAGTCCTTTGATCTTCTTCTGCTCTTCCTCTGATAAGGTATAAAGATTAAAATCATAAGGACCCCATCCGTTCGCTTCCGGGTCAATCTGATTCTCGATCCCATCTAAGCCGGCCATCAGAATTGCAGCATAGGCATAGTACGGGTTAGCCGTCGCATCAGGATTCCGCAGCTCAAACCGCTTCGCCTCCGGTGATTTCGCATAAGCAGGAATACGGATTACCGCACTGCGGTTGGAAGTCGCATACCCCACCGTCACCGGCGCTTCATATCCCGGCACCAGCCGCTTGAAGGAGTTCGTGGAAGGATTGGTGAAAGCGCACAGGGAAGCGATATGCTTGAGCAGGCCGCCGATAAAATAATGCGCCGTGCGGCTTAAGCCCGAATAGCCTTCCGCATCGTAAAAGAGCGGCTTTCCATCCTTTAGCAGAAGCATATGTACATGCAGCCCATTCCCTGCCTCCTGATAGATCGGCTTCGGCATGAAGGTAGCAGTCTTGCCCTCCCTGGCCGCCAGATTCTTGATAATATATTTGATGATCATGGTATTGTCCGCCATCGCAGGCATATCTGCCAGTTCCACCTCGATCTCCATCTGGCCGGGACCACCCACCTCATGATGGTGATACTTGACACGAATGCCCCAATCCTCCATCATCATGCACATGCGGCTTCGCAGGTCATATCCCACATCCTGCGGCGCTGCCACGTGATAGCCGCCCTTGTAAGGCACCTCGTACCCGTTATTGCCCATCTTATACAGATCAAGACTGCAGTTCCACTCCGCCTGTCTAGTGTTGATCTGATAACCGCACTGCTGAGGCGTCACCTCATACCGCGCGCTGTCAAGAAGATAGAATTCAAATTCCGGCCCGATGATCATCCGGTCCGCGATTCCTCTCTCCTTCATATATTCCACTGCGCGAAGGCTTACATTCTTCGGATACTGGTCAAAGGGCTTATTCTCTCCCTGTCCGATGGTACATACATTGCCGCACATCGTCAGTGTCGGTACATTGGCAAACGGATCTACATAAGCAGTCTCCGGATCTGGCAGGAATACCATATCGCTCTTCTCCACTGGCGCATACCCATAATTGGAGCCGTCGAAGCCGATCCCGTATGTGAACGTCTCCTCCCCAAACCGCTCTACCGGAATGGTGATGTGCCGCCACCGGCCATCGATATCCGTCATCTTAAAATCGATCATACGGATATGCTTCTCATCGCACAACTCCCTGATTGCTTTACTTCTGTCCATACTTCTTCTCCTTTCGTCCCGTTCTACAGTTCTTCCACAAACAATATGTATTCCTGGCTGCGGATCCACTGTACCAGTTCCTGTCTGTCTTTGCCTCTGTACATCTCGAAGCCTACGATTACCGACTGGTCATTGGCATCAATCTTACCCTTCGCCATCTCCATGGTCTTTAGGACTGCATTCCGCTTGCTCACATCCTGCATGAATTTACGGACGTCAGCTCCCACGTCAAATTCTACATAAAGTTCGAAAGATTTCGCATGACTGTGCAGATTCTGATCCAGTTTCACAAGTACCCGCAGTGTGAGCATAATGAAAACAAGCGCCACCACAGCGCCCTTCCAGAAGCCGATCCCGATCGTCATCCCCTCACAGGCACACACCCACAGTCCCGCCGCTGTCGTCAATCCTCTCACATGATTGCGTCCCGTCACGATGATGGTGCCTGCTCCCAGAAAGCCGATCCCGCTGATGATCTGCGCGCCCATTCTGGCCATATCTCCTGTGTTATGCAGGCAGATCCTCATATATTCACTGGTCAACATCACAAGCGCCGATCCCATACATACCAGCGCATGGGTCTTCACCCCCGCACCGCGCCCCCTGCTGCTGCGCTCTATCCCCACCAGCGCACCGATGAAAGTAGCAAACGCAAGCCGCAGGACGACCGCTGCCAACGTAAGTTCAGAAGTCATCTCACCTGCCAGATTTCCCATCTTACTTTCTCCCCTGTCCTACAAACCCACATAAGAATCCCCGATCCATTGTAATTCTTATTTTACTATATCCCCAATATAGAAAGCAAGCCGTTGTTGCGATTCCAAATCCGATTCTGAGTCGTTCAGGACAGAAGCCGTCGCTCAATAACCGTATTTCTTTCTATACCGAAGGAACATCCCTGCTGACAGAATAAGCGCCATAAGTTCCGCCGCGGGCGTCGCCAGCCAGATTCCATTCACCCCTAAGATTATCGGCAGCACGATCATCGTGATCAGCATAAAGACAAAAGATCTGGAAAAGGCCAGCAGTGCCGACACAACTCCATTTGACAATGCCGTAAACATTCCACTGGCAAAAATATTGAATCCGATAAAGAAAAGCGCTATCGTACAGATCCGGTTCCCGGTCACTGCCAGATCATATACTGGATTGTCCGGACGGGCAAAGATCGAAACCAAAGGTTTTGTCAGCAGGAAAGAACCTGCCACTGTGACCAGGGAAATGCAGGCGATCACCTTCAGACTGACTGTCACCAGTTTATGCAGTTTCTCATGATTCTGTTCCCCATAATAGTAGCTGAGCATGGGTGCAACGCCGTAAGAATAACCCGTATACAGAGAACTTGCAAACATCAGCACATACATGATGATCGTGACGGCCGCCACCCCGTCCTCTCCGACATAGTGAAGCATTGTCCAGTTAAACATCATCGTAATGATGCCAGTGACCAGAGCCGTGGCCATTTCCGAACAGCCATTGGTTGCGGCGCTTTTTAAAACCCGGAAGCGGTACGCCGGTTTCTTGAAGTGCAGAAGACTCTTCTTCTGGCTAAAAACACAGAGGCCTGCAACCGCTGTGACAGTATAACCCAGCCCTGTCGCGACTGCCGCGCCTCCGACCCCCATATGGAAACCGGCGATAAACACATAGTCTAACACCATGTTCAGAACACCGCCCGTCACAGAGCAGACTAACGAAAGCGTCGCCTTTTCACTGGCGATCATGTAGAGTGTGAAATTATTCATCAGAAGAATCGGTACTGTGAATACCAGATAGCGGCTCAGATACTCCACGCAGTACGCTTCCACGTCAGCAGACAGCTGCATGCCTGCAAAGAGCGGCCGCATTGTCAGATACCCCAGTACGCACATAATGATGCCTACGGCCACATTTACCAGAATCAGGAATGTAAAGTCTTCTTTCGCTTCCTCACATTTGTGCTCCCCCATCTTCTTCATGATGACCGCGCTTCCGCCTGTAGCCAGCATCGTGGAAATAGCTGTGACAAGCTGGATGACGGGTGCTGTCAGATTGATCGCCGAGAGCGCATCCGTACCAATCAGATTGGACACGAACAGACCATCCACCATCGTGTAGAAAGACATGAACACTGTCATGGCGATCGTCGGTATCGCAAATTTCAAAATATTTTTCAGAGTTACCGGTTTCAAATAAGCAGTTTGGTTTTCCATTAGATCCCTCCATTTCTCAGGGAAATTAAATCCCCGCTTGTCATTGGTTTCCTTTTGCAGTATCATAAACCGTACAGTAACTGTACAGTCAAGCAGGAAACAGAAAAATTTAGAGAGGATGACCCACTATGCTCACGATCGGTCAATTCGCCGCCCTCCACGGCATCAATAAAAAAACCCTCATGTGGTATGATGAGATCGGACTTTTCAAACCCGCTGCCATTCATCCGGAAAATGGGTACCGCTGCTATAATTACTATCAAAGCCCTATTCTGGAAACGATCCTGCTGCTGCGGGAGCTGGATGTACCTCTGCCGGAAATCCAGCGTTTTATGCAAAACCGCTCCTCCGAAAATATGAAGAATCTTCTGGAAGAAAAGATCAAAGAGCTTGATCTGCAGATCATGCACCTGCAGGCAGTACGGAAGACCTTATGCAACCATCAGCAGAACATGACCACCCTTTTGACGATGGATCTGTCACAGATCAGCATCATTGAAAAAGAAGAACGTTGTCTGGTGACTGTCGATATCGATCAAGACACTACTTTTGAAAAAGAAGTGGAGCTGATCACAGCTAAGACAACCAGCTACCGGCTCGGCCGTCTGCACGATGCCTCCTATGGTTCCATGATCCCCGTTTCCAGTCTGCTGGACGGTCATTTTGATGCGTATACGAACCTTTTCATAGAAATCCCTTTTCTCAAACAGGAAGTCGGTCTGCACATACAGCCGGGAGGAACCTACCTGAGAGCCTTTCACAAGGGAAGCTGGGACGAACTTCCCAAGCGGTATCAGGCCATTCTCTCCTTCGCACAGGACCACAGATTCACCCTGTCCGGTTATTCTTATGAAAAGGGCATCAACGAGACAGTCATCGACCGGCTCGAAGACTATATTGTACAGATCGAGATCCCGGTCCTGACGTAACAAACGAGCCGGCCTAGAATAAGCAAAGAGTTGCCCAGGACAGAAAAAAACAGGGCCAGCCGTTAAAGGCAAGCCCTGTTTCAATGCTATAAAACTATACAGTTATACGCTCGTACATAAGAATGGCGCAATCTTCTTCTTAATATCCGCATCATCCGAATGATATCTCAATCGAAGTGGTTTCGTAAAATCCAATGCCATCACGCCTATGATGGATTTGGCATCTACCACTCTGTGTCCGGAACCCAAATCAAAATTGGTATCAATTTTCTCGATTGTGTTAATAAACTGTCTGATCTGCTCAACATCGTTAAACTTAACATTTACCTGCTGCATTTCATCATTTCTCCTTTACTTCATTTTCAAGCATTATGCCTTTGTTATGTTTTACTTTTCGTTTTCAGAATCAGCACCGGACCAATGAAATTCCCCTTATCTACAGAATATCCATAAAATTCCGCTTTATTCCATCACCTCCATACTTTCCACGTTTACTATCAGTCTAATAGCATGTTACCAGTCCCATTTACGTTTATATCATATATTTTGACAATAAATTTGTAAATTGGCATTTTATCTAATTTTTTCCAATGCTTTTTGGAAACTATTATAGCCCTGTTACAACCGGTACTCCAATTGGCAGTCATAAGGCTCTCTCTCCACATGTTCTTTCTCGTATTCCTGTGCTTCCACACATCCCATAGCCTGATAGAAAGCCTGCGTCTCCATCGCCGAATGGGAGGAAATATACAACTTGCCTGCCCCCTGTTTCCTGGCCCATTCCGCCGCTGTTTGAAACAATATCTTCCCGATCCTTCTGCCCCGCACATCTTCCGACACATGAATACTCGACAGGTCAAGATATCTGTTCTTTCCACCGAACAGGGAAGACTCTACAGAGACAAATCCTTTCAATCTATCCTGCACAAAAGCCGCGTACACAAATCCTCCTGTACGGACCGTATGCTTAAGACAGGTAACAAGTACCCGATAATCCTCTTCCGTCCAGTCGTCGATAAAAGGATCGTCTCGAACGACCCATTGCTCCTTCTCTCTCCGTCTGCACTTCGTGACCTTCTGACGCCTTATGAACTTTGCAAACAGCTCCCTGCATATTTCCTCCGCGTTCAGCTCTCTGTAATAGATTCCATCCGCAAGATACTGTCTGCTCCACTCCATGACCTGCTCCAGGATCAGAAGATTCTGCTGTGTCTCGTTAACCTCAAGGGAATGATTTCCTTCTCCGATCACATAAAGCGGCAGCGCATTCTCTCTGCATCCCTCCCGAATCAGCTCTGTCTTAACCCACGGATCTTTCGTCCCATGAAAGACAATGCCTTTCTGTGGACCACCGGCAAAGGTCTGCGCTAACGGGGTGTAATAGATATTCCTGCATCGTATTTGATGCTGCTGCGCATAGGCACAAGCCACCGCCGTACCAATACTTTTAGAAATAAAGAGGATCTCTTCATAACGGTCCCAGTCCACATTCTCCAGACATTCCTCAGTCTGGGCAAGTGCATCCTCAAACGCTTCGTCAAGTTCTTTTCGGAGATTTCCATAAGCGATCCTGACTGTTTCATACTGATACTGAACTGCCAGTTTATGGCTGTAATATAATAAGGGTTTATCACAATGATATCCGATTCCTGGGAAAAATACAGCGAGTTTCATTTTCTTTACTCCTCCATCCATACTGGTCTTTTAAGCCCCGTCTTATAGTTCTTCCTGCCAGCCCTTGCCGGTAAAAAGTTTTTCATCGACATGCCATATCATCTATACTATACTAAAGTCATGGGCTGTCTGCGCGAAGAATCCTATTCCCGCCGGATACCCCACAAATTCCAACGGAAAGGACATGACAGTAAATGAAGATCACAACCCTTCTGGAAAATACCACAAAAAGACCGGATCTGTCTGCAGAGCACGGCCTAAGTCTGTACATCGAAACTGCAACGCACAAGATCCTCTTTGACATGGGACAGACTGACCTTTTCTCACACAATGCCGCTGCGCTCGGTATTGACCTTGCCACAGTGGATATCGCCGTCCTGTCCCATGGCCACTATGACCACGGCGGCGGCCTTGCCCGGTTTCTTACGCTGAACCAGACCGCTCCAATTTATGTAAACCGTCATGCTTTCGAGCCTCACTATCACGGCGTCGAAAAATATATCGGCTTAGATACCGCCCTTGCAAAGCATAGCCAGTTGATCTTTACTGAGGGAACTACCATTCTTGCCGACGGCATAACGCTCCATTCCTGCGAACAAGCACAAAAGCACCACGATCTGGGAGCTTTCGATCTTACCTTGTTACAGGACGGCGTCTTCTGCCCGGAAGACTTCCGTCATGAGCAGTATCTGCTCGTGGAAGAAGAGCACCGGAAGATTCTGTTCAGCGGCTGTTCCCACAGAGGCGTGCTGGATATTGTTGACTGGTTTTGGCCTGATGTGCTGATCGGCGGCTTCCATTTCTCCAAACTGCCGTTAGATGATACCCTTAAGGGCTATGCCGAATACCTGGACCATTTTCCCACACAGTACTATACCTGTCACTGTACCGGGACACAGCAGTTTTCTTTTATGAAAAAATATATGAAGAATCTGCACGGATTGTCCTGCGGGGATGTGATCCATATTTGAAGCCCGTTCCTTCCTGATTCTAAACTTACCGCTCCGGCCCTGGATCCGTATCCCCCGTTTTTCGATACGAACAATTTTCTTTCTGTGGATTATGCCTATCCTGTCATCGGAAATCCTGCAGATAAACTTCCATGGAACGGTTCATCTCCCGCGAAAAGCCGGACTCATATTTTCGCTCACAGAAAGCCCTCATCCATTCGTCATAACTCTGGCTGCCCGTATGTCCAGAAAACATCTCCCGGATCGCCCGGCTGTCTTTGTCCTGATAGGTATTCTCGCATACAAGATCGCTTACCCGGAATCGTTCCGGCTTCTTTCTCTCCGCCTGCTGTTTCGTCGGATGTCCGAAGACCAGCATACAGGCCGGATAGACACACTGCGGCAGGCCAAGGAGCGCTTTCATCTCTTCCGCATTTTCCATCACGTCGCCTATATAACAGGAGCCGATTCCCAGGCTTTCTGCTGCCGTCACGGCATTCTGAGCCGCGATCAGTGCATCCTCCACCGCCAGCAGAAGGTCTCCTGGCCCCGGTTTTCTCGGTGTAATTCCCGCTTCCTGATAAAAGGTAAGCCACTTTCTGCAGTCCGCACAGAATACAAGCACCAGTTTCGCTTTCGCCGCAAATGCCTGTTGGTCACAAAGCTGCGCCAGCCTGTCTTTTTTCTCCTGCTCCGTGATATCCAGGATCGTATATAACAGCTGACAGCCCGCAGAGGGCGCCTGCAGCGCCGCCGTCAAGATGCTTTCCCTGTCCTTTGCCGAGATGGCCTCCTCCGTGAAAACGCGGACGGATTTTCTGTTGTGAAGCGCCTGTATGATCTCATTCATAATATGGTTTTCCTTTCTTTATCTGTTTTCTCCTGCCATAACTTTTCCCTTATCATAGCATGGAATCAGACGCCCAACAAGTATCCCTGCACACGCTGCCGTAATATAACCTAATATAACCATTACCGCACGATCCTGTAATACGTCTTCGCCGTCAGCAGGTAACTCACGCCATACACCGCCACGAACACCACGATCACACCCACTGTGCCAAAGAAGAGCAGATCCGCCCGGAAGAATTCCACCGCTTCCATCAGTCTCTTGACCATAAACATGCCGGCTGTCGTGTGCATGACGGCTCCCACAAGCGGTAGCCCGAACACCAGCAGGATCTGTCTGCCCACCGTGCCCCGGATCTCCCGGTCACTCATGCCCACCTTCTGCATAATATCGAAATTATTTCTGTCCTCGTAACCTTCGGTGATCTGCTTGTAGTACATAATCAGGATCAGGCACATGAAAAAGATCAAACCGAACAGGATGCCGAGAAACAAAAGCGCGCCGTACATGGTCTTCAGATCACGCCTGCTCTCCACGCCGTTTGTCATGTCGAAGAATCCCGGCCTGCCTTGGCACCACTGCGCAAATTCTTCCAGGAAAGCGTCTCTTTGCGCATCCTCCCCGTCCAGGACGATCCCCACAAACCGGTAACTGCTTTCCAGAAAAGCGGGCAGATCCGTCACGCCGTTAGCCTTTGCCCAGGCCCGCACACACTCTTCCTGCACCTGTCTGTCCTTCACCACCATCAGATAGCGGGCGTTAAAGGTATTGTCCGCCGCTTTCGGATACGGGAAAAAGTCCGCAATCTCCTCTCGTACCTGCAGTTTCACACCAAAGAAATCAACACTGTCATAACCATAATCCATACCGTTACAATAGATCAGGACTTCATGATCCCGCAGGCTGACAGACCGGCCCTCGATCCCTGCATACTCATCCATTGTCAGAATCCCCAGCTGGTAATCCTCCGCGTAATTGCTGGAATTTTCCTTTTCCTGTCTGACTCCAAAGCAGTCTTTTTCCTTTCTGACCGCAAGGTTCATCCTGTCATAGAGGTCCACTCTTGTGACCGCAAGGCCATATTTCTCTTGCAGCGCCGAGATCTCCTTCGTCACCTCTTCCCTGTCGATCTTTTCTTCCCCGTAGAGCGCCGTCATATCATAAGGGTGCACGAAATGCACCAGACTGTCCATGCCCAGATAAAGCGAAACCGTACAGATCAGGGTGATGATCACCATCGTGGAGAAAATACAGATATTGGAGAGACCGGCCGCATTCTTTTTCATGCGGTAGAGCATCCCTGAGATGGTGATGAAATTGCCCTGTTTATAGTAAATTCCCTTCCGGCCCTTCATCCATTTGAGGAAAACGATACTCCCCGATGCAAACAGAAGATACGTCCCCACGATGACCCAGAATACCGCCAGCACAAAGTTGATGAAGATCATATCGTCCAGCTGGGAGGTGACGGAAGTATAATAGCCAAACACCAGCGCCGCCAGGCCCGCAAGCGCATAAACGCACAAAAACCTCGGTTCTTTTTCCCCTTTCTTACTGTCGCTCATCAGCTCGATCGGACGGGCCTTACCGACTTGTACAAGTCCCTGTGCGAAATTCACGCCGAACACGCAGAGGAAGTAGACCGCCGTCTCCCGGAATGCCTGCGGATCAAACACAAACTTCACATCCACCGACAGATTGCACATCCGCAGTAACATCAGGAACAAAAGCTTCGAAAGCGCCATGCCGAGTATCACGCCGCCCGCCAGCACCCCCGCATACAGGAGGACCGTCTCGAAGAACAGTATCATGCCGATGTGCTTCTTCTCCAGGCCCAGGATATGATAAAGGCCGAACTCCTTCTGCCGCCTTTTCACCAGAAAGCTGTTTGCATAGATCAGGAAAAGGATCAAGATCATCGAAAGGATCCCCTTTCCCATATACAGCATCATCCACGCATAACCGCTTCTGGGCAGCACCCTGATGATATCGTTGTGCAGAATGGACGAAAACACAAAATAGATAAACACCGAGAAAATGCCTGCTGCCAGATAGGGAAAATAGACATTCCCGTTTCTCAGGATTCCCTTCCATGCCATGACGGGCAGGATCCTCCGCGCCGATGCTCTGCCTGCCGCCGTCTCTTTTCCGGTTAATTCTTTTCCGCTCCTCATCTCTATGATCACACCGCCTTCCTCTTGATGATCTTATCTGCCCCTGTTTCCGTCTGTAGTACCGTCAGGGCGTCGGAGATCATCTTATACATGGCCTCATTGCTCTGGCTGCCCTTATAGATCTGATGGAACACGCAGCCGTCCTTGATGAACAGCACGCGTCCTGCATGACTGGCCGCCTGAATGCTGTGGGTGACCATCAGGATCGTCTGCCCCTCTCTGTTCACTTCCCCGAACAGGCCAAGCAGCTTATTTGCCGCCTTGGAATCCAGCGCCCCTGTCGGTTCGTCCGCCAGAATGATATCCGGTTTTGTGATCAATGCCCGGCATACGGCCGCCCGCTGCCTCTGTCCACCCGACACCTCGTAGGGATATTTATCCAGAATATCCACAACGGACAGCTTCTGTGCAAGCGGCTGTAACCGCTTCTCCATCTCCCGGTGACCGGCTCCTGCCAGCACCAGCGGCAGATAGATATTGTCCTTCAGGGACAGCGTATCCAACAAATTGAAATCCTGAAAGACAAATCCCAGATGTTCCCTGCGGAACGCACAGATCTCTCTGTGCCGGATCTGGGACAGATCCTTTCCGTTTAACAATACCTGGCCGCTGGTAGCCTTATCCAGAGAGGCGAGAATGTTGAGCAGTGTGGTCTTGCCGGATCCCGACTCCCCCATGATCGCCACATACTCCCCCTCCTCCACCGAGAAATTCACATCGCTCAGCGCCTGCACCTTGACCGCTCCCAGTCTGGTAGTATATACCCTCTTTACATTCCTTACTTCCAACAATGACATAATGTGGTTTCACTCCTTTTCTTTTCCCGGAATTCTTCTCCTTCCGGCCGTGCCTGTCGCAGCCGGCCATTTTCTCTTCCTTACTCTTACGATTATAGAGAAAGAAGAAATGTCCTGCCATGCATCCGGCTAACATTTCTTCCCTTCAACCTTACATTTCTGTCACCTATCCAAGGTTACCATTCACAATGCCTTACCCCTCTGTGGGACATCCGCCGGCAAATCTGCGGTTTCATACTCTCCGTCCCCTTCTCTTTCTCTTCCGGTTCCTGTCCGTTTCGACGCAGATATGCATGAAAAGCAAGGCTTTTACTGCGCAAATCCCAGGATGACTTTCGTTCCTCTGCCCGGCACAGAACTCACACGGATCGTATGAGACATTCTGCTCATGATCTGGTCGCACAGATACAGCCCGATTCCCGTCGATTTCCTTTCCATCCGCCCGTTGTAACCGGTAAAACCTCGCTCAAAGATTCTCGGCAGGTCGCTCTCCCGGATCCCGATCCCCGTATCCTCGATCACAAAATAAGACACTCTGCCCTGCTGCCTGTTGCCCTCCGCATCTGCGCCATAGATCGCAATGCCGCCCTGACGGGTATATTTCAGCGCATTGGAGAAGACCTGTTCCACCACGAAGGACAGCCATTTCTCATCCGTCACCACCCGAATCTCAAATTCCTCCAACACAAAAGAAAGACCGCTGCGCAAAAACAGGACCGCATATTTGCGCACCGCCTGTTTGACGATCTCCCGTACCTCACAGTTCCGGAAAAGAAGATCTGAAGAGAGGCTGTCCAGTCTGGCGAAATAAAGAGCCATCTGGGCATACTGTTCGATCTTGAAAAGTTCCTCCCGCTGCGCCTGCCGCCCGCCGCTGCGCTGCCCGCCCTCCCCTGTATCCGCATCGTCGTCCTGCAAAAGCAGCCGCAGCGCGGCGATGGGCGTCTTGATCTGATGGGTCCACATGGTATAGTAGTCCGCCATGTCCTTCTTCTTCTCGTCGTACTGCGTCAGAAACTTCCGTTTCTCCTGCCGCATCTCTTCCAGAAGCTCCTGGTATAGAGATTCCTGCAGTCCAGCCGCCTCAGGCAGACTCTCGTCCCGCACCTCTTCCTGTTCCAAAGCCAGAAGCAGTGTCCGGCACCGTCTGTAATACCGCAAGAAATCCACTGCCAGAAATATCCCGCCGAAAAACAGCGTCAGAAACACCGCATACAACATATCCAGATAAATCTGCTCGTAACCATAGAGAAAGGCGACCAGAAAGAAGACCGCCACGATAAAGACATAGGCCAGTATGGTTCTGTATTTTTCTTTCAGATAAGATCTCCCGATCTGAAAACTTTGCTTTCTGCGTTCCATGACATCTCTTTTCCTTTCTCCCGTTACGATTCGCAGCTTCCGACTGCTCATAGCAGCGACATTTGCGATGGCAGATTTCTCTTCTCAATCGCTTAATTGATACCCGACGCCCTTTTTCGTCAGGATAAAGTCCCTGACCCCCGCCTCCTCCAGCTTCCTGCGCAGACGGTTCATATTCACAGTCAGTGTATTGTCATCCACGAAACACTCATTGTCCCACAGCCGCTTCATGATCGTTTCCCGGCCGACCGTCTTCCCCGCATTTTCATAGAGAAGCTGCAGAATGCGGAATTCATTCTTTGACAGCTCAAGCTTCACGCCCTGATACAGCAGGCTCATGTCCGCCAGGTTCAGGATCACATTCCTATGCTCCATCACTGCCGACTGGTTTTGAAAAGCATAGGTCCGCCGCAGGATCGCCTGCACCTTGGCCAGGAGCACTTCCAGGTCAAAAGGCTTCACGATAAAGTCGTCTCCGCCCATATTCATTGCCATCACGATATTCATATTGTCTGCGGCAGACGAGACGAACACCACCGGCACCTGCGAGATCTTCCTGATCTCACCGCACCAATAATAACCATTGTAAAAGGGCAGTCCGATATCCAGCAGTACCAACTGAGGATCAAAGGAGACAAACTGCGGCAGAATGTCCTCAAAGTCCTCCGCGCAGGCCGTCTCATAACCCCATCTGGAAAGATACTTACTAACCTGCTCCGAAATTACAGTATCATCCTCAACGATCAATATTCTGTACATGTCTGTCTGCCTTTCTGCTCCCTGCTATTCCGCCCTTGCCATCGCCATCTTGAAATCCTTCTGATCCATAAAGATCTCATTCGTATACGGATTGCACCTCTGCTGCTTCGCCCGCATAAGGATGACCGCGAAGACCGCCACATTGACTACGATCGAAAGCACAGAAATGATCCCCTGGACCGCAGGATTGGCCATGGTCGGCATCGCTTCCCCGAAAGCGGCCGCCGCCCCTGCCTCGCCGTATACCGAGGACACCGTCGTAAAGCGGCTTCCATCCTGGAACAGTGGGAATACCTGGGCGAACATACACCAGAGAGCCAGCGTGTTGGCCCGGTTCTGGATCCAGCCGCCCTTATTCCAGAGCGCATTGGCCACCGTAGGCGCCAGCAGCAGCGCGAAGCCGCAGTACCATGCGTGAGTCGGCAGGTTCAAGTATGTATACTGGAAATTCCAGATATCGTAAGCCAGAATATAATACCATGTCATATCCGGCCAGAGCATATCCTTCTTATCTCTGGAAGAATAGATCCCCCACCAGCCGGTCATACAGAAAATATTGATCAGGCCCGCTATGCCGTTTAAGATATTCCACCAGCCGCCGTAGAGCCATACGCCCTCGGAAGATTTCCACCAGCCGCCCATGACAGAGCCTGCACGGACAGCCGACTCGAAATCCGATACAACGGCGATCAGAATATTGATAGCCACGATCACAAAGGGAAAGGCCTTAAACGCATGAGATTTCCCCAGGCTGCCCCAATGATATTTGATGATCATAAAACCGATACAACCGGCCAGCGCCGCATAGAGCTTGGCATAGTGGAACCAACTGTTCATATGCACATAAGTCTGATTGTTCAGCGCCCACTCTACGCCTTGCGCCGCACCTACATAAATAGAAATGAAATACACCGTCAGCACCGCCGGGATCACAAAGAAACAGACTGCGCCGCCCGCCTTGGAACGCCGCGCGATCTCATTCATAATGACCAGCCCGGCAAAGACCATCACCCAGCCCAAAATCTGCCAACCTGTCATACCACCGCTTAAATGAAACATAATCACACACTCTCCCCTCTCATTTTATCCTTTCAAATCTTATTTTATCCTATCTGACATCTGCCCTTAGCACCGGCATTTGTTACTGTTCAAAGCTTCCGGCCGCTCGCAGTAATGACATTTCTCAATACACTTCTATCTCCTTGATGTTAAACTCTTTCCCCTGCAGAAGCCACGTATCCGGGCTGTGACAGCAAGGGCATATCTTCCCGTGTTCCACAGTGGCATAGGACCGGCCGCAGCCTTCACAGTAGGTGAGCGCCGGGATCGTCTCCACCACCAGTTCCGCTTCCGCAAACAGTTCTCTCTTCTTCGCCGCCCACTGCCAGCAGTTGTGCAGATAAGATTCGATCACCGTCGAGACCTCGCCCAGCTCCAGCACCACCCTGGAAATACCCTCCACCTTATTCTCTGCCGCCACCTTCTCCAGACTGTCCATAATATGGAACACCACGCCTAATTCATGCATCCCGTTATCCGCCTGTCCTTCTTATATAGTAAATGACACTAGAAATTTCACTTTCGACTCTGCAATAATTTCCGTAGACTATCCTATCGATCAGCACTTCCCTGGTATAACCAACAATAATAATCTACCCCTTACACTTATCTGAATTTCCATCTGCCGCGTCGTCTTCCATCGACGATACTACCGGCATCGCCTCATTCAGCCTCTTGCACATGAAACTTCATCCTGCGTGTAAGGCGGCGATAATTATCTTGGATTATCCTAATTCTTCTTAAACTTGATCTTCAAAGACTGTTTGACCATATTGGGCAGCACATATTTCAGCTTATCCTCCGATCTGACCATCTCCGAGCAGCCCGGCAGTTCACGATGCAGGCTGATGGCGTCAAAGACGCATTTCGTCGTACAGATCCCGCAGCCGATACACTTATTGGGATCCACCACCGATGCGCCGCAGCCCAGGCAGCGGGACGTCTCCGCCTTCACCTGTTCCTCCGTCAGCGTGTTGGAAAGATCACGGAAGGAACGCGCCTGCGCTTCCTCTGCTTTCTCTGGCCGCTGTCTGTCCGTATTGTCATAGCTGGCAATAAAGAGATTCTCCTTATCCAGTTCGATGAAATCTCTCCTGTTCCTGCCGATCGTCAGCGTACAGTGCTCATGCACGAAACGATGTAGGGAAACGGCACCCTCTCTGCCTGCCGCGATGGCGTCAATGGCGAACTTCGGCCCTGTATACACATCGCCGCCCACGAAGATATCCGGCTCCGCCGTCTGATACGTCAGGCTGTCCGCAATCGCGCCGCCGTTTGGCCGAAGCGCCACCTTCGTGCCCTGTAACAGGTCGTCCCATACGATTCCCTGCCCCACACTAAAGATCACCGCCGAGCAGGCTGCCGTCATCGTCTCTTCCTCATCATAGACCGGCGCAAATCTGTGGTTGTCATCAAAGACGCGGGTACATTTCTGAAATACCACGCCGACCACCCTGCCGTTCTCCTTCAGGATCTCCTTCGGTCCCCAGCCGTTATGGATGTCCACATGCTCTTCGGTCGCCTCCAGGATCTCCTCCCTGCTGGCCGGCATCTCATCCCGGTTCTCCAGACAGAACATGGATACCTTGCCATCCCCGCAGCGGGTGCTTACCCTGGCCGCGTCGATGGCCACATTGCCGCCGCCCACGACGACCACATCGCCGCCCAGATCGAATCCTTCCTTCTGGCCGGCTTCTCTTAAGAATTCCACTGCCGTATAGACTCCGGCCGCATCCTCACCCGGCACACCGGGCTTCCTGCCGCCCTGACAGCCGATGGCAAGATAGAATCCCTTATAGCCCTGCGCCCGCAACTGATTGATGGTAACGTCCTTCCCCACTTCCACGCCGCATCTGATCTCCACGCCCATGGCCTTTATGCCCTCAATCTCCGCCTCGATCAGATCCTTTTCCAGCTTATAGGACGGGACCCCGTAGGTCAGCATACCGCCAGGCTTCTCGTTTTTCTCAAAAATGGTGGGCCGGTAGCCCTTCTCCGCCAGGAAATACGCGCAGGAAAGCCCCGCCGGGCCGGCTCCTACAATAGCAATCTTCTCCTCGAAACCGCCCTTTAAGGATGGCACCACCTTCTTCGGGATATAACGCGTCTCGGCGTGCAGATCCAGCTCCGCCACGAAGCGCTTCACCGCATCGATGGCCACCGCCTCATCCAGCGTGCCGCGGGTGCAGGCGTCCTCACAACGTCTGTTGCAGATACGTCCGCAGACGGCCGGCAGCGGATTGTCTTTCTTGATCAGCGCCAGCGCCTCCCCATAGCGCCCTTCCTTTGCCAGTTTCAGATAACCCTGCACCGCGATATGAGCCGGACAGGCCGCCTTACAGGGAGCCGTACCGGTATCGTAACAGTTGATCCTGTTCACATCCCGGTAATTATGGGTCCACATATGCTCTCCCCACTTCTGTTCCTGGGGAAGCGGCATCTTCGGATAAGTGACCTCGCTGCCGTCCTTCCGGCACAATTTCTGTCCCAGCTTCACCGCACCCGCCGGACAGGACTCCACACATTTGCCGCAGGCCACGCATTTATCCTTATCCACCTTCGCAATATAGGCCGAACGGGACATATTGGGCGTGTTGAAAAGCTGCGAGGTGCGCAGCGCATAGCACACATTCACATTGCAGTTACAGATGGCGAAGATCTTATTGGCGCCGTCAATATTCGTGATCTGATGAACGAAGCCGTTCTCCTCCGCCTGCCGGAAGATCTCCAGTGCCTCTTCCTTCGTGATATAACGCCCGTCCTTCTGGGTCTCCACCACATAGTCCGCCATATCACCCACTGCCACGCACCAGCCCTCCGGATCATCCGCGCAGCCCTCGTCATGCTTCAGCCTGGAACGCCGGCAGGAACAGGGACTTGCCGCGTACTTACCCTCGTACTTCGAAAGCCAGTAAGAGATATGCTCCAGATTGATCGATTCGCTCTCCATCTCGATGGCCTTCTCCACCGGAATGACATGCATACCGATCCCGTTGCCGCCCTCCCCCACGAAAGGCGTCACATGCTCTAGCGGTAATCTCGACATATGTTCGAAGAACAGCGTCACCTCCGGATGCTCCTCGATCACACGATTGTTCATATTGAAAAATTCTCCCGAACCTGGTACAAACATGGGCAGCACATATTGTTTCTCCCGCCGTGGATTCTCCCAGTTGTATTCCAAAATCCCCTTGACCGACATCTCCTGCAGCTTCGGTTCCAGTTCCCTGGCCGGGATTCCCGTAAGCTTCACCATTTCCGGCAGAGTTTTCGGCTTACGCACGCCCATTTTCAGCGCAATCTGCGCCTCCTCGTCGGTCACCACACCGGCCAGTCCCCAATACTCCGGATCGTCCCGCGTGATTTTCTTAATTCCCAGCTTCTGGGGAATTCTGTCCGTGATCATCTTGCCCAGTTTGACGATGCTCTCCCGCTCCGGCCCACTGTGATCCGGCTTATGTACCGGATAAACGTATTCCGGATATTTCTCCTTGTCCAGT
This sequence comes from uncultured Lachnospiraceae bacterium, assembly GCA_910578345.1. Classification (GTDB taxonomy): domain Bacteria; phylum Bacillota; class Clostridia; order Lachnospirales; family Lachnospiraceae; genus UBA3282. The sequence continues at coordinate 104,140 of CAJTRA010000005.1, read as the reverse complement.
TTTCTCTCCATATCCCTCTCCTGTCCCTTCCTTTCACAAACCGTTCCAGTCTCTCACCTGCTCCGACAGCCAGTCCGTCCACTCCTGTATCCCTTCCCCTGTCTTAGCGCAGACCGGGATGACCCTGGCCTGCGGATTGCGCCTGTGTACATATTCCCGGCACTTCTCCAGATCGAAGTCAAAATAGGGCAGCACGTCGATCTTATTCACCAGCACCACATCGCAGACAGAGAACATCAACGGGTACTTGAGCGGCTTGTCATGCCCCTCCGGCACCGACAGGATCATGGCATTCTTCACCGCCCCCGTGTCAAACTCCGCCGGACATACCAGATTCCCTACATTCTCCAGGATCACCAGGTCAAGCTCAGCCGGATCCAGTCCTTCCAGTCCCTGTCTGGTCATCTCCGCGTCCAGATGGCACATCCCGCCGGTATGTAGCTGAATGACGCGCGCCCCGGACTCAGAAATCGTCCGGGCATCCACATCGGAATCGATATCCGCCTCCATAACGCCGATCCTATACGTATCTTTCAGCGCCTCTATGGTCCGCATCAGCGTGGTGGTCTTGCCGGATCCCGGCGAAGACATGAGGTTTAACAGGCAGAGCTTCTTCTTCTTCAGTTCCTGCCGCAGAAGTTCGGCCTGTCTGTCGTTATCCGCAAAGACGCTCTGTTTGATCTCCAATATTCTAACTTCTTTCATGTAGATACTCCTTTTTCTGTTTCCGACTCCTGCCAAAGCCATATACGGAAGCTTTTGCAGAGCCGGAAACGAAATTTTTCTTTAAGATATGACTCTATTTTATCATTGATAAATTTTGTGGGCAACCGAAAATGTTTCTTGTCCTGTGACTCACACTTAAGACCATTTTTTGCGTCTTCTCCAGCAAAAAATATCCATATTTTCATTCATTCACAGTTTTTTCGAAATGTCAATAGGAAAAAACAATAATTTTCTTCGACTTTTTTCTGATTTTTCTATTATTTTCCATGATTTTGTTATATAATCTTTTTATAAAGTTTAAAAGGAGGAATAGTAATATGGCAAAAGAAATGATTGCAATGCTTCTCGCCGGCGGACAGGGTTCCCGTCTGTACGCGCTGACCGAGAAGCTTGCAAAACCGGCAGTTCCTTTTGGCGGTAAATATCGTATCATCGACTTTCCGCTTTCTAACTGCGTCAATTCAGGCATTGATACTGTAGGAATCCTGACCCAGTATCAGCCGCTGGAATTAAATGAGTACATAGGCAACGGACAGCCCTGGGATCTGGACCGTCTTTATGGAGGCGTACACGTACTGCCGCCCTATCAGAAAGCACACGGCTCGGACTGGTATAAAGGCACAGCCAACGCGATCTATCAGAATATATCCTTTATCGAACGTTATGACCCGAAGTATGTCATCATTCTTTCCGGTGATCAGATCTGCAAGCAGGATTACAGCGATTTCCTGAAATTCCACAAGGAGAAGAATGCAGAATTCAGTGTCGCTGTTATGGAAGTGCCATGGGAGGAAGCGCCTCGTTTTGGTCTGATGGTAGCGGATGAGAACGATAAGATCACTGAATTCCAGGAGAAGCCGAAGAACCCGAAGTCCAACCTTGCTTCGATGGGTATCTATATCTTCAACTGGGATATCTTAAAACAGTATCTTGAGGAGGATGAGGCTGACCCGAATTCCGCAAATGACTTTGGCAACAATATCATTCCTAACCTTTTACGCGATCAACGGCAGATGTACGCTTATCACTTCAATGGCTACTGGAAAGACGTTGGAACCATTGCTTCTTTATGGGAAGCGAACATGGAAGTACTGGATCCTGAACACAGCGGCATCAATCTTTTCGATGAGAATTGGAAGATCTACAGCCGCAACGCCGGCATGACCGGTCATAAGATCAACCCTGGCGCAGTCGTAGAGAATTCTATGATCACAGACGGTTGTCGAATCAAAGGTACTGTGAAACATTCTATCCTCTTCGGCGGTGTGAAAGTAGAAGCCGGCGCAGTCATAGAAGATGCAGTCCTGATGGGCGGCACCACTGTCAAGGCAGGCGCTGTGGTGAAGCATTGTATCGTTGCTGAGAAGGTAACAATCTGTGAGAACGCGGTGGTAGGCGCAATGCCTTCTGGCGATGAGAATGGCGTAGCAACCGTCGGTTCTGGCGTTACGATCGGTGAAAATGCCGTGGTAGGCCCTAATGCCATGGTCAGAAATAATGTAGAAGGTGGTGAAGAGCAATGGTAAAATCAAACACTAGTGTAGTTGGTATTATTTTCCCTAACAGTTATGATGCCCTGGTTCCGGAACTGGTCAGTGTGCGTTTGATGGCTTCCATTCCTTTTGCCAGCCGTTACCGTATCATCGACTTTATCCTGTCCAGTATGACACATTCTGGTATTGACAATATCTCTGTTGTCGTCAACAAGAACTATCACTCTCTGATGGATCACTTAGGTTCTGGTCGTGAGTGGGATCTAGTGCGCAAGAACGGCGGCCTGCACATCTTCCCTCCCTTTGCAGAGAAGGAAGTCGGCGGCCCTTATGTGGGACGTGCAAGCGCTCTGGCAAATCTCCTGGACTTCTTAAGAGACCAGAAAGAAAAATACGTGATCATGTCGGATACCAATGTCGTAGTTAACTTTGACTTCGGCGCTATGCTGCAGGCACATATGGACAGCGGCGCAGATATGACGATTGCCTACAATGAACAGGAAATTCCTGAAGAACTCTTGAATTATCCGACCAATGACAGAATCTTCTACTATACTTTTGATGTAGAAGACGGACGGCTTAAGAAGGTGTATATCAACCCGAAGACGGACGGCGTACAGAAGATGTCCATGAATATCTTCGTCGTTGACAGAGAATTGTTGATTGATATCGTGAATGACGCTTATATCCAGGGACGTCCCTTCTTTATGCGCGATGTCATCATGCCTCAGCTTAGCAAACTGAATGTACAGGCTTACAAGTATGACGGCTATGTAGCACGGATCAGTGGTATGAAGAGCTATTTCGAGGAGAACATGAAACTTCTGGACGATTACAATCTGGATGCTCTCTTCTCGGCTGCTCCCATCTATACGAAGATCCGCGGCGATAATCCGACTCACTATAAGGATGGCGCGAAAGTTCAGAATGTCATGATGGCTGATGGCTGCGTGGTAGAAGGCGAAGTGGAGAACAGCGTGATCTTCCGCGGCGTCAAGATTGGGAAAGGCGCAAAAGTTAAGAATTGTATCCTGATGCAGGATACCGTAATAGAAGCGGGTGCCGACGTAGAATATCTTATCACTGACAAGAATGTGACGATCACAGCCGGCAAAGAGATGAAAGGCACTGATACTTTCCCTGTTTATATTGAGAAGTTCAAAGTCGTATAAACCAGTTCAATACACTACAAAAGATGCGGACATTCAACATGCTCCGCATCTTTTGTCTTGCTCCTATATGCCTGTATTGATTCGGTTCTGCATGGCGCATACCCATTCGGAAGGTATGACAGTATATCGTTATTTCCTCACCAGCCCTTTTGAAATCAGAAACTGCCTTGCTACTTCCACATCTTCCTTCCCGTTTACTTCCACCTCATAATTCATCTGCTGCATCTCCTCTTCCGAAATCAGTCCGTTCAGCTTCTCCAATACTTCCTGCAGTTCCGGGTATTTCTCCAAGGCTTCCTTCCGCACAATTGTACCTGCATCAAATGTTTCAAAGAAACTTCCATCATCAGTGAGCAATACCAGGTTATTGGCAGCAAGCTGTGCGTCTGTTGTAAAAGCATTGATCACATCTACCTCGCCACTCTTTAACGCCTCATACTTCAGCGCAATCTCCATCTGCTTCACATCCTGAAACTGCATCTGGTAAGCTTCACAAAGCCTGGGATAACCCGTCTCTAATTCGATATAATCCGGATTCCCGCCGAAAATAAGTTCCCCGGAGGCCGCCGCCAGATCAGAATAAGTGGTAAGTCCATACTGCTGCGCCGTCTCCTGTCTGACCGCAAGGCCATACGTATTGGAAAAACCATATAGCCCCGCCCAGGTCAGCCCCATCGCGTCATATTCCGTCTGAAGCTGTGCGTACAGCTTCTCATCATCTTTCTCCATCTCTTCTTTCTTTAAAACATTCAGCCAGGCTGTCCTGGTATACTCCGGATACAGATCAAACTCACCTTTCACTAAAGCGGGATGAATGTTGGTCGTTCCGCCGCCTACCCCTTTGGTGATCTCTGTCTCATACGACGTCTCCGCTTCGATCAACTGTGCGATAATCTCTGTCAGAATATATTGTTCCGTCATGGGCTTAGAGGCGATCTGAATCGTTTTCTTCTCCCCACAAGCGCACAGACTGCCTATCATCACCGCCAGTACCAATAAAACCATGCCTCTGTTCCAATATTGCTTTCTCTCTTTCATAATCTGTCTCCTCCTGTTTTCATTCCTAAACTGCTCCTTGTATTTCCTTCCCATCACCGGCGCATCAGCTTCCTCACAAAAGCATCCCGCGGTGATTCCAACAGCCTCTCTCCTGTCCCTTCCTGCCAGATCACGCCCTCCTTCATAATCAGAATTCTGCTTCCAAGTCTCAAGGCTTCTTCAATATCATGCGTGATAAACACAATCGTAATCCCTGTCTTTCTCTGCAAAGAAAGCAGCTCATCCTGCAGTCCCCTCCGAGTAATCTCATCCACCGCGCCAAAAGGCTCGTCCATTAATAAGATATCAGCATCCGCCGCCATAGCACGTGCAATTCCCACTCTCTGCTGCTGTCCGCCCGACAGTTGTCTTGGAAATCTGTCTGCCAGATTCGTTGGAAGCTGAACCAGCTCCAGCATTTTCTCTGACAGTTTCTGCTTCTCCTCCTTCGGCCTTCTCTGTTCCAGAGAAGGAACATAACAGATATTGTCTCTGACCGTCATATGCGGAAACAGTTTCGCACCCTGTACAGCATACCCAATATGCCGGCGCACGGCCACCAGATCACATTCAGACAGTTGCTCACCATTGACTCTCACTTCTCCCTCCGTCGGCCTCACAATACCGTTCATCATCTTGAGAAGCGTCGTCTTTCCACAGCCGGAAGGCCCAATGATCACCACCAGCTCTCCCCGTTCTACGGTAAGAGAAACGCGATGCAACACTTCATTCTCTCCATAGGAGGCTGTACAGTCTCTTATCTCTATCACCTTACTCAATGCCATACCTCCTGTTCGCCGCCTTCTCTGCCAAAGAGAGCAGCCTGTCGCTGAACAGCGCAAGCAGTGCGATCAATATGGAACCAGCCGCTGTCAATGTCATATTATAAGTGGTGATGCCTCTGTAAATAGCGACTCCCAGTCCTCCTGCTCCGATAAAGGAAGCAATCCCGCCCATGGCAATAATCATGACCACCATATTGCGGAACCCACTGATAATCACAGGCAGCGCCATCGGAAAACGAATCCTGAACATCATCTGTCCGGCATCTGATCCAAGCCCCTCCGCCACTTCCAGAATACTGGCATCCACATTGGTCAACCCTGTGTAGGTGTTCCTGACAATCGGAAGTAATCCATAGACTGTCAATGCAATAATCGCCGTTCTGTTCCCGATTCCGGTAAAAGGAATCAAAAACCCCAGCAGAGAAATAGATGGCACCGTATAGATCACATTCACAATTCCTAACACAATACTTGCCGCCCTTTTATGTCTGCTGATTAGAGTGCCCATCAAAATACCAAGGATTCCTGCGCACAGAACCGCTGTCAATGATATTCTGACATGCTCCAGAAGACAGGTTGCAAAAAGCTCTCTTCTCTCCCAAAAGATCTGTAATATCTGCATAGGCAAAACTCCCTTATCTATTTCCAGAAAACACATCCATCTCCTATGTCATTCCCTGTACAATTCTTTCCTTCACGGAAAGCGCCCTCGCGAAAGAACAAACGTTCTGCTTATTAAGAATATAGCATCTTCCAAAATCTGTCAATCTTTTTATTTTTATTTTTTCATGATCACTTCTCATAATGCATTCAGGGGAATGTGATCTCCCTGTCCAATCTCACATTCCCCTGAAATTTTTCCGTTATTCCCGCGCCGTATTTCTATTCTGGATCTATAAAAATTTTCTGATGTCCACCGTCAGTTTTTCCTCAAGATCACTGAGCTTCTTCGTAATCTCTTTCGATCTCTCATCAGCCGCCTTATATTGGTTCAAATACTTGTTCAATGATTTTACTCCCATATTACAGCCGTCTGTCATCAGATCAGCGATCGTCTCATCCGATTCTTTCATGACGAGTTTCACATTCGTCTTGATCCATGACATTCCTTTTGCCATCGGACTCGGTTCTTTTCCCTCATCGTGATATTCACGAAGAAGCTCCTGAATCTTGTGCTGCAGCTTAATATGCCCTTCCCTGCATTCAACAAGCTCCCTTCGAAACTGATCACTGTTCACGTAATCCAGCACTTCCTCAATGGATGCTACTCCCATTTTGATACCTGCATCACATTCCCGCAATAATCTGATCGTATCCTGTTCTATCATTACAACATCACTCCTGTTCCTGATACTCCTATACTATATTGTCCTGCACTGACTGACCAAGAGACAGCCTCTCGGCCAGCCAGGATCAATAGTTTTCCGGCTTAATCTCAAAATATGCCTGCGGATGATCACAGACAGGACAGATTTCCGGTGCGCTGCAGCCCACAACAATATGTCCACAATTGCGGCATTCCCAGACTTTCACTTCGCTCTTCCTGAATACTTCCTGCATCTCTACATTATGGAGAAGCGCCCGGTAGCGTTCTTCATGCTGTTTCTCAATATCAGCTACCTGACGAAACTTAGCCGCCAGTTCTGGAAATCCTTCTCTCTGCGCAGTCTCTGCAAAACCCACATACATTTCTGTCCATTCATAGTGTTCGCCTGCCGCCGCTGCCGCCAGATTCTCTGCCGTACTCTCAATACCGTACCGCTCTTTATACCAGATCTTTGCATGTTCTTTCTCATTGTCAGCCGTATCCTGAAAGATCGCCGCGATCTGTTCAAATCCCTCCTTCCTTGCTTTGGATGCAAAAAATGTATAATTGTTTCTCGCCACGGATTCTCCCGCGATCGCTGCCTCCAGATTCTTCTCTGTCTGAGTTCCGGCATATTTACTCTTTCCTGTCGGTTGTGCCATAGTCTCCTCCATTCTATGTGGCGCACAACATCTGCCCGATGTATCTGCACCTGTCTGTTTTTTCGCTTATCCAGAGTATGACACAAGCTCATGTTTTCTATACAGAGTTTACGCAAATTTATAGCCGTTTCCTCTTTCTTTCTGATCCGGAAAATGCTTTGCACGAGGCAGCTTCCTGTCTCCTTCCTGTAGTCGAAAAGAGACTGTTGCAATGCAACAGTCTCTTTCATGAAATATTTTATTCTGTCAGCTCTGCCGTCATCTCACGAAGCCATATCAGTTCTTCCTCTTCCATCAAAGGCGCAAGCGTCTCATATACTCGCTTATGATACGCATTCAGCCATCCAAGTTCGCTTCGTGTCATCAATTCCGGCAGGATCGCTTCTCTGTCAAAAGGCACCATCGTCAGCGGCTCCAGATACAGGAACTGGCCGTACTCATTCTTCTCCTTCTTCCGGCACAGCACAAGATTCTCCAGGCGAACGCCAAACTTTCCTTCCAGATATAAGCCTGGTTCATCAGAAATAATCATTCCCTCTTTCAGTGCAACGCTCTTTGCCCCAGGGGCTGTCCGCCAGTGAAATCTCTGCGGTCCCTCGTGTACCCCAAGAATGTAGCCAACGCCATGTCCAGTTCCATGGTTATAATCAAGTCCAGCCTCCCAAAGCGGCTGTCTTGCCAGAATATCCAGATTCTGTCCACTGACTCCTTCTAAGAATTTCGCCGCACCCAGCGCCAGATTTCCCCGCAATACCAACGTGTAGTCCCTCTTCTCCTCCTCCGTCAGCGTTCCCAGCACAATCGTCCGGGTAACATCCGTAGTGCCTTCTTTATAATGCCCACCCGTATCTGCCAGACAGAAACTCTCTGTCTTCATTGCTGCATTCGTCTGCTCTGTCGCCGCATAGTGCACAATTGCTCCATGCGGTCCATAGGCAATGATCGGACCAAAACTCTGTTCCAGATACCCTTCCATCTGTGCACGAAGCGACTCTAACTTCTCCGCCGCACTCATCTCTGTAATGGTTTCTCTGCCGACATTCGTCTTCAGCCAGTGTATAAACCTTGTGACTGCCACACCGTCCTTCACATGGGCCGTCCGCATGTTATCCATCTCCGTCTGGTTCTTGACCGCTTTCATAAGCACCACCGGACTGCTCTGATCCAGGATCTCTACAGACTCTGGTATACTTTCTGTCAGTCTATAGTTCACAACGCCGCTGTCAAGCCAGATCTTCTTCCCGTCAGACAAGTTCTGAACCGTCTCCTCTATGGCATCATAGGGTTTAATAGCAACCCCCTCCTGTCGTAACTTCCCCTTCAATTCCTCTGTAAAAATCTCCTCATGCGCAAAGAGACAGATCTGCTCTTTCGTCAGCAGCAGATAAGAAAGAAAAACAGGGGTATACGCTATATCATTGCCGCGCAGGTTAAAGAGCCAGGCAATCTCATCTAAAGCGGTGAGCAGCAGATAATCCGCCTGCTTCTCCTGCATTTCCATCCGCACTTCCTGTATCTTGTCCACCCGGCTCTTACCCGCGTATCTCATGTCAAGTTCCCAGACCGGTTCTTTCGAAAGCGCAGGACGACCCTCCCAGACCTTGCCAACCAGATCTTCTCTGCCGTCAAAAGTCACCTGTTTTTCGTCTGTCTTTTCCCGGATCAGATTAACAAACCGTCTGGTAACCGTGCGGCCGTCAAACCCTACAACAGCCTTTTCCTGCAGATGCTTCTGCAAATATTCCTCTATGGAAAAAACGCCTGGCTGTCCGGAACGCATAAGTGTGATCTGACTGCCTTTCAACTGTTCTGCTGCCTGCAGAAAATATCTTCCATCTGTCCACAAAGCCGCCTGATCCGGCAGGACGACCAGCGTCCCAGCCGAACCGGTAAACCCTGACATATACTCCCGCGCTTTAAAATAACTGCCCACATACTCTGAGCTGTGGAAATCATCCGTAGGGATGATATAAGCGGAAAAGTTCCTCTCCTGCATCAGTTTCCGAAGCTGCTCTAATTTTTCGTCTTTTTTCATTTCGATTCAAATGCCTTTCTCTCATCAATCTGCAATTCTTTCTGTCTATATCACCATACCAGAAGTACGCCGCGATAAACCCACTTACCAAATCTTATAGCATCATCGCCGGACGCCTGTATATTATATCCGCATCAGCTCATACTGATCCGTACCCAGGCCAATCTTCACCGCATGGGAGATACAGCTTCTCCATTCGGTATCCGGATGTGTCATATGGAAATGGTCATGACCCTCTTCATTGCCATGCTCCTTCAGATTCTCTCCTAAGATACTGCTCTCTACCGGCGTCATCTGGTTGCACAGATCCGCACATGCCTGGTCTAACGCTACCGGATCAAAAGATGCCAGCATGCCCACATTCGGGATGATCGGGATGTCATTCTCCGCATGACAGTCACAGTTTGGAGACACATCACAGATCAGGGAAATATGGAAACAGGGACGATCCTTACAAACTGCCAGACTGTATTCTGCCATCCGGTAATTGAGCACTGCCACGGAATCTTCGAAATCCGCTGCGATCGCATCCTTCGGACAGACTGCCAGACAGCGTCCGCATCCCACACATTTATCATGATCGATCTGCGCCTTGCCATTCTCAATCACTGGAGCGCCATGTGCACAGATCCTGTCACAGGCTCCACAGCCTACACAGGCAGACTGATCCACGCTTGGCTTACCATCACAGTGCTGCTCCATCTTCCCTGCCCTGGAGCCGCAGCCCATACCGATATTCTTAAGCGCACCGCCAAACCCAGCCATCTCGTGACCTTTAAAATGCGTCAGGGAAATAAAAACATCTGCGTCCATGATCGCATGGCCGATCTTTGCCTCTTTCACATATTCCCCATCAATAGGAACCAGCGTCTCATCCGTTCCTTTCAGACCATCACCGATGATCACATGACAGCCTGTCTGATACGGTGAGAACCCGTTTATGTATGCTGTCTCTAAATGATCGAGCGCATTCTTCCTGCTGCCCACATATAATGTATTACAGTCTGTCAGAAAAGGCTTACCACCCAGCTCTTTCACATAATCTGCCACCACCCTGGCATAATTCGGGCGTAGAAATGCCAGATTGCCATACTCGCCGAAATGAATCTTAATCGCCGCATACTTATCCGTGAAGTCGATCTTCTCAAACCCTGCCGTTTTCATCAGACGGTGCAGCTTCTGCAGAAGATTCTCATGCTCTGTCGCCTTAAAAGTTGTGAAATATACATTTGCTTTTCCCATGTCTTGCTTCCTCCATTATCCTGTTTTTGAAAAGATACCTTTGCCTCTCGAATTCCTTTTTATCGCAATGTAAAAATTTTATCACATCATCGTCTCCACCGCTACCCATCTGTCTAAGATTTTTTATTTCCTCTGATTTCTCCACCTTTTCCATGACATTTATACCCAGTTTACAAACATACGTTCGTATGCTATAGTATTACCTATAGGGCATATATGGACGACATAATAGCCATAATAACTTATGGCCTACTCCCTTACCCTACTGATGCAGCGAAATTTCTTTCAAGGAGCCTCTCTATATGAAACAGCACACGTATCTATGCATTGACCTGAAATCCTTCTATGCCTCCGTGGAATGCGTTGCGAGAGACATGGACCCTATGACCGAGAACCTGGTAGTTGCCGACCCGGAACGAACCGAGAAAACCATCTGTCTGGCCATCACTCCTGCCATGAAAGCACTGGGCATTCAGAACCGCTGCCGCCTTTTTGAAATACCGAAACATGTCAAATACACCATTGCCCCGCCGCGGATGCAGAAATACATCGATACAGCCGCAGAGATCTATGCCGTTTACCTGAAGTATATCGCTAAGGAAGATATCCACGTCTACTCCATTGACGAAGTCTTCCTGGATGTCACAGATTATCTGGCTTTATACCAGCTTTCTGCCCGCGCCTTAGGATCAAAGATCATGAATGACATCTACAGGAGCACAAAGATCCGCGCCACCTGCGGTGTCGGCACGAACCTGTACCTGGCTAAGGTCGCACTGGATATCACTGCCAAACATGCAGATGATTTTATTGGTGAACTGGATGAGGAGAGTTACCGGACACAGCTTTGGAATCACAAGCCTCTCACTGATTTCTGGCGCATCGGCGCAGGGACAGCAAGACGGCTGGAACCATATGGCATCCGCACGATGCGCGACATTGCCGAAGCCGACGAGGATTTTCTCTATCATCTGTTCGGTGTCGATGCAGAACTGCTGATTGATCACGCCTGGGGAAGGGAGCCCGTCACGATCACAGATATCAAGGCTTACCGGCCGCAATCCAACTGCCTTGGAAGCGGCCAGGTACTCTCCTGCGACTATCCTTACGAGAAAGGTCTTCTCGTCGTAAAAGAAATGATGGACCTGCTCTGCCTCGATCTGGTAGAGAAGAATCTGGTCACCGGTTCCATTACACTCCACATAGGTTATTCCAGACGCTTTCATATAACCTCTGCACACGGTACGGTTTCCCTTGACACACCGACCAATTCAGACGTACTGCTCCTCCCGGCAGTGACAGGACTCTACCAGCGGATCGTCAATCCCTCTTATCCGATCCACCGGATCAACATCACCTGCAACAATGTTGTGCCGGAAGAATATCACCAATACAATTTCTTCCAGGACAGTGCAGAACTGGAACGAAACCGCAAGATACAGCAGGCGGTCATCAGCATCAAGAATAAATTCGGCAAGGATGCCATCTTAAAGGGAATGAACCTGGAAGAAGGCGCCACCACCAGAGAAAGAAATCATCAGATCGGAGGACACAAAAGTGGCGAGTAAACCTAAGAATAAAATGCCCCTGGAAGAGCGAGCCAAACAATTTATGCCCTTTGCGGCGCTCAAAGGCCTGCCGGACGCTCTGGCAGTCAAAGAAAAGATCACTGTCCCCAAAATAGAGCTTTCCGAAGAGATGGCGGAGGAACTTGACCGGAAAATGCATCTCCTTTCCAAAGGAAAGATTGCTTCCATCGTCTATTTCCATGAGGACGAATATGTCAAACAAACCGGCATGGTCGCCCGGATCGATACGGCATGCCGGTTTGTACGGATCGTCAATACGAAGATTTTGTTTGAGGATATTTTGGATGTGAAGGTGGAAGGAGATTCACTTTAATAATTCCAGAAGCTTATTGACCTCTCTCTGATTATCCATCTGTTTTCTTTGTGCCGCTGCCTGTCTATAAGCATTCAGCTTCTGCCGATCCTGTACCATCTCCAGTATGTTCTCCGCTATCTCCTGAGGGCTGAGCGCACAGATCTTTCCATCCACTCCATCTTCTATTTGTTCCCATACGCCGCTATGCTCTGTCACCAGCATGGCACATCCAAGGATCTGCGCCTCTTCTATCGCAATACTCTTTCCTTCGTAATAGGTCGTATGTACATACAGATCACACTGCGCATAATAAGGATAAGGATTCTCCACGGTTCCTAAGAGAATGAAGTCCTCCCCCAATCCCAGCGCCTGAATCTGTTCCTGTAGTTTCTTTCGTATCTCTCCCTCTCCCAGGACATACCATCGAAAAGATCTGCCACTGGTCTTTAAGATCCTCATAGCATCGATCGCCACAGGAAGCGCTTTTTGCACAACCAGCCTTCCCACTGTCAAAATCCGAAATCCATCATACTCATCCGAAAATCCTCCTTCTTCTACTGATCTACGTATGATCTTTTCCCTATTAATTAAATTATAAAACACGCTTGTCTGTTTGCTGCATTCTGGATAAACTCTAAGAAAGCTCTCCTTTACGCTTTCCGATACAGTAAAGATACGATCAAACTTTACATAGCACTCTTCATCCAGTCCTCTGTTATATCCTGCCAGTTCATAATTAATATGAATAAAGGCAGCTTTTCTTTTAGCCTTCACATAAGACGCTACATAATACGCTGATCCTCCTTCCAAATAAGCTACTGCAAGATCATATTCCTGATCCAGCCTTTGCGCCCCGTCTGAGAGAACTTTCCAGAAAATCTTATTCTTTTGTATGTCCCCATTTTGAACCATCTCCCTTAAATTCCTAATGATATATCCCATTCTTTTGCATATTGTACCTCTGATGAACATACTTCTCATCACAGTCTTAATAAGTCGGAGCTTCCCTGGATGATCAAGTACCGAAATCGGGAAATATATTCTATTTAAAAGATGCACTTTATCTGGGATCTGGCCGATCAGCTCTCCTTGTCCTGTTAACACAAACAAAGATACTTCGTATTTCTCCAAGTCTATCTGATCAAATAATTCCAGAATTCCTCTTTCTCCACCGCCCATTCCCATAGTATTGATCACAAACAGAATTTTTTTCATCACAGTCCTCCTGCAAGATTATAGGGATCATCTGTATCTTGTCTAAAAAAATAACAAATAAAGTTATCGTCTTCATAATATGTTTTTAATTCTGAAGGATGTTTTTGGGCGAAGTCCTGACACCACCAATATAGCTTAGACTCCATAGCTGTACGCCCTTTCGCATATGGCTCCCAGGCAGAATCTGCATAGTTCTCCAGATTTTCCTTTGCTGCTTCTTCCGAAATTTCTGTCGATCTGATCTGCATGTTTCCACTTTTTCCCAACCAGGAAGGTCCGCTGTAGAAATACACTTGATGGTATTCAATCGGCTTTTTTTCCACATATAGAAAAACATATTCTGTTGTAAGTAAATAATCCCTTCCTGTGCATTTTTCAAGAAATACCGGAATTTCCTCGTGCTCCCCATAGAGAGCAAGCTGATGAGCCTCCTCGTGTGGTGAGATTACTGTATAAGTACCCTCTGGATATTCATTGATAATGGACTCTGTCACTTCCACTGCTGCATCATATCGATTTAAAGAACAGGATAGATAACCATGAAAGTTATCCTGGAAATGCATAAGTCCGTATATACCTATTGAAAAAAGATAAGACAATGTCTGTAAAAAATAACCCTTCCGAAAATGCTCTGCTACAGAAAAAAGGATATCCGCCGGCATCATCATGATAGCAAAAGTCATGAGAAAACCTTCTGCACAAAAACGATGCTCAGGAATAATCGTTGGAAATCCCAGCTCTGGCTTTAGGCTGCTGACACAGGCAAACACTGAAAGAAAGGATGCTAGGATGATCGGCGGGTACTCTCTGCCAATTTTCTTAAGCCATATAAAATCTTTCACTCTATTTATAATACAGAACGCGATCATAAACACCGTGATCCAAAAAATCCTTCTTCCTCTTTCCGGCTTATGCATCCCTTGATATCCGTCCTGATACATGACTTTTATAAAATATTCTGTTCTTATGATCCCTGTTAGAATGTACTGCCCAATCTGTGGTAATTTTTCCACAACCTCCATATCTTCCCGCGTCAATTCTAATGGTCCTCTTGGAGCCTCTATGTCCCCGGAAATATTTTCAGAGCTGATCCATCCGGCATTGCTGCTCTCCATTTCACTCAGTGCCCACCTGATCGACCCTTCAAACGGTATTCCAGAAATAAACGCCCCCACCATAGGTGCCACTGCAATCATACATCCACAGATCACAGAAACAAGCAACGGAACAAAATACTCCACACGCAATATTTTTCTGATATAAAATACTGCAAATGAAGCGCAGAGCAGAAATGCCATGATCGTTGTAAAATAATGGGAGGCGATTGAAGCAGCCAGCGCCAGTACCAATATCAATAAATTTTCATCCCAACAGAACTTTGAACTTTTCTCTTTCCTGTCAATATGTCCTTCTCTTTTCATATATCGTACAAAATATGCGGCGCACAAAAATTGAGTATGTAAACCAAATTCCATCGGGAGCGTTAACGGAAGACGGTACATACTGTGACCTCCGGTTATATTGATCGTCATATACAGGCAAATTACAAAAATCGGTGAATAACACCAATGAAATACTTCCCTGAATAAAATATACGCCGAAAGAAAGAACAGCATCAAGTGTATGCACTGCAAATATAACATAAGACTATAGATCCGAATCCCGAATAGTGCATGAAGACAATAGATAAAACAGTGCATTGCTTCAGGATAAATTCCGCCAGGATAGATTCTGCCCTCCACCAATGCATTCACCCAGCCATGATGTTGATATACGTCATAGATACTATAAGAATGTACCTGAAAAGCTCCATGGGAGAAATACAACATCCCAAAAATCATCACCACCGAAAGTAAGATATACTCCCCGCCTCTTACCGTAAAATCTTTACGCAAGTCTTGCACCCACAGTCGAAAATGTTGCTGTTTTCCTTCACGATCAGCCTTCAGCCACGCACAATCCAAACACATACGGAGAAATGTCCACAAAAAGATTCCATAGAATAAAACCGCGATCAATCCAGTATACAAAATCCCGAAAAGACCTAATATAAGAACTACTGTATTAACAATGATGATCTGTGCCGTGACACAAAAACTAAAACGATACGTTTTGGTCTTTCCTTTCAGATAATTTCTAAAGACAACGGACGGCCAGACAAACATGAAAAAGAAATATCCAATAAGTATTTTTACATATTCCATCAGCCAATAGGCATTCACTTTTTTACCCTCTTTTTTCTAATTTTAAAGCTACATCTTTTATAAAATAATAAATCATACTCGGAAAATATAAGGAACAGGTTAAAACTGGATATACCGAATCCACTATCATGCGATGATCTTTTAACAGCCGTTTACTTCCTATATACAAAATTGTATCAAGAATCTTATATCTCAATTTCTTATCCAGTTTTAACCGCTGTACAATATAGGCCTGGTGTCCATGGGGATTTTCATGAAAGATTTTGTTATTATTCCGCGTATATCCGTCTTCCAGATACTCTGCTCTATAAAAACTCTCATTTGTGATATACAGAGTCCCCTCTTGATCAAGACGATCATACAAATAGGATTCCTGTATAAATTTCTCGCCTTCAAATGCCGGAAATTTGTATTTTTGGATTAATGCTGTGCGATATATAAGCATTGTCTCTCCTCGCAAACCATATTTCCTATATGCATCATATAATGTGCAGTATTGAACCTTACTGTTCCAATGCGCCATAGGTCTGCCATCGGAGCGTTCTTTTAAAGATATCATGCCTATTTGATCCGAATGCTGCTTCCACAACGATAAAATATCAGCAACAGCATTTGGTTTCAACATATCGTCCGAATCCACACAAGTAAACAGCTCCATCCGTGCAAGTTCCCCTCCTCGGTTATGCGCCTGTGCCTTTCCTGTATTTTCCTGCCAAAAATAACGGATCTTTATCTTCCTCTCTTGTTTCCAGCATTCAACCAGGTCCCTTGTATCATCCGTTGACCCATCATCTACAATCAGCCATTCAAATTCAGACACCGTCTGCGCACACAGCGAATAGTATAAAACTGATAGACAATATGCCCGGTTATATGTAGGTGTAAAAATCGTAAGACCACACTCCATTACATCTCCTCTCCACACCTTCGAAACGATTTTATCCTTCCACAAACGATTTCTTTTCTAATAGATCCTAATCACCTCTTCCTTAGGAAGATGATATCTCATCAATCCATCTTCCGACGATCTGACCAATATCCAAATCGCCGCTTCTCTGCATACTTTGCTGTTTATAGTGCGTTCTTTTTCCGCTGTCCTGTAACAGCTTTACAATTGCTTCCGCCATTTTGCTCTCTGCCTCTTCCAGAGGTTCATCGCTTTTATATTTCTTTCCACTGCATACCGGAACCAATATGCCATATTCTTCCTCTAAGACATCATTGGTTCTTTCACCTAATACATCCAGGTCTGGCGACAGTATTTCCCGCACGCCAGTATGAACATCTGCCGCAATACACGGCACCCCACAGCAAACCGCCTCAGCTACAACATTCGGGTAACCCTCCGTTAACGATGGCAGTACAAAAATATCTGCAATCGAATAATACCAAAATGGGTTAGTACTATACCCTTGAAAAAATATCTTTTCATTCAGGTCATATGCCTCAGTTAATCCTGTTAAATATTCTTTTAGTCTTCCTTCTCCCACAATCAGCAATTTCGTTTCCGGTTCCTGTTTTATCACCTCTGAAAACGCTCTGATCAAATGCCACTGCCCCTTCTCTTCAACCATGCGTCCCACAGTAAGAACTATCTTTTGACCTTCTTCACAAATCTTTCTGCTTTTTCCTTCTTTTGGCACTATTCGCATTTTCTTTCTTATCCCAGCAATATCACATCCATTTATGATTGCTCCGATTCTATCTTCTGACAACTTCAATTTTCTTTTTACTTCTAAGGCAATTTCTTCTGAAACAACTATGATCCTATCTGTCCGACGATACAAAATTTTAATAAAGAAGCATAAAAACATTTTATTTACAAATTTGCTTTCATTATTCACAATATTGCTATGAATAGAAATAATCGTTTTTCCATATTTTTTCCCTGACAGAGCATTCGAGATATTCGAACTGGGGAGAAAACTAATACAAGCATCATACCGATTTTTTTTCTTTATCTTTTTTAAATACAACGTCTTTTTGAAGATCTCCTTCAGAAGACAGAGCACTGTTTTTTTTTCTCCATAATCCGGAAGATCCAATGATAATATATTCCCTTTATATGGATATCGAATAAACGATTTATTATTTAATAAAATATCTACTTTCCAATCATCTGGAAAATGAGTCACGATATTCGATAATGTCCGTTCTGCCCCTCCTCCTTCCAATGTTGATATGATAAACAGGACATTGCTCATAACCCTTCCTCCCGTCCAGAATTACTTTCATCCCCAAACTTCTTATGCCACACATCGAGATACCTCCGAACGATCCGCGCATCATCGAACTTCGCATAATACTTCTCTGTGATTTCTGGATAAGACCTTAATGCTGCTGAAATAACAGATATGCTCTCAGCCGGATCACTATCGTTTTCTGGATCGATCAGATACGCCGCCAGTTCGTCCGTCAAGATCTCACGAGGCCCGTATGGACAGTCAGAAGACACAACCGGCGTTTTACAGAGCAACGCCTCTACTAAATTCAAAGAGAACCCCTCATATTTGGAACACGATAATAATAAAGATGCATTGCTGATCCACTGCCTTGTATTTCTCTGAAAACCAGGCAAAAACACATAATTCACCAGTTTACTTTTTGCAATCTCATTCTTTAGCCGCTTTTCCAACGGTCCCCGGCCGATATAAACCAGATCATAGTGTTCATAGAATCTGCCATCCCGGTACAGCGCCAATGCACGCAAAGGATTCTTCTGCTCCACCAGTCGTCCCATAACAAGGATATATGGCCGTGGATGAGGCAAAGATGACCACTGTTCTGACTGCAGTTCCACATCACTGCACGGATTATAAATCGTCGTGATGTTTTGCGGCCTCATCCTGTATTTGTCAATCAGTTCTTCTTCCAACCCATGTGAAACCGTTACTATTTGTTTTCTTTTCAGCACTTTCTTCAAAACCGCTGTAGACAGCCGCTCTTTCCATCCAGCATCCTGCCCCCATCGGTTATGCATAACATAAAGCGTATGTTTTCCCTTTCTTGTCAGGACAGCCAACAAATATGAAGGCTGCAAATGGGCTGTTATCAATATATATTTCTTACCAGAAATAAAAGTGTCCACCCTCGGTACAGCTTTCAGAAGATCAATAAGAACTGTCAGTGATGATGCCTTTGTACTGATTCCTATAGAAAAAATACGGATATGATCCGGAATATCATAATCCGGCAAGGCGTCATAAATTGTTACAAAATCACTCTCTATCCCCAACTTATGAAGCTGTATGGCCAAGCTCAGACAAACTCTTTCTGCCCCTCCACCCGCAAATGAATTTAAAAAAAACAATGCTCTCAATCTGCCTCTCCTATTTCCCTCGTAGCTCACGTGGAAGATCCAGGGTATGGTGATACCAATGAAAAAAGTCTGCAATAATTTTATAAAGGGGATAACATACACATCCAAGATGAAACACTATCCTTCTGCCCCAATCCACCTGCGAATACAGCCATGATTTCTTTTCCACTTTTATCAGATCCTCTATGTATTTCACCAATTGATCATCCTGGTTCTTTCTACCCATCTCGTACCACAATACGATCTCACAAAGAAGAATCCATTCCTCATAGACAGCCCTCGCCGTCCTATTGTTATTCCATTCATGGTCTCGCAGTCTCCTTTGTACTTCCCATCTGCTCTTACAGGATTCTACTGAGTATTCCTTTCCATAATTTCTCTCAGTCCTTCTATAGAAATACCATTTGCGAAACAGCACTGTGACATCCGCCCCGTTAGCAATCATCTCATGGAGAAACAAGGTGTCTTCGCCATGAGTAAGTTCTTCATCAAACCGCATCTGACCAATCGCTTCGGAAAGAATCATTTTCCCGCCAATTGCATCAAGCCGCAATCTTGGATGTGCAAAAGTTGACGGTTTCCTTGCCTTATCTTGATTCAGATAGCAGAAATTTTTTCCATGATCCTGCTCCTTCTTCCAATTCACAAATTTCTGAAAATTTGCGCTTCTTACATAACAAAACTCTGTCGCTGATATTATCGCCCGATTCTTTTCCTGCAATCTGTAAAGCGTCTCCAGAAGCTGTGGATGGATAATATCATCGCTATCCAGAAAAAACAGATACTTTCCCTTTGCCACATCGATTCCTGCGTTTCTGGCCACAGACACTCCTTTGTGATCCTGTCTGATAACCCGTATTCTCTGATCTTCTGTACACAGTCTTTCACAAAGCTCTCCGCTGTTATCCTGTGAGCCGTCATTGATCAATATAATCTCAAAATCCTGGAAAGTCTGTTCTAAAACGGATGTGACACAATCACGAATATATTCTTCCGTATTATAAACCGGAATAATCACTGAAATCTTTTTTTCCATTGCACACTCCATATATTTATACACTTCCACATAAGATCACGAAATGCCTGATGAAATTCTTCTTTTCCATACTGTCGTATCTGATATAAAGCTACGATCAGCTTTCCTACATCTTTATATTTCATTGCAAGAAGATATCTTCGCCTAATCTTCCAATACTTCATCCGATCGATCGACTCTTTATCTTCTATATGACATAGCGAAACAATCTCATCAATCAAATCCTCATAATCTTGATATTTCTTCTTTTCCTCCACTTCCGTCAACTCCGTTCTGGAATGACTCCCTTGTCTGACACAGACTCCATAGAGTTGCTCCGGGATCGTCGGGCATTTATAGTAATACATAAAAGGTAACAGCATCTGGAAATTCTGCCCAACGTCATATTCAGGAATATGCTTTTGAGGATAAATCTCAAAAAATTTCTCGGTCTTTAACATATAACACCCACAGCACACAAACGTTTTAGATTCCAAAATATCCCAAAACAAATCCTCTTTGGATAATTCGCCTATACTTTCATCCGCTGATACAATCTCCTGTGTTCGCTGATCAAAATAATATGCCAGTGATCTGACACATTGATACTGCGAATTCTTCTGCAGAAATTTCACCCTCTTCTCTACAGATTCTTTCTCCAACCGGTCATCACTGTCCGGCCAGATCAAATATTCTCCCGTCACATAAGGCAGTCCACAGTTGATTGCCGCCGAAGCATTCCTATGCATCGCTCTGACAATACGGTAATCGTACCCCTTTGCCCGAAATCTCTCATAGTATCCTTCTGCAACCGCAACAGTGCCATCTATTGAACCGTCATCAACTACTATCACTTCAATCTGTGAATAAGTTTGATCTAGCATCGATTCCAGCATTGACGATAGATAAGTTTCTCCATTAAATACTGGAATCACTGCGGATACTCTGTCTTTTACAAGTTTTATTTTTCTTTTCTTCGAACCTTTACTGCTCATATTTTATATGACTATTTTACTCTCACAAATCCTTTATTTTCTATCCGATACACCATATCGCACTCATCTGCCAGGCTCTTATGATGGGTAGCGATCAATATCGTTTTATTTCCTTTCACTTGCCGAATCGAATCAATGACTGCCTTCTCTGTTTCCAGATCCAATGCTGCAGTCGCTTCGTCCATGACAAGAAGTTCAAAGTCTTTGTACAAGGCTCTCGCCAGCGCAATTCTTTGGCGCTGTCCGCCGGAAAGTGCTGTTCCATTCTCACCGATCAGTGTATGAATGCCATCCGGCATCTGTTTAACATCTTCCCACACCTGCGCACATTTTAAACATTCCCTTACTTTTTCGCTGTTTTCTTCCTCTTCTTTGGCAAAAAAGGTAACATTATGACAGATTGTTTCCCCATTTAAATATACCGTCTGTGGAATGTAACTTGTTATTTCTCCTATGCTGGCTCTGCATACTCCCTGTTCGTCCTTACGGGTTACAATATCAAAATCATCATATAGGATTTTTCCTGCCTGCGGTGTCAATAATCCAAGGATCAGATCCAAAAACGTTGTCTTTCCAATACCAGAAATGCCGATCACTGCAATGGAACATCCTGCCGGAATCTTAATGGATGCATGTTCGAAGATCTTTTTATGGTCGTTGTAGTAAAAAGTGAGATTATCGACAAAAAGTCCTTTTTTAAAAGTCAGTTTTTTATATCTGTATTTTTCTTCCTCTTTTTCTATCTGCTTGATCTCTGCATATCTGGACATTCCTTCCCTCAATACCTCATAAGATTTCTGAGAAAATTTCACCTCATTGAGTTCACGCACAATACTATATGCTATTGGTATCATCTTGATCAGCATCGTCAGATATACTACCATTGACGCCAGAAAAATCTCCGTATTATCTCCCGGACGATTCAAAAAACAGGCTAATATAATAAATAAAGCTGTCATCACGAAATTCTGCATGACCATGTTCATCATACTTCTTTTGTACTGATACTGCTTTTGTATCTGGGCATAATCCTCACTGACATTGCGATACCGCCGCAAAATAACATCCGCATGATCAGCAATCTTCATTTCTTTGAAATTCCCATAGGCAATCGTTACCTGGGCATTTGCTTTGATCGCAAGCATTCTGGATTTTTCCCCATACACCTCTATCTGATTTCGATAATAGAAAAACATTCCAGCCATGAACAGGATAAATACCACGCAACTGGTCAGTCCCAGCCATGTCGAAGTAAACAGCATGACAATAAAATATCCCGCCATAGTTAACATATTGATCAGACTTTCAAGACAAGTCAGCAGAATGTTCATGCAGTTTTGTGTATCAGTGCGCACCAGTGCAACTGCCTGCATGGGACTCTTCTGCTCATGATGCAGTAAATCTTCTTTTAACAGTACTTCACATAGTTTTTCAGACAGCCGCTGGGAACCGTTATAAAGAAATCGGTTATGAATCTTATATTTATATAGATCAAAAAACCCCTTTAGAATGGACAAAATTCCCATCAAAAATGTAAATAAAACAATCTCTTTCGATGCCTGCCTTTCCCGCATAACAACATTGATAATATAGATAATCACTGAAAAATTAATAAGATCCGTAACTGGACTGATGAAATCTA
The DNA here is from genome assembly GCA_910578345.1 of uncultured Lachnospiraceae bacterium. Taxonomy (GTDB): domain Bacteria; phylum Bacillota; class Clostridia; order Lachnospirales; family Lachnospiraceae; genus UBA3282. The sequence continues at coordinate 81,407 of CAJTRA010000005.1, read as the reverse complement.
ATAGGCTCAATATTTTCCAGTCACTTCGCTCCCTCTTCTCTAATATTCCTATCAAATATCGAAACATTTCCAGCATCTTTATTTTCCTCTAAAAGCATGTGTCATCTTTCCATTAATTTCGCCATTATCCAAAATGGCATACATTTGTATAATAGTAGAAAAGCCCACCTTATTCTTGCCCTGCTAGTCGGACCCAATAGTCTTGGCTGCAATAACTCCTCCTTCTTACATACAAACCAGTCAAGTTCCTGTTCTATTTCATTCCATATCCTTCTTGCTTTTCCGGAATGTACAATTATCATAGAAGTTCCCATTCCATCCTCCATATCGGGTCTGACACGATCTAACGCCCAAAAATCCCCGATTGTAAAATCGCTGTTTCTACTCACTGAACAGAACTTACAGCTATGGCAAGATGGCCGCAGAATATAGTTTCTAAAATACATGTTACAGTAAATGTCCTGATAAAGAGAATCAACATATTCTATGCCATCTATTATATAAGAGCGCATATGTCCGTTATCTGCATTCCGCTTATCACGGAAAGAAAATCCTGTCATTTTTCCTTCATGTTTATGCTCCAGATACTTTACATAGTCTTCCCATATCCCTGGAGACGGCACCCCATAGCATACAAGATCAACAACGATCAATTTCTCATATGCTTTCTTCAAAAACAGGATAAGCGCCTGTGCCTGACAGGGCGTACCACAGAACAGCACCCATTTATCTTCTTTTAAGTTCTTCTCTATCCTGCTGTAGATTCGTTCCATACTGCTCTGAACATATTTTGTCTTTATAACCTGTTCAAGCTGCGCTTGATCCGATACCGCTCTATGGAGCACACTCATGTTCCCGTCATACCCGGCACCATAAACAATTCCCTGCATCCTTATGATATGCTGTGCCAATACGTTAAAGATACCCCCTGAGGAGCTAGAATATCTAATCCCTTTGTCCTTTGCCTGCGCACCAAGATATAGATTCTGTCCTTCAACTGATTCATGCCTTTTAATCGGACATACTTGTCTGCATTTTCCACATGCAGTACAGAGTGAACGATCAACCTGCGGATAGCAAAACCCTTCTCGATCACGAACCATGCTGACTGCTTTCAGAGGACAGATCTCTGCACACGCCCCGCATCCGCAGCAATTCTCTTTCTTTTGATGACTTTTCATCTCATCCCCTCAAAATCAAAAAGATACACCTTGTCCAATATTCTTCATCAAAAATTCTCCTGCTGATTGCACACTCTCCCCAATGCGCTTCTCGACTTCCTTCCAATCAATCCTACCATCTTCCTCCACTCTTATATTTTCCTGGTAGAACCTATTTTCCAACCCACTGATCTGTAATATATTACTTATTCTTTCACCGACACTGCTATGTAGAAATGCTGTGAAATTTTTATGAAAGATAATACTGAATGCGATCACATGAAAAGAATTTGATATCACATATTCTGCCTGATGAATATATCCTAAAAATTCTGATGGACCGGCTATCCGATCTGTTATGATTGCCTTATCGCTTAAGATTACTGCATCCGTTACCTTAATGATCTCCAACCCTCTTTTGAGCGACAACTCCTTTGCATATTCAACCAGCTTATCATTTCGCTCTGTCATATAGATAAAAATATACTTTTTTTTGACTGGCACTTTCTCGATCTTCTTCCACGCTTTCGCTTCCAACAAAAAAACGGGATCCAGAACATCAGATACTGGTCCATCATAAAACTGCTTCACATAAGGAACAGAAACCTTCTCCCTGACTGAAATAGCATCCACATACTTTATTAATTTTCCAAACTGTTTATCGTATTTAGAGGGAAGAACTGCGCTTCCCAGACTTGCCGCATAGGCAATCACTTTCTTTTTATATGGATTTTTGAAACAGCCAAAATATGCCTTTCGCAGACCACATGTTATACTGGGATTCCAGATCTGATCGCTTCCCACAACATAATATTGATAAGAAAGCTGCTTTAATTGCATGTCCCAATATAACTTTTTTCTGTTTCCCTCCGTAAGATACTCTTTTCTAAATCGTTCCATATTGGCTCTTTTCTCAAAAAAGGTCTTACCCAATCTAAGATTTCTTTTCCAGCTCCGCAATCCATAATATAAGATTCCTGTCAATCCGCCGACGGGTATATAGGGAATCCACCAATGTCTCCCCGTCATATAGGGCGGTTCATACCGTACAATCTCAGCCTTTACATTTTTCTGTTTCAAATACTCTTTTAACCCATAGGCTTGTAGCATTGCCCCATAATTGTCTGAACAATGAAATGTCAAAATCCCCACATCATTCATACCTTACCACTCCTATTTCGTCTCTTTTTGCCATTTAGAAACCCGACATAATCAAAAAGATCCAGATATCGTCTTCTCAGAAACTGATCCCTGTAATCTATTACAACCCCAACCTCCTTCCGATCCTCGAACCCTCTTATACAATAAGCCGATGGAAACTCCGGATATTCTACATGAGTAAAAATAACCTTATTTTCATAGGGCAGCTCGTCAAACTTCTTGATCGTCTCATAAGTACAGCCGTCTTTCTCTGAACCTACAATGAAAAGATTATCCCATCTGATCCTTTGTTTTCTCTCTTCCCATTTCGCCGCTCCCTCTGCAAAGCTTTTGTAGTGAATAAAATGGATCTTAATATCCCCCAGCAGACCGACCGGACATTTTTCTTCTTCCGTTCCTTCCACCAGTTCCTGCTTCATATACCATTCCAGATTCCCGGCCATCTTAACAAAATCATTCATCTCGATCATCAGATTCACAGTAGGCGTAAGATATTTAAGCCCAAGGTCATAATACATAAATGCACCTGTACAATTCGATCCAATGATCGTAAATTCTTTATTCTTCAGCCGCTTATATTTCCTTCTTTTATACAGCCGCCACTCTCTTTCTTTTATCTCATTGAAGATGCATAAAGCTAATCGTTTTATCATATATCATTTCCCACTTCCCAGATTATACGGCAGACTCCCCGCATCCTGCCTGAAATAATAACATACAAAATCTTCATCTTCATAATAGACGTTCAATACGGAGGGATGCTGCCGTGCAAACTGTTGACACCAGTGATACGCCTTTGATTCTAAAATCGTCCGATTCTCAAGCTGTAAATACATCGACCATGCACTATCATACGCGGGGAGTTCTCTCTCCGCATCCTGGTCAGAAATCTGTGATGCCAGGATCTCTGGACTCTGGCTTGCTCCGCTATCCGGATATTTCATGGCATACATATTCCAAAAAGGCTCCAGGTATTTCTCCTCGCCCATCCACCTGGATCCTTCAAAGAAATGGGACTGTGCATAGAGAAGCGGCTTCTTCTCCACATAAATAAATACGTACTCCGACGGAATGGCATACTCATCCTTACTACAATTTTCTACAAAAGTAAGCAATTCCTCATGCCATCCATATTGAATAACTGGATAAAGCTCATCGGTAGGCGATATAACCGTATAACTATATCGCGGAAACGTATTTATAATAGATTCTGTCACTGTCACCGCCGCATTGTATCGTGACATTTCATAGAATAGAAATCCCCTGAAACTTCCCGTCGCCATAACGATCCCATAGATTCCAGCCAGTGACACAAACGACACAATCCGTAAAACGGCATCGCTGCACAAACGAAGCGCTTCACAAAACAAAAAATCTATCGGCATCAGCATAACTGCCAGCAGCAATATATGACCCGGTGCAAAAAAACGTCCTTCCGGTATGAAATCCGGCAGCCCCACCATAGGTGCAGCATACACCAATACGTATAAGACAGAGGTAAGGATCACTGGACGATACCCCGCATACCTCTCATGGAACTGCCGTAACCGGACAACACGTCCGGACAGCCAGAGTAAAACGCTGAGCGCAGCCGTAATCGCAAACATCCACGCCCCTCTTTCTCTGCCATACAGTACGGCATATCCCTGATCGAAAATTTCGCCCACACTGCGCAAGACTGCTGCAGTGATACTGATCTCTTTACGCTTGCCCTCTGACGTCTCTTCTAGTTCCTTCACTTCCCTGGTATCTTCTGTATCTGTATGCTGTTCCCGCAGATCTCTGCTTTCCTTACCGCTCATAGCGCCCACAGCCCAGTCAATCGATGCATTGAACGGAATTCCCTGCATCCGTGCTCCCAGCATAGGCGTCAGTGCGATCAAGCATGCGCCGCTCAAAGCTGCCGCCAACGGGATAAGATTTTCCCTGGCAAACACCTGTTTCCATGCAAAAACAGCAAAGCCGCCACATACGATCACAATCATAAGAACCACGTGAAAATGGATCATGACTGCCGCAGCCAGAGATAACATAAACAGAAAGAGCGGCTCTCCTCTTCTTTCTTTTATCTGCTTACTCTCCAGATAGTCCGTCAGATACAGGACACACAAAAATACAGTATGCAGGCCAAATTCCTGCGGCATCGTAATCTGCAGCCGAAACATGCTGTGAATCAAATCCGCGTTACTTAGATCCCAGGTTAAAAACAACATCAGTACAAGCAACGGTGTATACCGCCAGCGAAATAATTTTCTTAACAGAAAATACGTCGCAACCATAAAGACACTCACGTGGATTCCCTGCAAAAAAAGTAAGATACTATACACGCGAATCCCCAAAAGAGTATGCATGCAGTAGATAAAACAATGCATTGCCTCTGGATAGATTCCTTCCAAAAAGATATTTCCCTCGATCAGTCCATAAATCCACTTATGATGAATGTACAGATCCCCATATCCATAGGATGGCATCTGGAATGCGCCGTAAGAGAAATAGGCCATTCCAAAAATAAGCACCAGCATAAGAATGCCATATCTCCAAAAAAATCTACTGACGCCGCTTCCTAAATTCCAGATCTGTCCTTTTATTTTTATCCTGACTTTCTGCCAGTTACACTTTTTTAATTTTCTTAAATAATCAAAGCTCAGAAAATGTACTGCTTTTTTTGCATGTCTGTAGCATACGAGAAAAAAGAGTAATATGAGAACCAGTACCCTATATTTTCCCTTTAGGGCTCTAACATCAGGAAATTCTGCTCCCATCATTCTCCGGTATTCCCTGTCAAGATAGGAGATCAGGCTTTTGCACAACGCCAACACAAAAATCCCATACATGAACAATCGGACCGTCCACGGACGTAATCCATGGAGCAGCCCCAGGATCAGAACGATCGTATTGATCACAACGATCGGCGCCGTCACACAAAAACTAAAACGATATGACTTTGTCTTTTCACGCAAATGATTGCAAAATACCACGGATGGCCAGAGAAACATCAGAAATAGATAACCGCAAAATACCTTTATATATTCCGATATCCAATACCACGGATCCATATCATTTCCCCTTCCTGTCAGTGATCGTATAATTCAAGACTGCCAATACAATATCCATATTCTCCTGCTTCCTGCTCGTTCGCCAGAAGAATTGGCTGACCAGTCACTAAATCAGTAAGAAAAAAATATACTTTATACTTTGTCCTTAACAGCCTATCCACAGGAATATCCGCTGTAAGAGTCAAATGTTCTTCCGACGCACTGCCTCCTGCCAGCTTGCACAGATCTCCTTCCATCTCATATAACAGATAAGTATCCTGCTCTCCATCATAAAGGGCAATACCAACCTCAGGCCTGGCATATATTGGTGCAAATCCAACGTTTCTCATCGTCACTCCAATTTCTATAAAATCCGAAAATGTATTATGCTGAAAGGTAACTTCCTGGATCAGAAGACGATATCCCAAATGCCGTTCAATATAGGTATATCCGTCCATCCCCTGGTAGCAGCCTTCTTCTGTAACTTTTACCTTTTTCCATTTATCCAGAACGGTCTGATCGTGTCCCTCATTCAGGTAAGTGACATGCATTGTCGCAAGATCCTTCACCGCATTATCAAAATCATTATATCGATTATCCTGAATGACCTCTCCACCATTTGGGACTCTTTTACACAATTCCTCTTGAAACTGTAATTCTTTCGTTCTTTCTGAGATCACCTCTCCTTCAATCTTCTGTACTCCATAAGTTCCAAAATCACTTTCACTTCCAAGCATACCATCATTATACAAACTAATCCGTCCAGCGAATGCATGCTCTTCCAAAGCATTCTGCGAGATCTTCTGTATTCCGGTGATCCTGCGCCACTGTTCCGGCGTCCTGACTCCAAGATAGATTCTGTCTGGCGTCACATGGTCTAACATCTCTGTAAGTTCGAGCAGGCGTGCATCACTCAGATACTTCGTCCCGTTCATCTCTCCCCAATTTCCAATAAACAGACCCTGCAAAACGAAAATATGCTCCTCTGCTTCATGCAGTACCTTTTTTAACTGCTCCATATGTCTTAAAATAATCTCTATCGTCTCCGGTTCATATTTGCTGTTTTCTCCATCCCAGTCATACATAAAACGGACAATCAGTTGTTTATCAAGATCACTCAGCGCCCGGAACAAAGCTTCCACATTATCCATTCCCTGCCTGCTGATTTCACCGTCACGGTAATTTTGCAGATTGATCTCCACCAGCGTTAATCTTGTATCCTTGTCTGCTTCATACAGCCCTTGGACCATTTTCCAATAATTTACTTCCTCATCTGTTATCATAAAACGATAAAGCTGATAAAATCCTCGTCCAGGATTCTTTAACTCCCGCGACGATTCTGTAAACAAATTGCTTTTCATTCTGATATTTCCCCGGTAATTTTGAACGACTACGATACTAAGGAATAGGATCGCCATCATTACAACAAACAATAACAAGGAGACAACTCTCCTATTTGTTTTTATCATGCTTTCTACCCCATTTTTAGTACTTTAACTCTCAATACCACTGCCGTAACGCTGCAGAACATACGCACCATATACCAGATTGGTTCAATTCCTGCGTGCATGCTTTTGCCATCCGTTCTTGCATGCATCACAGCCGGTATTTCTACCAACTGGTACTGTAAGAGCAGCATCTGCATGATCATATTCGCATCCGGATATTGATAGTCAAAATTATTGTAATGTGAATAATAAGTAAATGTATTTCTACCTAATCCTTGAAGTCCTGTCGTCGGATCTGCGATCCTTCTCCCTGTCGCCGCCAGAATCATAGTACGAAACAACCAAAAAGCAACTCTCTTAAATACCGAAACGGGAAACTCAGAACTGCCCTCCATAAATCTGGATGCCAGCACAAGATCTGGCTGTCTGCCCATCTCATCCCTGCTTCTAAGTTTTTCATAGATAAAGGGAATATTGCAGACATCATGCTGTCCATCGGCATCCATCTGAATAACATATTGATAGTTCTTTCTTACCGCATACTTATATCCTAGTTGCAGCGCACTTCCATAACCTAACCCAAATACATTTTTGACCTGTGTGCAAGGATAACACTCCATGATCTGTCCGGAAGAATCCGTAGAGGCATCATTGATGCACAGAATATCCGCTATCTCTCTTATCTCTGGCCGTGCCAGCTGTTCCAACACCTTTCGGATATTTTTTTCTTCATTTTTGACTGGAAGAATGATTAGCAGCTCTTTCTCTGGTTTCCCATACAGCCGCTTATCCTCTTGAAGAAGCAAAGATGTCTCAATCGCCAACTCATGATTTTTCAGCTTCAAACAAGATAAGAGCAGACTAAACAGATAACAGACTGCCAGGAAGATCATGCCCATACAGGTCATAACTCCTTCCTCATAAATATTCTCCATCCACGCACGATGCCGCAGGAATACTCCCATGATAACCAGCAGTCCTCCTACAATTTCCCATACAGCAGCAAAATTTACGGTTATCTTTTTCGCAGCGAGAAACCAGAAGCTGAATAGCATAAGCATAATACCCGCAGTTATCATTGCAATTTTTATGATGCTTCCCGTTTCCATTTCTTAGTTCCCTTTTGTCTCCCGTCAGATTTTTGATAGACCATGCTAGCCGGTTTCTTTCCGCTGCCTCTCTTAAGAAGCAGTCCTTTGCAGAAAATATTCCTCTCCAGATTTCTCTCTACCCGGCGCAATCTGCCATAGGCAATCGTCCATCCTGCAAATGCTCCAAGCAGCACTCCCAGTCCATACCAGATCTCTGACATATGCATCGCTACAATACTTCCTAAAAAGGTCACGCCGCAAAAGCAAAATGTCGTCAGGACAGCTCCTGCCAGATCATTGTAATAATACAGAAAAAGAATGGCTGCATACATCAGAAATAATATGAAATATCCCGCTGCCATACAAGGATAGATCCGCATGACCATCCCGCCAAGGCCAAACTCCGGCAAAAAGACAATACAAAGCAGATAGACTACCACAGAGATGATAAACTGAATCCGTACCAGACTCATCAGTTCATTGTTGATCTGTCTGAACATCCTTCGCTGTGTATTCTCAATATCTGCACGTTTTCCTCCGATCACAGCTTCCGAATAGGCCCTGTATTTTTCATGAAAATGCATTTCTATCCGCGCGATAAAAATAACTGTCGCTGAAATATTTGTAAACATGGCAATACAAGTAGCCATATCATAGGGTTGGTTACAGACAAAGCTCTCAACAACCACGATCCGCATTTCACTTGTCCAGAAAACGAAATTATGGATATATAGGCCAAGAATATACAGAAAGTTTGCTGCCATCAGCTGCCACCATTTCCCATAGTATCGCATCACATGTTTATATCGATTGCTGTTTCTCATAAAATATCTTTTGATCGTAGCAAATTCCATCACAGCAATCAAAAAGAATCCTGCCATAAGAGAAAACAATATGCTGATCGTTGCTTCCCAATAGAAGAAACGCCATAAAACAACCGCCAGCAAAAAAGAGGCCAGCATTCCCAGCAAAAAATAGAAAGAAATCTTCTGATAATCCTTACAGATGGAAAGATAGATCATCGAATAAAAAACAAACACCAGGGAAATATAGCCACAAAATCCAACAAATACGTAAAATACGCTGACTTCTCCGACGAAGTGTTCCCACAAACAGAACGGAATTCCCAGAAGACAGCTAAGCACAATATTAAGCATCAACCCTAAATAATAGCAAGGAAGAATATCCTGATAACGTTCCTCGAAAATGGCATCCTGCATATATTTCGAGGAAACCGCATTAAAAGGAGCTGTTGTCAATAATGCAAAGATAAAAATGTACAATACTGTGCAGAAAAAAACCTCCCTCTCAAGGTAAGTTGTTTGGTTTAACTTAAGCACCCATCCCATCAATACAATATTTAATATGACCAGCACCATCGGCGCTACCGTTGCAATGGTGCTGTAAGCAAATCCAATCATACTTGAGAGAACCGATTTCTTTTCAAATATACGGTTTAATCTGACACCAATACCCGCCATTGACTTACCCCTCCTTACTTTGATCCGCCGGCTGCTGCATGATACCTTTCATCTCGTCGTCTTGAACAGCTATCTGCATGCTCTCTGCAAATTCTCTATAGATCGTCCCATAAGCATTCAACATATTCTCCATCCGATAGATTGCGCACACCCTTTGATACCCATTCTCTCCCATTTTCATACGAAGCTTCCGGTTCTTTGCCAAAGTAAGAATTGCCTGGGTAATCTCGCCTATATTCATGATATGGGTGATGATCCCCGCCTCACCGAACGTATCATCCCCACCGTTCCCTGAGATGAGGCCTCTGCAGTCCCCTACATCCGTGGCAATCACCGGTTTATGCGCCGCAAAGCTTTCCAGAACCGTCAGCGGCTGACCTTCACTGATACTGGTAAGAATCATCATATCCATCTTGCCATAGTACTCTCTCACATCCACTCTGCCCGTGAAGATAACGTCAGGAATTCCCATAATTCCTACCATATCAAAACATTCCTGTGCATAAGGATCCTCATTCTCCCAGGGTCCCATGATCCAGAGCTTCAATCTTGGTTCCTGTTCTTTCGCAAATCCAAAAGCCTGGATCAGTGTCTTAACATCCTTGATCGGAGCTACACGAAAGACTGCACCGACATAGATCTCTTCCTGTTCCGACTCTGTTTTACCCAGAAGATCCTGGAATCTCTCCACCTGGACACCATTTGGTATCACCATTGTTTTCTCAATAGGGCACTCTAATTCCGCCTGCAGCTCTCTGGCTCGGTCATACAGACTGGTCACCAGTTCCGCCCTGTCATATGCCATCTTAGACATCTTACGGAACTGCTCGATCCAAATATTCTTATAGATTCCCTTCACCCATTTCGACCGGATCAGTTCTTCCTCTCGTTCTCTCGTGTAGATTCCATGCTCTGACACCAGAAGCCGTCCTCCATGGATGTGCTTTCCCATACTTCCCAGAATACCTGCATACCCAGTGCTCAGACAATGATAGACATCGGCTTTCGGTATCTTCATCTGCAATGTTCTGAATAACGGCAGATAGATAGACCGCATTGTCCAAAGAAAATCTGTAAATACAATCTGGCTGTAATACAGCATATAATATTCCGTCACTGCATTTAAGAAATCCTCTCCCATCAGCAGATCGTTCAGCGAGCGTTTTTTCTTCTGGAAGAAATCGATCAATGCTTCCCACTCAACCCGCCTGCCGAGCATAAGACTGCGCAGGGCCTGATATTCCTTCTTATTCATATGTCCTTTGCGCTTGCTATGTCTGCACCAGTCCAGATCTTCCAGATACAGTTCGTGAACTTCCACCACATTGTCCGGCAGTTCATATACAAATTTACCCCGCAGATCTCTGTTGGCTACGATGGTCAGAATCACAAATTCCTGTTTCGGAAAAGAGCGTATCAATCCATGTGCCCAACTGGACATTCCACCTACTGTATATGGATAACATCCCTCTGCAATTATGCAAATTCTCATTCCAACTCTTCCCTCTCTGTGTTAATAGACCACCTTTAATGTTATCTCCACCTTTTCCTGCTCTGCCATGACCAGATACGCGTCGTCTTCCAGCTTATTAAAACTTCCGCCTTCCACGCTCTCGATCTCTTCACGGTCTGTGCGCAGCACAAACCACACAGGACCGCCCACGTCGTTCCGTTCCAGATAAATGGTATTAAATTCTCTGTGTTCTTTATAATCTAATGCCAGAAAAGCTCGAATCCGCTCATCACACTCTGACACTGTCGTCATATCAAACCCATACTCGCCGAACCGGTAATCCTGCAGATTCTGACGCACGGTATTAGAAGCATAAGCCCATTCATCCCTCTCATCTTCCGGATAGACAATATGCTTCAGATCCACCAGCACACTGGTATAGCCAAGCGCCGTTTCCAGACATCTGATTCGGAAATCATGTCGCACGCTATCCTCCAGTCCGTCTATCACAGCATCCTGCCTTGTAATATACTCCGAAAAATAGCCGATCACTTCTTTGCTGCCGTCTCCCTCCTCCTGAACCTTCTCCACAACCGTCCGCACGGATGCAAACAACTCTTCCTGCAGAACAGAAAGAATCGCTTCTGGTGTCAGATCGTCTGCATAGATAGAAGTAAACTCATAGGTTGGCAGCGCCTCTTTCATAAACTCATAGTCTCTTGCAGCCTTTTTCTCAACAGGGGTATCCGAATGACAAGTGCCAGACAGACCAGTCTCTGCCCGCTGCTCGTTTAGCAGTTTCATATAGCGTTCAAACTGGACCACATCGGGATCATTGTCATCTTCATAATCCAGCTGAGGGGCAAGCATACAGGACAATGCAAGACTGTTTTCCCTTCGGACAGCTACGATATCCGGCCAGACTACATTCTGGTATAATCCCTCCAGAGACTGGCTGTACAATTCCATCAAGACATCCTCATTCTCCTTTGCCATTCCTGGGTAATTGGCATAGATCATATTCTGTGCATTGACTACCGGATAGATCTCATAAGGATTTATTTTGGCCGATATGGCTGATAAAATCCCCAGACCAGCTACGTCCTCCAGATAGCTGCCATTGACGACAAACACAGGGGCTGTTTCTGTCACTCTGCACCATAGGACCGCCGGCAGTTGTGTATCTGCAAGCGGTTCTGTTCCAGCGGATTTCTTGTCCGGTATTCCATTGATATAAATCTTGTTTCCCGCCGACACCTCATACCAGGGAAGGGTGAATTCCATTCCTTCTTCTGGTCCATCCTCTGAATAGAACGCTTCTCCTCCTAATAAGAAATCCCGGTGAAGGTGAATCTCCGTGACAGCCATCTCTTCCGCCCGGATTGTCTTGATCCCCAAAAGTTCCTGCAGTTGCTTATTTCCTTTCAATACAGTTACTTCCGGCAGATTACAAAAGACAAGCGGGACGCCCGTTTGCACATATGCTTCCAGCCGCTCACAATTATCTTCTTCCTCCCAGTCAAGTCCCATAGCGTCGATCAAGATCATCGCAGGATCTTTTCTGTTTTCTGCCACTCTTGCTTTCTCGTATGCCTCCAGCGTTGGATATGCCATCCAGCCACGTTTCGTGTAAGTCGTCCAAAGAGACGCCGTCTCACTCACTGCCGCTTCCTGATCACCGATAAATACGATCTGTTCCCGCAGATCATGCACAAATTCTCTCTGGTCTTCCTCAACGTCTGCCCTGAAAGCATCACCCTTATTCGAAATCTCTGACGTATCAACAATATACTCATTTACTTCGTAATGATTCCAGCTTTCCAGCGCAACATTAGAAAACTGGAACAGAAAGAAAACGATAAACATTACAATCGTAATTGTAAAATAATTTCGACGTGATATCATCCCTGTCTCTCCCATCCATTGTAACAGACGTCTTCTCCTAGCTGAAAATCCGAATCAGCTCTAACGTCTCATTATCAATCACCACATCCGATTTCTTCAAAGCATCAAGGGTCTGGAAAAAAGCCTCCTGATTTCTGACAATAAAATACAGTTTCATCTTACAGGTAAATGCCGCAAGCTGATCCGGATATTGCTGCGCCAGCCGCAGACACCATTTCTCTGAATTCTCATAATCGCCGATCTCCAGCAGCCTTAAAGCTATGCGTTCATACTGCTGTACCGCCATACCGGCAGCATTCTTCGTATAAAACGATTCGGCTGCTTCTGCCATCATCCGCACAAACCGCTTCTGTTCCAACTCAGTAAAGACTTTCTGCTTTAAAATATCGTCGGTATAACTGAGCATCATATCTTCGTATTCTGTCTGGTCCGGCTTTTCCTCCCGAATGCCCAGATATAATTTCTGTGCTTCCATACGGAATTCGCTCAGCTCATGACTTAAAATAGCCGCTGCATAATGGGAAGTCTCTGAATCTTTTGTTTCCAGTGCTAATGAGATCGCCGACAAGGAATGCTTGATTTCACCTTTGAGTACATTTAACATTGCCACCCGCAGACTCTTCTGATCATTGACTGCGATCGCCTCCTCCAATGGAATCACATTCCGCTCTCTTTCTTCATCTGCATGAAGCTGTGTCCTCACACGTTCTTTGCTAAAGACCACATCGTCCAGTTCTACCTGGAATCTAAATATTGTCAGATAGAGAATATGTACGGTCAGGAAAAATAACGGTCCGATCACCGGGCACAGCACCATCACAAGAAACCGCAGGAAATACGTCCTTCTGTTATCGTGCAGGCGTTCTGTCTCCCCTTCTCTTTTTCTATTACGAACAGGCACCACAATCAAACTACCGATCAACAGATACAAAACTGCCAGGATCGTATTGATGATCACAACGATGAGAAAAATATGCTCATCCCGTGTTAATGTCATTTGGCAGCCTCCTCTCTGAGACGGCACTCATATCCGGCATTTCTAAACCGCCTCATAACGCCCTCTGCATTCTTTGCATCTGTATTGGAGAGCAAGATATAGAAACCGCCATCCTCAAGCACACCCATATAATCTGTCTGTCGCATGTTCTTCCCTAATATTTCAGCCGCCTGCCGGTAGTCTTTTGCCAGAATCTCCAACATGGCGCACTCTGTCAAACCGTTTTCCCTGGCGCCGAAAAATGCTCTGGAAAGCTGCCCGAAAGCATCTGCAGACATAATCTTCGTCTGTTCCAGATAGCGTTCACTTGTCAGGGCATCCAGATAACGATTGGCATGTACCACCGCATTCTGGATCAGCGCACCAACGATCGTCAGCCGATTGGCCTCAGAGAGCGTCATGCGCTGCCACGGGATTCCCCATATCATCAGGATCAGTTCCATCCGGTCCTCAGTATATACAGCGCTTGCCATCAATGGAAGCTTCTCATCCAGCTTCTTATTGATAAAGACACGGCGTTCGCTCAGGTCATTGTACAGATCTTCCATAGCCGTATATTTGATCGAATTCCCCAGCTTCTTTGCCTCTGTGGACGTGAAGGAAAACAATCTTGCATAGTCGCTGTTCGCCACGGTATAGACTGCAACATCCCGGCTGTCCATCAGCTCTCCCAGCACCTTTGCCGCATAGAACAGTACTTCCTCAGGCTCATACGCCTCTAAACTGGATGTGATCTCATAGATCTTCCCTAAACTGTCCCTCTGATTCACAAGCTGTGTCTCAAAACTCTGTTTCATGCGGACATTACTGTCATTGATATCCGCAATATCATCTACCTTTCTGCTTAAATAACGCACCTCTTCTTCATTTTCATCCTTGACATACTGGAGCTGGTCGCGCATATAGCCTACCACCATACCAATAATGAACAACTGTGCCATCCATATGTAAATATTATAGTCCAACAGCACCTCAAATCCCGTCCGTCCATACATCTGCTGCAGGAAATATCCCGCCACAGCTAACAATGAAGAAAAGATCGCCTGCTGCTGACCATAGATAATCGCAAACAGCAGAACATACAGCAAGAAGAAATCCAATCGATTGAAATATTCACTGCCTGCCGCCTTACTGTTCAAAAAGAAGAAGGGAATAAAACAGACCAGATTCTCCACAAATGGAAACAGCCTCTTAAAAGCAACTTTGACACCGTGCCAGATTCTTCCGGCTGTGCTTCCACCGGTATCCTCTTCATTGATGAAGGAATCCGCATGCCGTTTCATATACTTGACGACCTGCGAAACGCCCTCCCCATAGGAGACAAAGATCTTCTGATCATATTCCTGTTCATAGAGCTTTCCATCCAGCACAAGGCGGTATTGTTCTCCTACCGAGTGATTGACAAGACGGATACCGCCGCCCATTGCCTTAATAATGAACTCTGCCAGTTTGATCTCGTCGATCTCTTCCATCGATGAGATGTGATAGCAGGACAACGCCGGATGCTCCTCCATCATCACTTTATAAGCCAGCTCCACTGCATCATTCAGATAAAGCATGGAGAAAGACCTTCTGTCACTGGCAGAGATCTTGCCTGTTTTTAACGCCTCAAGGCACATCTGAAAGCAAGGACTATTCTCCTCCTGTCCTTTGTGGGGAATGCCGTACAGGTGATCAAAACGCAGAACCAACACATCCATTCCCTGCGTCTTACGGTAATTGTCGCAGATCTCCTCCCCCTGAGCGACCGCCATAGCCTTGAAGCCTCTTGGCGATGTTGTCTCAGAGACAGCAATATCATTGTGATATGCTCCGCCGAACACCTCATGGGAAGACAGATAGACAAACCGTCCTTTCCCAGTCATCGAATAGGTAGACAGGAGGTTCATCACCGCCGCCGTATAGCGGACCGACTCCTGCCGCTCCCTGTGCCAGTCAAAATTCGTATCATAGGCTCCCATGAAAATGACCATGTCCGGCTTCACACTCTCGA
The DNA here is from genome assembly GCA_910578345.1 of uncultured Lachnospiraceae bacterium. Classification (GTDB taxonomy): domain Bacteria; phylum Bacillota; class Clostridia; order Lachnospirales; family Lachnospiraceae; genus UBA3282. The sequence continues at coordinate 65,683 of CAJTRA010000005.1, read as the reverse complement.
AAATATCCTTAACGCTCTCATCTTCATAAGTATAGTCATACCGTTCGAATACATGTCTGTATGAGTCTCGTCTGTCTCTTCGGCCTGTTAACAGAAAGACTCTGTGTTTCCCTTTATTCAGTTTGTCAATCACGGCATCTGTCATCCTGCTGCCGCCGCCAACCAATAATACATTCATTTACTCGTCTACCATCCTCACTCACGACATACATCATTTATGATGCCATAACACATTCTCGTCCGATCTAAAACCGCTCAAACTACTGTATCTTCTCAGCCATATAGGCAATTTCTTCAAAAATCTCCTCATCTTTCAGATCAGGACATACGATGTCTCCGCCCAGAAAAATATAAGATGCGCGGACCGCCAGTTCTACCAGAATGACTCCTGCCGGCTGTTCTATCAGATCTGTCTTGATCCTCCATATACGCTGCTGCAAATCATAGAGGATCAGATCTCCTCTCATGTCTCTGCTGATATCCGCTAACTCTGGTTCCGAATAGATTCCCGTTTTCTGATCTTTGATGCCGATCCGGGCTGCCATGATCTTCTTATAAGGAATCTTATACCTGCCAATGACAGGATCCACTAATAGAAATCCGCTTCTGGTCAGTTGTATCCGTTCCGGCTGTAACAAAATGTCCTGCTTCTCTTCTATCTTCATCCACATGTTCCTCCCGCACACATGAAATATTCTTCCGTCCGCCAAAGTACAATTTGGCGGATGTATTTCATCTTCCTGGAATGATGAAAAGAGATTGACACCGTATCAGAAAATCCCTATAATATATACAAAATAACTATAAATGACAGAGTTGTTTTGTATATTTTAGTGAAATCAAAAAGAGTCCGCCAAATTGTACTTTGGCGGACTCTTCTTTTTCACATTTATGTCCTCCCAGTCCTTACTGTCACTCCTTTTTACATCAGACATACAGTGCAGACTCCACAATCCCTCTTTCATTTGCTACAAATTTTCTTTACAATAATGCATAATTTGCTATAATAATGTTATGTATCAGCATATTTTATTGTTTTTATTATGGAAAAAGAAAACGCACTCTGTTATAATCTAATTATATGTGGGTGACAGGAGGGACCAAAATGAGAAACAAAAACGACAAAATATTACAGAACCTTAGTAAAATGGAGCCTGTAGAGGTCGGCGGAGAAGCGCTTGAGATCCAGAAGCGTCTCAATGAAGGAAGAGATAAATTTAACCAGCTTGTCGGCGGCATCTGCAAATCCGTTATGCAGATCAGTGCCCTTGATCTTGTTATGAGTGACAGCACAGATAAGATGGGATATATCAGTAATACAGTTAAGCACATATCTGAGACCGTGGTACGTGCTTCCCAGATGACAGAAGAGAATATGAATGAAGTTGTCAACGCTCACGAGGGCTTTGCTGAATCTATCGCGCAAGTGTCTTCTGCAGCGGGTTCTATCATGGATGATATGGAAGCAAGCAGCCAGGAAATCTCCTCTATCGTGGAAGAATCCCAGTTTACGATCGACAAATCCGATCAGATGAAGGACGACATGCAGGAGCTTCTTGAGATCATCAAGGGCATGAACGAAGTGATCAAGGGAATCAACTCTATTTCTGCCCAGACCAATATGCTTGCCCTGAATGCTTCTATCGAAGCTGCTCGTGCCGGAGAGGCCGGGAAAGGATTTGCCGTTGTTGCTGAGCAGATCAGAAGCCTGGCTGACGAGACCAAGCAGCTTACCGGTAATATGGACGGTTTTGTCGCGAAGATCGAAACGGCATCCAAGATGAGTTGTGATAGTCTTGACCATACAGTGGTAGAGCTGGAAGCCATGCGCGAGAACCTGAGTAAGGTACTCTCCAATAATGAGCGCAATGTTTCCAATATCGTCAACATAACCGATTCCATCACTACAATCGCTGCCACAAGTGAAGAAATCTTCAGTGCAGTCACTAACGTACAGGATCAGATGGGACGTCTGCGTGAGGAATGCCTTTCCCTGAATGAGCAGTCCGATATGCTCGGCGCGGTTTCCGAAGATCTGAAGGTGAATATGCGTCCGGTATCTGTGATCGAGAAAGACCTGGATGATTCCGCTAAGTTGATGGGTAGCATGGTGCAGGATGTCTTCTATATGTTAAGCAACCGGCAGTTCATCGCCAATGTTCAAAATGCAATCACCGCACATCAGAACTGGTTAAAGACTCTGAACACTATGGTAAAAGACAGAGAATGCGTTCCGCTTCAGACCGATGATACGAAGTGCGCTTTTGGTCATTTCTACTATGCAATGAATCCCCGCAACAAGATGATCTCTCCTCTCTGGAACGGTCTTGCCGAGAAGCATCGCCGCTTCCATGGATACGGCAAGAATGTGATCGTTGCGATCAAGAATCAGGATTATGCAAGAGCCGACAATGAATACCGCTCTGCTGTCAAGCTTTCGGAAGAGCTGATCAGCGACTTTAAGAAGATTGTGGAAAATGCAGAAGCTCTTGAGCGGGAACATCTGAAAGTATTCGCCGAGTAGTTCTGTATCATCATATCACCTGCAATACAGACAATAGCAACGAGGAAACTCTCAGAAAACTCATAAAACATAAGAAAGAGGATATCATGACACCTTCTGTCAGATATCCCCTTTTTCTTTCCGTTCCTCTTCTTCTATCAATTCTTAAAGCTGTGGATCGGCGCGGGTATTCTGCCTCCACGATTGACAAAAGCATCACAGGAAAACCCGTTCACTGGCATGATCGGCGCATAACCGAGCAGACCGCCGAATTCCACCATCTCTCCCACTCCCTTACCGATCACCGGGATCAATCGTACCGCCGTCGTCTTCTGATTTACCATACCGATCGCCATCTCATCTGCTATGATACCGGAGATCGTCGTCGCTTTCGTGTCTCCAGGGATCGCAATCATATCAAGCCCCACAGAACATACACAGGTCATGGCCTCAAGCTTTTCCAATGTCAGCGCTCCCGCCGTCACGGCATCGATCATACCCTGATCTTCACTGACCGGAATAAACGCGCCGCTTAAGCCCCCTACATAGGAGGATGCCATCACTCCGCCTTTCTTCACCTGATCGTTCAAGAGCGCAAGAGCCGCTGTCGTGCCTGGTGCCCCGGCATGTTCTAACCCGATCTCGCACAGGATATCCGCCACAGAATCCCCGATTGCCGGTGTCGGCGCAAGCGACAGATCTACGATCCCGAACGGCACATTTAAGCATTTAGAAGCCTCCTTCGCCACTAACTGCCCAACCCGTGTCACCTTAAACGCTGTCTTCTTGATCGTTTCACACAGTACCTCAAAGTTCTCTCCTCTGACCTTTTGAAGCGCTGTCTTGACAACTCCGGGGCCGCTGACGCCTACATTGATTACCTTATCCGCCTCTGTCACACCATGGAACGCACCCGCCATAAAGGGGTTGTCGTCCGGCGCATTACAGAAGACAACGAGCTTCGCACAGCCAAGAGAATCTGCATCCTTCGTTGCCTGTGCCGTCTGCAGGATCACTTCGCCCATCAGCTTCACTGCATCCATATTGATTCCCGTCTTCGTGGATCCAACGTTTACAGAACTGCATACCCGTTCAGTCACGGAAAGCGCTTTGGGAATAGACCTAATCAGCATCTCGTCGGCTCTCGTCATTCCCTTAGATACTAGCGCTGAATACCCGCCGATGAAATTTACGCCAACCTCATGCGCTACCTGATCAAGCGTATTGGCGATTGAGACAAAGTCTTCCGGCGTCTTACATGCCACACCACCTACCAGGGCGATTGGCGTTACCGAGATTCTCTTATTGACGATTGGAATGCCATATTCCTTTGAAATATACTCCCCTGTAGCCACCAGATCTTTCGCAGCATCATAGATCTTGTGATAGATCTTCTCATTGACCAGCTTCAGATCCGCATCGATACAGTCCAAAAGGCTGATTCCCAATGTAATCGTCCTCACATCGAGATTCTCTTTTTCTATCATTTCGTTTGTTTCTGCCACTTCAAATATATTGATCATATCGCTCCCATCCCGCGTATCCTGCACGCATCTGTCCTGCTAAATCCTATGCATCTGGTTGAAGATCTCTTCCTTCTGGCATTTGATGATCACACCAATGCTCTCGCCTAACTGCTCCAGCTCTTTCACGATAACGCCGAAATCCTTCGTCGTCTGGTTCGTATCCACGATCATCATCATATTAAAATATCCCTGCACGATCGTCTGCGAGATATCCAGTATATTAATCTGATTGTCTGCCAGATAAGTACATACCCTGGCAATGATACCCACCGTATCTTTTCCTACCACTGTTATGATCGTTTTCTTCATCATATCCTCCCTCTTCCTGCATCCTGACCGTTCTTCTTATTTTCCTGTACCACACCGTTGCCGCATTTCCCATTCGTAACAGTTCAGACTTCAATGTTACGAAATCTGCATACTCTGAAGCGGCGGCTCTTAAATCTCCAACATCTGAGAAACTTCACTGCGCTTTGCCACATAAAGCGGAAAATCATCCGCCTGATATGCTGTCTCTGACATGGTTACTTCCACCCTGACTGTCTCATAGGCAAGTTCCGGCAGATTATTCTCCTGGCTCAGATGCCCAAGCATGACAGCCTTCAAATCATCATGCAGCAGCCTGCTTAAGAGCTTGCCCGCCGCTTCATTGGAAAGATGTCCCTTCTTTCCCAGAATGCGCTGTTTCAGATAATAAGGATAAGGACCAACCTGCAGCATATTAATATCGTGATTGGACTCCAGATAGAGCAGATCCAGGTTTCTTAAGCACTCCACTGTATAGTCATTGTAATATCCAAGATCCGTAATAATCCCTATCTTCTTCTTATCATGACTGATCCGGTAAGCCACCGGTTCCGCCGCATCGTGCGATGTCCGGATCGGATAAAGCGTCATATCTTTGATCGTAAGCTTCTCATCCGCCTGCACATACTGGAACAACTCTTCATCGATGGTTCCCAGCGAATGATTCGCCCTGATCGCACCGATCGTTCCCCTGGTGCCATAGACCGGAATTCCATATTTCCTGGCCAGAACCCCCAGTCCGCTAATATGGTCCGCGTGCTCATGCGTCAGGAAAATACCATCGATCTCCTGCATCTTGATCCCCAGCTCCTGTAATCCCGCCTCCATCCGCTTTCCACTGATCCCAACGTCCACCAGCAAATGTGTGGCGTCCGTCCCCACATAAACACAATTGCCACTGCTCCCGCTGGCTATACTGCACAACCTCATACCCGTACTCCCTACTCCCATATCGTCCTCTTATATATTCCCCGGAAAATGCACGCTCCTCGCATACCTACAGGCCATTCACGGAGAATGCATGCTCCTCGCATTCTCCCAGACATGACTTAGTTATCCTTAGGCTGCGTGCTTTGCTGCCTTAGGATAACTTCATGTCTTCTTCACGTCTTCTTCCAATAGATCTCGATCGTATCCCCGCTGCGGATCTCTTCCATATACTGTGCCTCTCTGCCATTTAATCTTGTCACGATACCGCTCCCCTGAGGCTTGGAAAGATCAAAATCAATATGCTCGAAAACGTCCACGAACACATAAGAAGTCTTCCCGGTAAGATGTATCTGTTCTCCGTTCACTGCCACATAAACAGAGAGTCCTTCCGGATCCTCCTCTGCCTGGTGTTCTTCTTTCTCCCCGTCGTCTCCAGGCTCTCCTTCACTCTCGGAGCTTTCTATCCTCTCATCCTCTTCTGCTCCTGTCTGACTGACCGCTTCTGCCGGACCTTCTGTTTTCTGGTAGGTCCCATCATCTTCCGGCAGCTCGCCAAAAGACTCTGCCAGCTCGTTCTCGTACTTGTCGCGATCGGAAAGCTGCAGTTCCTCCATCGTCCAGACTACCGAGAAATTCTCATAGACTTTGCTGTCCATATCCGCCAGTTTATTATTCACATAAATATTCATATCCTGATTAATGATCACATCCATGAACTCCGCTACCTGGCGCACCGTATAGTAGCTTAAGATCTCTATCGCGTCGTTCTCCTGTATGCTGTAATAGCCTGACTGCAGTACCCCATTGACACTGGCGAACTTAGGCAGTTCGATCGGCGTATCATTGACTTCCACCCGCATGACTGCGCCGAATTCCGGGAGCTGTCCGATATCCAGATGGGCTGCTTCACCCGCTGTGGATTCCACCACCCGGATCTGATCATTGGCATGGATCGGCGTATGGATGTCCGCTTCATTGCCATTGACTGTAATGACCGCCGACTCCCCAAGGGCGCCTCTGGTAATGCGAGGCTTGCCATTGACCGTATAATTCAATTCTTTTCCCCGCTTTGGGAATAATCCGTCGTTGGCAAACTCAGCCTGCATAGCGGCATCCACTACCGCAACTTTATTGTTGTCATAGATCTTGATCCTCTGGTCATTGAAATAGACAAAAATAAAGTTATTGCTCTGTTCATAAAAACTCAGGCAGATTCCAATCGGCGTAACCATCAGAGAATCCTTCCTGGCATTCTCCTCCAGGAATTCTATGTTCTGCATGACTGCCTCGCCACGCACGGCAACTCTTTCCTTCTGTATCCCAAGATGCTCCGCCAGCGCCGCCGTATAGCCTGGCAGCATACCGCCTCCCCCTACGACAAAGACAGCGCTGACCGCTTTGCCGCCGTTTAATTCCTTAATCTTATCAGATACCTTGCCCGTCATATCAGCAATCATATCCGCCGTCACCTCTTCAATCTCCGACGAACTGATCGTCTGCGACAGGCCCATGATATCCTGATACTCAATCTGTTCCTTGATCCCCGTATCGCGCTTGATCTTCTCCGCTGTCGAGAAATCCACCAGGCAGTGTCTCGCGATCACTTCTGTCAGACTGTCGCCCGCAATCGGAATCATTCCATACGCAATAATACTGCCATCTTTCGTAATGGAAATATCCGAGGTGCCGGCGCCCACATCCACCAGCGCAATATTCAGCATACGGTACATTTCCGGTATCGCCACCTGGATCGCCGCAATAGGCTCCAGTGTCAGATTCACAACATCCAGTCCCGCCAGATCCACCGCTTTATACAAGCCATCTACTACGTCTTCCGGCAGAAAGGTCGCAATGAGATCCGCACCAATCGTTCTCGCCCTGTGCCCCTCCAGATTTCCCATTGTATAACCGTTCATATAATAGCGGACGATCGAATAACCGACACAGAAAAATTTCATATCCGAAGAATTGCCATCCAGAAATTCACTGTAAGCTTTCTCCACGCCCATGGAATCCAGCGCGTAAATATCTTCTCCGGCAATTTCCCTGTCGCCGTCCAAATCCATATCCACTCTGACTGTGACGGTACGAAGCACCCGGCCAGCAGCCGCAATACAGACATCCTTTAATGTCCTGCCGATCCGCTGTTCCAATTCTGCCTTGACCTCTCCTATGGTTACGCCCACTTTGTAGATATCGTGAATCTGCCCGTCCAGCATAGCCCTCGTGCCATGCTCCCTGATACTCTGCGTGACTACGTGGAATCTCTCTCCTACACGATAGCCGACTGTACCGACGATACTCCTCGTTCCGATATCCAGTCCAAATACTAATTTCCCTGGAAATTTCATTGTTTCTGACACAGATCTTCCCCCAATTTCTCCTCTATTTGCCTGTATGCACTGTCCAGTGTGCCGCTATTGTCTATGACCACTGGACAATGCCTGTAAAACATCTCCTCCGACAACTGTCCCTGCATGATCTGATCAATCTTAGCATCGGAATAGTGTCTGTTCTCCTTCAGTCTCGTTCTTCGGATCTTCTCCTCTGCATGGACATACCACATCTCATCCACGATCTGTCCATAGCCATCCTCGATCAGAAGCGCGGCTTCGATAAAAAGATACTGCAGCTCTCCTGCCCGCCGCTCCTTATCGATTTCATCTATCAAGTATGCTTTTACCGCAGGATGTACAATGTCGTTAATCTGCACGAGTATATTCTGATCGCCAAAGATCCTGCCCGCCATCTTCCCCTTATCAATCCTGCCGTCCGACGCCAGAATGTCCGCTCCCAACAGGTCCGTGATCCGCTCATAGCATACTTGGCCCGGTTCCTCCAGCATATGGGCTACCTGGTCTGCCATGATAACACGACATGCCTTTTTCTTTCCCAAATATTCCAGTATCTGAGACTTTCCAGCCCCTACGCCGCCTGTGATGCCGATCACCTTCATAATCCTCTATCCTTCCTCACTCCGTACCCTGAGGTTCCTCCTGCGCCCTGCCGGTCACGATTGCTCATCCCGGCGGCTATCCAAACAGCTAAAACCTCTATGACAATATTATTTACTCTCATACCAGTCATTTCCGGAGCTCATGCCGACTTCCAGAGACACAGACAGATCAGCCGCCTTACGCATCTCTTCTTCCAGAATGCACCGCACCTGTCCCTCTTCTTCTTTCCATGCCTCGATCAGAAGCTCATCATGCACCTGTAAGATTAGTCTGGATCGAAGTCCCTCCTCATGCAGCCTCACCCATACTCGTATCATGGCGATCTTCATAATATCTGCCGCCGTTCCCTGGATCGGAGAATTCATGGCCACCCGCTCTCCGAAAGAACGCTGCATGAATTTGCTGGAAGCCAGTTCCGGGATTGGCCTTCTGCGCCCATACAGTGTCGTCACATAGCCCTTTTTCCTCGCCTCTTCTACCATTCTGTCCAGGAACTGTTTCACGCCCGGATAAGTCTTGAAATACTGCTCTATATATTCAGCCGCCTCCTCCATGGAAATACTCAGATCCTGACTTAACCCAAAAGAGCTGATGCCATATACAATGCCAAAATTCACTGCCTTGGCGTTGCGTCTCTGCAGATCCGTCACCTCCTCAAAAGGAGTATGAAATACCTTGGACGCCGTAATGCGGTGGATATCCTCATCCATCTTGTAGGCTTCGATCAACTGCTCATCCCCCGACATATGTGCTAAAATCCGCAGTTCGATCTGGGAATAGTCCGCATCTACGAACACATATCCTTCCATCGGCACAAACACCTTGCGGATTCTCCTGCCCAGCTCTACCCGCATGGGAATATTCTGCAGATTCGGTTCCGTAGAACTGATCCGCCCGGTCGCCGTGATCGTCTGGTTGAACGTAGAATGAATCCTGCCATCCTCACTGATACAGGTAAACAACCCTTCTGCGTAAGTTGACTTTAATTTCGCCAGCCCTCTGTATTCCAGGATATCTGACACGATCGGATGATCCGGTGCGAGCTTCTCCAGGATATCGGCCGCTGTGGAATATCCCGTTTTGGTTTTCTTTCCGCCCTGAATCCCCATTTTGTCAAAGAGGATCTCTCCTAACTGCTTGGGCGAATTAACATTGAATTCACAGCCTGCTTTTTGGTATATGGCCTGCTCTAACTCCGTAATTCTGCCTGTCAGCGCCTCCCCGTATGCCCTCAGTTCATCCGGTTTGACCAAAACCCCGTACTGCTCCATCTCATACAATACTCTGGTCAGCGGCATCTCAATCTCATACATTAAGGCATCCATACCCTGCTCTTTCAGCTTCTCTTTCAAAAGAGGCGCCGCCATCAGGCATACATAAGCGCTGTAACATGCATACTCCATAAACGCCTGCGGCTTTTCCTCATAAGTCTTCGCATAGTCAGCCTTACCACATACCTGTTTCCTGTCCGGTATGGTAAGCCCTAAATACTCATTGGCAATATCATCATACGCATAGTCATTCTTAATCGGATTGAGCAAATAAGCAGCGAGCAAAACATCGAAATACCACTGCTCTCTATAAGGGCGCATGACATCTTTCCTGTTTTCATACGTCATTGGTTCCAGATACGTGTAGTGCCTCTTGACATCAAATGTATCAACCTTGCAGGATCCACTGTCACTGATCCTGGAAATCTTGTCCTGCAGATACTCTGCGGTGATCAATCCCTGGCAGGGAACAAAGCAGATCTTTTCCTTATGCACTGCGATCGCTGCTCCCACGCAGTCCCAGAGAGCAGTGCCATCCGCCAAAACCGATATTCCGACTTCCGACAGCTCCATACACTCTGCAAACAGCGCCTCCACATCTGAAAGCTCTGTCAACTGTACGAAGTACTGCGGCTGGACATTGGACAACACCATGCCTTCCTCAAACCGGGAAAGCCAATTCTTAAATTCCAACTGTCTGCACAGCATATAAGCTTCTCGCGTATAGAAATTCCCGACTTTTGCCATCTCAAGATCATAGGTAAGATCACAGTTTATATTGATCGTCGCCAGCACCTTGCTGAGCTCCGCCAGATCCTTATGTTTGATCAATGTCTCCCGGATCGATTTCTTACTGATCTCATCCACATGTGCATAGACCTCCTCCACTGAACCGAAACGGGTGATCAGTTCCGTCGCCGTCTTCTCCCCCACCTTCGGTACGCCGGGAATATTGTCTGACGTATCCCCCATCAGCGCTTTGACGTCGATAAACTGTATGGGATTGACCTGGTAAGCTTCTTCCACATCTTTGGCATAATAGTCCTCTACGGTTGTCTTGCCGTGCTTCGTCTTAGGAATCCTGACTTTGATCCGCTCCGTCGCGATCTGTAACAGATCCCTGTCTCCTGACACAAGCACCACTTCCATGCCTTCTCTTTCCGCCCTCTTCGCGATTGTGCCAAGAATATCGTCTGCCTCCAATCCGGCCTTTTCCACAATACAGATCCCCATGGCCTGCAGCATCTGCTTCGTAACAGGCACCTGCTCCTTAAGTTCCGGCGCCATCGGTTTTCTTGTTCCTTTATAGTCTGCATACAATTCATGCCGAAAAGTCGGCGCATGTACGTCAAAAGCCACTGTCAGATAGTCCGGCTTCTCTTCCTCCACGATCCTGAACATAATATTGAGAAACCCATAGATGGCATTCGTATGAAGACCCTGACTGTTCGACAAGTCCGGCACCCCATAAAAAGCCCTGTTCAAAATACTATGTCCATCCAGCAATACAAGTTTCTGACTCATATCAATCCATACCTTTCCGTGCCGCCTGACCGCATTGACGATCTGTTCCCATTGCTTCTGACAGGATAAGACGCCTCCCTGTCAGAAAGCTCAAAATCGGAATACAATACATAACGCTATGATAATGGCCGCCGCTACCGCAGCCTCCAGACAATACAAAATATAGAGCAGCGATTTGTGTACCCTGATGCAGTGTTCAGCGCCTTCCAGTTTGAGCAAAAGTTCATCCTGCAGATTAAAATTGCCGCCTTGCTCCAAACGTTCCAGTCCTTCCGTGACCAAAAGCTGAATCGTCAGCTCTTCCTCACACTCCGGACAATGTTCTATATGTTTCATGAACTCTTCTAAGCTGCTGCCTCCCAGTTCTTCCTGCAAAAAGGAAGGTATTTTTTTCTCCACTTCTTTACAGTCCATAAGCTTACCACATCTTTCCACAAAGAGATGCCGACAGATCCCAAAGCTGCCATCCGATTCTATTATGCGCTCACACAGGTTTTATTATATACCATAAGCACACCTTTTGAAAAGTATATGACCCGAAAAAAAGCCTGGCGGATCATGTTATAGGGATAACATATTCCGTCAGACCTGTTCTTTTGCCGTCACAGATCAGGCTGTCCCGCTTCTTACCGAACGATCTCCTGCCAGCCTTCTCCATCATTATGTTTGCGCGTCTTCTATCCTACTGCGCAGGAGCAGCCTCCTCTGCCTCCGGCTCTCCGCCTGGTTCTACGGCAGGCGCTGCCGTTGCGATTCCGTTCTGGTCCACCGCATAGTTCACGCCGTCAACCGTCACATTCACATTTCGCTGCAACGCCCCATTCTCATCATGATAATACGTATTGCCATCCGGCCGCACGACCAATCCCCTCTGCATCACCGCATTCTCATCAAAATAATAGTCAACTCCCTCGATGGTCACATCTTCTCTGAGCGCATGTCCGTCCTTGGTCGCCAGAAAATATCTGCCTGTCTCATCCTCAAACCAGCATCCCTTCTGTACAAACCCGTTCTCATCCAGATGATACTTTCTGTCTTCCCAATTCACCCAGCGGGACCGCTGCATCCTGTAATTCTCATAGAATACCTGCTGTTCTCCGCGAGTCGCAAACCCATTCGGTATAATGACTGAAGAATAGTCCTTGAACTGATAGTTCATATCCACCCTGGTCGGAATTCCCGGCACACTGCCGTGAGATGTATTCTGCCAGAAAGAAGCACCCTCATACTGCAGCGCGTCTGCATACTGGGCCACCCACTTGTCATATTTGATATTGCCGATCTTATTCTGGAACATATTCTTGCTGGAATACACCACCGGATAATACCCATGCGCCTCCACCGTAGAACAGAACGTGTTAATCAGCGCCTGAAGCTGTTCCTGGGACATATTCTTATGACAGGGATCTTCAATATCATACACTACCGGATAGCTGACCGTATAGTTGCCGATCCACTGCATCAAAAGATCCGCCTCATTCTGCGCCTGCTCAACCGTCGTCGCATAAGAATACAGATAGACACCCGTCCTGAGTCCCGCCGCACTGGCTCCTTGCATATTGACATCAAAATAAGGATCTACTCCTGAATTTGTGCTCCCTGCCTTAACAAAAGCAAAGCTAACCCCCGAAGAAGGCACCTTGCTCCAGTCGATCGCCAGATTGTGCTTCGACACATCAATTCCTCTCGCGATAGAACTTCCCGCTCCGATCGCCTGCGCCTGCTCTGCCGGCACAAGCAGCAACGCCGCCGTCATGCACAGAGCCGTTACCCCTTTGATCCATTTCCCTGTCCCTGATTTCTTATTTTTCATCCGTATTTCCTTTTCTCATTTATTTCGTAATTGTTACAATATATTACTTTTTTCAACAATCCTTTACAAATATATCACATTTTTACAGTAATGTACAGAAGAAATGGGGGATTTTTTTGCAATCAAAAAGATGTAAAGCCTTAATCGTTTCGTAGACTTTACATCTTGTACTGCTGCAATATAAATACTGCCGGCGATGGGACTTGAACCCATACGTGGTTGCCCACAACAGATTTTGAGTCTGCCTCGTCTGCCATTCCGACACGCCGGCACATTTCACAACCGAATCTTATGATAGCATAACTGCCGAAAATTGACAAGTGCTTTTTTCAAATTTCACACAAAGCCAAAATACTGGTCAAAAGGCTCTGCCTTTCGTCAGACTCTCCGCTCCCGCCTCCTGTCATACAGATAAAAAACCACACAGATCACCGCAGACAATAACGACCCTAACGGCGCCGCCCATCCCATCGGATAGAGGGATGCCGGGAAGTATCTGCTGGCCAGCCATGCACCGGGAATCCGCACAAGTATGATCGCTGTGATATTATGGATAAATGAGACCATCGATTTCTGATCGCCGCAGAAATAGCCGCTGAAACAGAAATGTATTGCGGCAAAAACACAGTCAAAGGCATACGATCTCAAATAGTCGCATCCTGCCTGTAACACCGCCTGATCTCTTGTAAAAAGTCCCACCAAAGTATGCGGCAGGAATTGGTTGTACAGCGCGCAGAAAAGCCCCCAGCACACCGTGATCAAAAGACTGTAATACAGCGCTCTCCTTGCCCTCTCCGGCTTGTCTGCTCCCATATTCTGCGCTGTAATTGTAGAAATGGCAGACAGAAATGCCGATGGTACAAGAAACAGAAAACCGATCAGTTTCTCCACGATCCCAACTGCCGCCGAGGCAATCAGACCGCGGCTGTTGGCGATCACCGTGATCAGGATAAACGCAATCTGGATCAGTCCGTCCTGCATGGCGACAGGCGTTCCCACCTTGAGAATCTTAGAGACGATTTCCCGCTCTATCCGGAAATCTTCTCTTCTGACTACAAATCCCAGATCCTGCCTGCGTATCGCTGCCAAAGCCGCCGCCACGCTGACCGCCTGTCCGCATACTGTGCCAAGGGCGGCTCCCGCAGCTCCCAAACCGCAGCCCCCGATAAACACAAAGTCCAAGGCAATATTGGTCACACAGGCCGCCGCCACGAAATACATGGGTCTTCTGGAATCACCTGACCCACGGAAAATACCGCTGATCACATTGTAGGCCACGATCAATGGAATGCCCGCGAAACAGATTGCCAGATAGGTCCTGGTCTCTGCCACCGCCTCCTCAGGAGTTAACATAACATGGACAATCGGACCCGTACACAGAATCAGCACTGCCGTCAATCCCACCGCAAACACGGCAAAAAAAACAGCGGACGTTCCTGCCGTCCCGGACGCTTTCTTTCCGTCTTTTGCCCCTATGCACTGTCCGATATGTACTGTGGTCCCCAGGACAAAACCGATGATGATAACGGTCAACATATGCATCACCTGACTGCCGATCGATACCGCTGTAGTCGTTTCCGAACCATTATACAGTCCCACTACAAACAGATCTGCCATCCCATAGAATGTCTGCATAAAACTGAACAATAAATACGGCATGGCAAACATAATCAAGTTCTTCCCAACACTTCCCTGCGTCAAATCGTTCTTCCTGTTCATCCCTATTCCCCGAATCTTTCTTTCATGTCAGTCTACCAATACTAAAATAGCATAAGAGGAACCGATTGTACAGGAATGATATTTTCTATTCAGCATAATACCACGCCTAGGCATCCCACATCCGCGCATAGCATCCGCCTGCATGATAAAGCTGATCATGACCGCCCCGCTCTATGATCCGGCCCTGGTCGAATACAATGATCTCTTCGCAGAAACGGCAGCTGCTCATCCGATGGGAAATATAGATGCTTGTCCGTCCCTCCACCATCTGATGAAAACGGGCATAGACTTCCGCCTCCGCCTTAGGATCGAGGGCAGCCGTCGGCTCGTCTAAGACCACCACGGGCGCATCCTTATAGAGCACCCGTGCCAGCGCAAGCTTCTGCGCTTCTCCGCCGCTGATCTGCACCCCCCCTCCTCCAGATCCTTATACAGATAAGAAGCAAGACCCTCTGGCAGTTTTTTTACAGTCTCCTGTGCATCTGCCTGCTGCAGCGCCGTCCATATCCTGTCATCCTGACGCACATTTCCTGCCGTGATATTCTGCCAGACCGGAAACGCAAACAGCTTAAAATCCTAGAATACTACGCCAAACAAGCTCCTGTATTCTTCCTCGTCATATTTACGGATATCCACGCCATTTAACAGAATGCGTCCCGACGTCGGCTCATACAGCCGGCATAATAACTTGATGAAAGTCGTCTTTCCGGCGCCATTTCTGCCTACCACTGCCAGTTTTCCCTTCATCCTGATCTGACAGTTTACATCCTGCAGGACCAGCTCCTCACATCCCGGATAGGGAAAACTCACATGTTCAAAGGCCAGCTCATATTCTCCGTCTGTCCGCTTCTCTACCGGGATCGAACCTTTCACATGCAGATTTTCCGTATCCAGAAACTCCAGAAAAGGTCCCATATACGTACAAATCTCCCGAAGTCTCCCATGACATGCGATCAGCGTGAAGCACCCGCTGCCAAACTGGTTCATGGCGCCCGCATACTGTGTGAAAGCCCCCACTGTCACTGCACCGGTCACTGCCTTAAGTCCCACCAGCAGATAAGAAACTACGGTAAACAGACTGCTTACCACTTTGTTGGCATCTTCCTCCTCCCGCTGCACATCGCACATTTTCCCAAAAAATTCCAGTGACTTTTTCATATTTTCCATGACATTCTTCATGATCATTCCCTGCATCTCATACATGCGGACGACTTTACCTACTTTCGGATCTCCGATCACCTGACTCTGCAGATAAGTGAGCTTGTTCTCTACTCCCGTATGCGATGCAAAAATATCCATCATCTTTGCGCCAAACCATTGATACGCTTTCCAGGAACCAACTGCCATACCTGCAAGCGCCGTTCCAAACAGAACAAACGATGGCAGAGGCTGCGCCAGCATTCCCCCTATTCCCTCTTGATCCGCCGGGATGGCCATACACACATAGAACACCATAACGACCGACAATATCATCTGCAGGATTGCCCTCAGCATGTTACAGTATTCACACAAAAGAGCGCCAAGCCCTCCATGCATCTGCGATCGTCTCTCTGAGAAAAGGATCTTCTCCGAAACCTCCGGTTTCTCCATCGTCTCATAATCCAGAGAAAACGCCTTTTCCCGCAGCCACACATAGAAGAGCTGCCAGATCCTCGTCCACATCCCCCGAAATCTTCTTTTCATCAGAGAAAACGTCACACCAAAAAACAGATGCGCCAGCAAAAGGCAAATGGCCCACTTTGCCGCTTGTCCATAAGCTCCCATGAGGAGCCTGTCGATCATCCCCGCTGTCAGAAACAGACCTGCATAGATCTGTAAGACCGAGAGACAGACCTCCAGTAAATGCAGCGGCAGAATGGCAGAGTCTACGCTGTGGATCATTTTCAGCAGCCGGAGTCCAATCTTATGCATAGAACGGATCTCTTCCATAGATTTCTTCCTCCTCCCTCTTCTTCTGATAATATCTGGCCTGCAGATCAAACAGCTTCGCATAGGCGCCATCCTGTTCCATCAGCTTAGCGTGACTGCCTTCCTCGATGATGCGCCCCTCTTCCAGGAAAAGAATCCTGTCGCAGAATCTTGTCGAGCTTAATCTGTGTGAAATAAAGATCCCTGTCTTTTCCCGGATCATCGCATCATATTTCTCATACATCTCGCTCTCTGCGATCGGATCCAGGGCCGCCGTCGGTTCGTCCAGTATAACCACCGGCGCGTCCTTGTAGAACGCTCTGGCCAGCATCAGTTTCTGCAGTTCCCCGCCGGACAGGCTCACCCCCGCCTCATCCAGGTCTTTGTTCATGGCAGTCGCCGTCCCTCTCGGAAGACTGGATACCTTCTCCCATAATCCCGCTTTCTGCAGACTCTCCCGCAGACGCTTTTCCTCCTCCTGTCCTTTCGCAACGCAGGAGACATTCTCTGCTAATGGAAAGGAAAAGGCAAACACATCCTGAAATACCACCACCATCTCCCGGATCATCCAGCCATACACGATCACATTCCGCCCGAAGGCAAGCATGGTTCCTGCAATCTTAGCAGCCGCAATCTGCTTTTCTCCCTGGTCGATCCTGGCTGTGATCTGATCG
Source organism: uncultured Lachnospiraceae bacterium (assembly GCA_910578345.1). Taxonomy (GTDB): domain Bacteria; phylum Bacillota; class Clostridia; order Lachnospirales; family Lachnospiraceae; genus UBA3282. Next base: position 48,552 of record CAJTRA010000005.1, on the reverse strand, counting down.
ATCCGCTCCCGGAATTCCTGCAGAAACCACCGATCCAAACGATACATCCTCCTGCCTGCCAGACTGTGCAACCAGGCCGTAACCAGCGCATCTGAAAACAAAAAGAAGAACAGGATCCTGCTGTATCTCCCTATCACCGCACCATAAACCGCCAGTCCCCCAAGTTGGATCAAAGCATCCCAGAATCCCGCGGCGAATGCTTCTATGCCAAACTCATTGCCCGTATACAGATTCCGGAACGCCTCCATTCTCTTTTTCTGCCCCTGTGCGCTCTCCAGCTTCTGACCGTCCATGTCCAGCGTTTTTTGATCTAATTCCGGCCCCATCTTACAGCGAAACATAAAAAGCGTCTTCACCCTCAGCGCCCTGAAATGGCTCTGCATAAAACGCACCAGCTGCAGCAGGATCATGTAAGCCGCCATCATCAGCAGAATTTCCCCGTCTGCCTGCCGCTCACCAGACAGGCGGCCACCGCTCCCGCAAGAGCCGCTTCCAGAAAGGGAAGCAGAACGCTTAACACCATATCTCCCACACAGACTGCCAGGGCAACATCCCCCTGTGTTTTCCTGAAACAATGAAATGTATACCGATAATGCTCCCGGAGGGAATACTTTTTCTTATTCTCCATGATTTCCTCTCATTTCTGCGCTGCTTTTCCCTTCACCTAAAAGATTCTACTGTCTGATCATAAAACAAAAATCCCCTCGGATGGGGACTCCTGCACGAAATGTATTCTTTTTTACACGAAATGTCTGCACAAGACAAAGCAGTCTTCCAATCGCGAAAGCGTCCCATAGCGTCGCTTTCGTACAGGATCAGCTCGCTAAAAGCGGCATGGTCACTTCCGCTGCAAAGATTCCCGCTTCATTCGCGAGACGCAGATAACCATCATATTTATCTACCGTCGCCTGTACTCTTTTCATGCCAAGCCCATGGTTGCCCCGCTTTCTGGTTATATAATTTCTCGCCTCGAAATCCGGCTCTTCCTTCGCGGCGTTCTGCACCGAGAAGTACAACTGGCTCTTATGCACCGTCATATACACGCGCAGAAAACGACACTCCTCCTCCACCAGAGCACAGGCCTCCAGCGCATTGTCCAGTAGATTTCCCAGAATGACACACATGTCCACATCTTCCACCGGAATCCTCTCCGGAACCTTCGTCTTACAGTTTATTTTGATCTTCTGTCGTCTGGCCAGTGTCAGCTTGCTGTTCAGAATAGCGTCCACCATCAGATTCCCGGATCTGACAAAAGTATCCACTCTGTCAAGTTCCTTCTCCAGATCATCCAGATACTCCTGGATCCCCTCGATATTTCCCAGAGCAAGCTGTGCTTTCATCACCTGCATATGATTGTGGTAATCGTGCCGCCATCCCCGCATATCCATGTAGACGCTCTTGATCTCATCGTACTGGTGCTCCATCAGTTCTGTCCGAAACTGCTCCGTCCTAAAGTCAAATCCCTTCTTATAGAAGAAAAGAGTGCCTTCCACCGCCAGGAATAAAAGCGCCTCCACCAGGACACAGCCCCACAGGAGAAGATTCCGCAGAAAGGACGCCATCACTGCCTGTTGCGTACAGCCAAGCAGCCATGAAAAAGCACTCAAAAGACCATACGCCGTCACAAGCAGCGCACCATTCCACACCTTAAGGCTCTCTCGCTTTTTTCCAAGCAACAGCAAAAATACAAGCATAATAACGCCATGAAATACAAAAATTGTCCCGTCAGGCAACAAAGAATCCGAAATAGAATTTCCTGTAGAAAACAATGGAAAGACGCCTGTCTGTGTCCCAAATACCAGCATAAAAGCTGCAATGATAAGTCCCGGCAGCAAGATCTGCCACCACTGCTTCTCAAACGGTTCCGCATCAAAAAACAGATCATACAGCATCAATATGCCTGCGATCATCATCCATGCCGCCGCCATCCGGGACCGCACTTCAAAAAGCGGTAGAAGAAAAGATACCGCTAAGACTGCGCCTGTCAGACAGATTCCCAGCACACGCCTGCCAAACCCTTTCTCCATACTTCCCATCTGCTCTGCATAATACCAGTAACAGCACAACCATATGACCTGAAAAATAACCTGTTCCATCTGGAAAATCTGCCTTTCTCCTCAACCGCCTGTCGATCCCGATCCCCTTTATCGGAGATCCTGGTTTCTATAATAGTCCAGATACGCCCTGTTGAGCGCCTCCCACCGGCTGCGCGACACGGGAAGCGCCTCTCCGTCATCTAACAACACTTCTCTTCTGTTGATTCTGCTGACATAGGCAAGATTCACAATATAAGACCGGTGGATCCTGAAAAATCCGCTGCCAAGCGCGGCAAGCCTCTCCTCCAGCTCCCGGATTCCCGTCCGGCTGCACATAGTGAATTTAACGCCTGTTCTTCCAGAAACTTCCATACTGTCTGGCTTCCCCGGTTCTGTTCCCGAAGAATAAAGTGACCGTATACAGTGCCCCTGTGTAGTATGGGCGTCACTTTCCAGATAGCAGATCTTTGTAAGGCCTACCCGCGCCATACCCCCTGACAGTTCCAGCAATAGAACCGGCTCTTCCTTCTGGCGCCGTTCTCTCGCCCGGTCCAGACAGATAAACAGTTTCCCGGTATCCACTGGTTTGAGCAGATACGACACAGCTTCCACATCATAGCCCTCCAGCATATAATCAGCAAGGCCCGTCACAAAAATGATCTGTGCACGCTTCCCCTCTCTCCGCAGTCTGTGAGCCAGGTCGATCCCACTCAGCCCCGGCATGTCGATATCTAAGAGTAGGATATCCGCTTCCTCCTGATCCTCGCTGTCAAACAGAAACTGTTCTGCGCTCTGATACAGACTGATCTTTACTTCCCATTTTCTCTCAGCCGCCCATTCTCTGACGGTTCGCTCCAGAAAGGAAAGCGACACCGTTTCATCATCACAGATCATAATCTGCAGCATTTGCCTGTCCGTCCTCTTTTCCCTTATTTCTTTTCTCATCTGCCATATATCACAATTCTCTATCGTCATTTGTCTTTCTATCATAAATGGCAGATTGTTTTCCAACTTTCTATCCTCCACTGGGGATTACCGCTATCTGGCTTTTTTATCTTATCACACTCTCCAAAGAAATACAGCATCCAAAATCAACACCTCATGACCGCACGAAGCACCGATACACTATCGGCAGCACCGCCACCGCCAGGATTCCGTACAAAACCAGCAGAATCGGCACCGCCCCGATTACTCGCCCGCCCAGCGTATACAGGTTAAAGTACCCAAGTGCATTACCCACCTGCAGCAATCTGTCTGGCAATAATCCCAGAATTTGATTGACAGCCTCGCTCTCCAGGTTCCCCAGGAAAGAAGGCAAAAAGATCAGTACAAAGGGAACCATCACCGCCACAACGGCAGATTTCGTCTTCGCGGAGACTAACATACACAAGCCTGCCATAAACATACACCCTATATAACCGCCGATAACGATCAACAGATATTTCTGCCAAACCGTAAGGTGATAGAAACATTTCCAGTCCCCGAATTCTGTCTGCACCGGACAATTCCAGCCATCCACGCCCAAATAGCCCAGCACGGCAGCGCTGTAGAAGAGCATGGAAAGCCAGTAGATTCCTGTGACGATCCAGACTCCAGCCCACACTTTAGCCGCCACAGCCCGGTCTCGTCCATGGTAAGCGGCAAAGAATACCGCATCCGTCTTCCACGTAAACTCATTGGAGAAAATGCCGGCCACCAGATAGCCCAGAAACAGCATCGTGATCATAACGACTGTCGGCGCATATGTAAACAACTGCGTCCATCCCTTCCTGTAATCATAGTAAAGAGGTATTTCCAGGCTCTCATACTGCCGGATCAGATACATTTTTTCTGCCTCCGAGTACTGGTCTTTAGCCTCCCCTGCGAGCCACTCCCGCAGAAGCTTTATCCTGTTCCGGTAAAAAGCGCCTGCCTCTGCTTCCGACAACGAATCAGCCAGGTAATAATCATAATGCCGGAACCCATCCGCATAAGCGCAGTTCAACAGGCTGCGGATTTCCGCTATGCCCTGTTTCCAACCATAGGCAATATTACTCTCTTTGATCCGCTCCGTCCTGCCCTCAGGCGTCTCATTGATCCTCCGGTTCTCTGCGATCACCTGCCTGATCTTCTCCTCATTCAGATCACCGCTCCATTCTTTCTGCGCTGCCCGAAGCCTGGCCACCGCGCTAAAGCCTGTTTCCGCTTCCCCCTCTTCATTAATATACTCCACATTCATGGCAAAACAGAAAGTAACTCCCATGAGAAGCATAAGCAATAAAATCGCCATCCTGCTCCTTGTTTTGCAAAATACCTTCTTGACCTCATAATAGACCTGTTCCTTCCCTCGATACCGGTCTTTGATCTTTTTATTCCGTACTTTTTCATGTACTGTTTTCTCATTCATCCTGTTACCAGATCCTTTCTCTTCATCCGTAAGCTTACAATACAGCAGAACTGTCAAAGTTCTGGCTTCCCTCATTGCTCACGGGCATAATACAGAAATACATCTTCCAGCACGGCTTCCTCCAAAACCGCATTTTCTGCCGGTTTTTCAGACGACAGAATTCTCAGCTCTGCCTCGCCATGCAGTGTCTTGATATTGGAAACCTTATACTGTTTCGTGTAAGCAGCCACCTTATTCTGCGGCACACTCACCCGCCATACCTGCTCCGGCATCCTGGCGGTCAGTTCCTTTGTCGTGCCAAAAATACAGATCTTCCCATCCTTCATCAGCAGGATCTCATGAGCGATATACTCAATGTCCGACACGATATGCGTGGATAGCAGCACCAATCTGTCCAGCGCCAGTTCACTGATCAGATTACGGAATCGGATCCTCTCGTTGGGATCTAAACCTGCCGTCGGCTCGTCCAGGATCAAAATCTTTGGGTCATTCAGCATAGCCTGGGCAATTCCTACCCGCCGCTTCATACCGCCTGACAGCTTCCTCATCTTCTTATTCTCCGCACCTGCAAGTCCTACCTGCTGCAGCAGAAGCACCGTCCGTTTTCTGGCCACCGCCGGCCGAAGACCCTTGATGGATGCGATATAATTCAAATAATCCTGCACTGTAAAATCCGGATAGTATCCGAACTCCTGCGGCAGATACCCAAGGATCCTGCGATATGCCCCATCCAGCTTAAAGATATCCTGCCCATCCCACAAAATCCTCCCTTCCGTCGGTTTTAACAACGTACATAACATCCGCATCAACGTTGTCTTTCCCGCACCATTCACCCCCAGAAGCCCATAGACCCCCGTCGTTAAGAGACAGGAGATATTATCAACCGCCGCCACATCCTGAAACCGTTTTGACAGATTCTCTATTTTCAGTTCCATAACGTCCTCCCCATCAAAATTTCAAACAGATCCTCACCGTTTCCTTCACACTTCTTTTTCTTCCAAGATACCCCGACAGTTCCTCTGTCCTCTGTAGATACAATAGGCCAGATAGCAAACTGCCAGCACCAGAATCCCGTACCAGACCGGCACGGCCACCTTATCATAGACGTTCTCCAGCAGTACGATCTGTATCCAGCCCCCGGACCAGAGCAAACACAAAAACAGGGCAAACGCTTCCGTGCATGGCAGTCTGCTGTACAGCGTGTGAAAGCAGATACAGCAAGTCACAGTCAACGGCAGGAAGAACTGAAACATAACCTCTTCCAACAGGATCCTCCCACTTCCCACTAAGATCAGGAAAAAAGCTGTCAGCATCAACAAGTCAACCATCGCAAGCAGGAACAACCTGGCTGCATAGATCTGCCGCAGGGAATAGAATGCAGCATTCTCCACCTCCATCGCATTTGCCTCCCGGTTCTTCCACAACTCCGGCAGAAGAAGAATGCCAAACAGCGGCGCCGCTGCACCCATGATCCGCCGCGTATAAGGGCCGCCGGACGCATATCCTAAAAATATGCCCAAAACTGCCAGCACCATCCCCTGTAGCACCCACCAGCGTTTGCGAATATACCCTGCCTGCTGATAGAGAAACTCTGCCCCTGTCAGGATGCCTTCTGCCTCTCCTGCGTAGAATGCTGTCTTTGCCCCTCGAACTACCTCCTGTAAATGTTCTTCCTGACGCAGCGACAGCAAGGCTTGCTGACGTAACCGTAAGTCTTTTTGGAATCTTCTGTCTGATCGTTTCATATGCTCCCTCTTTACTACAATACTTCCTTTCCTGCTTGATTTTAAAACACTTTCTATCTATAGTAACGCTGCTGCCTACCTGTCGCCTAAAGAAACGCTCAACAGTTCTCTCGCCCGCCTGATCCTGTACTTCACGAGCGGCAGCCCAATCCCCAGCATGATCGCAATATCCTTTTGTTTGTGTTCCTGCAGAAAATAAAGGACTGCGGTCTCCCGCACTTCTTCCGGCAGACGCCGAAAAGCCGTCTGCACATCCAGCCGTTCTTCCGGATTGCCCATATGCACATCTTCCTGCTCTGCTATCACCTCTGTCACGATCTCCTTGCGCTTTCTATGATAATCATGACACACATTTGCGGCAATCACATACAGATAATTTGCCGCCTTTCCGTAATGCTTATACTGCTTCAGGGAACGGAAGAACCGCTCAAAAGTTTCCTGCGTCATATCTTCTGCATATCCGTAGTCGCCAATATGTATCTGACAATAGGACATAATGCGAGGGTAGTATTTTGCCACAAACGCCTCGATCGCTTTCTCATCCCCCATGCGCATCTTCTGTACAAGCAGCAAATCTTGATCCATCGAAGTTATCTCCTTACTTTATCTTCCTACGTGCTGAAACCTTTGCATCTCTTTATGCAAAAAAGCTGCTCACTTTATTATAACGTTGCCGGACAGTATAAAGATAGTGATGTCGGTTCGATGGTAACAACAAGATTGTAGTCCCGTCCTGCCTGTGATAAAATCGTATTGTTGTCATTCTGCAAAAAGATAGAAAAGCTTGAAGCTGCTGTGATTTGATAGTATACTCCCATTTTTGACAGTTGAGAAAAGATGGGAGTATATCTTTTATCATATTTTCTGCAAATATTTTTCTATATTTTTCCTTTTTGATTAAAAATGCGGAAGAACAAAGAAAACCATGTGAAAATTACTCAAGAATTTCACAATTGCATTACAAAAAGAAGCATCCTTCTTTGAGACAGATTCCCATTGAAGTACTAAGACAATAAGGGAACCACGTGGCATACTTCTCCGTGGTTCCCTTAGAAAAAGAAATTATCCCGGTATCCCATTTCCCGCAATTTCTGCAGCAAAAATTCTCTTCTGACCGGAATACGAAATCAGCGCTGTCAGTTCACTGTCCAAAGAACAGACACTCCCAGCGATTTCCCTTTACCTGCCAATGAATGTCAAAATTTTTCAAAAAGGAAAACGCATCCGATTCCAAATCTCCTTCTCTCCATTCACTCAAGCTGCTATAATTTTTCGCATCAAACAGAAGACTCCGCCCAGGCTGCGTAAAATAACCGGCTGCCAGGAGAAGTGTCTGCGAAGAATATCCTTTCCTTCTATTTTTGATCGCCTCTTTCACACCCTCCAGATCACCTTTGCCATTCCATGTATAATCAGAACTACAATACACAAACCCTCTGGGCGGCGCCATATTCTGATCCTGGAACCGGCCGTTGACCGGTCCGGCATGACTGATCTGCCACTTTACCGCATCCCACACACCATTATAGGTAATCCCGCCGTCCAGCGTAAATCTCGTATTCTCTTCCACATATTTGAAATCCACATGGTCCGCACCGTATTCATCGGCAAGTTCATCTGCCGTCTGTCGGAACAACTCCTGCATCTCTTCACACGCATAATACCAATCCGCATTATAATAACAGGTTCCGTTCCAGCTCATCCCATGATCTTCCATCAGGGCTTTTCCTTCTTCACTGTTCTGTACACACGCGTTCCTCGTATTGGCCCTGCTGAAATGCTCATAAAGCCCCGCCAGATACCTTGTGGCCATCTGCGTCTTATAATTTGTGTACATGACTGCCTTCTGCGCACCACCGTCTCCTTCTGTGCCTGCAAGACTCGTACCTTTCCCCATGTAATGATAGAAATATTCCTTGAAAATATCTTTCACTTCATCACGGTCCAGTTTTCCGGCATAATAGTCTTTCATCACTTCATAAGTCTCATAAAACATCCGATTCTCAAGCGGTGCGATCTTCCCACTGTTCTGCGATTTCAGCATCTTCCTCACTTCTTCATAGTTATCCGCATCAACTGGTATCTTACAGGCATCCATGGAGATCTCCACACAATCCTTCCTGTAATATACTGTCTCCTGTCCTTTACCATTCTGATAGGAATATGTCTTAAAAAGAATCTCCTGCTGGTGATCTGCGACAATTCTTGCATTGTTTTCCGATATAACCATAAAATACCTGTCCCTTTCTTTTACTCAGTATGCTTATAAACCAAAAGTACAGTTGTTTCCTATTTCTGATAAAAATATCGGTAAACATACTACTTTCGAATACTCTTTTGTCATCAAAAGGGCATATCTTGTATCATACTGCCTAAAAAAACAAAATTGTAATCCAGTCCTGCTTATGATAAGATAAGTTCCAGAGTCAAATGAGCCAAAAGCGGAAATATAAATTGACGCCCTATGACTATAATGACTGCAAATTCACAGATTGATAGAAAGGAATTTATATGATCATGAACAAATCATTCTCACGTTTCTTATGCATCCTTTTTTCCATCATTGTCCTTACAGGATGCGGCACGAAAGAAGAACCTGTTACACCACCGGAACCGGAAAAAGAAACAACTTCAGAAAACGAAGACGAATCCCTTACGGGTCTGCACCATGTAGAAATTGAAATAAAAGAATACGGTACCATCTCACTGGAGCTGGATGCTGATACGGCGCCGATCAGTGTAACTAATTTCATTCAGCTTGCAGAAGATGGTTTCTACGACGATTTAACCTTCCACCGTATCATCAGCGGTTTTATGATTCAGGGAGGAGACCCGCTCGGCAACGGAATGGGCGGCTCCGATCAAACAATCAAAGGAGAGTTTTCAGCCAATGGGATCGAGAATGATATTTCGCATGTACGGGGCGTCATCTCGATGGCCAGATCTCAGGCGCCTGACAGCGCATCTTCTCAATTTTTCATCGTACACCAGGACAGCCAGTTTCTGGACGGAAACTATGCCGCATTCGGCCATGTGACAGAAGGCATGGAAATCGTGGATCAGATCTGCGAAAACGTACCCGTGCTGGACGACAACGGAACCGTACAAGCAGACGCACAGCCCGTTATTACATCTATCAAAGTGATCGACTAAAGAACAGACTTTAGATTACTGTACAAATACAGAAGGATAACACAAAATGAATCAGATTCTTATGATAATAATGTCCGCAGGAGTTATCCTCGGCGGTATTGACTGTCTGCTCGGTAACAAATTCGGTTACGGAAATAGATTTGAAGAAGGTTTTCGCCTCCTGGGTCCCACGGCACTTTCCATGGTTGGGATGATCTGCCTGGCTCCGGTCCTGGCCAACGTCTTAGGCCGGATCATCGTTCCTCTTTATCAGGCGATCGGCGTAGATCCTGCCATGTTTGGCAGTATCCTTGCGATCGATATGGGCGGCTATCAGCTGGCAAAGGCGCTGGCTGTTGACAGCAAGATCGGCGACTATGCCGGCATTGTAGTGTCAGCAGTTTTTGGCTGTACTCTGGTATTTACGATTCCTGTCGGTATGGGAATCATCCCGCAGGAAGACCGGAAATTCTTTGCCAGAGGAATTATACTTGGATTAGCCGCAATGCCGGTCGGACTGCTTACTGGAGGACTTCTCTCAGGATTATCCCTGTCTGAATGTGTTCATCAGAATCTGCCTGTATTCGTGGCAGCATTATTGCTGTTGACAGGATTATGGAAAAAACCGGACCAAATGGTGAAAGGCTTCTGTGTTCTGGCTGCCGGCATACGGGTACTGATTACCATAGGCCTTATTCTCGCCGCCGTCAGATCACTTTGCGGATGGCAGATTCTCCCTGGAATGACGCCAATAGAAGATGCCATGAAAATAGTTTCCTCGATCGGTGTCGTCCTGCTGGGCAGCCTCCCCGCCGCAGAATTCCTGCGTCGGCTCCTGAACAAACCTTTTACCCGCCTGGGCGCCAAATTATCGATCAGTCCCCAAAGTCTGACGGGTATGCTTTTGGGACTGGTCAGTGCTGTTCCCGTCTTCTCCCTGTATCAGGATATGGATGCAAGAGGCAAGACAGCCGCCGGGGCATTCCTGGTAAGCGGCACGAGTCTGCTTGCGGCTCATTTAGGCTTTACCATCAGTACGGAACCTGGTCTGCTCCCCGCGCTGATCTGTGGAAAATTCTGCGGCGCGCTCTGTGCAGTCATTCTGGCGTTATATCTCCCTGAAAAAACCAGTCCTTCATAAGTCTCTGCATACCATGTTAAGGATTTTTTTCTGCGCTTTCCTATCACAGTATAGATCTTCGTACTCTGTTCCCTTCTTACTTATCCTCAGATCCATAAAAAATCCATTCTCCAGGCCCTTCTCCGAGATTACTTTCTTCCACATTCCATCTTGAAACAACTCCGAAACACACTCTTCATCCCGTAGTCTCCGAAAGATCTCCGCGCCGGAGATTTTCTTGACATGTTCGGCGTCCCGCAGTTCATTCAATTTCTCTGCAAGTTCTGTAAGCAGATATCTGTCTGCATAGGGAAACCGTTCCGCCTGCTCCTCCGTAAGTAAAAACTCACTCCTTTTCACACCAGAAGCACGTTTCCTTTTCCCGTTTACCATCCTTTCCACCGTTGTGTCCTCTCCAAAATCAATCATCTCTCCGAAGAAGAATTTCTCATGAATACCGCCCGTATACTCCATGATCACTCCCATAAAACGTTCTCCGTACTGCTTATACTTGTTCTCGCCTACTCCACTGACTCTTAACATTTCCTCCTTCGATACCGGCACTTTGATGCACATATCAACGAGTGTCTTATCCGAAAAGATAAGATAGGGTGGCAGGCCTTCTTCTCCTGCGATTTTTGTTCTGAGCTGCCGAAGCTGTTCAAACAATTCCAAACCTCTCGAATTCAAAATATCAGATTTACGTGCTTTGGAAGAATTTCCTTTCTGTCTGTTGTCATACGTTTCTTTCTTTTCCACTGTCCTTTTCACCTGTTTCAAAATAACACGCCTCGTGCCATCCGTGATCTCATCCGCCAGATCGGTCACTTGAAGCAGGGCATATTTGTCTTCTGTCGTTATCAGCAGTCTCTCCGTCAAAAGATGACGGATAATCTGCTTGATCTCTGTCTCGCTCTTCCCTTTCAAACTGCCGTAGGATGAATACATCATCACGCCATATTCACGAAGCTTCGCACGATCCTCCCCTGCCAGCATACCTGCAATCACATTGATTCCATACCGCTGCCGCACTTCTCTGATGCAGGCAATAATCTTCTCCGCAGCCTCTGTCACATCCTCCTCTTCAAATTCACTATTGCAGTTTGAGCAATTACCACAATATTCTGCTCCGTTTTCATCAAAGTAACGAAGAATATATTCTCTAAGACACCCTGTAGTCATACAATAATAGGTCATCGCCCGTAGACGCTCTTCATCCTTCTCTCTCACGGCTGCATTCTCTTCCTGTGTATATCCACTGTTCTGCTCCTTATTCTCTATCAGAAAGCGATTGATCATCACATCCTGCGGAGAATAAAGCAAAATACATTCCGACCGTTCACCATCACGCCCTGCTCTTCCTGCCTCCTGATAATAGTTCTCCATGCTTTGCGGCATATTGTAATGAATCACATAACGGACATTAGATTTATCAATCCCCATCCCAAAAGCATTGGTAGCGATCATGACTGGTCTGTTATCATAGATAAAATCCTCCTGATTCCGCTTCCTCTCTTCCCCAGAAAGTCCCGCATGGTATTTGGCGGCTGCTACTCCCTCCTGGTATAGTTTGTCATAAAGTTTATCCACATTCTTCCTTGTCGCACAATAGATAATACCACTCTCTGTCACATGTTCTTGTATATAGTCCATGACATACTTCTCCTTATGTCGTGGTGTCTCTACCGCAAAGTAAAGATTCTTCCTGTCAAATCCGGTCACAAGTACCCTTGGTGTCTGAAGCCCCAGAACACAGATAATGTCCTCCTTAACCTTTTCTGTTGCGGTTGCAGTAAACGCACTGATGACCGGCCGTTCCCTCAGCTTCCCTATAAATTGTACAATCTTTAAATAACTGGGGCGGAAGTCCTGTCCCCACTGCGAAATACAATGTGCCTCGTCCACGGTGACCATGGATATCCTGGCTTGCTGCGCAAACTGCAAAAATTCATAAGTTTCCAGACGTTCCGGCGCTGCATAGATGATCTTATACCGGCCTGACGCTGCCAAACGAAGCGCCTTGGAAATCTGCGCCTCACTGAGTGAGCTATTGATATATGCCGCATGAATCCCCGCCTGATTCAATGCCTGTACCTGATCTTTCATCAAAGAAATCAGTGGAGAGATCACCAGTGTAACACCCGGCAGAAGAAGCGCCGGGAGCTGATAGCAGATTGATTTCCCAGCGCCAGTCGGCATAATACCCAATACATCCTGTCTTCGCAGAATGCTGTCAATCAATACCTCCTGCCCTTCCCTAAAGTCCTGATAGCCATAATACTTCTTTAGTACATCATATTTATTCATGTTGTTCTCCTGTACACTGTATATTTATGCCATCTTTACTTCCAGTTTTTCTACCCGTTCCGATAACTTCTGATACATCTGAATCAGCATTCCAGTATTACCGTCTTCTATTTTCCTAATACGATAAAACCGGTCTATCTCATCAATTTTCTGCTCAACCTTTTCCATCTTCTTTTCCAGACTGCTCTGTGTACGCCCAATCTCCTCCAGCATAAATTCCTGGTTGCTCTTTAAATCACTGATATCATTAGCCATATCAGCCTGTGTTTCTTTCAGGCTGCTGATCTCACCTACCATTACGCTCTGTGTTTCTTTCAGATCGCTGATATCGCCTGCCATTGCGCTCTGAGCTTCTTTCAGATCGCTGATATCGCCTGCCATCACGAGTTGAGCTTCTTTCAGGCCGTCAATTTCACCTATTATTACGCTCTGCGTTTCCTTCAGGCTGCCGATATCGCCTGCCATCACGCTCTGCGTTTCCTTCAGATCGCTGATATCACCTGCCATTGCGTTCTGCGTTTCTCTCAGGTCGCTAATCTCGCCTGCCATCACGCTCTGCGTTTCCTTCAGATCACTGATATCGCCTGCCATTGCATTCTGGGCTTCTCTCAGATCGCTAATCTCACCTGCCATTGCGTTCTGGGCTTCTCTCAGGTCGCTAATCTCACCTGCCATCACGCTCTGCGTTTCTTTCAGATCGCTGATGTCGCCTGCCATCACGCTCTGGGCTTCTTTCAGGCCGCCAATTTCGCCTATTATTACACTCTGCGTTTCCTTCAGGCTACTGATATCGCCTGCCATTGCATTCTGCGTTTCTTTCAGCTCTTGGAATCGATCATCAATCACCGACTCCAGTATACTTTTTAATGTATCCAAATCCCTTTGTTCCAGCATACTGTTACCTCCTTCATCGTCACTCTAATCTCCCGCCTGGCTCACAGCAGGATTAACCCCTTCTCCATCAAACACAAACATTCTCAATCCCCTGCTTCACCCCACAATATCTGTAGCTGAAACCATCTATTGCTTCATTATATCAATTTTCTTACTATTTTCAACCCTTTTCGCCAATTTTTGCGCAAAAAAATATACGAAATATAAACGATATTTCGTATATTTTATAGGCTGTCATTTAAAATACTTTCAAATACTGCTCAAACTCCTCATAAGTGACCGTAACCCATCCAGCTTCATAATTAAACCCAATTTCCATACCCTGCGGCGTATAGAACACGATAATATCAGGTGAATTAAAGTAATCGGTAATTTCCTGATCCGTCATCGATGTCAAATAGGAAATTTCACCATTCTGTATATCACTCTTTCTTCGAAACTCTACCGAAAACTCATCATCAACTCCTAAAATATTCTCATTATCCAGGACAACACCGTTTTCCATATCAATATTGATACTATACAGATATGCGTAATTATAATCATTCGTATAAATATACTCTGAAAAGGCAATGCTCAGTTTCTCTTCATCCATATAAGTTACATAACCAGAAGAAAGTGCTGAAAAATAACTTCCCTCTTCCCCCATAAGGTCCGCATATTCTTCCTCGTAATAGTCCTTAAACAGATCCACTTCTGATTGTATTAACTCATTCAAATGCTCCAGATTTGGCACCTGATTTCCTTTGATCACCGGATAACTGACTACGATTGCTACATCTTCAAGATCGGTATCATACTCGTAATAATCAAACTCTATCCCATATGACAGATCCTCTTTGATATCATCATGCAGTGTATAATACTGGTCATGATCATAATCGTAATCGTCATCATAAAAATAATCGTTATAGTAATCATCTTGATCATAATAATCATATCCATAATCAAAATCATCATAGGGATCTATTTCATTTTCTACTCTGCGCTCTTCTCTGTTTTTCTCTCTATTGTCGTTAAACTCATGCTCTTCAAAATTATTACGGCGAAGCCTCTCTCTTTCTTCTGTAAACAAAGTGACCGCCTTGTACGTCAATGCAAAAACCGCAACCAAAAATAATATAATAATACCGGCAACGATACCAATGATCAGTTTTGTATTGCTCTTCTTAGCAGGTTCCGCATAAGGACTGTATTGACCGCCGCCATTTCCCGGCATCTGTGCATATGGATTCTGCCCCTGAAAGCTTCCATTCTGTGCCTGCCGACCTCCATACGGGTTATTATAGGGATCTCTTTCCTGTCCATAAGGATTCCCATAGCTATTGTTATACCCATTGCCATTTTGCGTCTGCCGATTCCTGTAAGGACTCTGACAGGGACGACTCCCCTGCATCTGCTGCTCTCCGTAAGGATTCTGATAAGGGTTACCACCCTGCATCTGCTGCTCCCCATAAGGATTCTGATAAGGGTTACCGCTCTGCAGCCGCTGATTCCCATAAGTATTCTGGTAAAGATTATTCCCCTGTGACTGCTGGCTTTCATAAGGATTCTGATAAGGACTGCTCCCCTGTGACTGCTGGCTTTCATAGGGATTCTGATAAGGACTGCTCCCCTGTGCATACTGGTTTTCATGGGAATTATAATTAGGGTTCATGTCATAAGGACTACCAGCCTGCGCCTCTTTCTGCAAATCATCCTGGGAGTCCTCATTCTGAACAGGTTCTTCACTATAAGAATCGCAGTCCGAGTGGTTTTCCTGTTCTATTTCTTCTCTTTTCTGAAGGTCGTCATATTCTTCCGGCTGACTCATTTTTTCTTCCTTCCCTTTCCCCTCACAACGGCTCTTTCATTTATCTTTCCCGCCAAATGTGACTTCACTGTAATATTGCAGAATACATTCTCTCATCAAGGACAATGCTGCAGAAACTGTATTTTCTCTGATCTTGGCACGACTGCCGCTAAAGAGACATTTCTTGACAGTGCATCGTCCACAGACATAGCACCCAATATAGACCAGACCTACCGGCTTTTCTTCTGTCCCGCCATCTGGTCCTGCAATACCGGTAACGCTGACCACCACGTCCGCCTTCGCTACCACTGCCGCCCCTTTTGCCATATCTCTGGCCACTTCTTCGCTGACTGCTCCATGCTTCAACAGTGTGCTCTTTTTTACCCCCAACAGTCTACGCTTTGCCTTATTGGAATACGTGATATAACCAGATTTAAATACCTCTGAAACACCTGGCACATTGATCAGTCTCGCCGCCACCAGACCGCCTGTACAGGATTCCACAGTACTGATCGTAAGTTTATTGGCAAGCAGAAGATCCACTACCGCTTTCTCAAGCGTTACATCGTCCTCCGTTGTATACACATGATTGCCAAAACGTCCTTTCAATTCTTTGATCATGGGCTTTACCAGCTTCCTGGCCGCTTTCTCATCCTCAGCCCTCGCTGTCACACGCAGATGTACTTCACCGGTCTTGGCATAGGTCGCTAACGTCGGATTCGTCTGCTGATCGATCAGGTCAGCCACCATAGTCTCCGCCTTGCTCTCTCCTACGCCGCAGATCTTCACTGTCTGGGAAAAGATCACACAAGACTGCAGTCTGCTCAAATAAGGCATGATCGATGTCTCAAACATAGGGATCATCTCATTCGGAGGTCCTGGCATCAGTATCAGATGTTTCCCATTCTCTGCCATAATAATACCCGGCGCAGTACCATTTGGATTGTCTACTACAATACAGCCTTCCGGCATCATAGCCTGTTTCCAGTTATTATCTGTGATCTCCATGCCTCTCTTTTCAAAGAATTTCTGAATTGCCGCCTTGCTCTCTTCATGGAGATACAATGTCTTACCCATGACTTTAGCCGCCACTTCCTTGGTAAGATCATCCTGCGTAGGTCCGAGTCCGCCGGACATGAGCAGAATATCAGCTCTCCCCAGAGCTGTTTTGATCGTATCATACAACCGCTCTTCATTGTCACCGACTACATCCTGGTAATAGCAGGAAAGTCCAAGCCCGGCACACTTTTCTGACAAATAGGCAGCATTCGTATTCACGATATTACCCAACAAGATTTCTGTTCCCACTGAGATCAATTCTACAATCATATTTCTATCCATGCCTTTCTCTTCCCCGCAGCCCACAGTCCAAACACCGCGCCGCCAGATCACTGCTTCCTCTTAAGTTCCCCACCGGCTATTTCGTCTCTCTCATAACATCCTTATTCTTGATCAGATAATCTGCCAAAGATACGACTGTCAACGCCACCGCCACCCACATGGTAATCGTCGTGAGAAGCTTCAGCGCCTCAATATCAGCTATCATCAAGCATATCATGATCATCTGGAAGGTAGTCTTAAATTTGCCCCAATAGCTCGCCGCGATCACAACGCCATTGTCTGAGGCAACCAGTCGGAACCCGCTTATGATAAATTCCCTGGCAATGATCACAATAACGATCCATGATGGAATCTTTGCAAGCTCAATCAGACAGATCAGCGCGGAGCAAACCAGTAGCTTATCTGCCAGCGGATCCATAAACTTACCAAAATTCGTCACCAGATTATATTTCCTGGCGATCTTACCATCCAACAGATCTGTCAGACTGGCAATCATAAAAATGGCAAGCGCAATCCATTTGTCATAAGATGTTATGTCAACTAATAAAAAGACCACGAAAAAAGGGATTAAGATCACACGAAACATTGTCAGTTTATTCGGTAAATTCATCTTCTAACTCTCCAATCAGATCATATTCATTTGAAGCCGTAACTCTGACCTTCACAAAATCACCGGTCATCAACTCCCGCCCCGTATTCACAAAGAGGAATCCATCCACTCCAGGCGCATCCTTATAGGTACGCGCCACATATGCATTCTCCTCTGTGATCCGGCCTTCGATCATCGCATCGACTACTCTGCCAACCATATTCTCTGCCGCCTCAAAGGCAATTTCCTGCTGCAGCTCCATGAGCTGTGCATATCGCTCCTGCTTGACTTCCTCGGCGATCTGTCCTTCCATAAGCGCCGCCGGAGTATCCTCCTCCTGAGAATAAGGAAAAACCCCCAGTCTGTCAAATTCCATCCGGTCCACAAAATCAAGCAGTTCCTCATGATCCTCCTGCGTCTCACCCGGAAAACCAGTAATCAGTGTCGTCCGCAGGCAGATATCCGGAATCTCCCGCCGCAGGGTGCCGATGATATTCTCCAGCTGTTCTTTGTCCGTTCTGCGTCCCATTCGTTTCAGTATGCCGTTGGAAGCATGCTGGATCGGAAGATCCAGATAATGACAGATCTTTTCCTCCTGCTGGATCGCTCTGATCAGCCTGGCATCGATCTCTTCCGGATAACAGTACAAGAGTCTGATCCAATGAAGGTCACTAATCATGCAAAGTCTGTGCAACAGCTCTGGCAACGCTTTATCTCCATACAAGTCTGTCCCATACAGCGTTGTCTCCTGTGCTACAAGGATAAGCTCCTTGACGCCTCTGGCAGCCAGCTTCTCTGCCTCTTCAACAAGCCGCTCCAAAGGCACACTGCGGTAGTTCCCCCGCACTTTGGGAATAATACAATAAGTACAGTGCTTATCACATCCCTCTGCGATCTTCAGATAAGCATAATGTCCACCCGTAGTCACAACGCGGTCCACTCCGGTCAATGGTCTCTCCTCCAGGCTCTTATAGTGATTCTCCTTCACCCCCCTGCAGGTATTCTCGATCGTTCTCACGATCTCATCGATCGCCGCCGTACCCAGAATCGCATCTACCTCCGGAATCTCTGTCTGGATTTCTTCCCGGTAGCGCTGTGCAAGACATCCTGTCACGATCAACCCCTCAATCGCACCGCTTTTCTTTAACTCCGCCATCTCCAGGATCGTATTGATGCTCTCCTCCTTGGCGTCATTGATAAAACAACAGGTATTGACTACCACCAGGTCTGCCTCTTGTTCGTCGTCTGTAAATTCATATCCATGCTCTGCAAGCATTCCCAGCATCATCTCCGAATCGACCAGATTCTTGTCGCAGCCCAAAGATACGAACAATATTTTCTTTTTCATTCCCTGCCAATCTTTCTGAGCCTTTTCAGGCTTCCGCTTCTTCTTCCTTCTCTTCTTCGCCCAGGATCTTAATCTTGCCCTGGTTTAGTTCTTCTACTGCGACAGACAATGCTTTCTTCCCTCTGTCGTCCACAAGCGTTTCATCGCCGGCAATAATCTGTCTTGCCCGCTTCGAAGTAGCCATCACAATGGAATACCTGCTGTTTACAACAGGATCTTCCCCTTCTTCTACCCCACTGTTTACTACATTGATCAAATCTGCATATGATGGATGTAACATGTCTTACTCTCCTCCTTCTAATTCCTTTCTGATATTATCGATAAATTCCATATTCCTGTGGGCAGCATTGTGCGCCGCCATGATGATCCGGTGAATTTCATCTACACATTTCTCCAGCTTGTCATTCACCACGATATATTCATATTCTTTGATGCCCAGCGCCTCTTTCGCCGCACGCTGCATACGCTTCTCGATCACTTCCTCACTCTCTGTGCCTCTGCTTTCCAGCCGGTATCTCAATTCCCCGGCATCAGGCGTCATAACAAAAAGTGTCAAAGCATCCGGGTACTGTTTCTTCACCTTGTGCGCACCCTGAATCTCAATCTCTAAGATAACGTCCTTCCCATCTTCAAGCTGACGCTCCACATATTCTCTTGGCGTTCCGTAATAATTGTCACAGTAACAGGCGTACTCGATCAGTCCGTTCTCTTTGATTTTGCGCTCAAACGCTTCTTTAGACAGGAAAAAGTATTCTCTGCCGTCTGCTTCTCCCGGCCTCGGTTCTCTCGTCGTCGCAGAAATGGACAAAGCATAACTGTCATATTTCTCCACCAGTCTTTTCACCAGAGTCCCTTTCCCCGCCCCCGAAAAACCGGAGATAATAATCAAAATACCCTTATGTTTCATCTGTTTCGCCGCCTTCCATCTGGACTCTGCCGGAAATCGTCTCCGGAAGTAATGCCGATAACACAAGCTGACTGTTCTCCATCACCAGCACTGCCTTTGTTTTGCGCCCCTGCGTCGCGTCGATCGCCATACCTGTCTCTTTCGCCTTCTGGACCATCCGTTTGATCGGTGCGGAGTCCGGGCTGACGATCGCGATAATCTTACCTGTATTTACCACATTACCGAATCCTACATGAATCAGTCTTCCCATAACTACATGATCCTCTTTCCCCGATATCCATGTTGAAATGATTATTCAATATTCTGGATCTGCTCACGCACTTTCTCGATCTCCGTCTTTAACTCAATGGCGCGATTCGATATTTCCAGATCGCTTGTCTTAGACAAGATCGTATTCGCCTCCCGATTCATCTCCTGCGCGATGAAATCCAGTTTACGCCCGATACTGCCGCCCTGCAGCAGATTCTCTTTCGTCGTCTCAATGTGACTGCGTAAGCGTACCAGCTCCTCATCCACACACACCTTATCTGCAAAAATCGTCACTTCCATGAGCAGCCTGTTCTCATCCACATTCGCATCTTCCAAAAGCTCAGATACCTTATCCCGCAGTCTCTGCTTGTATTCTGCTATGATCTGCGGGGAGCGTTCTGTGATATAATCTACATGAACAAGCATACCGTCCAGTTTGTCGATCAGGTCATTTCTGAGGTTCTCCCCTTCCTTCACTCTGGTCTCCACAAATCCTTCCGCTGCCCCCCGGACTGCTTCTGCAAGCAGCTGCCACAGCTCTTCTTCATCTACCGCCTGTTCCTCCATACTCAGAACTTCCGGATATCTTGACAAGGCAGAAACACGGATATCATTGTCCAGTGAAAAATCCTCCGCCATCTTACTCAGATACCGCATATATTCCGCCGCAAGTTCCTTATTGTACTTTACACACACATTGGACTCTGTATAGTCTTCATAAGTGATGAAAATATCAACCTTACCCCGCTGGATATAGTTCTTTAGTTCCCCTCGTATCGCCGCCTCAAAAAAGTTTAGTTTCTTCGGCATCTTGATACTCACATCCAGATAGCGGTGATTGACAGATTTCATTTCCACACTGATCTTGCGGTCTCCTCTGACAATCTCGCACCTGCCAAAACCGGTCATACTTTTTATCATAGTCGTATACATACCTTTCCTGTATTATCGGTACGCCTGAAGCCTGACCCCAGATCTGTCACTGTGTGCGTACAAATTTCATTATAGAATAATTGTGGGAAGTAGTCAAGAAAGTTGAAAATTCCCTGCGGGTATTATACAATAAAAAAACGAGCAGAGCTCGTTTGCGAGATTTGCCTGCGGCAAACTCGAATAAGCAAAGAAGAAAGGACCTTAATCATGGCTTTTGATGGTATCACCATTGCAAATATTACAGCAGAACTGAGAGAGGCGCTCTCCGGCGGACGGATCTATAAGATCGCCCAGCCGGAAAGCGATGAGCTTCTTCTTACGATAAAGAATAACGGTTCCTCGTACCGGCTCCTGTTATCCGCAGACGCCTCTCTTCCTCTGGTCTATCTGACACAGGCCAATAAACAGAGTCCGATGACTGCTCCTGGATTCTGTATGCTCCTACGCAAGCATTTACAGAACGCACGGATTCTTACAGTCACACAGCCTGGCTTAGAGCGGATCATCCATCTGGAGCTGGAACATCTGAACGAGCTGGGCGACTTATGCCGTAAGAAATTAATCGTCGAAGTGATGGGCAAACACAGCAACATCATCTTCTGTGACGAGACAGACAAGATCATAGACAGTATCAAACATATTTCCGGTATGGTCAGCTCCATCCGCGAAGTGCTGCCCGGCAGAGAATACTTTATTCCACAGACACAGGATAAGTACAATCCACTTCGTTTCTGTGAACAGTACACTGACAATCTCCTTTCGCTGACTTATGAGGATTTCCGTGAACATATGCGCGCAAAGCCCATGGCCTCCTATAAGGCGCTCTATTCTTCCTACACGGGCCTTTCCCCTATTATGGCGCAGGAGCTGTGCTATCGTGCCGGCATCGATGCCGATCTGCCCGCCAATGTATTGGAAGACGATATGTTACACAAACTACATGATATCCTTACAAAAATAATGCACCAGGTCGTGACAGGAGACTTTGCACCTTCCATCATCTATGACGACAGGGAACCGATCGAATTCTCATCGCTGCCGCTGACCCTTTATGCCGATAAGATCAGAAAACCCTTCGATTCCATCAGCTCCGTCCTGGAACAGTACTATGCCGAACGCAGCATCGTAACCCGCATCCGTCAGAAGTCCGTCGATCTGCGCAAGATCGTGCAGACTGCCCTGGAACGCAATGTCAAAAAGTACGACCTTCAGAGGAAACAGATGCTGGATACCGAGAAGAAAGACAAATACAAGATTTACGGGGAACTGATCCATACTTATGGATATCATATAGCTCCCGGATCGAAATCCATGGACGCGCTCAACTACTATACCAACGAGACCATCACGATTCCTTTAGATCCTACGCTCACGCCACAGGAAAATGCCCAGAAATATTTTGACCGCTATGGGAAACTAAAACGAACCTATGAAGCGCTCTCGGAATTAACGGTACAGGTTAAAGAAGAGATCGAACACTTAGAATCGATACTGGCCTCCTTGGATATCGCCATGCAGGAGGAAGATCTGGTACAGATCAAGGAAGAGCTAATCGAAAGCGGCTATATCCGCAGAAAAGGCGGCTCGAAAAAGGCAAAAGTGACCAGCAGGCCTTTCCATTATCTCAGCAGCGACGGGTTTCATATGTATGTAGGCAAGAATAACTTCCAGAACGATGAACTGACCTTCAAATTTGCCACCGGTAACGACTGGTGGTTCCACGCCAAGAAAAAGGCAGGTTCCCACGTGATCGTCAAGACCGAAGGAAAGGAGCTTCCCGACCGCACTTTCGAGGAGGCCGCCCGTCTGGCTGCCTATTATTCTAAGGGCCGCGACCAGGCGAAAGTCGAAATTGACTATATCCAAAAGAAACATGTGAAGAAACCTGCCGGCGCCAAACCTGGATTCGTGGTCTATTACACGAATTATTCCATGGCGATCGATTCAGACATCTCCTCGATCGAGCAGCTCACGAACTGATATTGACACCACCAAAAACAGTCTCTGAAAGCAAAATGCCATTGCCATCAGAGACTGTTTTCTCAAAGAAAGATGCTTAAAGTGTGCTGGAACTGAACAAAGATCTCACATGATCGATCTCTTCCTGTGTCGCTTTCGCTGCCGGCACATAATAGGATTTCTCCCTTGCAATCTGGTAAAGCTCTTCCTGTGACTGCTCACAGGCATTGCGGAACTGTTTCAAAGTCTGCTTCAATTCCTTATTCTCTGTCTGCGCGATCATCTCACCGAAACGCACCAGTTCCCCGTTGATACCCGTCAAGGTATCTGCTACCATTGTCTTTTCTTCCATCTGCATAATACGGTCTCCTTTTCTTATCTTAAATATTCCATCAACTGCTGCTTGTTCTGTTTCGCGGACTGCGCGCCTTTTTCAAAGAACTGTTTCACTTTCGTGTCAGATGCGCACTCTGCATACTCCTTCATCTTGCAGTGTGTCACATCATAGCCTCCCATAAGGTGACGAAGATTCTGTAAATCCAACTCTGACAAATTAGCCATATGATTTTACCTCCTAAAATGAAAAATGATTGTCACAAACAGTATTTGTATTTGGACAATCATTTATGCGAAATTTATATTTTTATTTTATTGGAAAAAATCCATCTCATCCGGGCCAAGCCGTTACACTCTTCTATTTCAGCAGATGCAGTTTCTTTGCAAAATGAACAAGCATAGCCCCCTTTGGAAATGCTCGCAGCTCCTTCTCCCTGATCCCGCCGGTCAGAAGGATCATGGCAAAGTAGATCATCGCTCCGATTCCGATCGCTGCAAGCAAGGCAACTCTGCTGACCGGCAGAACCTTATACAACAGATGATACACACCGTAAGCCGCTGCCCCCATTACCAGAGAAGAGATAAAAGGCAGTATAAAGGTCCGCACCACCTCCTGTCTGTATCCGAGCTGTCTTCTGACAGAAACCTGGTTTAAGACACACATGACAAAAGAATAGATAATATTGGCA
This sequence comes from uncultured Lachnospiraceae bacterium, assembly GCA_910578345.1. Taxonomy (GTDB): domain Bacteria; phylum Bacillota; class Clostridia; order Lachnospirales; family Lachnospiraceae; genus UBA3282. The sequence continues at coordinate 24,789 of CAJTRA010000005.1, read as the reverse complement.
CAGGCAAGCGCATACAGATTCAGATCCGTGAACCATAAGAGAAGCCCCAGCCCGATCGATTGGATCACCAATGCGACTGCCGAATGGATCACCGGTGTATTTACTCTCCCTATTCCTTGCAAAACAGCATTCGTCAGTGTAGACAGGCAGTAGAGAACTACCGTGATGGACAATGTCGCCAAAAGTCCCGACGCCTTATCCAGAGCCTCCTTCTGTGGAAAGATAAAATACATGATCGGTTTGGCAAGCAGAAGAAGCCCTACCGAAGCCGGTATCGCGATCAGCATCGTCATACGGATGGCTTTCGCTACCTGTTCTCTTGTTTTCCTGTATTCTTTGCGTATAAAAGTGGTGGACACACTCGGAATCGTCGCAGAGGACATTGCCGAAGCGATCGCGATCGGAATATTCACGACAGCGACTGCCTGCGTTGCAAAAATACCATAATCGATATGGGCTGTCACCGAATCCGCCTTCTTATACTCAATCAGAATCCTGTAATAGGTATCCATATTGACGACAGTGGAACAATTATAAATAAACGTACTCAAGATAAACGGCGTAACAATGGTAAAGATCAGTTTGAAGATCTCCCCATAGCTGTCCAACTGTCCCGACCTGTCATGTTTCACCCGCCGCTTGATCGTCCTTAAGTTTAACAGATACATGCCAAACATGAACAGCAGCGCCGTCACCACGCCGGCGCCCGTTCCAAGGGCGCTTCCTGCAGAACCGTAGACTGCCTGCGTCGTCTCGCTCTGATCCGCCACCATCCTGATTAACAGATAACCTGCCAGAATACTGACGACTGCATTCAGGATCTGCTCCAAAATCTGTGATAAGGAAGTATGCAGCATAGAGCCATGCGCCTGAAAGTAACCTCTCAGTACCCCTAACAATCCTGAAAAGAAGATCGTCGGTGCAAGCACCCTGAGCGCTACGATCGAATTCTCACTCTTGCTCATCAAAAAAGCCGCTGCCACAAACGTGAAGATAGCTGCCGCCCCTCCCACCACAAGCACATAGATCAGAGCACACTGAAATACCCGCTGTGCATTGCGGTATTCTTTAAAGGCAAGTTTCTGTGCGATCACTTTCGATATGGCTGACGGGATGCTGTAAGATGAGATCAGAAGGATGATCGTATAGATATTGATCGCCGTGCTGTAATATCCATTGCCTTCCAAACCGATGATACTCAGAAGCGGGCTGCGGTAGATCAGACTGATCACCTTGACGATCATACCGGACGCTGCCAGAATCCCTGCCTGAAGCACAAAATTATTCTGTTTCTTCTGTCCGCCCATGCATACCTCCGAGTCGAAACGAGTAAAAAGAGACTGGAAAAGAGCAAGCAAGACGACCTGTCAGACAATCTTTTCCTGTACTGACAGATCCGGCTGCTTGCTCTTTTCTCTTTTCCTTACGAAATGTTAACCGATCAACCAGTCATACATCTCCTGATATTTCTTCGCAGATACATGCCATGAGAAATCCACTGCCATCGCACGGTCTACGATCTTGTTCCATTCCCGCTTCTTATCATAATAGATATGCTCTGCATAGCGGATCGTGCCAAGCATCTCATGCGCATTGTAATTGGTGAAACTAAATCCTGTGCCGGTTCCCTCATATTCGTTATAGGGTTCTACCGTATCCTTCAGTCCGCCCGTTTCACGCACGATCGGCAGTGTACCATAGCGCAGAGACATCAACTGACTCAGTCCACAGGGCTCAAACAGAGATGGCATCAGGAACGCATCGCTTGCCGCATAGATCTTATGAGATAATGCATCGGAATAGTAGATATTCGCCGACACCTTGCCATGATACTTCCAGTCAAAATGACGGAACATGTTCTCATACTGCTCCTGGCCTGTGCCAAGCACAACGATCTGTACATTATCCTGGCACAACTCATCCATCACATAAGCGATCAGATCAAATCCCTTCTGGTCTGTCAGACGGGAGACAATACCGATCATCATCGCCTTGTCATCCTGGTTCAATCCCAGTTCCACCTGCAGCGCACGCTTATTCTTAACCTTTTCCTTACGGAAATTCACTGCATTATAATTATATTCAATATTCTGGTCAACCTCCGGGCTGAAATCAGTGTAGTCAACCCCATTAACGATTCCTCGAAGATCCGCCGCCCTTGCGCGCATCAGACCATCCAAACCCTCTCCATAGAATGCCGTCTTAATCTCCTCCGCGTAAGTATCACTTACCGTTGTGATTGCATCCGCATAAACCAGACCGCCCTTTAAGAGATTTGCATCCTTATAAGCCTCAAGCTTGTCAGATGTAAAGAAGTAATCCGGCAGTCCCGTGATCTCCTTCACTTCCTTCACACTCCACTTACCCTGGAATTTCAGGTTATGTATTGTCATGACTGTCTTGATACCCCTGTAGAAATCACCACCCTGGAATCTCTCCTTAAGATATACCGGGATCAATCCGGTCTGCCAGTCATGACAGTGGATCAGATCCGGCCGAAAATCGATCACTGGCAGAATAGACAACGCCGCTTTACAGAAAAAAGCATACTTCTCAATCTCAAATAGCGCATTATCACTGTAAGGCTTAAAACCGCCGAAAAAACCTTCATTGTCGATGAAGTAATACTTCACGCCCTCAACTTCTGCCTCCAGAATACCTACATACTCCTCTTTCCAGTGGAAGTCCATGTAGAAATGTGTCTTATAAGTGAGCTTATCCTTCATCTCCTGCTTCATGCAAGTGTATTTAGGCAAAATCACTCTGATGTCAAAATACTCCTTGTCAATACATTTCGGCAGGGAACCGATCACATCTGCCAGTCCGCCCGTCTTAATAAAAGGAACTCCCTCCGATGCAACAAACAAAATATTTTTCATACTAACCCTCCAAAATATAAATTGTCCTGTCTTCGCCAGCCATTGACCTTTATTATACAGCATTTTGAAAGGCAATTAAAGGGTTATTTTGAAAATTCTCAGCGCCGGTACTGCAATCGTATCTTATCGGCAATCAGCGCAATAAATTCTGAATTAGTCGGCTTACCCTTACCCGTATTGATCGTGTATCCAAACAGAGCGTCTAACGTCTCCATTCTTCCTCTTGACCAGGCAACCTCGATCGCGTGCCGGATCGCCCGCTCCACTCTGCTTGGCGTAGTCTGATACTTCTTCGCGATCGTTGGATAGAGCACTTTTGTAATCGAGCCCAGCATTTCTACATCCTCCACCGACATCATGATCGCCTCTCTCAAATACTGGTATCCTTTGATATGTGCAGGCACACCGATCTCATGGATCATATCCGTTACATCCTTTTCCAAATCTCTTGTCATAAACGGTATGAGCGCCGGATCTGTCTCCTGTGCTATTTCTTCCTTCGTTCCCGAAGGAACTGTTATCATGATCTGGAATTCCTTGTTGGTGCTGATCAGATTATCCAGAAGTTTGTAAAATTGTTTCTGGTCTCTTGCCGCTGTCATATTTAATGTCTCCATAAGTACTCCTCCATCTTCCTGATTGGTCTGCTAGGGCCATTGTATGCCGGTTCGTTGACGCGTTCCGACATAAACCATTATAAACAATAGCAGAATACTATGGAACCTTAAGGCATCGCACTGGCGTATTCCGGCAGAGCAACCCATCTGCCACAATCTACATCGTTCGACAAATCCTTTCTTTTTTCCTCTTCTTGTTTTGCCGTGTAAACTCAACATCCAGGGGAATTTCCTATACCGGTCAAGCTAGGAAAGCTTCCCCGCCCGCCATACAGCCCATGTGTCGCCTTAGGGGCAAATTTCTTCTGCACAAATATGCGCATAAAAAGAGACAGGCGCACTCAAAAAATACGCCTGTCTCCCAGAGACTGTCACTAACTCTTATTCTGTAATATCTGCATACATGAAGTACCAGTAACCATAAGGTGAATGCCAGGAACCGGTAATCTTAGGACTCTGTAACCAGAAGTCATTGTAGTAAGCTACCGGAATACATCCAGCTTCCTCCATCAGAATATCCTCTGCCGTATGAAGCGCCTCGGAACGCTCTGCCGCATCCAATGTTGTTCTGGATGTGTCCATAGCTGCATCATACTCAGCATTGTTGAACTTACCATCGTTGTTACCGTTGGATGAGTAAAGCAGATCCAGCATATTGGAAGGATCGCTGTAGTCTCCTACCCAGCCGTTACGGGATGACTCATAGTCACCGTTACGTCTCATAGGTGTGAAGCTTGCCCACTCTACGATCTCTACAGATAAATCAATGCCAAGCTCTGCCCATGCCTGCTGCAAGTACTCAGCAACTACCTTGTGGTAACCAGCATCGTTGGTAGAATACGTAATGGAAGGGAAACCTTCGCCGCCCGGATAGCCAGCTTCTTCTAACAGAGCTTTCGCCTCTTCCAGATTTGCTTCATAGGTCGTTGTGTCGATGTAAGGCTGACCGCCGTTTGCATTGTCGATAAACTGGCTTCCGTCTGTATCAATCCAGCCAGGACCCATGAAGTTACTTGCCGGTGAATAAGTACCCTGCATCAAAGTATTCGCAACATAATCACGGTCGATCGCAAGACTCAGCGCCTTGCGAACCTTAGCATCATCAAAAGGCGCTTTCTGTGTGTTAAGACTCAGATAGTAAGTACCAATGATCGGATCTACAAAGAACTCACCGTTGCCCTCCAAAGAAGGAATCTCCTCTGTAGGAACATCTTTGATCATCAGAACTTCCCCTGTCTGGTATGCGCTGTAAGATGCATTCGCATCCTCGATCAGATTCCACTTGATACCATCCAGCTTAATTGCGTCTGCATTCCAGTAGTTAGGGTTCTTGCTCATCAGGATATGAGAACCAGGCACCCACTCAGATACATAGAACGGACCATTAGAGATATAAGTCTCTGCTGCGGTCGCCCACGCATCGCCATTTGCTTCTACCGTTGCCTGCTGCACAGGGCTTAATGTTGCAAATGCTGCCAGGCTGCCGAAATAAGAACAAGGACTTGACAGAGTAACAACCAGTGTCTTGTCGTCTGTTGCTTCAACCTGCAAGGCATCCAGATCGCCTGCAACTGCCTCATTGAATCCCGCTACCATGCCAAGTACCGTCTCAGCATAAGGAGCTGCCACCATAGGATCGCACACTCTCTTCCAGCTATATACGAAATCATTGGCTGTCAGATCGGAACCGTCAGACCACTTCAGGCCGTCTCTTAATGTGAACGTCCATGTAAGACCATCTTCGCTTGTCTCCCAGCTCTCTGCCTGGCCAGGGATCAGCTTGCCTTCCTCATCTACTGCCAGCAGGCACTCAAAGGAATGCAGTAACATGTTACCGCCGTCTACTGCACTGTTCAGCGCAGGATCAATGGTCTCAGGATCAGGACCCACCTGAACGGAAAGAATCTTCTCCCCTGTTGAAGTCTGTTCTGCTGCTGCCTCATCACCGGCCGCCTCTGTGGTGTCGTCTGCCGCTGCATCTTCCGTTGCCGCATCTGTGCCCTCTTCTGCCGGTGCAGAATCCGCTGCCGGTGCATCGCTGCCGCCGCAGGCTGTCAGACTAAATACCATAGTCGCTGCCAGCAAGAGTGAAACTACTCTCTTCTTCATAATTTTTCCTCCTCTTAGAATTAGAATTGAAAAGTTTATTATAAACTATACAGGCTATGAAAAGCCTATATCGGTTTACCACATTTAATTGCATTTGTCAATATGGTGACAGGCTGTAAAATGACCTTTCTCCACTTCACGCCACTCTGGCATCTCCTGCGCGCATCTCTCATCCGCATACGGACATCTGGTGCGGAAACGGCATCCTGAAGGCGGATTCAACGGACTCGGCACATCTCCTTCCAGCACAATTCTCTTGCTTCCCCTCGCCGTCCTGGGATCTGCGATCGGAATCGCCGAAATCAAACTCTTCGTGTAAGGATGCAGCGGCCTTGTGATCAATTCATAGCTGTCTGCCAGTTCCACCATTCTCCCCAGATACATAACGCCGATCCGGTTCGAAATATGTTTGACCGCAGACAGATCATGGGCAATGAACAGATACGTCAGCCCCATCTCTTCCTGAAGATCTTCAAACATATTAATAACCTGCGCCTGAATAGAAACATCCAGCGCCGAAATCGGCTCGTCACAGACGATGAACTCCGGTCTCACCGCCAACGCCCGGGCGATGCCCACACGCTGCCTTTGTCCGCCGGAAAACTCATGCGGATAGCGGTTTGCATGCTCAGAATTCAGTCCTACACGCCGAAGCATTTCTATGATAATCTCATATCTTTCCTGCTTGTTCGATGCCATCTTATGTACATCGATGGCCTCCCCCACAATATCACCGATGGTCATACGGGGATCCAGACTGGCATAAGGATCCTGGAAGACGATCTGCATCTTCTTCCGGAAGGGAAGCATATCTGCGTACTGTTTCTTCTCTACATCGAAAATCACTTCATTATTGTATAAAAAGCGCCCCCCCGTCGGCTCATATAGCCGCAGCAGAGTCCGGCCTGTAGTCGTCTTACCGCAGCCTGACTCTCCTACCAGCCCCATTGTCTCGCCTCTGTCAATGGTAAAAGAAACATCGTCAACTGCCTGAATATATTTCTTATGCTTTCCAAAACCGCCGCCCGGAAAATACTGGCGTAAATGCTCTACCTGTACTAATCTCTCACTCATTTGCGGCTCCTTTCTCCCATTCATCCTTCTGATTCAGCCAGCACTGGGTATAATGTACTCTGCCGAAATGAGTCACCGGCGGCATTTCCCGCAGGCAGATCTTCATGCAGGCATCGCACCGGGGCGCAAAAGGACAGCCTGCCGGAGGATTGAGCATATCCACCGGCGTTCCCTCAATCGGCACTAACCTTTCATGCTCCTTCGTATCCAGACGGGGAATAGACCGGATCAATCCTTTCGTATATTGATGCTTCGGCTCATAGAAAATATCATCCGCAGTGCCGTATTCCACAATCTTACCCGCATACATAACTGCAATTCTCTCACACATGCTGGCGACAACACCCAGATCATGCGTAATCATGATGATTGCCATGCCTAACTTATCCTTTAACTCCATCATCAGCTCTAAGATCTGCGCCTGGATTGTCACATCAAGCGCCGTCGTTGGCTCGTCTGCAATCAGCAGCTTCGGCTCACAGGCCAGCGCCATCGCGATCATGACACGCTGACGCATACCGCCGGACAGCTCATGTGGATATTGTCTCAATCTCTTGTCAGGCTCATTGATGCCCACCAGCTCCAAAAGCTCTCTGGCTCTCTCCTTCGCCTGCGATTTATTCTTATCTGTATGGAGCAGGATCGCTTCCATAATCTGATTGCCGACCGTATAGACCGGATTTAAACTCGTCATTGGATCCTGGAAGATGATAGATACCTCATTCCCCCGGATCTTACGCATCTCCTTCTCTGACATCATCTCAATCTGGTGTCCGTTAAAATAGAGCGTGCCATCGATCAGTTTCCCCGGATGTGCGGTCAGTCCCATCAGACTATAGGCTGTCACCGACTTGCCGGAACCGCTCTCGCCCACGATCCCCAGCACTTCTCCTTCCCGCATATGAATAGACACATCATTTAACGCCTTTACCTCTCCGGCAGGAGTGAAAAAAGAAAGCCGTTCATTTTTGATATCAACAAGATATTCTGACATATTCCCAAACCGCCTTTCCTAGTGTTTTAATTTCGGGTCAAACGCATCTCTGAGTCCATCCCCCAGCAGGTTAAAGCTCAGAATGATCAAACTGATCAGTGCCGCCGGAATAAAGAGCAGATACGGATACGTATTGATTCCGTTCAGCGCATCGCTGGCCAGGCTCCCCAAAGAAGGCAGCGGTACCGCAACACCCATACCCAGAAAACTCAGAAAACTCTCCGTAAAAATAGAAGACGGAATCTGCAGTGTCGTCGTCACAATCAAAATACCGATACAGTTCGTCAGCAGATGTTTGCGAATAATCTTACCGTTGCTCACGCCAAGCGCTCTCGCCGCCGTCACATACTCGCTCTCCTTGAGTGTCAGTACCTGGCTTCGTACCATGCGGGCCATACCCACCCAGTAGAGCAGGGCGAAAACAATGAAAATACTGATCAGATTCTTACCTACGATCCCTACCCAGGAGAAACCCGGCAAGGTTTTGAGCGTCTCTAATGGCGCATCCAATGCGAAGGACAGAAGCACGATCAACAGAATATCCGGTATGGTATAGATGATATCCACGATACGCATCATGACAAGATCTACTTTCCCGCCAAAGAAAGCGGCGATGGATCCATACAGGGAACCGATCACGAGAATGATGGCCGTGGCGATCAATCCTACCACGAGGGAAATCCTGCTCCCCATCATTACGCGGATCGCATAGTCACGTCCCATCTTATCCGTCCCGAACACATGCGGGAACACCTTCTCACCCGCATCGATCCTTGCCTGTTCCGCCTCCGAATACTCCATGGGCGCCAGGTGATTGGCTCCTTTAAACTGTTCTTTGTAGGTATAAGGATAGAACATGGGCACGATAAAAGAAAAAATCATGACCAGTATAATGACGATCAGGCTTACCATGGCCACCTTGTTCTTTACCAGACGGCGCATACCGTCCTTCCAGAAGCTGACACTCTCGCGCATGATAACCTGGCTCTGCTTCTCCTCCTCGGTAGCCGGAAGAAAATCCTCCGGACTTAAGTTTAACTGAAAACTCAACGGGTTCTGTTTCATCTCTAACCTCCATACATAGATACATGGTATTCTGCAGAGAATGCCATCTTCCTGGACATTCTCTCACGTTATTTTAATTTGATACGAGGGTCAACAATCTTGTATACAATATCAACAATCACATTCATGATAATAATCAAAGTCGCCAGGAAAATGGTGGTGCCCATGATCAAAGTATAATCACGTCCGCCGATGGCGCCGATAAACTCTCCGCCCAGACCCGGAATAACGAAAATCTTCTCCACCACAAAGCTTCCCGTCACCGTGTAGGCCAGCATGGGACCCACGTAAGTTACCACTGGAAGAATCGCGTTGCGCAGCGCATGTTTAAACATGATCCAGAAACCCGCCACACCCTTGGCCTTCGCCGTGCGCATATAGTCCTGCCCCAGTACATCCAGCATGGAAGAACGCATCAGTCTCATTATGTAAGCCGTCGGATAGAAAGAAAGCGCGATCACAGGCATAATATAATGCTGCCAGCTCTTAAGTCCCATGGTCGGAAGCAGTTTCAGATTCACACCCAGCACATACATAAGTAGCGTACAGACCACAAAGCTTGGCACCGCAATCCCGCAAGTCGAGACAACGCTAATCAGGCTGTCTAAAAATTTCCCTCGTTTCAGGGCCGCCATACACCCCAGCGGGACTCCCAGGCATAACGCCACAAGTACGGAGATTCCGCCTACTCTTGCCGATACCGGGAATTTCATCTTGATGATGGACATCACGGTACGTCCTCTCTGCTTTAAGCTGTCTCCGAAATCGCCGTGCAAGGCATCCGTCATATAAGTCGCGTATCTTTGCATCAGGGGTTTATCCAGGCCGTATTTCGCCTCAAGAGCGGCAGTGGCCTGCGGACTGATCGCCTTCTCAGAAAGGAAGGGTCCGCCGGGAACCATGTTCATCAGAAAGAAAGTCAGGGTTGCGACCGCCCAGATGGTCACGATCCCCAGGATCACTCGTTTCGTCACATACTTTAACATACTAAAGTCTCCTTCTTTAAATAAATAGAAAGCGCCATTCTGCATACTTTCTATGATTGCCATTCCTGCTATAAGAAGCGCCGGATTGCTTCCAGGAAGCTGTACACTCTCCATACGCCAAAAAGAAAGGAACCATAGCGTCGTCCAGAGCAACACCATCGTCCCTCCAAAAATCTTTACTATACTATCAAAAAAGGGGTTATTTTGTCAAGCACTTTTGGAAGATTGATTGAAAAAAGCAAGGAAAATCCCTGTTTTTCAAGAATTTTCCCTGCATTTTCGCAGCGCTATGAAATATTTTACACTCTTATCTATCCTATATTTTATTCCCCGCTGTGCTATACATACAGCGTAAATAACCAGATAACAAACGCGATCCCTCCTAACAGAACCACCCCGATCAGAAGGGCCGCGCCCAGCGCCATCACAACATAGCGTATTCTCTCCTGCCATGTAAATGGCGGTATCGGAAGCATATTTTCCGTATCATTCTGGTCACTGCTATTTCTTCTCCCATCTTTCTTCGCAGGCGAAGTGCGGGGCCGTCTTCCAAACAGACCAGCGCTTTCTATGCCGCTCATATCGGCGATCGTGCGCCCATCGTCCTCAAACTTGTCCTTTCGGCCCATGCTCAAACCTCCCTGTCGTCCCCGCCGCAAACGTATAGACTTTCTTCTTATACACTGTCATACAAATGACATACCACATAATGGCCAGGTTCAATCTCTTTCTGCTGCGGCGCCACTTCCTTACATTTCGCCATGCAGTTCGCACAACGGGTGTGGAACTTACAGCCGGAAGGCGGATTTGCCGGAGAAGGAATGGTCCCCTCCAGCACGATCCGGTTCATCTTCGCATCAGGATCCGGCACCGGAATCGCAGAAAACAATGCCTTTGTATAAGGATGGAGCGGATTTTTGAAAATATCCTCCGTATCCCCGTACTCCACCAGATTACCCAGATACATAACACCCACCGTATCCGAGATATGTTCCACAACGCTTAAGTCGTGAGAAATAAACAGATACGTCAAATGATACCGCTCCTGCAGATCCTTCAACAAGTTGATGATCTGTGCCTGAATGGACACATCCAGCGCCGAAACCGGCTCATCACAGACGACAAACTCTGGATTTAATGCCAATGCACGGGCGATACAGATACGCTGTCTCTGTCCGCCGGAAAACTCATGCGGATAGCGGTCCTTGTGAAACGGCTGCAGACCGCAGCGATCCATAATCTCATCGATATAGTCATTGAACTGCGCCTTACTGACAAGTCCATGCTCCCTGACTGCCTCTCCGATAATCTCACCCACCGGCAGTCTCGGCGACAGGCTGGAGAACGGATCCTGGAAGATGATCTGCATCTTCGTCCGCATGGTCCGCATCTCTTTATTGGTAAGATCATAAACCTCTTTTCCATTAAACAGCACTTCTCCGTCGGTCTTTGCCCCGGAAAGCCGCAGGATTGTACGTCCCGTGGTCGTCTTGCCGCAGCCTGACTCTCCCACCAGTCCCATGGTCGTACCGCGTTTCAGATTAAAAGTAACGCCGTCTACCGCTTTCACATAACCAACCGTCTTGGCAACCATGCCGCTCTTGATGGGAAAATATTTCTTCAGCTCATTGACCATCAGAATATATTGCGGATCGTAAGTCACAGGGGTGAATGCTTTCTCTGTCATCGTATTTGCATCCGCCATCTATTTCTCCCCCTTTCTGTCATAGAATCGATAACAGCTGACTTTGTGCGTTTCCGACAGGCTGATCTCTCCAGGATATTCCCCCGCACAGCTCTCCACGCACATTTCACAGCGATCCTTATAGTAACAATAATCCGGCATGTTTACAGGGTTGGGAACTTTACCGGGAATCGAATAGAGTCTGTCTACCTGCTTACCCACCACCGGTTTCGATGCCATCAGGCCGATCGTATACGGATGAGAAGGGTTGGTAAAGATGTCCCGTACCGTTCCTTTCTCAACCACACGTCCTGCATACATGACTACTACATAATCCGCCATCTCCGCGATCACACCCAGGTCATGGGTGATCAGCATGATGGAAGAATTGATCTTATCTTTCAGATTCCGAAGCAGGTCTAAGATCTGCGCCTGAATCGTCACATCAAGCGCCGTCGTCGGCTCGTCAGCTATGATAATCCTTGGATTGCAGGCCAGCGCCATCGCGATCATGACACGCTGACGCATACCGCCGGACAGCTCATGCGGGTACATCTGATAGACGCCCTCGCTGTTGGCGATCCCCACCATTTCGAGCAGCTCAATGGTGCGGCCCTTGATCTCTTCCTTGGACTTTCCTTCCCCGTCATGCAGGGAAATAACCTCGTTCACCTGTTCTCCAATACGGAACACCGGATTTAAGCTGGTCATAGGCTCCTGGAAGATCATGGACACATAGTTGCCCCGCAGGTTCATCATCTTCTCGTTGGGCGTTTTGGCAATATTATAAGCTTTGCCATTACCCAGGTTGAGTCGTATTTCTCCTTCCACGATCTGCCCCTGAGGTCTCTGGATCAACTGCATCAACGACAGACTGGTCACTGATTTCCCACAGCCAGACTCTCCTACCACACCCACCGTCTTACCGATCGGCACATCGAAGCTGACGCCGTCTACTGACTTGACAGTACCCGCATCCGTGAAAAAATAAGTATGCAGATTGTCAAACTCTACCGCATTGTCAGCATGATGCATCGTCGTCATATATTCAGATTCCGGCACATTCCTACGCTTGCGCGCTTTCTCGAACTGGTTGGTGATCCGACGGTTCTCCTTCGAGATCTTGCGGGATTCTTTCGCGGTAAGGTATCCTTCCGGTTTATTCTTAGCCATAATACCTGCACCCCCATTTCTTTCTCAACATCGTATCCATACCTATTTCCCTCCTAACGTTTCATTCTGGGGTCAAAAGCGTCCCGCAGGCCGTCCCCCACGAAGTTAAATCCCAGAACTGCAAGCGACAGACACACACCTGCCGGAATCCAGATAAACCAATACGTAGTCAAAACATAGGAGTTCTTAACATCATTGATGATATTACCCCAAGAGGCAAATGGGAACTTAACACCAAGTCCTAAGAAGGACAGGGTCGCCTCTGTCAGCATCACGGAACCTAAATTCATCGTACAGGTAACGATCAACTGCGGGATCACGTTGGGAATCAGATGCTTGAAGATTCTGCGGGAGACCCGGATGCCGCAGGCTTCCGTCGCCGTCATAAACTCCTGTTCACGCAAGGACAGGATCTGTCCGCGGACCAGACGGGCTATCCCCGGCCATCCCAGAATGCCGAGCACCAGCATCAGATACAACATACGAACTTGTGGATCCACACGCATCCCATCCATCGCCGCACCCAGAATAATAATCAACGGCATGGAAGGAATACAGTAGAAGATATCTACGATCCGCATGATCAGATTATCCACCCATTTGCCGAAATAGCCTGAAATCCCCCCCAGGATCGCTCCTAACAACGTCTCGATGATAACCACGATGAAACCAATGATCAGGGAAACTCTTCCGCCGTACATCAGACGGGTCAGCATATCCATACCATTGCTGTCAGTACCCAGAGGATGCGTCGCAGAGGGAGACTCATACTGACTGTATACATAGGTCTCCGTCTCCTGCATGACTGACCAGACTTTGGCGCTGGCGTCATAGGTGATCGTATAGTTATGTTCTTCGCCGTCCTCTCCTGTATAGGTAAATTCAGTCCCCTCATGATCCAGGACTTGTTCCAGGTTTTCCTTGAAATCTCTGGAGACCACAACACCGTTCTCCTTCGACTGCACGACAAAACGGCTGATATAGCCAAGAATCTCTTCTCCCTGCAGAATATTGCCATCCTCATCCAGCATATATTCTGCACCATCTACGGTAAAGTTTCCCGTTCCCCCATTGGTGTAAAGCTTCAGTGCTTCATACTTCACGCCAAATGGCGGCTCCTCTTTATTGTCAGCGGCATTTACGATATCTTTATAGGCAATCGCGATCACAGAACCATCTACAGAAACCGCGTAGAAATCCTTTCCTTCTTCTGCCACGCCATAAGTTACCTCTTTATAATCAAATTCCGTCTTGCCCATCATCTGCGCCATCAGAAACTGCGCCTGCGCCGCCGAGCCAAATTCCTGACCCTCAGCGGAGACATAACGGAAGTCTTCATTCCTCGTCACACCCACGTATTCTTTTTCCAGATAGGTATACGTATAAAACTGCTCATCCTGTCCGTAAGGAGAAATCATGCCGCCCACAAAAGAGAACACAAACATGACCGCCAGGATCACTAATCCAAGCACCGCCAGACGATTGCGGAAAAAGCGTTTCACCACCAGCGCACCGGGAGAAAGTGTTCTGACACGGCGGTCGTCATTTAAGGACAGTATTTCCTCAGAAGCGCCGTTTGCCTGCTCATTTATCTTATTCTTATCAGACATATCCTTCCTCCTTTCTAGGCGATACGCACGCGGGGATCAACCACGGCATAGAGAATGTCGGTGAGCAGATTGCTGGCCAACGTCAAAACAGCAATAAAAGTCATATAAAACATCGTAAACGGAATATCACCGATGATCATGGACTGATAAGACGTCCAGCCGATTCCCGGAATGGAGAACAGCGTCTCCGTGATCAGCGCACCAGTAAAAAATCCCGGTAAAGATCCGCCAATGATTGTCACCAGCGTAATCAGCGTATTGCGAAAAGCATGTTTGTAGATAACCGTATGTTCGCTTAACCCTTTGGCTCTGGCCGTCCGTATGTAATCGGCATTCAGAACTTCCAGCATATTGGTCCTTGTATAACGCATCAGCGGACCGATGGAAGTAATGACTAAGGTAGCGATCGGCAGCACCAGATGCTGCGCCTTATCTAAGAACTGCTCCCAGGAATTCATCTGAGCAAAAGTACGGCCCACAAGACCAGATACATCAAACCACTGCAGCTTAACGGCAAAAACCAATTTCAATAAGGAGGCAAAGAAGAAAGATGGTAACGAAATACCGATCAAAGCGCCTGCCGTAATCGCATAATCCGCTTTCGAATATTGTTTGGTGGCAGCAATGATACCTAACGGTATTGCAATCAGAATCTGCAGAATAAAAGAAATGGCCGCCATTACAAAAGAAAGCCAGATCACGTCATGGAACTTCTCGACCACCGGAACCGTGAATTTCCAACTGTCTCCGAAATTCCCACGGGCAAAATCTCCCAACCAGGTAAAATACCCGGCAATAATACCCTTATCCAATCCATAGGATGCGTTAAGCTGTGCGATCCATTCTTCATAGGGTTTCGCCCCCGGCGCCTGTGCAAGCTGCATCGCCATCGTCTCCACATAGGAAGCCGGCAGACAGCGCAGAACTGCATAAATGATGAATGTCACGCTGAAGAGGATAAGGATCGATAACAATATGCGCTTGATGATATAGTTACGCACAACTATCCCTCCTTCTCAATCCATAATGTAACCCCTCCCAAGAGAGGCATATCTAAGAAAATTCCCTGCCCCAACGGAGCAGGGAAAATATCTGAAACAAACTTTACACGTCTTTTTATTTCATTTCCAGATTCTGTACTTCCTGCTGCCATGACAGATAAGGAGTCATGTCTGTCGGAAGCGTGTCTCTGTTCACGCGCTCTGTGGAGAGCATCACGCACTCGGAACGCTGGTAAACAGGAAGCTCTACGCCCCAATCCATGATAATCTCCATCGCTGCCTTGTACAGGCCCTTACGATAAGTCTGATCTGTGGACAGACGTGCCGCCTCGATCATCTCATCCAGATCTGCATCCGCGATCTGATAATAGTTCGTAGAACCCTGGCTGTGATATAACTGGTACATATCCGGATCCGTACCTGCCTGCCATGCCGCACACCACATATCTGCAACGCCTGTCTGGTAAGAAGCATACAGATCGCTGGCATTGGCAAGGTCATTGACCGTCAATGTAATACCGATGGAACTAAGCGCATCACTGGCATTCTTCAGGATCAGGAACGTAGGATGGTCGCCTGCACCGCCTGCGCCGATATTCACTACATACTCTAACTTCGCACCTGCCGGAGCCGCCGTAACCTTACCGTCTTCTACCGTGTAACCTGCCGCCTCCAGATAACCAAGAGCCGCTTCTAAAGCTGCCGCATATCTGTCCTCCGCAGACATCCCATCCGTATAGATCGGATTGCCCTCTACATCTACAGAATAAGCAAGCTGATAACCGTCGTCCGTAACCTGAGGCGCTGCCCAGGAAGTATTGGAGATCGGGTAGTTGATCACCGATGCGGTATTGCCGTAGTAAGAATCAATACCCTCATCACGATAAGCAGAGATCACAGTTGCCAGCGCTTTCCGCAGGTTGCGGGATGCCTCGGAAGAACCGTCGTCCCCTACTTTCACATTATTCGCCGCAAGACCTACATAACCGTAGCCGCGATAGTCAATCAGGCGGGTCGTAATCACATCGCCGTCCAGATCTGTGTTGCCGCCGTTTAACTCAGCAACCTGATTGGCCACGTCGGTGGAGTAGCTTGGGTCCGTGATATCCATCGTGCCTGCCGTGATACCCGTCACCTTATCTGCCTCTGCCGCTTCCATAAAGTTCAAGTGTGCGATCTTGGGTGCGCCCTTAAAGTAATTCGGGTTTGCGTCCATATAAACGACGCCGTTGGAATAATCCTTTAAGATATAAGGGCCTGCACCTAAAGACTTACCAGTCTTGGCCTTTACGCCGGATAAATCGCCCTTCGGGAAACCGAAGCTGTTATTCTCATAGTCGTACAGGCTCTCGTCGCCATAGTAGTGCATCGGCGAGATCGGGATCTGCAGCTGATAAATCATGGACGCGTCAACCTTGTCGGCTACCACACGCATGGAGTAATCGCCTGTACGCTGGATGCCGGAAACATTCGGCGCAGATTCGCCAGTCTCGACACCAACCTGATAAGCCGAGTCAAGCAGGCTCCAGATCGTAACGCCGTTTGCCGCTTCCGCCTCGGACAGTGCATTGTAATCGCCTTCATATGCCTCTAACATAGCGTCGAAGAAATCCTGCGCGGTAGCGCCCTCCGGCAGCCCCTCAAATCCCCAGTTGGGAGCGATCACTTCTACCGGATCGCCTTCTGCCGCATATCCGCTGGCAATACAATAATCCAGGATCGCCTGCGCAAATCCCTGCTGTGCTGCCGGGAAATCTGTCTCCCAGAACGCTTTCTGGGTCGCCTCATCCCAGTTGGTGAAATCTGTATTGTCCTCTCCTGCCTTAATCAACAGGCTGTAGAGCGGCTCCATACCGCTGCGGTACTCCTCGATTCCCTCGATCGCTGTGGAATACAGGGTAGCATTTCCATCATAGGTGGGATCCAGATAAACATACATACCAAAGATCACGTCGTCAATATCTGCGGTCGTGCCGTCGGTAAACTGAATGTCGTCGCGAATTGTCATATCGTAATAAACAGTGCCGTCCTCGTTCTCTGTGATCTCGATATCGGACGCTGTGTAATAAGTATAGTCTGTTCCGTTGTAAGAACGGGTCTCTCCTTCGATTCCTTTCAAGATCGGATTGCCCACACGGTCAACCTCCAGTGTGTAGACACGGATCATCTCATCGATCATTACATCATTAGCTGCCAGTGCAAAATACGGGGAAAACTTCCCTTCCAGACCCTGTTCCACACTGGCTACCAGTGTATCATTGGCCGGCGCCGCATCAGAAGTCTCCCCATCGGAAGCATCCTCAGCAGCAGTATCTTCTGTAGAAGCCGCCGCGTCGTCGCTGCTCTGCGCAGGTGTCTCATCGGCTGCCGGCGCATCGCTTCCGCCACAGGCAGTCAAGGACAGTACCATTGCCATAGACAGCAGCAATGCTACATGTTTCTTTTTCATTTTAAAAACCTCCCTTTTCTTTTCATTTTTTACCTTATATATTTTACATAAATTTATGTTTCTCGTCAAATAGAATGTAAGAGATTCCAGAAATTCTCTGGAATTCATGTCGTCCAGATATCAGCCGGCCTGCTCCTGCCCGCGACCACCGACATGGCGATCTGTACCACACAGCAGAGCAGGCATACGATACCCCCCTCTCCCCCGCCGCCGCGCAGAAGAAAAATAATCTGGCCGGCCGCCGTCAGCGCCGCTCCCGCAAGCGGCAGTACAGTGCGCAGCGCATACTGCGTCACGCTACGCTCATAAATATAATTCCGCAGGGGGTTCCCTCCAAAAGTCATGGCACCCAGTGTATAAGTGAGGATAATATCTGAAAGAAACCAGAATGCATACGGAAGAATCACATAATAAGTATTCAAAAGTCCTGCCGTCGTCACAAATCCAGGCAGCAAAACAGATACGAGCATGACTGCCTGCAAGATCCAGAGCTTTCTAAGCATCCGCCGCCGCAGGACCTGATCCGCATGCCAGATCTGCCCGGTATAGCTGTAACTGCCGTCCGCACGCTTCTCGAAATCGCGCAGATAACCTCTTCTATTCCTCTTATGATCGTCCCGTCCCTTAGGTTCTGTCATACTCTCTTCTCCATTTGACCGTCCGCCCAGAGCATTTAGTCACCCTCAAGCGGAATCGTGAATTCCAACGCAAACAAATCTGTTTATCACATGAGCCCTTCAAGATCATATTCTTCCAGCCACCGGCGAGCTGCCGCACATACCTCTCTCAGGCACTTTTCTTCAAACGGATCATCCAGTCCCGCATTCTTCAGAAGCTCTGTAAAGACAGCGCTGCCACCCTGCTTCGTGTAGGCCATATACTTCTCCCAGGCAGCTTTCGGGTCTTTCTGGATCCTCGCCCAAAACTGCAGCGCCACCGTCTGTGCAAGACAATAGTCAATGTAATAGAAGGGACGGTCATAAATATGATGCTGCCGCTGCCAGCCCTCACCGTCAGCATAGAAAGGAATCTCTCCGTCCAGACGCATCCACGGCATGTAAACGCCAAGCAGTTCTTTCCAGAGCGCATGACGCCCTGCCGGCGTCAGATCCGGTTCCTCGAATACCCTGTGCTGGAAATGATCCACCATCGTACCGTAGGGTATAAACGTCAGTGCATCAGACAAGTGGGAATAGAAGAACTTGCGGGTATCCTTTCCGAAAAATCCTTCCGCCCATCTCCACGCAAAGAACTCCATGGACATAGAATGTACTTCACAGGCTTCTAAGGACGGCCAGACTGCTGTAAGCGGCACGCGCTCTCTGTTCATCCAAGCCGCAAAGGCATGGCCCGCCTCATGCGTCACCACCTCCACATCATGCTGCGTACCGTTAAAATTGGCGAAGATGAACGGCACCTCATAATCAGGAATGCTGGTGCAGTAACCGCCGCCCGCTTTTCCTTCCGTGGACAGAACGTCAAGCAGCTCCCCATCCAGCATCATGCGGAAAAATTCACTTGTCTCAGGACTTAACTCATCATAAAACTTCCTGCCCTGTGCCAAAATATCATCCGGCGTTCCCACAGGTCTTGCATTGCCGGAACGGAATGCCAGCGCATTGTCTGCAAAGCTCATCGGATATTCCTTGCCCAGACGTTTTGCCTGCTCTTTGTAGATCTCAGTCGCCACAGGCACCAGATATTTCACCACAGCAGCGCGGAACCGTTCCACATCCTCTTTCGTATAGCAGTTGCGCATCATCCGGTAATATCCTAACTGCGTGTAACCATCATAACCAAGCTTATGTCCCATCTGATCCCGCAGATGTACCAATTCGTCATACAGACGGTCCAGATCTGCCTGGTGGTCCTTATACCACTGTCCTTCCGCTTTCCATGCAACCAGACGACGTGCGTCGTCCGGATCGGATTTAAAAGGTGTGATCTGGGAAAGCGTATAGACGCCATCCTCAAAAGGAATCTGGGCAGAGGCCAGCAGTTTATTGTATTCCTGCTTCAGATCATTTTCCTGTTGCAGCTCCTGAATAATCTTCGGAGAAAATGTCTTAAGCTCCATCTCTGTATTCAGGAACATCATATTGCCATACTGCGCCTCAAATTCCGGTCTGAACGGACTTTCCAGCATGGTAGTATTCCACGCCTGAAGATACTCCTCAAGCTCTGGTATCGCGGCGCTAAAGAATTTCACTTCTTCATCATAAAATGTATCCCTGGTATCAATATCGTGCCGGATATGGGCAAGCGTCGCCTGCGTCTCCATATGCTTGATCAGCTCTTCCTTTTCCAGGAAAATGGCCTGCGCCGCGGCATAGTCTTTTGCCGCCTCCAGGCGTTTGGTCAAGTCCGCCATCTTGTTCTTCACGTCCTGTACATCGGGACGCGTATAGCGCATTTCTGAAAATTTCATAATACGTTTCCTCTCTTTTTCTTTTTTATTTTTCTTTCTTATACTTTTATATAGAAGAAATCATAATGCCGTACCGCTTCCGTGCTGTCAATATTACGGCCTGATCGATTCTATCATATCCTATCTGGTCAAGGTCAGTCAACCGGCATCTCTTCTAAATCACCCTCTTCGTATCAGTTCAGTCTTCGGCTTGCCGTTGCGGTATCTGGCCATCCGAAATCGCTGCGCGATCCTCTTCCCTCTGAAGGATACCGCCTCATCCTCTGAAAATTCATGACAGGGAATACCCGTTTCATGGCTTTTCTCTATAGAAACTACAATATCCTGACGAAAAAACTATCAGAAACGAATTCATTCCTATCGTTATCGATCATAATACCTTATAAGAACCAGGGAGGAAACAGAGTATGAGCATATCTTACGCATCCAACATCAGACCACAGACCATCTTCCCGGAATCTTCCGCGAAAGATCATGTAAAAGCGGCCGCCTCCGCCGACAGCTTTAGATCGCATATCAAAGAAAGTGTCGTAGATGAATATAAAAGAAAACATCCTGACCATGCACGCCACGTAGAGCAGCAAGTAAGAGCCGGCCGTGCAGTCCGCGAGAAAAACGGTGCGGCAGTCTCTACAGAATCCATGACGATGGCAGAATATCAGGCCTATTTCTACGCTCTGCTGGGCACCATTCCTTATGACTCCACAAGAGTCAATGATACCACGACTATCTCCATCTCAGACAAAGGCTGGGAGCAGATGCGCAACGATCCCGATTATGAGGCATGGGTCTTGGGATATTTCGTGGAAGACCGCGCCGTGCGCAATCCCTTCTTCGGCTGGGGCAGCAACGACGGCTGTATTATCTTTGAGCGGTTCGGCGCCTCCATCGAAGAACACCGCGGCGACGGTTTCAGCAAGTCCCTCTTCAAGGGAAATAAGCCGGACGACGATGAAGACGAAGAAGAAGACTGGTGGATCAAACGGCACAAACGCATGAAAAAACTACTGAAGGAACAAGTAGAACGCAAAATGAAAGAGGACGCTGTCAAACGATCCGCCCTACAGAAAGAATATGCAAAGCAGCAATATATCAGCCGCCAGCGCCAGCACAGCTTCCTGACCACAGGAACCCCCAATGATCCAGATACGCCGCTGCCGGAAAATCCGCTCACCTCTGTGGCCGCCTTTACTGCTTATGACAGTATTTTGAGCCTGTTTAGCTGCGCCGCAACAAAGCTGTGAAAGTCAGGATAAATCCTGGATAAGAAAAAAACTATTGTATTTCTACCGCATAGTGCTATAATGATATCAATGGAAGCATAGCTCAGCCGGGATGAGCGTTCGCCTCACACGCGAGAGGTCATGGGTTCGAGCCCCATTGCTTCCATTTTTTGCGTTCTGAACCCTCTCCCACCGTAAATAAGGCACCCGTGTCTCCACGAATGCCTCTGCATTTACTCCTTCTATCTATAAATCCAAAACGATTGCATTGACAGCCTCTCCCCGTTGTTTGCTATTTGATTTCTATGCCGGTCGCTGTTATGTCCAATCGTTTCTAACTAATATGTTGGATAGATGTGGTGTCGGTCGATAGCCTGTCATGTTCTTTTGATAAAACTTGCATGATCTCCTGAAGGGTAGGCGCTTTCGCATCTTTTTCTGATATTTGCTCGCGGTTTTCCGGATCAATAGGAATTGGCCAATCAATTTTCAGTTCTAAGTCCAAAGGTGTCAATGCGGTTCCGGCCATTCCAGGACCCCACTCATTATCAAAAAAATACAAATATTCCGTATTATCATCCAAGGCCTGAAAACCATTACACACTCCCTGCGGAACAAAAACCTGAATGCCCGGTGTGATATAAACAGTTTCCACTGCGCCAAATGTCTTACTGTCTGGTCTTGTATCCACATAGACACCGAAAGCGGACCCCATAGCGACGGTAACTAATTTTGACATAGCTTCACCATGTAATCCCCGAACTGCGCCTTGTTTGGTACGAGTTAAATTCACTTGTTTCCAATTTGAAACAGAATCCGGCAAGATTGCCCTATGCTCACTTTCGCGATAAAGCTCTCTAACCGTTCCACGATCATCCGTTACCATTTTGACATTAATAATTTTCAATCCATCAATATTTGATTCTGAAGCAGAAAAAGAGGTCATTTCTAATTTCATCATATTGTCTCCTTTGCATTAATTCCACATCCTCTATCCTATCATACATCCGATAGAGCCTGTCAGCAAGGTCTGCTTTTCGTTTCATATAATGTTTGTCATCCGGATCAAGAGAATCCATTTCCTCCGCCAGCTCCGTCTTCCCCGCCAGCCCTATCAGCATTCCTGCCGATAGGTACAACCACATCCTCTACCGGACAGCAGAATAGTTTAAATCTATGATAGTATATAGGGTATCAATTTTATTTACTATCCTGCCCGGAAAAGGCTCTTTATCCGTAAGCGCTGAATAATAGGGTGTATTTTTTCGCTTTCATAAACTTATATAATGATTGCCAGGAAACGCGAGCATTTTGCTCTGCCTTCAGCGCTAGAGGCAAGCGTTTTACTTTATCTTCAAGGAGCAATTATTATGAACGCAAATGTTGTAAGAAAACCTGAACAGATCAGGCTTATCACGGAATGCCGCCGGAGTGGTCTGTCAGACTATCAATGGTGCAGAGAACAGGGAATCAATCCCGGAACTTTTTATAACTGGGTCAGCAAGCTGAGAAAAGCCGGTTATATGATTCCCGATTCAGAAAGTAAGGTTTGTGGAACTCCTGCCATGCAGGAAATAGTCAAACTGGATCTGGTGACGCACGAGATGTCTACCCCTGACAAGGTGGAGCAAAATACCAGCCATAAAGCCTTGGGATCTAGCCATTGTATCGCAGCAGAAATAGAATACGGAAATATCAGGATACGTCTCTTCAATGGGGCAGACGACCTTGTGATCCAAAATACGCTTAAGTGTATCGGAGGTATGTCCCATGCTTGGTGATATTTCCGGTGCTGTAAATATTTACATCATTACAGGTTACACCGACATGAGAAAGATCATAGATGGTCTGTGTGCCATCATAATGTCCCAGTTGCAAAAGGAGCCTTGCGGTAATTCCATCTATCTTTTCTGTGGTAAACGCTGCGACCGTATCAAGGTCTTATTACGCGAACCGGATGGATATGTCCTTTTATATAAAAGGCTTGATGTCATCCATGGCAAATACCGCTGGCCAAGGAACCGTTCAGAGGTAAAACCCATTACCTGGCAACAGTTCGACTGGCTCATGTCAGGGCTCGAAATCGAGCAGCCGAAGGCGCTCCGAACAGCCTGAAACCATTAGTTTTACGGTGATAAGGAAGTATTTACAACAACTTATCATCAACGCTGACAAACAGGGGGCTAAAAGAGAGGGAAAACAACTACTATGGTAATTATGTAGTTGCTTTCCGCTTTTATCATTTGCTATGCTTTTGAAGCAGAAATTTTATTATCATTTCTGCAATCAATTAGAAAAATAGCGTCATCAATCATATCTTCATATCCTGCGTCCTCAATTACCTGTTTAAAATAAGCGTGTTCTTCTTCTGAAAAGTAAAATATAACAATTAAGCTTCCATCTGCACAATTTGCCGCCTCATAAATTTTTACCTGTGTAAATACATGGGCTAATTTGGAATTACTTGCCAATTTAAACTCAACAATATTTTGATTTGCTTGTCCTTTAGAGATAATAAAATCTGTTTGTCCTCTTCCGCTATTCGATTCTGCGTCTACCTTGTAAGTTGTTCCATACCAAACAAAGCGGAAAAGCCTCTGTAAATCATTTTCTTGTGCTATCTGAACGCCCTTTACATATAAATTTTTGTAGCCGTCACAATCCTCAATAATATGCTTAAAAAATTTTAATCGTTGTTTCGCTTCCTCTCTTGCCGTCAACTTTTCATTCTGAGGATAATTTTTACTTTCAAAAAGTGCAATCATATTTTTTGATGCAACGAACAATTTCTTTAATTGTGTTTCTAACTCGTCTTGGCATTGTAAACGTATTTCATCAGTATCTGTTTCTCTTAATTTTATCTATAATAACCTGTATTCCCGATGGCAAAAACCGGAACAGGCTTTGACGTATAAAAATATATATCTTGAATGTTCCAAGCAGAATTGATATTTTATAGCTATGAAAGTTAGCGAAAGGAGAGCGTTTCAAGTTTTGTGTAAACTCAAAATCTGATATAAGATAGGTGAATAGTTACGAAGGGGCAGAGCCAGATTTCAGGTTCTGCCTCTTGTCTGTATTATACAAAGATTTCCGGGGCTGTCAATCCAGTCCCTGCATCTTTTATTGATTCCTGCAAGAAAGGCGTTCCTCAAAATAAGTCTCTAACTGGGAATGGATCTGTCCCCAGTCCTGACGGTGGCCTGTCCACTTCTTTGTAATGTCTATCATTGTAAGGTACAGCATTTTTAACAGGCTGTCGTCGGTTGGGAATACGGTTTTGGATTTTGTCACTTTCCTAAGCTGCCTGTTAAAACCTTCAATGGCATTTGTCGTATAAATAAGGCGCCTTACTGCTTCCGGATACTTGAAATAGGTGGACAGGGTTGCCCAGTTGTCATGCCGCGATTTGTAGATTTTCGGATATTTGGCATCCCACTGATCCCGGAACAGTTCCAGTTCCTGTAAGGCTGTTTCTTCTGTCGGGGCGGCATACA
>CAJTRA010000004.1:37681-165329 GCA_910578345.1 uncultured Lachnospiraceae bacterium | reverse complement strand
ACCAGGCGGCGTTGTAAAAAAAGGCGATGTTGTGAAGGCCGTAGTTGTCCGCAGTGTGAAAGGCGCTCGACGCAAGGACGGTTCTTATATCAGATTTGACGAAAATGCTGCTGTTATCATCAAGGATGACAAGACTCCGAGAGGAACCCGTATTTTTGGGCCAGTAGCAAGAGAGCTTCGTGATAAACAGTTTATGAAAATTGTTTCACTGGCTCCGGAAGTATTATAGGAGGTGCCGGTATGTCAACATTTAAGATTAAGAAGGGTGATACCGTTAAGGTGATCGCCGGTAAAGATAAAGACAAAGAGGGCAAGGTTGTTTCTGTTGACAGAAAGAACGGAAAGGTTTTGGTAGAAGGCGTGAATATGATCACGAAGCATGAGAAACCCTCTGCTGCAAACCAGAATGGCGGTATCGTGCAGAAAGAAGCTGCCATCGATGCTTCCAATGTAATGTATGTTCACAAGGGCAAAGCTACCAGAATCGGATTTAAGTTTGAGAATGGCAAGAAGGTTCGTTTCGCAAAGTCCACAGGCGACATCATTGACTAATTCTAAGAAAGGAGGTCTAAAACGTTGAGTAGTAGACTGAAAGAGATGTATAAAAACGAGATCGTAGACGCTATGATCAAAAAGTTTGGATATAAAAATGTTATGGAAGTTCCGAAGCTTGACAAAATCGTAGTCAACATGGGCGTTGGTGAAGCGAAGGAGAATGCCAAAGTTTTAGAGATGGCCGTAAGTGATATGGAAACGATCACCGGACAGAAAGCCGTCGTTACAAAAGCAAAGAATTCTGTCGCTAACTTCAAGATCAGAGAAGGACAGTCGATCGGATGTAAGACGACGCTTCGCGGCGACAAGATGTACGAATTCATGGATCGCCTGGTCAATCTGGCGCTTCCGCGTGTACGTGACTTCAGAGGTGTGAATCCGAATTCCTTTGACGGAAGAGGGAATTACGCACTTGGTATCAAAGAGCAGATCATTTTCCCTGAGATCGAGTATGATAAGGTGGATAAGGTGAGAGGTATGGACGTTATCTTCGTTACCACGGCTAAAACAGACGAAGAGGCCCGTGAGTTGTTGAGATTGTTTAATATGCCATTTGCTAAATAGAAGGAGGTAAATTCATGGCTAAGACAGCAATGAAGATCAAACAGCAGCGTAAACCGAAATTCTCCACAAGAGAATATAACCGTTGCAAAATTTGTGGTCGTCCACATGCTTATTTAAGAAAATACGGAATTTGCAGAATTTGTTTCCGTGAGTTAGCATATAAAGGCCAGATTCCTGGCGTGAAAAAAGCAAGTTGGTAGACAACGCGGATCAATGATATAAGGAGGAAAAATCATGACAATGAGCGATCCTATTGCAGATATGCTTACAAGAATCCGTAACGCAAATACTGCAAAACATGATACAGTAGATGTACCCTCATCCAAGATGAAGCTGGCGATTGCGCAGATTCTTCTGGACGAAGGATATATAAGGAAGTTTGATGTGATCGATAATGGCAGCTTCAAGACGATCCACATTACATTGAAATACGGCGAGGACAAGAATGATAAGATCATTTCCGGTATCAAGAGAATCTCCAAACCGGGTCTTCGTGTGTATGCAGGCAAGGAAGAGCTTCCGAGAGTCTTGGGCGGACTTGGTATTGCGATCATCTCTACGAATCAGGGTGTGGTGACCGATAAGAAAGCAAGAGAGCTTCAGGTTGGCGGCGAAGTATTAGCATTCGTCTGGTAACAAGACGAAAAGAATTTCTAAGGCGTCTGGAAAACGCCGCCTAAGAAATACTAAGTTTCGTCTGCGAGATTTGCTTCGCAAACTCGGTCGGCAACGAGAGTTTCCGGACTGTAAAAGAATGTTGCATGCGCATCCATTCTTCCCGCTGACGAATCCGGTGATTGACGAATGCAGGAGCAGATTTATTTATTGTGTAATGTGAAAACGAAATGTCTTAGGCTTACAGCCTGGACAGAAAAACCGCATATTATGCGGCAATAATATAAGGAGGTACGGGCATGTCACGTATAGGAAGAATGCCAATCGCGATTCCCGCAGGTGTGACTGTGGAGGTTGCAGAAAATAATAAAGTGACTGTAAAAGGTCCTAAAGGAACACTTGAGAGAGTGCTTCCGTCTGAGATGGAGATCAAGGTAGAAGGCGACCAGGTAGTAGTGAGCAGACCAAACGATCTGAAGAAGATGAGATCTTTCCATGGTCTGACGAGAACATTGATCAATAACATGGTGGTTGGTGTTACGGCAGGTTATGAGAAGAAACTGGAAGTAAACGGAGTTGGTTACAGAGCGTCCAAATCTGGCAAGACGCTGACGCTTAACTTAGGATATTCTCATCCGGTAGAGATGACGGATCCTGAGGGAATTGAGACTGTCATGGAAGGACAGAATGTGATCATCGTTAAAGGGATTGATAAAGAAAAAGTTGGTCAATTTGCGGCTGAGATCAGAGACAAGAGAAGACCGGAACCTTATAAGGGCAAAGGTATTAAATATGCTGATGAGACAATTAGGCGTAAAGTTGGTAAGACTGGTAAGAAATAATCGAAAGGAGCATGGGTAAAAATGGTTAGGAAAGAATCAAGACAAAAAGTTCGTGTAAAAAAACACAACAGAGTGCGTAACCGTTTCAGCGGCACAGCCGAGAGACCTCGCCTTTCTGTGTTTAGAAGCAATAATCATATGTATGCTCAGATTATTGACGATACAGTTGGAAATACTTTAGTTGCAGCTTCTACCCTTGAGAAGGATGTGAAGTCTGAACTGGAGAAGACCAATAACGTTGATGCAGCAGCATATTTAGGAACAGTGATCGCTAAGAGAGCAATTGAAAAAGGCATTAAGACAGTTGTCTTTGACAGAGGCGGCTTTATATACCAGGGTAAGATTGCAGCATTAGCTGATGCAGCCAGAGAAGCTGGCTTAGAATTCTAGGAAAGGGGAGAGAAGATCACATGAGACGTACAATCATTGATGTAAGTCAGTTGGAACTGACTGAAAAAGTAGTAACGATCAAACGTGTTACAAAGGTTGTGAAAGGTGGCCGTAACATGCGTTTTACAGCGCTGGTAGTAGTCGGCGACGGCAACGGCCATGTTGGTGCAGGCTTAGGCAAAGCAACCGAGATCCCTGAGGCAATTCGGAAAGGTAAGGAAGATGCAATCAAGAATCTGGTTGAGGTTGCACTGGATGAGAAGAATAGTATCACACATGATTTTATCGGTAAGTTTGGCTCCGCGTCCGTTCTTTTGAAGAGAGCTCCGGAAGGTACTGGTATTATCGCCGGCGGTCCTGCCCGTGTGGTATGTGAACTTGCAGGGATCAAGAATATCCGTACAAAATCTTTGGGATCCAACAATAAACAGAATGTCGTACTTGCTACGATCGCGGGACTGCGCCAGTTAAAGACTCCTGAAGAAGTAGCTAAGAACCGTGGCAAGGCGGTGGAAGAAGTCCGCGCTTAAGCCATAGCAGGTTATGAAGTGATCAGAAGATTTAGGAGGAAAATAAAATGGCAGAAAAATTAAAAATTACTTTGATCAAATCTACCATTGGCCAGGTTCCCAAGAACAGGGCAACAGTGGCAGCTATGGGCCTTAGGAAAATCAATCAGACGGTAGAACTGCCGGATAATGCATCGACCAGAGGCCAGATCCAGAAAGTAAGACATATGGTAAAAGTAGAAGAAGTATAGATAAAGGAGGTGTCACAATGGAATTATCAAATTTAAGACCCGCAGCCGGGTCAGTTCACAGTGATAATTTTAGAAGAGGCCGTGGACATGGTTCAGGTAATGGCAAGACGGCCGGCAAAGGGCACAAAGGTCAGAAAGCTCGTTCTGGAGCGCCCAGGCCAGGTTTCGAAGGAGGCCAGATGCCATTATACAGACGTCTTCCTAAGAGAGGTTTTAAATGCAGAAACTCTAAGGAAATCGTTGCAATTAACTTGAGTGCATTGGAAGTATTTGATAATGGCGCTACGGTTGACGTGAATGCATTGATTGAAAAAGGGATCGTTAAACATCCCAGGGATGGTGTTAAGATTCTTGGAAACGGAGAACTTACTAAGAAGCTCGATGTGAAGGTAGGTGCTTTCAGTGCATCCGCTAAAGAGAAGATCGAAGCTCTTGGTGGAACGGCAGAGGTGATTTAATGTTTACAACCTTAAAGAATGCATTTAAAATTAAGGAAATCCGGAAGAAACTGCTGTTTACGTTCCTGATGTTAGTTGTGATCCGCTTAGGATCACAGCTTCCGGTTCCGGGAATTAATACATCGTTCTTTGCAAACTGGTTTGCACAGCAGACACAGGCAGGAGATGCCTTTGATTTCTTTAATGCTTTTACAGGTGGATCATTCTTGCGTATGTCGATTCTGGCATTGAATATTACACCCTATATTACTTCCTCCATCATTATGCAGCTTATGACGATTGCAATTCCGAAACTGGAAGAGATGCAGCGTGACGGTGCAGATGGAAGGAAGAAGATAGCGTCCATCACAAGATATGTTACGGTAGCGCTTGCACTGATCGAGGCCAGCGCCATGGCGATTGGTTTTGGACGGCAGGGACTGCTCCTGGCATACAATGCCTTTAGCGTTATCACGGTGATTGTGGCGCTGACAGCCGGAAGTGCGTTCCTGATGTGGATTGGCGAACGGATCACGGAGAATGGTATTGGCAATGGTATTTCCATTGTGTTGACGATCAATATCTTGTCACGTGTTCCTCAGGATATCATACAGCTCTTCCAGCAGTTTGTAATTGGCAGATCAATTGCAAAAGGCGTGGTGGCAGCAATCATTATCATTGCGGTGATTCTGTTGATGGTAGTGCTTGTTATCATTCTGAATGATGGTGTGCGCAGGATTCCTGTTCAATATGCCAAGAAAGTACAGGGAAGAAAGATGGTTGGTGGACAAACTACCAATCTCCCGCTGAAAGTCAATACGGCAGGCGTTATCCCGGTTATTTTTGCATCTTCTTTGTTGCAGCTTCCGGGGATTGTATGTTCTTTCTTTAATATCAGCGGTTCTGGCATATGGGGTCATATTTTGATGGGAATGAACTCCAATTACTGGTGTAACCCGGAACGTCCGGTTTATTCCATTGGTCTGGTTGTATATATTGCATTGGTTATTCTTTTTGCATATTTTTATACATCCATTACCTTCAATCCGATAGAGATTGCAGAGAATATGAAGAAGCAGGGTGGTTTTATACCGGGCATCAGACCAGGTAAGCCTACCAGCGAATATCTCACAAAAGTGCTCAACCACATTGTCTTCATTGGCGCAGTCGGACTTACGATCGTATGTGTTGTGCCGTATTTCTTCAATGGTATTTTCGGCGCAAGCGTATCTTTCAGCGGAACAAGCCTGATCATTATTGTCAGTGTTGTTCTTGAGACGATCAAACAAATCGAATCTCAGATGCTGGTTCGTAATTACAAAGGATTCTTAAACGACTAATGAATAGGAAAATAGAAGGGACGGGCAGGATGACTGGTACGTCCCTTCTTTACTCGATACGGAACAGGATGCCTGAATGCGCGGCATTCTCCGTATCGATTTGAGGTTCTTGGATTTTTACAGGTATATGTGTTGAAACAGAGGAGGGAGTACAAGTATGAAGATTATAATGTTAGGAGCTCCCGGTGCAGGTAAGGGAACGCAGGCGAAGATGATCGGTGAGAAATATCATATTCCACATATTTCTACGGGAGATATTTTCAGGGCGAATATCAAGAACGGCACACCGCTTGGTATGGAGGCAAAGGGATATATGGATCAGGGACTGCTGGTGCCGGATGAGCTGACGGTAAAGATACTGCTTGACAGAGTAGCCAAAGAGGATTGCAAAAACGGATATGTGCTGGATGGATTTCCGCGGACAATTCTACAGGCAGAGGTTCTCGATCAGGAACTTGCCAAATTGAATGATAAGATTGATCACGCGATTGACGTGGACGTACCGGATGAGAATATTATCAAAAGAATGAGCGGCAGACGCGCCTGTGTATCCTGCGGCGCGACGTATCATATTGAATATATCAGACCAAAGACGGAAGGAATCTGTGACGAGTGCGGGAAGGAACTGGTGCTCAGAGAGGACGACAGGCCGGAGACAGTAGGGAAACGGCTGGATGTATATCATGAGCAGACGCAGCCGCTGATCGACTTTTATCATAAGAAAGGCATCTTAAAGACCGTAGATGGAACGAAGCAGATGCAAGAGGTGTTTGAGGAGATCACGGGAATATTAGGGTAAGAAGCATGAAAAGTACTTCTAATCACTTGCAGCAAAATTTGCCTGTCTTTGAACTTTGAGATTCTGCATGGCAGGATCAGGGAAATCAGTGTAAACGACAGCAAAGAGTGGATATGACATGGGGAGAAGAAAATGGCAGTAACAATTAAATCTCCGAGAGAGATCGCCTGTATGCGGGAAGCCGGCAGACTGCTTGCGCAGGTACATGAAGAGCTGGGCCGGATGATCAGGCCGGGGATTTCTACGAAAGATATTGACAGGGCATGTGAGAGACTGATCAGAGAGAGAGGATGCACCCCGAATTTCCTGCATTATCAGGGATATCCGGCGTCGGTGTGCGTGTCAGTCAATGAGGAGGTCGTACATGGGATTCCAAGGGACTCCCATGTGATACAGGAGGGCGATATTGTCAGTCTGGACACCGGACTGATCTATCAGGGGTATCATTCTGATGCAGCCAGAACGCATGCGGTTGGTCAGATCAGTCCGGCGGCGCAGAAACTGATGGATGTGACAAAGCAGAGTTTCTATGAAGGAATCAAAATGGCCAGAGTAGGAAATCGTCTGTATGATATTTCCAATGCGATCGATGCCTATGTGAGACCTTACGGCTATGGGATTGTGAGAGCGCTTGTCGGGCACGGCATCGGCACGAAACTGCATGAAGATCCCCAGATCCCCAATTTTGCACAGCGGCGCAGAGGCATGAAGCTTCGTCCCGGTATGACGCTGGCGATCGAGCCAATGATCAATATGGGGACTGCAGAGGTGGATTGGCTGGAAGATGAATGGACGGTTGTCTCCAGAGATCATTCCCTGTCGGCACATTATGAGAATACCGTATTGATCACAGACGGGGAACCAGAGATTCTGACGATCTCCCATTGAGTCTGAGAAGACTCAGGAAGGTGCTTTGGGAGTGAAAACAGAGAATAGGATATGGGAGAAGCCGGAGTGCAGGACAGACAGGATCGCAGCCGCGGGCGAGGAGGCAGATGGACATCACAAGAACGGGAATGCTTGCCAGATCGCTGGCAGGACACGACAGAAAGAAGATATATGTCATAATCAAAGACGAGGATGAATATGTATATCTAGCCGATGGCAGAGGCAGGACGACAGATAGGCCGAAGAGAAAGAACAGGAAGCATATTCAGATTATCAGTAAAGTGCAGATCGAGCCGCAGGATAACGGTTATCAGGATCTGGAAATCAGGAGAATAATTAAAAAGTATCAGGAGGAAGCAAATGTCAAAAGCTGATGTAATCGAAATCGAAGGAACAGTCATTGAAAAGTTACCGAATACCATGTTTCAGGTTGAATTAGAGAACGGACATGTTGTATTAGCGCATATCAGCGGCAAGCTGCGTCAGAATTTTATCCGTATTCTGCCAGGCGACCGGGTAACTTTAGAGTTATCACCCTATGACCTTTCCAAAGGTAGAATTATCTGGCGTGATAAATAATATTCTTGCTAATAATTCTTTGGAAATTGCCTTGCCAAATATAGGGTTTGATGATATAATGTAAAACGGTCTTTTTTGAAAGGAGGGTTTGAGATGAAAGTAAGATCATCAGTAAAACCGATTTGCGAAAAATGCAAGATCATTAAAAGAAAAGGAAAGATCAGAGTGATCTGTGAGAATCCAAAGCACAAACAGGTACAAGGTTAATCCCGAATCATAAGCAGTTTTCATTGTTTAGACGGGGTTCTTTGAAAGATAATTTCGCAAGAAATTTTCTTTTGGTATTATGAGCGGCTGCAGCCACCGTATTTCCATCACACAGATGCAGAAAGCGCGGGGGCTGATTATAATATAGAGAAGAGCCTATCGGAGATTACTTTTTGATACCAACAAGTGTGTTTGGACAGATCGGACCGCCTGATCCGATTGGGTAAAACCTACCCCAATCAATTAGTGACATGTATTATAGTAAACGACATATCTGATGCCGTTAACTACAGGAGAAAATGGAGGAAACGTAAATGGCTCGTATTGCAGGTGTTGACTTACCTAGAGAAAAACGTGTGGAGATTGGACTTACTTATATCTATGGCATTGGCAGAGTAAGCGCCAACAAAATTCTGGAGGCAGCGAATGTGAATCCGGATACTCGTGTCAGAGAGTTGACTGACGATGAGGTAAAGAGACTTGCCGAGGTGATCGACAGAGATTACATGGTGGAAGGTGACTTGAGAAGAGAGATCGCTCTGAACATCAAGCGTCTTCAGGAAATCGGATGCTACAGAGGAATCCGTCACAGGAAAGGACTTCCGGTTCGCGGACAGAAGACCAAAACAAACGCGAGAACAAGAAAAGGTCCTAAGAGAACGGTGGCAAACAAGAAGAAGTAAGATGATTTCGTGATCAGAGATCATGAAACCGGGTGGTATAACACTTTATGTAGAAAGAGAGAAAGTAGGTTAGTTTATTATGGCTAAAAAAGTTACCAAAAAAGTGACAAAAAAGCGTGTAAAGAAAAACGTTGAACGTGGACAGGCACATATCCAGTCTTCTTTTAACAATACAATCGTTACCCTGACAGATACCGAGGGGAATGCGTTGAGCTGGGCAAGTGCAGGTGGTCTTGGTTTTAGAGGTTCAAGGAAATCTACTCCCTATGCAGCGCAGATGGCTGCAGAGACAGCAGCAAAGGCTGCTTTGATTCATGGTTTGAAGACAGTAGATGTTATGGTCAAGGGGCCTGGATCAGGCCGTGAGGCAGCGATCCGTGCACTGCAGGCATGTGGTCTGGAAGTGACAAGTATCCGTGACGTAACGCCGGTGCCGCACAATGGATGCCGTCCGCCCAAACGCCGCCGCGTCTAGTGTAAAGGAGATTTCCAGGATGGCAGAGTATGCCGCAAGAGGAAATCTGAGTATGTAAATGGAATAGGAAAAGATTTGGATGAAGGTGTCCTTTTGGACACTGTAAACAAAATGATATGAGAGGAGCCGAAGAAAATGGCAGTAAACAGAGTCCCTGTATTGAAGAGATGCAGATCCCTTGATCTTGATCCTGTTTTTTTAGGATATGATAAGAAGTCTAACAGAACATCAGCGAGAGCTGGTAAGAAGGTCAGCGAATATGGCCTTCAGCTCCGTGAGAAACAGAAAGCAAAGTTTATCTATGGCGTACTTGAGAAGCCTTTCCGGAACTATTACAAAAAAGCTGAGAGAATGAAGGGGATGACCGGTGAAAATCTTATGGTCATGCTTGAGAGCAGACTCGACAGCGTAGTATTCCGCATGGGATTTGCAAGAACAAGAAGAGAAGCAAGACAGATCGTAGGTCACAAGCATTTCCTTGTCAATGGTAAGCCGGTTCAGATTCCTTCCTATCTGATTAAAGCGGGCGATGTGATCGAGGTGAGAGAGAAAGCCAGATCTTTACAGAGATATAAGGATATTCTTGAAGTGACTGGCGGAAGACTCGTTCCTGAGTGGATCGAGGTAGACCAGGAAGCGTTAAAGGGAACGGTGAAGTACCTTCCTACCAGAGAGATGATTGACGTTCCGGTCAATGAGATGCTTATTGTCGAGTTGTACTCCAAATAATAGCGTTGTTCGCAAAGGAGGGTATTTGCGTGTTTGATTTTGAGAGACCGAATATTGAGGTAGCAGAAATCTCAGAAGATAAGAAGTATGGTAAATTCGTAGTAGAGCCCTTAGAAAGAGGTTACGGAATTACGCTGGGTAATTCTCTTAGAAGAATCATGCTTTCTTCTTTACCGGGTGCAGCAGTCAGCCAGGTTAAGATCGAAGGTGTTTTGCATGAATTTAGTTCTATTCCCGGTGTGAAGGAAGATGTTACTGAGATTATTATGAACATCAAGAGCCTTGCGATCAAGAATAGCAGCGATACCAATGAGCCGAAAACTGCGTATATTGAGTATGAAGGGGAAGGCATTGTCAGAGCATCAGATATTCAGGTCGATCAGGATGTTGAAATACTGAATCCGGATTTAGTGATTGCGACCTTAAGTGGTAAAGATACCAAATTATATATGGAACTGACGATCACAAGGGGCAGAGGCTATGTGAGCTCTGACCGCAATAAGACGGAGGATCTGCCGATTGGCGTGATTGCGATTGATTCCATCTACACCCCCGTAGAGAGAGTCAATATGACCGTGGAGAATACACGTGTCGGCCAGATCACAGATTATGACAAACTGACATTAGATGTGTACACGAATGGAACATTAGAACCTGACGAAGCAGTCAGTCTTGCCGCTAAGGTACTGAGCGAACATTTGAGTCTTTTCATCGATCTGTCTGAGAACGCTAAGACTGCGGAGGTTATGATAGAGAAAGAGGACGACGAGAAAGAGAAAGTCCTTGAGATGAGTATTGACGAATTGGAGCTGTCAGTCCGTTCTTACAACTGCTTGAAGAGAGCCGGTATCAATACGGTGGAGGAACTGACAAACAAGACTTCCGAGGATATGATGAAAGTCCGCAATCTTGGACGCAAATCCCTGGAGGAAGTATTAGCGAAGTTAAAGGAATTAGGTCTGCAGTTAAATCCCAGCGATGAGGTATAAGGCAGCTTGGTCCGAGCTGAAAGGCATAGAGGGTAAGTCCAAAGTGCGCCTGTCTGCCTGCTCATGAATGGAAACGATTCATACATTCGGTAAGTAAGTCCAAAGCGCGTGGCCGGATGTACACCATGACGCGGGAGAGAACTCCCCAGTGAGAAAGGAGCCTGTTATGGCAAAATACAGAAAACTTGGCAGAACATCTGACCAGAGAAAAGCATTACTTAGAAGTCAGGTAACAGCACTTCTGTACAACGGAAAGATTGTTACAACAGAGGCAAGAGCGAAAGAGGTACGCAAGATCGCAGAAGGTCTGATTGCATTGGCTGTCAGAGAGAAAGACAACTTTGAGAATGTAAAAGTGACCGCAAAAGTGCCGCGTAAGGACAAAGACGGCAAGAGAGTCAAAGAAGTGGTTGACGGTAAGAAGGTTACGGTCTTCGACAGTGTAGAGAAAGAGATCAAGAAGGATCTGCCGTCCAGACTGCATGCAAGAAGACAGATGCTGAAAGTGTTATATCCGGTGAAGGAAGTTCCGCAGACACCTGCTGGAAGAAAGAAAGGCACTAAGGAAGTAGATATGGCTGCTAAACTTTTCGATGAGTATGGACCTAAGTACGCGAACCGTAACGGCGGTTACACAAGGATCATCAAGATCGGCCCCCGTAAGGGTGATGCAGCGATGGAAGTAGTTCTTGAGCTGGTATAACGTATGTGTATAAGGAGAGACCCTGCATGATCTGCGGGGTTTCTTTTATGGTAATATTTTTTACAATTTAGGTATGGATTTTATTTGTAAATATGCTACAATAGATATAGCATTTTGACTAAATAAGGGGCATGGAGGAACAAAAAGATGAAATTAAAACAAAAAATCTTATTGATTGC
Source organism: uncultured Lachnospiraceae bacterium (assembly GCA_910578345.1). Taxonomy (GTDB): domain Bacteria; phylum Bacillota; class Clostridia; order Lachnospirales; family Lachnospiraceae; genus UBA3282. Next base: position 153,595 of record CAJTRA010000004.1, on the reverse strand, counting down.
GCTTTTGCCGCTGCTGATACTTGGAGTAGCGATTACAGTGGTCAGCAATAAGAAGATCAACGATGCAATGATTGTGACCATTTCTGATGGTCTGCGTGGCACGGCGATTTCTGTTCGTAGTACATTCAGGAAGATGAATAGTGACGCTTACACTCTGAATGAGAACAATGAGCTGGTGAAGGGTGATTTCAATATTTCCCAGCAAGTTGATTTGGCGGACGATATCAAGGAAGCGGCAGATATTGACGTGTCGATTTATTTTGGCGAGACCAGATATATGACTTCTGCCAAAAATGAGAATGGAGAGCGGGTTTTTGGTACGCTGTCAGATAGCAAAGTATTAGATACGGTATTGGGCAAGGGTGAGGAATATTTTACTGAAAATGTACTGGTATCCGGAATGGAGTATTTTGGATATTATATTCCTTTATTTGATTTCGAAACAGGCGAAGCGGTAGGTATGGTATTTGCCGGTATGCAGAAGGAGATCGTTGAGTCACAGATCAGACAGATTACAATGATCATTGTTGTGTTGGCCGCCGTACTTATGGTGGTATGTGCTTTCCTGATCTTCTTTATCGTAGGAAAGATGTCGAAGAGACTGAATATCGGTGTGAGTGCACTGGAGCAGGTTTCCCAGGGAAAACTCAACTTCAAGTTTGATGAGGATGCTTTGAGACAGTCGGATGAGGTTGGTGAGATCTGCAGGGCGATCACGAAACTGGAAGAGAATCTGTCGGATATTATCAAGAATGTGATCTCTGAAAGTAAGGAATTGTTAAATGCATCAGACAACATGCGCAATAGAACGAGCATTACGAGCGAGCATGTAGAGCAGATGGAGAAAGCGGTTAACGAGATTGCGATCGGTGCAGGTTCCCAGGCGGAAGAGACGCAGAGTGCGACAGAGAATATTATCCTGATGGGTAATATGATCGAGGAGATGGCCGGAGAATTGGCGAATCTGAATCACAAGGCGCAGCAGATGAAAGAGGGCGGCCAGACTGTTATGGAGGCAATCCGCGAACTGCAGGAGAGCAATGCCAAGACAAGCGAGTCCATCGATATTATTTACGAGCAGACGAATGTTACGAATGAGTCCGCACAGAAGATTAAAGAAGCGACAGCGCTCATTACCAATATTGCAGAAGAGACCAATCTGCTTTCCCTGAATGCATCGATCGAGGCGGCGCGTGCAGGCGAGCAGGGAAGAGGCTTTGCGGTTGTTGCAGCACAGATCCAGAAGCTTGCAGAGCAGTCTAATGAGTCTGCAAGACAGATCGAGAGAATTATACTCTCCCTGATCGAAGATTCTGATAAGTCCGTTGTCACGATGAATGAAGTCAAAGAGATGATGGAGCAGCAGAGCCAGAACGTAACGAACACGAACGAGCAGGTTGCACAGTTGATCCAGAATGTGGAGCAGTCAATCGGCGTGATCGATGAAGTATCGAACAGAACTGCGAAGGTAAATGATGCAAGAAGTAGCGTTGTAGATACCGTACAGAATCTGTCAGCGATTGCAGAGGAGAATGCGGCAAGTACAGAGCAGACATCCGCATCTGTTACAGAGATCAGCGGTATCATCAATGAGATTGCGGATGAAGCGCACGAGCTGAAGAGTATCTCGAACCAGATGGATGAGACGATGTCGATGTTTGAGTTATAATCGCTGTTTTCTCGGAAAGAGATTTGGGTTGTAAATACATCGTAAATAAGATTGGGAGTACACAGATATTGTGTACTCCCTTTGTAGGTTCCGGATAAGTGCTATTCTATCGTTAGGATTTTATATTCCTGCTCTGCGAAGCTGGTTTGAATTTTTGATAGAGCGGATCTGAATCCTGTGTGGGTTTCAGTTTAGGACGATCTGAAAATGCTGGTAATCTTTCGACGAATTCCAGTTGCCGCCCCAGGTGAATCCATGCGCAGTAAAGAGCTTGTAGCATAAGTCATTTTCATCAATCTTATAGGGGAAATTCTGGGAACGGTCGGCATAGGCTTCACTTCCCTTAGGAGAGATATAAGTCTCTCCGGTTCCATTCCGGTTAAATACAACATAGGGATTATAGAAAGGATTGATGTCAATGGCACAGCCGAGTGCATGTTTGGATAAATGTGTTGTGCCGTCCACAACTCTATAGTTAAAGCAGGAAGTATTATTGTGTTCCATAGACAGCGTATCGTCGCCGTTGAATTCGTCTATGAGGCGGATACTTTCGATGCGGTATTCATTTTGATACAATTCATAGAAGATTTCTACCATATCCTGTGCAACCGCCTTGTTGCAGATCAGTTCCCCTTCCTGTCTCTCCCCATTGAAATCAATGTAGAGAAGACCTACATAATTTAAGTCTTCATAAGGAACGGTACATCCGGTTTCAGGATAGGAAATACCGGTGATCCTTTGCTTTATCTCGTCTGTTAACGGCTCATAGTAGAAACCCTCCTGATAGATTGTTCGTTCCGGATCAGAAACCATTGTATTGTCCTCCTTATCTGCTTCTGATAAGTCAGAAGCAGTATTATGTGCCGTCTCCTGTGACACCGCTTCTGAAGTATTGTATGCAGGAGGAGTGTCCATAGTTTCTTCTGCGGCATCCGATGGTTCTGCGGCGGCGGATTCTGCAGAGTTGGCAGATTCCGCAGAGGGAGGCAGGGAGGACGGTGTCTGTTGATCGGGGGCGGTTTCCATGCTGCCATCCTCAGATGTTTGTGTGGCTGGTCCATAAGCCAGATCAGGGTTGTTGTCAGCATATTCCAGCAATGTCTCATCTCCTGTCAGATACTGTGCCAGGAAACCGCAGATCATCACGAAGAGTAACAGAAGTCCGAAAGGGCGGGCAGATCTTTGCAGGAACTCCTTGATCGTAGAGGGCGGTCGGTTTGGATTTACTTTGTCAGTCATAGGGATATCGTCTCCTGTCTCATTGTCTCGAATTGATACCAGTATAACATAAATGAAAGGCTTGTGCTTTCAAAACTTTTCTTGTAAAATAGGACGTGGTAAAAAGGGCTGCACAGAACAGGTATTCTGCGCGGAACAGGAGAGACAGAGCAGATGGGGATCATTAAGACTGACAAGCTGGTATTTGAATATATCAGGAGAGATGAAGAGGGCAATGTGGAAGGGATCACCCGCGCGGTGGATGAAGTGGATCTGGACGTGCAACGGGGTGATTTCGTTGCGATTCTGGGGCATAACGGTTCCGGGAAATCCACGCTGGCGAAGCACATCAATGCGATCTTGTATCCCACAGAGGGGACTGTCTGGGTGGATGGCATGGACACGAAGGACGACAAGGATCTGTGGAATATCAGACAGGAAGCCGGGATGGTCTTCCAGAATCCAGACAATCAGATTATTGGACAAGTAGTGGAGGAAGACGTGGGATTTGGACCGGAGAATATGGGGATTCCCACGGAAGAGATCTGGGAGCGTGTGGAAGAAAGTCTCAAGGCCGTAGGAATGTATCAATACCGCAAGTTTTCTCCGAATAAATTATCAGGGGGACAGAAACAGAGGGTTTCGATTGCTGGAGTGATTGCCATGCATCCCAAATGCATTATTCTGGACGAGCCGACGGCGATGCTGGATCCAAATGGACGCAAGGAAGTGGTGCGTGCTGTGCGGGCGCTAAACGATGTGGAAGGCATTACCGTGGTACTGATTACGCATTATATGGAAGAGATCATCCATGCGGATAAGGTTTTTGTCATGGATCAGGGTCGGATTGCGATGCAGGGAACACCGAGGGAGATCTTCTCACAGGTAGAGAAGCTGAAGAGTCTTCGGCTGGATGTGCCGCAGGTGACGCTGCTTGCTCATGAATTAAAGAAAAGCGGCCTGCGTCTGCCGGATGGTATTCTGACGGTAGAAGAATTGACGCAGGAATTGATGCGGATCTATAACGCCCGGAAAGCATAAAAAGTGCAAAAGTCTGTATAAAGGTTCGTTAAGAGATGCTGGAGAAGGAAAAGAAAATAGAAAGACTGGGAAAGGACATAACATGTCAATCATATTAGATCATGTGGAGTATGTATATGGCGCTGACACATCGCTGGCGGTACATGCGCTGAAGGATATCAATCTTGTGATACCGGATGGACAGTTTATCGGGCTGATCGGGCATACCGGATCCGGCAAGTCCACGCTGGTGCAGCATTTGAACGGACTCATCAAGCCTACAGGCGGCAGTATCTATTTCAACGGGGAGGATATCCATGCGCAGGACTACAATAAGAAAAAACTGCGCAGTAAGGTAGGGCTGGTATTTCAGTATCCAGAGCACCAGTTGTTCGAGATTGATGTGTTTTCGGATGTCTGCTTTGGGCCTAAGAATCTTGGGCTGTCCAGACAGGAGACGGAACTGCGGGCTTACGCGGCGCTCAAGCAGGTAGGCCTGGAAGATGATTATTTCTATCAGTCTCCCTTTGATCTGTCGGGCGGCCAGAAGCGTAGGGTGGCGATTGCAGGCGTACTGGCAATGAAGCCGGAAATATTGGTGCTGGATGAACCGACGGCGGGTCTGGATCCAAAGGGAAGAGATGAGATCCTGGATCAGATTGCGAAGCTGAAAGAGGAGACGGGAATTACGGTCATCCTGGTTTCCCACAGTATGGAAGATGTGGCGAAATATGTGGAACGGATCATTGTCATGAACCAAGGTTCTGTCATGTACGATGACGTGCCGAGGGAAGTTTTCAAGCATTACAGCAAGCTGGAGGAGATAGGGCTTGCCGCGCCGCAGGTGACTTACATCATGCAGGCGCTTCGCAAGAGCGGTATGCCTGTACAGACGGATGTCACAACGCTCGTGGAAGCAAAACAGGAAATCATAAAATTGTTTTGAAAGGAATAGATCATGTTAAGAGATATTACATTGGGCCAATATTATCAGACGGATTCTGTCATCCATAAATTGGACCCGCGCGTGAAGCTGATCGCAACGATTGCGTTTATTATTTCTCTTTTTGTGGTGAAGAGCTGGGTCGGCTATGTGGTGGCGGCTGTTTTCCTTGCAGTGGTGATCCGATTGTCTCATGTACCTTTTCGATATATGGTAAAAGGCATGAAAGCAATCGTTTTTATCATGCTGATCACAGTGGTGTTCAATCTGTTTCTGACGCCGGGAGAAGTGCTTGTGTCGTTCTGGAAGATTCGGATCACAAAGGAGGGACTGCGGCAGGCGGTGACGATGGCAGTAAGGCTGTCGTTTCTGATTGTGGGTTCTTCCGTCATGACGCTGACCACGACCCCGAACAGTCTGACGGATGCGATGGAGAAGCTGATGAAGCCGCTGAGGGTGTTTAAGGTGCCGGTACATGAAGTGGCGATGATGATGTCGATCGCACTTCGGTTTATCCCGATTCTGCTGGAAGAGACGGATAAGATCATGAAAGCCCAGATCGCCAGAGGGGCTGACTTTGAGAGTGGTAATCTGATCAAAAAGGCGAAGGCGATGGTGCCGCTGCTTGTGCCGCTGTTTATTTCGGCTTTTCGCAGAGCCAATGATCTGGCGATGGCAATGGAGGCCAGATGCTATCGGGGTGGAGAGCACAGGACGAAAATGAAACCGCTCAAATATGCGGTAAGGGATAGAATCGCTTATGGTGTGCTGGCGGCGTATTTTGTAGTGTGTATTGTGATCGGGGTCTACCTGTAGCTGGTATGAGCTATGCTCCGGTAGGAATCATGGCAGGAAGAACGGGAATGTTTAGATAGTATCTGGCAGAGGACAGGAATTGGGATGAAAAGAGTTATGTTAACCGTAGCTTATGATGGGACAAATTATCATGGGTGGCAGGTTCAACCGAATGGAGAGACGATAGAAGGCATCTTGAACAGATGCCTTTCTGAACTTCTGGGAGAACAGATCGAGGTGATTGGGGCGAGCAGGACGGATGCCGGCGTGCATGCTATGGGGAATATTGCGGTATTTGATACAGACAGCCCGATTCCGGCGGAGAAGATGTGTTATGCGCTGAACCGCAGACTGCCGGAAGATATTAAAATACAAAGATCACAGGAAGTGGATCCCGGATTCCATCCACGTCATACGGTAAGCAGTAAGACATACGAATACCGGATCTACTGTGCACCGTTTCCCATGCCGGTACGAAGATTGTACTCCTACTTTACGTATGTGCCCTTAGATCTTACGCGGATGCAGCAGGCAGCAGTGTATCTGGTCGGGACGCATGATTTTAAGAGCTTCTGCAGTGCGCAGGCGCAGGTGGAGACGACGGTGCGGCAGATCGATTCCCTGGATGTATGGCAGGAAGGAAGAGAGATTGTGATCCGCGTGACGGGAAAAGGGTTTCTCTATAACATGGTGCGGATCATTGCGGGAACATTGATAGAAGTCGGACGGGGCTACAGAGCGCCGGAGGAAGTGAAACGGATCCTGGAGGCAGAAAGCCGTGAAGCGGCGGGGCCCACAGCCCCGGCCTGTGGTTTGACGCTGGTCCAGATCTCTTATAGACAACAGAAACTGTAAGATCTGCTTTGATGATGGGGAGAATGTCTGAGTACAGACACGCTCCCCTGAAGTTATGACAGACTAGGTAACAAGCCTCAGTCTGTGCATGTTCCGATGACCCGGTACAGACTGATCTTTCAGAAGGAACGCAGGAAATACGCAACCTCTTCATAGAGAGGGATGGAAGGCGCGGCATTGGGGCGAGAGACGGCGATGGCGGATGCCGCAGACGCTTCTCTGAGGGCCGTCTCGATCGGAACGTTTCGGCAGAGCGCTGCCAGGAAATATCCACAGAAGGTATCTCCGGCGGCAGTGGTGTCCACAGCTTCAACGGGGAAAATCGGGTGGCTGAGCCGTAGATTCTCCCGTAAGAACAGTACGCCATTATGACCAAGCGTCATGATGATCGCAGCGTGTGGATATTTTTCGGCCAGACAGTCCAGAATAGATTCGTAAGGAGTGTCTGCGGGCAGATTTGCAAGTTGTGCGGCCTCCAATTCATTTACCATGAAATAATCCACAAGATGCAGCGGCAGAGATGCCAGATCCTGCGGCATGGGAGAAGGATTGAATGCGATCTTCAGCCCTTTCTCATGGGACTTTAAGAGGATCGATGCAATCAGATTAGTCTCATTCTGGAGCAATGCCAGATCGCCCGGCGCCGCCTTAGACAAAACGGCGTCAAGATAATCCTGCGTAAGCATCTGATTCGTCCCGCCGTGGACAATAATGCGGTTCTGCCCGGAGGAGTTTACTTCGATGACCGTATGTCCGGTAGGAGCATCCAGCGTGAGAAGATGGGAGATGTCTACGCCGGCATCCTGCATCAGGTCTGCCAGAAAGCTCCCGTTTGAACCGATACAGCCGGCATGGATTACCTGTGCGCCTGCCCGCGCCGCCGCAATTGACTGATTTAAGCCTTTGCCGCCGGCGGCGATCTGAAAGCTGTTGGAGAAGATGGTCTGTCCGGGCTTCACAAATTCTTGAACGTTGTATACGTTATCGATATTGAGAGATCCAAAATTAATGATTTTCATAGAGTAAATTCCTTTCTGTTTCATAGTATATAATATTTCGTTTTTCTGTCAGGACGCTTTCCTCATGCCGCCGGTCAGACAATGCGTTTCGTGCTTCCGCGTACTTTTAGGATAGGCTCCAAGACAAGCGGTTCCTGTCCTGTCCTTCCGGGAGATGCAATCTGTTCGATAATCCGCTCTACGACGTTCTCCGCAATCTCGTTCACCGGCTGTGCCACGGTCGTCAGGGGCGGTTGTAAAATCTCAGATAGAAAGATATCATCAAGCCCTACCAGGGAAAGATCATCCGGGACGGAGAGATTATAGTTTCGGAGTTCTTTGTATACGCCATAGGCAATCAGATCATTGAAAGCAAAGATGGCGGTGACATTCTGACCGAGAAGAGTGGAAAGGGCATGAATGCCGCATTCAATATTGAGATTTTCCTCATAAACGAGATTCGGGTCGAAAAAAACGTCAAATTCTGCCAGGGCTTTCTGATAACCCAGCAGACGATTCTGACAGTTGCTTAAGCCCAGTGGACCGGTGGCGCAGCCAATTCGCCTGTGTCCAAGATTGAGTAAATGTCTGGTAGCCAGATAGCCGGCAAGCTTCTGATCGACCACAACGGAGTTCAGGTTGCTTTCCTTATAGATCCGGTCAACGGAAACAACGGGGATATGCAGGTCTTTGATGAGTTGCATACATTTTTCACCTTCTTCGGGCAAAGAGAAATCCGCCTGTGCCAGGATGATTCCATCAACTGCGTGGTCAGTAAAAATGCGAAGATAATTCCGCGTGCTCTTTGCACTGTTGTTGGTGTTACCCAGAATAATAGAATAGCCGTTGCGGCTGGCCGCTTTCTCGATTTGATTTGACAGAGCGGCAAAGAAAGGGTTGGAGTTGTCTGGTATGATCAATCCGATGGTGTTGGTCTTATTGGTGACGAGACCGACAGCTAATTGATTGGGTCTGTAATGTAGATCTTTCGCCGCCTGTACGACGGCATCCCGTGTCTGTTGGGAGATCGGGACAGACTTGTTGTTTAGCACCAGAGAGACTGTGGAAGTGGATACATTGGCTCGTCTGGCTACATCTTTGATGGTAGCTCTCATAGAATATCTCCATAGCATATGTATTGGGATAAGATCCAATCATTAATTAAAACGATTTATTACTGAATCTTACAACATTTACGATAACATAATTAATAGAATAAGTCAATTCTTTTCCATGATAGAAACAGAAGTAGAGAGAACAAAAATAAAACGATTTATCAACTCAGGCATTTGTAAAAAATAACCAAAAAAATATAAAAAATATATTATTTAGTAACAAATTGTAAAAAATATACTTGACTTCTGGAGATGATGATGTTAAGTTAGTACATAACAAATCTTATCAAGAAGAATCTATTAAAACATTTTAATGGATTCCTATCGTCGAGGACGATTACAGGAAAATGGATTTGTTTTGTTTTTTAGTCACTAAAACGTTTTAATAAAAGGAAGGAGACAAATGATGAAATTCTCATGTTGTATTGAAATGATCTATCTGGAGTATGATTTCCTGGAGAGGATACGGAAAGCGAAGGAGGACGGTTTCGAGTATTTTGAATTCTGGAACTGGGACAACAAGGATATTCCGGCAATCAAGCGTGTGATGGAAGAGACAGGGATGAAGCTGGCAGCATTTCAGGGAAATTCTGAGGGGCGCATGTGCGACGAGATGGATGCAGAGATTTATCTGGAAGGAGTAAAGAAAGGCATTGCGGTGGCGAATGAGCTTCATGCTGAGAATATGTTCCTGATGAGCGACATCATGCAGGAAGACCGTTCGGTAAAACCTTTCGACCGTACCGTAACAGAAGAGGAGAAACGACAGGCAAGCCTTACAATGCTCAGGACGATCGCACACCTTGTGGAGGAAGCGGGAATAACGGCAGTGATTGAGCCGCTCAACACAATCGTGGACCACAGCGGATATTCTCTGTGTCATACGGAGCCGGCAGCAGCGCTTTTGAAAGAGGTCGGAAGTGAGAACATCAAACTCTTGTATGATGCTTATCACATGCAGATCATGGAAGGGAATATCTGTGACACGATCAAGAAATACAGCCCTTATTTCGGGCATTTCCACATCGCAGACGTACCGGGCAGGTGTGAGCCGGGCACGGGAGAATTAAATTATACCAATATCTTAAAGACGTTGAAAGAGACCGGGTATGACAGAATCTGTGGATTTGAGTGCACTCCTGCAGGCGGAAGCAGCAGCGAGGTTATGAGAGCTCTTTTGAAAAAATATGGCGAGATCTAAACGGCTGGAGATGTGATGTCCACGTGGAGGTAAAGATGAAGAAGACAACTTGTATCAATAGTGAGATCTCTTGTGTGATTGCAAAGATGGGGCATTTCGATACGCTGACAATAGGCGATGCAGGACTGCCTGTACCGGACGGCGTAACGAGAATTGACCTGGCGGTGAAGCTGGGACTGCCGCAGTTTATCGATGTGCTGGAGACGATCCTGACAGAGCTTAAGATCCAGAAAGCCACGATCGCCACAGAGATGGTGCAGCATAACCCGGAGCTGCTTGCCTATATGGAGGAGAGGATAGCGAAGGAGGGGGCTGAACTTGTCGCAGTTCCTCATGAAGAACTGAAACGAATGTCGGCGGACAGCAAGGCGGTGATCAGAACAGGGGAATGCAGGGCGTATGCCAATGTCATACTGGAGTCTGGTGTAGTTTTTTAGCAAGAATGGGGGATGAAGATGATGAAAGAGACGATGAGAGCTGCGGTATTTGAGGGGGAAGGGCGTCTGGTATTGAAGGATGTGCCTGTGCCAAAGATCGAGCGGCCAGATCAGATGATCGGAAAGATCGAGGTGTGTTCCATCTGCGGAACGGACGTACATATGACCAATGTACCGGCAGGATATCCTGCGACACCGGGAACGATTCTTGGGCATGAGCTGGTAGCCAGTGTGATGGAAGTCGGAGAAGGCGTTACACAGTTTCAGGTGGGGGACCGTTTTGTGGTGAATCCCAATGAGTACTGTGGTTCCTGCTACTACTGTAAGAACAATCTGCCAAACGAGTGCGAGAAGATCGAAGCGATGGGGATCGACGTGGACGGCGGGTTTGCCGAATATGTCAGAGTGGCGGAGAAGATGGCCTTTAAGCTTCCGAAGACGCTGCCGACGCCGATTGCAGCTTATGCAGAGCCGCTTGCATGTGTCATAAACGGAGCCGCGAAAATCAGAGTTAACCCGGCAGAAAGCGTATGTGTGGTTGGGGCAGGACCGGTAGGCCTTCTGTTTATCCAGCTGTTAAAGGCCGCTGGGGCAAAACCGATCATTGCGGTAGAACCTAACATGATGCGCAGAGAGTATGCGCTGAAATGTGGTGCGGACATCTGTGTGGATCCTATGGCAGAGGATGTGCGGGAAGTGGTGAAGGATCTTACCCAGATCGGAGTAGATTACGCGATTGATGTAGTGGGCAACCAGATGCCTGTGACGATCGATGTGATCCGTAAAGGCGGCACCTGCCTGCTGATGGGCAATAATGCGCGTGCGAACCCGAATATCGTGCAGAGTCTGATCACGTACAAAGAAGCGAAAGTGTTGGGCACATGGCTTGCGAATGCATCATTCGGACAGGCAGTGAAGCTTCTGGATTCAGGGTTATTGAATTTAGATTTTATGATCACTCATACACTGCCCCTGGAAGAGATTCATGAGGCCATCGATCTTCTCAGAAGAGGGGAGGGCGTGGAAGTGCTGGTGGACCCGAATCTGTGACGGATGAGCTGTATGGTAAAACAGGGCGGCACAAGACGGCCAAATACTTGAGAAGCCGGACACAGTAGATGCCCGTACAGCTTGAAGCAGAATCAGGAGGATGATTGGGAGAAGAAGGCAGTCGTCTATATGCGGCAGGAAGGATGACCAAACTGCGGCGGGACGAGGCAGGAAAGGCAGGATTGGAAATGAAAGAGTATAGAGAAGATAAATCCATACAGGGAAAAAAAGAAGAGATCGCGATCAAGGTTAAGCGGCTGCAGGAAGCGATGGAAAGATTAGGGCTGGACGCCGTGATCATCAATAAGAGTAATAATTTCGCGTGGATCACAGCCGGTGCGAGCAATATCATTACAAGATACAGTGAGGAGGGCGTGACTTCCATCGTGATCACGAAGGAAGGGGGACAGTATATTCTGGCAAACAATATCGAGTATCCCCGGATCGTGAAGGAAGAAACGATCGAGGAGCTGGGATTTGAGATCAAGACCTGTTATTGGTTTGAGGACCGGAATCTGGACTTCGTGAAAGAGATCGTGGGAGAAGGCAGATATGGCGCAGATACAGCGTTCCCAGGGGCGGAGAATGCAAATGCGATGATCGAGGCATGCCAGTACAGCCTGACCGAAAATGATATTGCCAGATACCAGTATCTGGGCGATACCTTTTCAAAGGCGCTGGAAGAGTGCCTGGCGCAGGTAAGGCCGGGAGATGTGGAACTGGATATTGCCGGACGCATCAATGAGGCGTTGTGGAAATATGACATTGATCCGGTATTGTTCCTGGTGGCAGGGGATGAACGTATCCTGGACTTCAGACATTGTATTCCGACAGCGAACAAGATTAAGAAGCGCATGATGGTATCCTGCAACGGCAGATACAAAGGACTGGTAACGAAGACAACAAGATTCGTGAACTTTGGCGAGCCGGAAGAGACATTCATGAAACAGTACCTGGATACGCTGGATATTGAGAATCAGATGATGGCAGTGACGACGGCAGGCACAGACGATATCGTACCGCACAGACTGGCGAAAGAACTGTATGCGCAGAAAGGTTATCCGGAAATGTGGAAAGTGCATCATCAGGGCGGCCCGCAGGGGTATTCTAACGGCTATTATCTGGTAACGGAAGACAGACATGGGATCATCCAGCCGAATCAGTGCTACTGTTATAATCCTTCTATCACAGGGACGAAAACGGAAGACGGATTTATCGTAACAGAAGAAGGGACGCTGATGATCACAAAACCAGTCGTTTTCCCGGCAGTGGAAGCACAGGTAGGCGGTGTTACCGTGAGGCGTCCGGGGGTTCTGGTCATCGAATAGATCCGAAAGGAGTTAAGAGTGGGAAAGCAAATCTTAAAGCTGGAAAATATTACGAAAGAATTTCCGGGCGTCAGGGCATTAGACGGTGTGACGTTTGAGCTGAATGAGGGCGAGGTCCATGTGCTTCTGGGGGAAAACGGGGCAGGCAAATCGACACTGATGAAGGTTCTGGCGGGCGTGCATCAGCAGAATGAAGGGCGCATTATCTATAAGGGGGAGGAAGTGAAGTTCTCCAATCCCAAACAGGCGCAGGATAAGCATATTGCCATTATCTATCAGGAATTTAATCTGATGCCGAATCTGACGGTAGGACAGAATATCTATCTGGGCCGTGAACCTCGCAACAAGTATGGCCTGATCGATAAGAAACAGATGTACGCGAAAGCGCAGGAGATGCTGGATTTCCTGCAGGTGGATATTGATGTACAGGAACAGGTATCCAGACTTGGGGTTGCCCAGCAGCAGTTAGTGGAGGTGGCCAAGGCGCTTTCCATCGATGCAGAGATCCTGATCATGGATGAGCCGACAGCATCCCTGAGCGATCCGGAGATCGAACAGTTATTCAACACGATCAAACGGCTGCAGGAACAGAAGGTGTCTATCATCTATATTTCACACAGACTGCAGGAACTGAAAGTGGTGGGAAACCGGATCACGGTCATCCGTGACGGCAAGAGTATCGGCACAAGAGATGCAGACAAGTGCACGATGGACGAGCTGATCACGATGATGGTAGGGCGGGAGATCGGCAACGCAAGGATCCGCCTGAAGAACACCGCACAGACAGAGGACGCGGTTAGAGTAGAACATGTGACGAACCGGAAACTGGAAGACATCAGCATTCATGTCAAAAAGGGTGAGATCGTCGGGATCGCCGGGTTAGTAGGATCGGGAAGAACAGAACTGGCGAATGCGGTCTACGGCATTGATCCGATCAAGCATGGTAAGGTGACGCTGTTTGACAGACAGCTTCGGAAGCCCTCTCCAGGGTTAAATATCAGGAACCATATGGGTTTCATACCGGAGAGCCGCAAGGAGGATGGGCTTGCGTTATCGATGTCCATCCAGAAGAATACGACTTGCGCTTCTCTGAGGAAACTGTTTCCTTCCGGATGGATCAATGAAAAGAAGGAGACGGAAGTGGCGGCAGGATTCTGTAAAGATATGAAACTGAATACCGAAAATATGGAGATGCTGGTGCAGAATCTGTCCGGCGGAAACCAACAGAAAGTGGTGCTGGCCAAGTGGATGTGTACAGATTCCGATTTCTTGATCTTTGATGAACCGACAAGAGGAATCGATGTCGGTGCGAAAGAGGAGATCCACAATTTAATGAACGATCTGGCAAGTAAAGGGGCGGGTATCATTATGATCTCTTCTGATCTGCCAGAGATCCTGACCCTTTCTGACAGGATCTACGTGATGCGGGAAGGACGTATCGTGAAAGAACTGCCAGGCGAGGGGACGACACAGGAGGAGATCATCGGCTACGCGGCAGGAAAGGAGGAAAAGCATGCATAAGATATCTTTGGCGCTCAGGCGGGTGCCAGGCAATATATATACCCTGCTCGTCATTACGTTGGCGTTCTGGATCGTCTGCAAACCCGGTACGTTCCTGACGGGAAGCAATATGATCAACATTGCGGGCCAGTGTTCTTTTCTGGCGATCGCATCGATTGGCTCCCTGTTAGCGATCATCACGGGCGGAATTGATCTTTCTGTGGGCGGAATCATGTGTTTCTCCGGCGTGGTGGCGGCAGTGCTCTCCAAGGGTGGCATGCCGATGATCGCTGTGGTGCCGATCGCGCTTCTTGCCGGAACCGCGGCAGGTGCAGTCAACGGTCTGATCATAGCCAAGAACAATGTGGCGCCATTTATTATCACATTGGCCATGTGGAATATTACGGATTCCCTGGCGCTTGTGGTAGCGAAAGGGGCTACGGTGTCTGTCAATACCGAGGAATTCAGACTGCTCGGCAGCGGAGAGCTGGGAGTTTTACCTTACTGCGTGATCATTGCGGCAGTGGTGTATGCCATTTTCCATGTGATTACCCGGAAGACAAGGACGGGCACTTATATCTATGCCATTGGCGGCAATGAGTCGGCGGCTCACCTGACGGGGATTAATGTGGCCAGAAGTAAATTTCTGGTGTATACCTTCAGTGGATTGACTGCGGCCCTGGCAGGGGTGCTTCTGGCATCCAAGCTTGGCAGCGCTAATCCTGGACAGGGTGATGGCTATGAATTCTATGGAATCGCCAGCGCGGTGGTGGCGGGCGCTTCTATGGCCGGAGGAAATGGAACCGTGTGGAATACGCTGATCGGGGCACTGATCATTACCATTCTGCGAAGCGGACTCAATATCGCAGGCATGCCGAATTCCTGGCAGATGGTAGTGCTTGGACTGGTGATTGTGGGCGTAGTGTTTGTAGATGTGATGAGCAGGAGGGAAAAGTGATGAAAAAGAAAATAGTCATACCTGATACTTTATCCCGTTTGCTGGCAGTTTTGCTGATCGCAGCATTACTCAGCATCACATGCCCGAATTTCCTGACGGTGAATAATATCCTGAATATTTTTAATCAGGCATCTTTAAATGTATTTATCGCCATCGGTATGATGATGACGATGCTGATCGGCGGGATCGATCTGTCAGTGGGATCTGTACTGGCAATCTCTTCCGTGCTGGCGGCCAGATTCTTCTTCCAGGACGATCTGGTAAGTATCATTCTGGGAATCCTGTTTGCGATGATAATCGGGATTGCATGTGGTCTGGTGAATGGAACAATGGTATCTGTCTTTAAGCTGCCGGCCTTTCTGGTGACGTTTGGGATGTCGCAGATTTGTAGAGGATTTGCCTATCTGTATATGAATGGAAAAGTATTTAACGGATTCAGCGACAGCTTTAAGGTGATCGGCAAAGGAAGACTGGTGGGCAAGGTACAGATGCCGATCCTGATCGCACTGGTCTGTCTGGTTCTTATGGCGATGTTCTTAAAGAAATCCATTCTGGGAAGACAGATCTATATGTCCGGTTCCAATCCGAGCTGTGCGAAGTACTCCGGCATCAATATCAATAAGATTACGATGCTGTGCTATGCGTTCTCCGGTATGTTCGCCGCATTGGCCGGAGTGGTCTATGTATCCCGCCTGGATGCGGCGGAGGCGACGATAGGTACGGCTTATGCAAACGACGCGATCGCGGCGGCAGCCATCGGCGGCATCTCTTTCGCCGGGGGAAGAGGCAATGTATACGGTACAGTGATCGGCGCGGTGTTACTTACGCTGATCAAGAATGGAATGAACCAGTTAGGGATTGCGACAGAGTACCAGAAGTTAGTGACCGGACTGGTGATCATCATAGCAGTTCTGATCGATCGGAAATCTGCAAAGATAGAACGTTAATGTGACAGAAACAAACTTGTCATAAGACAGTTTGCAATAAATTATCAGGGAATCCGGCAGAAAAAGGAGATTCCCGGAAAACGGAGGAAAGAACATGAAAAAAAGGTTAGTAGCTTTATTGACAGGAACACTCATCGCAGTATCCGTATTGTCTGGATGCGGCGGCAGCGGCCAGAGCAGCAGCACGGCTGAGCCGGCTCCGGCACAGGAAGAGGAGAGCAGCGCACCGGAAGCCGAAAGTGCACCGGAAGCGGAAAACGAGCCGGAAGCAGAAGCAGAACCGGCGGCAGAGGAAAAAAGTGCATCCACGGAAGAAGCGGTTGGTGGAAATTATACGATCGCCGTCATGGTTAAGGATTCTTCTACCCCGTTCTGGCGTTATCTGGTATCTGGCGCACAGGAGGCAGCGGACGAGCTGGGTGTTACGGTAGTGGAGTATGCTCCTATGGAGGCACAGTCTCTGGATGAACAGACCAAGCAGGTAGAGGATGCGATCCAGGCAGGCGTTGACGCGATCTGCATCGCACCGGTAGATTCTGATGGTATTGTTCCTGCGCTTGAGAAAGCAAATGAGGCGGGCATTCCTGTCATTGCGATCAACACAAAGGCAAATGGCGCGAAGATTGAGACATTTGTCGGCATCGATAATGAGGCGGCGGCAGAGAATCTGGCACAGTACATGGTGGATGAATTAGGAAATGAAGGGAAAGTAGTTATTATCGAAGGTAACCCGGCAGGACAGACTTCCGTAGACCGTGTGGCAGGTTTCACGACGATCTTAGAGAAGTATGAGGGGATCGAGCTGACGGTTTCCCAGCCCGGTTATTTCAAGCGTGATGAGGCGATGACGATCATGGAGAATCTGATCCAGGCCAATCCTGATATCGACGCGGTTCTGGCGCTGAATGATGAGATGGCGCTGGGCGCATGGCAGGCATTGGACGACGCTGGTATGACAGACGATGTAGTCATCTCCGGTTTCGACGGCGCAGTAGAAGGATGTAATGCGATCTTAGGCGGCAAGCTGAAAGCTTCCATGGACCAGGATGCAATCGGCACTGGCTATGAAGGGGTAAAGGCGGCAGTAGAAGTTCTAAATGGCAATACCGTAGACGAGTGGATCAAGATCGGTGGAACGGTTGTAAACGGCGACAATGCACAGGATTATCTGGATAATTTTGCCGCACACGGATTCAGTGAATAATCGATACGAATTAAAACGTTTTAGTAAAAAAGCCAGACAGGAAGTCGGATATCTGATTCTGGGAAAAGGACCTGGATGCCAAAAGATATGAGTGTCTGACATGAGGAAGGAACAAGAAGCGGATGCTGTGCAGTAGAATCATTTGCGGCATCTGCTTTTGTTCTATCCTAGGGAAGTACGTCCTATGATAGAACAGAGATGCGCAGCTTCGCGCGCAGAACAAAAGCTGCGTATGCCAGAGTAGTTGGGAGCGGGAATGTGCGAGGCACACTTTTGTTCTGTCACAGGAAAGTTGTTCTGTAATTCGGACAGAGGGACTTATTGTAGAAGGAATCGGTGTAGTTACCCGCAGGATGGACTCTCTTTTGCGGGAAGAAAGGAGGAGATGCGTTATGAGCAGGATCCTGTCTTATGGAATGGCAGGCGGCGGCAGAGGTTCCCTGATCGGGCCGGCGCATCGGAGAGCGATCGCTATGGATGGGAAGGCTGTGCTGCGTGCGGGATGTTTCTCCAGACAAGAGGAAAATAACAGACAGACGGGAGAAGAGTGGGGAGTAGATCCGGACAGGATCTATAAGGATTATATGGAGATGGCGGCGGCAGAGAAGGAGCGGACAGATGGGATTGATTTTGTGGTGATCGTGACGCCGAATGTTTCCCATTATGCCATTGCCAGGACCTTTCTGGAAGCCGGGATTGCGGTGGTCTGTGATAAACCGCTTGCGATGACGACAGAGGAAGCCAGGCAGTTGTGTGTGCTTGCAGAACAGAAACAACTGCTCTTTATGGTGACCTATGTTTATTCCGGGTATACAGCAGTCAAACAGATCCGCAGTATGATCGAACGGGGAATGATCGGCCGGATCAGAACCATCGCTGCGGAATATCCTCAAGGCTGGCTGGCAAAAGAAGATATGACGGGAAACAAACAGGCAGCCTGGCGGCTGGACCCGGAGCAGGCCGGGCAGTCTAATACGCTGGCAGATATCGGTACGCATATCGAGAATACCGTCCACCGCATGACAGGACTATCCATCCGCAGGCTGATGGCGAGAATGGAATGTATCGTGCCGGGCCGCAGGCTGGACGATAATTCCGCTGTCTGGGTGGAATACGACAGCGGGGCTTCCGGCGCCTACTGGGCTTCCCAGATCGCGATTGGACATGACAATGGACTGCGTGTTCGGATCTATGGGGAGAAGGGAAGTCTGCACTGGTTTCAGGAAGA
Organism: uncultured Lachnospiraceae bacterium; assembly: GCA_910578345.1. GTDB lineage: Bacteria > Bacillota > Clostridia > Lachnospirales > Lachnospiraceae > UBA3282. The sequence continues at coordinate 135,129 of CAJTRA010000004.1, read as the reverse complement.
AGGAGAAAAGATTCTCTATTATAAAGAAGACGGCAGCAGGATGGAGATCCACAGAGGTGACGCCATGATCGATGCAGACGCGGCGGCTTATGACAGGATTCCCAGCGGACACAGCGAAGGCTGGCTTGGCGCCCTGGCAAATCATTACTGCAATTATATAGAATGTTTTCATGCGAAAGAGGCGGGAGAGGCCTATGAAGCAGGAAAAAATTTTCCAGACGCCTATGACGGGCTGGCAGGGATGCAATTCATCGAGGCGTGTGTGGAAAGTCAGGCAAAGGGGAATGGATGGGTGGTTCTCAAAGAAGCGTAACTGTTACAACTCCGTAGAATAGCGGCTTGTCTTGTCTGGATTTATTTGGTATAATCGTGTTGGTATCCGGTAGCGCTCTAGACGCCGGATAGGAGCAACGTAGAAGAATAATATATCAAAGGAGAGAGACGATGAAGGGAAATATTGTTGTTGGTCAGTCTGGCGGCCCTACAGCCGTAATCAATTCTTCTGTAGCAGGTGTCTATGCTGCGGCGAAGAAGCTGGGTGTAAAGAAGATCTATGGTATGGTTCATGGGATTGAAGGATTTCTGGAAGATAAGATGATTGATCTGGGTGAATACCTGGATGACGAGACAGGAATCGAATTATTAAAGAGAACGCCCTCTGCATTCTTAGGTTCCTGCCGTTTTAAAATGCCCAAGATCGAAGGACATGAGGATGTCTACGAGAAGATCTTTGAGATTATGGAGAAACACGACATTGAGTGCCTGTTCTATGCAGGTGGGAACGATTCTATGGATACGGTCAAGATGTTATCCGACTATGCGGCAGCGCACAACAAACCGCAGAGATTCATGGGTGTTCCGAAGACCATCGATAATGACCTGCCAGTGACAGATCATTGCCCGGGTTACGGTTCTGCAGCGAAATATATCGCAACTTCTATCAAAGAGATTATCCGCGACAACGAGTCCTTCGGAGCGAAGAAACCTACCGTATGTATTGTTGAGATCATGGGACGTAACGCAGGATGGCTGACTGCAGCGGCAGCGCTGGCGAAGGGAGACGACTGCCAGGGATGCGATGCGATCTATCTGCCGGAGAGAGTATTTGATATCGACAAGTTTTTGGCTGATGTGAAAGAACTGGCAGCGACCAAGTCTTCCGTGGTGATTGCAGTATCTGAGGGCGTTAAGGTTGCAGACGGCAGATATGTATGTGAGATTGGCAGAGAAGTAGCGGTTGATGCGTTTGGACATAAGCAGATGTCCGGTACGGCTGTTATGCTGGCAGACAGAATCGCGGCTGAGACAGGTCTTAAGACCCGTGCAGTTGAGTTCTCTACCCTACAGAGAGCAGCAACTCATCTTGCTTCCCTGACAGATATTAACGAGGCATTCCAGGTAGGCCATGATGCAGTTGTGGCAGCAGAGGAAGGCAAGACAGGTATGATGATCACGCTGGACAGAAACGGAGACGATCCTTACCAGTGCGGCACAAGCGCATACGATATCCATGCCATTGCGAACGTAGAGAGAAACGTTCCCGACGAGTGGATCACGGAAGACGGCAAGGGCCTGACAGATGGTTACGATAAGTATGCAAGGCCGCTGATCATGGGTGAACTGCAGCCGCTGTTCGTGAATGGACTGCCGAGACATCTGGTACGGAAATAGGAAGACATCGGTCCTGTGAACAGGTCAAATAGAATAGAAACGACGGAAGCCGGGATTACTGGGAGGATAAGGTAATCCCGGCTTTTTATACGCAGACCCGTGCAGATGAATTATGCCGCTAAGGCGGCGCACGGGCCGCGCGGCGAGTAGGGGAAGAGGGTTCTTTCCTCGCTGATCCGAAAGGCAGTATTTAGTCCTAAGATGATCATGGTGTAATTTCTGCAGATCGGTTTTTTTAATAAATAATATTCTTTGAATTTTTCCAGATTTTCTTCACTCTTGATCGGGTAAGTTGTGCTCATGTCAGTTCTCCTTTTTGTTGTTGGATTTCTTCGGGTCTTCCTTACTATACAACAGTACACAGTGATGCAACACTTCTTATACAAATGTTGCATAGGGGAAGATGGAAGCTTGGGCAAAGCTGCGGCAAGGAAATACAGAGATGAGGTCGAGAGAGTAGAACTGTCCTGAACTATGGAATAACTCGATGATACAGACGGCGGACTGCCTGTAGATAGAAAAAATACGAAATACAATCAGCAGGAAGTCTTGCGAACTGAAAAAGAAAGGGAGACAGGGAATGTTACGTTTGACAGTGAGCACAGAGGAATATTTGATGATAGGCGACAACATTAAGATTGTTTTTCTAGGCGGCAGCAAGAATCATACCCGTGTGATGCTGGACATTCCGAAGAATGTGAATGTTGTCCGGAGCAAGGTGATTGAGGCGAGAACGACGGATCCCGAAGAGAAGCAGAAACTTTCCCACTATTATGCGGTGCCGGAATTGGCAGAGAAATACCGTAAGAAAAAAGCAGCCGGAAAGTAGGGAAAACTTTGATAATAGCCCGGAGCTATCCTGGGGGCGGGTTTATTATAAAAGTCTGTACAGAAATCTTTGAAGACGTACAGAGGAAAACAAAATAAGAATCATGGCCGCAAAGGGAATTGCGGCTGGTAAACATAAGGAGGTAAATTATGGTAGTACAACACAACATTACAGCAATGAACTCTAACAGAATGCTTGGTCTTACGACAAATGCACAGGCGAAGTCCACAGAGAAGTTATCTTCCGGTTACAAGATCAACCGCGCAGCAGATGATGCGGCAGGCTTATCCATCTCTGAAAAGATGAGAAGACAGATCAGAGGACTGACGCAGGCAACTGCAAACGCACAGGATGGTATCTCTTGCGTACAGACAGCAGAAGGTGCTCTGAATGAAGTACAGGATATGCTTCAGAGAATGAATGAGCTGGCTGTCAAAGGTGAGAATGGTACTTTGACCTCTACAGACCGCAGCTATATCCAGGCTGAGGTGAAGCAGCTGATGAGCGAGATCGACCGTGTGCAGAGTACGACGACGTTTAATGAGCAGAGTCTGTTGGATGGTTCCTTTGCAAACAAGGGACTGCAGGTAGGTGCAGAGTCCGGACAGCATATTGCGATCAGTATCAAGAACATGAATACCAATGAGCTGATTGGTAACGCGATTCGTAAAGAAACAACCTTTGGTACGAACCATGTTGAGGAAGGCACAAACAGCACAGACGTAACGAACGGTTACAAGGAGAGCATTGAGGACGGCGATAATACGTTGACTTCTAAGATGCTGGAGAAGTTTTATTACTTTGAACAGACCAATATGATTGACACAACAACATTTACTGATGTAGCACCAGCTGACGCGCTTGACACAGACAATGCTCCTACAGCAGCAGACTTCGCAGCATTGAATGCATTTGCAAAGAGTGCGATCCAGGACGTATCCAAGCAGCGTTCCGACCTCGGTGCGATCCAGAACAGACTGGAGCACACGATTGCTAACCTGGACAACATCGTAGAGAACACCACGTCTGCAGAGGCACAGATCCGTGATACAGATATTGCGACGGAGATGGTTAGATACGCAAACAACAACATCTTACAGCAGGCTGGTACTTCCATGCTCTCCCAAGCGAACCAGAGCAATCAGCTGGCATTGTCCTTACTGGGTTAAGGAATTGAGTTTCAGGGGAAATAGCTTTTTTCAAAAGAGTGGTTTACAAAATCACTCTTTTGTTGTATGATGATTTCGGAAAACGATTTCCGGAAAACCTTTTCCGCGATAAAGCTTAGAGCTTATCAGGAAATCTGGATAAGCAGCCAGATCAGGGCTTCGGAATACAGACCGTTTTCAGAATGGACAGGGCATGGTATCGATCAAAGATGTGGCGAGACAGGCGGGCGTGGCGATCTCCACGGTTTCTAAAGTGCTGAATCACTACCCGAATGTCAGTGAGGAGACGAAGAAGAAAGTAAATCAAGCGGTGATGGAACTGAACTTTGTGCCCAATTCCGTAGCGGCGGCGTTATCATCGAAACAGTCAGGGCGGGTGGCGATTTTGCTTGACTTAAGCAGTGCGTCGCAGGCAGTCGATGAGATCAACATGCAGTATATGGGTGGGACAATCAGCCGGGCAGTTGAGCTGAATCTGGATGTGATCACCATATTTTATTCCATGCTGCAGAATAAGAATCTGGATGAAGTAATACGTTATTTACAGGTGCAGAGTATTACCGGGTTGATTATCTTCGGTATGTCGAAAGAGGATAAGGTGATGCACAAGCTGATCGCGTCGCAGACGTTTAAGATTGTCCTGGTGGATGCGCCTATGGTGAATGAGGCTACCTCAGCGATCTGGATCGATCAGGCGAAGGCGCAGTATGATGTGGCGAAGAAGACGGTGGTGGAGAATCATGGCAGGAGTATTCTCTATCTGGCGGGCAAGAAGAATGGCTATGTGACAGGGGAGCGGCTTAAAGGGATCAGGAAACTGGCGGAGGAACTGGATCTGCCGCTGCTTGTGAGAAACGGAGAGTTTTCTGAACTGCAGGCGAGAAATCATACGTTTAAGTACGCGAAGAACAAGGATGTGGTGGTCTGTGCTTCCGACTTGATGGCGATTGGTGCAATGAAAGCGCTGATCGAGATGGATATTTTCCGGCCGGTGTGCGGTTTTGACGGCATTACACTGATGGGATATGCCGGAAAGCAGATGAATACCGTGCGCCAGAATTTTAAGAGAATTGCGTCGGAGGCCGTGACAGAGTTAAAGAGGCTGATCGATGGAGGCGCGGGCAGACAGATTGTCCTCGACTATGAATTAGTCCGTATGAAGTATCAGGATATTATATGTTGAGAGAATCCTGTCTAAGAGCTGGAAGAGCGGCAACAGGACACCAGGGATAAAAAGAAACACTGTTATAGAAACAGTGCATTGTGGAATAATCATACAAAGTATGAGGACGATGAAGAGATTATCCAAATCTATGTTTTGACTTGAAGAAGCATCTTAGGCAGATTCTTCTGAAATGAAAGAAATAAAAAAATCTATATCAAAAACATGAATCAAACAGGAGGAAAGATCATGGCACAGGCAAGTAATCTGAAAAGAGACGTTTTGGTCTTGCATCTGGAGAAGGAACTGGAGGAGCAGACCCAGGCAGGCTACGGCAAGAGCGTGGCGGAATGTAGTAATGAAGAATTATACTACAGTCTTTTGCAGCTCTCGAAGAAACTGATGGAAGTATCGGAGCGCATTGAGGGTCCGAAGAAGATCTATTATATTTCCGCAGAGTTTCTGATCGGTAAACTATTATCGAATAATCTGATCAATCTGGGGATCTATGATAAGTTAAATGAGGTTCTGGCGAAGAACGGTAAGAGTCTTTCCGAGATCGAGGAGGTTGAGCCGGAACCGTCGCTTGGTAACGGCGGGCTGGGACGTCTGGCTGCATGTTTCCTGGATTCCATTGCCACATTAGGGCTTCCCGGAGAAGGGATTGGCCTGAACTATCACTTTGGCCTTTTCAAGCAGGTATTTAAGGACAGACTACAGACGGCGCAGCCGAATGACTGGATTGAGGAGCAGTCCTGGCTGACGAAGACGGATACATCCTTCGAGGTAGCTTTCGGTGACAAGAAGGTGACTTCCCGGCTGTATGATATCGATGTGGTTGGTTATGACAATGGTGTCAACAAACTGCGGCTCTTTGATATTGAGAGTGTAGACGAGAGCATTGTGAAAGAGGGAATTGATTTCGACAAGGAAGATATCGAGAAGAACCTGACACTGTTTTTATATCCCGATGATTCCGATGAAGCGGGTAATCTGCTTCGTATCTATCAGCAGTATTTTATGGTGAGCAATGCGGCGCAGCTTATTTTAAAAGAGATGAAAGAGAAGCAGTACGATCTGCGCAGGCTGTATGACCATGCGGTGATCCAGATCAATGATACCCACCCGACGATGGTGATCCCGGAGCTGATCAGGATTCTCGTAAATGACAAGGCGCTGACTATGGACGAGGCAATCGACGTGGTGAGTAAGACATGTGCTTATACGAATCACACGATTCTGGCGGAGGCGCTGGAGAAGTGGCCGCTTAAGTATCTGGAGAAGGTGGTGCCGCAGTTAGTGCCGATCATCAAAGAGCTGGATAAGAGAGTGGCGAAGAAATATAAGGATCCGAAGGTGCAGATCATCGATAAAGACGACAGGGTGCATATGGCGCATATCGATATCCACTACGGTTTCTCAGTAAACGGCGTGGCGGCGATCCATACGGAGATCCTGAAGGATACCGAGCTCAATGCCTTTTACAAGATCTATCCTGAGAAGTTCAACAATAAGACCAACGGCATCACTTTCAGAAGATGGCTGCTGTCCTGTAACCATGAGCTGGCAAGCTTTTTATCCGAGACCATCGGAGACGGTTACAAGAAGGATGCGGATAAGTTAGAGCAGCTGCTGGCTTATCAGGATGACGAGGCAGTCTTAAATCGGATCGCCGAGATCAAGATGAACCGCAAGAAGGACCTGGCGGCTTATGTGAAGGAAGTGGAGGGCATTACGCTGAATCCGGATTCCATCTTCGATCTGCAGAGTAAGCGGATGCACGAGTATAAGCGTCAGCAGATGAACGCGCTTTACATCATCCACAAGTATCTGGAGATCAAGGCCGGTAAGAAGCCGGCAAGGCCGATGACGTTTATCTTCGGCGCCAAAGCAGCTCCGGCCTATATCATCGCTCAGGATATCATTCATCTGCTGCTGGTACTGCAGGAGATTGTCAACAACGATCCGGATGTGAGTCCATATATGACGGTACTTTTTGTTGAAAATTATAACGTGGCTTATGCGGAGAAGATGATTCCAGCCTGCGATGTTTCCGAGCAAATCTCCCTTGCTTCCAAGGAGGCGTCCGGCACCGGCAATATGAAGTATATGTTAAACGGCGCGGTAACGCTGGGCACGTCAGACGGCGCGAACGTGGAGATTCATGAGCTGGTGGGTGATGAGAATATCTACATCTTCGGTGAGAAGTCCGAAGCGGTCATCAAGCATTATGAGAAGGCGGATTACGTCTCTATGGACTACTATAAGAAGAGTCCCGTAATCAAGGAAGCGGTTGATTTTATCGTCGGTAAGCAGGCGCTTAAGGCAGGCCACAAGAAGAATCTGGAGAGACTGTACAAGGAACTGTTAAATAAGGACTGGTTCATGACGCTGCTTGATCTGGAGGATTATATCAAGGTGAAGGATCAGATGATGGCGGATTATGAGGATCAGGCGAAGTGGCGCCGGATGATGCTTGTCAACATTGCAAAGGCAGGATTCTTCTCTTCCGACAGGACGATCATGGAGTATAACAGAGATATCTGGAAGCTAAGATAAGAACAGACTATACTGCATATCAGAACAGTTTACTGTGACAAGACGAGAGATTAGAAAACTTCTAAAACAATATGAAATGGGAACAAATTCAGCCAGGTCCGTGCAAATGCATGGACCTGGCTGAATTATAATGGATAGATATATTTTATTTTTTCAGTACAAAAGCTTCATACGGCTTCAAGGTCATTTCTGCCTTGTCATATCCGTTCTCCATATTGGAGATCAGGCAGGATGCGCCCACAAACTCTTCTGGAATGGGGAAGGATGTCTCGTGGTCACAGAAGCTGCATACGACCAGAAGTTTTTCATTCTCCAGGGTTCTTGTGTAGACGAACCATTCTTCACTGTCTTCGAAAAGCAGCTCGTAGCTGCCGTATACCATGATCGGATTCTCTTTGCGCAGCGCGATCAATTTCTTGTAATAGTGGAATACAGAATTGGGATCTGCTGTTTCCGCTTTGGCATTGATCTCCTTATAGTTAGGATTAACTGCGATCCAGGGTGTTCCGGTTGTAAATCCAGCCTGCTCGGAATCATCCCACTGTACCGGCGTTCTGGCATTGTCACGGCTCTTGAAGATGATGCAGGGCCAGAAGTCTTCGTGGGAAACCCTTCCGTCGGTGCACCATTCTTTATAAGCATTGATGCTCTCGATATCCCGGAAGTCTTCAGGACTCTGGAAAGGGTAGTTAGTCATGCCAAGTTCTTCGCCCTGATAGACATAAGGGGTGCCTTGCTGCATGTGCAGACAGGTAGCAAGCATCTTGGCGGAAGCATCGCGGTACTGCGGGCGGTCGTCGCCGAAGTTGGATACTGCGCGGGGCTGATCATGGTTATCCCAGAAGAGACTGTTCCATGCCTTGCCATACAGCTCGTTCTGCCAGTGGGACATGATCTTCTTCAGTTTAACGAGAGGCATCTGCTGATCTGTCCACTTGCCATATTTGCCGTATCCCGGGCCTTCCACATGTTCGAACTGGAAGACCATATTCAGTTCGTGGGTGTCTTCTCCTGCGTACTGTTTTGCCAGCTCTGCCGTTACACCTGAGGTTTCACCGACGGTCATGATGTCGTATTTGGACAGGACTTTCTCATTCATTTCCTGCAGATACTTGTGGACGTTAGGGCCGTGAACGCAGTAAGGGCCGAAATCACCGTATAAGCCATGTAATTCGCCATCCGGCATATCCTTTGTCTTCGAGATCATGCTGATCACATCCATACGGAATCCGTCGATGCCCTTGTCACACCACCAGGTCATCATATCGAATACTTCTTTGCGTACCTGAGGGTTATCCCAGTTTAAATCAGGCTGTTTTTTGGAGAAAAGGTGCAGGTAGTACATATCGGTTTCTTCATCATACTGCCATGCGGAACCGCTAAAACAAGATCCCCAGTTATTGGGCGGTGTCTGGGCGTCTTTTCCCTCTCGCCAGATATAGTAATCGCGGTACGGATTGTCCTTTGATTTCCGGCTCTCCATAAACCACTTATGTTCATCGGAGGTATGGTTCACTACCAGATCCATGACAATGCGGATGCCTCTCTCGTGCGCTGCAGCCAGCATCTCGTCAAAGTCTTCCATCGTCCCGAATTCTTCCATGATTGCCTGGTAGTCACTGATATCATATCCGTTGTCGTCGTTAGGGGATTGGTAGACAGGCGACAGCCAGATCACGTCGATCCCAAGATACTTCAGATAATCCAGCCGGCTTGTAATTCCCTTCAGATCCCCGATGCCATCCCCGTTGCTGTCCATAAAACTACGGGGATAAATCTGATAAATGACCGCTTCTTTCCACCATGTTTTGTTCATGTGCATTTCCTTCCCTTCTTTTTAAATTTGTGTTTTGTCAGTGGTTCCTGTATCCAGGCCGCCGCCTCTGAGGCAGAAGCCTGTCGGTTTACATTTCTAAGATCAACAACTGATAACCATGCAGTTTAATCACGCTGCCATTCATTGCCACATCTGCATAATTGTTTAACAGTATCTTCTTGCATGCAGAGGGCAGACCGATCTCCTGTTCTTCCTTCTGGTAATTGCCGATCACGAGAAGCATTTTATCTCCTTTACGGTAGTATGCCATCAGGTTATGCCTGTCTTCCCAGACGGGTTCCAGGGAACCATATACGACTGTTTCCCGGTAGATCGGATCCTTGCGCAGGGCAATCAACTTCTTATAGAAACTCCGCACGGAATCCGGGTCATCCATCTGTGCCGCCGCATTGATGGATGTATAGTTGGCATTGACTTTCAGCCATGGCGTTCCGGTGGTGAATCCGGCATTGATTTCGTCAGACCACTGCATGGGAGTCCGGGCATTATCGCGGCTGAACCTGGAGACTGCGCGCAATGCTTCCGCAGGCGACAATCCTGCCTCCAGTGCGTTGCGGTATTCTTCCAACGTAGAGATATCATCCACTTCATCGATGGAAGCGAAAGTCGTATTCTCCATGCCGAGTTCCTGTCCCTGATAGATAAAAGGCAGTCCGCGCAGCATGAAGTTCAGCGCTGCCAGCATCTTCTTACTCTCAGGGCAGCATTCGCCGTCAGGAATATAGCGGCTGACACCACGGGGTTCGTCGTGGTTTTCGATGATATTGGACAAAAAGCCAATCGTGCCGATCCGCTCCTGGGCTTCGAAGCAGCATCTCTTGTAATCATCCGGCGTGACGGGCTTCGCATCATACCAGCCTTTGGGACTCTGGCCGCAGATGGTCTCGTTGAAATCAAACATACTGGAGAAATAACCGTTCTCACCAATAAAATCTGGAATTTCTTCCGGCTTCTCATCGAATACTTCCCCGACTGAGAAAGCGTCATATTTCTGAAAGGTGCGGTCGCGCAGCTCACCTAAGAATTCGCCGATGCCAGTCGCCTCATGGAGCATATTCTGAAGGCTGGAAAGTCCATCTTCTCTGTCCGGTTCATAATTGTGGAAAGGAATTGCCTTCTTGATATTCATGATCGCATCGATCCGGAAGCCGCCAAGGCCCTTGTCCAGCCACCAGTTGATGTTCTTATAGACTTCTTCACGAAGCTCAGGATTTTCCCAGTTGAGATCTGGCTGTTTCTTGTGGAACACATGCAAATACTGCTTGTCGGTTCCAGGCAGATCCTCCCAGGCAGAACCGCCGAAGTAGGAGCGCCAGTTGGTGGGAAGTTCTCCTTCCTTTTTATCTCTCAGATAGAAGAAATTGCCGTATTTCCCGTCAGGATCCTCGCAGGCTTTCTGGAACCATTCATGTTCGTCGGAGCAGTGATTTACCACCAGATCCATCAGTATGTACATATCTCTCTTCTTCGCTTCTGCGATCAAACGGTCCATGTCTTCCATGGTGCCGAAGCGGGGATCGATCGCATAGTAATCTGAAATATCGTATCCCTGGTCAGCTAACGGAGACTGATAGCAAGGAGAGAGCCATATGATATCTACGCCCAGATCCTGCAGATAGTCTAGTTTGCTGATAATACCGGGGAGATCACCGATACCGTCCCCGTTGGAATCATAGAAACTTTTGGGATAAATCTGATAGGCAACTTTGTCGTGCCACCATTTTCTAGTCATGTTCATACCTCCGTTTTCCTTGCGTGACAGTCGTTGCCACGATTTCTCATGTTATACTTATTTTCATTTTATTGACAGACTAGAAAAAAGTCTTACAGTTATTTGATTCAAAACTACGAAATTATGATCTATTACATTTCGGCGGCTTTTCGGAAGCGCTTCCGGTATTGAAGGGGAGTGGTGCCAGTCTGCTTCCTGAATTCCCGCAGGAAATTGCCCAGATTATTATAGCCGCATTCGAGGCAGACTTCCGTGACAGGCAGGTCAGTTTCTTCCAGCAACTGGCGTGTCTGTTTGATCCGGTATTCGTTGATATATTCCATTGGGGTACGTCCAATCGCTTTTTTGAAGAAGCGGCAGAAATACTGTTCGTTTAAACTGACTTGTCTTGCCAAGTCGGCGATATAGATTTTATCGGTATAATGATCTTTGATATAAGTGAGCGCTGTCTTGATATCTTCGACACGCTTGTCATAATTTGTCTCTGTCATTGTGAAGAGACGATACTGCGAGAGAGTGGCAAGAATGGCGAGCAGAGAAGATTTAATATACAATTGACTTGTCAGGTCATCGGTGACGGCGCTTGTATCTGCCAGTGTTTCCTGCTGGAAAATGCGGCCGAAAGAATGCTGAATATCGGAAAAAGCGCCTTGAATAGACTGGAAAGCCAAATGGTCAGGTGTAATACAGCGGGGAAAAAGCATCCGCCCCTTCCGGATCGGCTGGATCAGATGGATCTGTGCGGCGTCATAAGAGTCGAAGCTTAAAATATCAGGAGAAAAGAGGACAGCGTCTTCGTAACTGCCTGCGGTCTCCATGATGATACTATGGAGTTCCCCCGGATTGATGAAATACAGACATTCGGAGGAAATCAAAAACTGCTCCATATTGATCTCCAGACGAAAGTTTCCGCCGGAGAAATACAGAATTTCCACCTCATTGTGCCAGTGGTGTTTGACTAGCGTTCCTTTTTTCGCGGAGCGGGTGCGGTAGACGGCACAGGGGAATGATTCTGTTCCATGAAGACGTATTTCTTTTAAGGTAGATGGCTGGAGCTGCTGCATGGGGGATTCCTTTCTGACAATTTACCAGCGCGAGGGAAAGCGCAGGTTCCCATAATGAAATGATATCATATTTTGCGGCGGTTGTCCTGTGTAAACGCTGAACAGTAATGCCTAATTGTTACCGGCTCAAATTAGTGATTGACAGAATGGAAAAGAGGGTGTAATATCATCTCATGATAAACCTAGTAAATAAGTAGGAATATGAAATCAAGAATTTCATTGTCTGCAGCAAGTATTTGAAAGCGAACAGATAAGGGGAGAACTGTTTTAAAATGGAGGGAAATTATGGCAAATATCAGGAAAAGCGCAGCAGAACTGATCGGTAGGACACCGCTGCTTGAGGTGACGCATTATGAGAAGAATCGTGGTCTGACGGAAGTGACGCTGTTGGTGAAGCTGGAGTATCTGAATCCGGCAGGATCTGTGAAGGACCGCATCGCACTTAATATGATCGAGGAAGCGGAGAGGGCAGGAAAGCTTAAACCGGGTGCGACGATCATCGAACCAACTTCCGGGAATACGGGGATCGGCCTGGCGGCAGTGGCGGCGGCAAAAGGCTATCAGGCGGTTTTGACACTGCCGGAAACCATGAGTGTGGAGCGGCGGAAACTGCTGCAGGCCTATGGTGCGAAACTGGTGCTGACGGACGGTACGCTGGGGATGAAAGGAGCCATTGTCAAAGCGGAACAACTGCAGGCATCTACACCAGGATCCATCCTTTTAGGGCAGTTTGTGAATCCGGCGAATCCTGCCGTACATAAGCGGACGACGGGACCGGAGATCTGGGAGGATACAGACGGCGGCGTGGATATTTTCGTAGCGGGAGTCGGCACTGGCGGAACGATAACGGGAATTGGGGAATACCTGAAAGAGCAAAACCCGCACATAAAGATTGTAGCGGTGGAGCCGGCAGACAGTCCGGTGCTTTCCGGCGGCGAGGCCGGTCCGCATAAGATCCAGGGAATTGGCGCCGGGTTTGTGCCGGAGGTGCTGAATACAGAGATCTATGATGAAGTGATCGCGGTAACCGATGAGGAAGCTTTTGCGGCGGGAAGAGCGATTGCGATGGAGGAAGGCGTGCTGGTAGGGATTTCTTCCGGGGCAGCGCTGCATGCGGCGACTAAGCTGGCCAGACGCCCTGAGAATAAAGGGAAGACGATTGTGGCGCTTCTGCCGGATTCCGGGGACAGATATCTGTCCACACCGTTGTTTGCCTGCGAAGGATGAACGGATCCTTCTAATTACTCTTAATTGCAGTTTGTCGTGTGTCTTTGCTTGATAAATTCGGCTATTCATGCTAAAGTAGTCATTGAGTTATTGTTTGCAGGGCAGACCATTTACGAAAGGATAAGACGAAATGGCAGGGATAATAGAAGTTCGAGGGTTGAGCAAGACATTTGTGACGAAGGATGCCAACGTGGAGGCGCTGCAGGATATCAATCTTTCGATCCAGACAGGGGATATCTATGGGATTATTGGCATGTCAGGAGCCGGGAAGAGTACGCTGGTACGCTGTCTGAATTTCCTGGAGCGTCCCACTGGAGGGACCGTGGAGATTGAGGGCAGGGACTTAAGTCAATTATCGGAGAAGGAACTTCGTGCACAGCGTGCGCAGATCGCGATGATCTTCCAGCATTTTAATCTGCTGATGCAAAAGAACGTGATCGATAATATCTGTTTTCCGCTGCTGTATGCCGGCGTTGGAAAGAAGGACGGCAAAAGCAAGGGCACGATGAGCAGGAAGGATGCCAGAAAGCGGGCGGAGGAACTACTGGAGATCGTGGGATTATCAGAGAAGGCGAAAGCTTATCCTTCCCAGTTATCCGGCGGGCAGAAGCAGCGGGTAGCGATTGCCAGGGCATTGGCGGCGAATCCGAAGATCCTTCTGTGTGACGAGGCGACCAGTGCGCTGGATCCGCAGACGACACAGTCGATCCTGCAGCTTTTGAAACAGATTAATCGGGATTATGGCATTACGATCGTGATCATTACGCATGAGATGTCGGTCGTCAGGGAGATCTGTTCCCATGTGGCGATCATAGGAGACGGCCATCTGGTGGAACAAGGCAGAGTGTCGGATATCTTTTCTCACCCGAAGACAAAAGAGGCTAAGGAGCTGATCGTCAAGGGAAGGGGAGAGGAACGGCGCACCTTAGAAGGACACCAGAAGGATATGATGAAAGGAAAGTGTTGTATCCGCATTGTCTTTTCCGTCAATTCTTCTTTCGAGCCGGTCATTGCCAATATGGTACTGCGATTTGGACAGCCCATCAATATCCTGCGGGCTGATACGAAGAATGTGGAAGGAATCGCCAGAGGTGAGATGATCTTGAGTCTGCCGGACGACGTGCAGATGCAGGAAGACATGAAAGCGTATCTGACCGAGAGAGGGCTGGCGGTTGAGGAGGTGGACGGTTATGTGGTTTAGCGAGTGGACGAATGAAATGACGATCATGATGGTAGACGGCATCCGGGAAACCTTATTCATGACACTGTTGTCTACGATCTTCGGTTATCTTCTGGGGCTGCCGATGGGAGTCGCCCTGGCAGTGACAGATAAGAATGGGATCCGGCCGAATGCGATTATTTATAAGATTCTGGATGTTGTGGCCAATATCGTCAGGAGTATCCCGTTTCTGATCCTGTTGATCTTGATTATGCCGCTGACGAAGCTGTTAGTAGGCAGAAGTTATGGCACGGCGGCAACCGTTGTACCGCTTACGATCGCGGCAGCGCCTTTTATCGGGCGTATGATCGAGTCTTCTTTAAACGAAGTGGACAGAGGAGTGATCGAGGCGGCGCAGAGCATGGGCGCAAGCACGATGACGATTATTGTACGGGTGTTATTGGTGGAGGCAAGGACTTCTATTCTGGTCGGCGTGACGATTGCGCTGGGAACAATTCTGGGATATTCTGCGATGGCGGGAATTGTCGGCGGTGGCGGCCTCGGCGATATCGCTATGCGCTATGGATATTACCGCTATGAGAAAGAGATCATGTTTGTGGCGGTGGTACTGTTAGTTGTGTTGGTGCAGATCTTTCAGACGCTGGGCATGAAGATGTCGGTGAAGCTGGATCGACGACAGAGATAGAGAATAGATCTAAAAGTGATACGCAGGAAAAAGCGCTCAGGCGGCTGTGTGTACTTTCAGATAGAACAAGACAGCGGAAAAGAGGAGATACGTTGTCTTCAAAATGAGTGATGGTCCTTCATTTTGGAGTTCCATCGGTTGCCGTATCAAGCGGCAGAGAGGAGAGTATGTATTATGAAGAAAAGATTTATCGCAGCTATTGTAACAGCCACATTGGCACTTGGCGTGCTGACAGCGTGCGGCGGCTCTGATGATGGCGCGGCATCCGCGGAAAGCGGAGCGGCTTCCACAGAAGCAGAGGGCACAGAAGAGAATGCGCCTGCACAGGATGAGGCTCCGGCACAGGAGGACGCGGCGCCGGCGGAGGAGACAGCAGACGATGAGGCAGCGGGAGAGACAGCGGTGGAGTCGAAAGGCACGATCACGGTTGCGGCATCAGCAACCCCTCACGCAGAGATCTTAGAGCAGGCGAAGCCTCTTTTGGCAGCTCAGGGCTGGGATCTGGAAGTAACCGTCTTCAATGATTATGTGCAGCCGAACCAGGTAGTAGAGAGCGGTGAGTTTGACGCCAACTATTTCCAACACATTCCGTATTTGGATTCTTTCAATGAAGAGCAGGGAACACATCTTGTCAATGCGGGCGGCATTCACTATGAGCCCTTCGGTATTTATCCCGGCACAAAGAGTGATCTGACAACACTGGAAAAGGGTGATGTGATCGCAGTGCCAAACGATACGACAAATGAGGCAAGAGCGCTGCTGCTGCTGCAGGATAACGGCATGATTACCCTGAAGGATGGCGTGGGCTTAGAGGCAACCGTGAGAGATATCGTGGACAATCCGAATGAGATCGAGATCCAGGAGCTTGAGGCGGCACAGGTGCCGAGAGTAAAGGATGAGGTGGCATTTGTCGTGCTGAACGGCAACTATGCACTGGAAGCTGGATTTTCTGTTGCGAAGGATGCAGTTGCCTATGAGCAGGCTGATTCCGAGGCGGCAAAGACCTATGTGAATGTGATCGCGGTCAAGGAAGGCAATGAGAATAATGAGGCAGTGAAGGCTCTGGTAGATGTTCTGTTATCAGATGAGATCACAGAGTATATCAATAACACTTATGATGGCGGTGTGATTCCCTTCAAATAAAGGTTAGAGTGCAGGAAACTGCACTGATCGAAGGACTCATATGGCAAAAGGAAGCTGTTATGTCGGTTAAGATAGATCCTCCGGCATAGCAGCTTTTTAGCACAGCAGGAGGCAGATCGGTGTCACTTCAATTCTATTTCGGGGCGTCCGGCTCCGGCAAGAGCAAAAAACTTCATGAACAGATCATACAGGCGTCACGGGAGCACCCGGAGACAGATTATCTGCTGATCGTGCCGGATCAGTTCACGATGCAGACGCAGATGGACTTAGTGGTGGAGCATCCGCAGCATATTATCATGAATATCGATGTGCTGAGTTTCGGCAGACTGAGTCACCGCATTTTGGAGGAAGTGGGATATGCGGATGTGCCTGTCCTGGACGACACGGGCAAGAGTCTGGTACTGCGCAAGGTGGCGCAGCAGTGTCAGGAACAGCTTACGGTTATGGGGGCGCACCTGCATAAGATTGGCTACGTCCATGAGGTGAAGTCGGCGATCTCTGAATTTATGCAGTATGGCATTGGCATACAGGAGCTTCATGAGTTGGCAGAATATGCTCATTCCAGGGGAGCCCTGTACTATAAACTGCAGGATCTGGGGGTGCTCTATCAGTCGTTTCTGGACTATATTCAGGACAAGTTCATCACGACAGAGGAAACGTTAGACCGCTTGCGGGAGGCGCTGCCGAAATCAGAATTGATCCGAAACAGTGTGATCGCCTTTGACGGATTCACTGGATTTACGCCGATCCAGAACCGCGTGATCGAGGAGCTGATCCGTCTGGCAAAGCGTGTGATCGTGACCGTTACGATCGACGAAAGAGAGAATCCTTATCAGATGGATGGAGAACATAAGATCTTCCACCTGAGTAAGAAGACGACGGCAGATCTGCGCAGACTGGCCAGACAGGTGGAAATAACGGAGGCCAAGCCGGTATGGTGCAAGGCGGGAAGGGAAGGCAGGCTGCCGCGGTTTTTGCAGAATGAAGAATTATCCCATTTAGAGCGGAATCTCTTCCGTTATCCGGCGCAGGTGTATGAGAAGGAGGTAGAGAATCTGCATTTGCATGAGGCGTCTACACCGAAGGAGGAGATCAGACAGACCTGTATCGCGATAAAGAAACTACTCATAGGCAGTCTTCACTACCGCGATATTGCAGTTGTTACAGGAGATCTGGAGGTCTATGGCAGTCTGGCGGAAGAGGAATTTGCGAAATTCGGGATTCCGATTTACTTAGACCATACCAGGGGCATTCTGCGTAATCCTTTTGCAGAATCCATCAGGAGCGCTCTGCGGATCGTGCTGCAGGATTTCGGTTATGAGTCGGTGTTTCACTATCTGCGGACAGGGATGACCGGGTTTGATCCTGCGCAGGTGGACCGGCTGGAGAATTATGTCCGTCGGTTTGGCATCCGCGGGCAAAGGAGATGGCAGGATATCTTTCTCTATCGGGAGGACAGTAAAGAAGGTGAGGAGGATGCGCTTGCGAGACTGGAGCAGTACAATGCCATGAGAGAGCAGCTTCTCTGGCAGCTTGCGCCGTTACTGACGAAAGTGCATACGGCGGGAGAGATGGTGCGTGCACTCTATGACTTCCTGGTACGGAATGATCTGCAGCAGAAACTGGTTTGTTATGAGCGGCAGTTTGAGGCGCAGGGAGATCTGGCGCGGGCGAAGGAATACGGACAGATCTATGCGCTGGTGATCGATCTGCTGGATCAGATCTATGAGCTGCTCGCGCCAGAGGAGATGGAACGCAGAGAGTTTGCGGATATTCTGGATGCGGGGCTGGCGGAGATCAGTGTTGGCACGATTCCCCAGAACGTAGACAGGGTGTTGGTAGGAGATATAGAGAGAACCCGCTTAAAGCAGGTAAGGGTACTCTTCTTCCTGGGGGTAAATGACGGCAATATTCCCAAAGGCGCCGGAACAGGCGGCATCATCTCTGACATCGACAGAGAATTCCTGCGGGAATCAGAACTGGAACTGGCGCCGTCTCCCAGGCAGCAGATGTATATCCAGCGCTTATATTTATATCTGAACATGACCAAGCCTTCTGAGAAGCTGTATCTGTCCTATGCCAAGGTGGGCAGTGACGGGAAAAGTCTGCGGCCGGCGTATCTGATCGATTTGGTACGGAAATTATATCCGGCGCTGTCTGTGGAGATTCCGGAAAACGATCCTATGAAAGAGCAGATTGTGAGCGGCACGGATGGTGTGAACCTTATGGCGGATCTGCTGCGGGAATATGTCTATGGCAGGACGACGGAAGCATCCAGGCGGCAGGTCTATACGTTTTATCACAGTTATCATAACAGGACGCAGTACCAGGACATGGTGGACCGCATGATCGAGACGGCGTTCTACCGCTACCAGAATACGCCGTTGTCTAAAATGGTGACGCGGATGCTCTATGGGACGCTTTTGCAGAATAGCGTGAGCCGCCTAGAGCGGTATGCAGCTTGTGCCTACGGACATTTCCTGCAGTATGGGCTGGCGCTTAAGGAAAGGGAAGGGTACAGTTTCGAAGATGTGGATATGGGAAATGTGTTTCATGCCGTTCTGGAGCTGTTTGCACAGAAATTAGAAGAGTATGGCTATACATGGTTTGATTTTCCCAAAGAAGCGGCACAGAAGCTGGTGGCAGAGGCAGTGGAGGCATATGCGGCAGTGTATGGGGAAACGATCCTGTACAGCAGCGCCCGCAATCAGCACCTTATGAAGCGTATGATCCGGATTCTGCGTCGTACCGTCCTGACGCTGCAGACGCAGCTTAAGAAAGGCGCATTTGTGCCGGAGAAGTTTGAGATGTCCTTCTCGATGACAGAAGATTTGGATTCCCTGAATATCGCCTTAAACGAGCAGGATAAAATGCGACTGAAAGGGCGGATCGACAGGGTAGATACCTGCGAGGTGGAAGATACGGTCTATGTGAAGGTCATAGATTATAAGTCCGGCAGCCGGAGATTTGACCTGGCAGCGCTCTATTATGGCCTGCAGCTACAGTTGGTAGTCTATATGAATGCGGCGGTGGAGATTGAACAGCACAGGCACCCGGAGAAGCGGATTGTTCCGGCAGCAATGTTGTATTATCACATTGACGACCCCATGGTAGAAGACGGAGAAATCATGACGCCGGAGCAGATCAATGCAAGGCTGTTGCAGCAATTAAAAATGACCGGGATAGTTAATGAAAATGACGAAGCTGTCAGACTGCTGGACAGGGAGTTTACCGATAAGTCTGAAATCCTGCCTCTGGAGCGGAAAAAGGACGGATCCTTCTCTGCTTACTCCAGTGTCATAAAAGAAGAAGACATGCGGATGGTTTCTAGTTATGTAAATCAGAAGATCCGGGAATTAGGGAGCGGAATTCTGGAGGGGACTATAGCAGTCAATCCGTATGAGCAGAATGGAAGTACGGCATGTACCTACTGTGTCTATAAGAGTGTGTGCGAGTTTGACGAGAGGGTTGCAGGCTATGAGATGCGGAAGCTGCCGAAGATGAGCAGAGAGGAGGCTCTTTCCTGTATACGGCAGCAAGTCGATCAGAGTTAAGTTAGCTCTGCGGGCAAAGAGAAAGGTATGGATCGATGGGAATTTCATTTACAGAGAAACAACAGCAGGTGATCGATGCGCGGGGATGCAATCTGCTTGTTTCCGCGGCGGCGGGATCCGGCAAGACAGCGGTGCTGGTGGAGCGCATCGCAGGAATGGTGAGTGATAAGGAGCATCCGGTAGATATCGACAGACTATTGGTGGTGACGTTTACGAATGCGGCGGCGGCGGAAATGCGGGAGCGGATCGGCCGAGCCCTGAGCGACAGACTTGCGGCGGATCCGGAGAACGAGCATCTGCAAAGGCAGGCGACTTTGCTGCACAATGCAAGAATTACGACGATCGACAGCTTCTGTCTTTTCGTGCTGCGAAACCAGTTCCATACGATCGGCTTAGATCCTGGGTTTCGGATCGCCGAGGAGGGAGAAGGAAGGCTGATCAGGCAGGAGGCGCTGGAAGAGACACTGGAGGCCGGCTATGCTGCAGGAGAAGAGGAATTCCTGCGCTGTATGGAATATTTCAGTTCCGGCAGCAGAGACACGGCGGTGGAAGAGCTCGTGTTAAAACTCTATGATTTTGCTATGAGCATGCCTTTTCCGGAGCAGTGGCTTACAGAGCGGAAAGAGGATTACTGTGTGCCTGGAGAAGCGTCTCCAGGGGCAGGATTCTGCTTTGAAGAGATCCCGTGGGTAAGGGAGCTGCTGCGGCAGACGCGCCTGATCCTGATAGGATGCGTGGAGAAGCTTACTGAGGCAGTGTATATGTGCGAGGAACCGGATGGCCCTTATATGTATGGGGAATTGCTGGATCGTGAGAGAGAGATGGCAGAGCAGATCCTGAAGAAGTGTGGCGGAAATGCCTGCGAAGGAAGTACCTGTGAGGGAAACCCCTGTGAAGGAAAGGAGACGGATGACGTTTTAGAAGGCAGTTACGATGCACTCTACACCGCTTTCGAGACAGTAAGGTTTGGCAGACTGCCGTCGAAGAAGGATGAGACTGTCTCTGCCATCAAAAGGGAGGCTGTGAAAGGAATCCGCACAGAGGTCAAGGAACAGCTGGGAGAGCTGCAGAAGAAATATTTCTTTCGGCGTAAGGAACAGATTCTGGAACAGATGGAAGTATGCGGCAGGGCAGTAGGCGCGCTGGTGGATCTGACGCTTGCCTTTAAAAAGACGTTCGATGAGAAGAAGCGGGATAAGAATCTTCTGGATTTCGACGATCTGGAACATTTCGCCTTATCCATCCTGGTACAGCAGGACGAAGAGGGGACATGCATGCCGACCAGGACGGCTCTCGAATACCGCAGCCACTTTCATGAGATTCTCATAGACGAGTACCAGGACAGTAATCTTGTACAGGAATATATCCTGTCCTGTATTTCCGGTGAGGAAGAGGGAAGATATAACCGGTTCATGGTGGGAGATGTGAAACAGAGCATCTATAAATTCCGGCTGGCAAGGCCGGAGCTTTTTCTGGAGAAGTATGAAGCTTACGGAGCGCAGAAGGAAACAGAGAGCGGACAGTCAGCAAGGAAGATTGACCTGCACCAGAATTTCCGAAGCCGCAAGGAAGTACTGAATACGGTAAACACAATCTTTGAGCAGATCATGGGGCGTGATGTGGGCGGGATTGTATATGACGACCTGGCGGCGTTACATCCGGGCGCCGATTATCCGACGCAGGAGGAAAGCGCCTATGATGCTGATGAGAGCGCTTCGAATGTGACGGAGCTATTGCTGATTGCAGAATCGGAGCAGGCACAGGATTTGCAGGGCGATGGTGCAGCGTCCTATGGGCAGACGGGCGGCGACGGAGAGCGGCTTACGGCAAAAGAGCAGGAGGCATATGCAGTTGCGGGAAAGATCCGGGAGCTCATGAGAAAGCTCCAGGTGACGGATAAAGAGAGCGGCGCTCTGCGCGAGTTATATTACAGGGATATCGTGATCCTGCTGCGCACGACGTCCGGCTGGGATGAGGTTTTCAAACGGGTATTGGAGTCAGAGGGTATCCCGGTGCATATGACTTCACGGACAGGGTATTTTGCGGCCAGTGAAGTCCAGGATCTGCTGCATTTTCTGCAGATTTTAGATAATCCATTGCAGGATATTCCCCTCTATGGGGTGATGCATTCGGTTTTGGGCCGTTTTCAGGAGGAAGAGATCGCTTTCATCCGGGCATCCTATCCGAAGAAGAATTATTTATTTGATGCATTGCAGGCATGTGCGGACTGTGTTCGAGATGCAGAAGAAGCGTCTGAGCGCATGGACGACAGGATCGTGAGCAAGGTACAGTTTTTTCTGTCCAGTGTAAACCGCTATCGTGAGCTTGCGGTCTACCTTTCGGTGCAGGAACTTCTGCAGACGATCCTGAGAGAGACAGGATATTTGAACTATGTGGCGGTGAAGCCGGAAGGAAAGAAGCGCAGAGCCAATGTAGAGATGCTGCTTGTCAAGGCGGCGGATTATGAGAAGACCAGCTATTTCGGGCTGTATCATTTCCTGCGTTATATGGAGCAGTTGGAGAAGTATGAGGTAGACTATGGCGAGGCCAGTCTGCAGGATGAGAATGCGGACGTGGTACGGATCATGAGCATTCATAAGAGCAAAGGGCTGGAGTTTCCGGTATGTTTCGTATCGGGTCTTGCCAGGAAATTTCAGACGAGGGACTTAAGCGCCCACCTTGTGCTGGATCTTGATGTCGGTATCGGAGCAGATTATGTAGATCTGGACAGGCGTGTGAGAAGCAGGGATCTGCGGCGCAATGTCATTGCGGAGAAGATGAAAGCGGATAACCTGGCGGAGGAGATGCGGATCTTATATGTGGCAATGACACGGGCGAAAGAGAAACTGATTCTCACCGGCACAGTCAGAACACCGGAAAAGACAGCCTTATCCCTGATTCCGATTTGGTATAAGGAAAAACTGCTTCTCCCTTATGACGTACTGATCGACCAGGGAAGTTTTCTCAGCCTGATCCTGGCGGCGTCAGCGCGAAACCGGTGTATGGATGCATTTTATCAGGAATGCGGTCTGGAACCAGTGCATAAGGAGCCGTTCTATGGACGGGAGATGAATCTTTGTGTGAAACTGTACGGCTGGGAAGACGTTGTGGTGAGGAAGCTGAATGAGAGTGTGCATATAGAAGAGAGAAGACGTGAGCTGCTGCTGTCCGATCCTCTCAGAGATGTGGATGATTTACTTATGACACGACTGTCAGAGAGTTTTCTCTCTCATTATCCGTATGAAAATCTACGGAAGCTTTATACAAAGACGACAGTGTCAGAATTAAAGATGGCAGGAATGCAGGAGGATACAGACTTTTCTTTCAACTTATATGAAGAGGAGACGGTGATTCCCTATCTTCCTGGCTTTCTGGAAAAAGACGAGAATGTCAGCGGCTCCATGCGGGGAAGTGCGTTTCATAAAGTCATGGAATTATTTGATTTTACAAAATTGACCATAGAAGTCACAAGAGACCATCAGGCTGTAGAAACGCTTCTGAAGGAACAGATGAAAGAGATGCGGCAGGATGGAAGGCTGTCCAAAGAATATGCCGCGGCAGTATCTGTGCCGAAGATTACGGCATTCCTTAAGAGCAGCGCAGCGAGACGGATGGGGGAGGCGGCCCGTGCGGGCAGACTCCACAAGGAGCAGCCTTTTGTCCTGGGACTGCCGGCGGATCGTCTAAACAGCGATTTTCCGAAGGAGGAGACGGTGCTTGTTCAGGGGATCATCGATGTCTTTTTCGAGGAAGATGGCAGATATGTTTTGCTGGATTATAAGACAGATGCAGTGAAGACAGCAGAGGAATTAGTTGCGCGTTACCGTGTGCAGCTTGATTATTACGCGGAGGCGCTGGAACAGTTTTCAAAATATTGTGACACGGAGAAGATTATCTACTCCTTTAAACTGGGGGAGGAGATTCCTCTGTGAGATAGACTGCGACAGGAAGCAGAATCCTGGAATCTGAAGAACAACGGTAAGTCATACAATATTTTATTCAAAAAAATGGTCAGATCCAGCATTTTATCTAATGTGTAATCGGGAAAAAAGGACTATACTATAAACAGAGTGAGGGTTTTATATTATCATGAAGATTCAGTGGAAAAGAAAAAGATTGTCCTCTTCCCAGATCATTATGCTGGGATTTATGGGAGTGATCGCACTGGGAACGATGCTGCTTATGCTGCCGCCAGCGAGGGCAGGGGCAGGCAGCGCATCTTTCTTGGATGCATTGTTCACGGCGACTTCTGCGACTTGCGTGACAGGCCTGATCACACAGGATACGGCGACTTACTGGTCTGCCTTTGGGCAGACAGTGATCTTGGGATTGATCCAGATCGGCGGCCTGGGAGTGGTCACGGTAGCAGTTTTTATCACGAAGCTTTCGGGACGTAAGATCGGGCTGATGCAGAGAAGCACCATGCAGGAGGCGATCGCGGCGCCTCAGATGGGCGGTATCATAAGAATGACAGGATTCATCCTGAAAATGGTCGTGGTGATAGAAGGAATTGGCGCGTTGGCGCTTCTTCCTGTCATGATCCCAGAGTTTGGTATCGGCAGAGGGATCTGGTATGCGGTGTTTCACTCCATTTCTTCTTTCTGTAATGCGGGATTTGACTTGATGGGGATCAAGGAACCATACTCATCTCTGACATCCTATACGGGCAGCGCGCTTATCAATGGAATTGTGATGCTGCTGATTGTAGTGGGAGGCATCGGTTTTCTGACATGGGATGATGTAAAGCGTAACAGGCTGCATTTGCGGCGGTATCGTATGCAGAGTAAAGTGGTTTTGACAGTAACAGCGATCCTGATCGTATTGCCGGCGCTTTACTTCTATGTTCAGGAATTCAGCATGCCGGCATGGGCGGATATGACGACGGGAGAGAAAGTTTTTGCCTCCTTTTTCCAGTCGATTACGACCCGTACGGCGGGATATAATACGGTGGATCTGACAAAACTGACGCAGTCCGGCCAGATGATCATGATTCTGCTTATGTTAGTCGGCGGTTCGCCTGGTTCCACGGCGGGCGGCATGAAGGTCACTACCTTTGCCGTACTTTTTGCAACGGCGATTGCGGTCTTCAGACGCAGGCCGAATGCCCATATTTTCGGTCGGAGGATACCGAACGATACGGCCCATTATGCGGCGACTGTGCTGATTCTTTATTTGAGCCTGTTTCTGGCCGGTGGTATTTTTATCGGCTGTGCGGAGAATATACCCATCGTGCCGGCACTGTTTGAAGCGGCTTCTGCGATCGCAACGGTTGGCGTCACGCTGGGGATCACGCCGGATCTGTGCGTGGCATCGAAGATTGTTCTGATCATCCTGATGTTTTTGGGACGTGTGGGAGGGATGACCATTGTGTATGCGGCGTTATCCACGAAGCATCCCTATGTATCCGAATTTCCACAGGAAAAGATTATGGTAGGTTAAAGGGGGAAATTGCTATGAAATCAATCTTATTAGTCGGTTTGGGGCGTTTCGGCAGGCATATCGCGGAGAAACTGAATGCGCTCAATCATCAGGTGATGGCGGTAGACAGGAGAGAAGGCCGGGTAGACGCAATCCTTCCATTCGTCACCAATGCACAGATCGGTGACAGCACCAATCCGGATTTTCTCACGTCTTTAGGAATCCGGAATTTTGATTTCTGTATTGTGGCGATCGGGGACGATTTTCAGAGTTCCCTGGAGACAACGTCGCTACTTAAGGAGCTGGGAGCGAAACTGGTTGTGTCCAGGGCGGCCAGCGATGTCCATGCGAAGTTCCTGCTGCGCAATGGAGCAGATGAGATCATCTATCCGGAGAAGCAGTTGGCCAACTGGGTAGCGATCCGCTACAGTGCAGACCATATTTTTGATTATATCGAGTTGGACGACGATCATGCGATCTTCGAGGTACAGGTTCCGCAGGATTGGATAGGGAAGACAGTCGGTGAACTGGATGTCCGCAAGAAATATGGCATTAATATTATGGGATTAAAAGAGGACGGTAAGATGAATCTGACGGTCACACCGGCTACCGGCATAACGGCTAGTCAGACCTTGCTGGTTCTGGGAACGATGCGCCAGATCCAGAAGGTATTTCACATCTGATGGCTGATCCGATCATAAGGAAGTATGGACAGGAACTTTGCTCGTTTTTTATTGTGGAACCATTTCATTGATCTTCAGGATTTCGATGACGGTTTCCACTTCATCCTGTAGTCTATGAATGTTTCGCTCAGCAGATTTGACATCGAGCTGAAGATCATCCAGTTTCCGAATTGTTCGATCTTGCTTTACTTCTACCTTGTCAAGCCTGCTCTCAACTTTGTCGAGCCGGATATAGATTGGCTTTAGCTTTTCGTCCAGTTTCTCATCTAATTTCTGGTCTAGTTTCTCATCCAGCTTTTGATCCATCATGTCAGATATGGCCTGTAATAATTGTTCATGGTTCATCTGTAAGTACCTCCTTATTTCTGAGTCGTTTGCTTTGCGTCATAGTGCCCTGTCCTGTAGATCCCCCTAAGATTCCATATAAGGGAGTCGTTCAGAAAAGATGACGTGTCGCAGACGTGATATCAGAACTTTAGATTCCCAGATATGTATATAGGAAACGACATAACATATACTGCTCCATGTCCTGCCAAAGTCATATACGAAAAGTCTTTGCAGTGCCGGAAGAGAAATTTCGGATGTCGTTAACTATAAAAGTATCATAGCACGATCGGATCAATTTATCAAATGATTTCTAAAAAAAGTATAGACGAAATAATGATAAGTACAAAAAAGAAGAATGCGGAAAGGATTGGATTGGCATTTTGCTGTAAAGGCTGAGTGGCGCGATCGTTGAAAGGACAGGGGATTGTGTAAAAGATAGCTCTCCTGTATAATGAAAATGGAGTACATAGCAAATTTCTGCCTGCGCTCTTACGGAAGGCATGTACGGATATTTTACAATAGAATCATAAAACAGGAGTCGGAAATGAAAAAAGTATTAAAATGTACAGCAGCCATTGTGATTATATTGCTGCTGGTTCTTTTGGCCTATGTGATTTATGTCTTTGCTGCCTATGACAGGCTGCCAGATCAAATGCCTCTGGAAATTGATAAGGTTTTGCCGCAGACGGGTTATGCTGAAAAACAGTCCTATCGGATCATGACTTATAATATTGGATTTGGCGCTTATGAGCCGGAATATAGTTTCTTTATGGACGGCGGCAAGTCTTCCTGGGGAAAAGATGCGGACAGTGTGACAGCAGCAGTGTGCGGAGCAGGAACTTTAGTGCGGGATATGGATGTGGATTTCCTGCTTGTGCAGGAGGTTGACAGAGACGGCACCCGTTCCTATCATATTGATGAGCTGGAATTGTTGAATCAGTTTATGGAAGGATACTATTATACTTACGCTCAGAATTATGATTCTCCGTTCCTGTTTTTCCCGCCGCTGGAGCCTCATGGAGCAAATCAGGCAGGGATTGTGACCTATTCCAGGGGAGAGATTGTGGAAGCAATCCGAAGAAGCCTGCCGATCTCAGAATCCTTCTCTAAGTTTGTGGATTTTGACCGCTGCTATTCGGTCGCGAGGATTCCGCTGACCGCAGCAGACGCAAAGTCACAGCAGGATTTTGCCGGGGAAGCCGTGCCGTCTGAGGGGGATAAGATGCTGTGTCTGTACAATATGCATATGTCAGCTTATGGCAGCAGTGACGAGATCCGTGCCGGGCAGCTTACCATGCTTTATGAGGATATGATGACGGATTATGAGAAAGGAAACTATGTGATCTGTGGCGGAGATTTTAACCATAATCTGAAAACGGATGTTTTCCGGAATGCCCCGGAGTGGGCTTATCCTTTTCCAAGAGAAAGCCTGCCAGCAGGATTTCGGATGGCTATTGACGATGCAGTTGTGACGAAAGAGGAGATTGTACATAACACATGCAGGAGCGCGGAGGAACCTTATCAGGAGGAGACGACCTATACGGTGACGCTGGATGGGTTTCTTATTTCAGATAATGTGGAAGTGATATCCTACAGCCATGTGGATACAGGCTATCAATATTCGGATCATGATCCGGTGATCATGGAGTTTGTATTAAAATAGCGCGGAATTCATACGAAAGAGGCAGCAAACCAGCACGTCGGCGTGAGTTTGCTGTCTCTATATTTATTCCTCCGCATATTCAAGTCTGCCGTTTACAAGGGGATCATCTCGCCCCTTTATCATAGATTTCTCCCAATGCTTTCGGGGAATGATTCTTCTTGCTGAAGAAGATAAGCATCAACAGTGTGAGGACGTAGGGCAGTACCATCACCAGATCCTGATAGCTGCTGGGCATTTCTAAGAATTTTACCAGCTCATAGCCGCCGGAGCGGGCGAAGCCGAACAGCAGACATGCGCCCAGTGTGGGCAGGATCTTCCAGTTGCCGAAGATCAGGGCGGCGATAGCCAGATAGCCATAGCCGGAATAGATATTGGAAGAAAAGTTCGCAGAGATCGAGTAGGCAAAACAGATGCCGCCGAGCCCAGAGAGAGCGCCGGAAGCCATGACGGCGATGAGGCGTACTCTGCTCACTTCAATACCGGCAGCGTCCACTGCATGAGGATTATCACCGCAGGCGCGCAGATGCAGGCCGAAGCGTGTCTGATACAGAATATACCAGGCGACGACAGCAATGAATGTAATCACAATCTCGAAAGGATAAAGGTTCGTAAAGACAGCGCCCAGCACAGGAATCTTCGACAATACCGGAATGGTGATGCGGGCAGAGACACCCAGTACAAACTTATTGGAAGCAGCGCCGAAGATGCTGGCGTTGATCTGTTTGGTCAGAAATTCCGTCAGCGCCATGGCCAGAATATTGATCACGACGCCGCTGATTACCTGATTGGCTTTGAACTTAATACATAGCATGGCGTGCAGCAGAGAGAAGAGCATACCGCCCAGGAAAGCAAACAGCATGGCCAGATAGAAGGGAACCGGAGAGTTACCGGCAAAATACTGTGCGATACAGACCGCAAACAGCGCGCCGCAAAAGGCGCCAAATCCCTGCAGGCCCTCGATGGCCAGATTCGTGATGCCGCTGCGCTCACAGTAGATTCCGCCGATTGCCATAATAAAGAGCGGTAGAGCGAAAGATAAGCCGTCTATGATAATCGTATTCATTGTATTTCCTCCTTCATATCTTTCCAGCGGTTAACTTTATATCTGACATAAGCGCCACAGGCGGAAAACAGCAGGATGATTCCGGTGATCGCCGAGGCGATCTCTGCCTGCACACCTGATGTTGAGCTCATATAAGTGCTTCCTTTTGAGATCACTGTGATCAGGAAAGAAGAGAAGATGATGCCGATGGGAGAACTGTTGCCAAGAAGTGCGACAGCAATGGCGTCATATCCTGTGCTGACCAATACCTTAGGCTGTATGGAAGCGAAATAGCCCAGATAGTAAGTGACGCCGGCCAGACCTGCAAAGCCGCCGGAAAGCATCATGGCCAGGACTCTCGTGCGTCCTACACGGATACCGGCATATTCTGCTGCGCGGATGCTGCTGCCTACCGCCTTGATCTCGAAACCTAAGGCAGTTCTGTTCAGAAGGAAAGCCGTAATGGCGATGCCTGCTACAGCAACCAGAATGCCCAGAGGAATATCCATCTTATAATCTCCTATGACTACATCCACAAGCGTCAGCCTGCCTGCCTGTTTTACATTGGCGGACTGCCTGGAAACAGGATCTACATAGAAGGTGTTGATCAGAAAACTGATGACATATTGGAAGATATAGTTGAACATAATCGTTGATACGACTTCGTTGATGTTGAAGCGATGCTTTAAGAAACCGACCAGAGCGCCGGCCAGGGCGCCGATGACAAAGCCGATCAGTACGACTAACGGCTTGGCAATCACGGCCGGAAGTTCGGAGTAGCCGATCAAAACAGTGGCTGTGAAACCGGCGGCCAGCATCTGGCCTGACACGCCGATATTAAACAGACCTGCTTTTAGGGCGATCAGAACGGCCAGGGCAGCGAAAAGCATCGGCGTTAAGGCATTTAGGAAACTGGTAAAGTCCGTGATCATGCCCTTGTGTCCGGCATAGGAAGCCTTTGGCGCAAGCCCGGAACCCTGCAGCAGATTGTAATAGGCCTGCAGAGGATTCTTGCCAAGCAAGGCAATCACCAGAATACCGAAGATCAGACTGAGCAGGATCGTAAAGACCGGGATCATATAGTGCTGTCTCTTCTCATGCCCGATGGTTTGTAAGATTAATCTATGTAGGAAGTTATTCTTATTTTTCATCGTTTCGTTATACCTTTCGTCCACTTTGTGGAATTTATGCGTGTTTCCCACCGACTCCCATCATGAACTCGCCGACCTGGGCGGGCGTCAGCGTTCTTGCGTCAGCGATCTTCTGGATCGCGCCATTATAAATGACGCCGATGGTATCTGCCAGATTCATGACTTCATCCAGTTCCAGAGAGATCAGCAGGATGGCTTTGCCTTTGTTTCGTTCTTCTATGATCTGTTTATGGATATTCTCGATCGCGCCGATATCTAAGCCGCGTGTGGGCTGTACGAAGATCGTGAGTGGAGAATCCAGTTCGATCTCTCTGGCAATGATGGCTTTCTGCTGATTGCCGCCGCTCATGGAACGGACGATGGTGTCATTGCCCTGACTGCTGCGGATATCATATTTCTCGATCAGCGTCTCCCCGTATTTCGTAAATTCCTCTGGGTGGACAATACCTTTATGGGAAAAAGGTTCCTCGAAGTAACTTTTTAACGCCAGATTGTCAGATAAAGTAAAGTCCATCACAAGTCCTACGTTGTGGCGGTCCTCCGGAATATAGGAAATACCTGCAAGATTCCGTCTGCGGATGGAATAGGAAGTGATTTCCACACCGTTTAGCGTGATCGTACCGTGAGACGGTTTCATCAGTCCGGCAATGGCGTCAGCCAGTTCGATCTGTCCGTTGCCAGAGACGCCGGCAACTACGAAGATTTCTCCTTCCCGTACGGAAAAGGTAACATCTTTGACAACTTCATATTTATCCTCGTTCCTGACCGTCAGATGTTCGACGCGAAGCACCTCCCGGCCAAAGTCCGGTTCCGGCTTATCCACCGTAAAGCTGACTTCCCGGCCGACCATCAGATTGGCCATCGTCTTCGTATCCGTCGCAGCGACATCCAGCACATCAATCAGCTTACCGCGGCACAGGATCGCGCAGCGGTCTGCAATCTTCTTGATCTCTTCCAACTTATGGGTGATCAGGATGATCGTCTTGCCGTCGTCGCGCAGGCTGCGGATGATTTCCAGAAGGAACTCAATCTCCTGCGGCGTCAGCACGGCGGTTGGCTCATCGAAGATCAGGATTTCGGCCTCCCGATACAGCATCTTGAGAATCTCGACCCGCTGCTGCATGGAAACATTGATCTGCTCGATCACTTTCGCAGGATCAACTTCCAGCCCAAATTTGCGGGAGAGTTCCAGGATATCCTTATTAGCTTTCTTAAGATCTACAGAAGGAAAAAGTCCCAGCGTTTTCTTCAAGGGCTCCATGCCCATAATGATATTTTCGGCGATCGTGTAGTTGCTTACGAGCTTAAAATGCTGGTGTACCATACCGATATTTAGTTTTGTGGCGTGGTTGGGAGACTGGATCTTGACCTTTTCGCCGCGAATGATGATCTCACCCTCGTCAGGTTCATACATGCCGAAGAGCATACTCATCAGCGTGGATTTCCCAGCTCCGTTTTCCCCAAGAAGCGCGTAGATCTCGCCCTTCTTTATCTGGATCGAAACGTCGTCGTTCGCCACGATACCAGGGAAACGCTTGGTGATGTGATTCATCTCAATAATGTAATCTGACATGCGCTTACCTCACTTTGTGTTCGTTGCAAAGAACCGTTTACAGAAAACATCCAGGGCATAGATTATGGCGTCATCCTATGTAGAAATCTGTAAACAGCTTCATAATAATAGAATACGGCAAAACAAAAAAGGCCGCAAGAGAAAAATCCCTTGCAGCCTTCATATTTTATCTTCTTTAGCTGCGTAGCAGCTATTTTCAGCTCATAGCGTAGTGGTATGCGGCAAGAATCGCCGCGAAGCAAGATTCTTGCAAACTTAGCAGCAAAGATGATAAGTTTTTTACCAGGTAAAGTCTTCTGGTGTTACGCCATTGAAGTTAGCGGCAGGAACGATCGTGCCGCCCTTCACCTGCTCATAAGCAGCATCGATCTTGGAGATCGTGTCAGCGGACAGCTGGCATCTGCCATCTTCTTTCACATAGCCTGTGGAATCTGTGTCAGCCTGCAGTACTACATTAGCTCCCTTGAAGGTGCCGTCTACGATAGAGTTTAAGGATCGCTCTACGTTCAAGTGCATTACTTTCAGTGCGGAAGTCAGGACAACGTTGGCATCTCCATTCGCGCCATCATCGTACTGGTCTACGTCACAGCCGATGAAAGAAACACCTTCCGCTTCTTTCACTGCGGTCAGAACACCATTGCCGGATGCGCCTGCTGCTACGAAGACAATGTCTACACCCTCAGCGATCAGCGCATTGCCGACTACCTTACCGGTTGCTTCATCAGCGAAAGAACCGATGTAGTTACCGCCTACATTGGCGCCTGTCACGTCTGTGCCTGCATAGGAAGCAAGCTCTACGATCTCTACGTTTGTGCCTTCTGTCTCATTGACATATTTTACACCGCACTCGAAACCGTACTGGTAATTTACGTTGGAAGGATAAGCGATACCATTGACAACAGCTACTTTGTTAGATTTTGTCTCAAGAGCGGCTGCCATACCGGCGAAGAAACCGGACTCCTGCTCAGCAAACTGCATCGCATAGATATTGTCAACGGTTACTTCATTGCCTTCCGCGTCAGACGGGAAAGAGTCTACCAGGATGAAATCAACATCCGGGTTTTCCTGTGCGATCGTTGCGATACCAGCAAACTGGAAACCGCAGCACACGATCACATCGTAATCCGCTACGATGTCGGCAACTGCCTGTACGGCTGCAGTAACATCACCGGTGGTCTCCTGGACCGGGGTAACGGTGCAGTCAGGGTGGCTTTCGATAAAGGTAAGGATACCGTTGTAGTTGTCTTCGTTAAAAGAACCGTCGTCTACGCCGGAAGGACTGCTGACAATAGCGATCTTCAAAGCAGCATCGCCGGTTGTTTCCTGTGCTTCCGCCTCTGCAGCATCGTCTGTGCTCTCAGCTTCCGCTTCAGGAGCTTCTTCTGTTGCAGCATCCGCATCGTCGGTACTTTCAGTTGCTTCTTCTGCTGGTACTTCCTCCGTCGCCGGCTGGTCGCTGTTGCCGCAGCCGAATAAGGAAAGAGCCATAACAGAAGAAAGGATCAGTGCTAAAACTTTCTTTTTCATAGTATAATCTCCTCTCTGTGGTAAGCATGTCCTTCGCCTGTCCGCCGGTTTACGGCGAAAAGAAGGACATATCATTAACATTTTTCTATATTAGCACTGCCAGGACAGAAATGCAATTCTTATTTTCACGAAAAATATCCAGGAGGGAAAGGATGAAATTCCTGTGAAGGTGTGTGAAAATTTTGTGAAGTGCTTTGACAATTATTTTTATTTATTGAATAATAGTGTAGGAAAGAACATTCAGAAGCGCTAAGACAGCAGGAACATCGCTTAAGAGTTATGCAATATTCTGTATTTCAGACGGCAGGAGGAAAAGATTATATGATCAAGACACTGGCGGCGCAGATTAAAGAATTTAAGAAGGCGTCTGTTTTGACACCGATCTATATGATCCTGGAGGTTATCTTTGAGATGTTGATCCCTCTTATGATGGCCTCGATCATAGACGACGGTGTGGAGGCGGGGAATATGCGCCATATCTATTATGTAGGAGTTTTCATGGTGGGAGCGGCTCTGTGCGGGCTGTTCTGCGGTATCATGGGAGGGAAGTTCGGTGCGCGGGCATCCACTGGTTTTGCGCGCAACCTGCGGCAGGCAATGTTTGACAACATCCAGACATTTTCTTTTTCCAATCTGGATAAGTTCAGTACGGCGGGGCTTGTGACCAGGCTGACCACGGATGTGACGAATCTTCAGATGGCATACCAGATGCTGCTGCGGATCTGTTTCCGTGCACCGATCAGCATGATTTGTGCCATGACGATGGCCTATCTGATCAATGCAAGACTTGCGACGATCTATCTGGTGGCGCTCATTCTTCTGGCGTTTGTTCTGTTCATGATCATTAGAAGGGCGATGAAATATTTCCAGATGGCGTTTCCGAAGTATGATGAACTCAATGCTTCTGTACAGGAGAATGTCAGTGCGATCCGCGTGGTGAAAGCCTATGTGCGGGAGGACTATGAAACATCCAAATTGAAGAAAGCCAGTCAGGCCATCTACGACATTTTTCAGAAAGCAGAGAGAAATGTAGTCTTAAACATGCCGGTCATGCAGTTTACGATCTATACCTGTATCCTCCTGATTAGCTGGATGGGGGCGAAGATGATCGTGCAGAGTGAGCTGACTACAGGAGAACTGATGAGTCTGATGGCATACTGCATGAATATTCTAATGAGTCTGATGATGGTAGCCATGATCTTCGTCATGATGAGTATGAGCATCGCCAGTGCCAAAAGAATCTGTGAGGTACTGGAAGAAAAGAGTGATCTGACGAATCCGGCAGATCCGATCTATGAGGTGCCGGACGGAGCGATCGAATTTCGGGATGTAAACTTTTCCTATTATAATGATGGAGAAAAAGCAATCCTGCATGATATCAACTTAAAGATCAAAGCCGGAGAGACTGTCGGGATTCTAGGCGGAACGGGCAGTTCGAAGACCAGTCTGGTCAATCTGATCAGCCGGCTGTATGACGTGTCTTCGGGAGCGGTTCTTGTGGGCGGCCATGATGTGCGGGAATATGACATGGACAGTCTGCGCAACCAGGTGTCTGTTGTGCTGCAGAAGAATGTGCTTTTTTCAGGTACGATCCTGGAGAATCTGCGCTGGGGAGATGCGGATGCCAGCGAGGAAGAATGCAGACGGGCATGCAGACTGGCCTGTGCGGATGAATTTGTGGAGAAGATGCCGGAGGGGTATTACACTTACATAGAACAGGGTGGTTCCAATGTATCCGGCGGGCAGAAGCAGCGGTTGTGCATTGCCAGGGCACTGCTAAAGAAGCCGAAAGTGCTGATCTTAGACGACAGCACCAGCGCTGTGGATACGGCTACGGATGCGAAGATACGGAAAGCCTTCGCGGAAGAGATTCCGGAGACGACGAAGCTGATTATTGCCCAGCGGGTATCCAGCATCCAGCATGCAGATCATATCATCGTCATGGAAGAAGGGCGGATCGATGGGTATGGAACGCATGAGCAACTGCTTCGTGACAATGAGATCTACCGTGAAGTATACGAATCACAGACAAGCGGCGGCGGGGATTTTGATGAGAAAAAATAGATCGGGAAAAACAGCGCTGTCAATCATAAGGACAGCGCGGAAAAGAGGGAGAGAATGCCGGGACCAATGAGAGGCAGAATGCCAAAAGGTAAAAAAATAGAAAATCCAGGGAAAGTTTTTAAACGTTTGATGAAATATGTGGCGAAAAGCTATGGACCGCACTTGGTCATTGTCGCGATCCTGATCTTTGTCAGTGTGCTGGCGAATGTGCAGGGAACCATGTTTATCCAGAGCCTGATCGACGATCATATCCAGCCGATGCTGACAGCGCAGACGCCCGATTTCCGTCCACTTGCGATGGCGATCGTCAGGGTAGCGGGGTTTTACCTGATCGGCGTGGCAGCGGCTTATATCTACAACCGTATTATGATTAATGTGACGCAGGGTGTTTTGCGGAATCTGCGGGACGATTTGTTTTCCCATATGGAAACGCTGCCGATCAAATATTTCGATACACATTCCCATGGAGATATCATGTCCATCTATACCAACGATACGGACACGATCAGACAGATGATCAGTCAGAGTATGCCGCAGGTGTTCAACAGTGCGATCACGATTGTCAGCGTATTGATCAGCATGGTTATCTTGAGCGTGCCTTTGACTGTGGCGACACTGGTCATGGTAGCGGTCATGCTGGTGGTGACGGCCAAGACAGCGGGATTAAGCGGCAGGTATTTCCTGCAGCAACAGAGAGATATTGGTAAAGTAAATGGTTTTATAGAGGAAATGATGGAAGGCCAGAAAGTGGTGAAAGTCTTCTGTCATGAGGAAGAGAATATCGAGAAGTTTCAGGAGCTGAATGACAGTCTGTATCACAGCGCGGACAGGGCGAATTATCTGGTCAACATCGTAGGGCCGGTGAACATGCAGCTTGGCAATGTGAGCTATGTGGTCTGTGCGATTATCGGCGGCGCATTAGCGCTTTCCGGGATATCAGGCCTGACGCTTGGAGAACTTGCGAGCTTTTTGACGTTTAATAAGAGTTTTAACGGACCGATCAACCAGGTCAGCCAGCAGCTTAATTCTATTGTAATGGCGATGGCAGGTGCGGAGCGTATCTTCAAGATGATGGATGAAGAGCCTGAAGCGGACAACGGCTATGTGACGCTGGTCAATGTCAAAGAAGAGAACGGCAGTCTGGTGGAGAGCAGGGAACGTACCGGTCGCTGGGCGTGGCGGCATGAGCATCAGGCGGATCATTCCGTGGATTATGTGGAGCTGAAAGGAGACGTCGTGTTCGACGGGGTCGATTTTGGCTACAATGATGATAAGATGGTGCTGCATGATGTGAAACTTTTTGCCACACCCGGACAGAAGATCGCCTTCGTAGGTTCTACCGGTGCGGGCAAGACGACGATCACGAATCTGATCAATCGTTTCTATGATATCCAGGACGGCAAGATTCGGTATGACGGCATCAATGTCAATAAGATCAAGAAAGCAGATCTGCGGCGGTCTCTGGGGATCGTGCTGCAGGATACACATCTTTTCACAGGAACTGTCATGGACAATATCCGCTATGGAAAGCTGGACGCCACAGACGAAGAAGTGATTGCGGCGGCGAAGCTAGCCAATGCGGACGGTTTTATCAGACATCTGCCGGAAGGCTATGATACGGTGCTGACTGGGGACGGCGCCAACTTAAGCCAGGGGCAGAGGCAGCTTCTGGCGATCGCAAGGGCGGCCATTGCGGATCCGCCGGTCCTGATCTTAGATGAGGCGACCAGTTCTATCGATACCAGAACAGAGCGCATCGTGCAGGACGGCATGGATAAACTGATGAATGGCAGAACCACTTTCGTGATCGCCCACAGGCTTTCTACCGTCAGGAACTCCGACTGTATCATGGTCTTAGAGCAGGGGAGAATCATCGAGCGAGGCACTCACGATCAGCTGATTGAAGAACAGGGGAAGTATTACCAATTGTATACCGGGAATGCGATCGCGACATAAACTTGCCATTTATGTTATAACCGTGTAAAATAGAAACTGCAATTCACTAAATTTATCCTGGGCAAATAAAATATGGAAGAAATGGAATGAGCAGGGAGGTTATACGATGAAAACGGGAAGAAAACTCTTATGCCGGTTATCCATGCTGTTGGTAATTGCCATGGTCGGCATCCCATTTCTTGGGAGCTTTTCCGGGGAAAGTCATGTGCAGGCTTCCAACCAGAAGAAAAAGACAGAAGCCTCTGAACTGGCAGTCCATTATCTGGACGTGGGGCAGGGAGACTGCATTCTTGCGGCGTGTGATGGGGAATATATGCTGATTGACGCCGGAGATAATAACCAGGGTACGAAGATCCAGAATTATCTGACAAAACAAGGGGTTAAGAAGCTGAAATATGCCGTGGGCACCCACCCGGACGCAGATCATATCGGCGGCCTGGATGTGATTCTCTATAAGTTTGACTGTGGAACTGTCATGATGCCCGACCAGTCAAAGGACACGGCTGCCTATCGGGATGTTGTAGACACAATGAAGCAGAAGGGGTATCGGAATACGGTGCCGGAGACGGGAGAGCGCTTTATGCTGGGCAGCGCTGAGTGTACGGTTCTGTCGCCGGGAAAAAAGTATGAGGATGCCAACAATAATTCTATTGTGCTGAGGGTGGAACATGGGGAGAATACCTTTCTTTTCATGGGAGATGCAGAAGAAGAGGCTGAGGCGGATATTCTGAAAAGCGGTGCAGACGTGAAAGCAGATGTATTGAAGGTGGGACATCACGGCAGCCGTTCTTCTTCCGCTAAGAAGTTTCTGCAGGCGGTGGATCCGTCTTATGCAGTGATTAGCTGCGGTGAGGATAACAGTTATGGACATCCCCATGCGGAGACGCTCAATA
This sequence comes from uncultured Lachnospiraceae bacterium, assembly GCA_910578345.1. Classification (GTDB taxonomy): domain Bacteria; phylum Bacillota; class Clostridia; order Lachnospirales; family Lachnospiraceae; genus UBA3282. Next base: position 97,020 of record CAJTRA010000004.1, on the reverse strand, counting down.
ACTTGCGCGCTATGGGAGTTGATGTGTTCCGCAGTGACGAACAGGGCACGATCGTGGCAGTTTCCGATGGCAGCAAGATCACATGGAACAGCGCGCCTTCCGATAGCTGGAAAGCAGGAGAACCCAAAGGCAGCTCTGATGCGGCAGGCAGCAAGGCAGACCACAGCGGCGGGAACGGTGCTGCGGTATCAGCGCCATCAGGTGCAGGCAGTGCAGTAACGGGGACGATACAGCAGGACAGTGGAAGCGGCACGCCGTCTCCAGGAGAAGCGGCGCCGCCTACGGGCAGTTATATAGGAAATAAGAATAACAACAAACTGCATAAAGCAAGCTGTGGTTTTCTTCCCATGGAGAAGAACCAGGCGGTATTTAGTACGAGGGAGGAAGCTGTGGCGGCAGGGTATGATGATCCGTGTAAGAAATGTAATCCGTAGATGGATCGTTTTCTTTACGCTACCCCAAATGCTTTTTCAAGTTCATCAATAAAAGATGTTAACGGTTGCTGCTGCAATATCATCATACTGTACTTCTGGAAAATTTTATAAATTCATAGGGCAATCCTATATCTTCAGAATATTTACGGATTTCTATCTTTTCGTCATCACTCATTTCGTCATAGAAAGGACGGTCTGATACTTTCCAGTATGTTTTCACTTCGTCTATTTTCAATCTATCACCCCATGGGGCAGTATATAATTCCTCGACTTTATATTTCCCGATTTCTTTATATACCCTTGTGGCATAACAATATCCTGGTTTAGTTAAATAATTTTGAATTGACTCATATTCGTGTTCAGGGAAGGATATTTCTTCAAACGCGTCAATCATGCAGGATCTCCTCCTTCCATGCCGCAATCTGTGAAAATAATTCTCCTATATTAATTTTTGAAAAATCTGTTGTATCAACCTTAATCTGCCTGCCGTCAACGCAAAAAGCATCAAATCCCCTTTTTTCTATTCCATAGACAAAATTTTCATAAGAAATAGTTTTTGCTTTTAGGGTTTTTGGATGATTCGCTTTCTTTTCCGGATAACAGTCATTCACCACATGCCCCCTGTGTCTGTCAGGGCTGTTTTCCCGTTCCAGAAAACGTTGGTAAGTCACTTTGTAATCACCTGTTAAGGTAATGGTCAATACGGGATATTGATATTTTTGTAAAAGGCTTTTTATTCCTTGTTCTGATGAAGATTCAAAACTATTCTCCAAGATAAAGGGATGTCCTGCTCAAACAGCAATTCTTTGACTCTGTTTTTAGAAATTTGCCTTATATGCTTGTCTGTCTTTTCTCTTTGATAATTCTGTAGCCGTCTGGATCTGCTTTCTTCTCGGCTTTGAGCCTTTTCGCCATATAAGTAATGACACATATGATCGTAAAATCGTCCATTATGCCATCAAAAAGTACTGCCTGAATCTTTTTTGCAAAGGGACTTATGTTGAAAGAATTTATTACGAATTACAAGTTAAATCTGTATGATTGCCATGCGCATGATACTTTTGACGAGTATCATACCGGGCTTCGGCAATTGTTTGAAATGGTTCGGTATGGAAAGGACAAAGAGAAAATAAAGGAGATCATGGAAGAGAATAAAGAGATATACAGTAGTCTCGACAGTGATACAAAAGAACTTTTGGAAGTGGTGGCGAAAGTCAGAATGAAGGAGGACGCGGTTATGAAGAATGGCGAGAAGAAGTACGATCTGTGCAAAGCGTTTGTGGATATGAAGCTGGAGGGAATTATGGAAGGGAAGGAAGAAGGAAGCCAGGAACGTTTGGTGAAAACGGTATGTATCAAGCTTCAGAAAAATAAACCAACAGAAGTCATTGCGGATGAGCTGGAAGAAGATATCTCGGTGATAAACAGAATTATAACGGTTCAAAGATTTCTACCTGTTCCTGCCAAAGACTTAACCTTATAAGGAAGCTCTGGCAGGAATTCCAGACGATAACGTTGTTACAGGGATCTGCGACAGTAGGTCCGCACGGTCATCCAGAGGAACAACGGAATTTCCAGCGCCGGAACGATGAGTAACAGCCAAGGTGTCCACACCGAGAACGGACCGATCTTCAGAAATTCAAAATCGGCCAGGGCGTACAGGAAGGCATTGCTGCCGCCCAATCCGCCGGAGGGAAGCAGTACCCGCAGATAGGAGCCGAGACTGTGGCCGATCAACATATAGAAAAGTGTCGGCAGGATGGCGGAAGCGATGGTCAGTCCGGTGGTTATCGTGGTATTTTTGCAGGCCGCCGAAAGAAAGAGTACGAAACAGATGCTGGCGAGCATCGTTACAAAGCCGCCAAACATGACGAGGTTCTGCATCTGCCCGACATTCAAACCCAACAGGCTTGCCGCCGAGAACAGGATCTGCAGAGAAGTCTGCCGGCATTCCCAGCCGAAAAGGCTGTTGGAGACGATCTGGAAGACAGTCATGCAGGGGACAAAAGCGGCGATCCCGATACTCAGGACTGCCAGAATTTTAACCAATGCAAGTCTTTTGCGGCCGTGTCTGGTGCTGCGCAGGATATCGTCTGCACCGGTCTGGTATTCACAGCAGAACAGGGGAGCGGTGATCATCATGCACAGGAACATGAGCAGGAAGAGGTAGATTCCTTCATATTCGGCCATATTGGTGTTGTAACCTGGATAGTAGTAGAAGGGTGTCGTAACCTTTTCATACATCTGCACTGCGGTCTGCTGCGCATCCGGATTGTCCTTCTGCTCCAGACGCATTAAGTCAGCAATGTGGCTCCGGCAATGGTCATAGAAGGTTCGTGCGTCTTCGGGTGAAATTTCCGTATATTCCGGCGCAAGGCCGCTGACCGGGTTGGTCATGACTTCGCGAAGCCTCTGCAGCAGCTGCCGCCAGGGATAGATTTCCTGCACTTTAAGGTTTAAAGGAAAATCTTCGTTATAGAAATCACCGTAGATTTCCAGATTTTTATGATAATAGGTGAGGCCTTCGGCCAGTTTGGCCGGGGTCACTTCTCCGGAGGAAGGCGCCTCCATCTGTTTCCTTAAAGCGAGGGCATTTTGTCCTTCTATCGTGATTGTTTTCCCGTTTTCTTCATAAGTATAGCGCTCGAAGGTTACAGGCGCCCAGGCCATGAAAACCGACAGAATCAGCGCCGCCGCCAGAAACAGAAGCGTGCTTTTCGTCATTAGAATGCGTTTCATTTCCTGTCTATATAATCTCCACATAGTTGTGATCCTTTCTTTTTTATTATTTTTTGGTGGTCGTGAGAAGAATGCCTGTTTTTGGCATTCTTCCAGAGATGATTTAGATATACTTAGACCATGTATTTTATGGTCTTAGTATATCTTCATCTCTTTTTCATCTCTTGGGAAACAACTCCAGATACAGGTCTTCCAGTCTGGGTTCCAGCGGCCTTGCCTGTGGGATATCGCTCTGCGCTCCCAGATAGCGCAGAGAAACGCTGCCGTCAGCTTCGTTGCGCACATTGACCACCTGAACTTTCTTTTCCCATCGGCTTAAGTCATGGGGATTGATCACGGCCTCAAAGACCCGGCCTTCCATCTGTACGACCAGTTCCTGGGTCGAGCCGGTCCGCAGGATGGTTCCGTTCTTCATGATAGCGTTGCGTGTTGCGATGTATTCTATGTCGGATACGATGTGGGTGGAGATCAGCACGATCCGGTCATGGGCGAATTCTGACAGCAGATTGCGGAAACGGACGCGCTCGCCGGGATCCAGGCCGCTGGTCGGTTCGTCCAGCACCAGGAATTCGGGATCGTTCAAAAGCGCCTGCCCGATGCCCACACGACGTTTCATGCCGCCGGAGAGTTTGGAGATTCTTTTCCTGCGTACATCTTCCAGGGAAAGACGCACCAGTAATTCATCGATCCGCGCTCTGGCCTGTCTGTCCGTCAGGCCTTTCAGGGCGGAGATATATTCCAGATACTGCTGTACCGTGAATTCCGGGTAGAAGCCGAATTCCTGGGGCAGATATCCGATGACATCCCGATAGGCGTCGCCCAGACGATCGATTTCTATGCCGTCGTAATAGATGCGGCCCGCAGTGGGCTTCATGATGCCGCAGATCATGCGCATGAGGGTGGTCTTCCCGGAGCCGTTGGCGCCAAGCAGGCCCCAGACACCGGGGCCGAGTTTCAGACTGATGTCGTCTACGGCTTTCTTCGCAGCTTTTTTGTCTTTGAAATGTTTCGATACGTGTTCCAATGTGATTTCCATTTTGACCTCCATGTAAATGTAGTAAATTAGTAAATGACATATTAAATTTCGCAAAGTTAATTCCGTAGGGATTCCTTGTAACTGACGGACTGCAGTTTCCGATATTCGTGGCAGATCGCGGCGAGACAGAGCAACGCGTACAGAAACCAGAACCAGAGTCCGCTGTCTTGACGGGAATCTTTGTACCAGTCAATAACCCGGTTCATCAGCAGTGTAGTTGTCATACAGAGCAGTACGGCCTGTCGTTCAAAAGCGGAAGGGTCTGTTCGAACCCATAGCATCAGACAGGTGGCGGCAGCTGTCAGGAACGGTATTACGAGAGATAAGAAGATCACCGAACCGGTCAAACCATGCTGCCATACAATTAAGGCCAAGGCAGCCAGCATGGTCAGATCACCGATGCCGATAAAAATAAGCTGAGCCGCCAGGCTTCCCGCGATGGAAAAACGGGTTGACTGCTCCAGCTCCATCATTCGATAGCGGAAGGATCTCTGGAGCAGCGGAACGGCGCTCAACACGATCATGCCGCCGCACAGACAGAGAAATTCCGACAATGTAGTGTAAAACCAGTTCAGAACAGTCTCTTTGTAGAGAGAGAAGAATGCTGCGCAGAGTGCGGCCAGCACCATTCCCTGTAAGAGCCAGATCTTCCAGGCAGAAAATTTGAGTTGTTTTAGGATCAACGAACCGAAAGACAGGCTGGATCTGCTTTTAGCGGCGGCAGTATCCAGACAGCGTTTTGAGAGTTCGGTTACCGTCTGCAAATGGGAGGCGTAGGGAATGCCGCGTTCCGTTGCAAAAAAAGTGTTCCATTGTTCTCGTTCTTTCATAGACCCTCCTATTACGTGCTTTGTAAAAGAAGCTATGACACAAGTGTCAATTGATTTTGACTTACCGGGTCATTACCCCTGCGTTGTTCAGCGATACCCGCAGTTTCTTTATGGCCCGGCTCAGACGGGTCTGTACCGTGCGCAGAGGCAGTCCGGTGACGGCGGCGATTTCCCGCAGGGTCAGTTCCTGTCCATAACGCAGAAGGATAAGTTCTTGCCGGTCATCCGGCAGGCCGGTGAAAGCTGTGGCGAGAAGCTGTCTGTCTTCAGCCGCCTGATAGCCGGACTCCGGACGGCAGACGATATGGTCTAATCCCTCTGAGAGCGGTTCCGAAACCGGCAGGCCGCGTCTGATATCGATACAGGTGTTGGAGGCAATCCGATAGAGGAAAGCTTTGAACTGCCCTCTGTGTTGGTAACGGCCGATAAAACGTACCAGCTTGAGGAAGGTTTCCTGTGTCGCATCCTGCGCGCTTTCCGGATCCGGCATGTGCCATAGACAGTAACGCAGGATGGCAGGATAATACAGTTCTATCAGTTCATCCAGACATTCTTTTCTGCCTTCTTGTATTTGTCTGATCAGTTTGTCTTCGCGTGTCAAAGAAAGTTCCTGCCTTCCGATTGTCTGCCGCCTGCTGTACAGCGAACTGTGATATTTATATGTCCGCTGTGCCCGAAATTTTGCGGTTTTTATGGAGCTTTTGCCTATTATAACGTGAAGGGCAGGGGAAATGATTCAGAAGAAGAAAAAGAAATTGAAATCTATCCCGATTAAGAGTAAAATATAGAGAAAAGATTTTACGACGAAAGAGAGGATAGGATTCAACATGAACAAGAGTCAAAACAAATGGGTTTGTGCCGCGATTCCGGCGCTTTTACTCCATTGCAGCATCGGTACAGTTTATTGCTGGTCGATCTTCAGTCAGGAGATAGCAGATTATATTGGGTTCTCCAAAGGTGCGACGGAGTGGGCGTTCAGTTTCGCAATCTTCTTCCTGGGCATGTCGGCGGCATTCCTGGGCAATGTGGTGGAGAAGGATATTCACAAATCATCTCTGATCGCTGCGATCTGTTTCGCGGCTGGTATGGCAGGTACTGGATTTTTCATCTATTACGGCGGACAGCATCAGCAGAGCCCGCTGGCGCTGATCGGTATCTACATATGTTATGGGTTTATCATGGGCATTGGCCTTGGGACAGGTTATCTGTCTCCGGTTAAGACGCTTATGCTCTGGTTTGAAGACAGGAAGGGTCTTGCAACCGGACTGGCTGTGGCAGGTTTCGGTGCGGCGAAAGCGATCGCCAGCCCGATCATGCAGGCAATGTTAGACAATCTGGGAGAGGGCGGTATCTACAAGATGTTCCTGATCCTGGCTGTGGTATATTTTATTATGATGTTTACGGGCCATATCTTGTTGAAGAAACCGGCAGGCTGGCATGAGCCGCAGAAGAAGGAGAAAGGACAGAGTATTTTGTCCGTGATCAAGACAAGACCGGTTGCCAATTATATCGGTATCTGGCTGATGTTCTACATCAATATTACCTGCGGACTGGCATTGATCTCTCAGGAGAAGATGATTGTGAAATGTATTGGTCTGGCAGGCGCCGTAGGCGTGATTTCCACAGTTTCTGCCATCTTCAATGCGGGCGGACGTCTTGGCTTCTCAGCCTGGGCAGACACCATGAAGGACAGGAATACGATCTACAAGCTGATCTTCGTTCTTTCCATCATCTTTACCGGACTGGTAATGCTGACAGGCGGCATCAAGAACGGACAGGGCAACATGCTTCTGGTAGTGCTTGTGCTGGGATTGATTTTTGTAGTCAATGCAGGTTACGGCGGAGGATTCTCCAATGTGCCGACGCTGCTTTCTGACCATTACGGCATGGGCAGCATCAGTGCGCTGCACGGTATCACGCTTTCCGCTTGGGCGTTTGCGGGTCTTACAGGTAACCAGGTAGCGAATCTGATCGTGAACAGTACTGGAGAGTTCATGCAGGATTCCCATGGCAACAGCATTAATCCGGTGGGATATCAGAATGTGCTCTACCTGACGATCGTGCTCTATATTGTGGCGCTGCTGATCAGCCTGTTTATGGTACGGCCGCTCAATAAGGACGCGAAGAAGAAATAAGATAATAGAAATAGCAATGATAATGCGGGAAAACCGCTCCATCACCGATCACTGTATCGGGCTGTGGGGCGGTTTTTTGCTCTGTTTCTTGACCGATCAATCATAAAGTACTATGATAAAAAAGAATCTGTCCGGGGAAACAGGTGGGAATCCTGTACGAGCCCGTCGCCGTGAGACACGCAAAAGAAATGGTTAATTACCTGATATCTGCCTGACCGGAAGCCACAACCGGGACAAGTCATTGAAGCCAGAACACAGCAGGAAAACAGATGAGCGGCTGCGTTTCTTTGAGAAGGCCGGCAGTGTATTTGTGTCAAGTCGAAATATCCGGACAGAGGAAATTTCCCGTTACCATGAACAGACGGAGGCTGTGAATAGCAGTGATTTCCGGTGATCTTGGTATGACCGCGAGAGCCGGTCGAAACAGGAAGAGAAAAATAAAACAAAGGAGACAGAGAACATGCAGATGAATTACAGCAACAGCAAAAAAGTATCGTCATTCATCCTTTGTATGGTGCTTATGGTGGCTATGGCACTCAGTACAGTTGGTTGTAATGGCAGTAAGAACAGTGGGGCGGCTTCCGGTGCGGAGGGTACACAGGCAGGTGTGGATGTGCAGCGGGAAGGCGGCGAGCTGGGAGAGGGCAGTAAGGAATTTGCCCTGACCGTGACGGACAAGGACGGTAACGAGACGCAGTTTACGATTCATACGGACAAGGAGACCGTGGGGGAGGCGCTGCAGGAGCTTGACTTAATCGACGGTGAGGAAGGAGAATACGGCCTTTATGTGAAGACGGTGAACGGGATTACCGCCGATTATGACGCAGACGGCGTATACTGGGCTTTCTACATCAATGACGAGTATGCGGCATCGGGCGTTGATGTTACCAAGATCACAGAGGGAGACAGCTATGCCCTTAAGGTGGAGTAAGATGAGAGGCAGTGTTACCCGTGCGTCGTCGGCCGAACAGGAACCTGTTACGGACAGGAGGCTTACGACAAGGGAACTTACGGTGTTTGCTATGCTGGGCGCGGTGATGTATGCTTCCAAGATGCTGATGGAGGTGCTTCCAAACGTGCATCTTCTGGGAACCTTTATCGTTGCTTTCACTGTAGTTTACAGGAAAAAGGCATTGTATCCAATCTATCTTTATGTGATCTTAAACGGTATTTTCAGTGGATTTGCCACATGGTGGATTCCCTATTTGTATGTGTGGACCCTTCTTTGGGGTGCTGTTATGCTTCTGCCGCGGCATATACCGAAGAAGCTGCAGCCGCTTGTCTATATGGCGGTGTGCGCGGCACATGGTTTTTTGTTCGGTACGCTGTATGCTCCGGCGCAGGCGATTTTGTTCGGGTTGAATTTTAAGGGGATGATCGCATGGATCATAGCCGGACTGCCATGGGACTTTATTCATGGGGTGAGCAATTTCTTCTGCGGCATCCTGATTGTGCCGGTGATTTCGCTTCTGCGGTTTGCAAAACAACATGCAGAAATATCATAGAGAGTAACAGGCGGGGAGAATAGGTGTTTTCCCCGCTTTTTTCTGTCTGTGGATCGGCGTTGTCTGCCCTGGGGTGCTTTTCCAGACAAAAGGTGTTATAATGTATTGGTCGGATGCGATTGTTTGGTACAAAGGAAGGATCATTATGTCGATCGATTATAAGAACAAAGGACTTACTCTGTTAAAAAAGGGACAAAGTGGGATCATTCACGCTGTGTTCAGCCGCTTCGGGTTGATCCTGCTGATGTTAATTGCACAGGTTTTGATATTGTTTAGCATTTTCCAATGGTTTCGGGGTGTGATTCCGCATATTTTCGGCGGTACGGTGATCCTGACGTCGGTGATCGTGGTATATCTGCTAAATAACCGGCTCAATCCCACGGCCAAGATTACCTGGCTGATCGTGATTCTTCTTCTGCCGGTGTTTGGTGTGTTGCTGTTTGTGTATACCCAGAGTGATCTTGGACACCGGGTCTTAAAGGATTGGACGAATAAGGTAATTACAGATACGAAAGCGTGCATCCGGCAGGACGAAGATGTGACGGCGCGTTTGGCCGGGGAGAACGGCGGAGTGGCGGCGCTGGCCCGCTATATGAGCCGGAGCGGCTGCCATCCGGTGTATGATAAGACGGCCGTCACTTATTTTCCGCTGGGTGAGGACAAGTTTGATGCGATGCTTCGGGAGCTGGCGGCAGCGAAGCATTTTATCTTTCTGGAGTATTTCATTGTGAGTGAGGGAATTATGTGGGGCAGGGTGCTTGAGATTCTGGCGCAGAAAGCGGCAGAGGGCGTGGATGTACGTGTGATGTACGACGGCACTTGCGAGTTTGCGCTATTGCCTCATGATTATCCGAAGCGTCTGCGTAAGCTGGGGATCAAGTGTAAGATCTTTGCGCCGGTATCCCCTTTTGTCTCCACCCATTATAATTACCGGGATCATCGGAAGATTCTGGTGATTGATGGGCATACTGCTTTTAACGGCGGGGTCAATCTGGCGGACGAATATATTAACCAGAAGGTGAAGTTCGGACACTGGAAGGATACGGCAGTCATGGTCAAAGGGGAAGCGGTCAAGAGTTTTACCCTGATGTTTCTGCAGATGTGGGGCATGGACGGTGGAAAGGCCGAGTTTGAGACCTTCCTGGCTTATCCGGCGCTGCCGGTGCAGGAGGCCAGGGGGTATGTGATCCCATACGGCGACCGTCCTTTGGACGAGGACCAGCTGGGGGAACGGGTATATATGGATATGTTGAACCGGGCGCTTCAGTATGTGCATATCATGACGCCTTATCTGATCCTGGATGGAGAGACGGAGACGGCGCTTAAGTTTGCTGCGGAGAGAGGCGTGGAGGTGGTGCTGCTTTTGCCGGGGATTCCGGATAAAAGGATTCCCTATGCGCTGGCTAAGACTCATTATGCGTCCCTGTTGGAATCGGGCGTGAAGATATTTGAGTATACGCCGGGATTTGTCCATGCCAAGGTGTTTGTCAGTGACGACAGGGAAGCTGTGGTGGGTACGATCAATCTGGACTACCGAAGCCTGTATCATCATTTTGAGTGCGCCACTTATATGTATGGGACAGACTGCATCCCGAAGATCGAGGCGGATTTTCAGGCTACCCTTAAGAAATGCAGGCGGGTCACGAAAGAGACAGTGCGCCATGAAAAGTGGACGGTGAAGCTGCTTGGAAGTCTGATGAAAGTGGCGGCGCCGCTGCTGTGATTGGAAGATCAATCTGGAGTGGGTAAAAGTGGTAGAATGAGGATAGGAGTACGGAAAAGGAAATCCGGTGGGAGGACAGACTGTTTATGTACAGCGCAGATAAAACGAACAGGAAGCCGTTGGGGGCTAGGACTGAGGATGAACTGATGAAATATATCCTGCAGGAGCCGGTGGAGCCGGGACAGAAGATTCCCAATGAATTCGAACTGGCAGAGCGGTTCGGCGTAGGCAGAAGCACGATCAGGGAAGCAGTGAAGGGCCTGGTATCCCGGGGAATCCTGGAGGTGCGCAGAGGTTCCGGCACTTATGTGATCAATACCAATTCCATAGAGGTTGACCCGTTGGGGTTCGGTAAGATTGAGGACAAGTATAAGCTGGCGCTGGATCTGTTTGAGGTGCGGCTGATGATCGAGCCGGAGATTGCGGCGCTGGCCTGCAGGAATGCATCCGGGGAGGAGCTTAAGCGTCTAAAACGGTTGTGTGATGAGACGGAACAGTTGTACCGGAACAGCCGCAACCATATCAGCAAGGATATTGAATTTCACACCTGCATTGCACACTGCAGTAAGAATCAGGTGGTGGAGACACTGATCCCGGTTATCAATACGGCGGTGTATACTTTCGCCAATCTGACGCATCATATGCTGATGGAGGAGACGCTGAAGACGCACCGGGCGGTGACGGATGCCGTGCTGAAGCGGGATTCAGTGGGCGCCAGATGTGCCATGATGATGCATCTGACCTATAACAGGCAGGCGATTATGAAGATGATAGAGGAGAAAAAGGAACAGAAAACATCAGACAACTTTGCAATTCCTGCAAACGACTGAAAAAATAAAATGGTAATAATACACAAAGGATGATGGGAGATGAGAGCGATTCCCCATCATTTTTTGTGCAGAAAAGAGAATGAAAAATAAATACATCAGATGTATTGAAGGAAAAAGGCGATAATTATATAATTTAACCACAATAACATAAGACGTCAGATGTTATAGAAGGAAGTAAGAACTGCGGCAGGATTGCGGAAGAGTATGGAGGGAAGAGATGCCGCAGGGAAAGATAGCTGAAGAAAGATAACGAAGAAGGATAAAAGAAAGAGGAGGTTTTTATCATGGCTGGTGAAATGGCATTAAATCCAACCAGATTGGTGATCGCGGCAATTCTGGGGCTTGCGGTATTACTTTTGTTGATCATTAAGTTTAAGGTGCAGGCGATGGTATCGATTCTGGTGGGGGCGATCGTGATCGGTCTTGGGGCAGGAATGCCTTTTGAGAATATCGTGACGGCGGTAAATGACGGTATCGGAAACACATTGAAGGGAATTGCGCTGTTAGTAGGCTTAGGTTCCATGTTCGGGGCAATTCTGGAGGCATCGGGCGGCGCGCAGACACTGGCAGTCAGTATGGTACGGTGGTTCGGAGATAAGAAAGCGGCCTGGGCGTTAGGCATTACGGGCCTGGTCATCGCCATGCCGGTGTTCTTCGACGCGGGCCTGATTATTCTGATCCCGCTGGCATTCTCGCTGGCGAAGAGAACGAACCGTTCTTCCCTGTTCTATGCGATCCCGCTGTTAGCAGGACTGGCGGTAGGACATGCGTTCATTCCGCCCACGCCGGGGCCGGTGCTGGTGGCGACCATGCTGAACGTGGAACTTGGCTGGGTTATCATGGTAGGTATTCTGTGCGGTATTTTCGCAATGGTGGTCGCGGGGCCGGTGTGGGGTTCGATCTGCGGCAATAAATATATGGTGCCGGTGCCGGAACATGTGGCGAACCAGGCGGATTTCGACGAGTCGAAGCTGCCGAAGTTCTGGACGATCGTAGGCATCATCCTGATTCCGCTGGTACTCATTATTCTGGATTCCGTAGCAGGAGTCGTACCGGCCTTAAGCGCCCTTGCGCCGATCTTCGGCTTCCTGGGAGAGCCTTTCGTGGCGCTGCTGATCGCGACGATTGCGGCGATGCTGATTCTCGGTCTGAAACATGGCTACAATATGGAAGAACTGGAGAAGATCATGACCAAATCCCTGGAGCCTACCGGACTGATTCTGCTGGTAACGGCCTGCGGCGGTGTGCTGCGGTATATGCTGCAGTATTCGGGGCTGGGTGACCTGATCGGGAATGCGGTATCCTCGGCAAATCTGCCGATCGTGGTGGTGGCGTTCATCGTGGCGGCGTTAGTCAGGATCTGTGTGGGTTCCGCGACGGTGGCTATGACGATGGCGGCAGGCATTATCGCGGCAATGCCGGGGATCGCGGATCTGTCTCCGTTGTATCTGGCCTGCACGACTGCGGCAGTGGCAGGCGGTGCGACGGTATGTTCCCACTTCAACGACTCCGGGTTCTGGCTGGTGAAGTCGCTGGTGGGCATGGATGAGAAGACGACGCTTAAGACCTGGACGATCATGGAGACGCTGGTGGGCGGAACCGGATTCGTGGTGGCGCTGATCATCTCGTTCTTCGCGTAGCGTGAAGGGATGTTAATAGTGCGGATATTCTCTGTGCAGAGAGGTGACTGTTTGGGTGTGGGGGAAAAGGCAGGACTGTAGAATGTAGAAACCGGACGTCGGTTTGGGGCTGGCCTTCCTCACACAAACAGGGCAAAGCTCCGCCGAACTAACTGCTAACTCCGACTAAGAGACTCCGGTAAACCTTCGTCTCTAAGTCTGCGTAAGCAGTGGATTTCGTCTCCGCAAAGAGCGTCCTCGAAGGGTTTGCTTAGAGGAAGGCCAGCCCCAAACCGCCTGTGCACTGAAACAGGTTTGCCACATTTAAAAAAATATAGATATACACATCTTCCGAAAGAGGTGTAAAAGGGAAAAAATATATCAGATGACCGTGTTGAAGCGTGTCAGCGGGAATATAAGAAAAGATTTAAGAAAAGGAAAGGAGAAGAAGGGGTATGGAATTAAAGAGTCAGGAAATGCGCAGGCTGGCGCCGGAACTTGATCCGTTGCGGATCGGGACGGGATGGAAGCCGGAGGATCTTTCGAAGGTGCAGGTGATGATCGAGAGCACTTATGGCGACAGCCATCCGGGAAGCGGACATTTAAATCTGTTGGTGGAAGAGGTGAAGAAGGGCGTCGAGGAGGCCGGCGGACACGGCGCGCGTTATTACTGTACGGACATCTGCGACGGTGAGAGCCAGGGGACGGACGGCATCAATTACAGTCTGGCGAGCCGGGAGATGATCGCCAATATGATTGAGATCCATGCGGGCGCCACGCCTTTTGACGCGGCAGTTTACCTGGCAAGCTGTGACAAGGGGATGCCGGCGAATCTGATGGGGCTGGCGCGGGCGGATGTGCCCTGTGTGGTCGTGCCGGGCGGCACCATGAATGCCGGGCCGGAGATGCTCACCTTAGAGCAGCTTGGCATGTACAGCGCAAAATACCAGCGCGGCGAGATCGATGAGGAGAAACTGAACTGGGCGAAATGCAACGCCTGTCCCAGCTGCGGGGCGTGCTCCTTCATCGGTACGGCTTCCACGATGCAGATCATGGCGGAGGCGCTGGGACTGGCGCTGCCGGGCAGCGCGCTGATGCCGGCCACGAGTCCTGACCTGCTGCGGTTTGCCAGAGAGGCGGGGGCGCAGGCGGTGAAGCTGGCAACCATGCCGCACATGAAACCGAGCGAAATGATCACTATGGACAGCTTCGAGAATGCAATCCTGGTGCACGCGGCCGTGTCCGGCAGCACCAACTGTCTGCTGCATATCCCGGCGATCGCGCACGAATTCGGGCTGGAGGTTACGGGCGATACGTTTGACAGGCTGCACAGGAATGCCAGATATCTTCTGGATGTGCGCCCGGCAGGACGCTGGCCGGCGGAATGCTTCTACTATGCGGGCGGTGTGCCGGCGATTATGGAGGAGATCAGAGAGCATCTGCATCTGGATGTGATGACCGTGACCGGTAAGACGCTGGGAGAAAATCTGGAAGAATTGAAGAAGAATGGTTTCTATGAGAGATGTGAGAAATGGCTGCAGGATTTTAACAGGCGGTACAATGTTTCTCTGAAAAAAGAAGACATTATCCGGCCCTACGATCAGGCGCTCGGAACAGACGGCAGCATCGCCATCCTGCGGGGCAATCTGGCACCGGAGGGAGCTGTCATCAAGCATACGGCCTGCCCGAAGGAGATGTTCAAGGCCGTTCTTCGGGCCAGACCTTTTGACAGTGAGGAAGAATGTCTGGATGCGGTCCTGAAACATAAGGTGGAAAAAGGAGACGCGGTCTTCATCCGCTATGAAGGGCCGAAAGGAAGCGGTATGCCGGAGATGTTCTATACTTCCGAGGCGATCAGCAGCGATAAGGAACTGGGCAGGAGCATTGCGCTGATCACGGACGGCCGGTTCTCCGGCGCGTCCACGGGGCCGGTGATCGGACACTGCAGCCCGGAAGCGGTGGATTGCGGGCCGATTGCACTGGTGGAAGAAGGAGATCTGATCGAGATCGATGTGGAAGAGCGGAAGTTAAATATCATCGGCATTGCCGGAGAGCGCAGGACCATGGAGGAAGTGGCGGCGGTCTTAGAAGAGCGGAAGAAGAACTGGAAGCCCAGGGAGCCTAAGTATAAGAAAGGGGTCTTAAGACTGTTCAGCGAACATGCGGCAAGTCCGATGAAAGGGGCGTATCTGGAATAAAACATTAAGAAACTCTAAGGCGTCAAAAAACGCCGCCCAAGAGTTACTAAATGTTTAAGAGAATGCCCAAAATACGGGCATTCTCTGCACAGCGGAATCATGGAGGTTAGCATGATATTAAGTAAGAAAGGAAAAACACATGAAAACAATAGCGGAACAATTTTATGAGTATGGCGTAGTGCCGGTGGTGGTACTGGAAGATGCGAAGGATGCGCTGCCGTTGGCGGAGGCGCTGGTGGCGGGCGGTCTGCCTTGTGCGGAGGTGACTTTCCGCACGGAGGCGGCGGAAGAGTCCATCCGGCTGATGAGTGAGAAATATCCCGAGATGCTGGTTGGTGCGGGAACGGTGCTGACGACGGAGCAGGTGGACCGGGCGACGGCGGCCGGTGCGAAGTTTATCGTCAGTCCCGGCTTCGATCCGGAGATCGTGGACTACTGTCTGGAAAAGGAGATTCCTGTTTTTCCGGGATGTATTACTCCTTCCGAGGTGGCGCAGGCAGTCAAGAGGGGCCTGCAGGTGGTGAAATTCTTCCCGGCGGAGCAGGCCGGCGGCGTGGCGATGATCAAGGCAATGGCGGCGCCTTATACGATGGTGAAATTCATGCCCACGGGCGGCATCAGCGCGAAGAATCTGGCGGATTATCTTAAGTTTAACAAGATTCTGTGCTGTGGCGGAAGTTGGATGGTAAAGGGCGATATGATACGAAACGGAGAATTTGATAAGATTCGGGAACTGACGAAGGAAGCCGTGGAACTGGCAGCGTCGATCCGGGAGCAGTAAGCCGTATCCGTCAGCAGATAAGGATGGAAGGAGCACTTATGGCAACAGTTCTGCGCACTCGCTGCGCTGAAAGGATGAAAAGGAGAACACTATGGAACTGAATTTAAAACCTGAAAAAGAATGCACATATGATGCGGTGTCGCTTGGCGAGGTAATGCTGCGCCTGGATCCGGGCGAGGGAAGGATCCGGACAGCCAGAAGCTTCCGGGCCTGGGAGGGCGGCGGCGAATATAACGTTGTCCGCGGTCTGCGCAGATGCTTCGGATTAAAGACCGGTGTGATCACGGCGTTTGCGGATAATGAGGTTGGTATGCTGATGGAAGATTTCATACTGCAGGGCGGCGTGGATACGTTCCTGATCAAGTGGATGAAGACGGACGGGATCGGCAGAACATGCCGTAACGGCTTGAATTTTACGGAACGGGGCTTTGGCATCCGCGGTGCGGTGGGATGTTCCGACCGGGCGAATACGGCGATTTCAAAGGCTACGCCGGAGGATTTCGATTTTGAACATATTTTTGGCGAACTGGGTGTACGCTGGCTGCATACCGGCGGTATCTATGCGGCGCTGTCCGAGCAGTCCTGCGAGACGGTGCTGGCGGCGATCAGGACGGCCAAGAAGTACGGAACCGTAGTCTCTTACGACCTGAACTACCGACCTTCCATGTGGAGCGCCATCGGCGGCCTTGCCAAGGCGCAGGAAGTCAATAAGGAGATTGCGAAGTACGTGGATGTGATGATCGGTAACGAGGAGGACTTCACGGCTTGTCTCGGATTCGAGATCGAAGGCAACGACGAAAATCTGAAAGAACTGAACCTGGACGGGTATAAGAAGATGATCAACCATGCGGCGGAAGTGTATCCGAATTTCAAGGTGGTAGCCACCACGCTGCGCGAGGTGAAGACGGCCACGGTGAACGACTGGAGTGCGATCTGCTGGGCAGACGGCGAGATCTACAAGGCGAAAGACTACAAAGGACTGGAGATCATGGACCGCGTGGGCGGCGGAGACTCCTTTGCGTCCGGCCTGATCTACGGCCTGATGACAACAGGCGACGCCGAGACGGCGGTCAACTACGGAGCGGCGCACGGTGCGCTGGCGATGACCACGCCGGGCGACACTACCATGGCCAGCCGGAAAGAAGTCGAAGCGATTATGGGCGGCGCAGGCGCACGGGTACAGCGATAAGACAAGATAAGATATGATAAGAACTGCCAGAAGTGAGGCCATATCCGGCGGCTATACAGCCGGGTATGGCCGCTTCTTTGCCGTACCGAACGCAGGCAATGTTTCCGTATTCCCTGCTTTTTATTCCACTTTTTTCTATATCCGCTTTTTTCTATTCCACTTTTTTCTCTATGTGTTCTTTGATAAAATCGATCCGGTCAAAGACTGTCGGTTTGAAATAGCCGGAAACCGCCGCAACCAATTCCTTTTGGGGATTGATATAAATAACATTTCCGCTATTGCCGATCGCCGCATAGGTGCCCTTGTTTTCATCAAGGATCCACCATAAATAACCGTACTTCATATTTTGAAATTTTTCGCCGCAGCGCAGCCTGACCGTGGTGCTCTCTTCAAGCCATTTTTCGGAAACAATACGCTTGTTATGAAAAACGCCCTTGTTCAGACAGAGCGATCCGATCTTTGCCATTTCTTCAGCGGACAGACAGAGTCCATATCCGGCAGCTCCAACGCCCTTATTGTCTGAGAACCAGATCGTGCCTTTCGGTGTCTTTCCGACTGTAAAAGCCTTGTGCGCCTCGGCATCGGGAGCGACATATATTTCTCTTGGTGTGATCGCCAAAGGCTCAAACAGATATTGGTTTGCATAATCTGCCGTTGTCATTTGGCTTACTGCCGCGATGATGCCTGTGAGAATATGAATACCGAGGGTAGCGTATTGAAATTCTCCCGTTATGCCGCGCCTGCCGCCCAGGAAATCCAGAGCGGCAATGCTCCAGTCGTCCTGCACGCATATTTTTGACCAGGGTTCCGACTTATACTTATAGGGTGCGGTCATTGTCAGAAGATTTTTCAAGGTGACTTTTTGAATGGTCTTTTCCCCTCGTTTGATCTTATAATCAGGGAAATAATCTAACACAGGATCGTCTATGCTGCCGATCAATCCCTGGTCGAGGGCGATGCCTGTCAATAAGGAGACAATGCTTTTCGTAACGGACATCGTATGTACCGTATCGTCGGCTTTGTAGCCATTCCATTGATCGTTTAGAATGGTCCTGCCGCCTTGCATCACTGTCACCTGACAGATATTTGACTGGTTATTGGCAACATAACTGTGAAATTCTGATGTATTTAGCATTTTTCCCTCCCTGACAAAATCTGTATTGTTATAAAAATGGTAATAAATATTTGCCAAATCAGACATATATGCAATCATAAATCTTCTTTGGTATCTTCTGGATGTCTGATTGTCCAACACTGCCATTTTACCATAAATTCAAATGAAATTCCACTGAATTGTGTTTAAAACCCTCTGTTTAGAATCAGACACTGGGTAACTATAGGAAGTGAAATTTTTACTGTCGTTTCCTATAGATCCATTGACTTCTGCGTAAGACTGTGGTAGTCTGTACAGTAAAGACTACCACGGTCTTATTGGAAAGGAGTACATGCCGTATGGATAAAAAAACCGTAAAACTTTTCGATTCGGAATTAAAAGTCATGGACATTCTCTGGAAGGAGGGGGATGTACAGGCAAAGTATGTGGCAGAGGTTCTTATGAAAGAGGTGGGCTGGAATAAGAATACAACGTATACGCTTATTAAGCGTTGTATAAAGAAGGGGGCGATCGAACGCTCTGAGCCACATTTTATGTGCCATGCGCTTATTCCCAAGGAAGAAGTGCAGGAAGCCGAGACGGATGAGCTGATCAATAAAATTTATGACGGCTCTGCGGACAAGCTGTTTGCCGCACTGCTGAGCAGGAAGAAACTTTCTGCTGAGGAGATCGACCGGTTGAAACAGGTTGTTGCGGATCTGGAATGAAATGTAATGCAATGTAATGAGGTACGAGGTGGCAGTTTGTCTGCATGGGTGCATGTACGGAATACTTGCATCGTACTTTTTATGAGTATTTGTGTCAGAGATGACAGGGAGGGGTAAACATGACTTTACTGGAAGTAAGTTTTGCCGGGGCGGTTTGCGTGATCGCGGTGGTGATGATCCGGATAATAGCACTCAATCGTCTGCCCAAACAGACTTTTGTCGTTCTGTGGGAAATAGCGCTTGTAAGGCTGATTCTTCCATTTAAGATTCCGTCTGTGCTTAGTATCTATACGCTGATCGGACAAATCAGATCTATGCCTGTCTTTTTGGAAGCGGAAGCGGACAAGGCTGCCCTAGCCATATCACGGGAATCTTTTGGCATAGTGCAGGGCATGAGAGGCATGGAGTATAGCGCTTCGAGGCAGGCAACAGTAAATCCTTTGTCTGTTTCGGTCTGTTTCGTTGTCTGGTGCGTGGGAATGCTGCTCCTGGCTGTATTTTTTATGAGATCCTACTTGCACTGCCGGCTTGTGTTTCGGACAGCGCTGCCGGTCAGAAATACCTGCGCAGAACAGTGGATTAAAGAGCACCCGCTAAGACGGCGGATTTTGATCAGGCAGTCGGACAGAATTGCCACGCCGCTGACCTATGGCATTTTCCATCCGGTTATTCTGATGCCGAAGCAGACGGACTGGAAGAATACCGGGCAGCTACAATATATTTTCGCGCATGAGTATGAGCATATTTGTCGGTTTGATGCCCTTACGAAACGGATGGTCCTGTATGCCCTTTGCATTCACTGGTTCAATCCTTTTGTCTGGGTCATGTTCTTTCTTTGCAACCGTGATATGGAACTGGCATGTGATGAAAGCGTGATAAGACAATTTGGCGACAGGGCAAGATCTGCTTATTCCTTCGTGCTGATCGGGATGGCAGAAAGGAATAGCGGACTGATGCCGTTTTGTAATCATTTCAGTAAAAATGCTGTGGAAGAAAGGATCAATGCAATTATGAAGACAAAACAAATGACAATGATCACATTTTTATCGGCCTGCCTGATCGTACTTGTCACCGTCTGCCTGTTCGCTACGTCCGCGGTCACTTCGGCTGACAGCAACATGGAGGATGCATCTGTTGTCAGTGTTCCGGAAACCAACACAAATATGGACACAAACGCATACGTAAACACATATACAAATACAAACGGTATTGCTGCAGATAAAAAGGAACCTATGACGATCGTCCATGAAAGCGCAGCAATCCTTCGGTATGAAGACGGCGCATCTTATATTCACGATATACTGACCAACAAAACCGACAGTACCATTGTGGAAACCCAGTATTGTATGCTGGCTTATAACGAAAACGGTTCGCCGTTAAAGCTATATTGGAATTTTCTTGATAGCGGTGCGGAATGCAGCTTTGAAAATATTGTCCGGACAAAGACAAACATTTTATCCGATCAAACGGAAAAGTACCGCGGCGGCTGGTCGCTCTATGATGGTGAGATCATGAAGGACTTTCCGAAAGTCGGGAATGGCGAAGCAAGTCAGGCAGCCTATGCATTGCTTTGTTTAAAGCAGGTTGTTTTTGAGGATGGCACGGTTTGGGATAACCCGGATTATGAAGACTGGTTTGAAGCGTATGCGGGGAAAGAAATAGAGATAGACGAATTACAAAATTACTATCCCTATGAATACAAGATCAGATTGGAGCAAGAAATATAATTCCCTCATTTTTTTGTAAGAACTTGGTATAAATTCCCTCATTTTTTTGTGATTAGTTTGAATAATTCCCTCATTTTTTTGTAATGAAGTTGTATTTTCGGAGAAAACGGCATATACTATAGGCAGAACTGTGTTTGTGGGGAAGCGAGGGAGCTATGGTTTATCTGAAACGAAAAATAGATACTTTTCTGACGGAGTGGAAGCGCGAGCCGGGGCACAAGCCGCTTATCGTCAAGGGGCCGAGGCAGGTGGGCAAGACGGAGTCGATCAGAAGATTCGGGGAGCAGAATTATAAGTACGTGGTGGAGATCAACTTTGTGGAAGAGCCGAAGTATAAGATGATCATCGCGGATGGGTATAAAGCGGCGGACCTGATCCGGAATATATCCCGTATGGATCCGGCGAAGCGGTTTGAGGAGGGAGAGACACTGCTTTTTTTTGATGAACTGCAGGAGTTTCCGGAGATTGCGACGGCGCTTAAGTTTTTCGCCCAGGACAATAGATACGATGTGATCTGCAGCGGTTCCATGCTGGGGATCCATTATGGAAGGATCGAGAGTAACAGTGTGGGATATAAAACGGATTATGCGATGTATTCCCTGGATTTTGAGGAGTTTCTTTGGGCGAAAGGATATCGGGAGGACATTGCGGACGAACTGCTTGGCCACATGCAGGATGAAAAGCCTTTTAATGAGGCAGAATTGTCCGTCTACGGCGGTTTGTTCCTGGATTATTGCACTCTGGGCGGGATGCCGGCCGTGGTCAGGGAGTATATCGTGAAGGACAGTTTCGAGGGGTCTCTGGCGATCCAGCGGCAGCTTCTTACGGATTATGAGGAGGATGTCCGTAAGTATGCGCAAGGGATGGACCAGGTGCGGATCCTCAATGTCTTCCGGCAGATTCCGGTACAGCTTTCCAAAGACAATAAGAAATTCCAGATCTCCAAGGTGGCTTCCGGCGCCCGTTTCAAAGATTACAGGGGATGTATCGAGTGGCTGGCGGATGCGGGGATGATCAATGTCTGTTACTGTATGCATTTTCCGGAGCTTCCGTTGAAAGGAAATTATGACGAGACAAAATATAAGATCTATTTCGCGGACAGCGGACTTCTTGTCGCCATGTTGGACGAGGAAGCGCAGGAGGATCTTCGGGCAAATCGGAATCTGGGGGTCTATAAAGGAGCGCTGTATGAGAATGTGGTGGGAGAGGCGCTTGTAAAAAGCGGGTATGATCTCTATTATTATAAGCGTGAGGATTCTACGTTGGAGGAGGATTTCTTTGTCCGGACGGCGAAAGACCTGATTCCTGTGGAAGTGAAGGCGACAAATGGCCGTGCGAAGTCTCTGCGGACGCTGATCAAAGGGGATAAGTATGAGGATATCCGCTATGGGATCAAGTTTACGGGCGGCAATGTGGGATATGACGATCAGATCTATACGTTTCCGTATTTCTGCGCTTTTTTGTTGAAGCGGTATCTGAAAGGCAGGTAAAATGGGGAGAGAAAGGCGGGAAGGGAATAAGAAGGGGGCAGTGGTAACTTTTCTTAAGGAATTTGCTGCTTGAGGAGCGCCACGAACTTCATAATCGCGCAATGCATATCAGCGGAGCATTCTCTTTCGTGTCGGAGCAGGATGACCCAATAAATGACCCAATAAATGACCCAATAAATGACCCAATAAAATTATCGGACCGGGAGAAGCTGCTTCTGCAGCAGCTTCGCAGATCGCCGGATCTGACAAGAAAGGAGCTGGCAGAGATTCTGCACTGCTCGGAGAGTACGGTAAAAAGAATCCTGCAGAGTCTGTCTGAAAGAAAAGTGATTCTGCGCATCGGCTCGCGGAAAACCGGTGTGTGGGTGATCGGGGATTGTGCTGATCCGGATGATGGGTTAAGTGCCGACTGAAAAAATAACAGTAGTTTTTATTTGCTTGTAACCGGATTGTAATATCCTGTGTCTATGATAAATACAAGAGTTGATTTTTAACTTGTTTTTTGAAAGTTTGGAAGTAAACTTCCATTACGTATTCAGGGATATTGCAGGCACAGCCAGCAATATCCACGTGGAGGTAAAAATGACAGACAAGGAGACGCAGGCGGTATGGAAATCTTGAAGGCAGTACATCTTAAGAAGTATTATGGAAGCGGAGAGAATCTGGTCCGGGCGGTGGACGATGTCAGCTTCGGCATCGAGAAGGGCAGTTTTACGGCCATCGTGGGGACTTCGGGCAGCGGCAAGACGACGCTGCTTAACCTGATCGGCGGACTGGACTATGCGGATGCGGGGGAGGTCATCATAGACGGGCATTCGATCATGGAGATGACGAAGGAGGAGCTGACGGTGTTTCGGCGCCGGAATATTGGCTTCGTCTTTCAGAATTACAATCTGATCTCGGTACAGAATGTGTATAAGAACATCGTGCTTCCGATCAGGCTGGACGGCAGGAAACCGGATCGTGACTATATCGCGGGGATCTGTGAGCAGCTGGGCATCGAAGGAAAGATGGACCGTTATCCCAATCAGCTTTCCGGCGGGCAGCAGCAGAGAGTGTCTATTGCCAGGGCTATTGCGGCCAAGCCGGCGGTGCTTCTGGCGGACGAACCGACGGGCAATCTGGATTCCAGGACCAGCGCGGAGGTCATGGGACTGCTGAAGATGACGTCCAGGGAGTTCAACCAGACGATTATTATGATTACGCACAACGATGCCATCGCACAACTGGCGGACCGGGTGATCCATATCGAGGACGGTAAGCTGGTGAGAGAGCGGAGGGAGCGGACAGAGGTATGCGAGGACGGTAAGCCGGTGAGAGAGCGGAAGGAACAGGCAGAGGTATGCGAAGCCGGTGCTGACATGAAGGGAAAGCCGGAAGATTCGTGCGGCAGACCCAGAGGGGAGGTGCAGGCATGAGCATGATGTTCAGAAATTCGGATCAGAAGCTGGAAAAGGAACTGGCCTGGGACGATTACAGGGCGCATCCGGTGCGCAGCAGGCTTGCGGTACTGGCCGTGGCGCTGACGGCGGTGTTGATCGTCGTTATTTTTACGGTGGGGATCGGTTTTATGACGGCGCAGACGCGCTCCATGGGAGCGTCGCCAGGGCCGGGTGCAGACAGCGCCATGATCCTTGGGAATGAGGAGATCCTTGTGCGGGCAAGAGATCTGCCTCAGGTGGACTGGGCGGCTTATGTTATGCGGTGCAGCACCAGTTATCTGCATAACCGGGAATTTTCCGGTCTGGATGTGCGGCTGTTCGCGGCGGATGAAGTGCATTATGAGAAAAATATGGTAGATCTGATCAAGGGCCGGTATCCGGACAGCGCCGACGAGATCCTGCTGTCCGATACCATGTCAGAGCGGCTGGGCCTGGGAGAAGAACTGAATGTCTCCTATGATCTGGTGGTGCTGGTGCAGGGAGAGACTGAGGGGGAACAGGCAGAGCAGACGATCCCAATGACGGTGTGCGGCTATTACAGGAATCCGCTGCGCGGTGTCGCGGATATCTACGAGGAGATCTATACGGGCAAAGCCTTTATCGGGAAATATAATCCGGGACTGATCGGGGGATATGACCAGATCTATGTGAAACTGAATAATCTGAATCCTCTGAAACTGGGGACGGATAAGCATGAGAAGCTGACGGAAGTGAATGAGCAGGCGGGAGGAAACGGTATCCAGTACAAGGCCAGCGATATGTCTTATGCGGTTCTTGTCCCGATCGCCCTGCTGCTCTTGTGCGTGATGCTCTGCGGGTACTTTTTTATCTATAATATATTCGATATATCGATTGAGAATGACATCCGCTTCTACGGGGAACTGAAAACGATCGGTATGACAAGGCGGCAGCTTAAGCGGATGCTGTTATGGCAGATGAACCGGATCGCCCTGCTCGGTATTGTTCTGGGCGGCAGTGTCGGATATGCTGTCGGGCGGATGGCGGCAGGCACGATTCTGAACGCTTTCGCGGATGGGATCGTCGCCTATTATCGGCCGGCAGGGTTTGTGCAGGTATTCGCGCTGGGCGCGGTTTTTTCCTGGATTACGGTGCTTGTCAGCACCAGGAAACCCTTCCGGATCGCCAGCAGGATCTCTCCTGTGGAGGCGTCCAGATATCGCGGGAAAAAGAAAAAAGGCGTTTTCTCGGTGGTATCGTTTGCCTTGAGCGGCATTCTGTTTCTGGTGGTGTATACGATTTCCATGGGATATTCGGTGGAGGTGCATACGGCGGAGCACAACGGCACGGATTTCAGGGTGCGGCAGAAGTTAGTTAATTTCGGGTCGGAGGAGCCTTATCAGCCCATCAGCAGGGAACTGGTACAGAAGCTGCAGGCGCAGGAGTTCGTGGAGGATTTCCGCATCTTCTATATGGCCAGGTCGCAGCCGGACTGGGTGATTTATAACGGGGGTTATTTTTACGGCACGTCTTGTGGAGAGATCGCGGCGCAGGGGGAACTGGCGCGTGACAGGCAGGCCTATGTGGACAGCGTGGAGCGGCAGATGGGCGGCGATCCCTGGCATAGTCTTCCCGGGAAAAATGAGCGGGGCAATTATCCGGTCACCGTGACGGGGTTTGATGCGGACTATCTTGACCATGAAAGTCAATATTTCACCGTGTTGGAGGGAGAACTGGACGCCGAGGCGTTTGCGCAGGGAAACTATATGATCTACAACCGTTCTCATTATACAAATGATCTGACGCAGAGCGAGGGTATGGAATACCAGGTGCATGCGGGCGACCGGGTGGCGGTTACATTCTATGACAGCGCGGCGGACCGCTATGTGGAGCGGGAATTTACGGTGATGGCGCTGGTGACCTGCCATAATATCTACTCGACGGATAATCTGGGAGAGTCGAACATCTGGCTGACGGACGATACTTTCCAGGAGATTTATCCGAATTATGAGGATCTGGTGGGGTGCATCTGCTTTAATGCATCCGGAAAAAGGCAGGACGGGACGGCGCTTTCCGAGAAGGAGCAGTACGAGACGATTGCCGGACTTTTGCAGGAAGACGGGAATCTGCAGCTTATGCTTGACGCCGCTTATGTGAGCCGGACGCAGAATGCGGAGACGAAGCGGGCGATGACGGCCTTCGGGCTTCTGTTGGTGTTGATCGTGGGAATGATCGGCGTGGCCAATATGGTGAATACGGTGACCACGGATGTGATGGCCAGAAAGGTGGAGTATGCGGCCATGCAGTCGATCGGGATGACCGGGCGGCAGATGTGTAGAGACATTTTCGGGAAATATGCCGGGCTTGTCGCCTCGGCGCTTGGGATCGCGACCGTGGCGGGCGCAGCGCTGTCTTACAGGGTTGGAGAGCAGCCGTTATTTAATTTTGAGGTGTCAGCGTTTGTACAGGCGTTGGTGATCTTCCTGGGGTTTTTGGTCGCGCTGTGCGGGGTGATGGCGCAGGTACTGACCTGGGGGATGAACCGGAAGTCGGTCGTGGAGAGGCTGAGGGAAGTGGTGTGATGGAGAAACGTATTTTGGTAGTGGAGGATGACCGGGCGTTGAATGAGGGGATCGTTTTTGCGCTGCGGCGGGAGGGGTATCTGGTGCACGGCGCTTACAGTCTGCGGGAGGCGCGGGGAAAGCTGGGAGAACCGATGCATCTGATCCTTCTTGATATCAATCTGCCGGACGGGGACGGCAGGGAATTTCTGGGAAATGTGCTGTCCGGGCAGCCGGCGCCGGTGCTGTTACTGACGGCCAGGGACTCGGAGGAGGATATGCTGCAGGGATTTCGGGCGGGATGTGACGATTATATTACGAAGCCTTTTTCCATGCCGGTGCTGCTCATGAAGATCGCGGCGGTCTTGAAGCGCAGCGAGGGCGTGTCCCGGCAGATCTATGCGAATGGTGAACTGGTGTATGATTTTGAGAGCAGAGTGCTGACCAGGCGGGGCGAAGTGGTAGAGCTTACGGCCTTAGAGTGCAGGCTGCTGGAACTTTTTCTTAAGAATCGGGGGATCGTGTTGACGAGGGAGCGGATCCTGGAGCGGATCTGGGATGCGGACGAGAAGTTTGTGGAAAGCCGGACGTTAAATGTGACGATCCGCAGACTGCGGATCAAGGTGGAGGAGAACCCGGAGGAGCCGGCTTATATTAAGACGGTGTTTGGACTGGGGTATAAGTGGGAGGATGGAGAGAAGTGAACAGGCGGCATAGAGGGAACGGTACGGACGGGATCTGGATTGGCGGTATGGGTGTGATGCTCATACTGCTTTTCCTGTTCAGTGAGCTTTCCTGCAGGCGGCCGGCGTATGGCACATGGCTGATCATCCTGTATGGGGCATTGAATCTGGCGGTGTTTGCAGGGACATATCTGCTGATCGAGAGGCGGGTGGACAGAAAGCTCTATGCGTTTGGCGATATGCTGGACGAGCTGATCGACGGCAGGGTGACGATCGCTTTTCCGGTAACGGAGGATACGATCCTCTCCAGGATACAGGGGCAGCTGCTGCGGCTCTATGATATCCTGTGCTCTTATGAGGAGCGGGAGAGGCAGTTTCGCAGGCAGCTTGATGAGAACATCGGGGACCTGGTGCACCAGCTCAACACGCCGATCACGAATATCGGGATGTATGCGGGATTTCTGGGAAGGGATGATCTGACGGCTAAGGAGCGGGGAAGGTTCCTTTCCTGCCTGGAGGAGCAGACGCGGAAGCTTTCCTGGCTGGGGGAGAGTTTCTCGAAGGTGTCAAGGCTGGAGACGGGGATCATCCGTCTGAAGCCGGAATGGCAGAGTCTGGAAACGATCCTGCTGCAGGCGGCGGGACAGGTGATGGAGAAGGCGAAGAGAAGAGGGATGGAGATCGATCTGACCGGACAGGCCAAAAGTCCGGTGACGGCAGATGCGAAGTGGACGACGGAGGCGGTTTTTAACGTGCTTGACAATGCGGTAAAATATGGGGATGCGGGCAGCAGGATCGAGATGGAAGTGACGCAGCTTACGAATTATGTGAGTGTGGCTGTGCGCAACAGCGGCATCCGGATTGCACCGGAAGAATATCATATGTTATTTAAACGGTTTTACAGAGGCAGGGAGGCTGGAGAAAGAGAGGGTGTCGGGTTAGGGCTGTATATTACAAGGAAGATCCTGGAGGAAGAAGGGGGTTATATCAAGGCAGGGATGACGGCGGACGGCAGGACGGAGTTTGGCCTGTTGATCCCGGCGCAGGAATGTGCACCGGGAATGCATTCCATGGGAGGATAGCGGCTGCAATCTGACATCGGAAAGGAAAATAAGAATTTACGTGACATTCCGGGCATGGTATAATCTGACAAAGAAGAAAAGAAAAATATTGTGCAATACAGAAGGGGCCGTCATGCGAAAGGAGAATAGGATCATGAAGAGAAAGGACAGAATCCATGCCGTCATAAGTGTGATCGTAATTTTGACCACATCACTTTTGTTAGTGGGGGTTTCCACCTATTATTGTGATCTTTTCTGGCTGCGGTTAGTCTGTATCGTGATAGCGGGCTGGAATGGAAATATTGGAGTCAGCCGGGCGAGAGAAGTTTTCGGGAAGAACAGGACAGAGAAGTTGGAGGACTATATCAGATAAGGCCAGTGCAGGAAGAGACAAGTAGAAATGAATGGTCAAACAGAGTCGGCAGATTGTGGCAGGCTCTTTTTTTGTATTATAATCTTAGAAATACCGTCCTGTTCTTAGAAAATTCCCATTTTCTTTTGCTCCTTGAAAGGTATAATAAACAGGGAGGGTCCGCCATGAAAAGATTTCAATCTACCAAGACTCCTTTTGATCATAAGAGTATGAAAAACCGTTTAATAACGGCATTTATTCTGACGTCTCTGATTCCAATTCTGCTGGTGAACGTTGTGTATTATTACAATACCTCAAGGCTGGTGCAGCAGAATGTGGAGAGTATGACGGGCGCTAATCTGGAGCAGACCAGGGTGAGTCTGGATGTATGGCTTGATTCCTATGAGGATATTCTGTTTCAGGTCTATACCGATGATACGATTGTGGAGCTGGTGGATCAGATCAACGCTGGCGAGGATGTGGCGATCAACAGGAAGCTGCTTCGAAAGTTGCTGCGAGGGCTGTTCTATACAAAGGACTATGTGAAGTCGATTTCGGTGATCACCGCCAGCGGAGAGCTGGTATTCTATGATCAGTTGACGGCGTCCACAACCCGCACTTCATGGATGGACAGCTTTTCCGGATCGCAGGAGGAGTTATATGAGGAGATCAGCAGTGATAATAAAACCCATCTAATACCTACGGGAGGCAGAATGGTTTTTGGAAGTAACGCATGTAATTTATTTCACATAGGACATCGCATTATTGATTACCGGGACGTGGGAAAGCAGTGTGGCGTGGTCTTAGTCAGCATCGATGAAAAGCTTCTGGAGGAGGTCTGCTCCTCTCATACGGAGAATGGGTTGAATTTTATTATAGATAACAAGGGATATGTGATATCCTGTCCCGGTTCTGATCAGGTGGGAGAATGCATTTTCCCAGAAGGGGCGGAGGAAGAGACAAAAAAACAGGCATGCAGGAGGCTGGCAGAACAGACGGGTATTCTGGGGAGCAGAGAGTTATCCTTGTATTTTGTCCATGATGAAAAGACGGGCTGGAATATTGTCCGGGCCGTGGATCAGGAGGAATTACTCTTAAGTATGCACCGACAGCAGAGATTGTTGATTATTAGTATTGGTCTGTCGCTTATGGCAGTTCTGGCTATGATGATCAGTCAGGTGAGCAGGATGACCGGTTCTATTAAGCGGGTGGTGGAGACGATGGGAAAAGCCGGAAAGGGTGATCTGACTGTCCGTGTTGCGCCGGACCATTCACGGCCAACAGAGATTGAAATCATTGCGGAAGAGTTTAATTCTATGATGAACAAGTTGAAATCCTCCTTGGAGAAGCAGAAAAATGCGCAGATCGCAGCGCTGGAAGCGCAGATCAATCCTCACTTTCTCTACAATACGCTGGATACAATCAATTGGATGGCGATTGGCAGAGATGAGTATGAGATCAGCAACATGATCTCTACGCTGGCGAGTATCTTGCGGTATGGGATTACCAACAGTAACGGTGTGGTCCGCATCCGGGAGGAAGTAGAGTGGCTGAAGCAGTATATTTTCCTGCAGCAGACGAAGTTGAAGAATACCTTTAACTGCCACATCAATGTGGAACCGGAAGTCATGAGTCTCTCCATTCATAAGCTGCTTTTGCAGCCTTTTGTGGAAAATGCGATCCTGCACGGATTTGAGGGCGTGGACAGAGAACACAGTCTGACAGTGGAAATGATGCAGGAAGAGGACCGTATCCGGATCAGTATTGAAGACAATGGATGTGGGATGGCGGAAGAGATGGTGAGAAAGATCAACCAGGGAATCTTTTGCAGGACGGATGATCAGAACCATATTGGCATGGAAAATGCCATCACCAGGATCCGGATGTATTATGGTGAGAAAGCCGGTGTGGAGGTAGAAAGCAGACCAGGTCAGGGAACGCGGGTGCTGATCCGGATTCCGGTAAGAAGATGAGGGGAATGTACAGGGAACGGACGGGAGGACCTGTATGGGTATGGAGAAGGGAAGCGAGGAACACAAATGAGAGCGGTGGTCGTGGAAGACGAAATTCTGATCAGAGAAGGATTGTGCAAGCTTTTGAGCAGGATGTTTCCGGAGATTGTTGTCGAGGGCGTCGCGGGAAACGGACAGGAAGGGCTGGACTGCATTGAAAGATATCGTCCTGATCTGGTGATTACAGACATTAAGATGCCGGGCATGGATGGTTTGGAGATGCTGCAGCGCGTACAGGAACTAGGCATCGATCCCAAGGTGATCGTTCTCACCGCCTATTCGGAATTTGCCTATGCACAGCAGGCGGTGAAGCTGGGCGTATATGACTATGTGGTCAAACCGGTAGTGGTGCAGGAGTTTGTCTCGACGATCCGCAAGCTGCAGAATATCTGGGAACAGGAGCAGAAACGCACGCCGGATACGATGGGAACGCTGGAAACAGTCGTGTCCGGCATCCTGTATGGGGTATCCTCCCTGGATGGGCAGGTGGAAGAATTTCTGGATAAAAAATATGGAATAACAGCTGATACATTATTGATAGAGCTGCTGGTTTACATGGGGGACTGCTTCGAGAATGACCGGACGAGAAAACGGAAGGAACTATGCCGGCTTTTGGATCAAAAAGCGTGCCGGTATTGTATCGTGGATATGGAATATGACAGAGCGCTCCTTGTGCTGCTTTATGATTATGCCTCCAGGCAGGAGATAGAGCGCTGGTTTCAGAATCAGATTCTTTTGCAAAAAGGAGCGGTGAGGGAGCGCAGAGTCAGCTATGGTATGCTGGAGGTAACGGGAGTACAGGCTGTACGGGATGGATATCATCTGCTGTTGCCATATATGGACTGGAGTATTGTGCTGGGAGAGGATGTGTTGATCGTTTATCCGCAGATAGCGGATGTCCAGACAGAGATTTGTATTTATCCGGTGGAATTGGAGAATCAGATGAAAATAGCAGTCTGTGCGGGGGAACATGATAAGATCCGGGAGAGCATGGAACGGTTTTGGCAATCCTTTCCGGGCGGAAAAGTATATGCGCCCAGAGAGATTAAGGAGTCTTATGTCCGTTTTCAATGGTCAGTCATCAATATTGCGAAAGAGGTAGGCTGTATCGATTATCAGAAGATTGATCAGAGAGGGCTGTTAAACCATATCATGGGAGCGAAGACGGAGGCGGAACTGCGCGGGTCCTTCGATATATTGTTGTCATACATGCGGGTACAGGAAGGAGCGTCGGAGGCTGTAAGCCTGGCGGTGAAAAAGGCACAGAGCATGATCCATGAATTCTATGCGGACGGCATTACGTTAAGTGAGATTGCCGACAGGCTGAATTTGACGCAGGAGTATCTGGGAACGCAGTTTCATAAGGAGCTTGGGGAGAACTTCAGCGCTTATATCCGTAACTACCGTTTGGCTAAGGCGAAGGAGCTGTTGATCGGTACGCAGCTGAAACAATATGAAATTGCGGAGAAAGTGGGATATACGGATGCAAAGTACTTTGCCAGGGTGTTTAAGGAATGCGTCGGGATGTCGCCTGCGGAGTACCGGAAGTCAAACAGGTAGCGTCTGCTGCTATTTAGATTAGATAAGTGATCCTTTTTCATATTTTTACCGTTTTTCCCAAAGGTGAAAGGCGGTATGATGATTTCAGCAAAGAGAAAGGCTCCCGACCGGTCTTAAGGACAGGCAGGAGCGGTACAGACAAGGAGGATTCAGGATGAAAAGGAAAAAATTGACCGCGCTTATGACGGCGTTGGCGATGACCACAGGACTGCTCGCAGGATGCGGCGGATCGGACGGCAAAACAGAAAGTGCTGCAGCGGATACAGCGGGTACTGAAACTGCGGCGGATGCGGCGAAGACAGAGGAGGATGCGGCAAAGGACGATGCAGCAGATACGGACACAGAAGAGAAAGACGCTGCAGCCAGCAGCGCAGCAGGCACGGGAGAGGCAGTGACTATCTGGTATTATTGGGAGACTGAGGGGCATCAAGTGGCGCTTGATCAGGTGATCCAGGATTATAATGGTTCTCAGGATCAATATGAAGTGACGGCCAAATATGTACCTTTTGCAGATTTCAAGAAGCAGTTGTCCATCGGCGCGTCAGCGGATGAGCTTCCGGATATTGCAATCCTGGATTCCCCAGATCATGCATCTTATGTGGAAATGGGAATCTTTGAGGATCTGACCGGTAAATTCGATGTGGGTAATTATTATGAAGGAACCGTCAATTCCTGTACGGTGGATGGAAAACTGTATGGTGTTCCCTTCGGCGTTAACTGTCTGGCACTGTATTATAATGAAGATATGTTAACAGAAGCGGGCTGTGAAGTGCCCACGACCTGGGACGAACTGATGACGACAGCGAAAGCGCTGACGACAGATTCTGTCAGCGGTCTGGCACTGTGCAGCGTACAGAATGAAGAAGGAACGTTTAACTTTGTTCCATGGCTCTGGTCTACAGGCGCAACTTCTTATGATATCAATAATGAGAATGGGATTCGTGCCCTCACGTATATCCAGGATCTGGTCAATGAAGGGGTTATGAGCAAAGAGTGTATTAACTGGACACAGGGCGATGTGATGAACCAGTTTATTGCAGGCAACGTGGCAATGATGGAGAATGGTCCCTGGCAGATCCCGACCATGCAGTCTGAGGCGCCGGATTTAAATTGGAAAGTGACGCTGATCCCGAAGGATACGGAATATTCTTCTGTGCTGGGCGGTGAGAACTATGCAGTGATCAACGGCGGCAATGTGGAGGGGGCTCTGGATTTCCTGACTTATGCAACTTCCGAAGAACAGGTGAAATTTATGATGGATAAGTTCGGCTATATCTCTGCAGATAAGAATATCGCGGCAAACCAATTTGAGGCGGACTCTCCGTATCAGCCTTTCGTAGAGGAGCTGAACTATGCGATGCCCAGAGGGCCGTTAGCGGAGTGGCCCAGCGTGTCGGATGCGATCTCTCTGGCATTCAATCAGGTTATCACAGGGACAGCCACACCGCAGGATGCCGCGGCAGAGGCACAGGCGACGATCGACGGGATTGTACAATAATCGTTTGAGATCACCAGTTAATTTCAGAATATACAAAACTGCTGCACAGAAAGCGACAGGAAAAATCTGTGCAGCAGTTTTTTTAGAAAAATTCAGGGAAATAGGTTTCCGGAAGCAGTGTTGATTGGTTTCCGGAAGGAAACGAGAGTGAGAGGAGGGCTTTTCATGAACAGGATCAGGAAATGGTTCCGCTATGACAATGTGGGGCTGCTGTTTGTGCTGCCGGCATTTCTGTACATGATTCTTTTTGTGGGATATCCGATTGTACGCAATGTTATCTTAAGTTTTCAGGATGTCAATGCAGGCAATCTGGTGCGGGGAACGAAGAACTTTATTCTATTTGAAAATTATCTGGAACTTTTTAAGGACAA
The DNA here is from genome assembly GCA_910578345.1 of uncultured Lachnospiraceae bacterium. Classification (GTDB taxonomy): domain Bacteria; phylum Bacillota; class Clostridia; order Lachnospirales; family Lachnospiraceae; genus UBA3282. The sequence continues at coordinate 63,465 of CAJTRA010000004.1, read as the reverse complement.
TGTATTTCGGACTTCTCTGGGAAATACGCTGCGCTATACGGTATTATGTCTGGTGTTCCAGTTTTTGATCGGATTTGCGCTGGCGCTCTTTTTTAATCAGCGGTTTGCATTGGCTAAGCCCGTCAGGGGGATCCTGCTGGTGCCGTGGATGATACCGATCACGGTGACGGCGCTGATGTTCAAGCTGTTGTTTGCCACCGATATTGGGGTAATCAATTACCTGCTTAGGAGCCTGCATCTGATCGATAAGAATATCGAGTGGCTGACTACGCCGGGGACGGCCATGTTTGCCCTGATCTGCGCTAATGTATGGATCGGGATTCCTTTTAATATGATATTGATCTCCACAGGGTTGACGACAATCCCAAAGGAATTGTATGAGAGTGCGTCCATTGACGGAGCAAATAAATTGCAGGCGTTTTTAAATATAACCCTTCCTTTGTTAAAGCCAACCATTGAGTCGGTGCTGGTACTCGGATTCATCTATACGTTTAAAGTGTATGATCTGGTCTACGTGATGACAAGCGGCGGTCCGGTGAATTCCACACACATGTTATCTACTTATTCTTATAAGCTGTCCTTTGAGATGTTCAAGTACAGTAAGGGTTCTGCGGTAGCCAATGTGCTGCTGGTGATCCTGCTGGTGGTAGGTATGTTCTATATTAAGATCACAACAAAAGGAGAGGAAGACTGATGGAAGAAAAAAGAGTGTCAAGAAATAAGAATATAATTCTGTGCATTGTTTCTGCAGCGCTTCTGTGTCTGTTGTTATTTCCCTTATATTGGGCATTGATCACTTCCTTAAAGACAGAGCAGGAAATCTTCCAGAATCCACCTACATTTTATCCGCATCTTCTGAATCTGAAGTCCTATGCGGCGCAGGTGGAAACAGGTGATTTCAATATGTTTCGTTCTTTCGGCAACAGCTTTTTGATCTCAGCCGGGGCGACCTTGATTGCGGTTGTTCTGGCAGTGCCAGCTTCCTACGGGATTGCAAAGTATCATTTCAGGGGAAGGAAAATGATGCTGCTGGGGTTTCTGGTGACGCAGATGCTGCCGGTATCGGTGCTGCTGACGCCGATGTTTATCATGTTTAAGAATATGCATGTGTATAATACCTGGGTTTCAGCGGTGCTGGCGGATGCGACGATCGGTATTCCCTTCTCTGTGCTGATTCTGAAGAATTACTTTTCTTCTATTCCAAAAGATCTGGAGGAGGCGGCCTATCTGGACGGTTGCAACCGCTTTACCGCTTTTGTCAGGATCTTGATCCCGATTGCAAAACCGGGTGTTATGGTGTGTGCGATCTTTTCCTTCCTGTATGCCTGGGGCGATCTGGCCTACGGTATGACTTTTATCCTGGATCAGGAGAAACGGCCGATCACAGCCGGAATCTTTAACTTTATGGGACAGTATGGAACGAAATGGAGTTATCTGACGGCCTTTGCGGTGGTGACGATCATTCCGGTGGCGCTTATCTTTATCTTCATGCAGAAGTATATTGTGAGCGGAATGACGAACGGGGCTGTGAAAGGTTAGGATCTCCTGACGTGTAGGCCTGTGACAGCATTCTATGATAGAATCGGAATAGCAGGCTTGCAATAGCAAAAACAATGACTGCGGTTTTCGCTGGAGAGGCGGAGAAGACAAGGAGGAATCCAATGATACAAATAGAAGATAAGAGACTTGTTTATCACTATGACGCGGAAGAGGTGTGGATAGAGCCGTGGGGACCGGACGCAGTCAGAGTCCGAGCGACAAAAGAATGCAGGATGCCGGAAGAAGACTGGGCGCTATGTAAGAAAGGTGAGGATACCTGTGAGATTACCCGTACCAAACAGGGCGCGCAGGTTACAAATGGCAGAATCCGCGCCGAGATCACAGATAGCGGGAAGATCACGATCTATCATGCCGATGGAAGAGTGCTGCTGGAAGAATATTGCAGAAACCGGAAGGACATACTGGACCGGAAATGCAGTGCGATCGAGGTAGAGGCGAGGGAATTTAAGCCGATTCTCGGAGGCGATCATCATCTGACCATGCGGTTTGAATCCCTTGATCCACAGGAGAAAATCTATGGAATGGGCCAGTATCAACAGCCTTATCTGGACTTGAAAGGACTGGATCTGGAGCTGGCGCACCGGAATTCCCAGGCAAGCGTACCGTTTGCCATCTCATCGCTGGGATATGGTTTCCTGTGGAATAATCCTGGCGTGGGGCGCGCCGTCTTCGGGAAAAATATCATGAGCTTTGAAGCTTATTCTACGAAAGCATTGGATTACTGGGTGGTGGCAGGCGATACGCCTGCGCAGATCGAGGAGGCGTATGCCGCTGTAACGGGGACTGTCCCCATGATGCCGGAATATGGTCTTGGATTCTGGCAGTGCAAGCTTCGCTATCAGACCCAGGAGGAACTTTTGGAAGTGGCAAGGCAGTATAAGCGCAGAAATCTGCCGATTGATCTGATCGTTATAGACTTTTTCCATTGGCCCAAACAAGGAGAATGGAAGTTTGACCCGGTCTATTGGCCGGACCCGGATGCGATGGTGAGAGAACTGAAAGAGATGGGCATCGAACTGATGGTATCGATCTGGCCTACGGTAGACAAGACGGGCGAGAACTATATGGAAATGCTGGAAAAGGGTTATCTGATCCGCACGGAGAGAGGCTTCCGTGTAGGTTTGGACTTTCAGGGGGCGACGATCCACTATGATGCGACCAACCCAAAGGCCAGAGATTTTCTCTGGAATAAGGTGAAGCAGAACTATTATGACAAAGGGATCAGAGTATTCTGGCTGGATGAGGCAGAGCCGGAATACAGCGCATATGATTTCGATAACTATCGTTATTACAAAGGGACAAACCTGCAGATTGGCAATACCTATCCGGTAGATTATGCCAGGACGTTCTATGAAGGTATGGAGAAGGAAGGACAACAGAATATCGTGAATCTTCTGCGGTGTGCATGGGCAGGCAGTCAGAAGTATGGCGCGCTTGTGTGGTCCGGGGATATCGCATCCAGCTTTGAGAGCATGAGAAACCAGCTTGCTGCGGGCCTAAATATGGGGCTGGCCGGCATTCCATGGTGGACGACGGATATCGGGGGCTTTCATGGCGGCAACCCGGAAGATCCTGCTTTCAGAGAACTTTTTGCCCGCTGGTTTGAATGGGGAACCTTCTGTCCTGTCATGCGTCTTCACGGAGACCGGGAGCCAAGACAGCCGCAGCAGGGAACAACCGGGGGCGCGTCATGTTGTTCTGGCGCGGCGAATGAAGTGTGGAGTTACGGGGACGAGGTCTATGAGATCTGCAGGAAATATATGGAATTCCGGGAGCAGATGCGGCCATACACGAGGCGGATCATGCAGGAGGCGCACGAGAAGGGTACGCCGGTCATAAGGACACTCTTCTACATGTATCCGGAGGATAAAAGATGCTGGGAGATCGAAGACGAATATTTCTATGGACCGGATCTTCTGGTGGCGCCGATTCTGCAGGCCGGACAGCGGGCGCGCAGCGTCTATCTGCCAGCGGGGACAGGCTGGATCGAGGAGGCGACCGGACAGTGTTATGAAGGAGGACAGTCCATAGAGGCGCAGGCGCCGTTAGATGTGATTCCTGTCTTCCGGCGGAAGTCCTGAGAAGTCAAAATTTTGTTATTTTTGCATAAAATAATGTAAGCCTCCTCTCTGATAATACAATATAATGTAATTATGTGAAATAATAGAGCAGTCAACGCCGGCTTTTGTCTGGGATGGTATTATGGCTGGTCTGTGGAGAAACCGGTTATCTAATAGGAACAGGAGGAAATGACATGATTCAGAAGTATGTGTATGGAAAACCGTTTACGACGGAGGCGATCATTGAAGAAGTGACTCTGGGAGAAGGAACTCCGGCATATGGCTGTATTGAGACAGCGCAGGGATTTACCTTCACGTATCAGATGGAAGCAGATGATATTATTTATGGCCTTGGAGAGGCAAACAGAGGGCTGAATAAGCGTGGATACTGTTATATCAGTGACTGTACGGACGATCCGAACCACACAGAAGACAAGCGTTCCCTGTATGGGGCACACAACTTTATTGTTGTGGCAGGAAAGAAGACATTCGGTCTGTTCTTTGATTATCCTTCTGCGATTACATTTGACATCGGCTACACGAAAGCAGATACGCTGAGTGTTTCCTGCGAGAGGGCAGATTTGAATCTGTTCGTGATCGATGGGGATTCTCCTTATGAAATCGTGAAGCAGTTCCGCAAAGCGATCGGCCTAAGCTATATTCCGCCCAAATATGCTTTTGGATTTGGGCAGAGCCGTTGGGGGTATAAGACCAAGGAGGATTTCCGCAAGGTGGTAGACGGACACAGAGAAAACAAGGTGCCTCTTGATATGGTCTATATGGATATCGACTATATGCAGGATTTCAAGGATTTTACCTTAAATGAGAAGAACTTCCCGGATTTTCCGGCTTTTGTACAGGAGATGAAGGATCGTAATATCCGTTTGATCCCGATCATCGATGCGGGTGTGAAGGTAGAGAAAGGTTACGATGTCTATGAAGAAGGCGTGCAAAACCGTTATTTCTGCCAGCGTGAGGACGGCAGTGACTTCGTGGCGGCGGTATGGCCTGGGGATACCCATTTCCCGGATGTGCTGAATGACGAAGCGCGTGCATGGTTTGGGGATAAGTATCGTATTCTGACAGATCAGGGAATCGAAGGATTCTGGAATGACATGAATGAGCCCGCAATCTTCTATTCACAGGAAGGGATGGGGGAGTTAAAAGAAGTACTGAAAGCTTTCCTGGAAAATGAAGATCATAATAGCGGGGTCACAGCCGGAGAGATGGCGGCGGAGAATGGAAGGAAGGATGGAGAGACTGGAACAAAGCCGAAGGCTGGATCGTCCGTATGGCCGTTGATGGGTAAGCTGGGCAGTCTGGCTAACAGCAGGGCAGACTACAAGCGTTTCTACCATAATACCAAAGAAGGACGGGTGCGCCATGATCAGGTGCACAATCTGTTCGGTTATTATATGACAAGATCGGCAGGAGAGGCATTTGAACGGATCGACCCGGATAAGCGGTTTTTGATGTTCTCCCGTTCTTCTTATATCGGAATGCACCGTTATGGCGGGATCTGGACAGGCGACAATAAGTCCTGGTGGTCCCATATCCTGTTGAACCTGAAGATGCTGCCGTCTTTGAATATGTGTGGATTCTTATATACAGGCGCAGATCTGGGCGGATTCGGGGCCGATGCGACAAGAGATCTGCTGCTTCGCTGGCTGGCGCTTGGAGTATTCACACCGCTGATGCGTGACCATGCGGCACAGGGAACAAGAGAGCAGGAATGCTATCAGTTCGAGAATATCGAAGACTTCCGGCATGTGATCGGTGTGCGCTACCGCCTGATCCCGTATTTGTACAGTGAATATATGAAGGCGGCATTAAACAGCGATCTCTATTTTAAACCGATGGCGTTCGTCTATCCGGAAGATGCTATGGCAGTTCAGGTGGAAGACCAGATCATGCTGGGCAATGAGATCATGATCGCGCCTGTCTACACCCAGAATGCGAAAGGTCGTTATGTCTATCTGCCGGAAGAGATGAAGTTCGTCAAATTCCTGCCGGATGGCACGATCACGGAGGAGGTTTTAGAGAAAGGACATCATTACGTAGAGATTGCCTTGAATGAGGTATCATTCTTTATCCGCAGTGGAAAATGTATTCCGGTTGCGGAGCCTGCTGAGTATGTGGAAGCGCTTGATACGGAGCATATGACAATGTTAGGGTATGAGGGAGCAGAGTATGATCTGTATGAAGACGACGGTGTGAGCAAATCATATCAGAAGCCGGAAGAGTACCGGAAGATGAAGAGGTAGAAGCAGCAGGAGAAGTATACGGATCCTGATAAGAAGAGACAGACATGGGAGCGAAGTTCTATGTCTGTCTTTAACTGTAAGGAAATTTCTAAAGCTGGACGGTTTTTCGGAAGTGTGCTATGCTGGAAGCTGGAAAAAGCAATATAGTTTGCGGCGCGCGGTTCCCGCAAGCTCTATATGTGTAGCTGACCGCGCAGAAATGAGGAAAAGATGAAGAGATTTAACAGGATTTTGTATGGCGGGGATTATAATCCAAACCAATGGCCAAGAGAGGTCTGGGAAGAAGACATGAAGATGTTTCGGCATGCCCATATCAACAGCGCGACGGTCAATGTATTTTCCTGGGCGAAGCTGCAGCCATCCGAGGAGAAATATGATTTCTCGGAATTGGACGACATCATCGATATGTTAAGCAGGGAGAATTATGAGATCGTATTAGCTACTTCCACTGGCGCACTGCCGGCGTGGATGGCAAAGAAATATCCGGAGGTAGAGCGGACGGACTATGAGGGCCGGCATCATAAATTCGGACATCGGCATAATGCGTGCCCGAATTCTCCTGTCTTCCAGAAATATTCGGTAAGATTGGCGGCGAAGCTTGCACAGCGTTACGGCGGTAATCCGCATATTAAGTGCTGGCATATCAACAATGAGTATGGCGGGGAGTGCTATTGCGAGAATTGTGAGAAGGCATTCCGTGTTTGGCTGCAGAAGAAGTATGGCACGCTGGAGGCATTGAATGAAGCCTGGAATACGGAATTCTGGGGACATACGATCTATGACTGGGATGAGATCGTGCTTCCGAATGTGCTGGGCGACGGCATGGAGAATGGCAGGACAGCGTTTGCCGGCATTTCTTTGGACTATCGGCGCTTTAATTCAGACGGCATTCTGGCAAATTATACCGCCGAGCGCGATGCGATCCGGGAATTTGACCAGGAGACGTTGATCACGACTAACCTGATGGGTACGTATAAGGGACTGGATTATTTTAAATGGGCCAAAGAAATGGATATTGTCTCCTGGGATAACTATCCGGGATATAATACACCGTGGAGTGAGACGGCCATGTGCCATGACCTGATGAGAGGACTGAAAGATGCGCCCTTCATGCTGATGGAGCAGACTCCCAGTCAGCAGAATTGGCAGAATTATAATGCCCTGAAGCGTCCGGGGCAGATGAGGGCACAGAGTTACCAGACCATTGCGCACGGGGCAGACACGATCCAGTTCTTCCAGCTTCGGAGAAGCGTGGGTGCATGTGAGAAATTCCACGGCGCGGTGATCGCGCATGTGGGAAACGAGAATACACGTGTGTTCAGGGAAGTTACACAATTGGGCGCAGAGCTGGAAACGTTGGGCGATGCGGTGCTTGGCAGCAGGAATGAGGCGCAGGTTGGGATCGTCTTCGACTGGGATAATTACTGGGCGCTGGAATATACGAGCGGGCCTACGATTGATCTGACTTATGTGAAACACATACATGAGTATTATAAGTACTTCTATGACCGGAATATCGCCGTGAATATGATTCCTTATGATGCGGATTTCAGTCAATATAAGCTGGTCGTAGCGCCGGTATTATACATGGTGAAAGAAGGGATGGCGCAGTCGCTGGAATCTTTCGTGGAGAACGGCGGAACGCTTGTGACTACCTACATGAGCGGCATCGTGGGACAGTCGGACAACGTGCACTTAGGAGGTTATCCAGGGCCTCTTCGGAAGATGGCCGGAGTATGGGTGGAAGAGATCGATGCTCTTGCACCGGAATTGTCCAATGAAGTTGTGATGATAACAGGAGATACCTGTCGCTGCAATCTGGTGTGTGATTTGATGCATCTGGAAGGCGCAGAGAGTCTTGGAAGTTATGGAGAAGATTTCTACCAGGGAATGCCTGCAGTGACGAAAAACAGTTACGGAAAAGGACATGTTTATTACATAGGGACGCATTTGGAAGAGCAGGGACTTTCCGGGATTCTAGATCAGGCATCAGAGGATGCAGGTGTGGAGAGGGTCGTTCCGGATGGCGATGGGCTGGAGATCGTATGCCGCAGATCACAGAAAGGCAGGATCTACTTTGTCCTTAACTTCAAGGATCAGGAGAAACATATGCCGGCCAGCCTTTGCGGAAAACAGGATCTGTTGTCAGGAGAAAACGTGACAGAAAAAACTGTGTTAAAGAAATATGATGTGTATATTTTGCAAGAGTAACAAAGTTTTCAGCCTCACACCTTGCAGAAGCAGGATTCTGAATGGAAAATGGAGCATATGATCCGAAAGAGCAAGGTGTAGGCCTCTTTGGAAAGTATAAAAGAGCAGTGGAGAAGAAAACGTCACAGAGGCGCGGAGTAGAGTTTGGCGCTTCTGTGACGTTTGTGATATATACTTGCTGCACTGTCCGTATATGTGCTATGCAGAGGGAATCGTGCGGATCTTTAGTAATGATATTTCTTCCGTTTGCCCGCAAGGAACAGCAATGAGACAATAACGGCTGCTACTTCTGCAACTGCGATGGAGATCCAGATGCCGTCTAACCCCAGAATGAGCGGCAGGAGCAAGACTGCAAAGACCTGGAAGAACAATGTCCGCAAGAATGAGATTAGCGCGGAGGTAAGACCATCTCCAAGAGCAGTAAAAAAAGATGAGCTGAAGATGGCGAATCCTGCAAACAGGAAGGAAAAAGCAAAAATAAAGAAGCCTCGCAGTGTCATCCTAAGAAGCGACGAATCATACCCGACAAACATCAAAGAGAGCGGTTTTGCAAGCATCTGTGCGGCAAGAAACATGAGCAGCGCAAATGCGCCTATTATGATAAAACTTTTCTTTAACAATCCCTTCAGCTCATCATAATTCCTAGCTCCGCTGTGATAGCTGATCACCGGGGAAGCGCCTACGGAGAATCCGATAAAGGCTGCCAGAAAGATCATATTGACATACATCAATACGCCGTATGCAGCGACTCCGTCCTCCCCGGCATAGTGTAATAGCTGGATATTGTACAGCATACTGACGATGGAGGTGGAGATATTGCTCATCAGCTCAGAAGAGCCGTTGATGCATACTTTTAATAGTGCAGAACCGTCAAATTTCGCCCTTGTCAGTCGGAGCAGGCTGGTGTTAGGCCTGGCGAAATAAAGGATCGGAAGCAGGCCGCCGACACACTGGCCGACAGCGGTAGCTGCTGCAGCGCCTTGCAGCCCCCAATGAAATACGATGATAAAAAGGGCGTCCAGTACGGCGTTGGTAAGTCCTGCCGCCACTGTCACATAGAGACCGAGTTTCGGCTTTTCTGCTGTGGCGAACAGGCATTGGAATTCGTACTGCAGGATATAGGCACAAACTGCGGGCAGGATGATCCTTCCGTATGTGATGCAGTCTTCTAACATCTGCCCCTCCGCACCTAGAAGGGACAGCAGCAGGCGCAAAAATAACAGCCCCAATCCTGTCAGGACGATGCCGCAGGCTATGGAGACATAGATCAGCATAGAAAAGAGCTGGTCAGCCTTTTCCTTATGGCCGGTTCCCATGGTGATTGCGATCAAAGCGCCGCCACCCGTGCCGAACATAAAACCGACGCATCCTAAAATCATCAGTATCGGCATAATAAAATTGACGGCAGTAAAGGCCGTCTTTCCAACAAAATTGGAGACGAAGAAGCCGTCAACTACGCCGTAGATCGATGTGAAGATCAGCATGACGATTGACGGCGCTGTGAAACGTAACAGTCGTTTGTAATTGAAGTGGTCTGATAATTGTATCATAGTCAGATTTGCTCCTTTTTGAAAATGCTATTGTATGGTCTGGTATATGTCTGCGGATATCGACCGGTGGGGTGATTCCTTACTGTGGCATAGGATTCTGTAGCTACTGGTTGCGCAGGCCCTGTTCTGCTCTGGTGCGCAGGTCATGCAGATAAGTTTCCGTCAATGCAATGTATTTCTCTACATCTTCCTGAGGCCATGTGGTGAAGATATCATTCTCCATCGCCAGGATCTGCCTTACGGTCTGGTCTGCTATGAGCTTCCCGGCTTCTGTCAGACAGACATTTTTATTTTTGAGGCCGAGCGGCTCCAGATATAGAATACCCTTGCTCTCCAACTTGCGTAGGGCAGAATTAACCGTCTGTTTGCTGAGACCGGTGAGACGGCAGATTTCCTGAAGAGGGCGGGAGCTGCCGCTGCCACTGTCACAGATGCTATAGAGGATCCGCATCACACTGTCTGACAGTCCTAGTTTGGTAGAAATCTCGTGATAGGTAGCGTCGATTTCTCCGACTAGATAATTGTAGCGTTTCAAGTCTTTGGAAAGAGTATTGGACATTGGTGTCGCCTCCTGAAAATTGCATTCATTTAGTACGAAATCATACTATAAATGGTATTATAGTATGATTTCGTACTAATATAAAGTGAAAATATTACAATTTACACATTGCATTTTTGATAGATACTTATTTGTTGATGTGAATTACAGCGTGAGAATTGCTGTATTTTGTTTTCTATTAGGAATGGTTGTGAAAACTACAAAAACGATTGTGCAAATAGAAAAAATGTGTTAAAATAAAATTTAATTATAGCAATAAACGAAGGAGAGTTATATTTATTATGGATTTAGACAAGGACTGCAGGAAGAACTGCATAAGGAAGGGATAGAGTTACAGGTGGAAGAGAAAGTGTTGAATGTTTCATCCACGGACATTGTTCGGTTAAATAAGTGAATAAGTCAGATGATTGATGATGATAGGATCATGTTGGAATCCAGTCCAGGTAAAGCAGCAAGGTTTGCCTGCAGTAAATAGCAGATTTTGAAGAATGTTCGAACTATGAAAGATAGTAGTATACAAAAAGTGGAAGGGAAGGAAGCTTTGGTTTGTAGAGCAGAAAATATGATAATCTATGGAAAAATGAGGTCTGTGTATACAGAGTTCATTTTTTTGTGTGAATCGGAAATAGCACATGTTACCAAAAATGATGGGTGGAGATGGATCATTTTATGAAGTCAACTGATTTTTCAAAAGGAAAGGTATGGCAGAATATTGTCGCACAGTCTATACCGCTGATCCTGGCACAGGTGGTGCAGCTTTTATATAATGTGGTGGATCGTATTTATATTGGACATCTGCCGGGGGCAGACAGTATGGCTCTGACCGGGATTGGCCTGGTATTTCCACTGACAACACTGATCGCGGCGTTTACCTTTCTGTTCGGGACAGGCGGCACGCCGCTTTTTTCCATTGCCAGAGGGGCAAGACAGGAAGAGCGGGCAGGAAGAATCCTGGGAAACACCTTTTCTCTCCTGCTTGGCGCGGCTGTTGTGCTGTTCTGCTTCTGTTATCTGCTGCGTCGGCCAATCCTCTACCTGTTCGGCGCCAGCGACGCCTCGTACTTGTACGCGGATGCCTATCTGAAAATTTATCTGTTTGGAACTGCTTTTACCATGCTGTCCACAGGCCTGAATGGTTTCATCAACGCGCAGGGATTCCCGCGGATCGGTATGTGGACGACGCTGCTTGGAGCTATCTTGAATCTGGTGTTAGATCCTGTTTTTATCTTCGGATTACATATGGGAGTTGCGGGCGCTGCACTGGCAACGGTGATCAGCCAGGCGGTTTCCTGTGCGTGGGTGTTACAGTTTTTGACAGGAAAGAGAGCGCTGCTTCCGATCAGGAAAGAGAATCTGCGGATCGATAGGAAACTTTGCAGAGAAATTATGACGCTGGGGATGTCTGGGTTTATTATGCAGGGCACCAACTGTCTGGTGCAGGTAGTATGTAATGCGACGTTGAAAGTCTATGGCGGGGATCTCTATGTGGGAGTGATGACGGTGATCAATTCTGCCAGAGAGATTTTGTCTCTGCCGGTCAGCGGGATCACAAGCGGCGCACAGCCTGTGCTGGGATATAACTATGGTGCGAAAGAATACGATAAGGTCCGGGAGGGAATCCGCTTTACAGCGGCGCTGGGGATTGTTTATACGCTGCTGGCGTGGATCCTGGTCCTCTTAAGTCCTCATCTGCTCTTGTCTGTTTTTACGGCAGATGCGGGCTTAATAGAAGTGGGAGTGCATGCGCTGCGGCTGTATTTTTTCGGGTTTTTCTTCATGGCGTTCCAGTTTTCAGGGCAGTCGGCGTTTACTGCACTGGGGTATTCACGGCATGCGATCTTCTTTTCACTGCTGCGCAAGGCGGTGATCGTAGCGCCGCTCACCCTCCTTCTGCCAAAGCTTGGATTTGGTGTAGACGGCGTATTTCTGGCAGAACCGATCTCGAATGCCATAGGAGGACTGGCCTGTTTTATCACGATGTATTTTGCGCTTTATAGAAAGCTGCAAACTCCTCAAAAGAATCATATTTCTTTAAGAGAACACCGCCGCTTGTAATAAAATCAACCAGATCTTTCTCAATGCTCTCTGCACTATCACGAAGACGATCCAAATCATGGTAATGAAATGAGCTGATCAGATCATAGCATTTTGCGCCAAGATGAGCGTGTGCATAGTCCAGGTCTTCTTGGAGACAGGTCGCCGATAAATATGCCAGGATCGCATTTTCGCTTTCGCAACAGACGTAGATCTTGTTAAAAGTAGAGCAGACTTCTTCATAAAAAGCTGCCAGAGCTTTATAATGTACTTGTGGGGGAGCGCTTTGCGGCGGTTCCTGTGACGCCTCGTCTTCGGACGGAAGAGTCGGAGGATGCATATGCAGATGCTGGCATACTGCCTGCATCATTCTGCGGCAATGGAATAGACGATTTTCTGCACTTTCGGCACAGATCACGTCCCGATATTCTTCCCAGATCTGTTTGGGAACCTCCGGGATCTTTTGCAGATCAGAGAATTGCCTTTTTAATCCATAGTGATAATAAGTATGGTGATAGAGCGCAACTGCATCGGCCAGCGTCATAATGATGCCGCTGGCATTTTTGTGGATCACGGAAGGAGCTGCGCTCTTTTGTGCACAATGATAGAATCGGTAAGCGTTTTCGACTCTTTGGCGGGCGGCAGTATAGGACGTTTCCTGATCCGTCAGATTACTTTTCAATAACGATTGCAATTTGGTGAATCTCTGAAGATCCTCTTCAGAGTGATAGTAGAGGATCTTGACATCGCCGATCAGGGGCAGCAAGGCTTCCTGCAGATTCGCGATGCCCTCAGCCCGCTCCCACGTGATCGGGAAAATATCATATCCGACACCGTCAATGATAAAGTCATTGGCGAACTGGTAGGCACGTTCCGTCCTGGGTATAAAATAACAATCGATATCAGATTTGGAATGTGCAGTTCCGTTGAGAAAAGAGCCATACAATACGACGATACTGATATCATTTGCATATTCTGTTCCGACTTTCTCTTGGATCCAGTCGATCAATTTCTCATTCACGGATTGTTCCATCAGATGTCTCCTATCGATTCGTTCTTGCACCTCCATGTCATTCCTGACACAGATACCCATGAAAAGTACGGTGCAAGTATTATGCACACACGCAAGCGTGGCGCATGTACGCTCAGCACAGCAAGTGCGCAGAGCTGCTGCCGTAGTTTTTCTTTTCATACTTATGTTTCCAGACTCTGTTAAAATGCTTCTATGAGATCAATACAGCAGGAAAGAGATCCCAAATGCCAGAATAAACTGTAAAACGGTTGACAACAGCCAAATGCCTGTACAGAGCAGAATCCGTGTGCTGGTCGGTTTGTTGGTATCGGAAGATACCGTGGCCAGTGCAGCGATCACTAAGAACTGTACGGCGGCACCGATGGCCCCGCCAATCAGGAAAAGGAAATCCATTGCATGCAGGACGACAAAGACCCATACCCAGCCAGGCACTTTCGCAGGGATATAGGCTTCCCCGGTAGCACAATCTCTTCCATCATAACTCAATACTGCGGCTCCAAACTGTCTGATATGCAGCACAGCTTCTTTCCCCTCAATCATCATGGAATAATTTGTTTCCAGAAGATTCGATTTTCTTGACAGTTTATTTAGCTTTACAGGTTCAGCGCCATTGATGGATACTTTATTCTTTACCAGTTCGATCTTGTAAGGAATGCCCTGTGCTTCAAAGTTCCAAACCATTTCTTTTGCCGCCATTTTCTTCCCCTCACTTTTCTTCTATTTTTTTCTATTTTATCATGATATGCGTTGTAATACAAATTTTCTATGTAGCCTTTCCTCAGACCTTTTCTCAGATTATATCATCTAATCAGTATAGCGGGAGAAGAACATTAAGAAACTCTAAGGCAGCAAAGTAAAGGGATCAGGCAAGGGAAAAAATATATATGCGTAAGAAACATTTTTAAACAGGTTGCCGCGGTGGATGAGATGAACGATATGGGGCAGGATTATGAAATGCTTTATAAGAGTCTGGGAATTAGTGGAACAGGAATTTTAGGTGTTGTTGTAATGATTACTGTGTTTGAATCATTAGATGAGGTTACGGATGCAAGTCTGCAGAACAGGCTATGACGGCAATGAAAGTATCAGAGGCGGATAAGGCTATGCTTTTGAAGGAATTATGAGTAATAAGTGAAACTCGGCATCGTAATACGCGGTGCTGTTTTCATAAAGATTCATGTAGATTTCTAATTAGTTCCATGCCAAATTGGGGCAATATTATTGGAGAGATCCAACACAGCAAAGGTCAATAACTTTAAGGTATAATCTATTTATGGCAGGAGGAAAATAAATGGATTATGTAAAAACTCTTAGCGAGTATGGAACGAGAGCCGGGGAGCCGTATATAAAACACATTGATGGAGATATATGGGAATTGCGATCATTGAGAGACAGGATTTTATTTGCTGCATGGGACGGCAGCGGCTTTGTCGTATTACATGTATTTATGAAACGAACACAAAAAGCACAGCATAAGGAGATAGAGCGGGCAAAACGGAATTTAACCGATTATAGAGGGAGGAAACATCATGAGGATGAATAAAGAATATTCACAAGCTGTAACACAGGCGAAAGAGAATTTGACTGATTTGAACGAGCGCGGAGCGGAAGCTGTTGGCGGAAATGTTCTGGAATTTATGGAAAGCATTCTTAAGAAAGATGAAATAGTAGAAAGTGAACTGCGGGCGTCTATTATTGGAGAACTGATAAAAGCAAGGCAAGAAAAGGGGATAAGTCAAAAAAAGCTGGAGGAATTAAGTGGGGTTAAACAGCCTGTTATTGCAAGAATGGAAAAGGGGAGTACCAGTCCGCAGCTGGATACGCTTTTAAAGGTACTAGCGCCTTTGGGAAAGACGTTAGCGGTTGTTCCTTTGGAAATAGTCAGTAAACAGTGATTTAAAAAATTTGAAGTATTTGAATTTGTATGTAAAGGACATATTATTGTAAATATGGTATATCTGCTATGCGCAGAATATAGAAAGAAAATGAGTGAATTTCAGGAGTTCTTAAACAAATATGTATGTAGATTTATATATTCTTTTGATAACTGTAAAATGGCAGGAAAATTAATTTGTTGATAAACTGAAGACTTAATGTATGATTAAAAAAGAGGAGGTACAAGATGAGGGTTATAAGTATGATATTGGGAGATGAGGAGATTGCCAGGGTAGAGGAAGGCGTATTCAAGAACATCGTAGAGCCTGCATGTAAATGGAAGGGTGTTCCAAACACTCTTTTCAAAACATGGTATGAGGACTGCTTCTACGGAATTAAGAACTCCTCTACATTTGAAGAAAGATTAGAACTGGTAAGGAAACAAGAGTACTTTTGTTATAGTAAGCCGCATATCAAATTGACAATACAGATCATAGAGGATTAGACAGGGATAAGGTGGAGAAATCCATGGCAAAAAGAAAACTAAACAGAGCGGCAAGATTTGAAAGGATGTTTAAAATCTGGGAGTATCTGAAAAACAATACAGACCGCGAACATCCAACAACCCAGGCGGAAATGAGAAAATCGACCGAAGTGGCGGAGTTCATTGGCGACAAGGAAACATTCAACAGGTTGATCAAGGATATGGCCCGTGCGATGAACAGTGATGAGTTTGGCTATAAACAGGAGAAGGACTGGAAGATTTATTTCCATGACTTTCAAAAATATTATGGGGATGATGCAGAAGCGTATGATGAGGAAACTGAGTCTGACAGTGATGAAGCGTATGACGCATTTGACGACCAGACGATGCATATTGACGGCTTATATTATAACAGAACATTTTCCTATGATGAGATTAACAGCATCATAGAAGGCATCCTGTCCACCAAGACCCTGGACACGAGATCCGCACAGCATCTGATTGAGAAAGTCGAGCAGAATCTGACCACGAAATTCTATCAGAAGGGGCCGAAACAAATCTGCAAGGTGATGGAGCCGGAACTTGTTGACAGAGAACAATTACGAATCAATCTGTTGACCATCCAAAAGGCCATAGATCATCATGTGCAGGTTTCCTTTCGGTTTAATGGCTACACCGATCAAAAGAGATTGGAGCCAATCCGGGACAAAAAAGATACGGTAAGCCCTTATTATATTGTCGCAAGCAGCGGGAGATATTATCTGCTGGCCTGTAAAGAGCTTGTCTTAAAAGACAAAACTGTAAAAAACATGTCTATCTGACGGATTGATCTAATGACGGATATAGAGATTCCGGGTGCAAATGAGAAATTGGAAGGCAAGGGACTGCCAAGAATTGACCCAAAAGATGTGGAGAATCTGCCTTTGACATGGACAGAGGATTTTCAGTTAAAACATCTGAACATGGCTTATGACAGGCCGGTATGGATTACACTGAAAATCAAAAGCCCGAAGCAGGAGGATAATCCCACAAGACGGATCAGGGCGGATTACACTTTCCTGCATGACTGGTTTGGGGATCAGTTTAAATTTGTGAGAACCGAAGAGACGGCCCCTTATGACGATATTGTGAAAGTGGAGTGTTCGCCGTTTGCCATGGTATACTGGGCGCTTCAGTACAGCGACCGGGTGGAGGTGGTCGCGCCGGAAGAAGTGCGAAATGGTGTGATAGAGAAGTTAAGAAACCTGAATGCTAAGTATGGACTTTAGCTGTGAGGAGGAAGTGAAGATGAAGATAGAAGAGTTTCTTGCGTTAGAGGCGCCGGATAGATATGATTTTTCTAATGATGGGGCGAGTGAGGCGTATCGTGAGTTGAAAAATACTTATGAGAAATTTTTCGTATATATGCATAAAGAGGCTCTGCCGATTACCTGTTGTGAAGAGGGGAAAGCAGGTGTTATGGCATGTGGAGCTGCATATAGAGAAGAATGTGAAGAGAAATATGGAACGATTCCTGATCCGGATAGCGGGAGCAGTTTACTTCAGATAATTTATAAAATGCTTTGGCGTGATGTAAAAAGTTTGAATTATTGTAAAAAGGGTAATGAGATTCAGGGAGAAACCATGAATTCCGTAAATACGACTTTGAATAAATTATATGAATATAATCCAAAGAAGCCAGAGGAAAAGTGTATCGAGACATCGGAACAATATGATGAGAGAAAGGCTATGAGCAAAAGGCAGCGTGTTAGCATCGCATATATATTCAGCAGATACGCGGAAGAGCAATTAGAGCAGAGAAAAAAAACAGAGCAGGAAGAGAAATATGATAAAATCAAGGGCTTGAAAGACTTCTTGTCAGTTTATCATACGCTGGGGAATTTTATTCCTGTGCCGGCAGGCTGTAATGGGCCAAGGGGAACAGGGGGATTAAAAGACTACTGGGATTTAACACTAAAAATCATATATGATTACTACGTTTGTGAAGAGGATAAAATTCGGAATATTGTGTGGGAAAAAAATAGTGAGTTATATAAACAATGGTTAGATTTTTTTCAGGATGATGGCAAGCCAAGCTGGCAGTGCTTTATTGAAAAAAACTATTTGCAGGATTTTGTCAAGCCCGGTTATGGGATGCCCAAAGAATTATGGGAGGGGCACTTCTCTGGGGCAGTTTTGCCGAATAGCATCGAACAGATAGAACAATTCTGTGGCAATGCATCCTGCTTCATAACGGCACGAAGCACCAGGATGTTGATCAGGCTGAGAGCGTTATGCCAAGGGGATGCTGAGAGAACGTGAGCAATAAACGGGTGAAAATTTGAAAGGAGTCTGGCAATGAGATTTGCGGTTTTTTTGGATGTTGATGGTGTTCTCAATACGAAAACGACAGTGGAACGTTCACCGGAGGAGTATACAGGAATTGATGATGCAAGAGTTGACATGCTGGCAAAGGCGATTAAGAAATATGGAAATGCAGATCTTATTCTGTCGTCAGACTGGAAGGATTTGAAGTCTGACAACGAAGACTTCTGTTATCTGATTTCCAAATTAGAGAAGTATGGACTGCATCTGGCAGGAAAGACAAGCGACCATTTTAACAAAAGAGGTGAAGGGATTTTAAAATATCTGGAATTGCATCCGGAAATAGATGATTTTGTGATATTGGATGATAACAAGTTTGATTTTCAGGATTATCGGGAACTCTGGGAAAGATTGCTTATTACGAACGGGATAGAAAGAGCTGGGTTTGCATCGCAGACTCCACAGGTCGAAACGATTATTTTTTTAGATTATATTAAAACTTTTTCATGAAAAGGGAACATATATGCTGTTTGCAATGAGTGATATTCACGGATGCTTCGATGCGTTTATAAACAGAATCCATGACTTAAATGATTTAGAAACTGTAAAGGCGGGTAAGGACAAGCTGATTCTGCTAGGTGATTACATAGACAGAGGGCCTGAAAGTTACAAAGTATTGCGAAAAGTCTACGACATACAGCAGGAGTGCGGCGCTGAGCAGGTCATTGTCTTACGGGGGAATCATGAAGAATGGTTCGTGGAATTTCTGGAAAAGAAAAACCGGGACTGGATCGGAGAAGATGAGAACCTTAATACCAGCAGGACATTTTTAAATAAGGAGCAAATGGCGAAACTGAAAGAATTGGCAGTAAAGCAGCGTGCAGGGAAAGTGTATGAATTCATTCGCCAGTGCATAAAAGATAATCATAAGGAATTACTGGCATGGATGAGACGGCTTCCTTATTATTATACGACGGATACGCAGATTTTTGTGCATGCAGGGATTGACGAGGAAGCAGGTGACTGGTGGAATGTGGGCACGCCGGATTATTATTTTGTCAGTAAGTATCCGCCGACGATAGGTGCGTTTTACAGGGACATCATAGCCGGACATACGGCAACTTCTTCTATTGTAAATGAGAGGGAATTTCATGATGTATGGCATGACAGTTGGAGTCATTATTATATTGATGGCGGTGTAGAAAGAAGCGGTATTATACCGGTACTGGTCTACGACGAGAAGGAAGAAAAGTACTATTCCCTGAAAGGGGATTTAAAAAGTGGGCGCTTGGATAAGATAAGGGACAAGTATTAAGCATGAAATATAAATATGTAAAATAAAAGCGAGAGGGTGGAAAAAACTGCCTTCTCATTTTTTATTATATAAGAAAGTAAGCGTACATAAAAAGGAGAGAGTTTTATGAGCAAAAAAGATAATTACAAGCCCATCAGAAGCAAAATAGAAGAGTGGATCCGGTATGACGACCATAAGCCTGCCGGAGAATATTACGATAATGTGGAAGCGCATGACGAATACCGCAGATGGCATGATAGGGACTGTGTTCTGACAGGAGGCTGTCTGGAAGCGGACACGATGTTCAGCCTCTGGCTGCCGCTCAGGCATACCATTGTCAGGATAAACGATATGGAGGTGATCCGGCAGGTGGGAAATATATACCGCAAGTATGATTTCTTAAGGGAGCTGATCAAGGGAAACAACCTGCAAAAACTTCTGCCCGCATCTATGCCGATTACGGTAAAATTAAGTACATTATTTGCGCTTGGCATGGGAAGGGAGAATGTATTGATACTTCCTGACAGACAGTTAAATTCTCTGCGGGGGAAAAAACCTTATTGGGATTATGTGCCGGCTTTTTTGCAGGCGTCTTTCCCGGAAGGAAAGTTTGCCTCTTATTGGGGCAGTCCACAGGAGCATCTGGAATGGATCAGGCGGGAGCATTTTCAGGTATTTTTTGACGGGGGATATCGCACTGGAAAATATCAGGGATTTAAGCGGTTCGGGGGATGTCAAATATTCTCTGGCGCCGGAGGGCGTGGATGGCATGGAACGTATGTTGGATCATTATATCCGTATTCTGCGGGAGCGAAGAAAATATTTTACAGAAGAAGAACTGACTGCCGCGGGCGGAATGGATGTGATGTTTTGCAAAGACAAAAGAATACAAAAGTTCAAAGACCGTGTGGCGAGAGGGGAAAAGAAGGCATTGGCGCAGATGGCGGATGTGATGTGTGATTGATGAAAAACAGGTCTTGAGATAAGGAGTACACATGGAAAGACAATTTACGACGGAGCATTTAATACTGCTTCCCGGTAAGAATCAAAGAGACAATGATTTTTTTAAGGATATGCTGCATAAAGACGGGGATTTCAGAATCTATTCTGGCGTTGCGTCAACGGAAAAGAATATACAGATGTTTCAGAATTACTTTGAGGTAAACGAAAGCTGTTTTTATGCAATATTTGAAAAGGAACATCGGGAGCATTTCATTGGATATGTTGGAATCGGATACCAACATCAACGCTTCGAGGCAGAGTTTTATATTTCCAGGCCATATAGGAATCGGGGATATTGTACAGAGGCTTTATAAAGACTTTGCGAGGAAGCATTTGCTGGGAACCTTACATGGATAAACGAAGAGGGGAAAGGGTAAGCTTGCTTGTAGATCAGCTTTATGTCGCTACCATTTCGGAGAATGGTCCGGCAGCCAGGGTTTTAGAAAAATGTGGATTTCTCAAGAACACGGAAACAGTAACTGCTTTTCAGATTTTAGTTGACCCGGAGGATGATGCGGTATATGGAAATGTTATTGCAGAGTATGTTCTGGGAAAGGAGTTTTAGCATGGCTGTTGCATTTAAGGAATTAAGACAATACATATCGCGTGTGGTCCGTATTTCCGTTTGCTTTACGGACGGACATTAGACATTATGATAACTATACGCTTGTTTCGGATATACCGGAGGGCAAGTATGATGATTTCTATGTTTATGGGGTGGGGATGATAGATGTTGAGTTCCCTCTTGATGCTTATACTGTTATTTTGCGTTTTATTTGAGGTCATTTTGAGTCAAATTAGTCGAATTATATAATCCCTTTTTTATGCCTTGCCACAGTAATCATTAGATCGCTGATTATTGCTGTGGCAAGGGTTCCAGGGGTTTGGGGGGGGGTGGAAGACCCCCAAGTTTTCTTGATAATTAATTTGCTTGAAACTGGAGCGAATAGCGTGACGTTCTACAATCTGGCAGAGGTGGTTTTAGAATGGCCTGTGCAGGAATGCATAGAAATAGAAGGTGTCAAATATTTGCTGGCACATGCAATGACGACCCATCCCCATAAGGCATATAGGGACGATTATTATATGTGGGGTGAGGGAGATGAACAGGAATTCTTAAAGAATGGAATTGATGGTTATATCTCTGTGTGTGGGCATCAGAACCAAGGCGGGGGAAGCATCTGGAAGAACAGGATAGGAAACGTTTATATTTGTGACTGTGGTTCTGGTGATAAGAATGGCCGTCTGGGGTGCTTGTGCCTGGAAACGAAAGAGGAAATTTACGTATAGTTCGGAACATACACAGAAGAGCGCAGTCAATAACGTGATTTACAATCTGGTAGATTAATGTAATAAGGAAGAAGTCAGTAGGGCAAAGACAGAGCACCGCAAGGCGGAACTTCTTCCGAAAATCTCAGCCCACAACCTACGGCATACCGCCTGCATCAACATGGCAAGACAAGGTATGAACATCAAGGTGCTACAGTACCTCATGGGTCACGCCCACAGTGATGTGACGATGGATGTATATAATAGCAAAATTTTATCTACAAAAATTTATCAGTCATTAATGTCAGGGGAGAATTAAGAAGCGAAAAAATATTATGAAAATATATATGGATAATTGTTGTTATAACAGACCTTATGATGACCAGACACAAATTAGGATACCTTTAGGAACGGAAGCAAAGCTGCATACTCAGGATATGGTTAAAAAGGGCAGTAGGGAGATTGGAGACTGATGAATGAATAGTGCTGTAAACTTATGGATGCCGGTTTTGCGTGTTTAGTTGAAAGACTGGGTATTGTTGATGCGGAGCGCTTTGTAGCTATGATAAAAAGAGATAGTTTTGATTATACGTTCTGGCGAAGAGAATATTTTGATAAAATGGATTTGATTCAGGTCAGCGAGGAAGCGTCTGCCTATGCTAAAAGTCATCCTCACAGGGGAAAAGGAATAAGGGTTTAATTATCTAATGTAGTGATTTTAATGTGGAGTAAGGGTTATTCAAGTATCTGTGCTTGGGTAATCCCTATTTTTTAGGAAAAGGGGTATAACATCTGTTATTCAGCGTTTTACAGAGATTTAAAAACCAGTAAACACGCATAAACACAAGGTTTGCAAAAATTTAATAAATTTATTAGCACTCACCTCTTGACAGTGCTAATAATTCGCTGTATTGTGATAGTGTCAATAGAACAAATGACGCATCAAACAGATGTAGAGGAATAAAGAATTGACGAGATCTGCGCAGGCAATCCCAAGGCCGCAGGACATTTTGGCATCTTGTGGTGGTATATTCGCAGATTGAGAGAAAGGAATGGGTATTGGTATGAATCTTACAAAATTTACACAGAAATCTATGCAGGCCGTGCAGCAATGCGAGAAATTGGCTTATGAATACGGTAATCAGGAAATTGAGCAGGAGCATCTGCTCTATAGTCTTCTCACCATTGACGACAGCCTGATCTTGAAACTGATCGAGAAGATGGAGATACAGAAGGAGTATTTTATAAACCGCGTGGAGCAGGGATTGAACAAGCGCACGAAAGTACAGGGAGGGCAGATTTATATTGGCCAGGATCTGAATAAGGCGTTGATTGATGCGGAAGATGAGGCGAAAGCGCTGAGCGATGAATATGTGTCTGTGGAGCATCTTTTTTTAGCGATGCTAAAGCATCCGAATAAGGAGATCAAGGAAATCTTCCGGGAGTTTGGCATCACGCGGGAACGTTTTCTGCAGGCGTTGTCTACAGTGCGGGGCAACCAAAGAGTCACCTCGGACAATCCAGAGGCAACTTATGATACGTTGGAGAAATATGGTCAGGATCTGGTAGAAAAGGCGCGTAATCAGAAGCTTGATCCCGTGATCGGCAGGGATAATGAGATCCGAAATGTGATCCGTATTCTTTCCCGTAAGACGAAGAACAATCCGGTGCTGATCGGGGAACCAGGAGTTGGTAAGACTGCAGTCGCAGAAGGACTGGCACAGCGTATTGTCAGAGGGGATGTGCCGGAAGGCTTGAAGGACAAGAAGATTTTTGCATTGGATATGGGTGCTCTGGTGGCGGGCGCGAAGTACCGGGGCGAATTTGAGGAGCGTCTGAAAGCTGTTTTGGATGATGTGAAAAACAGTGACGGGCAGATCATTCTTTTTATTGATGAACTGCATACGATCGTGGGTGCGGGCAAGACAGACGGCGCCATGGATGCCGGAAATATGTTAAAGCCTATGCTGGCAAGGGGTGAGCTGCATTGTATTGGTGCCACCACACTGGATGAATACCGCCAGTATATTGAGAAGGATGCCGCATTGGAGAGACGTTTTCAGCCGGTTATGGTGGATGAGCCGACAGTGGAGGATACGATCTCCATCCTGCGTGGCTTGAAGGAACGCTATGAGGTGTTTCATGGCGTGAAGATCATGGATAATGCGCTGGTGAGTGCAGCAGTATTGTCGAACCGCTATATTTCCGACCGTTTTCTGCCGGATAAGGCGATCGACCTGGTAGATGAGGCTTGTGCGCTGATCAAGACGGAATTAGATTCGATGCCTGCGGAGCTGGACGAACTGCAGCGCAGGGTGATGCAGCTGGAGATTGAAGAGACGGCTCTGAAGAAAGAAGAAGATACGCTGAGCAGAGAGCGGCTGTCCAACCTGCAGCGGGAGCTTGCGGAGTTAAAAGAAGAACTAAAGAATCGTATGGCGCAGTGGGAAAACGAGAAGGCTTCCGTAGAGAAACTGTCTAAAATGCGTGAGGAGATCGATGAGATCAACAACCAGATCCAGATCGCACAGCGTGAGGGCGATTACGAGAAGGCGGCCGAGCTCAGTTACGGCAGACTGCCGGCCTTAAAGCAACAGTTGGAGATTGAAGAAGAACAGGTGAAATCAAAAGATCTCTCACTGGTGCATGAAAGTGTATCTGATGAGGAGATCTCGCGGATTATTTCCCGATGGACGGGTATTCCGGTATCCAAGCTGACCGAGAGTGAACGGAATAAGACGCTGCATCTGGACGATGAACTGCATAAACGGGTGATCGGCCAAGATGAAGGCGTGACAAAGGTAACAGATGCTATCATTCGATCTAAGGCGGGGATCAAAGATCCCACCAAGCCGATCGGGTCCTTCCTGTTCCTTGGCCCTACCGGTGTGGGCAAGACAGAACTTGCCAAGGCGCTGGCGGCATCCCTGTTTGACGATGAGGCCAATATGGTCAGGATCGACATGAGTGAGTATATGGAGAAATATTCGGTATCCAGGCTGATCGGAGCGCCTCCCGGATATGTAGGTTATGAGGAAGGGGGACAATTGACGGAAGCCGTCAGAAGAAAGCCGTATTCTGTGGTACTTTTCGATGAGATAGAGAAAGCGCATCCGGACGTGTTCAATGTGCTGCTGCAAGTATTAGATGACGGACGGATCACAGACTCTCAGGGAAGGACCGTCGATTTTAAGAATACAATTCTGATTATGACGTCAAATATTGGGGCAAATTACCTTCTGGACGGCATTGACGCACAGGGAGCGATCAAGCCGGAAGCAGAGCAGATGGTTATGGGAGATCTGAGAAACCACTTCCGGCCGGAGTTCTTGAACCGGCTGGATGAGACGATCCTCTTTAAGCCATTGACGAAGGATAATATAGGCGGGATTATTCATCTGATCGTAGATGATTTGAATAGGCGGCTGGCGGAAAGAGAGCTGAGGATTGAATTGACGCCGGAAGCGGAGCAGTTTATTGTAGAGAATGCATACGATCCAGTCTATGGTGCAAGACCGTTGAAGCGTTATATTCAAAAATATGTGGAGACGCTGTCTGCAAAATTGATTTTGTCGGATCAGGTGAAGAGCAAGGATACGATACTGATTGCAGTAGAAAATGGCAGTTTGACAGCGAGAACTAAATAAAATAGCAATTGATATAAAATATATCCGGACGGGTAGGAGGATCCGGTTAGATTGGATTAGAAGAGCGGAAAGCAGGAATCAGACCAGAACATTCGATAGCGTGTGTTCCGGTTTGATTTTTTGTTCGTCCCGTAAAAATATTTACCGATTCGTTTGTAGAGGAAATAGAGATTGTATGGTAGAATAAGTCTGCAAATAAAAAGTCAAGCAGAAATTTGTGAACTTTGAAAATTTTATACAGGTTGAAAAATAAGTACCACAAACAGACCACCGCAGCACGCTGGTCTGATGAAAAGCAAGGACGTTTGTTTAGATATTTTCGGCTTCCGCCAGTGCGGAAAGATATTCCTTTACCCGCCCGTAATAAATGCGGAGGAACTTGTTTGCCCCGGCAGTCATATAGACGTAATAAGGCTTGCCCTGTGCCCGTTTCTTGTCCATGAAAGCATAAACGGGATCATCCACAGGGGAACGCTTGATAAGACCATCCATGATCTGGAAGAGGGTCTTGCGCAGATAAGGAGAGCCTTTCTTTGTGGCAGGCACACTTTTACGGACGTGCTGTCCGGATTCATCATTTCCGGGGTCAACACCGGCAAAGGCGGTCAGCGCCCCGCGGTGCGTGAAACGCGTCACAT
>CAJTRA010000004.1:0-37583 GCA_910578345.1 uncultured Lachnospiraceae bacterium | reverse complement strand
CGACACCGTTCATTGCCATGACAACAGGGTATTCTGGCAGCGTGGATGCGGTTTCGTCCATTTTCACACGGAGGGATTCTACCGTTTCAGATGCAGTATTCAGCATTGCCACAGCCTGCCGTACCAGCAGCTTTGTGCTGTCATCCTTTGGGAAAACGGCGATCATGTCAGAGGAAAGCTGATAAATAGCCGCTGCCTTGGCGGCACTAAAGTTATAGCCTTTGCGTTTACACCAGTTCTGGCAGTGCTCCGTAAAGGCATCCAGAGACTTGGAGCGCACACAGTCCACATGCCAGTAGGTATAGACAAAGTCCACCCATTTCTGGCTGCCGTCGCTGCGGGCAGGGCTGTCAAAGAAGCCATTAGCACCCGGAAAGGTCTGGTCGAGCAGGGCAATGAGGTTGTTTTTCAAGGCAGTCTTGTGAGCCATATAGAAACCGAACTGGCGGTTCATGGTTTTTAATTGGCTGCGTGTTTTATCCATGCTTCCATACTGCTTCAGTTTCGCCCAGCGGTCAAGGGTATAACGTGCGATTTTTTTGGAATCAGCCTTGTCGGTCTTGGGAGAGCGCAGGGAATCATTCCCGAAGTCTTTGATGAGCATGGGTTTACTGCACTGACAAAGATACCGGCATCGGAAAGCCATGCAGCGACCGGCTCATAGTACCTTCCGGTGTGCTCCATACAGACTTTTGTTTCCCCGTCAAGTCCCCGTATCAGATCGATCAGGTCATTGATAGCGGACTGTGTGTGCATAAAGTCCTAGGAGGAATTGGCCAGACCTATTGCCTTACTCATTCTAACAGCTTAAGCAACAAGATGGATAATTCCTTACTGGCTGTAAGGGGTATTAACCATAAATATATTGTAGTAGGAGGAATGAAAAACGGAATGGTTTTTTAGTGTCAAAGAATAGCATGTGTGTGCTTTTCAAATTGCAGGATAGAATGCTTTTATGAAGGTAATCATGCAAAAGGGATCTATATATTAAATTTTTATTTAATAAATAGAGAAAAAAGGAAGGAAAGGAAGAAAAAGAACATGAGATATCCAAGATTTTTGCAGGAAAATGGAACGATCGCATTTGTGGCGCCCTCCTTCGGATGTGCGACTGAGCCGTATAAGAGCGCTTTCATGAATGCGCAGGAAAAGTGGCGTAAACAGGGATATTTACTGGAGCTTGGACCCAACTGTTATATAGCGGAAGGAGTGGGGATCAGTAATGTGCCAGAGAAATGTGGAGAAGAATTGACGTCATATTACTGTAGCACAACAAGTGATTGCATAATTTCCTGCGGCGGCGGTGAATTGATGTGTGAAATATTAGATTATGTAAACTTTGAGAAATGTAAGGAAGCTCCTGCCAAATGGTATATGGGCTTTTCCGATAACACAAATATGACCTTTCTCTTGACGACGCTATGTGATACGGCTGCTATTTATGGTCCATGCGCAGCGGCATTCGGCATGGAACCATGGCATAGCTCCTTGAATGATGCCATGTCACTGCTGCAGGGAAAGAAATTGACGATGCAGGGGTATGATCGATGGGAGAAACAGTCTCTTAAGGATGAAGAGCATCCTTTGGCATCATATAATCTTACAGAAACGTCTGTTATAAAATATATTCTGCCAGATGGAAGGACAAATATAGAAAGTTTTAGGCCAGTAGAAGCAAAGCAGACAGATCATGTCGTCAACAGGTCTCATACAGCCTTGCAATACAATCGAGAGAATAGTATGATGCCAGAACATACGGGAATAGAAACAAATGTTATTGAAATGAGAGGCAGACTTTTGGGCGGCTGTATGGACTGCCTGGTAAATCTATTGGGTACAAAGTATGACAGGGTTGCAGAATTCACAGAGTGCTATCGGGAGGATGGTATCGTGTGGTTTCTGGAATCCTGCGAGTTAAATCTGATGAGTATTAGGCGCGCTATGTGGCAGATGGAACATGCAGGATGGTTTCGATATTGCAAAGGATTCCTGATCGGGCGGCCTTATACCGGTATGTATGAGAAGGAATTCGGTATCGATCAATACCAGGCGGTATTTGAAATGCTTAAACAGTATCAGGTTCCCGTGCTGATGGATCTGGATATCGGCCATTATCCACCCATGATGCCTTTGATCTGCGGTAGCATGGCCAGAGTGATCAGCGATGGAAGTGCTTATCGTGTTGAGATGGAATTGATATAATGGAAAAAGTAAGAATTTTACGGGGAATGTTTGTATAGCGAGTGTAATTAAAAACAAGAATACGAAGCGCTATTTAAATTAAGATTTAATAAATGGAGGAAAAAGTATGATACCAAAGGATCCTGTTATGTTATTGAGTTTTATCAATTTGAAATTAAGAGACTATTTTGACAGCTTGGAGAGGCTCTGTGAAGAACTGGATGTGGAGCAGAGGGAGATTGTGGATAAACTATTTGGTATTGGGTATCAGTATGATCAGGGAAAAAATCAGTTTGTCTCGGTTGGAATCCAGTAGAGAATCCAGTAATCGATTAGAAAAGCATGTGCTATGGATGGAGGGTGGAAGCGATAGTATATTATAGCAAATGAAATGATAAAATTACAGGAAATCTCTGGAAAAATAGGTGAAGAGGAAACGATGACAAAGTTATGGCGAAAGAAATTAAAATTACGGTAGTTACTGATGACGATAAAATGAATATGACGCCAGAAGGTAAAAAGGAGGTTTACGAAGTCCTGACACATGATTCCTCGACGACGCTTATGTCAACTCTCCGGAAAAACGGTCTGATCAGTGGTAGTTTCTGTGGTGGAAGAGGCGATTGTGGAAGGTGTAGGGTACAATTCGTAAAGGGCGGACCATTGCCGACAGCGCTGGAGCGCAGCATAATGGAGGCAGAGGAACTGCGCCAGGGATATCGCCTGTCATGTTTGGCCAGGCCGAAAGACAATTGCGTCATCAGGCTTGTGCTGTCGGAAGAGCATGAGATTGCCATTCTTTCAAATATGATGGATATGCCGCAAAAATATGACCATTTTAGTCAACAAAATGAGATGACGATAAGCCGCAAAGCGGGTGTTTCTGAGATAGAAGAAGATCCAAATATAGCAGATGTAATGATTGCAGTCGATCTAGGGACAACAACGGTTGTTATGCAACTAATAGAGATACAGACAGGATGCATACGAGATATTTTCTGCAGCATGAATCCGCAAAGATGTTATGGAGCAGATGTTTTGTCAAGGATTAAGGCATCATGCGAGGGACATCGAGAAGTATTGCAGCGGATGATAGGAAGATTATTGGAGCAGGGTGTGGAACAGTTTTGCATCAGAGGAGACAAGCTTCCTATAAGGGCGATGTGTATTGCCGGAAATACAACGATGGAGCATCTGCTTATGGGATATGATGTGTCATGCCTGGGTAGCAGCCCGTTTACTCCAGTCACGATAGGATGGCAGGAATATGAACATCCAGGATGGGATTTTCCGGTCTGGATTCTGCCAGGGTTCAGTACCTTTGTGGGCGGGGACATCGTAGCAGGGCTTTATGCACTGAACCTGATTTCGGCTGGTGCTTTACAGGAGACTGCGCTTTTGATTGATCTGGGAACCAATGGAGAGATTGCGCTTACAGATGGAAAACGCATGATCGTAACGGCAACAGCCGCAGGTCCTGCCTTTGAAGGAGGCGCAGAGACAGAGATCGTAGGCAGCGATATGGTGGCAAATACTGCATTTTTGCTTCGGCAGGGACTTGTGGATGAGACAGGACTTTTGCAGGAACCTTATTTTACGGAGGGAATAGATGTGGGAAGACCTGCAGTGAGGATACGCAATAAAGATATCAGAAATTTACAGATGGCGAAGGCGGCGGTTCGAGCGGGGATAGAGATTTTGTGGAAAGAAATGGGATGTCCTGAAATCAAGAAGGTCTACCTGGCCGGTGGTTTTGGTTATTATCTTGATGTAGAAGCAGCATTTTGTATCGGCCTGCTTCCAGAACACATGCGCGGCAGAGTATCTGCCGTGGGCAATACTTCCCTGGCCGGTGCATATCATATTGGGTGTGATTTATTGCATGGGAAGATAGACAGGAGAGAGATGGAAGAAGAGTTATCGGCTGTTCTTAAGATCAATCTCGCAGAGCAAGAGGAGTTTGAGACGTTGTATATGCGGTATATGAATCTGCAGACCAATGATTTTCCTGAAAAGCATAAGGCTGAAAACTAAGTGTGGTTTTTTCAGCTTAATGCTTTGGAATGGAGGGAATGATGATATCTGATTTAAGGATAAGTTAAGGTTTCTCAAGGCTTTGTTTAAGATGTGAGTGTTATGCTTGTTTCAATGAAAAAATCTGTCATAAAGAGCAGTTTTGACTACATGAATAGATAACACGTGAAATAGTAGGGGGGGGGAATCATGTGGACAAGAAGAGAATTGAAACAACAGGCGAAAGAAGCCTTGCAGAGGAACTATTGGAAAAGTGTATTGGTAGCATTTTTGTTGTTGGTCTTGAGCGGTAACTGGATTGGAGGAATAACAGATAGTATGTCTGATTCCGTTTCAGATGCAGGCGCCGCAATGACGAAGGAGGGGATATATTTCATAGCTGAAGGACATATGCTCGAATTCGATGGCGGCGACACAATGACAAAGGAGGAACCATATTTCGATGAAGAGGAAGCCTCTCAGATGGAAGTATGGGATGAGACAGGGCAGGATCCGGGCGAAGAAAATATAATCACTAATGTTATTATTGCGGCTGTCCTTTTTTTTGTTGTTCTCTTTCTGGTTCTTTTGGTTATGGCAGTGATCATTGCATTGGAGACTTTTCTTGTCTTTCCTGTGATTGTTGGTGCAAACCGGTTTATGTTGAGAGGATTAGAAGGTAAAGCAGAGGTCAAGGAAGTGGCATATGCTTTTGATCATTCTTACAGGAATGTTGTTAAGGTCATATTTCATACGCAAATGTCTATTTTTCTCTGGTCATTGTTGTTTGTGATCCCAGGGATTTATAAGAAGTATCAGTATCGTATGGTGGAATTCATACTGGCGGAGCATCCGCGGGTGCCGTACAAAGAGGCGCAACAGAGAAGTAAAGATATGATGAATGGAGAGAAGTGGAATGCTTTTGTGCTGGATCTCTCTTTCCTGCTCTGGGAGGTGGTCAGTGTGATGACTTGTGGGATAGCACATGTTTTTTATGTAGCGCCGTATCAGTATCTGACCAATGCCGCATTGTACCACAGGCTTTGTGGGATGTGGGAGGAACGTACAAAGTAACGATGAAAAATACAGCACATGTGATATGAATAAGGAATGGACTTAGACAGGAACAAGGCAGACAGAAAGCGGGTTGAAAAAATGGGGTACAAGATTTTAATTGCAGATGATGAGGCGGAGATCAGGGAACTTCTTCGCCTATACCTGGAAAAAGACGGATATGAAGTGCTGGAGGCGGCTGATGGGATTGAGGCGATGGCAAAAGTAAAGAAAGAACAACCAGATTTATTGATCTTAGATATTATGATGCCGGGACTTGATGGATATCGGGTGTTACGCAATATTAGAGGAAATAATAATATACCAGTGATTATGCTTTCAGCGAAAGATTCTAATGCCGATAAAATATTAGGGCTTGATCTGGGGGCAGATGATTATATTACGAAGCCGTTTGAGCCTCTGGAGGCGGTAGCCAGAGTCAATTCCAATATCCGTCGATTCTATGCACTGGGCGCGGGGAATGGGATTCAGGCAACAGAAAAGGAACTGCGTGTGAGAGACTTATGCCTGGATACAGAAGCGTGTCTGGTATATCAGGAAGGAAACATCATTGAACTGACTTCTATTGAATTTAAGATTCTGAGGATGTTTATGGAGGAGCCGGGGAAGGTATTTACCAAACAGCAGATCTATGAATATGCATGGGGAGACGAGTATATGATGTCAGATAACAGTGTAATGGTCGGTATTTCCAAACTGCGCACAAAGTTAGAGCAAAACGGACAGGAATATATCAGAACAATAAGAGGATTAGGCTATCGCCTCGATAAACAGGAATAGAGAGAGAAGAAGATGGATAACAGGAAGAAAGACGGAGCGGCGAAGTCTCTTAAGTGGTTTCTGATCAGGCGTTTTTTTATTATAATGTTTCTGATTTATGTTAGCGAGGAACTGCTCGGTATTTTTTATGATAAGCTGTCGATCGGCATATCGATGTTTCTATCGGATTGGCATATTTCGATTAGCGCGGGTGGTAATCCGGTTTCATTTGTGCTACAGGCGTTATTGTATTCACTGACAACACTTCTTCCGAGTACAGTATCCGGTTATGTACAGGGAACCATTGGTCAGTGGATGGGAAATTCCATGCGGATTGCAGTGACATCACCACTGTTTGTGGGAAAATGGGGAATTGTTCTGCGGCTTATCGTGATCGCTGTTTTATTTGTAATGTTATTGATCAGTCTGTTACCTTGGATACTTGGCGCTTTCTATTATTATTGGGTGGTGACTAAGCAAGTCAATGAACTCATAAAAGAAGAGAAGGAGAAACAGCTTATTTCTGACCAGAAAAGAAATCTTCTGTTATCTGATATTGCCCATGATATCAAGACACCGCTCACAACGCTGTGTGGGTACAGTAAGGCTCTGTATGACGGTGTGGTAAATGAGGAAAAACAGAGGGAGTACCTGGAAGCGATCCATACAAAGTCCATGCGGATGAACGAACTGCTTACCTTGTTATTTGAGTATGTTACGATGGACAGCAGCGGATTTGTCCTGCATCGAGAGGAAAAAGAGGTAGGAGAATTTCTTCGGGAGTGTGTAGCGGCGCTCTATACAGATTTTGAAGAGAACCATATAACACTTGATATTGATATATCTGAGGACGCTATGTCCTGTCAACTGGATCCGGTACAGATGACGCGTGCGATCACTAATCTGCTGAACAATGCAATACGTTATGGTAAAGACGGCGGCCGCGTATTGGTGCGCTTAGAGGATTATGTCATTACCGTGGCAGACGACGGCATGGAGATTGACAGAGAGTTTGCAGAACATATTTTTGAGCCTTTCAGCAGAGCTGACAAGGCGCGCAGCACTGCAGGCGGCAGCGGCCTTGGGCTCAGCATTGCGTATAAGATCGTGCAGATGCATGGTGGGGAATTACGTCTGCGGCTGGACTATGGGCAGGGATATACGAAAGCTTTTCAGATTTTGCTCCGAGGCTAAGAGATTAACCCATTAAGTCAATGGAATTTACCTTAGAAAGGCTTCTTGTCATTGTCCCAGCAGCATATACATCATATAGAATAATCTGGAGGAAATAAGGATGGTGTGACAGAATGCAAGTCGGGAAGCGTTTTTTAAAAGCCAGAAGGATAAAAACAGGGATGCTTTTATTGTTTGCCCTCGGTCTATGTATAACAGCAGTTATGGGTGATAGAATAGCAGCGGTTGCCGCCAGTGAAATAGAAGACAGTAAGAAGATTGCCATTACCTTTGATGATGGACCGCACCCCTACTATACTGAACAGCTTCTGGACGGTTTGAAGGAACGGGGAGTTAAGGCAACTTTTTTCGTGACCGGAATGCATGCGGAAGAGAATCCTGAGGTGATACAGCGTATGTCTGAGGAAGGTCATCTGATCGGCAACCATACCTACAGTCATATACAGCTAAGCAGCGCCAATCGCGAGGTTTTTAAAGAAGAATTGATTAAGACCAATGAAGCGATCGAAGCGCTGACAGGACAGGAGGTGCAGTATGTGCGGCCGCCTTACGGCACCTGGGACAAGAAATTCGAGAAGGAGCTGAATATGTTTCCGGTATTGTGGACTGTCGATCCTCTGGATTGGTGCAGCGATAATGTGGCCGGGATTGTACAGAAAGTGACTTCGAAAGTGAAAGAAAACGCGATTATCCTGATGCATGATGAATACAAATCCACGGTGACGGCAGCGCTGCAGATCATCGATGAATTGATGGAAGAGGGATATGAGTTTGTAACGGTGGATGAATTGTTGTTAGATTGATCAAAGTAGTGACGTCTGAAAAAGCTTTTCTCTGGCCGCCTGCACGCGGCATCAGAAGCCGCCAGTACATTCAGCGGAGCGTTTTATTCATGTCACGTGAATAGGAAGTGCAGGGTAAGAGATGGGAATGAATAAGAAGATGGATAACAGTACGATTATGAGAATAGCCTTGGAACAGTCGGCTTACGATTGCTGCTGTGCACCGGAGGATTTTCTGTCTGCGTGCAATACTGTACACGTTTCAGAAGCATCCGACCGGGCCAGGAGGTATCTTGAGCTGCCGCATATCTGCAATCTGGTTTCATATGGAACGAATATTGTGATTACAGGGCGGTCAGATTTGCTCCCCCAGATCGCGCAGTGCATCGAACGTATGCCTGCGATCGAGAACTGTTTTGAGACGCCGGGTTTATATCCGATCAATAAGATTCTGGAGAAAGAGGGCGCAAGAATCTGCTTCATGGCGGATTATTTTCTTCCGGATATTGATGCGGTATTTCAGTATGACCGGGTCTGTGACAGTGCTTTTTCATTCAGAGTTATGGAAGATACCGAGCTTGCAGGTTTGTACCTTCCTGAATGGAAGAATGCCCTATGTGCAGACCGAAAGCATCTGGACAGGCTGGCGGTTGGCGCTTTTTACAAAGAGAAGCTGGTCGGGCTGGCCGGCTGCTCGGCGGATTGTGATACCATGTGGCAGATTGGCGTGGACGTCCTGCCAGAATACAGAAGACAGGGCATTGCGTCGGCGCTGACCAACAGACTTGCCAGAGAGACTTTTGAACGGGGATATGTGCCCTTTTACTGTGCCGCCTGGTCCAATGTGAAATCGGTCAAAAATGCGATACGGAGCGGTTTCAGGCCGGGATGGGTGGAAGCGACAGCGAAGAGTGATGCGTATATCGAGGATATGATGAAGAAGGGATAGAAGATCCCTTCTTCTTTTCTGTCATTTATTCGCCAAAAGGTCAAAAGTGGAAGTTGCGGTTTCGGGCATAAAATGGTATGATAAAAAACAGTATGTGCCCAGAAATCAGGCATTTCAATAGCTGACCACAATATATAGATACAGGCAGGATATAGGAACTACATTATGGATTTATTTGAGTATATGCGGAGTACAAATCAGGAGAAAGAATCTCCGCTGGCCGCCAGACTGCGGCCGACTACGCTGGATGAGGTAGTGGGACAGCAGCATATTATAGGAAAAGACAAGCTGCTTTACCGTGCGATCAAGGCAGACAAGTTAAGTTCAATCATCTTTTATGGACCGCCTGGTACAGGGAAGACGACGCTTGCCAAAGTAATCGCCAACACCACCAGTGCGGAGTTTACCCAGATCAACGCCACTGTTGCCGGCAAGAAAGATATGGAAGAGGTGGTGGCGAAAGCCAAAGATCTAAGCGGGATGTATGGAAAGAAAACGATACTGTTTATTGATGAGATTCACCGGTTTAATAAAGGCCAGCAGGATTACCTGCTCCCTTTCGTGGAAGACGGCACTCTGATTTTGATTGGCGCCACCACGGAGAATCCCTATTTTGAAGTGAATGGTGCATTGATCTCCCGTTCGATTATCTTTGAATTGCATCCGTTATTGATTGAAGACATCAAGTTACTGATTCAGAGAGCTGTATATGATAAGAATAAGGGAATGGGGGCTTATGAGGCGGTGATCGAGGAGGATGCCGTCAATTTCCTGGCAGAATTATCCGGCGGAGATGCCAGGCATGCATTGAATGCAGTGGAGCTGGGCGTCATGACGACGAATCGCAGCGAAGACGGTAAGATTCACATTACCCTGGAGGTGGCCCAGGAATGCATACAGAAACGAGTGTTACGTTATGATAAGTCAGGCGACAGTCATTACGATACAATATCAGCTTTTATTAAAAGTATGCGTGGCTCCGATCCGAATGCGGCAGTCTACTATTTAAGCCGCATGTTGTATGCAGGAGAGAGTGTGACTTTTATTGCCAGACGTATTATGATTTGTGCTTCGGAAGATGTGGGGAATGCGGATCCCATGGCGTTATGCGTGGCGGTGAATGCCTCGTTGGCAGTAGAACGGGTAGGCATGCCGGAGGCGCAGATTATTCTGTCACAGGCGGTCACCTACGTGGCCTGCGCGCCAAAGAGTAATGCCGCCTGTAATGCAGTCTTCCAGGCGTCAGAGACTGTCAGACAGACAGGGAATCTGCCCATACCGACTCATTTACAGGATGCCCATTACAAAGGGGCGGCCAAACTTGGGCATGGAACAGGATATAAATATGCCCATGATTATCCTAACCATTATGTGAGACAGCAGTATCTGCCTTACGAGTTGAATGGCAAGGAATTCTATCAACCAACAGGGAACGGCTATGAGGCTAAGATCAGAGAACATATGAAACGAATAAAGGAAGAGGCAGCCCATGACAGCGAATAAGATCACGGACGAAACGGTTGTAGAGGAAAATCAAGAGAACGCTTCTGCGTCGGTTCCCAGGAAGAAAAAGAAAAAGAGGCGGACCATAGACAAGGCGAAGGTAGCAGAAAACAAAAAGAAAGCTAAGGCGAAGAAGAAACGTCAGAAAGAACGCCTGAAAGAAGAAAAGGCCAGGATCAAGGCTGAGAAGAAGAAAGGCAACATACTGGAAGAGGCTGTGGAGATGGAGGAGACTGTCACAGTCAATGAAAAGGGCGCTGTAGAGCATACGATCAAGGTAGAGGAAACCTATGTAATCGAGGAGAAGAAAGCGCCGCAGAAGGAGGAAAAGAAGGATCCGAAGAAGCGAAAACGCACGTTTCTGATTGCGGGGATTGCAGCCGTTTTGCTGTTGCTTGCAGGAGCGGGCTCCTATCTGGGGATAGGGCATTACCTGAGAGAGTTGGAAATTGCTGATAATGCCGTGGAAGCTATGGTACATACTGAGTCGGTCAAGCTTGCTGAGTACAGTCTGCTGCAGCATAAGAAAGATAATGTGAAGCAGAGCGCCGGTAAGAATGTGTCGAAAGCGTTGGTGGATGCGGCACGATTCGTGCTTAACGGAGTCCATAACAGACCGCCCGAAGTAGAGTTGACAGAAGAGAATGCGGCGGATTTCGCAACGATCGAGAGTTGTGTGATCAATACACAGACGGGTAAGGTAGATGTGACAATGTCTGCCGAGGGTCTGGCGGTCAGCGACGACGGATACTACTATCTGTTTGAGGAGAAGATTTATGAGAATGAGCTGACGGGAGATGCATATCTGATCCAAGACCAGAAAGATGTTGATTTGACTTTTTCAGTCAATTTGAATTATAACAGTGCGTCTTCCAGGCTGTTTTCTAAATTTGTTGTGGCGGTGAAAAAAGATGGGAAATATATGGCAATCAGCAGGCCGTATCACATCACGAATCCGGAAGCGATTGCCAGATATGCGCCCTCTTTTGGAGGTACATCCTCAAAGAAAGGGTTGTTGGTGGATCCGGAGAAACTCAGAGGATCTGATCTGGACGATCTGGGCGTGAAGCATGCTGCCTATAATATTCCGCTCAGCAGGATCTTAGGAGGCACGACGCATGCCGCCTATCCGACGGTTTACTATACTTATAATGGCAGAAATTATGCGTTTAACGGACAGATCGTGGCAGAGTATGACTATATCTTTTCAACGCTGACGAATAAGGGAATTACTATAACGGCTATTATTCTAAATGATATGAATCCTGGACATATGGAGTTGATTCATCCCAAAGCACGTTCCGGTGGGGCAGGTTCTCCTTACTTCGCCTTTAATGCTGCCGACGAAGCAGGAACGGAATACATTGCGGCGGTCGGTTCATTCCTGGCAAACCGCTATGCGGGCATCGGGCATGGTAAAGTCATGAATTGGGTCATTGGAAATGAAATCAATGCCAGAAAGGAATGGAACTATATCGAATATATGGACACGCCGCATTATGTGGAGGAGTATGCCAAGGCATTCCGGGTATTCTATAATGCGATCCTCAGTGTCAACGGGAATGCCAGAGTCTATATTTCTCTTGACCAGCAATGGGCTAAGAGCCTGTATTCTAATGGCGGGTATGGTTCGAAGGAGATTATGGACGAATTTAACAGAAATATCACTGCAGGCGGCAATATTGACTGGGGCGTGGCCCAGCACCCGTACAATTATCCACTGACCAGTGCAAAGGCATGGAGTGGAGGCAGTAAAGTATTGAACTCCGAGACAACGCCGGTGATCACAATCAAGAATATTCATGTATTGACGGATTATCTGCAGAAGGAAGCATTTCGGACGGATGCAGGAGAAGTGAGACATGTCATATTGAGTGAAATGGGTTATACCTCTTCTGCGGGACAGGAACTGCAGGCAGCTTCCTTTGTATATGCGTATAAGGTCATTGAGGCGAACCGGTATATTGACAGTATGCTGTTTTCCAGGCAGACGGATGCGCCTTCAGAAGTGGCGCAGGGGCTGGCGCTGGGGATTGATACGCTGGGTGGCGGACATAAATCAATCTATAATGCATTTAAATATGTAGATACCCCGGAATCTGCCCAGCATACGGACTTTGCGCTGCGGGTGATCGGAATTGGCAGTTGGGGGGAAGTGATCTCCAGACATTAAGGCAGCTCAAAAGAGCTGCCCTGTCAGATATTGATAGATGGATTGGTTTTTTTTCTTCCAGTTGGCACAGACCATTTCGGCGGCTTCCTGGTTAGGGACGTACATCGTGAGTTCCACGATGGCTGCGTCCTTTTCTTTTACAGACAGTCGGACTTCATAGTCGCCGGAAAGCGCTTTATGATAATCCGTGAGAACAGAGGTCTCCTGACGCAGTTT
Source organism: uncultured Lachnospiraceae bacterium (assembly GCA_910578345.1). Taxonomy (GTDB): domain Bacteria; phylum Bacillota; class Clostridia; order Lachnospirales; family Lachnospiraceae; genus UBA3282. The sequence goes on along the minus strand of CAJTRA010000004.1, from coordinate 24,739 downwards.
AAATTGATTCGAACTTAGAAATGTATCGATTTCGTTTTTAAAAGAACTGTCGATGCGGTTTTTAAAGAAAGCAAGCGTGTTCTGTCCCTCAGAGGTGATCGTAAGATAGGTGCGGTTTAGTCTGGACTCAGCCGTCACAAATCCAGTATCAATCAATTCCGTAATGGCAAGCTGCAGATTCATGAAATTAACATAGTTCTTTTCCAGGAGAAAATCATAGATCTGTGCCTGGGTCAGTGGGAAAGCAGATCGATTGAGCATGTATAACACAAGTAATTTATTGTAGAGAGCAAGTTGATCGTGATTCATGGAATATGCCTTTCATACAGCCGTCCTTGATGGGCGGCGCGCAGTTTCATAGTATGGTGGAGACGATTCAACACAGTTCGTTTTTGCAGACTCCATAACGGTGCAAGCAGCAGATCACGGGAACCGTCGCCAGTCAGTCTGTGGATTACAATATCCGGGGAAAGATGTTCCAAGCAGGAGATGACCAAATCGATATAAGCATCCTGAGTCATGGGCAGATAAGCGCCCTGTTCATATAATATGGCCAGATCGGTATCCCTCAGGACATGAAGCAGCTGGAGTTTTACACCCCATGTACCAGACTGGTTTAAATGAGTAATGGTAGATAACATATGTTCTTCAACTTCTCCAGGCAGTCCCAGAATCAGGTGTGTGATTGTGGGAATTTGAGACTGTTTTAATAAACTGATACATCTGTCATATGTGGCTAATGGATATCCACGCCTGATAAAAAGGGCAGTTTGTTCATGGATTGTCTGTAATCCCAATTCAATCCAGACAAACTTGTCAGGAAATTCTTTCCTGAGATTGACCAGCATGGTCACAGTTTCTTCTGAAATACAATCGGGTCTGGTGGCAATGGAGATACCTGCCACACAGGCCTCCTGTAAGGCCTGTGTATAAAGACTACGCAGGTGTGAAATGGGACCATAAGTGTTGGTGTAGGCCTGGAAATAGATAATAAAGCGCTGGCCGGTCTGTTTGTGGTGAAAGAGTGAAATACCGGCTGTAATTTGCTGGCTGATGGAGGGATATGCGGATGTCTGCACCGCATATTCCCCGCTGCCGCCGGCAGAACAGAAGAGGCAGCCATGCTTCCCCAGAGAGCCATCACGGTTTGGACAGGTAAAACCTGCGTTCACAGCGATCTTATAAAGTTTCTCTCCATAGGTATTTTTCAGGAAAGCATCCAGAGAATAGTAGGGCTTTCCATACCATTGTTGTTCTTGTATCATAAATAGATATCCTGTGCCTTAACCATCGCGTCCACTGCGCTTATGATCTGATATGGGATTTCACTGCTTCGGCAACGACCTGTGCAACTTTTGGATCGAATGCCTCTGGCATGATGTTATCTTCATTTAAGTCCTCGTTCGGGACCAGGCCTGCAATGGCATGTGCGGCAGCTAATTTCATTTCCTCTGTGATTTGTACAGCGCGCCCTTCCAGGGCGCCTTTGAAGATGCCAGGAAAAGCCACAACATTATTGACCTGGTTTGGGAAGTCAGAACGGCCTGTCCCGACGATTCTGGCGCCGGCTGCCTTGGCTAGATCCGGCATGATTTCCGGCACAGGGTTAGCCATTGCAAAAAGGATGGCATCATGGTTCATGGAAGATACCATATCGGGCGTTACTATATTCGGTGCAGAAACGCCTACAAAGAGATCGGCTCCTCTTAAGGCATCTGCAAGTAGGCCGGACTCGTTGTTTTGGTTGGTGATCTTGACCATCTGTTGCTGCATCCAATTTAAACCTTCCGTTTTCTGGCTTAGGATACCGGTCTTGTCACACATAATAATATTGGAAAATCCATATCTGAGCAGTAATTTGGTGATTGCAACGCCTGCGCTGCCGGCTCCGTTGACGACAACTTTACAGGATTCTTTCTGTTTGCCAACTACTTTCAGTGCGTTGATAATCCCGGCCAGGACGACAATCGCAGTTCCGTGCTGGTCGTCGTGGAAGACGGGGATGTCCAGAATCTCTTTGAGACGTTCCTCAATCTCAAAACAGCGGGGAGCGCTGATATCTTCCAGATTGATACCGCCGAAACCAGGCGCCAGATAAGTGACAGCCTTGATGATTTCTTCTGTATCTTGCGTGTCAAGACAGATTGGTACGGCGTTGACACCGCCGAATTCCTTGAATAACACGGCTTTTCCTTCCATAACAGGCATAGCGGCATAAGGACCGATATTGCCTAATCCCAGGACAGCGCTTCCGTCAGACACAACAGCCACGGTGTTGGATTTCCAGGTATAGGTGTAGGCGGCTTCTTTGTCCTGCGCGATTATTTTGCATGGTTCTGCTACGCCTGGAGTATAGGCAAGCGCAAGATCTTCCCTTGTCTTAACAGCAGATTTGGCGACGGTTTCCAGTTTACCGTTCCATTCTTTATGTAGTCTCAGTGCTTTTTCATTTGGTGTCATAGTAAGTACCTCACTTTACTTTACGGTCAGAATATAGAATATTCTGTATATTCATGTTACTTAATTCTATCATACGGTAATGAATGTATACAAGAATTCCTGCCGGAGAATCGGCATGTATTGACCCTCCCAAAGCAAAAGAATGCAGTAACAGTATATCCTCATTTCTTTTTTCATGCAATATCAAAAAAATACTTCCTATTTCGAAAAAGGTAGTGTATAATGTCCAATAACAGATGACATGATAGAGCATTTCGAATGGCACATCAGGTTTTAAATCCCTAGACGAAAGAACATATACGGAAGAATGTATAACAATGATTGATGAAAATACAGGAGGAATGTATGAGAGAGAAATATGAATCGCTTGCGCTTGCTGATTTGAAGGCGATTGCCAAGGCAAGAGGGATCAAGGGCACTTCGACCATGAAGAAAGCGCAGATTGTGGCGCTTATGCTGGCGGAGGATGAGAAGGACAAGGCTGCCGGGAAAGAAGTAGCAGTGAAGTCTGTGGCGCCTGTGAAGAAGGAGAATGTTGAGGAAGAGAAGTTTCCGGCAGAATTGGATAGCGGTATCACAGCCAGCGGGATCCTGGAAGTGATGAGCGATGGATTTGGATTTATCCGTTGTGAGAATTATCTGCCTGGTGAGAATGATGTTTATGTGGCGCCCAGTCAGATTCGCCGTTTTGGATTGAAAACAGGTGATATATTAGAAGGAAATACGCGAGTCAAGACGCAGAACGAGAAGTTCAGCGCGCTTCTGTATGTCAAGTCGATCAACGGTTATCCTCCGGAAATTGCCATGCGCAGGCCAAGTTTCGAGGATTTGACGCCGATCTTCCCGAATGAAAGACTGAAATTGGAGACACCTGGCGCATCCGTGGCGATGCGGATCATGGATCTGATCAGCCCGGTCGGCAAGGGGCAGAGAGGCATGATTGTGTCACCACCGAAAGCTGGTAAGACTACCTTATTAAAAGCGGTGGCGAAGTCTATTACCAGGACGACATCGGATGCGCATCTGATTATTCTGTTAATTGACGAGCGTCCTGAGGAAGTGACAGATATTAAGGAAGCAATCGAAGGGCCAAACGTGGAGGTGATCTATTCTACTTTCGATGAACTGCCGGAACATCATAAGAGAGTGTCTGAGATGGTGATCGAGCGCGCGAAGCGTCTTGTGGAGCATGGCAGGGATGTAGTGATTCTGTTAGACAGTATCACCCGTTTGACGCGGGCCTATAATCTTGTTGTTCCTCCCAGTGGACGTACACTTTCAGGTGGTTTGGATCCGGCGGCCTTACATATGCCAAAGCGGATCTTCGGTGCTGCCCGTAATATGCGGGAGGGCGGCAGTCTGACGATTCTTGCGACGGCCCTTGTGGAGACGGGCAGTAAAATGGATGATGTTATTTATGAGGAATTTAAAGGAACCGGTAATATGGAAATGGTACTGGACCGTAAACTTTCCGAGAAGAGAGTATTTCCGGCAATCGACATTCCGAAGTCCAGCACAAGAAGGGAAGATCTGCTTCTGTCTCCGGATGAGCTGGAGGCGATCAATATTATCCGCAAAGCGTTAAACGGTATGAAAGCGGATGAGGCCGTGGAGAAAATCTTAGATATGTTTGCAAGGACGAAGAATAATTTTGAATTTGTCAATATGGTCAAGAAGATGAAATTTCTGTAATGGTTCTTTGACGCCCGACAATAGTTCCTGTAGAATTTCTTGGAAAAGACTTGCATCCTTGAAAGTCCTATGCTACAATGTAAAAGCTGTTGGTTCAGGACAGCATGGGATGAGAAAATAACGGCGGTAACGCTTGTATTGTTTGAATTTTATAAGGTAGGCAGAGAAAGGAGTTTAGTTACAAAGATGAAAGAAGGAATCCATCCTGAGTATTATCAGGCAACCGTAACATGTAACTGTGGAAACACATTTGTGACCGGTTCCACGAAACCGGAGATTCATGTAGAAGTTTGTTCTAAATGTCATTCATTCTACACAGGTCAGCAGAAAGCTGCACAGGCTCGCGGACGTATTGATAAGTTCAATAAGAAATACGGTGTGGAAAGCAAATAAGTTTTGTACAGGAAGGGTGAGGTGCTGATCTCACCCTTTTTATAGTTAATGGCAGTGGAAATTGTGCGTTCTGTTCTGTAAAAGCTTTTGGATATGGCTTTGACAGAAACCGGATGCAGCAATCTGTTATGTCGTTTACTACAAATCAAAGAGGGTAATACAGAATGAGCAGAAAGAAGAAAACACAGTATTCCGGGATCGGTGGACAGGCGGTTCTAGAAGGTATTATGATGAAGAATAAGGATCAGTATGCTGTAGCGGTCAGGAAACCGGATGGAGAGATCGAGGTTGAAGTAGAGCATTATCTTGGAATCTTACATGATAGCAAGGTAAAGACCATTCCGTTCGTAAGAGGAATCTTTCAATTTCTGGATTCTATGATCTTAGGAATGAGAAGCCTGAATTATTCGGCTTCTTTCTATGAGGACGAGGAAGCGAAAGAGACGGTGACAGATAAAGCGTTCCATAAACTATTCAAGGATAAGGCGGACCAGGTGCTTAGTGTGATCGTAATGATCGTTTCGTTTGCGCTTGCCATAGGGATTTTCATGGTGCTGCCTTATTTTGTGACGTCCCTCTTTTCGGAATATATCAGAAGCGCTTCCTTTATGTCGATCATAGAAGGAGTACTTCGCATTGTTATTTTTGTGCTATATGTGCTGAGTATTTCCCTGATGAAAGATATTAACCGTCTTTATCGGTATCACGGTGCCGAACATAAGTGTATCAACTGTATTGAAAAAGGACGTCCGCTGACAGTCAGGAATGTAATGCGCAGTTCCAAACAGCACAAGAGATGCGGAACGAGCTTTATGTTGTTTGTAATGTTGGTCAGCATCGTGCTTTTTTTCTTTATCCGCGTGGAGAATCCAGTCTACCGTGTTTTGATCCGAATTGCTCTGATCCCGGTAATTGCCGGAATATCGTATGAAATTATTCGTCTAGCAGGCAGGAGCAATCATATTCTGGTCAGAATTATTTCCGCACCTGGTATGTGGCTGCAGAGACTGACAACCAAAGAGCCGGATGAGAGTATGGTTGAAGTGGCCATTGCAGCAGTAGAAGCGGTATTTGACTGGAAAAGCTATTTATACGAGACGTTTGGCTATGAGGTAGATGATTCCTGGCTGGTAGAGGAAGGGCAGGCGGAGGAAGAGGAGACGTCATAGAAAGTCTCCGGCGAAAAAAGGAAGATTGCGGCACAGTATGTGATAAGGATAGCATATGTTATATAATGAATGGACTTATGAAATGCTATACAGATGGGGACGGGAAGAACTGACTTTGGCAGAGGTTCCTGATGCTGCACTGGATGCGAGACTACTTCTCGAATGGTGTTGCGGGACGGACAGGAATACGCTGTTAGCCCATGGAGACCGTGAGATCTCTCAGGAAGAGAAGAACCGGTATAAAGCGGCTGTTGTGAGAAGACAGAGCCGTGTACCGCTCCAGCAGATTACAGGCGCCCAGGAATTTATGGGATTAACTTTCGCTGTGGATGAGAATGTGCTTGTGCCGCGGCAGGACACGGAGATTCTGGTAGAGGAGGTACTGCGCAATCTTCATGACGGCATGCGGATTCTGGATCTGTGTACGGGTTCCGGGTGTATTCTGTTAAGTCTGCTGTACTATTCGAATGACTGTACAGGGATTGGAACGGATCTTTCCCCGGAAGCCTTGCAGACAGCGGAGCGGAATGCCGAAATGACTGCTCGGACAGGTACAGGAGAGAGGGCTTTATGCGCGGCTTTTCTGCAGAGTGATCTGTTCCGGAGTCTGCCTGGAGAGGAGAAGTTTGATATTATTGTGTCAAACCCTCCTTATATAAGAACGAGTGTTATAGAAACATTGATGCCGGAAGTGAAGAATCATGAACCGCGGATGGCATTGGATGGCGGTGAGGATGGGCTTTCTTTTTACAGGCAGATCGCGGCACAGGCAGGCGGGTATCTGTACAGTGGCGGAATGCTTTTTATGGAGATCGGGTCTGACCAGGGGAAAGAGGTATCCCGTCTGCTGGAAGATGCTGGGTTCAAACAGATAGAAGTCTTCCAGGATTATGGAGGGAATGACAGGGTGGTGCAGGGCGTATGGAGTCCCAGCAGCCTTAGATGAAATCCGACAGGGAGCGATAGGGTGTCCGTGGATTTCACGGGTGATTGTCTTAGAAAGCAGATCCATTTACAGAAAGGAAGGCATGGGTGATTATGTTTGACAGATTAGATGATTTGTTGAGAAAATTTGAAGAGATCATGAATGAACTGAGCGAACCGGACGTGGCGAATAATCAGGAACGTTTCCGTGCGCTGATGAAAGAGCAGAGCAATCTCACCCCGATTGTAACTGCTTACAGAGAATATAAGAAGTGTAACCAGGATATCGAGGATTCCCTTTCTTTGCTGGAAAGCGAGTCGGATGAAGAGATGCGGGAAATGCTCAAAGAAGAGCTTGCCGAGGCAAAGAGGCGCGTGGAAGAGTTGGAGAAGGAATTGAAGATCTTGCTGCTGCCCAAGGATCCTAACGATGAGAAGAATGTGATCGTGGAGATCCGTGCCGGCGCGGGTGGGGATGAGGCAGCTTTGTTTGCGGCGGAGATCTATCGTATGTATGTCCACTATGCAGAGAGCAGACGCTGGTCGGTGGAGACGATGGAGGTGGAGGAGATCGGTATCGGCGGCATGAAGAGTGTAACCTTCATGGTGACAGGACAGGGGGCTTATTCTGTCCTGAAATATGAGAGTGGTGTACATCGGGTACAACGTGTGCCGGAAACAGAATCAGGCGGCCGTATCCATACCTCTACAATCAGCGTGGCAGTGATGCCGGAAGTGGATGATGATATCGATATTGTTATTGACGATAAAGATGTAAGGATCGATGTTATGCGGGCATCCGGCAATGGCGGTCAGTGTGTAAATACGACAGACTCGGCTGTTCGTCTGACGCATTACCCTACAGGAATCGTGGTATACAGTCAGACAGAGAAGTCCCAGATCCAGAATAAGGCGAAGGCTTTTGCACTGCTGAAAGCGAAACTATATGACATTGAGCAGCAGCAGCGTCATGATGCGGAGGCAGAGATGCGCAGAAGCCAGATCGGGACAGGGGACCGTTCCGAGAAAATCAGAACATACAATTTCCCGCAAGGACGTGTGACGGACCATCGCATTAACCTGACGATCTATAAGCTGGATAAGATAATGAACGGCGACATTCAGGAGATCATTGACGCCTGCATAGCCGCCGATCAGGCAGCAAAGCTTGTAAAGATGGGAGAGACTTGAATTGCCTGATCGGCTGATCAAGGCAGCAAAGCTTGTAAAGATGGGAGAGACTTAAGAGCGCCAGGATAGAGAAAGAGAAGGAGAGTAGGAATGAAAAGCTTAAAGGGGAAACTTGTTCTGGAGACATGTCTGATCTGTGTGATCTGCCTCACGATCTCGTCAATGATCAGTTATGTGAATACTTCCGGAGAATTGAAGAATACAGAGCATAAGAATGCAGAATCTCTGGCACAGAACAGCGCTGAAGAAATAGAACTCTGGCTGAAAGAGCAGGAAATCTTTCTGGATACGATCGCTGCTACGATCGAGATTGACAACCGGACAGAACATGAGCCATTGCTCACTTATCTGACTGAGCTTTTGGAAAATCATAATAAGGACAATGTCTTGTATGATATCTATTATGTCAGTGAGAGTAACCGGATGACAGCGGCGAGTGGTTATGAACCGGATCCGGCGATTGATTTTACGAACCGGGACTGGTATGTAAATGCTGCGCAACAGGAAGGCATCTACTATTCTGCTCCTTACCGGGACACAGACTCAGGAAGGATGGTTATAACGATTGCACGTAAGATTATGCAGGGTACATCTATGGCGGGGGTTCTGGCGGAAGACATTTTTATTGATAGGATTATGTACACAGTGAATCAGTGCACAGTGCCTGACGACAGCTATGCCATGCTGCTCGACCAGAATATGGGATTGGTGGTGCACCCTAACGCAGATTATGGCTACGTGAATGATGAGCCGGTGTCGATCCGGGATTTGGAGGGGAACCCTTACGGAGAACTTGAGAATACATTTTTCTCTGACAAGGGAGAAGTTGTTTCGGTGGAAGATTATGATGGCGTAAAGAGAGCGATCTTTACAGCGGACATCTCGGCCTGTGGCTGGAAACTGGCGATCGCGGTGGACCGGGCGGTATTGAATGCGAATACGATCACGATGGTTCGGGATTTCATTGTGGCGATCGGCATTTCTTTTGTTTTATGCATTCTGATCGTCAGCATTACGGCAACCAGGATGATGATGCCGGTTGAGAAATTGACAAAGGCAGTGACGACAAGAGACTTGACTCAGAAGATCGCAACTGGAAAGAAGGACGAAGTAGGGCGGCTTTCTGCTGGTTTCGGCGACATGATGGATAGTCTTAAGGGCATTCTGGATCTTTCTTCCAATGCTGCGCACGATATCAGGGAGTCGTCAAATGTGTTAAAAAAGATCACGGATGAGGTGGTGAGCGGCGCAGACCAGGTGAGAGATGAGATGGGACATATCTCAGACAGTATGGGTGAGCAGCATCATAACGTTTCCGATGGCAGGACGAAGTTAAATGAATTCCAGTTGCAGATCGATCAGTTCCATGCGCAGTTCCAGGATCTGAGAGTCCTCGTGAGCGATGTGAATACGAAGATTTCTGACAGCATGGGAATTACCTTAGATTTGGAGAAGGCTTCTGACCGTTCCCTGGGAAATATGAGGAAACTGCAGATGGGAATTGAGGATCTGGAGGATAAATCCCAGCATATTACAGATATTATATCCACGATCACGCGTATATCTTCTCAGACGAATCTGCTGGCGCTGAATGCATCGATCGAGGCTGCCAGAGCTGGAGAAGCCGGCAGAGGATTTGCGGTCGTGGCGGACGAGATCCGCAGTCTGGCAGAACAGACAAAGGAAGCAAGCGAGAATATCAGACAGTTGATCATGGAGATTCAGGCGCAGATTAATGAAACGGTGTCAGAGATAGAGGATGTGGCGGCGCTGCTGTCCCAGGGCTCCCAGGTCACATCAAAGGTGCGTATTGCCTTTGATGAGATTGCCGGCACTGTCTCGGATATTGATCAACACAATCGGGTGTTATATAATGGGCTGCAGGAATTTGTGGAGGCCAAGGAGAATATTACAGATGCCTTTGAGAATATTGATTCCAGTTCCGGCTACTGTCTGACCTATTCAGAGGAGGCGATGCAGATCTCTGAGAAGCAGGTTCAGGTCATCTCGCAATTAAAAGAGTTTGCAGGCAGGCTGGAGCATCTGGCTTCTGAACTGCATGATCAGATAGGCTCCTTTCAGGCGTAATCAGGGAAGTAGAGTAGTGTAGTAAGGAGATACGAAAGGACATGGAAGATACAGATTACAAAAAACGCTGTGCATGGGCAAATCCGAAGAATGAATTGTACATAAAATACCATGATGAAGAATGGGGACAGCCGGTTTATGACGATCAGAAGCTATTTGAGATGCTTCTATTGGAGTCTTTTCAGGCAGGACTGACATGGGAGTGTGTGCTGAATAAGCGAGAAGCGTTCAGAAAGGCGTTTGATGGGTTTGATCTTGAGAAAATATGCGCTTACGATGCGGACAAGATGGAGGAACTCAGACAAGACGCCGGAATCATTCGCAATCGGTTGAAAATAAAGGCCGCAGTAAATAACGCGCGTGTTTTTAAAAAGATTATGGAGGAATACGGAAGTTTTTCCACGTATTTGTGGGGGTATACAAAAGGACAGGTCGTCTATGAGAAAGATCAGGTTACTTCGCCTCTCTCGGATGCAATTTCGAAAGATCTGAAGAAGCGCGGCATGACCTTTGTGGGCTCGACGATCATCTATGCCTATCTGCAGGCAGTTGGCGTGATTTATTCCCATGAAGACGAGTGTTATTTGTGCAGACAAGAAGTGAGGAAGACAAAGGATGACAAAGAAGAAACTGGCGCTTGCAGCGATTGAACGGTTGAAGAAAGAATATCCGGATGCATCCTGCTCGCTGGATTATGATGAAGCCTGGAAACTGCTCGTCAGCGTGCGGCTGGCGGCGCAGTGTACGGATGCAAGGGTTAATGTGGTAGTTGAAAAATTGTATGAGCAGTTTCCGGATGTCAAGGCGCTTGCGGCGGCGCCTGTAGAAGAGATTGAAAGAATCGTCCATCCTTGCGGACTGGGGAACAGCAAAGCGCGGGATATCAGCGCCTGCATGAAAATGCTGCAAGAAGAGTATGACGGAAAGGTGCCGGATGATTTCGATGCACTTTTGAAACTTCCCGGTGTGGGAAGAAAGAGTGCAAATCTCATTATGGGAGACGTGTTCGGGAAACCTGCGATCGTGACAGATACACACTGTATCAGATTGTGTAACCGGATTGGCTTAGTGGACGGGGTTAAAGAGCCGAAGAAAGTGGAGATGGCGTTATGGAAAATTATCCCGCCAGAGGAGGGCAGCGACTTTTGCCATCGATTGGTCTGGCACGGAAGGGAAGTGTGCACAGCAAGGACAAAACCTTATTGTGATAAGTGCTGTCTGAAAGATATCTGTGAGAAAAAAATAGGATCTTAACGGATAGAAAAAATCCTGCGTCGGTAAACGGCGCAGGATTTTTAAATAATCGGAATATTAAAAGGTCCGGTATTCTTGGCAGTTTCTCTGGAAGGGATCTTATGAGTCCGATAGTAGGTGGGTGTACATCCTAGAAACTTCTTGAACAACTTATTAAAATAGCTTATGTTATTAAAACCGACCGACAGAGCGATATCTGCAATGGAGGCCGGACTGTTCAGGTTTTCGATCATTTTTCGGGTCGCCTCGAAGATACGATACTTCATCAGATACTCAAAAGGCGTCATCTGCAGCGTGCGTGCAAAGCAGCGGCAGCATTCGCTTTTGCTGATATGGACGCTTTCGGCAATTTCATCCAGTGAGATTGCCTCTGCGTGATGCTTTCGGATAAAAAGCATGGCTTGTTTTACCCGCTGTTCGTCTAAAGAAGCATGAGGTGGAGGGGCAGTGCCAAGCTGCGGAAGACGGGAGATCATTTCCGACCAAAAGCGGCAAAGATATCCTTTCGTGGCGATCTCATAGCCGAATTGCTTCGTCAGATTGGCGGCAATCGTGTCATTGATGGCATCAAGCATGCGTTCGTGCCAGGGATTCGACTCGTTCAGCACGAGAATCTTAAAAAGATGAAAATTCTGGATTGGCAGCAGAAACTGTGTCTGCAGATAGTTGCCTTTGTATCCGAATAGAAAATCGGGATGAAAGACAAGGGAATAGAAGGTGCAGTTCTTCTCATTCATGGAACGGATGGAGTGGAGCACATTCTGGTTGATGATGATGCCCTGGCCTGGTTTCAGGGAATAGGAGGCATCGTCGGTAGATACTTCTGCAAGTCCATTGTTGATGATCAGAACTTCCATTTCCTCATGCCAGTGCCAACGGATTCTGTTCATGTAAGATTTGCTCAAATCAAGATAGGAGACACCCACAGGATAGTCCAATGTCCCAAAATTATCTTGTACGTATAAGTCATCATAGGTTTTGACTAGATCTTCCGTCTTCGTGTCCTCTGCAGGAAAGCTGTTCATAGCAGTATGCACGGTGTTCGTATCTGCTTTTGCTGTATCGGTTAGTTTGTGCATGATTTCCTCAAGTGTAAATGAATAAGCGTGTATTGAAAAAATTCCCTTTATATATCATAGCATGATATGTGCAGAGAGTCAAAGACGAATATAAGGAATAATTCGGTAAGGAATAATTCTTCTTCAAGACTTCTTGTTCGGGATGCTTTTTGGTGTTATACTATCATAAGTATATTTTGATTTACGAAAGGAGTTGTCCTATGCACAGAAGATCTGTTATTATCTGTGTATTTCTCATAATAATTTTCGTATTTTCCTTTATGGGATGCTCGTTTCAGTCTTCGGGCTTTTTTTTCCGTAAAGATTCAGGGGCAGCGTCTACGAAGTCCAAAGATACCGGATCATCGTCTGCGGAAACGAAGGGTGCAAAGAGAGAAACGGTACGTAAATGCTTTGTTCCTGAGGCATCCGGAGATGTCACCTATGGAGAGGGGGCAGTTTCCATTGATGCTTCTCATACGGATGACGGTTATGTGATGGTACGCTATGAGGGAGATGCCGCTAAGGTAAAACTGCAGATTACGGCGCCGGGCGCTGTTACTTATACGTATACGTTGGCGATTGGTTCTTATGAGACATTTCCTCTTTCTGAAGGAGATGGGGAATACAGGCTGGATGTTTTGGAAAATGTCCGGGATGATATGTATGCGCTGGCCTTTTCCCAGGATATCCAGGTGAAACTGCAGGATGAATTCAAACCGTTTCTGTATCCGAATCAATATGCATGGTTTACCGAGAAGGATGATGCGGTGGCTTACGGGATCAAGTTGTCAGAAGCTTCTTCCGGTGATCTGGATTATGTGGAGCAGGTATATCAGTATGTCATCACGAATATTGTTTATGATGAGAAGCTGGCCGCCACTGTCACAGGAGGATATCTTCCGGATGTGGACAGGACATTGCAGACGAAGAAAGGGATTTGCTTTGATTATGCTGCTCTTATGGTGGCTATGCTGCGGTCGCAGGCAATTCCGACCAAACTTCAGATTGGCTATTCCGGGGAAGCTTATCATGCCTGGATCAGCGTCTATCTGACAGAGAGCGGCTGGGTAGACAATATCATTGAATTTGATGGGAAACACTGGTCGTTGATGGATCCGACGCTGGCGGCGAGTAACAGCCGATCTGCGCTCAAGAAATATATTGGAGACGGTAAGAACTACACGGTAAAATATTCTTATTAGAATCAGTCATAACCAGAAATAGAAACAATTAAAATGAAAGGAAATGGAGGATTACCAATCATGAAACCTTTTTCCAGTCTGGAATTATCTTCATTCTGTGGTCAGATCGCTCTTATATTAAAGGCTGGCATCTCATCCCTGGAGGGACTTACGATCATGCTGGAAGATGCCGCTTCTTCAGAGGAAAAGGAGGTCCTGGAGGCGCTTTTAAACAATATGCAGGAGACGGGAAGTCTCTATCAGGCAATGGAGGTTACCGGACTATATCCTTCTTATATGTTACATATGGTCCAGATCGGGGAAGAGACCGGTACGTTAGATGCGGTAATGGCATCGCTGCAGAATCATTATGAACGGGAAGATTCGATTCGGAAGAGCATCCGCAATTCGATTACCTATCCGATGGTTATGGTAGCGATGATGGCGCTGGTCATTATTGTTCTGCTGGTGAAGGTCATGCCCATTTTCAATCAGGTATTTATCCAGTTGGGAACAGAGATGACGGGAGTTTCCAGAACGCTGATGAATGCGGGGAATGTGATCAACCGTTATGCTATTGTTATCATTCTCTTACTGGTGGTTATAGCGGGATTGATTTTTTATGGAACAAGAACGGTGTCCGGGCGGCGTCTGTTCCAACAGATTGGCTACAAACTTAAAATAACAAGAGATATCTATGAAGAGATTGCTGCCTGCCGTTTTGCAAGCGGTATGGCCTTAACTTTAAGCAGTGGTTTAAACCCCGACCGCAGTATGGAACTGGTTACCTCCCTGAATGATGATCCGATTTTTCAGGAGAAAATAAATCTCTGCCTGGAAAAGATCCATGACGGAGAGGATCTGTCGGAAGCATTGTTTCATTCCGGTATGTTTACAGGTGTTTACGCGCGGATGGCTTCGATTGGTTCCAAGACTGGTTCCATGGATCAGGTTATGGAGCAGATCGCTGGACTGTATCAGGATGATATTGATACCCGCATGAACAATTTGCTGGCAGTATTGGAGCCTACGCTGGTGGTCGCTTTGTCCTTGATTGTGGGTGTGATCCTTCTGTCGGTGATGCTGCCACTAATGGGGATTATGTCAAGTATTTGACGGTAAGAGAGTAACAATTCAGTAACCGTTCAGCCTGGGTCTGCGCATTTACTGCGCTGACCGTGCCAAAATGCCGCGGTTTATCGGATCCAAAGGTAAGGGTTGAAAAGAAATAAGGAGTTTATCTATGAAGCGGTTTGTGTATCGGAAACAAAAAGATTCCCGGACAAGAATGCTGCTGTCGGCCTGTCTGTTTCTGGTGGTCATCCTTGTTTTCTTTCAGGGGATATCATCGATATCTGCGGGGACAAGAAAACGTCAGCGGGAGAGCCTGGAGAATGCTATTATGCGCAGTGTCACACACTGTTACGCAGTGGAAGGCACCTATCCGGCAGATCTTGAATATCTGCGGGAAAATTATGGGCTGACCTATGACGAGGATCTTTTCTTTGTAGATTATCGAACGATCGGATCTAATATTCTGCCGGATATTACCATTATCGAGAAGGAGGAGTGAGGTCATGGGATTTCGTTTGAAACGCAGGCATATGATCGACTTTCTGTTTCCGATCGCCTTGTTTTTTGTCTTTGCGCTGTCGGCGCTGGCCCTGATCCTGCTTGCGGCTGGGATTTATCAATCTACTACGGAAACCTCTTCCTTGCAGTATACGGCGAGAACCGGGCTTGCCTATATTGGAGAGAAGATCCATCAGAATGATGAAAATGGTGCAGTCTATTTGGATCGTTTTGATGGATATGAGGCTCTTGTGTTGGACCAGGAATATGACGGTGCGTCCTATCACACGTATATTTATATTTGTGAAGGGGAGTTGAAAGAGCTTTTCATCAGAGACGGGGTGGAGGCTGGAGCTGAGGATGGCAGGACCATCCTGGAAGTACAGATGTTTTCCATGGAACAGGTTTCGGACAGCGTTTTCCGGTTTGAATGTACAGATAAAGATGAGAAGAGAAGCTCTGCGCTGATCGGGGTTAGGAGCAGGACAGAGCTAGATTAGAAAGAAAGGACAGTTGTTCAATGGTACATAGAAGCAGGGCAAGATCATCCAGCCTATTTCTAATGGAGTTAATACTTGCGATTCTCTTTTTCTCGGTGGCAAGCGCTGTCTGTGTGGAGTTCTTCGTAAAATCCCATCTGATGAGCCGTGAATCAGAGGCGTTGACTTATGCAGTTAACGAGTGTGCAGGCGCTGCAGAAATCATCTGTACATCGGACAGCCTGGAAGAAAGTCTGCGTCTTCTGATGCAGTGCTATCCGGAAGGGGAGTATCCAGATTTGGAGACGTGGACGGAGGAAAAAGATTTGGCGCAGGCAGAGGTCAGTCTTTATTATGATGCAGATCATATGCCTTGCGAATCAGATAAGGCTCAATATACGCTGGCGATTCACCTGACAGAGGAGGCGCAGATGGTCACAGCAGAGATTGAGATGCGAAAGGATGCCGATACGCAGAAGGATACATCAATTTATCGATTGCAGACGAAGCATCATATTGCGAGGAGGACGAGGTAACATGAAAGATAAACAACAGTCCTATTTTGTCAATATTGGATCCTCGTCTCTGCTGGTCATATTTCTGGTACTCTGCCTGGTTACGTTTGCGATCCTGTCGCTTTCAAGCGCCAGAAGCGATTATTCTTTCAGTGAGAAAATGGCAGCGCACAAGCAGGAATATTATGAGGCTTCGGAGCGGGCTGAGATAGTGGTAGGCAGGATCGATGAGGTTCTCTACCAGGTCAGCGATAAGATTGGCTTAGTTAGTCAATCTGACAGTGCAGGACAAAGTGATACTGGCGAGGCATTTGCGGCATATCTTACCGAGGTCGGTACAGCGCTAAAAGGAGCGCAGATTGAGGGAATTTCACTGCAGCTTGAACAGCTGGAAGCAGACGGAATGATCTCTTTTCAGGTTCCTGCGGGAGAGCAGCAGGCGCTTGTAGTGACTTTACAAGTCAAAGACTGTAGAGAGAATCCATATTATTACGAGATCAAGGCGTGGAAAATCATGAATACAGGAGACTGGCAGAAGGAACAGCCGTTAAATCTTATGCCGGTCATAGAATAGCAAAGAATGCCTGAGAGCAGAGTCTTTTCTATATGGATGAGGGATTCCGGTTAAGCGGGATCATGAAGTTTGGGTGAAATATTCAGGCAGTATCACAAGTAGGCTTGTGATATGCAAGGAGATTAGATTGAGAAGAATTGATTTGCGTCACGGCAGAACTGTGACATGGAGGTTAGTGTATGAATTTGCAGGAATGTTTACAACAGGTGATCAGGGAACAGGCTTCCGATGTCTTTATCGTAGCAGGTCTGCCTATTTCTTACCGGAAGAATGGCGTGATCTGCAGGTTTGCAGATGAAAAACTGCTTCCGTCTGATACGGAGAGAATTTTGAGGGAGATCTATGAATATGCCGAGAACCGGGACATGCAGGGACTGCATGAAAAGGGGGACGATGACTTTTCCTTTGCAATCAGAGGAATGTCCCGTTTCCGTGTCAGTGCGTATAAGCAGAGGGGATCTCTGTCGGCTGTGATCCGTATCATTACGTTTGATCTGCCGGACGCACATGCGCTGCATATTCCAGACTATGTGCTTCATCTGGGAGAGAGCGGCAAGGGTATGGTCCTTGTGACAGGTCCTGCCGGAAGCGGCAAATCGACGACGCTGGCCTGTATGATTGATCAGATTAACCAGAACCAGAGCAAGCATATTATTACGTTAGAAGATCCATTGGAATATCTTCATCAGCATGGACAGAGTGTTGTGAGCCAGCGGGAGATCAATGTCGATACGGAAAATTATGTCAGTGCACTCCGGGCGGCTCTGCGTCAAAGCCCGGATGTGATCCTGTTAGGAGAGATGCGGGATTATGAGACGATTGAAGTGGCGATGACGGCGGCTGAGACTGGTCATCTTCTGCTTTCCACGCTTCATACGATCGGCGCGGCCAATACGATCGACCGTATCATTGATGTCTTTCCAGCGAATCAGCAGAAGCAGATCGGCGTCCAGTTATCTACTGTGTTAAATGCAGTGGTTTCACAGCAGCTTGTGCCAAGTGTGGATGGACGGATGGTTCCGGCATTGGAGATCATGACGGTGACACCCGCAATCCGCAATATGATCCGCGATAACAAGATCCCGCAGATCGATGGTATCATTTATTCTTCGATGAAAGAGGATATGATTTCCATGGATGGCAGTCTGTTGAACCTGTATAAACAGGGAATCATCACGAGGGATACGGCATTGAAATATGCTACCAATGCGGATATGCTGGCGAAGAAACTGTATTAGGCAGCAAGATGGAAGATGCAAGACCATTATCAGATTTTCTCATATCATATAGAAAAAGGATCCTTAGGGATTAATGGATAGATGGTGGTATGACATGGATTCGCAGAAAAACGAAAATTTACTGAATCTTGCATTGGACACACCGATGGAAGAGCGGGAACGGTCATTAGAACTGAATGTAGGATTTGATCAGGAGGACAATACCTGGGAGCTGATCGTCAAATATCACGGCGATCTGCAGGAAGGGTTGTCCTCTTTCTTTGCGTTACCACAGGGAGAACACATACGGATAGAAGAGCTGATCGCAGGGTACGCCATATTGACGATGCCGGAAGCTTTGATCGAAGCTCTGGCAGAAGTGGAACAGATTGAATATATCGAAAAGCCGAAACGACTTTTCTTCGCGGATCTGGCGGGAAATACAGCTTCCTGTTATACGCCTGGAAGCCAGATCTACCGTGATCTGACTGGGAAGGGAGTTCTGGTCGCCGTGATCGATTCCGGGATCAGTTACTGGAATGAGGATTTTCGCAAACCAGACGGAACAACAAGAATCCGCTATCTATGGGACCAGGTTTTGGACCAGGAGTTTACACAGGAGCAGATCAATGAGGCGCTTGCAGCGGGCAGCAGGCAGCAGGCAGAACAGATAGTCCCCAGCGTTGATACGACAGGACACGGGACGGCAGTCGCCGGGATTGCTGCTGGTGGAGGCGGTATGGGAGGCACGGCCTATGCCGGAGTAGCCAGGGAGAGCGATTTGCTGTTTGTACGCCTGGGCACTCCGCGGTTCGGATCCTTTCCAAGGACAACAGAACTGATGCGTGCATTGACTTATACAGTTAATAAGGCGGTAGAATTAAAAATGCCGGTGGCAGTCAACTTAAGTTTTGGAAATACGTATGGTGCACATAACGGCACCTCTTTGCTGGAGCGTTTTCTGGATAATGTATCTGAGATTGGAAGAAGCGTGATCTGTGTAGGCAGTGGAAACGAAGGGGCATCCGGCGGTCATGTAGGCGGTAGCGTGGCAGTGACGGGACGCAGCAGTAGCATAAATCGAGGAGGTATTGCACCGACTGGAAGTGACGGTTCTGGTCAGTCTATAAAGGACTCGACCAAGAGGTTTGCTCAACTTGACAGTGACGTCAGTGAAAATCTGACACGTGTGGAACTTACTATAGGTGACTATGAAACTGGCCTGAATGTACAGCTTTGGAAAGAGTATACGGATCGGTATCGCGTGACCCTGGTATCACCTACCGGCGCCTCCTTCCGTGTAGATACTGACCAATTTAGTCAACAAACATATCGGCTAGAACAGACGTTGATCCTTCTATACAACGGGGCGCCGGCACCTTATCTGACCAGTCAGGAACTCTACTTCGACTTTCTGCCAATAGGTGATCGAAGATATTTAGATACCGGCGTGTGGACATTTCTACTAGAACCTGTAGAAACCATTACAGGCAACTATACCTTCTATTTGCCCTCCGGTACAGCACGGAGTGAAAAAACAAGGTTCGTGCGCACAACACCGGATGTAACATTGACGATTCCCTCCACAGCATCTAAAGTGATCACAGTTGGAGCATATGACCCCGTCTATGAGGTTTATGCTGATTTCTCCGGAAGGGGCTATCTGTATCAGGAGCAGGTTAACAGCCGGACCTCAGATTCCTTCGTAAAGCCAGACCTGGTAGCGCCGGGTGTCAATGTGACGGCTCCTGATCGGAATGGCGGATATGCATCGGTAACTGGAACCTCCTTCGCGACGCCCTTTGTGACCGGGGCGGCGGCGCTTCTTATGCAGTGGGGGATTGTTATGGGGAATGATCCGTATCTGTATGATGCTGTTATAATTGGACTAAGAGGAAAAACCTGAAAAACAGGGGATTCTGCTTAGTCCAATTTCATTTCAACGGGTTTTCAATGCCCGGATTTTGCGTAACGTTACGAACAGGCAGGAGGACGCTTCTGCAAAATGTTCCTGATTTTAAGAAGGGACAAGCCATAAATAAAGGAGGGTTGTTTAGAGATTACAATTAGCTAATTGTATCATGAGGAATGACAGAACTATATAGTGCGCCCGGTAATAGTGAATAACCATTACCGGGCAGAGGTCAATTATGGCCTGCATGGCACATGAACATAAAGATAGTTTTTATAAATTCAAATTGATAAAGGAGAAGATTATGGAACAGGTTTACAGGATCGGCATTGACCATGGGTACGGAAATATTAAGTCCGCCCACTACATTTTTGAATCCGGCGTGATTGAAAGAGAGAGGGCATCGGAATTGGCAGGGATGATCGTAGAGTTTGAAGGGAAATTTTATGAGATAGGCTCTACCCACAAAGAGTACCAGATGGATAAGGTATGGGATGAAGATTATTATATCCTGACGCTGGCGGCTCTGGCGAAGGAATTAATGGGCAGGGGATTATGCAATGCTTCTGTTATTCTGGCAGTGGGACTTCCCATCAAATGGCTGGGGGAACAGGGCGAGGGTTTTCGGAAATATCTTTTGAAAAATAAGGAAGTGACATTCCGGTGCAATGACACCCGGTATCATGTAAAGATTGAGGATGTGGAAGTCTATGCACAGGGTTTTGCGGCAGTAGCGGCAGATTTATCCAATTATCAGGGATTTAATATCGTTGCGGATATCGGCAACGGTACAATGAATGTTATTTTTATCATTGACGGGAAGCCGGATTCCAGCCGCTATTATACGGAGCGTTTCGGGGTGGAATGCTGTGTGATCGAGATGCGGAGCGAACTGACGAACAAGGTACATACCGTTGTGGATGACTGTATTGTAAAGAAAGTGCTGAAAGACGGTGCTGCGGATATCGGGGAGAAATACCTGAAAGCGATAGCAGAGTGTGCGTCAGACTATACCGATAAGATCATGCGGAAGCTGCGTGAGTATGGCTACAATGAAGAACTGGCAAAACTCCATTTCCTAGGCGGTGGTGCAATGCTGATGAAGCATTTCGCAAAGCTGGATCAGAATAAAGTGCACTTCATTGAGGATATCCACGCCAACGCCAAGGGCTATGAATATCTTTCAAACCAGAGGCGGCTGCGGAACATCAGGCGTGGATGAGGGAGCCTGTGAAAAATAAATTTTCACAGATGAATTTGTACTGATATCCAAATTCACGGACTGGGCAAGAATGGAGGATTGCTATGGGGAAGAGACAGGCAATAAAAAACATCAAGCGCGTTTCCTGCCGGTTTGATATGGATGTGCCGGAGGAGCGGCGGGCATGGCAGATTTTACAGGGCAGCTACCAGGAGCCGCCGGACGGGAAGAAGCAGGACTACACCAGCATTATTGCAAAGGCAATGACCGGATATTATGACCGGGGAGGGGAAACCAGCCTTACCCATGAGGAACTTCTGGCAAAGGTGCAGGAGAGCATCCGGAGGGAGGCGGAAGGGATAAAGAAAAGTCTGGCACAGACACCATTCCCAATGATGTATCCCTATATGCAAGTACTGTCACCGGGGATGCAGAATGCGGCTGCAGTACAGCAGGACAGGCAGGAGCAGACAGGAATACAGCAGGGTGAAGAGATAATAAATGAAGCTGCCCTTGACTTTATGGACAGCTTCATGGGCGGATAGAAAGCCGCTGCGGCCATTCCATGTCATACAAATAGAAAATTGAATAAAAGTAACCTAAAGGACATTCCATCATGTGCAAGGTGAGTGTCCTTTTTTCATGCAGATTTTTAGGGAAAGGAAAACCATATGGAACTGAATGAAATGGAGAAACGGATGCTGTACCAGACGGAAGGGAGTGGGCGTTATGCCATCCTGCACGAATTGTTAATGGCTTCACGGTATGCTAAAGACCCGGACAGGAAAAGTGCGGCGGATAGTCTAATGGAAAAGCTGCGCCCCCTGTCAGATGTGGAGTGCATGGAAATTGTAAATGATATTCGGAGACATTACCGCCTGCCTAAAGAAGGGCGGACAATCGGGGAACTGATAGCGGAGGCAAGGCAGAAATCCGGCGCCGAACAGCTAAAGGGGCATGACATTATGGCGCTGGAACGTTTTGACCCGGAGGTGCGGCACATGGTTGTCTTTGAGGTGCTTTCAGGTGACTCTTTCGTGGGTGACAAAGGAGACCGGATGCGCCTGTTCCTGAAGGATGCCGGATACCGGAAATTTCAGGACAGGCAGAAAAATGGTGAGATAAAGATACAGGAGCATTTGAAGGTTGCGCCGGATGGGTATCTGTACCATGACCACAGCAATGACAGGGATTATACCCGTTAGTATGAGGATTTGGAAAGGAGATTTTTAGTATGGCTGTATTTCGTGTAGAAAAGACGAAAGACTTTACCGTTATGAGCAACTATCATCTGCGTGACGTGGAACTGTCGCTGAAGGCAAAGGGGCTGTTATCCCTTATGCTTTCCCTGCCGGAAGATTGGGATTATACAACGAAGGGGCTTGCCTGTATCTGCAAAGACGGGGTGGATTCCATCACCAGCGCATTAAAGGAATTAGAAAACCATGGGTATCTTACCAGACAGCGCACCCGTTATGAAAACGGGCGTCTGGGCGACATCACCTATACGATACATGAAAAGCCGGTAGGACAGGAAACAGGGGAAGAAAAAAGAGGGATACCTGAACCGGAAAAACCTGAACGGGAAAATCCAAGACAGGTAAATCCTGAACAGGCGGAGCTTAAACAGGAGAAACCCGCACAATTAAATACTGAATTATCAAATACTGACGGATTAAATATTAATCAATCAATCTATCCGGAAGAATCCGGAGCAGCGCAAGGTCAGGACGGGATTGATAAGATTGACAGGATGGAGCTTGCAGACGCATACCGTGAAATTATCCGTGAGAATATCGAGTACAGCATCCTTGCAGAACGCCATGGGAAACAGCGGATGGATGAAACAGTGGAGCTGATGCTGGAAGTTGTTTTGTCAAAACGCCCGTATATCCGCATTGCCGGTGACGATTTCCCAAGGGAGGTTGTAAGGAGCCGGTTCCTAAAGATCAATTCCAGCCATGTGGAGTATGTTTTTGGCTGTATCGACAGCAACACCACGAAGGTAGGTAATATCAAGGCATACCTGCTGACTGCGCTGTACAACGCCCCGGCAACCATGGACAGTTATTACCGTGCCGAGGTCAACCACGATTTATATGGCACATGAACGGGAAAAAAGCGCAATGCAGGAAATTGTTTAAAAAATAATATTGATAAGCGGAGGTAATATTGAACGAATATCGGATGAATGACGTGGACTTACAGGAGTTCCTGCATTCATTCAGGGGCGGAAGCGGAAAGCTGCCATCAGATTTTGACCAGCTAAAGACAGAAGGGCATTACCTGATCCATTGGGATTCAGAGAGGGCATTCTGCCTGAAAGAACGGGAAATCTATTTAAAAGACACCATAGAGAACCTTCTTGCAAGGTCGCTCTGCTTTTTCTCTGATATGCCCGTATCCTTTACAGTCCATGTGAAGGCATCCGGCAGGGCAGACATTGAAGTGCTTGATAACCGTAAACTGTCTGCGGAGATTAAGGAGAAACAGGTAAAGGGAAAATCCATCACTGTTACATATACGGACGGAACAATAGACAAAGGCCCGTTGAAAACGGAGAAATATATCAAAGGACCTTTCGGGGAGAAAGTGAACACCATTCATTATGCCTGCGTGGCAGACACCCTTTTGTCGCTGCGGAGGGAAGTCTATTCCGCTTCATATGAGGCAGTAAATGAGCGCTCCCTTTCAGCGGCAGTCCGGGAGATACACAGGAAGAGGGAACGCACACTTCCCGTAAAGCCGCCGGGAGTTTTACGGGGAGTGATGGAAGATTTGAAGCTGCTTCTTTCAATCAGGCAGACTGGATATTTACATGGATTACCGGACGAGGAGCGCATATTTAAATTCAAAGAGCAGATGAAACAGGAAGGATACATAAGGATATCCCCGGAACTGGCGGCAAAGGCGAAGAGATTCAGGCTGCCAAGATACGCCCTGCAAAAAGGCGGTGAAGTCAGTTATATCCATGACGTACAGAGCAGGGAGAAAAATCCATTATATCTGATGAAAAAAGACTGGCTGAAAATGCTGGACATCCTGGCCAATGAAAAGCCGGTATACTGCACAAGGGAACTGCTTGTAGCCATGAAGATGGAGGCAAAGCAGGAAGCGTCCACAGCAAAGTCAGAAAAAGATGCGGAAATCTTTTACTCCATAGACAGCAAACTTTCCTGCTTTCTGGAAGAGGTAGACAGGCATAACCTGTCGCATATATTGAAAGGGCAGACAAAGGCATGGACGCTGCCGGAATTTATCTCACAGGATGAAAGGAAAGCACTATCCCGTCTGTATCATTTCCCCGATAGGGAAGTGATGGTGGTGGCTGAACGCAACTTCCATTACCCTGAATCTATGGCAAGGTAGGCTGGTGGGAAGTGCGGCGGGAAGCCGACACCCCCAAATACTTCCGCTTGGCTGTAACCCACCGGGGAGGGTGGGCGGTGTCAAGGATTTTCGTCTAGGGCTAAAATACTTGACACCGCACGCACTCCCCGGTACACTGGCCGGCAGCGGAGTATTTGGGAAAGGGGAAAAGCGTCAGGATGGCGTCAAAAATGAAAAATTCCACATCAACTGGCGTCAAAAAAGGGCATTTTGGCGTAACGGATATGAAAATTGACAGCCAAATGCTGTCACTGAAAAAATGAAGAAATTTAGCTGGCGTCAATTTAATGCGGATTGGCGTCACAAAAAAGAAACTGGCGTCAAAAACAGCCGGATTGGCGTCACGGAAAAATAAATTGGCGTCAAATCAAGGATATTTGGCGTTATTACCATAAAATTAGCGGATTATAAGGGGGTTCGGGGTACTCCCCGACAAGATTTGCATTTCGTGCCCACGAAATGCGTA